>NZ_WWCP01000056.1 GCF_009857505.1 Duganella lactea
GTGCGGCTGGTGCGGCTGGTGCCGCGGCAGGCGCCAGCGGCGCAGCGGGCGCCACCGGCTGCGGCGCGGCGTGGGCATAGAACACCGCGCCGGCCGCCAGCAGGCCCGCCAGCGGCATGGCGATTTTCCAGCTGACCGGTTCCACATCGGGACGCAGCAGGCGTTTGATTCGAGACATGAGATTTCCTCCATGAGCCGCGTGGGCTAGTTGTGTTGTATCGAACTGGAACTGGTCCAGTTGCGACAGGGCTTGCGCCAGCTTGTGCGGCTGGCCGAGCATCTCGACTGCCAGGTCGTCGGCGATTTGTTCCCGCTCGATCCGTATCCTGCGCGAAATAGCCCAAACACTAGGGTGATAGAACAGCGCGACCTCGATCACGCTTTGTAGGAGATTGACCAGATAGTCATGTCGTTTGATGTGCGCCAGCTCGTGCGCCAGCAGCGCTTCGAGCAGATCGACCGGCATGCCGGTGATCAGCGCCGACGGCACCAGCACGATCGGCTTCCAGCAGCCGGCGGTGATCGGGCTGTCGACCTTGTCGGACACGCCCAGCCGCACATGCTGTTCAATGCCGAAGCGGCACGCCATCGTCGACAGCCGACGCTGCCAATAGGGATTGGTGGTGTAGTCGCCGGCGCCGGTATGTTCAGCCACCCACTTGAGGCCAAGCGCCAGCCGCAGCGCCATCAGCGCCGCGCCGGCCAGCCACAGGCCGACGATCCACGGCAATTGGCGGCCCAGCAGCGATTTGATATTGTCCAGCGTGCCATCGTCGATCAGGGCGCCGGCGCTGGTGGCACCAACGGCCACCGTTTGCATGGCGCCAAAACCAACCGGGACGGAAGCGTCGAGCAAATAAACGATGATGGCCGACAGCGGCAGCGCCGCGCACAGCAGCATGCCGCCGCAGGCGACCGTGTAACGCGTCTGCGGACGCGCGTTGCGCAGCAAGTGCATGGCCAGCATGACGGTCCAGCCGATCAGCAAGCCTTGCCAGACGAAATGCAGCAGCGCCCAGCCGGTCGCGGGCACGAGTGCTTGCAGCAGAGAGGGCAGATGTGGGTTCATGGATGTAGAATAAATTATCTAGTTTTGGAAGTCTAGAACTTTTTTTCTACATCCATGCAGGTGTGGCTTAGTACAGCACCACCGAGCGGATCGACTCGCCGCTCTTCATCAGGTCGAAGCCCTGATTGATGTCTTCCAGTTTGAGGCGATGGGTGATCAGGTCGTCGATGTTGAGCTTGCCTTCCATATACCAGTCAACGATCTTCGGCACGTCGGTGCGGCCGCGCGCGCCGCCGAAGGCCGAGCCCTTCCACTCGCGGCCGGTCACCAGCTGGAACGGACGGGTCGAGATTTCCTGCCCCGCCGCCGCCACGCCGATGATGATCGACTTGCCCCATCCCTTGTGGCAGCACTCCAGCGCCTGACGCATCAGCGTGGTGTTGCCGACGCACTCGAAGCTGTAGTCGGCGCCGCCGTCGGTCAGCTGGATGATGTGATCGACCACGTTTTCCACTTCGTTCGGATTGATGAAGTGGGTCATGCCGAACTTGCGTGCCATCTCCTGGCGCGCCGGATTGATGTCGACGCCGATGATCTTGTCCGCGCCGACCATCTTGGCCGCTTGAATCACGTTCAGGCCGATGCCGCCCAGGCCGAACACCACCACATTCGCGCCCGCTTCCACCTTGGCGGTGAACAGCACCGCGCCCACGCCGGTGGTCACGCCGCAACCGATGTAGCAGACTTTATCGAACGGCGCGTCCTCGCGGATCTTGGCCAGCGCGATTTCCGGCACCACGATGTAGTTGGCGAAGGTCGACGTGCCCATGTAGTGATAAATCGGCTTGCCGTCGATGGAGAAGCGGCTGGTCGCATCCGGCATCAGGCCACGGCCCTGCGTCGAGCGGATCGACTGGCACAGATTGGTTTTTTGCGACAGGCAGAATTTGCACTGGCGGCATTCCGGCGTGTACAGCGGAATGACGTGGTCGTCCTTCTTCAGCGATTTAACGCCGGGACCGACATCGACCACGATGCCGGCGCCTTCATGGCCCAGGATGGCCGGGAAGATTCCTTCCGGATCGGCGCCGGACAGGGTGTAGTAATCGGTATGGCAGATGCCGGTGGCCTTGATTTCCACCAGCACTTCGCCCTCGCGCGGGCCGCCCAGCTCGACTTCTTCAATCGTCAGGGGCTTGCCCGCTTGCCAGGCAACGGCTGCTTTGGTTTTCATGAGGTTCCTTTCGCGTTGGAACATCATGATAACAAATTCCTGCGGGCCAAAAATGCTGTGTCCCCCTATGTGCCCAGCCAGGAGTCGGTCGACCGTTGAAGGAACATCGTCAGGCCCGATGGATTTCCCGGACCAGAGGCGAGCAACCTCGGGGAGAAGATGTTTCGGCACAGGGACCAGGCTAGCCTCCATGGCGTCAGCCAACGCCCCGGCCGTGCTCGAAGCTCTGCACATTACTCTTTCAGATAAACCACCCGCATGACGTTATATCAAAGCATAAAAATCTGGGCCGATTTACTGAAAGGCGTAATATTCCGATGACAAATCAATCGTGGAAGGCGTCCACCACTTTGCGCTGGCCCAGCATGAAGGCGTCGGCGACGTGACGCAGCGGCGACACATCCACGTCCGACTGGCCGGCGCGGACGATGTGTGCGAAACGCTGGTACAGCGACGGGTATTCGGCCTCCTTCTCCAGTGGCTGCTCGGCGCCGTTGATCCACAGGCGCGCACCGCCGTCGGCCAGCTTGACCTCGCCTCCGGCGGTGGTGACGATGATGTCCCAGCTTTGCTTGCCGGTCTGGCGCCAGTCGAACTCGGCATGCACCTTGACACCGTCGGCGTTCTGGAAATGCAGGTCGGCGGCGATCGGCGCGTCGCGGTTTTCAGGGAACTCCAGCGCGGCCTTGGTCAGAAACACCGCCGACGGCAGGATTTCGGTGACGATCGACAGCGCGTTGATGCCCGGATCGAACACGCCCAGGCCGCCCGCCTGCCAGATCCAGTCCTGGTTCGGGTGCCACTGGCGCACGTCTTCTTTCCAGATCACGTGCATGGCGGTTGGCGCGTTGGCGGCCAGGTGGGCCTTGGCCGGCTGCACGCCCGGCGCATAGCGCGAGTGCCAGCTGGCGAACAGGCTGACGCCCTTCTCGGCGGCGAAGGCTTCCAGGTCGGCCACTTCCGACAGCGTGGCGCCGGGCGGCTTTTCCAGGAAGACGTGCTTGCCGGCGGCCAGCGCCTTGCGCGCGGCGGCGTAACGGTATTGCGGCGGCATGCACAGCGAAACGGCCTCGATGTCCGGACGCGCTGCCAGCATGGCTTCAATGGTCGGGAAGCTCGGAACGTTGTCGATGGTGTTGTTGCGGCTGGCCGTCGCGACCAGCGCGTAGTCGGCGTTCGCGGTGATGGCGGGCAGGTGCTGGTCGTAGACGATTTTGCCGACGCCGACGATGGCGAGTTTGATAGGTGACGTCATCTGTGTGTCCTCGTTGAATGATCCGGCAGACTATCACTTACGCCAGTCACGCAACAAGGCCAGACGGCCGTCCCCTGGTATTTATTATCAATATCGCGCTTATTGGGGTTCAACCGGCATCGCAGGACCGATGTCCAGCAGGTCCGCCACCGTGCGCCACAGCTGGCGCGGCGAGGTCCACGGCTTGGGCAGGAAGGCACCACCGGCCTGGTGCTGCTCCGGATGGCGCGCCGAATACATCAGCACGCGCGCGTCGCCCTGCAGCATGCGCACTTCCGGCAGCAGATCGGCGCCGTCGCCGTCAGGCAGGTCCGGGTCCAGCACCACCAGTGCATACTGTTCCCGGCGCAGCAGTTCCTGCGCCGCGGCCAGCGTCTGCACATGGGTCACCTGGGTTTCCGGCACCAGCAAGGCGGCCAGCACCAGCGCGGCGTCATGGTCGCTGTCGATGTGCAGCACGCGCGGGGCGGTGGCAAAGATCGAAAAACCGATGGCGCCGCCGGTTTCTTCGGTGAACGGACGAAAAGTGGTGCTTGGCAAATCGTTGGTCATGGCTGTCTCCGCTGTGAAAGCTAGTAAAAGCTCGGCGGAGTTGGGCCGAAGAAATGGGACGTGGCGCAGGGTACGGGCAGCCAGTGGGCGACAGGTGCCAATGGGGGCACGGTCGCGGTCGCGGCGGCGGATAACCGGTATCAGTATCCGCCACGCAGACCATAGTGTATCTCAAAAATGCTTTGCGGCAAGTATTTTAACGCGCGGCGTTTACTTTTTCAGACGGCTGTTGAATGCGGCATGCAAGCTGTTGAGGGTTTCTTCGGCCGCCAGCAACTGGTCGGCCACCTCGTTGACCTTGCGGCGATTGGAGCGGGCGTGGTCGCGCAGCACCTCGAAGGCGGTGTTGCGGTCGGTCTGGAACTTGCACATCAGCAGACCCACGGCCAGGCTGGTTTCGCGGCCAGCGGCCAGCGCGGCGTTCAGATTGAGCTCGGTGCGGCGCAATTGACGGATTTCGTCGGCGCGCGCCAGGCCGGCGGCAAACGCCGGCATCAGCTGCTTCTCGTCGACCGGCTTGACCAGGAAGCCGACCGCGCCATACGAGGCGGCCTGCTTGCCGGCGTCGGCGTCGCCGCGGCCGGACAGGAACATGAACGGCACCGAACTGGTGGCGTGCAGCTGCTTGGCCAGTTCCAGGCCGTTCATGCCGGGCATGTGGATGTCGAGCAGCGCCAGGTCCGGCTCGCGCTGGGCAATGGCTTGCAGGGCTTGTTCGGCCGAGGAGGCCTTGGCGACCTCGTAGCCGGCATGGCCTAACACTTCGCCAAGGAAATCGAGCAGCAGAGGATCGTCGTCAACGATGAGGATCAGGCGCTTCGGGCTGGTCTGGCTGGTAGAAGATAAAGGCATGGATCGGCAACCTTGGGCTATTGCTAACAGCCCCATTATAAAGCCGAAACTGGCCAATACTTCAAGCCTTTTATTGCTATGCAAAAAGTGCGTTGAATTGATCGACCGCCTGCGCCACACTTTCAGCTTGATAGACGCTGCTGATGGCCGCCACCATGTGCGCGCCGCCGGCGACCAGCGGCGCGGCGTTGTGCGGCGTCATGCCGCCGATGACCACCATCGGTACGCGGATGACCTCGCTTGCCTGGCCGAGGATGGCGGGCGGCGTGGTGACGGCGTATTGTTTCACGCGCGACGGATAGAAGCCGCCGAAGGCGACATAGCTGGCGCCGGCCTGCTGCGCGGCGATGGCACGCGGCAGATCGCCGTAGCAGGAAGCGCCGATGATCTTGCCGGCGCCCAGTTGCGCGCGCACGGCGCCGACCTCGGCGTCGGTGCCGCCGAGGTGCACGCCATCGGCGTCGAGTTGCTGGCACAGGTCGACGAAGTCGTTGATGAGGAAAGGCACGCGGTGGCGGCGGCACAGCGCCTGCAGCGCGGCCGCCTGCTCGGCGCGCTGGGCCGGACCGGCCTCCTTGTGACGGTATTGCAGCAGGGCGACCGGGCCGGCCTGCAGTGCCTGTTCAGTCACGCTCAGCAGGCGGTCGGTGTCGTCCCAGTTGGGGGTGACGAGGTAGAGTCCGTGCATGATGTTCTCTCGCTTAACGTAAGGGGATGCGCTGGCCGGGGGCGATGGCGTAGGCATCGCGCAGCGCGTGGAAGACGTAGTGCTGCGCCTGCTCCAGCGCGACGGCGGTGGGCAGGCCCAAGGCCAGTTGCGCGGCCAGCGCCGAGGCCAGCGTGCAACCACTGCCGTGGAAGGCGCCGTCCAGTCGCGGCCAGCGCCATTCGCGCGGCGCGCCGGGGCCGTACCAGCGATTGATCACTTCCTCGTCGTCGCCGTGGCCGCCGGTGATGAAGACGTGGCGGCAGCCGCGTGCGCGCAACGCCTGGGCCTGCGCCTCGGGCCGCGTGGCGTCGCTCAGTGTCCGCGCTTCCGGGCCGTTGGGCGTGAGCACGGTGGTCAGCGGCAGCAGCGGCGCCAGCGCCAGCGCCGCGTCGTCACGCGACAGCAGGTCGCCGTGGCCGCTGGCGAGCACCGGATCGAGCACCACCGGCGTCTCGCCCGCGCAGCGCTGGCGCAGCCAGGTGATGAAGCCGGCGATTGCCTCGGCGTTGGCGGCGCTGCCGGCGATGCCGATCTTGACCGCGCTGATGGCGATCTTGTCGGCCAGCGCCCGCGCCTGGCGCAGCACCAGCTCCG
Organism: Duganella lactea; assembly: GCF_009857505.1. Lineage (GTDB taxonomy): Bacteria > Pseudomonadota > Gammaproteobacteria > Burkholderiales > Burkholderiaceae_D > Rugamonas > Rugamonas lactea. The sequence continues at coordinate 6,206 of NZ_WWCP01000056.1, forward strand.
CCGCCACCGGCTGCACGCCGAACACGCGGTCATTGTCCTGCACCGTCAGCGCGGTGCAGACGGTCAGCGCGTGCACGCCCTGACCGGCAATTGCCTGCAGGTCGGCCGACAAGCCGGCGCCGCCGGACGGATCGAGTCCGGCGAACACCAGCACGCACGGCCGCGTCATGCCAGCCGCCCCGCCATCGGTGACGACGGCGACGCCGCGAACTTGCGCGCGATGCGGCCAGCCAGATAGGCCTCGCGCCCGGCCTGCACGCCCAGCTTCATCGCGCGCGCCATGCGCACCGGGTCTTGCGCGCCGGCGATGGCGGTGTTCATCAGCACGCCGTCACAGCCCAGCTCCATCGCGATCGCCGCGTCCGAGGCCGTGCCGACGCCGGCATCCACCAGCACCGGCACGCTGGCCTGCTCGATGATCAGCGACAGATTCCACGGATTCAGTATCCCCATGCCGGAGCCGATCAGCGACGCCAGCGGCATCACCGCCACACAGCCAAGGTCCTCCAGCATGCGCGCCTGAATCGGATCGTCGCTGCAATACACCATCACATCGAAGCCATCCTGCACCAGCGCGCGCGCCGCCACCAGCGTCTCGGGCATATTCGGGAACAGGGTCTTCTCGTCGCCCAGCACTTCCAGCTTCACCAGCCGATGGCCGTTCAGCAGTTCGCGCGCCATCTGCAAGGTGTAGATCGCGTCCTTGGCGGTGTAGCAGCCGGCCGTATTGGGCAGGATGGTGTACCGCGACGGCGGCAGCACGTCCAGCAACGACGGCGCCTTCGGGTCCTGGCCGATATTCACGCGGCGGATCGCCACCGTGATAATTTCCGCCTCGGCGGCGTCGGTCGCCTCGCGAGTCTGCTGCAAATCCTTGTACTTGCCGCTGCCAACCAGCAAGCGCGATTGATACGCCTTGCCGGCGATCGTCAACACATCATTCATCTCGTTCTCCAATTAACCGCCGCCGATGGCGCGCACAATATCCACCTGGTCGCGCGCCTGCAGCACGCGTTCCGGCCACTGCTGGCGCGGCACGACCTGGCGGTTGACCGCCAGCGCCAGCGCCTGGCCGCTCAGCGCCAGCGCTTCCACCAGCTGCTGCAAGGTGTGGCGCGCCGGCACGCGGTGCGGCGCGCCGTTCAACTCAATCTCAATCATGGTTCACGCCTTGCTGTAGAGTTCCGCGCCGTTCTTGATGAACTCCACCGTCTTCACCTGCATGCCGTTTTCCGCATAAGCGCGCACCTCCTGGGTGATCTTCATCGAGCAGAAATGCGGGCCGCACATCGAGCAGAAATGCGCCACCTTGGCGGAATCCTTGGGCAAGGTCTCGTCGTGGAATTCGCGCGCCTTGTCCGGGTCGAGGCCGAGGTTGAACTGGTCTTCCCAGCGGAATTCAAAGCGCGCCTTGGACAGCGCGTTGTCGCGGATCTGCGCGCCCGGATGGCCCTTGGCCAGGTCCGCCGCGTGGGCGGCGATCTTGTAGGTGATGATGCCGTCCTTGACGTCGTTCTTGTCCGGCAGGCCGAGATGCTCCTTCGGCGTCACGTAGCACAGCATCGCCGTGCCGTACCAGCCGATTTGCGCCGCGCCGATGCCGGAGGTGATATGGTCGTAGCCCGGCGCGATATCGGTGGTCAACGGTCCCAGCGTGTAGAACGGCGCCTCGTGGCACTGCTCCAGTTGCAAGTCCATATTCTCTTTGATCAGCTGCATCGGCACGTGGCCGGGGCCTTCGATCATCACCTGCACGTCGTGTTGCCAGGCGATCTGCGTCAGCTCGCCCAGCGTTTTGAGCTCGCCCAGTTGCGCCTCGTCGTTGGCGTCGTAGATCGAGCCGGGACGCAGGCCGTCGCCCAGCGAGAAGGCCACGTCATACGCCTTCATGATCTCGCAGATCTCTTCGAAGTGGGTGTACAGGAACGATTCCTGGTGATGCGCCAGACACCACTTGGCCATGATCGAGCCGCCGCGCGAGACGATGCCGGTCATGCGCTTGGCCGTCAGCGGCACATAGCGCAGCAGCACGCCGGCGTGGATGGTGAAGTAGTCGACGCCCTGCTCGGCCTGTTCGATCAGCGTGTCGCGGAAGATCTCCCAGGTCAGGTCCTCGGCCTTGCCGTTGACTTTTTCCAGCGCCTGGTAAATCGGCACGGTGCCGATCGGCACCGGGCTGTTACGGATGATCCACTCGCGCGTTTCGTGGATATGCTTGCCGGTCGACAGGTCCATCACCGTGTCGCCGCCCCAGCGGATCGCCCAGGTCATCTTCTCGACCTCCTCGCCGATCGAGGACGTCACGGCCGAATTGCCGATGTTGGCATTGATCTTGACCAGGAAGTTACGGCCGATGATCATCGGCTCAAGCTCCGGATGGTTGATGTTGGCCGGGATGATGGCGCGGCCGCGCGCAAGCTCGTCGCGCACGAATTCCGGCGTGATCTCGGCCGGCATGGCGGCGCCGTAAGCCTGGCCCGGATGCTGGCGGCCCATCAGCTCGGCCAGCCGCTGGCCGTTCGGGCCGGACGTCTTCAGGCTCCCGAGGTATTCCTGGCGGCGCAGGTTCTCGCGGATGGCGACGAACTCCATCTCCGGCGTGATGATGCCCTGGCGCGCATAGTGCATCTGCGTGACGTTCCTGCCCTGGCGCGCGCGGCGCGGCTGGCGGTGCAGCTTGAAGCGCAACTGCGCCAGCGCGGCGTCGGCCAGCCGCGCCTGACCATAGGCGGAGCTCGGGCCGTCCAGCTGCTCGGTGTCGCCGCGTTCCAGTATCCACGGCAGGCGCGGCGTGGCGGCCAGGCCGGCGCGGATATCGATGCTGGCGGCCGGATCGGTGTACGGGCCGGAGGTGTCGTACACCGTCACCGGCGGATTGGCCTCGACGCCGAACGTGGCCGGCGTGTCGGACTGGGTGATTTCGCGCATCGGCACGCGCAGGTCGGGCCGGCTGCCCTGCACATAGATCTTGCGGGAATTCGGTAGTGGTTGAATCGCTGCCTCGTCCACCGTGGCGGTGGCGGACATGAATGGTGGGTTGGCGTTCATTTGGCTCCTTGGTTGGGCTACAGGAGCCAGCAAAGGAGGTTGGATGCGCGCCCGCACCCGGCGTGCGCGATATCCATGGCTTCCCTTCGCTGGCATTATCCAGATCAGGTTCGGAGGGTATTTCTCACCCGCGTCGCGCATCATCAGCTCGCACGCCGCAGGACCCCTAGCGTTTGCCACCTTGCGGCAGCGCGCCGATTATAAACCGGGTGGCCGCCGAAGTGGCAAAAATCCCACATTCGGCGCGCGGCCGCTCGGGTATAGTGTGGCAATGCCATGTAGCAATGTTCTCCGCCGCCGCGCCCTGTCTGCCGCACTGTGCCTGCTGCTGATGCTGCTCGGCATGCCGGCGCGGGCCAACCACGGTGTGCGCTGGGGCGAGCTGGCGCACACCGCGTTCAGGCACCATGGGCATCCGGATCTCAGCAGCGGCGTCAGCTTGGCCCAGGACCGCCAGGGTTTCGTCTGGATCGGCACGCAGTCCGGACTGGTGCGCTGGGACGGCAACCGCCACATCAAATACCTGGCCGACGGCGCCCGCAACGACGCGCTGCCCGACAGCTATCTGATGAGCCTGCATGTCGACAGCCGGGGCCGCCTTTGGGCGGGCATGAATTCCGGCGGCCTGGTGCGCTACAACGCCGAGCATGACAACTTCATCCGCTACCGCGCCATCCCCAGTGGCCAGCGTGATCCCCGGGTGTCCGCCATCATCGACGACGGCCGCGACGGCCTGTGGATCGGCACCGGCGCCGGCCTCGATCACCTGGATGCCGACGGCCGCTTCACCCGCCTGGGCGCGCAGTACGGCGCCGACGCGCTGCCCGACGGTGGCGTCGAGGCGCTGTTGCGCCAGGACGATGGCGCGCTGTGGGCCGGCACCCGCCATGGCCTGTTCCTGTTGCGCCCGGGCCGGCCGCCGCAACAGTTGACGCTGGGCGGCCAGCGCGGTCTGCCGGTCGCGCGGCTGCTGCGGGACAGCGCCGGCCGGCTGTGGATCGGCACCGGGAACAGCGGCGCCTTCCTGTACCAAGCCGGCGCCGCGCTGGCGACCGGCGCGGCGCCGGTGCGCGAAAGCGGCACGCGGCCGACGCTGCAACAGGAGCGCATCTCCGCCATCGTCGAGGCGGCGCCGGACGAGATCTGGTTCGGCACCCACGGCGTCGGCGGCGGCATTGTGGTGCTCGATGTGCGGCATGGCGCCACGCGCCGCATCCGCCACCGCGCCGACACCCCCGACAGCCTGGCCGACAACGACGTGATGACGATGTTGCGCGAGCGCAGCGGCATCATCTATGTCGCCAGTATGGCCGGCCTCAGCCAGTACGATCCGCGGCCGCGCGCGGTCGCCACCATCCGCCACCTGGACGCCAGCCACAACGGCGTGCTCAGCGTGCCGAGCCTGCTGCAGGCGGCCGACGGCAAGCTGTGGCTGGGCAAGGTCAGCGGTGGGATCGACATCGTCGATCCGCTGCACGGCCTGCGCGGCCGGCTGGATGTCGGCGCCGGCCTGCCGCAGAGCCGGGTGCTGGCGCTCGCCTCCGGACCCGACGGCGAGGTCTATATCGGCACCCAGCAAGGCCTGTTCCGCGCCGACGCCGACGGCCGGCGCGCCCAGCGCGTGCACGTGGCGCGCCGGCGCGACGAGGAGGAAGTGTGGGCGCTGGCGCTGGTCGGACGCACACTGTGGGTGGGCGGCCTGGATGGCCTGTGGGCGCTGCGGCTGCCGTCCGCCGGCGCGCCGCAACTGCTGCGCCACGAGGGCGCGCGGCTGGGCGATACGCGCGTCACCGCGCTGCTGCCGCTGGACGACGATGTCTGGGTCGGCACCCGCAACGGCCTGGCGCGGGTGGGGCCGGAGACGGTCGAGCAGATCCCGACCGACCTGGCGGCGCCGGACCGGTTGCCGCCGGGCTTTGTTTCGTCCATGCTGCGCGACCGCGATGGCCGGCTGTGGTTGTCGAACTTCGGCACCGGCATCGTCATCCTGGACGATGCCAGCGCCAACGGTCCGCGCCGCTTCCACCGGCTGGGCATGCGCCAGGGCCTGCCCGACCGGGCCGCCAACAAGCTGCTGCAGGACCGCGACGGCATGATCTGGGCCAGCACCGACAACGGCCTGGCGCGCATCGACCCGCGCACGCTGGCCGTGCGCGCGCTGGGCATCGGCGAAGGCGTGCATGTGCCGAGCTACTGGACCAATGCCGGCGCGCTCACCGACGCGGGCGAGCCGGTGTTCGGCGGCCTGTCCGGACTCAGCGTGGTGCGGCCGCAGGCGCTGTCGGCGTGGCACTACACGCCGCCGCTGGTGGTCACCCGCATCCTGCTGAACGACCAGGAACTCCCGGCCGCGGTCTACAACGCCGGCTTGGGCCGCAAGGCGCCGCCGCTCACCGTCACCACCGCGGCGCGCGAGCGCGGCTTCTCGCTCGACTTCGCCGCGCTCGACTACTCGGCGCCGGAGCGCAACCGCTACGCCTACCGGCTGCTGGGCTTCGACTCCGGCTGGGTCAGCACCGAGGCGGCGGCGCGCCGCGCCAGCTACAACAACCTGCCGCCGGGCGACTACCTGCTGCAGCTGCGCGGCTCCAACCGCAACGGCGACTGGGCGCCAACGCTGGAGGTGCCGGTGCGGGTGCTGCCGGCCTGGCACCAGCGCACGCTGGCGCGGGTGGCGGCGGTGCTGACGGGACTGTTGCTGGGCGCCGGCCTGATGCAAGCGCGCACCACCTATCTGCGCCGCCGCCAGCACGAGCTGGAAGCGATGGTCGCAGCGCGCACCGCCGAACTGCGCGCCACCCAGGCGCAACTGGAAGCGCTGGCCTACAGCGATCCGCTGACCGGGCTGGCCAACCGCCGCCTGTTCAACGACGCCTTGCGCCATCTGGTGGCGCAGGCCGAGCGCGGCGGCGCGGCATGCACGCTGCTGCTGATCGACCTCGACCGATTCAAACTGGTCAACGACACGCACGGCCACGACGCCGGCGACGCGCTGCTGGCGGCCACCGCCGCACGGCTGCGTGCGGCGGTGCGCGAAGCGGACCAGCCGTTCCGGCTGGGCGGCGACGAGTTCGCCGTGCTGCTGAGCCAGACCGCCGACCATGCGACGCTGGCGCCGGTGTGCGAACGCATTCTGGCCCAGCTGGCGGCGCCGCTGCCGCACGACGCGGCGGTGATCGAGATCAGCGTCAGCGTCGGCGCCGCCATCCACCAAGCCGGTCACGACCACGAACAACTCTACAAGCGCGCCGACCTCGCGTTGTACGAAGCCAAGGCGGCCGGGCGTTGCACCTGGCGCCTGCGTGCTTGAAGGTCGGCGTCAACGTTGCAAAATCCGGCATCCCATCACCTCCTTGTATTGTTGATATTTTGCGGTTGCCGCAATAATACGCAGCCGGGGCCACGTCATCTATAATGGCTGTTTTCGCAAACGCATTTCTAACATACCTCAGCCATATCATGGAATTAGCCAAGTCTTTCGAGCCTGCCGACATTGAACAGTTCTGGCGTACCGAGTGGGAACAGCGCGGTTACTACACCGCCACCCTCGACGCCGGCAAACCGTCTTTCAGCATCCAGTTGCCGCCGCCGAACGTCACCGGCACCCTGCACATGGGCCACGCCTTCAACCAGACCATCATGGACGGCCTGACCCGCTACCACCGCATGCTGGGCCATAACACCGCATGGATTCCAGGCACCGACCACGCCGGCATCGCCACCCAGATCGTGGTCGAGCGCCAGCTCGACGCGCAGAAAATCTCGCGCCACGATCTCGGCCGCGAAAAGTTCATCGAGAAGGTCTGGGAGTGGAAAGAGAAATCCGGCTCCACCATCACCGGCCAGATGCGCCGCCTGGGCGCCTCGCCGGACTGGCAGCGCGAATACTTCACCATGGACGCCGAGCGCTCCAAGTCGGTGACCGAAGTATTCGTGCGCCTGCACGAGCAGGGCCTGATCTACCGCGGCAAGCGCCTGGTCAACTGGGACCCGGTGCTGGGCACCGCCGTGTCCGACCTGGAAGTGGTGTCGGAAGAAGAAAACGGCTCGATGTGGTACATCAAGTACCCGCTGGCCGACGGCAGCGGCCATCTGACCGTGGCCACCACCCGTCCTGAAACCATGCTGGGCGACGTCGCCGTGGCGGTCGATCCCACCGACGAACGCTATCAGGCGCTGGTCGGCAAGATGCTGACGCTGCCGCTGGTCGGCCGCGAAATCCCGATCATCGCCGACGAATACGTCGACAAGGCCTTCGGCACCGGCTGCGTGAAGATCACGCCGGCGCACGACTTCAACGACTACGCCGTCGGCCAGCGCCACAAGCTGGCGATGCCATCGATCCTGACGCTGGACGCCAAGATCGTCGACGACGCACCGCAAGCCTACCGTGGCCTGGACCGCTTCGTCGCCCGTAAAAAAATCGTCGCCGACCTGGAAGCGCAGGGCCTGCTGGAAGACGTCAAACCGCACAAGCTGATGGTGCCGCGTGGCGACCGTACCGGCGTGGTCATCGAGCCGATGCTGACCGACCAGTGGTTCGTCGCCATGAGCAAGCCGGCGCCGGAAGGCACGTTCAATCCAGGCAAATCGATCGCCGCAGTGGCGCTGGAAAAAGTCGCCACCGGCGACATCAAATTCGTGCCGGAAAACTGGAGCACCACCTACAACCAGTGGCTCAACAATATCCAGGACTGGTGCATCTCGCGCCAGCTGTGGTGGGGCCATCAGATCCCGGCCTGGTACGACGAGGCCGGCAACATCTTCGTCGCCAAGACCGAAGCAGAGGCAGTCGCGCAAGCCGCCGCCCAAGGCATCACCGCGCCGCTGCGCCGCGACGCCGACGTGCTGGACACCTGGTTCTCGTCCGCGCTGGTGCCGTTCTCGACGCTGGGCTGGCCGGAAGAAACCCCGGACATCAAAGCCTTCCTGCCATCGTCGGTGCTGGTGACCGGCTTCGACATCATCTTCTTCTGGGTGGCGCGCATGGTCATGATGACCGCGCACTTCACCGGCAAAGTGCCGTTTGAAACCGTCTACGTGCACGGCCTGGTGCGCGACTCGCAGGGCCAGAAGATGTCCAAGTCCAAGGGCAACACGCTGGACCCGATCGACCTGATCGACGGCATCGGCGTGGAAGAACTGGTTGCCAAGCGCACCACCGGCCTGATGAACCCGAAAGACGCCGAGAAGATCGCCAAGGCCACCCGCAAGGAATTCCCGAACGGCATCGCCGCCTACGGCACCGACGCGGTGCGCTTCACGATGGCCTCGTACGCCTCGCTGGGCCGCAACATCAACTTCGACCTGGGCCGCGCCGAAGGCTACCGCAACTTCTGCAACAAGCTGTGGAACGCCACCCGTTTCGTGATGATGAACACGGAAGAAAAGGATTGCAGCGCCAGCGAAGCCGACCTGTCGAACGCCGACAAGTGGATCATCTCGCTGCTGCAAAAGGCCGAGCTGGACGTCGCCAAGGGCTTCGCAGACTACCGCTTCGACAACATCGCCTCGACCATCTATAAATTCGTCTGGGACGAGTACTGCGACTGGTATCTGGAAGTGGCCAAGGTACAGGTACAACACGGCACCGAAGGCCAACAGCGCGCCACCCGTCACACGCTGCTGCGGGTGCTGGAAGTGGTGCTGCGCCTGGCGCATCCGGTGATCCCGTTCGTCACCGAAGCGCTGTGGCAGGCGGTCGCGCCGCTGGCCGGCAAGACCGGCGACTCGATCATGATGCAGCCCTACCCGATCGCCAACACCGCCAACATCGACGAGTCGGCCGAAGCCTGGATGCAGCAGCTGAAAGCGCTGACCGATGCCACCCGCAACCTGCGCGGCGAAATGCAGCTGGCGCCATCGCTACGCGTGCCGCTGATCGTCGAGCCGGGCAACGCCACCGAGAAAGCTGCAATGGAAGGCTACGCGCCGTACGTGCAATCGCTGGCCAAGCTGGCCGAGGTGCAGATTGTGGACGCGCTGCCGGAATCGCCGGCGGCGGTGTCGATCGTCGGCACGACCAAGCTGATGCTGAAAGTGGAAATCGACGTCAAAGCCGAGCGTGAGCGCCTGAGCAAGGAAATCACCCGTCTGGAAGGCGAGATCAGCAAAGCCAACGGCAAGCTTTCGAACGAAAGCTTCGTGGCCCGCGCGCCGGCCGAAGTGGTCGCGCAAGAAAAAGAACGCGTGGCCAACTTCTCCGCTACGCTGGACAAGATGCGCGAGCAAATCGCCAAGCTGCCAGCAGCCTAAGCATTAGCATTAGCATTAGCATTAGCATTAGCATTAGCTAGCCCGAAATCGGGGCCGGTTCTGCCAAACGTACATCAGTTCGTGTACGGTTTGGCCGAACTTGCCCCGTTTTTTTATGGCTCGCTGCGGCGCTTGGATTGGGCGGTGTGGGGGGCCAGGACGAAGGTGCAACTGAGCAGGTGATTGCGCCCTGCGGTGCGGGGATGGCTCATCAGGTCGCACAGGCGTTCCAGCAGCTGGTTGGCTTCTTTCAGCTCGGCCTCGCTCAGCCACGCTTTGTTGCGGGCTGCCCATAGTTGGCGTGATGAACCTTCGGTGATGGTGTCTTCCGCGTCCAGTGCTTCGCCAAAGTCTTTTTCTGCAACTTGCATCAGGCCGTGGGCGAATTTGCGCAGCGCCGTGATGTGGCGCTCGCTGTCGGTGTTGTATGCCAGCCTCAGCGGCTGAGATGGGTCGCCGGCCAGGCGGTAGCGGCGCTCGTCGCCATCGCCGTCGAGTTCGGTGACGAGCTTGCCCTTGCAGAGCAGTTTCAGATGGTAGTAGAGGCCGTCCGCATGGCGGCCCAGCTCCAGTGCCAGTTCCGCCGCGCTGGCTTCACCGCCTAGTGCGGCCAGCGTGTCGACCAGCTCCTGGCGGATGGGCGAGGACAGCAAGGTAATCAGTTGGGGATCGCTGATCGCCCGGTAGTCGATTGTCATAAGCTTTGCCGTTGTTGAAAAATATCTATATTATTTCAACAAATAACCACGCGCAAGCGCATGCCGATGAAAACCAGATTGCTGATGCTGATGCTAATGTCGTCCCTGTTCTGCGCCACCGCGCTCGCAGGCCCTTTGCAGGAGGATGTGGCTTTCATCCGCCAGACCATCGCCAGTGAGCATCCGGCTATCGGTTTTTCCGCCGATCCGCAGGTGCTGGACGCGGCGCTGACCACCTTGGCAGCAACGACAGGCACGCTGTCGCGCGACGCAGCCTGGCGCCGGCTGTCAACGCTGAATCCGCTTTTTGCCGACGCCCATCTTTTTGTCGGTTATGCCGACTGGCGTGGCGATACCGTCGCGCACCTGCAAGCCGGTGGCGGCTTGTTCCCGTTGGAAGTGGAAATTGATGCCGAAGGCAAGCTGCGCATCAGCGCCGCGCTGGGCGGTGCGACAAGCGAGCTGGCCGGCGCCCGCATCATTGCCATCAACGGCATCCCGGCCGCGGCGGCGACCGCCGAGGTGCTGCAACGCGCGCATGGCGATACGCCGGTGTTCCGCGCGCATCTGGCCTCGCAACGCTGGTGGCTGTATCACTGGAAACTGTATGGTGCGATGGCGCACTATCAGCTGGAGCTGGAGCACGCCGGCCGCCGCTGGCAAGTCACGCTCTCGGCCAGCACGCAAACGCCGGGCATCCTGCGCGCTAACGATGCGCCGTTCCACTTCGAGATCCGGCCGGATGGCGCCGCGACGCTCAAGGCTGGCAGCTTCGATCCCACGCTCAGGGAGCGCTTCCTGGCGCTGACAAAAACAGCATTCGAACAGCTGCGCCAACAGCGCATCAACACGCTCACCATCGATATCAGCGACAACGGCGGCGGCGATGACGATATGTGGCTGGAAGGCCTGATGCCCTACCTCGCCAGCAAGCCTTATCGCACCGGCTCGACCTACACAAAAAAAGACGCCACCGGCGAAATCCAGACCTGGCGCCAGCCGCAGCTGGACAAGCTCTACAACGGCAAGGTCATCGTCGTCATTGGCCCATCCACCTATTCCTCGGCCATCCTGTTCGCCAACGTGATGCAGGACTTCGGCTTCGCCACGCTGGCCGGCGCCGGCAACGCGGCGCGACGCACGCAGTCAGGCGGCATCCGCAAGTTCACCTTGCCGAACAGCGGCCTGGTGCTGTGGGCGCCGCGCTGATTATTGCGCCAGCAGTTCGGCGTAACGTGCGATGTCGATGTTGCCGCCGCTGATGATGATGCCAACGCGCTTGCCTTGCAGCTGCGCGTTCATCGCGCGCGCGGCGGCAAAGCCGAGGCAGCCGGTCGGTTCGACCACCATCTTCATGCGCTCGGCAAAGAAACGCATCGCCGCGCGCAGTTCTTCGTCGCTGGCGGTGAGGATGTCGTCCACATCGCGCTGGATGATCGGGAAGGTGATATTGCCCAGGTGCTGGGTCTGCGCGCCATCGGCGATCGTTTTGGGCGTGTCGATGTGCACGATGCTGCCGCTGCGGAACGATTGCTGGCCGTCGTTGCCCGCCTCCGGCTCAACGCCAAACAGCTTGGCCGATGGCGACAGCGCACGCGTCGCCAAGGCGGTGCCGCTCAGCAGTCCGCCACCGCCCAGCGGCGCGAACACGTAGTCCAGCCGCCCCACCTCTTCGAACAATTCCTTGGCCGCCGTGCCCTGCCCCGCGATCACGTCCGCATGGTCGTAGGGTGGAATCAGCGTCAGGCCGTGTTTGATGGCCAGGTCGCGGCCGATCTGCTCGCGGTCTTCCGTGTAGCGGTCGTAAATCACCACTTGCGCGCCGTAGCCGCGCGTGGCCGCCACCTTGGCGGCCGGCGCGTCATGCGGCATGACGATGGTGGCGGGAATTTGCATCAGCCGGGCCGACAGCGCGATCGCCTGGGCGTGATTGCCCGACGAGAACGCCACCACGCCAGCCTTGCGCTGCTCCGGCGTGAACCGCGCCAGCGCGTTGTAGCCGCCACGGAATTTGAACGCGCCCATGCGCTGGAAGTTCTCGCACTTGAAGAACACTTCGGCGCCCAGCTCGGCGTCGGCGGTCGATGACGTCAGCACCGGCGTCGCGTGCGCCACGCCGGCGATGCGTTCGGATGCGGCCACCACGTCCGCAAAGGTGGGCAGTTTCAGTTCACTCATGATTTTTCCTGGGAGGATTAGCGCGCGTCGTTGTAGACGGTGGCGCGGGAGACGTTGAGATAGGCGGCGACGATGTCCATCGCGCGGCGCACATCGCTGAGGCCGGACTCTTTGAGCTCGCGCATCAGCGCCTTGCGCGCGTCGCCTTTCAACGCGCGCGGCGTGGTGCCGAGCCGGGCGGCGAACTGGTCGATGCGCCGGTGGATGGCGTCGGCGCCGGACAGCACCATGGTTTCGTTGACGGCGGCGGCGGTGTCGACACTGCCGAACTGCGTCAGCATGGTGTTCAGGCTGCGGAACACCGTCAGGTCAACGTTCAGGCACAGCGCGGCGATATACTGGCCTTCGCTGTCCTTGATGCCGATCGACGTGCTCTTGGCCAGCCGGCCGTCCGGAAAGGTGTTGGGATAGTTGGCGATGACCTGCTCGAACGCCGGGTCGGCGGCGCGCGCCAAGCCCAGCTCGGTCGCCGGCGCGCCCACTTCGCGGCCCGACAGGTTGTTGTGGATCGCCAGGATGGCGTGCTCCGGCTGCGTCAGGTCGTGCAGCACCACTTCGCAGAACGGTGCCAGCGTTTTGCCCAGCCCGTCCGCCACGTGCCGCATCTGCGCCAGCAGATTTTGGTGTTCAGATGTTTTCTCCATCTGAACATATTATCTCATTTTAGATTTTTTGTGTATTTTGACGACACCCTCTAATTGGCACGACCGTTCAGTTCGTATAATGAACCACACAAAAACCACCCAGGAGACGCACATGAAATTTCTCGCCCTGATCGCCGTAGCCGCCCTCAGCATCGCGCTGGCCTTCGCCGACAACACCTCGCCAGCCGGCCTGTGGAAGAACATCGATGACGAGACCGGCAAACCGAAGGCGCTGATCCGCATCAGCGACAACAACGGCGTGCTGAGCGGCCAGATCGAAAAGCTGTTCCGCGAGCCGAACGAGGAACAGAACCCGAAGTGCGACAAGTGCGACGGCGCGCGCAAGGACCAGCCGATACTCGGCATGACCATTCTGTCGAACCTGAAGAAGGACGGCGATGAATACGCCGGCGGCGAGATCCTGGACCCGAGCAACGGCAAGGTCTACAAGAGCAAGCTGCACCTGACCGACGGCGGCAAGAAGCTGAGCGTGCGCGGCTACATCGGCGTGCCGATGCTGGGCCGCACGCAAACCTGGGTGCGCCAGGAGTAATCAGTCCGGCCTCAAGGCCGGATGCCCTTGCCGGTCGAGGTCCAATAGATGCCGCCCATCAGGTGCGACAGATACTGCGGATCGCGGTACATATTGCCGTCATGCCCCAGCGCGGTGACGAACACGCGGCCCTTGTCCACGTAGTGGTACCAGCTCAACGGATGATCCTTGCCCATGCCGTGCGCCACCTGCCCCGGCCAGATTTTGGTCGGGTCATAGCTGGTTTCGTCGACATTCAGCACCGTGTTGATCCTGATCTGGTAGGGATTGTCGAACACGTAAAACTCGTCGCTCCAGATCCAGTGATCCGGCAGGCCGAAGGCGGCGGGGAAGTTTTTGTCGGCCACCTCGACCACGCCGGTCTGCAGCATCGGATGGTTGCCGGTGCGGCGGCCGATCAGTTTCTCGTACCACGGCCAGGTGTTCGGCGGAATGATCAGCGAGCGATGCACCAGCATGGCGTTGCCGCCGCCCTGCATGTAGGCCTCGAATTTCCTGCGGCGCGCCTCGTTCAGCTCCTCCGGCGGCGTGTTCAGGAACATCACGGCGGCGTAATGCTTCAGGTCGCCATCGAAGGCTTCCGGCTTGTTGGTGTAGGTCATCTCAAACGCGTGCAGCTTGCCCAGCCTCTCCAGGCTTTCGCGCGCCAGCGGAATGTATTCGTAGTGGTACTTGCTCGGCATCGCCAGCACCAGGATTTTGTACTGGCTGTCGGCATGGGCGCCGGACGCCATCAACACACCGGCCGCCACGGCCAGCAAGCTCTTCTTCATCGTCTCCTCCAACCAGAGTTAGCGCTAACATTTTTGTTATAGTCTAACCCAAGGTGATACGATTTGGACAAATGAAACTAATTCTCAACTCGATAGGCGTTTTGGCGGTGATCCTGGGCGTGCTCGGCATCTTCCTGCCGCTGTTGCCGACCACGCCTTTCCTGCTGCTGGCGTCCGCATGTTTTGCGCGCGCCTCGCCACGCCTGCACAACTGGCTGCAAACCAACAAGGTATTCGGCAAGTATCTGCGCGACTATGAAAACGGCAAAGGCATCCCGCTGCGCGGCAAGATCTGGATTCTGATCTTCATGTGGGGCTCGATGAGTTACTCGATCTGGCGCACCGATCATCTGTGGGTGCGGCTGCTGATCATCACCGTCGGCGTCTGCGTGACCCTCTACCTGACGCGCTTCGTGCCAACGATGCGCATGCCCCCCTCCCTGACCTCTTTGAATAAACGGACCAAACCATGAAGCAGAGAACTTTCGGCCGCACCGGCCACACCGTATCGGAAATCGGCTTTGGCGCCTGGGCCATCGGCGGCGCCTGGGGCGACGTCAGCAAGGAAGACGCCAAGGCGGCGCTGCACGCGGCGCTCGATGCCGGCGTCACCTTCATCGACACCGCCGACGTCTACGGCGACGGCCGCTCGGAACAGTTGATCGCCGAAGTGCTGAAGGAGCGCGGCGGCGACAAGCCCTACGTCGCCACCAAGCTCGGCCGCCGCCTGTCGCCGCACGTGGCCGAGGGCTACACCCGGCAAAACCTGACCGCCTTCGTCGAACGCTCGCTGACCAATCTGGACACCGACTGTCTCGACCTGGTGCAGCTGCATTGCCCGCCGCCGGCCGTCTACTACCAGCAGGAAGTCTTCGGCTACATGGACGATCTGGTCGCGGCCGGCAAAATCCGCCACTACGGCGTGTCCGTCGAAAAGGTGGAAGAAGCGCTGAAGGCGATCGAATACCCGAACGTGCAGTCGGTCCAGATCATCTACAACCTCTTCCGCCAGCGCCCGGCCGCGCTGTTTTTCGCGGAGGCGAAAAAGCGCCAGGTGGGCGTGATCGCCCGCGTGCCGCTGTCATCGGGTCTGCTGACCGGCAAGATGAGCGCCACCACCGCCTTCGCCGCCGACGACCACCGCGCCTTCAACCGCAACGGCGAAGCCTTCGACAAGGGCGAAACCTTCTCCGGCGTGCCCTATGACGTGGCGTTGTCGGTGGTGGAAGACATCCGCAAGCTGGTGCCGGCCAACGCCAGCATGGCGGAATTCGCGCTGCGCTGGATTCTGATGGAAGCTGCCGTCAGCACCGTGATCCCCGGCGCGCGCAACGCGGCGCAGGCACAGGCCAACAGCCGCGCCAGCGCGCTGCCGGCGCTGCCGGCGGAAACCATGGACGCGCTGCGCGAGCTCTACCGCAACCGCATCGCACAGTACGTCCACCACAGCTGGTAATCAGCTGGCCTGCCGGGTCGGCATCACCACCACCTGCTGCAGGTTGACATGCTTCGGTTGGTCGGCCAGAAAGCCGACCACTTCCGCCACGTCCCGCGGCTGCAGCAAGTCCATGCTCTGCGCCGCGCCGGCGAACCAGTCCTTCGCGCCCTGGAAGGTCCAGTGGCCTTGCAGTTCGGTTTCGGTGATGCCGGGCTCGATCAGCGACACGCGGATATGCTTAGGCCCCAGCTCCGCGCGCAGATGGCGGCTCAGGTGACTGACATAAGCCTTGGTGCCGCTGTACACCGCGAAGTAGGGATAGATATTCTGCGCCGCGATCGACGAGGTGTTGACCAGATCCGCCACGGCGCCCTGCTCCGCACTCTTGACCAGTTGCGGCACGAAGGCCGAGATCACCCGCATGACGCCGGTGACGTTGAGATCGATCTGATGTTCCCATGCGTCCATGTCACGCGCCTCCACCGCGCCCGGCAACATCACGCCGGCGTTGTTGAAGACCAGATTGGCCGGGCCGTAAGTCTGCGCCACCACGCTGGCGGCGGCATCGACCGAGGTCTGATCGGTCACATCGACCGCCAGCGCCAGCGCTTCGCCAGCGGCCGCGCGAATCTCGTTGACGGCCTGCTCCAGCACCTCCTTGCGGCGCGCCAGCAAAGCAACCTTGGCGCCGCGCGCGGCCAGCAGTTTGGCGGTGGCCAGGCCGATGCCGCTCGATGCGCCGGTAATAACAGCTACGCGATTTTTCATGATGAGTTCTCCTGTGGGGTTGAAAGACAGGTGGGGACCTCGAATTACTGCTGATTTGAACTGAGGTGCTGAGAAAACGCCGGCTGTGGACGTATTCGCACGGCGGCTTCAGACCTTTTGGCACTTGTCTTGCTGTCCAAAACCACCTTTTTCGTGGTCCAGACGGACTGCGGGCGTCAAAACGCCGAAAACTTCGCCTCCTTCAGGTAGCAAAGGCGGCGCAAGTTGTAGGCGGCGGCCTTCCAGTTCAGTTGCAGCGTGGCGCGT
>NZ_WWCP01000057.1 GCF_009857505.1 Duganella lactea
CCACGAAAAAGGTGGTTCTGGACAGCAAGACAAGTGCCAAAAGGTCTGAAGCCGCCGTGCGAATCCGTCCACAGCCGGCGTTTTCTCAGCACATCAGTTCAAATCAGCAGTAATTCGAGGTCCCCTACTGTCGGTGGTATTCAGGGTGCCTTGGTTTTGGCCAGAGCTTTAGACCAAACGGAGATTTTCACTGACACGTTGAGTAGCCTTCGGGATCGTCTGCTGGCCGTTATGGCCCGCTGACTGGGAGCTGCTTTCTTCGGGGCGTCGGCGTCAAGCCCTTTGCAAGATCATGTGCGGATCGATGGTCCATTTGTGTTAGACTGCGACGCATTATGTCTCCTGCAAGTATTGTGCGAAAGCTGGTCATCGCATTCTTCATCCTCCTGCTGCCTTACACTGCGACCGCCGCAGTGAGTATCTTCCCATGCGAGCCTCGACCTGTTGCCGGGCATGCCGCCTCGGCGGATGATGCCGAACAAGGCGGCGCGATCTGCTCGCAAAACTGCGTCTCCCACAGCTGCGACGAACTCGACGAGCCATCGCCAAGCGATCATCTTGATCTGGTGGATGGGCTGGCACTTTCCGCGCCTGCCACGCTGGCGGGCACTTTATCTTTTCCACCCCCGCATGCGCCAGACGCGCGCGCTGGCGGTGCCCCGCTGAAGCCGCCTCCCACCCGCTAACACCACCGCGCACGGCTCTGGGCCTTGCGTGCTCTCGCGTCGGCCATGGTGCCGCACGCTTCAGGGGACCGGTACGTCCGGTTTCCGACAAAATTTCTAATCTGAAAAAGGAAGACAATGGAGTGGCTACTTGACCCAACCATATGGGTCGGCTTGATCACGTTGATTATCCTGGAAATCGTCCTCGGTATCGACAACCTCATTTTTATCGCTATCCTCGCGGAGAAGCTCCCGCCGCACCAGCGTGACCGGGCGCGGCTGTTGGGTCTATCGCTCGCCATGGCGATGCGTCTTGGATTATTAACGATCGTCTCCTGGCTCGTGACGCTCACCACGCCGCTATTTTCCGTTGGGCCGCTGGCGTTTTCCGGCCGCGACCTTATTCTGTTGGTCGGCGGGATATTCTTGCTGTTCAAGGCCACGGTGGAACTACACGAGCGGCTCGAAGGTGTCATGCACACGCAGACGCAAACGACGGCCTACGCCAGTTTCGCCGCCGTCGTCGCGCAAATCGTGGTGCTCGACGCCGTGTTCTCCCTGGACGCGGTCATCACCGCCGTTGGCATGGTCGATGAGTTGGGGGGGATGATGGCTGCGGTGATCATTTCGATCGGCGTCATGATGCTCGCCTCGAAGCCGCTGACGCGCTTCGTCAACGCGCATCCCACCGTGGTGGTGTTGTGCCTGAGCTTCCTACTCATGATTGGTTTGAGCCTGGTCGCCGAGGGGCTGGGTTTCCACATCCCCAAAGGTTACCTGTATGCGGCAATTGGCTTCTCGGTCCTGATTGAAACCCTGAATCAATTCGCGCGCCGCAATTTCCTCAGAAGCGAAGCGCGCAGGCCGTTCCGCGAACGCACCGCGCAGGCGGTACTGCAATTGCTGGGTAGCCGCAGGCATGGGCTGGCCGAGTCCGATGCAACAGCGCCGGCCTCCGCCGAGGGACAAAACTTTGCCGCCGAGGAGAGGAATATGGTCAGCGGGGTGCTCACGCTCGCCGGCCGATCGATACGCTCGGTGATGACGCCGCGCACGGAGATCTCATGGGTCGATATCGACGGTGACGCGGATAGTCTGTTGGCACAATTGCAGAATACGCCGCACAGCCAATTGCCGGTGTGTCGAGGACAGGCCGATAATCTGCTCGGCATTGCGCGGACCAAGGACCTGATTCGCGATCTGGCGCTGCATCGCCGGATCGACGAATCGCTGGAGACCGGCCCGCTACGCGCGCCCATCTTCCTGCCTGAAACAGCCGGTGTGTTGCGTGCGATCGAGATGCTCAAGCGGGCGCATGGCCAGTTGATCGTCATTACCGACGAGTATGGCGCCATCCTGGGCTTGCTCACGCCGGTCGATATTCTGGAGGCGATCGCCGGCGAATTCCCTGATGAGGATGAGCAGCCGACGGTGTCGTTAGTGGAGCCCGGCACCTGGCTGGTCGATGGCGCCGCCGACCTGCATCACCTGGAGCAAGTGCTGGAGACTGGCGGTTTGGTCAGCGAGGACGCCGACTACACCTCGCTAGCCGGCTTCCTGCTCGCGCGTTTTGAGACCTTGCCAGAACAAGGCGCGGTGTTGGAAATCGACGGGCTGCGCTACGAAATTGTGGCGGTTGAGGACCGCCGCATCGCCAAGGTGCGGATAGACCGAATCGCCATGGAGACTGCGCAAGTGGACTGACCGTGCCGATAACGATAGTGGTTCGCTGGTGCCAGGTCGTCAACGAACCACGTAGTTGAGCTGGTAGTGGTAAGGGCACGCTATCATGTGGAGCGCCGTTCTGCGCATGCCGCTGGCCTAAACGGGCAGCAGGCGACCCCGAAGGCGACTCAAAGTATCGGTGAAAATTTCCGTTTGGTCTAAAGCCCTGGCCAAAACCAAGGCTCCCTGAATCCCGCCGACAACCTCTCTGGCGAGAGCGTTGGCTGCTTGCGGTTCGCGCCCAGCCCGCAACAGCGCGGCTGCAAGCGCGTCAATCCAGGCCGCAAAGTAAGCACGGATGCGATCCGCAAAGCGATCACGCTCGTTGCCGAGCGCGAATACGCCCACCAGGCAAACGCGACGGCCAGAATGGAAGTAGCTGGCCACATCGTCGAACATTGCCTTGATACCTTCCATGGCGTCGGCATGTTCAAGCAACGATTTGAAAACGTGCTGTTCGAACCACTCATCGACATGAGCCAGCACGGCTTCAGCCATTTCCTCTTTGCCTCGTGGGAAGAAGTGATAGATGCTGCCCTTGCCCAGCTTGGTGCCTTCGCTGATACGAGCCAAGCTCGCCCCCTCGAAACCATAGGTTCGGAACACTTCCGCCAGCATCGGGATCACATCTTCCCGTTCCGCAATTACTCTAGCCATCATCTTCCTTAAAAACCAAGACTGCTCAGCCCCGGATGATCGGCTGGGCGTGGGCCGTTATTGTCCCACAGGAGTTTGCGTTCATCAGCCTTGATGGGATGTTCGTTGATGCAAGCGTGGCGGTGATGCATCAAACCATTCTCATCGAATTCCCAGTTTTCATTGCCATAGGCGCGATACCACTGGCCGGAATCGTCATGGTACTCGTAAGCGAAGCGCACCGCGATGCGCGCGTCGTCAAAAGCCCACAGCTCTTTGACGAGGCGGTAATCAAGCTCGCGGGTCCACTTGCGTTTCAGCAGGGCGACGATGGCTTCGCGACCTTGAGCGAACTCGGCGCGATTGCGCCACCAGCTGTCCTCGGTGTACGCCAAGGCGACTTTTTCTGCATCGCGGGTGTTCCAGCCGTTTTCGGCGAGACGGACTTTTTCGATTGCGGTTTCACGGGTGAAAGGCGGCAGGGGTGGACGGATAGACATGATATTTCTCCTTATTCGTACCAATCGGAACACAATGTACTGATCGGTACATTCAATATAGACCGATCAACTTAGATCCGCAAGCTTTTTTTCCGAGAAAGGCGCAATCCATGTCTTAAGCGCGGCTTGTTCCTGACACTTCTGATAGGTATGAGGACTTGTAAGGTTGATGCTCAGTAGGCGAGCAAACGAACAAAGAGCCAATTGGTCTCGTCCTTGATCATTGCGCGGCTAGGAGCGCCTGACCAGGCTGAGCGAAACTAGGGGGGCTATGCGCAGCGCGCCAAGTGGGCCACGACGAGGCGAACGCCAGGCGGCGGTATGAAAAAGCGCACCAGCTCTCTTCAAAATCGGCAATGAACGACTAATTGATCGGGTGTCGATTCGTTACTGAGCTATACCGAATTTGATATCGATATTGATAAACAATTTATTGGAAAGTTATCTAAGGAGCACTTAGTATGCCTTATCGATGCGGGGCATGACATTCACGTCTTCGCACAGGAACATACTGAGGAGAATTGCATGTCTGAGAATGACAAAAAGGTGAAGCTGCGCTCCGCCGAGTGGTTTGGTACCCAAGATAAAAACGGCTTCATGTATCGCAGCTGGATGAAGAATCAGGGGATTCCTGATCACGAATTCGAAGGCAAACCGATTATCGGCATCTGCAATACCTGGTCTGAGCTCACGCCATGTAACGCCCATTTCCGCAAGCTGGCGGAACACGTCAAGCGCGGCATCTACGAAGCCGGCGGCTTCCCGGTTGAATTCCCAGTATTTTCCAACGGCGAATCGAACCTGCGTCCAACCGCCATGTTGACCCGTAACCTGGCGTCGATAGACGTCGAGGAGTCGATCCGCGGCAATCCAATGGATGGCGTGGTGCTGCTGGTCGGCTGCGACAAAACCACGCCTGCGCTGCTGATGGGCGCCGCGTCGGTCGATATTCCGACCATCGTCGTCACCGGCGGCCCTATGCTCAACGGTAAGCTGAACGGCAAGAACATCGGCTCCGGCACCGCCGTCTGGCAGTTGCACGAGCAGGTCAAGGCTGGCGAGATTTCGATGCACGAGTTTATCGGCGCGGAAGCGGGGCACTCGCGTTCCGCCGGCACCTGCAACACCATGGGCACCGCGTCGACCATGGCCTGCATGGCCGAATCGCTGGGTACTTCGCTGCCGCACAACGCCGCCATTCCAGCCGTCGACGCGCGCCGCTATGTGCTGGCGCATATGTCTGGCATCCGCATCGTGGAGATGGTGAAGCAGGATCTGAAGCTGTCGAAGATTCTGACCAAGGAGAATTTTGAGAACGCGATCCGCGTCAACGCCGCTATCGGCGGTTCCACCAACGCGGTGATCCACCTGAAGGCTATCGCTGGCCGTATCGGTGTCGATCTGGAGCTGGAGGACTGGACCCGCGTCGGTCGCGGCACCCCGACCATCGTCGACCTGCTGCCGTCGGGCCGCTTCCTGATGGAGGAGTTCTATTACGCAGGCGGCCTGCCGGGCGTGATCCGCCGCATGGGTGACGGTAACATTCTGCCGCATCCGAACGCGCTGACGGTCAACGGCAAGACCATCTGGGAAAACTGCAACGATGCGCCGATCTATGATGAGGAAGTGATCCGCACGCTGGATAATCCGATTCGCAAGGATGGTGGCATCTGTATCCTGCGTGGCAACCTGGCGCCGCGCGGCGCGGTGCTGAAGCCTTCGGCCGCGACGCCTGAGTTGATGCAGCATCGCGGCAAGGCCGTGGTGTTCGAGGACTTTGAGCACTACAAGTCGCGCATCATGGACCCGGAGCTGGAAGTGGACAAGGACTCCGTGCTGGTGATGAAGAACTGCGGTCCGAAAGGCTATCCGGGCATGGCGGAGGTGGGGAATATGGGCTTGCCGCCTAAGCTGCTGGCCGCTGGTGTCAAGGATATGGTGCGTATTTCGGATGCGCGCATGTCGGGCACCGCTTACGGTACCGTGGTGCTGCACGTGGCGCCGGAGGCGATGGCCGGTGGCCCGCTGGGTATCGTCAAGGATGGCGACTGGATTACGCTGGATTGCGAGGGCGGTAAGCTGGAGCTGGAGATTTCGGACGAGGAGATGGCGGCACGTCAGGCGGTTCGCGTGCTGGGCAGCGCGCCGGGGCCGAAGACCGGTTATCAGCAGCTCTATGTTGAGCATGTGCTGCAGGCTGACGAGGGTTGCGACTTCGACTTCCTCGTTGGTAATCGCGGCTCCGCAGTGCCTCGCCACTCGCACTAATTCGTCGCTCCGGCGAAGGCCGGAGCCCATACTGAGCATGCGTTCCATAGGTTCCGGCCTGCGCCGGAACGACGGCGCTTAGGAGATTCTTCATGTTACTCGTACAATTTAAAAACGAACAAGGCACGCGCCACGTCGGCGTGCTGGAACAGAGCACCATCCGCATCATCGACGGCTATGCCACCACCTACGCGCTGGCCCAGGATGCGATCCGCAAATCCGTCGGCCTGGCCGCGCTGGTTGAGAAAACCGTCGGCGCACAAACCGCCGACTTCAAGGCCGTCGCCGCCGCCGGCCGTCTGCTGCCACCACTGGATCACAGCGACCACGCCCACACCTACGTCACCGGCACCGGCCTGACCCACCTGGGCTCCGCCGATACCCGCGACGCCATGCACAAGAAAATCGGTGGCGACGTCGAATCGCTGAGCGACTCCATGAAGATGTTCCGCATGGGCGTGGAGGGCGGCAAGCCGGCACCGGGTGCAGCGGGCGTGCAGCCGGAGTGGTTCTACAAAGGCGACGGTTCGATCGTGGCCGCCAGCGGCCAGGATCTGGCTATGCCGGACTTCGCATTGGACGGCGGCGAAGAGCCGGAAGTCGCCGGCCTGTATGTGATCGGCGACGACGGCCAGCCATACCGCGTCGGCTTCGCCATCGGTAACGAGTTTTCGGACCATGTGACCGAGCGTCAGAATTACCTGTACCTGGCCCACTCCAAACTGCGTGTTTGCGGCCTGGGCCCGGCGCTGCTGGTCGGCGAAGCGCCGGACAGTGTTGAAGGCACCTCGCGCATCTACGACAAGGAAGGCAAGGTACGTTGGGAGAAGCCATTCTTCAGCGGCGAACAGAATATGTCGCACACCATCGCCAACCTGGAGCACCATCACTTCAAGTACCCGCTGTTCAAGCGTCCGGGTGACGTGCATGTGCACTTCTTCGGTACCGCCACCCTGAGCGTGGCGGACAACATCGTGGTGCAGCCTGGTGAAACCTTTGAAATCGACGCGCCGCAATTCGGCCCGGCGCTGCGCAACAAGCTGTCCGTGTTCAAAACCGAAATCGCGAAAGTGAAGACCTTATGATCATTACCGGCGATGCACTGATCGGCGGCAAAGCCGTCACGGGCACCGGCGCGGGCGTCCGCGCCTTCAACCCGGCGCTGGGCCAGGTCATCGAGCCCGAGTTCCGCACCGTGGACGCGGCGCAGATCGATCAGGCCTGCCGCCTGGCCGACGAGGCGTTCGACACTTTCCGTTCGCTCAGCGATGAAAAGCGCGCCGCTTTCCTTGATACCATCGCCGACCAGATCATGGCGTTGGGCGATGTGCTGGTCGAGCGCGTGATGGAAGAAACCAGCCTGCCGCGTGCTCGCGTGGAAGGTGAACGTGGCCGCACAGTCGGCCAACTGAAACTGTTTGCCAATCTGCTGCGCGAAGGCTCGTGGCACGATGTGCGCTTCGACAAGGCGCTGCCCGACCGCACGCCGCCGCGTCCGGACCTGCGCATGCGCATGATCGGCCTTGGCCCTGTGGCGGTCTTCGCGGCCAGTAACTTCCCGCTGGCGTTTTCCGTCGCCGGTGGTGACACCGCGTCGGCGCTGGCCGCCGGCTGTCCGGTGGTGCTGAAGGCGCACTTTGCGCATCCTGGCACGTCGGAACTGGTGGGCCGCGCCGTGGTCAGGGCGGTTGAAATCTGCGGTCTGCCGGCGGGCGTTTTCTCGCTGCTGACTGGCGTGGGCAATGAGCTGGGCATTGAGCTGGTGCGTCATCCAGCCATCAAGGCGGTCGGCTTCACTGGCTCGCGTGGTGGTGGCATGGCGCTGATGGCCGCCGCCGCCGCGCGTCCGGTGCCGATTCCAGTCTACGCCGAAATGAGCTCGATCAATCCTGTGTTCCTGCTGCCGAACGCGCTGAAAAATCGTGCCGAAGAAATCGCTGCCGGTTTCGCCGCCTCGCTGACGCTGGGCGTGGGACAGATGTGCACCAATCCTGGTTTGGTACTGGCGATCAATGGTCCGGATCTGGAACGCTTCACCAGCGCCGCGTCGCAGGCGCTGGCGGGTGGCTCGGCCTGCTCGATGCTGTCGCCTGGTATCGCTGGTAACTTTGCACGTGGCGTGAATCAGCTGGCAGGTCATGCTGATGTGAAGACGCTGGCGCTGGCGCCGCAGGCGGAAGGCAAGGGCGCTCCGGCGCTGTTTGTCTCGTCGGCATCGGCCTTCCTGTCGCAGCACACGCTGCAAGAGGAAATCTTTGGCCCGGCGTCGCTGGTTATCTCGTGCAAGGACGTGGCGGAACTGCGGCTGGTGACGGAGAAGCTTGAAGGTCAGCTGACCGCCACGCTGCAAATGGATGAAGGTGATCTGGAAGCGGCGCAGTCGCTGCTGCCGGTGCTGGAACGTAAAGTGGGCCGGATTCTGGCCAATGGCTATCCGACCGGCGTGGAAGTGTGCAGCGCCATGGTGCACGGCGGCCCGTTCCCATCGACTTCGGATGGCCGCAGCACCTCGGTCGGCACGGGCGCGATTACGCGTTTCCTGCGTCCGGTGTGTTATCAGAATCTGTCGCAAGCCTTGCTGCCTGAGGTCCTGCAAGACAACGGTTCCGCCACCTGGCTGCGCCGCGAAGGTGAACTGACCCGCAACTAGAAAAACTGTCGCTCCGCCGATGCGGAGCGACAGGATAATAATGGAGACTGTATGACCCAACTGGCCAAGTTCGGCAGCTTGCGCGGTAAGCGCGTATTCATCACCGGCGGCGGTACCGGCATCGGCGAAGCGATGGTGATTTCCTTCGCGGAGCAAGGCGCGCAAGTCGCCTTCGTCGACATCGCCCGCGACCCAAGCCACGCGCTGGTACGTCGCGTGAAGGAAGCCGGCTATCCCGAACCGCTGTTTCGCCAGTGCGACATCACAGACATCCCGGCGCTGCAAGCCACCATGACCGAACTGGCCGGCCTGGCCGGTGACTTCGATATCCTGGTCAACAACGCCGCCAACGACCAGCGTCACGAAACCGCTGACGTCACCCAGGAATTCTGGGACAAATGCATCGCCGTCAACCAGCGTCCCATGTTCTTCACCTGCCAGGCGGTTCTGGAAGGGATGAAGAAAAAAGGCGCCGGCTCCATCATCAACGTCGGCTCGATTTCCTGGCACGTCAAGAACGCCGGCTACCCGGCCTATGCCACCACCAAGGCGGCCACGCATGGCCTGACGCGTGGCCTGGCGCGTGAATTCGGCGTGCACGGTATCCGTGTCAACACCGTCACGCCGGGCTGGGTGATGACCCAGCGCCAGATCGATCTGTGGCTGGACGACGCGGGTGAGGAAGACATCAAGCGCAATCAATGCTTGCAGAATAAGCTGATGCCGCAGCATGTGGCATCGATGGTGCTGTTCCTGGCCGCCGACGACGGCGCCATGTGCACCGCGCAGGAATTTATCGTCGACGCAGGCTGGGTCTAAACCGCCTGCGTTAACACTGTTCGCCCCCGGAGACAACCGCACATACGATGCGGCGGGGTATCTCAACCATAGATAAATGGTAGGAACATGGTGAATGCAAACGTTGTTACGGCGTTGTCCTGTGCCGCCGCGATTCTCGCGGCAGCGCCGGCCGCCGCGCAAGCCGCATTGCGTAGTCCCGACAATCACGTCGCCGTCACCGTTCGCGCGGCCGATGGCAAATTGACGTACACCGTCGCCCGCGACGGCAAACCCGTCTTGCTGGCCTCCGACCTTGGCTTGCAAATGGCCGGCGCCGATCTGGCCAATGATTTGTCGCTGGTCGCCACCTCGTTGCCGCGCGTGGTCGAGGACCATTATCAGATGGCGGTCGGCAAGCGCAAGGACATCACCTACCGCGCCAACGAGCAAACCTACTCGCTGCAAAACGCCAGGCAGCAGAAGATCGATATTGTCTTCCGTGTCTCGAACGCTGGCGTGGCGTTCCGCTACGTCGTCGCCGAACCGTCGCTGCCGCTGAAAAAGCTGGTGCAGGAGCGCACCACGTTTGCGCTGCCCAGTGGTACCAAGGCGTGGCTGCAACCGATGTCGGTCGCGCAAACCGGCTGGAGCAACACCAATCCGTCTTATGAAGAGCACTATCAGATGGAGATCCCGGCCGGCACCAAGTCCCCGACCGAAGCTGGATGGGTATTCCCGGCACTGTTCCGCACCGGCGCGAACTGGCTCGCCATCTCCGAAGCCAATATGGACGGCACCTGGCAAGCCTCCCGTCTCGCGCAGGATTCCAGCGGCGGCAAATACCGCATCGGCAATCCGATGGCGCCGGAGGTGTACACCAACGGTGGCTTGATGGCGGAAGTGGAGGGCACGCTCACCTCGCCATGGCGCATCATCGCCCTCGGCTCGCTGGCCACCATCACCAACTCCACGCTGGGCACCGACCTTGCCGCGCCAGCCGTCGCCTTCGACGCCGCGCGCGTCAAGCCTGGGCGTGCCTCGTGGAGCTGGGCGATCCTGAAGGATGACTCCATCGTCTACGACGTACAGAAGAAATTCATTGACTACGCCGCCGACATGAAGTGGGAGTACACCCTCATTGACGTCAATTGGGACCGCAACATCGGCTACGCCAAAATCAAGGAGCTGGCCGATTACGCGGCCAGTAAAAACGTGGGCCTGATCCTTTGGTACAACTCGTCCGGCCCATGGAACAAGACCGAGTATTCGCCCAAAGGCCAGTTGCTTACCCATGAGCAGCGCGTCAAGGAGTTCAAGCGCCTGAGCGACATGGGCATCAAGGGTTTGAAGATCGATTTCTTCGCCGGCGATGGCCAGTCGATGATCACCTACTACATCGACATCCTGCGCGATGCCGCCGATGCCGGCCTGCTGGTGAACTTCCACGGCGCCACGCTGCCGCGCGGCTGGCAGCGCACCTGGCCTAATCTGATGACGATGGAATCCATCCGGGGCTTCGAGTTCACCACCTTCGAGCAGAAGGATCAGGATGCGATGCCGAGCCACGCCGCCATGCTGCCGTTCACGCGCAACCTGTTCGATCCGATGGACTTCACGCCGGTTGTCTTCGGCGACATCCCGAAGATCAAGCGGGCCAGCACCAACGGCTTTGAGCTGGCCACCTCGGTGCTGTACCTGTCCGGCATCCAGCACTTTGCCGACACGCCGGAAGGCATGGCCACCGCGCCGGACTACGTGAAGAATTTCATGCGGAACGTGCCGCGTGGCTGGGACGACAGCCGCCTGGTGGACGGTTATCCCGGAAAATACGCGGTCGTCGCGCGCCGTGCCGGCGACACCTGGTACGTCGCCGGCATCAACGGCGGCGACAAAGAGAAAACGCTGACGCTGGACTTGTCCTTCGTCGGCGACAAGCAGGGCACCATCATCACCGATGGCAATGACGCCCGTAGTTTCAGCCAGCGCGCCATCGCCGCCGGTAAAAAAGTAGTCGTAACCATTAAGCCGCATGGCGGTTTTGTCATCCAACTATAAAACAGGAGACTGAGAGATGAATCCAATCAAACGTGGCGTACTCGCCTTGTGCATGCTGGCCTCCGGCAGCGCATTCGCGGCCGAGATCACCATCGATACCGCCAAACCTGGTGCGGTGATCAATAAGGACGTGTATGGCCAGTTCGCCGAACACCTGGGCACCGGTATCTATGAAGGTATCTGGGTCGGCCCGAAATCGAAGATCCCTAACACCAAGGGCTGGCGCAACGACGTGGTCGGCGCGCTGAAAGATATTCAGGTGCCGCTGGTCCGCTGGCCGGGTGGCTGCTTTGCCGACGAATACCACTGGCGCGACGGCATTGGCCCGCGCGAGAAGCGTCCGGTCAAGGTCAATACCAACTGGGGCGGCGTGGATGAATCCAACGCCGTGGGCACGCACGAGTTCTTCGATCTGGTTGATCTGCTGGGCGCCGATGCCTACGTCAACGGCAACCTGGGCACCGGCAGTGCGCAAGAGATGTCGGAGTGGGTCGAGTACATGACGTCCGACAGCAAGTCGACGCTCGCCAATCTGCGTCGCAAAAATGGTCATGACAAGCCATTCAAGGTGGCTTACTTCGCCGTCGGTAACGAAGCCTGGGGCTGCGGCGGTAATATGAGCCCGCAGTACTACTCGAATCTGTACAAGCAGGTTGAAACCTTCCTGCGCGCGCCGAAGCAGTATCGTCCGAAGATCATCGCCAGCGGCGGCAACGACAACGATGTGGTGTGGTCCGAAGTGCTGAGCAAGGAGCTGAAGAAGCAGACCGATGGCATCAGTTTCCACTACTACACCATCCCGACCGGCAAGTGGGAAGTGAAGGGCGCCTCGACCGCCTTCCAGGAAAACGAGTGGATCTCGACCCTGTCCAACACGCTGCGCATGGAAGACCATATCCAGAAGAACAGCGCCGCCATGGACAAGCATGATCCGGAGAAGAAACTGGGCCTGTTCGTCGACGAGTGGGGCACTTGGTATGACGTGGAGAAGGGCACCAATCCTGGCTTCCTGTTCCAGCAAAACACCCTGCGCGATGCGGTGGTGGCGGCGCTTAACTTCAACATCTTCCACGCCCATGCGGAGCGCGTGCGCATGACGAATATCGCGCAGATGGTCAACGTGCTGCAGGCCATGATCCTGACCGACAAGGACAAGATGCTGCTGACGCCAACCTACTACGCGTATCAGATGTATGTGCCGTTCCAGGGCGCGACTTCGTTGCCGATTTCGCTCAAGGATAATCAGGACTATTCGGCGGCGGGCTTCAAGGTGCCTGAGATCAGCGCATCGGCGGCACGCGCCAAGGATGGCAAGGTGTATTTGGCGCTGGTGAACACCAATCCGAACAAGTCTGCCGATGTGGCGGTGAATATTCCTGGCCAGGTTGTGAAGTCGGTCAAGGGCCGCGTGCTGACGGCTGCCGCGATGGATGCGCATAACACCTTCGCCGCACCGCAAGCGATCAAGCCGGCGGCGTTCAGTGCCACCGCTGGCGCGGATGGCAAGCTGACGGTCAAGGTGCCTGCCAAGGCGGTGATTGTGGTGGCGGTGGAGTAAGTTATCACTTGAACCCGTCGTTCCCGCTTGCGCGGGAGCGACGGGTAATGGGAGTTTTATGATGATCTATGTTTTGCGTGCCGATGGCGATATCGGTTTGGGCCGCGGCACCCTGCTGGCAGCGAAATGATGACCGCCGCAAGACGTCGCGCGCTGAAGTTGGCCGCCGGTGCTGCCGCCACGGTCGCGTCGCATGGCGCGTTCTCCATCGCGACGGCACGGGAAAATATCCCGGCCCCCGCGCAGACAGGCACGGTGTCGCTATTCCCATTAAGCTCCGTGCGACTTGGCCCGAGTCCTTTCCTGGAGGCCCAGCAGACCGATTTGCGATACATCCTCTCGCTGGACGCGGATCGCCTGCTTGCCCCATTCCTGCGCGAAGCCGGCCTACCGCCCAAACAGCCCAGCTACGGCAACTGGGAATCCAGTGGCCTCGATGGCCACATGGGCGGCCACTATCTGTCGGCCCTGGCCCTGATGTACGCCTCCACCGGCGACAAAGAAACCTATCAACGCCTGAACTACGCGGTCGCGGAACTCAAGCGCTGCCAGCAAGCCAACGGCAATGGCTACATCGGCGGCGTGCCCGGTGGCGCGGCCGCATGGCAGGACATCGCCAACGGCAAACTACGGGCGGATAACTTCTCCGTCAACGGCAAATGGGTCCCGTGGTACAACCTTCACAAGACCTACGCCGGCCTGCGTGACGCCTACCTTTACGCCGGCAACGATGACGCACGGGCCATGCTGATCGCCCTGTGCGACTGGACCATCGGCCTTGCCGCTCAGTTGAGCGAAGAACAAATGCAATCCATGCTGCGCGCGGAACACGGCGGCATGAACGAAGTACTGGCCGATGTCTCCCAAATGACCGGTCAACAGAAATACATGGACCTGGCGATCCGCTTCTCCCACCAGGCCATTCTGAAACCGCTGGAAGCGGGCCAGGACCAGCTCACGGGGCTCCACGCCAATACGCAAATCCCGAAAGTCATCGGCTTCAAGCGCATCGGCGACATCACCACCCGCAAGGACTGGCAGAAAGCCGCCGCCTTCTTCTGGCAGACCGTCCACGATCACCGCACGGTCGCCATCGGCGGCAACAGCGTCAAGGAACACTTCCACGATGAGAAAAACTTCTCGTCGATGATCGAGGAAGTGGAAGGCCCCGAGACCTGCAATACCTACAATATGCTGAAGTTG
Source organism: Duganella lactea (assembly GCF_009857505.1). Taxonomy (GTDB): domain Bacteria; phylum Pseudomonadota; class Gammaproteobacteria; order Burkholderiales; family Burkholderiaceae_D; genus Rugamonas; species Rugamonas lactea. The sequence goes on from NZ_WWCP01000057.1 coordinate 14,041, forward strand.
ACCGCGCTGCTGTTCCAGGGCGACGCCAAAGGCGGCTACGCGGACTACTATGAGCGCGCGCTGTACAACCATATCCTGGCGTCGCAACACCCGGACAGCGGTGGCTTCGTCTATTTCACGCCGATGCGGCCGAGCCACTACCGCGTTTATTCGCAGCCGCAGAAGGCGATGTGGTGCTGCGTAGGCTCCGGCATTGAAAGCCACGCCAAGTACGGAGAGTTCATCTACGCCCACCGGGGCGATAACCTCTATGTCAACCTGTTCATCCCGTCGACGCTGGACTGGCGCGACCAGGGCGTGCAAATCCGCCAGGCCAACCGGTTCCCGGATGAAGACAAGAGCACCATCACCGTCAAGGGTAACAAGACCTTCACGCTGAAGATCCGCTATCCGGAATGGGTGGAGCAGGGCGCCTTGCAGGTTACCGTCAACGGCAGGCCGGTGGCCGCCGCCATCGGTGGGGACCGTTATGTCAACGTGCGCCGCGCGTGGCGCGATGGCGACAAGGTCGAGATCCGCCTGCCGATGAAAACCCGTCTGGAGCAGATGCCCGATAAATCGGCCTACTATGCGGTGCTGCACGGCCCAGTGGTATTGGCCGCCAAGACCAACCCGTTCCCCGGCGAGCAACTGAACTACCTCGCCGACGACAGCCGCATGGGCCATATCGCCAGCGGGCCGGTGGTGCCGCTGGAGCAGGCGCCGGTGCTGGTCAGCGAGAGCGCCGCCTTTGCTGATCGCTTCCGCCCGGTGCCCGGTCGTCCGCTGACCTTCATCGCGCCGGGATTGGTGCAGGCGCCGACCACCGGTCCGACCACTTTCGTGCCATTCTTCCGCATCCACGACGCCCGCTACGTCGTCTACTGGCCGTACTCCACGCCGGCCGATCTCGCCAAGCGCCGCGCTCAGGCCGCGGAAGATGAAAAAGACGGTCTGGCGCTAGACGCCCGTACCATCGATCAGGTGGCGCCAGGTGAACAGCAACCGGAATCCGACCACTTTTTCAAGGCGGATGGCGCCGACGCCGGCGTCTACAAGGGCAAACACTGGCGCCACGCGACCGGCTGGTTCAGCTACGACCTGACCGACAAGCAGGGCGAGGCACGCGTGTTGCGGTTGACATACTCAAAACGCGACGTCGGACGCCGTTTTGATATCCTTATCAACGACAAGCTGCTGGCCGAAGTCCGTTTGGACGCCAGCGCGCCACAGGAACTGTACACTCGCGATTATCCGATCCCGGCCGGCGCCGCAGCTGCCGGCAAACTGGTCGTCAAGTTTGTTGCCCGCGACGGCTCGATCGCCGGCGGCCTGTATGGACTGCGCCTGTTGCGCTGATATATCGAAAAAGATATCGCAGAGTATGAAAATATCATTGGATAGATATTTGTGTTTCTCATAGTATTGATCTGAATAACACTATAAAAACTTATCAGGAGACTTTTGCCATGACTTGCAATCGCAGAACCGTACTGGCCACCGCTTTGGCCGCCGTCGTCACTCTGAGCGTACCGAGTGCTTTCGCCGCCAAGCCGCTGGTGATCGGTTTCTCCCAGGTGGGCGCCGAAAGCGAATGGCGCACCGCCAATACCGTATCGATCAAGGACGCGGCGAAGAAAGAGGGCATCACCCTGAAATTCGCCGACGCCCAGCAGAAGCAGGAAAATCAGGTCAAGGCCATCCGCTCGTTCATCGCCCAGCGCGTGGACGTGATCGCGTTCTCGCCGGTGGTGGAATCGGGCTGGGATACCGTGCTGCGCGAAGCCAAGCGCGCCAACATCCCGGTCATCCTGACCGACCGCGCGGTCAATGTCAGCGATCCGTCGCTGTACGTAAGCTTCCTGGGTTCGGACTTCGTGGAAGAGGGGCGCCGCGCCGGCCGCTGGCTGGTGGAGCGCCAAAAGAAAACGCCTGATGCCGTTTTGAATATCGTTGAGTTGCAGGGCACCGTGGGCTCGGCGCCAGCGCTGGACCGCAAGAAGGGCTTTGAGGAAGTCATCGCCGGCAATCCGAAGCTGAAGGTGATCCGTTCGCAGACCGGCGACTTCACCCGCGCCAAGGGCAAGGAAGTCATGGAGGCGTTCCTGAAAGCCGAAGGCAAGAAGATCAATGTGCTGTATGCGCACAATGACGACATGGCCATCGGCGCGATCCAGGCGATCGAGGAAGCCGGCCTGAAACCGGGCAAGGATATTCTGGTGATTTCCATCGACGGCGTGAAGGGGGCGTTTGAGGCCATGATCGCCGGGAAGCTGAACGTGACCGTCGAATGCAATCCGCTGCTCGGCCCTCAGCTGATGCAGCTCGCCAAAGATGTCGTGACCAAGAAGCCTGTACCTAAGCGCGTTGTGACGCAAGAAGGCGTATTCCCCGCCGAAGTCGCGGCCAAGGAATTCCCGAACCGTAAATACTGATACCGATGACGACGAATCTTTCCGCGCCGGTGCTGGAGCTGCGCGGCATTAGCAAAGCCTTCACCGGTGTGCAGGCTTTGAATGGCGTATCGCTGAATCTCTATCCGGGTGAAGTCCATACGCTGATGGGCCAGAACGGCGCCGGCAAATCGACGCTGATCAAGGTGCTCACCGGTGTGTACACGCCGGACAGCGGCGAGATCGTGCTGGCCGGCCGTTCGATTCAGCCGCAGTCCACGTTGGACGCGCAGAACCTTGGTATCAGCACTGTTTATCAGGAAGTGAATCTTTGCCCGAATCTGTCGGTGGCGGAGAATATTTTCATTGGCCGTTATCCGCGCAAGCTGGGGCGCATCGATTGGGCCGGCATGGCCAGGCAGGCGTCTGAACTGCTGGAGCGGATGCAGATTCGTATCGATGTCACGCTGCCGTTGGCGCACTATCCGCTGGCGATCCAGCAAATGGTGGCGATTTCGCGTTCGCTGCTGGTGTCGGCCAAGGTGCTGATTCTCGACGAGCCGACTTCCTCGCTGGATGAGAAGGAAGTCGATCTGCTGTTCAGCGTTTTGCGTGGCCTGCGCGAGCAGGGCATGGCGATTCTGTTTGTGACGCACTTCCTCGATCAGACCTATGCGATTTCGGACCGCATCACGGTGATGCGAAATGGCGAGCGGGAAGGCGAGTACCTGGTCGGTGATTTGTCGCGCGTCGATCTGGTCAACAAGATGGTCGGTGCCGTGGCCACCGGCGAGGCGCCGGCCACCGCGGTGGAGACGCCGAGTGAGGGCACCGGCCAGTCGCGCTTCCAGTCGTTCCTGCGCGCCGTGGGCCTGGGCCGCAAGGGCGCGTTGCAGCCGATGGACCTGGAGATTCGCCAGGGCGAGCTGCTGGGCCTTGCCGGCCTGCTGGGCTCTGGCCGCACCGAGGCCGCGCGCCTGCTGTTCGGCGCCGACAAAGCGGATACCGGCACGATCACCATCGAGGGCAAAGCGTGCAACTTCGCCTCGCCGCGCGACGCCATCGGCGCCGGCATCGGCTTCTGTTCCGAGGACCGCAAGCACGAAGGCGCCATTCTCGACCTGTCGGTGCGCGAGAACCTGATTCTGGCGCTGCAAGCCCGCATGGGCATCATGCGCGCCATCCCGCTGAAACGCCAGCAGCAACTGGCGGAGGAATACGTGAAGGCGCTGGGCATCAAGACCGCCAGCATCGAAACGCCTATCGGCTCGCTCTCCGGCGGCAATCAGCAGAAGGTACTGCTGGCGCGCTGGCTGGTGACCGATCCGAAACTGCTGATCCTGGACGAACCGACGCGCGGCATCGACGTCCGCGCCAAGCAGGAAATCATGGACTACGTGGCCGCGCTGTGCAAGAAAGGCATGTCCATCCTGTTCATCTCGTCGGAGCTGCCGGAAGTGCTGCGCGTCAGCGACCGCATTGTCGTCATGCGCGACCGCAAGCAAGGCGGCGAGTACCCGCGTGGTGCGCTGGACGAAACCTCCGTGCTGCATGTGATCGCGGCTGGAGATACCCATGTCAGCTGAGTCCCGGAGCGCGCTGGCCGCGCGCGGGGCTGGCGCCGCGTCAACCAAATCGAGTCAAGTCATGTTTGTGCAACACCCATTATTCCGGCCGCTGGCCGCGCTGGCGATCCTGCTGCTGATCGACTTTGTCATGATCCCCGGCTTCTTCCACCTGGAGATCAAGGACGGCCACCTGTACGGCAGTCTGATTGACATCGCCAACCGCGCCGCGCCGCTGATTCTGGCGGCCATCGGCATGACGCTGGTGATCGCCACGCGCGGCATCGACATCTCGGTCGGCGCCACCGTCGCCATCAGCGGCACCGTCGCCGCGATGCTGGTCGGCGGCACCATGGTCATGAACAACGGCACGCCCGAATACGTGGCCAACACGCCGATGTGGATCGCGCTCGCTGTCGCCATGGGCGCCGCGCTGCTGTGCGGCGCGTGGAACGGCGCACTGGTGGCCGGCCTTGGCCTGCAACCGATTGTCGCCACGCTGATCCTGATGGTGGCGGGGCGCGGCCTGGCGCAACTGTTCACCGATGGCCAGATCATCACCGTCTACTACCAGCCGTTCTTTTTCCTTGGCAGCGGCTATCTGTTTGGCCTGCCGTTCTCGCTGTATATCGTGGCCGCTGTGTTCATCGTCACGGCGCTGCTGCTGCGTAAAACGGCGCTCGGCCTGTTCATCCAGTCGGTCGGCATCAACCCGGTGGCGGCGCGCCTCGCCGGCTTGAAAACGGCGGTGCTGATTTTCTTCGTGTACGTGTTCTGCAGCGCCTGCGCCGGTGTGGCGGGGCTGATGATCACCTCCAACATCAAGAGCGCGGACGCCAACAACGCCGGCCTGCTGCTGGAGCTGGACGCCATCCTGGCGGTCACGCTGGGCGGCACCTCGCTGGCCGGCGGTAAATTCAGCCTGGCCGGCAGCGTGATTGGCGCGTTGATCATCCAGACGCTGACCTACACCATCTACTCCCTCGGCCTGCCGCCGGAGGTCAACATGGTCGTCAAATCGATCGTGGTCTTCGTGATCTGCGTTTCTCAGTCGGCGGAGTTCAAGAACATGTGGCGCCGCGCCTTCCCGGCCCGCGGAGGTAAAGCATAATGAGCACCATGAGCCATCCGGCGCCGTCGATCACGTCGTCCTCGTATTTCACTTCCCTGATCACCTTGTTCCTGCTGGTGGTCCTGCTGGGCGCGGGCGGCGCCGCCTATCCCGGCTTCCTGTCGTTGCAGGTGATGTTCAACCTGTTGATCGACAACGCCTTCCTGCTGGTGATCGCGGTCGGCATGAGCTTTGTCATCCTGTCGGGCGGCATCGACCTGTCGGTCGGCTCGGTGCTGGCGCTGACCACCATGATCTGCGCCTACATGCTGCAAACGTGGCACTGGAACCCGGTGCTGGTGATCGTCGTTTCGCTGGCCATCGGCACCGTGTTCGGCGCCGCCCAAGGGGCGTTGATCCACTACTTCAAGCTGCAGCCGTTCATCGTCACGCTGGCCGGCATGTTCCTGGCGCGCGGTCTGTGCTATCTGATCAGCATTAACTCGATCACCATCGACGACCCGTTCTTCGTCGCCATGTCGCAAACGCAGCTGCCGATTGGCGACTGCTTCATCTCGCCGGGCGCGCTGATCGCGGTGGCGCTGCTGGCGGTGGCCATCTACGTGGCGCACTGCACGCCGTTCGGCCGCGCCATTTATGCGGTCGGCGGCAACGAGCAATCGGCGCTGATGATGGGATTGCGCGTGGCGCGCACCAAGGTGCTGATCTACGCCTTTTCCGGTTTCTGCGCCGCGCTGGCCGGCGTGCTGTTCTCGTTCTACATGCTGTCCGGTTATGGCTTGCACGCGCAGGGCACGGAGCTGGACGCGATCGCCGCCGTGGTGATCGGCGGCACGCTGCTTAGCGGCGGCTATGGTTACGTGGCCGGCGCGCTGACCGGTGTGCTGGTGCTGGGCTCCATTCAGACCTTGATTGCGTTTGACGGTACGCTCAGCTCCTGGTGGACCAAGATCGTCATCGGCGGTCTGCTGTTCATCTTCTGTGTCGTACAGCGTGTAATGACGATGCGCGGCAATAAAAAGTAAGCCAATACGGTATCCGCGCAAGGCAGGCTCTCTCTTAGAGCCTGTTGCGCATCAAATTGATATCAAAAACAACGACATTTCACGATAATTAATGTCAATCGTGATATCATTGGAAATATGGAAACTAACCCGAACTGGTTCCTGCGCGCGCGCCTCAAAACGCGCCAGCTGCTGCTGCTGATCGCGCTGGACGAACAACGCAACATCCACCGCGCCTCCGAGGAGCTGCACATGACGCAGCCCGCCGCGTCCAAGCAGCTGAAGGACCTGGAGGAGATGCTGGGCGTGCAGCTGTTCGACCGGCTGCCGCGCGGCATGGAGCCCACCATCTACGGCGAGACCATGATCCGTCACGCCCGCATGGCGCTGACCAGCCTCTCGCTGGCGCACGAGGATATCGTCGCCATCAAGGCCGGCTTGAGCGGGCAGGTGGACATCGGCACCATCATGACGCCGGGGATCGCGCTGCTGCCGCAGGCGATCACGCGCACCAAGGCGCAGGCGCCGAAGCTGCGCATCGGCGTCGAGATGGAGCAGTCCAACGTGCTGCTGGAGCAGTTGCAGCGCGGCCGGCTGGACTTCATGATCGGCCGTATTCCGGAACGCCAAAGCGCCGAGGGATTGAGTTACGAAGAGCTGGGCGACGAGCCGGCGTGCGCGGTGGTGCGGGTTGGTCATCCGCTGATGAAGGCCAAAAACCTTCAGCTGCGCGACATCGCCAGCCAGCCGTGGATACTGCCGCCGCAAGGCTCCATCCTGCGCGCGCGCTGCGAATTGATGTTCCGCCGCGCCGGTCTTGAGGTGCCGGTCAACGTGGTCGACACCACGGCGGTGCTGCTGATTAAGCCGCTGTTGCAACAGACGGATGCGCTCAACGTCATGCCGATCGCTGTGGCCCAGTACTATGAAGCGCAAGGTGTGCTCAACATCCTGCCGATCGAGCTGCCTTGCCGGATGGACGCCTACGGCATCATCTCCGTCGATGGCCATATCCTGTCACCGGGTGCCGAGCTGCTGCTCAATTCCGTGCGCGCCGTGGCGCGGGAAATTTACTAGCGCGTTGCGGCGCCGCCGAAAGACGCGAACGCATCGAGCAGGATCTTGGGGCGGAAGGGGTTGAGGACGACGCGGTTGATCTGGCGCTCGCGCAGTTCGCGCATCAGGTCCGTGGTGGCCTGGTCCACCATGACCGCGATTGGAATGGCGGCGTCGCTGGCCGACATGCCGTTGCGTACCTTGTCCAGCAGACCGAGGTTGTAGAAGCAGCCCGGCTCCGCACCGCAATCGATGGAGATCACCGCCCTTGGAAGGCGCGCTCGCGCAGCATGCGTTTGGCCAGTCTGCACGCTGGCCGCTTCGTGCACTGTGTCGAGGCCCGGTGAGCGTGCCGTCATGGACACGGCCCGCCGGAGCAGCGGCTGCTCTTCCTCTCGCAGCATGTTCAGGTTCTTCAACGCTCTGTCATTCATGGGACGGCTCCGAACGGCTGACCAGTTCTTCCAGCAGCAGGTCGCGCAGCGAGGTCAAGATCGTCATCTCGGTCATGTCCAGCGTGCGCGGTTCCTGGCCGATGATGCAGAGCGTGCCGATGACAAGGCCGGACGGCATGCGCGGCAGTGCGCCGGCGTAGAAGATCACATGCGGTGGCTTTGTGACCAGGGGATGGTCTGAGTATTAGGACGTGTAAGAAATTCTGTGTGTGCGGGGCCGGTTTTTAGTTAATCGCGTTCGTGAAGCGTTCGCCAAACATGATGGCAAATTGATTGGCCGCCAGCTTCCAAGTCCGCTGTGGCATCTTCCAAT
>NZ_WWCP01000058.1 GCF_009857505.1 Duganella lactea
TCAACTGGGAATGGATACGGCTCTTTCTTTTTGCGCGGTTTCTTGGTGGTCATCGTGTCGATCATGGAGCATCCCTTTCGGTATTATTTCATGACCCCGTTTCACACAGAAATTCTTACAGGCTCCACGCCGCCCAGCATCAGCGAGGCAAAGCCGTGCAGTTTCCACATTTGATTCAGCATTAGGTGATACAAGTCATCCCGCTGCTTGCCCATGCCGGCTTGGAAATCATCTCGTTGCCTGGCCTGATCGGCCTGAAACTCCAGCTTATGCTCGTAGAACATGGCAATGATACGCTCGTGACCGGCATGCATTTCCGCACGCAGCGTCTGCAAGTCGTCCTTGGTCGCGCAATTGGCTTTTGTGACAGCCACATCCACCTCCACCGCGGTAAGCCGCGCTTCGACAGCGCTCAGGCGCTTTTCGCTACTGACATCATAGACATTGCGCGACTGGCTTGCAGCGCCTTGGTTTTCATTGGTGCCCGGCATGACCGCTCTCCCTCTCTCCCTTTAACCGCACTATCGATGAGCGATCAACCTAGCATCGCGCGGTAGGCCAAGCTTGATTTACATCAAACGAAAAAGGCAGCCACACGGACTGCCCTCAAGGTACGACTGCGCCAGATAGTGGCTTGCATTATTACTGCTTAGAACTCAATCCAATCCTCCGAGGAGGCCGCCGCCATCTGCTTCGGCAACGCCTTGGCAGGCGCCGGCTTCGGCGCCGGGCGCGGCGTCACGGCAGCGAGCGCCTTACGTGGCGCGCTGGCCGTCGGCCGCGATACCCTTGGCGCCGCCGGCTGTCTGGCGGCCGCCAGGTGCTCGTCCAGGCGGAACACGCTGACCACCTCTTCCAGCCCCGCCGCCTGCTCCTGCAGCGAAGCCGCGGCGGCGGCGGCTTCCTCCACCAGTGCCGCGTTCTGCTGCGTCACGGTATCCATCTGCCCCACCGCCATGTTGATCTGATCGATGCCGGTGCTCTGCTCCTGGGTGGCCATGCTGATCTCGCCCATGATGTCGGTCACGCGCTGGACGCTATCGACTATCTCGCCCATCGTCGCGCCGGCCTCCTCCACCAACTTGCTGCCGGCGCCGACCTTCTCCACCGAATCCCCGATCAGCTCCTTGATTTCCTTGGCCGCCGCCGCCGACCGTTGCGCCAGCGTGCGCACCTCGCCAGCCACCACCGCGAAGCCGCGCCCCTGCTCGCCGGCGCGGGCCGCCTCCACCGCCGCGTTCAGCGCCAGGATATTCGTCTGAAACGCGATCCCGTCGATCACCGAAATGATGTCGACAATCTTGGCCGACGAGGCATTGATCGACTCCATGGTTGCCACCACGCGCGCCACCAACTCGCCGCCGCGCTGCGCCACGCCGGAGGCCGACGCCGCCAGCGTATTGGCCTGACGCGCGTTGTCGGCATTTTGCTTGACGGTCGAGGTCAGTTCCTCCATCGACGACGCCGTCTCCTCCAGCGAACTGGCCTGCTCCTCGGTGCGCTGCGACAGGTCCAGGTTACCGGTGGCGATCTGGGTCGAGGCGGTCGCAATCGTCCCGGTGCCGGCGCGCACCTGGCCGACGATGCGGATCAGGCTATCGTTCATGTCCTTGAGCGCGCCCAGCAACTGGCCGGTTTCCTCGGTGGTCGTCACCTCGATGCGGCTGGTCAGGTCGCCCGAGGCGACCGTCCGCGCCACCCGCACGGCCTCGTTGATCGGCCGGGTAATCGCCCCGGCGATATACGCCGCGCACCCGATCGCCAACAGCGCCGCGATCCCCGCCGCCGCGACCATCGCCCACTCGGCGCTGACCACCGCCGCATTGCCCGCGTCAACGCTTTGCTCAGCGATCTTTTCATTAAGGCGGGCAATCTTCGTCAGCGACGCCTCGGCCTTCAGGAACAGCGGCCGCGACTCGCTGTACTGCTGATGGAAAGTGTTGAACAGCGCCTTTTGTATCTGTTCATCCTTGTTGGCGGCCATGCTGGCAATGGTGGCGCCGATCTTTTCGTCCGTCGCCTTCCAGGCGGCCCATTCAGCGATGAACTGCTTCCACATCACCGCCTCTTCCGCCGTCTGCGGCAACGGCTCATAACGGCGCCAGCCAGCTTCAATGTTGGCCCAGGCTTTCTTGCGCATCTCCAGCGCCTCGCCGAAGCGCGACTGCGCCTGCGCATCGCTGGCGTAAGTGCCGGCAAACAGATTGGCCGCCGCCACCGCCGTCTGCCCCTCGCTCATCGCCAGCAAGCCCTGCACCGATGGCAGCCGCACGACGCCGATTTCGTGCACCGCGTCACCGACGCCGCCGATGCCGCGATAGCCGGCCAGGCCCACCACCAGCAGCGCCAGCATCATGAGCGCAACCAAGGTGACCAGTTTCCACTTGATCTTAAAATTAGCAAACATGACATCACCCCGCAAAGAAATTATTCAAATTATTGATATCGAGTTGTTACTATATAACAAGGTTACGCATAAGAAATACTAATAATGCATACAATCATGATAAGTGTTGCGCTGCAAAAACACTTGAGCACCTGTGCAGATGCGGCGACGCCGATCGGTTACAGTAACGGTCATCGCCAACTAAAACATCCCCATGCCTTATCCGATTGAGCACAAGCTGGTGATCGGCATCGCCTCCAGCGCCCTGTTTGACCTGAGCGCGTCGCACCAGGTGTACCTGGAAGGCGGCCCCGAGGCCTACCGCGACTATCAGGAACAGCAGGTCGACACCGTTCTCGACAAAGGCGTCGCCTTTCCCTTCATCCGCCGCTTCCTCGGCATCAACAAGCTGCATCCGGACACGACGCCGGTGGAAGTGGTGCTGTTCTCGCGCAACTCGCCGGAAACCGGCCTGCGGGTGATGAATTCGATCGCCCACTACGGGCTGGACATCTCGCGCGCCTGCTTTCTGACCGGCGAATCGCCGTACCGCTATTTACCCGCCTTCAACACCTCGTTATTCCTGTCAGCCAATGAGGAGGACGTGCGCCGCGCGCTGCAAGCCGACTACCCGGCCGGACTGGTGCTGCCCTCGCGCACCGAGGACGACGAGGCCGACGGTGAACTGCGCATCGCCTTCGACTTTGACGGCGTGATCGCCGACGACGAATCGGAAACGGTCTTCAAGCGCAACAACGACGTCGGCGAATTCCATGCCCACGAGACCGCGCGGGTCGCCATTCCGCACCAGCCCGGCCCGCTGGCCGACCTGTTCCGCAAACTGTCGGTGATGCAGCAACTGGAAGAAGACGCCCAGCGCGCCGATCCCGGCTACAAGAAGATCCTGCGCATCGCCATCATCACCGCCCGCAGCGCGCCGGCGCACGAGCGCGTGGTGACCACACTGAAGAGCTGGGGCGTTTCCGCCAACGAAACATTCTTCCTCGGCGGAATGGAAAAAGCGCGCGTGCTGAGCATCTTCAAACCGCATATGTTCTTCGACGACCAGCTCAGCCACCTGCACTCCCCCGGCGGCAACATCCCGATGGTGCACGTCCCCTTCGGCGTCGCCAACCGCTTGGTATAATAGAGGTCTGGATAACTGTTGAATGTGTGTTGTGTCGCCAGCCTTAACCAAATCCATTCCCAAACCCGGCAATCGCTTTGCCCTGCCCGCGCTGCATGGCTCGGCGGATGCCTACGCACTGGCGCATATCGCGCTCGAACTCAAATCCCGTGGCCAGATGCTGGCCGTGGTCGTGGCCAACGCCGGCGACGCCCAGCGCCTGCGCGATGAAATCCCGTGGTTCGGCGGCGCGCAGCTGCGCTGCCACCTGCTGCCGGACTGGGAAACCCTGCCCTACGACGCCTTCTCGCCGCACCAGGACCTGGTGTCCGAGCGCCTGGCGACGCTGCACGAAATCTCCAGCGGCCAGTGCGACGTGATGCTGGTGCCGGCCACCACCGCGCTGGTACGCATGGCGCCGCCGTCCTTCCTGGCCGCCTACACCTTCTTCTTCGAGCAGAATCAGTCGCTCGACGAGGCCCGGCTCAAATCGCAACTGACGCTGGCCGGCTACACGCATGTGACGCAGGTGATGTCGCCCGGCGAATACTCGGTGCGCGGCGGCTTGATCGACCTGTTCCCGATGGGATCCGCGCTGCCCTACCGCCTCGACCTGTTCGGCGACACCATCGAAACCATCCGCACCTTCGACGCCGACACCCAGCGCTCGCTGTATCCGGTAAAGCAGGTGCGCTTGCTGCCGGGCCGCGAGTTCCCGATGGACGAGGCCTCGCGCACCGCCTTCCGCAGCCGCTGGCGCGAACACTTCGAAGGCGATCCGTCGCGCGCGGTGATCTACAAGGACATGAGCAGCGGCATCGCCTCGGCCGGCATCGAATACTATCTGCCGCTATTCTTCGAGCAGACGGCCACGCTGTTCGACTACTTGCCGCAAGGCGCGGTGGTGGCCACGGTCGGCGACATCGAGGCGGCCATCAAGCGCTTCTGGACCGACACCAGCTCGCGCTACCGCTTCCTCAAAGCCGACCGCGAGCGCCCGATCATGGCGCCGCAAGACCTGTTCCTGTCGGACGAACAGTTCTTCGTGCTGGCCAAGCCATATCCGCAGATCGCCATCCGCGACAACCCGGACGCCGGCGCCTCCGAGCTGTCGGCCCGCGTGCCGGACATCGCCGTCAACCGTCATCTGGACGACCCGCTGACCAATCTGCGCGCCTACCTGATGCAGTCCGGCAGCCGCGTGATGATCTGCGCCGAATCCAACGGCCGCCGCGAAACGCTGCAGCAGTACTTCAACGAATACCAGTTGCCGCTGGCGCCTGTCGAAGGCTACGAAGGCTTCCGCGACTCGGACGCCCGCTTGGCGCTGGGCGTGGCGCCGCTGCATGCCGGCTTCGAGCTGGCGGCCGACGGCGCGCGCTTGATCTTCATCACCGAGACCGAACTGTATGCGGGCTCCGGCCGCCGCGCCGGCAAAAAGAAGCAGGAAGCGGTCACCCAGGTCGAGTCGATGGTGCGCGACCTGTCGGAGCTGAAGATCGGCGACCCGGTGGTGCACATCAATCACGGCATCGGCCGTTATATGGGCCTGACCAGCATGGACCTGGGCGAAGGCGAGGCGGAATTCCTGCACCTCGAATACGCCAAGGAGACCAAGCTGTATGTGCCGGTCTCGCAACTGCATGTGATTTCGCGCTACTCCGGCGCCTCGCCGGACGACGCGCCGCTGCACACGCTGGGCTCCGGCCAGTGGGAAAAAGCCAAACGCAAGGCGGCCGAACAGGTGCGCGACACCGCCGCCGAACTGCTCAACCTTTACGCCCGCCGCGCGCTGCGCCAGGGCCATTCGTTTGAATATTCGGCGCACGACTACGAGCGCTTCGCCGACAGCTTCGGCTTCGACGAAACGCCGGATCAGCAGGAAGCGATCAACAACGTCATCAAGGATATGACGTCCGGCAAACCGATGGACCGCCTGGTGTGCGGCGACGTCGGCTTCGGCAAGACCGAGGTGGCGTTGCGCGCCGCCTTCATCGCCGTCATGGGCGGCAAGCAGGTGGCGATTCTGGCGCCGACCACGCTGCTGGCAGAACAGCACGCGCAAACCTTCGCCGACCGCTTCGCCGACTGGCCGGTGCGCATCGCCGAAATGTCGCGCTTCCGCACCGGCAAAGAAATCTCGCAGGCGATCAAAGGCATGGCCGATGGCACGCTGGACATCATCATCGGCACCCACAAGCTGCTGTCGGAAGACGTCAAGTTCACCCGACTGGGCCTGGTCATCATCGACGAGGAACACCGTTTCGGCGTGCGCCAGAAGGAAACCCTGAAATCGCTGCGCGCCGAAGTCGACGTGCTGACGCTGACCGCCACGCCGATCCCGCGCACGCTGGGCATGGCGCTGGAAGGTCTGCGCGACTTCTCGGTCATCGCCACCGCGCCGCAAAAGCGCCTGGCGATCAAGACCTTTGTGCGCGGCGAGAGCGAATCGATCATCCGCGAGGCCTGCCTGCGTGAGCTCAAGCGCGGCGGCCAGGTCTACTTCCTGCACAACGAAGTCGAGACCATCCAGAATCGCATGGCGATGCTGACCGAGCTGCTGCCGGAAGCGCGCATCGCCGTCGCCCACGGCCAGATGCACGAACGCGACCTGGAAAAGGTGATGCGCGACTTCGTCGCCCAGCGCTACAACATCCTGCTGTGCACCACGATTATCGAAACCGGTATCGACGTGCCGACCGCGAACACCATCATCATGCACCGCGCCGACAAATTCGGCCTGGCGCAGCTGCACCAGCTACGCGGGCGCGTCGGCCGTTCGCACCACCAGGCCTATGCCTATCTGCTGGTGCACGACGTGCAGTCGCTGACCAAACAGGCGCAGCGCCGCCTGGACGCCATCCAGCAGATGGAAGAACTGGGCTCGGGCTTCTACCTGGCCATGCACGATCTGGAAATCCGCGGCGCCGGCGAAGTCCTGGGCGACAACCAGTCCGGCGAGATGACCGAGATCGGCTTCCAGCTGTATTCGGACATGCTGAACGAGGCGGTGCGCTCACTCAAGGCCGGCAAGGAGCCGGACCTGGCGGCGCCGCTGGCCACCACCACCGAGATCAACCTGCACGTGCCGGCGTTGCTGCCGGCCGATTTCTGCGGCGATGTGCACGAACGCCTGTCGATCTACAAACGCATGGCCAACTGCACCTCGCAGGACAAGATCGACGACCTGCAAGAGGAGCTGATCGACCGCTTCGGCAAGCTGCCGGACCCGGTCAAGGCGCTGATCGAAACGCACCGTCTGCGCATCGCCGCCAAAACGGTGGGCATCATCAAGATCGACGCGCACACGGAAGCGGCCAGCCTGCAATTCATGCCCAAGCCGCCGATCGATCCGATGCGCATCATTGAACTGATCCAGAAAAACCGCCAGATCAAATTGAATGGGCAGGATAAACTGAAGATCACCGCCGCCATGCCGGACCTGAGCGCGCGCGTCACGCAGATCAAGGCCGCCATCAAGCAGCTTACCTGACACCTTAACTACTCTCTACGCACATGACTAACGCAAATACCGCCATGAACCTCGTACTGCAAGGTGTGGGCGATTGCAAGCCACGACTGGAGCGCATCGCCGCGCTGACCGCATCGGCCAACCTGACCTGGCTGAGCGACACCGCGCTGCGCTGCGAAGGCATCACCTTCTCAACCGCACTGTGCCAGACCATTGAAGTCGCCGCGCAAGCCGCGCAGCTCGACACCACGTATTCGATCGGCACGCACAAGATGGGCGACTACAAGCTGGTGGCCATGGACATGGATTCGACGCTGATCACCATCGAGTGCATCGACGAAATCGCCGACATGCAGGGTTTGAAGCAGCAGGTATCGGAAATCACCGAGGCGGCCATGCGCGGCGAACTGGATTTCGCCGAAAGCCTGAAACGCCGCGTGGCGCTGCTCGAAGGTCTGGACGCGTCGGCGCTGGAGCGGGTGTACAACGAGCGCCTGCAACTGTCGCCAGGCGCCGAGACCATGCTGAAGGCGGTGCAGGCGGCTGGCCTGAAAACGCTGCTGGTGTCGGGCGGCTTCACCTTCTTCACCGAGCGCCTGAAGCAACGTCTGGGCCTGGACTACACCAACGCCAATGAACTGGAGATCATCGACGGCAAGCTGACCGGCAAGGTCCTGGGCGGCATCGTCGACGCGGAAGAGAAGAAACGCACGCTGGAACGCGTATGCGCGAAACTGGGCATCTCGCCATCGCAGGCGATTGTCATGGGCGACGGCGCCAACGACCTGAAGATGATGAGCATCTCGGGCATGTCCGTGGCGTTCCGCGCCAAGCCGGTGGTGCGCGAACAGGCCAACGTGGCGCTCAACTTCGTCGGCCTCGATGGCATCCTGCCGCTGCTGACTTAATCCTTAATGCCGCTGCTTCTTGGCCGCCTTGATCGCGTACATCTGCGCATCGCCAGCGGCCAGTAGCGCGTCCACCTCTTGCGGCATCGACTTGCACCACTGCCGGTCGCCATCGACAATGCTGACCAGCGCAATCGGCACACGGAACATGCGCTTGGCCATGCGCGTGACGCGGTCGAAACGCTCCTCCGCCGGGGAGTCCAGCACATTCAGTGACTTCAACGCTGCTAGCCGGAGTGCCTCATTCTGGGGGATGCCGGGCTGTATCAAGGTGGTCTCCTTTGCGCAAGGGCTTAGTCATAATACTACCCTAACTTTTTGCCTGCGAGCGTGGCGATCAGCCCATCTGTCGCATCCTCGATATAGTCCAGCACCAGGTCGAAGCCATTGCCGCCGCCGTAGTAGGGATCAGGCACCACGTCCGACGCGCTGCGGGCGGCGTGTGACATCATCAGCCCCAGTTTATGCTGGTGCTGTGGCGGACAGGCCGCGCGCAGCAGCTTGAGATTGTCGTGGTCCATCGCCAGCAGGTGGTCGAACTGTTCGAAATCCCGCGCCGTCACCTTGCGCGACCGCTGGGCGGACAAATCATAGCCGCGCTTCGCCGCGTATTCCATCGAGCGCGCGTCCGGCGGTTCACCGACGTGATAGCCGTGCGTGCCGGCGGAATCGATATGAAAATGATCCGCCAATCCGGCCGCCGCCACACGGTGGCGGAACACGCCTTCCGCAGTCGGCGAGCGGCAGATATTCCCCATGCAGACAAACAGCACCGAGACCGGATTGGCAATGGTATTGTTCACATCCATCCTTGCTGGCTCCCTTATAATCACACCGTTGCATTCTATGCGAAAAGGACTGGGAATGAGTGTGCGTTGCGGCTGCAGGTTAAGCAAGGTCCATGATTCGGTGCAGGGCGCCGATGTGCCGCTTGCGGTGCTCTACCCCGCCATCGGCGAGGAAAAGACCGAGCATTTCGGCCCCTACTCGCTGGACGTGGCCAAGGATGCGCCGCCGGCGGACGGTGTCTGGCCGCTGGTCGTGGTTTCACATGGCCATTCCGGCACGCCTTGGGCCTACCGCGAACTGGCCAGGCATCTGGCGCTGGCCGGTTTTGTGGTGGCGCTGCCCGCACACACCGGCAACACGCGGCTGGACAACAACCTGGCCGGCACCGTCGCCAATCTCGCCAACCGTCCACGCCACATTACGCTGACAATCGACGCGGTGTTGGCCGACTCCACGCTGGCGCCGCATATCGCCCGCAATGGCGTGGCCGTCATCGGCCATTCAATCGGCGGCTACACCGCGCTGGCCGCAGCGGGCGGCATTGCCTGGAGCGGACCATATGAACGCAAGGATTCCAACGCGGCGCCGGCACCGGTGACGATCACGCCCGATCCGCGTATCAAGTCGCTGGTCCTGCTGAACCCAGCGACGTTCTGGTTCATCGCCGGCTCGCTGCGCCCGGTGGACCTGCCGATCCTGCTGCGCACCGGCGAGAGGGACGACATCACGCCGATCGAACACGCCAACAAGATCATCGAAGGCGTGGCCCAGCCGGCGCTGGTCGAGCACAAGGATATACCAGGCGCCGGCCATTTCGCCTTCATGAGCAAATTCCCGCCGGAGATGACGCGACCAAATTTCAAACCGTCCCAAGACCCCGATGGCTTCGACCGCGAAACCATCCAGCCCGAATTCTTTGCCGACGTGACCGAATTCCTCAAGCGGACCGTGTAAGTTCAGCGCGCACAGCGTCGATCAATATCTGTTTGCCGCTCAACCCTTTGTACTTGCGCATAGGCGTATCTACAGACGACAATCAGGTCCGGCAGCAGGATATCCACTACCGCGTCCACCACAGCGGCACTGTGCAGCCGGTCCAAGGGGCCGTGCTTCAGCGACTGGCCGCTGCTTTGCGCTGGCCGCTGGAAGTAGTTCATATAGGCGATGGCATGGATCGGAGACGTACCATCTGCCGTCAGCACTCCGGACTCCATCAACGCCGTCTCGATATTCCGATAAATCACCGACGATTTACGCTTCCATCGCTCCGCCAGAGACTGCCCAAGCACCAACCGGGTACTGATCCCGCGTTGAAATTTCTGTGGCACCTCAACACCGTTATACCAAGCGACTTCGTCGTGATGAAACCGAGCGTGTTTATTAACATAGTGGCTTTCGCCCAGTACCAGCAGTTTCAGCTGCTGGCTGCTGTAGTCCGAACCAATCCAAGGCTTCATCATTTGGTAACGTTGATAGTGTTCGATAGCACACAGATGGTCGTCGTAATTTGACATGCCTTGCGCCTGGCGGAAAATTGTATTGCTATACTCTAAACCAACTTTATATAACAAAGGAAGCATCATGTCCCAAGAACTGGTACTGGAGGGCCGCCTGGAATCGGCCAAGACCACCGCCTGGTGGCTGTACGTTATTCATGCGATCAGCTTTGTGTTTTCGCTGGGGGCGTTCTCGATCATTCCGCTTATTCTCAACTATTTGCAGCGCCCCAGCACGGACGGCACTTTCGTCCATAGCCACCACACGTGGATGATCCGCTCGTTCTGGTGGTACGTGGTGTGGGTGGTGGTTGGCGCGGCGTTCTTCATAACGTTTGTCGGCATCCCGATCGCCTGGCTGATCTGGATCGGCGCGTGGCTGTGGAAGGCTTACCGTCTGGTCGTCGGCATCACCCGCATCAACCGGAACGAGCCGGCGCCAGTGTAAGCGCCTGACGCAAGCCTGCAACGATCACGTCGTAGGCTTGCCGCCGGCTCTCCTCATCCCGCGCACGCAGCACAAACGATGGGTGATACACGGCCACCACCCAGCGGCCCTCACGCTCAAACGGCGCATCCATCACGGAAGCCATCGTCGCGCCGCCATCCTGGATGACGGATTTCAGCGCCGTCGCACCCAGCGCCACCACCACGTCGGGACGCACGCGCGCCAACTCTTCTTCCAGCCACACATGGCATGCCGCCACTTCGCGTTGCGCCGGCGTCTTGTGCAAACGCCGCTTGCCGCGCAACTCCCACTTGAAGTGCTTGACGGCGTTGGTCACGTAAACCTGATCGCGTCCAACGCCCGCCTCGGCCAGCGCGCGGTCCAGCACCTCACCGGCGGGGCCGACGAATGGCAACCCCTGCAAGTCCTCCTGATCGCCCGGCTGTTCGCCGACCAGCATGATGCGCGCCTGCTTCGGACCGACACCCGGCACGGCCTGGGTGGCGTTGCGCCATAGCTCGCAGCGGCGACACTGGTCCAGCGTGGCCGGTTGCTCGCGCTGAGGCTGTGCGCGTTCCGGCGTCACGGCGATGGTGGTGGCGCCGGTGCGGCGGCCAACAGTGCTGGTCTGGCCGGTGCGGCGCTCGCCATTGGCGGCGCCACTGATCATGGCCGGCACAATGGCACCCTCCGGCAGGTTTTTCCAGAAGCGGGATGGAATATGGCTGCGCAGCAGGTCGGCATTCAACCGGGCCGGATTGAAGATGCTGCGGTAGTAGGTCAGCCAAAGCGCCTCGCCGGCGTCTTCGATATCGGCGGCGCTGCGCATCATGGCCGGCGCGTCGTGCAACCGCACGCCGTCCCACAGCACAGTGGCGTCGGGCGTGGCGATCATCCAGGTGGCGCTGCCCATGCGGCGGGCGAAGTGCTCTGCAACTTGCGGCAACACCGCGTGCGTCGGCTCAAACCAGGCGACAAAGCGCGGCGCGCCGTCTTCCTCCTTGCGTTCGCGGAATCTCACATAGGCATGCATGTCATGCTCCTCGCGGCGGACGGCTTTGACCATGGCGTACAGCCGAGCGCCGTCCGAATCGGCCGCCGACATCACATCGCGCTCGCCCAACTGCCAGCGCCAGATCACCTTGTAGAGGAAGGCCCAGCGTTCGGCAGCGCTGAAACACGCGGCGCCGGCCAGCATCTCCATCAGCTCGCGCGGCAGACGCAGCGCCGGGCCAGGCGGTGCCGGCTCTGCGTCGACGAGCGCGCCCGCACCGGAGAACAGGTCGCCCTCGCCCTCACTGGTTACCCATTCTACATATTCCGGCGGCACGCGGCGCGCGATCAGCGCGCGTGCGGCGTCGCGCCATTCGTCAAACGAACGCACCACTTTGCGCATCATGCCGTCTGCAGCTCCGGCCATAAATTCATCTGTTGCGGTGCCTCGGCCATTGACCGCCGCAGCTGCTCGGACGGACTGGCGTCCCGCGCCGGAAAATAGTCGGCGGTGACGATGAACGGCGAAATCTTCTTCATGCTGCACCTCAGCCGCGACAGGTCCGCATAGCGCACCTGCCGCAAACGCCGCAACTCCACGATGCGCTGCGCGTTACGCAATCCTATGCCTGGCACGCGGGCGATCATGTGCGGTTCCGCACGATTCAGGTCCAATGGAAAATGTTCGCGGTGTTGCAGCGCCCAGGCCAGTTTCGGATCGATGTCCAGCGCCAGGTTGCCACCGCTCTCCGGCAGCAGCTCCTGTGCCTGGAAACCGTAACCGCGCATCAGAAAATCCGCCTGATACAGGCGGTTCTCGCGCAACAGCGGCGGCGGCGCCAGCGGCACGCTTTTCGGGCTTTGCGGAATCGGACTGAAAGCCGAGTAATACACGCGTTTCAGCTTGTAGCTTCCATACAGCGTCTGCGCGGTGGAGAGAATCTGCTGGTCGTCACTGCCGTCGGCACCGACGATCATCTGGGTGCTCTGTCCCGCTGGCGCGAAGCGTGGGGCTTTGGGTTCTTCGGCTTTCTCATCGAGCTTGCGGCGGATCGAACCCATGGCCAGTTTGATCGTATGGATACTCTTCTCCGGCGCCAGCTTTTGCACGCTGTCCTGCGTCGGCAGTTCGATATTCACGCTCAGGCGGTCGGCATAGCGCCCGGCTGCCGCGATCAGCGCGGGATCGGCATCCGGGATCGTCTTCAGGTGAATGTAGCCACGGAACTGGTGCGCCTCGCGCAACTGCCGCGCCACCTGGACCAGCTGCTCCATGGTGTAATCGGCGGACTGGATGATGCCCGAGCTGAGGAACAGCCCGTCGATGTAATTACGGAGGTAGAAATCGGTGGTCAGCTTGACCACCTCCGCCACCGAGAAGCGCGCACGCGGCACATTGGAGGTGCGCCGGTTGACGCAATACTGACAATCGTACAGACAGTAATTGGTCAACAGTACCTTCAGCAGCGACACACAGCGCCCATCCGGCGTATAGCTATGGCAGATGCCCATGCCGGTAGTGGCGCCAAAGCCGTCCTTGCCGACAGAGTCACGCTTGGGTGCTCCGCTGCTGGCGCAGGAGGCATCATATTTGGCCGCATCGGCCAGGATTTCCAGCTTGTCCTTCATCTCCATCGCACGCCCCGATATGCTGTATATGCATACAGCATATCAGAGTTTACTCAGGATAGAATGGCTTTCAGTGCGTCGACCAGTTTGCCGCATTCCTCGTCCGTACCGATCGAGATCCGCAGGAACTGGTCGATGCGCGCGGCGGTAAAGTGGCGCACGAGGATGGCGCGCTCGCGCAGCGCCTTCGCCAACTGCGCGCCATCGTGCCGCGGATGGCGCGTGAAGA
The DNA here is from genome assembly GCF_009857505.1 of Duganella lactea. Taxonomy (GTDB): domain Bacteria; phylum Pseudomonadota; class Gammaproteobacteria; order Burkholderiales; family Burkholderiaceae_D; genus Rugamonas; species Rugamonas lactea. The sequence goes on from NZ_WWCP01000058.1 coordinate 13,477, forward strand.
TGAAATTGGCGTGCGACGGCAGCACCTCGAAGCCCAGTGCGTGCATCTGCGCCGTCAGCCACGCGCGGCTGGCGATAATGGCTTGCGACGTTTGCTCGGTGTAGGCCACATCGTCCAGCGCCGCCACCGCGCCGGCTTGCTGCACCTGGCCCAGCGGATAGCAATTGAAGCTGTTCTTCACGCGCTCCAGGCCCTCGATCAGATCGGGATGGCCCACCGCGAAGCCGACGCGTAGGCCGGCCAGCGAACGGGATTTGGACAGCGTCTGAATCACCAGCAGATTATCGTAGCGGTCCAGCAGCGCGGCGGCGCTTTGCGCGCCAAAGTCCACGTAAGCCTCGTCGATAACCACCACCTGATCAGGATGCGCCTTCACCAACGACTCGATCGCGTCCAGCGTCAGCGCGATACCGGTCGGCGCGTTCGGATTGGCGATGATGATCGCGCCGCACGGCAGGTTGTAGTCGGCGACATCAATCTCGAAACGCTCGTTCAGCGGAACCTGGACGCACTCGATGCCGTACAGGCTGCAATACGTCGGATAAAAACTGTAGCTGATGTCCGGCGCCAGCAACGGCAACTCATGCTTCAGCAACGCGTGGAAGGTATGCGCCAGCACCTCGTCGGAACTGTTACCGACGAAAACCTGCTCGCGCTTCAGGCCAAAGCGGCGCGCCACCGCATCCTTCAGCGCCACATTCGATGGATCGGAATACTTGCGCAGGCCGTCGCCGGCCGCTTCATGCATCGCGGCGATCGCCTTGGGCGACGGGCCGTACGGATTCTCGTTGGTATTCAGCTTCACCAGACCAGGCATCTGCACCTGCTCACCCGGCGTGTACGGCGTCAGGCCGTGCACCACTTTGCTCCAGAACTTACTCATTACATTTCCCCAAATGCTCGCTCGATATCGGCGATTAAATCCTGTACGTCTTCCAGACCCACGTTGAAGCGTACCAGTACGCCCCTGTCCTGCCAGTTCTGCCGCATATGCTGTATGCGGTAAGGCATGACCAGGCTGTTAGCCCCGCCCCAGCTGTAGCCGATCTTGAACAGCTGGAGCGCATCGACGAAACGATCGGTCTGCGCTTCGCCGTATCGGTCATCGAAGATCACCGAAAACAGGCCGCCGGCGCCGGTAAAGTCGCGCTTCCAGATGTCGTACCCCGGACAATCCGCAAAAGCCGGATGTAGCACGCGCTTGATCTCGGGCCGCGCTTTCAACCACTGCGCCAGCTTGCGCGCCGCCGCATCGTGCGCGTCGAAACGCAGACGCATGGTCGGCAGGCCGCGCGAGACCAGATAGGCGTCGTCCGCGCCAACGCCCAGGCCGAGACGCATGTGCGCAAGGCTGATCCTGTCGTACAGCGCCTTGTCACGCGTCGTGACCGCGCCCATCAACACATCCGAACCGCCGGACTGATATTTGGTCAATGCCTGCATGACGATATCCGCGCCGAGGTCAAAGCCGCGCAGCGCCAGGCCAGCGGCCCAGGTATTATCCAGCGCCACCAGCACGCCGCGCGCGTGCGCCGCCTCGCTGATGGCCGGCAGGTCCGGCACCTCCATCGATACCGAACCTGGCGCCTCGACCCAAATCAATTTCGTGTTCGGCTGAATCAGCGCGGCGATGCCCGCGCCGATCAGCGGATCGTAGTAGCGCGCGGTGATGCCGAAATCGGCCGACAGCCAACGCCCCAACTCGCTATTCGGGTTGTAGACGTTCTCCGGCAACAGCACATCGTCGCCGGACTTCAGCAACGCAAAGTCCACCATGGCGATGGCCGCCAGGCCGCTCGGCGCCAGCAGGCAATGGTTGCCGCCTTCGATCTCCGCCAGCCGCGCCTCCAGCGTGAAGGTGGTCGGTGTGCCATGCAGCCCGTAGGTATAGGCGTTCTTGTCCTTCCAGTCGCCCGAGCGCATGGCCGCCACGTTCTTGAACAGCACCGTGGAGGCGTGATGGATCGCGCTCGGAAACGCCTCGAATCCCTCCGGCGCCTTGTAATCCGTATGGATCAGCGCCGTTTGCGGCGATTTTTGCACCGTCATGATCAGCGCATATTGCCGGTGTGGCCAAGCGACACGCGACCCGGCTGCGGCCATACGGTCAGGCCGTGCGGTTCCTGGCCGACCTTGACCTGCTTGACATCACCGTTGCCGGTGTCGATGCGGTACACCACATCGTCAAAGCGGCCGGACAGCCACAGATATTTGCCGTCGGCGCTGACGTTGCCCATGTCCGGGCTGCCGCCGCCTGGAATCGGCCACTGTGCCACCACTTTTTCGGTGGCGAAGTCGATCACCGTAACGCGGCCCTTGCCTTTGCGCTTGCCGTGGATATTGTGGGTGCCGCGGTTGGCCACATACAGTTTGGTGCCGTCGCGGCTTGGATACAGGCCATGCGCGCCAACACCGGTCGGAATGAAGCCAACCTTGGTGAACGAGGCGGCATCGATGACGTGCACACCGTCGGCGTCCATATCGGCGATGTAGTAACGCTTGCCGTCCGGCGAAACGCGGATATCCTGCGGCATGCCTTTCTTCTTGCTGCACACCTCATTCGCCAGCAACTGGTCGATCGGATCTTTTTCCGAGAAACGGGTGGTCGGCATCGACAGCTTGAGGTAGCCCTCGACCTTGCGGGTTTGCAGATCGATGCGCGCCACCGAACCGGCGAATTCGCAGGTGAACATGGCATAACGGCCGTCCGGAGAGAAGTCGGCGTGGTTGATGCCGCCGCATTCCGGCACGTCGATGGCGTATTGCATTTGCATGGTCTTCGGATCGCGGAAGTCCAGGCGATGCAAGGCCTCGGCCACCACGATGGCGGATTTACCATCTGGCGAGAAGTACATATTGTAGGGATCGTCCACCGCGATCTGCGTGCCCGGCTTGCCGGTGCGAGGATCGATCGGCGTCAGGCTGCCCTTGTTGGTGCGCTCGGCGTTATTCGCCACCCACAGCGCTTGCAGGTCGTAGGCCGGCACCACGTGCTGCGGGCCGACGCCGACCTTGAACTTGTCGACCACCTTCAAGGTCTCGGGATCGATGACATACACATCGTTGGAGCGCAGGTTGGGCACATACACGCGCGACAAATGATCTTTGGTGGCCGGGCTCAGATGCGCGGGGCTGATGCCGGCATAGACGTTGACCGGCACCGCAGCGGCGGCGGGCGCCGCCTGAGCCGGCTCCATGTTGGACAAAGCCAGCAAGCTGCCGGCGCCAATCAGACCAACAGCGGCCAGCGCCGCGTAGACGAGACGATTAGTTTTCATTTGGATGCTTTACTCGTGGTGGGCGGCGCGCCATGCGCCGCAAAATCGGAAATCGCCGCAACCGAGGTGTCGACGATGCGCTGCACGCCAAGCTTGCCCAATTCGGCGGTGGCGCGGCGGGCGTCGCCGCGCACGCCCTGCGCAGGCGTGGGTGATGGGCCGTGCGCCAGCGCCTCGGTGCGCACCAGGGATTTGTCGGTGGCCAGCATCAACGCGGCGTCGGCCAGGCCGGCGTGCAGGCCGATTTCGGCCTTGCTGTAGCCGCGCTTTTCCAGGTCGGCGATAAAGGGTTCCTGCGTCACGTCGTAGTACGTCAACAGCGCCAGCGCACGCGCCTTGCCGTCCCTGGCCCAAACCTTGTTCAGGCGATCGGCCACGCGGGTTTCGCTTTTCTGGTAGCCGCCATGGTCACCGATGAAAACGACGTTGCGGAAACCGTGCTGGCGCAGGCTTTGCGCCGCGCCGACCAGCAGGTCTTCAAACGTGGATTCGGGTATGGACAGCGTGCCGGCAAACTTCATGTGGCCAGCCGGCGGCGTGATACTGCCCTCCGGGACATACGCCACCACCGGCGCGACGACGGCGTTACCCAGCTTTTGCGCGATCATCCGCGCCAGCACGGTGGCACGCACATTGTGTTTGCCGAGGGCGATATAAGGGCCGCTTTGTTCGGTGCCGCCGATCGGAATGATGGCGGTGGTGGCGCCGGCGTCGATGCGGGCACGCAGTTCGGTGCTGGTCATTTCTTCCAGCATAACCGGCGCCTCCGCCGCAATCACCGGCCGCGCCAGCGCGCCGACCAGCAAGCAAACCACAAGGGCAACCGGGAATTTCAAATCACGCATAAGCTTCAACCATAAAAAAAGGCGGACCGCGTTGAACGCGTATCCGCCTTTATTATAGTGGACGAGCGGCTTAAAGTGCCTCTCCCCACAAGTCATGGGCGTCGGATGTCGTAATTTTCACATCAAAGAACTGACCGACCACCAGTTTCTTATGCGGCTCGAACGGTGGTTTGACGTAGACCACGCCATCGATTTCCGGCGCATCGGCGGCCGAACGGCCTACGCCACCGGTGCGGTTAACCTCATCGATCAGCACCCGCACGGTCTTGCCGACTTTCGCTTTCAGGCGCGCTTTCGAGATTTCTTCCTGCAGCAGCATCACGCGGCCACGGCGTTCTTCGCGCACTTCTTCCGGCACCGGGTTCGCCAGTTCGTTGGCGGTGGCGCCTTCCACCGGCGAGTAGGCGAAGCAGCCCAGACGATCGATCTGCGCTTCCTTCAGGAAGTCCAGCAGGTACTCGAATTCGGCCTCGCTCTCCCCGGGGAAACCGGCGATGAAGGTCGAACGGATGGTCAGGTCGGGATTCATCTTGCGCCATGCCAGGATGCGGTCCAGATTCTTCTCGCCGCTGGCCGGACGCTTCATGCGCTTCAACACTTCCGGATGCGCGTGCTGCATCGGGATGTCCAGGTAAGGCAGGATATGCTCACCCATCAGCGGAATCACCTGGTCCACGTGCGGATACGGATACACATAGTGCGCGCGCACCCAGGCGCCGTAGGACTTGGCCAGTTCGCCCAGCGCTTCCATCAGTTGCGTCATATGGGTCTTGATCGGGCGCCCGTTCCAGAAGCCGGTACGGAATTTGACGTCTACGCCGTAGGCCGAGGTATCCTGCGAGATCACCAGCAGTTCCTTGACGCCCGACTTGAACAGGTTTTCCGCTTCCAGCAGCAGCTCACCGATAGGACGCGACACCAGATCGCCGCGCATCGATGGGATGATGCAGAACGAGCAGCGGTGATTGCAGCCTTCCGAAATTTTCAGGTAGGCGTAGTGCTTCGGCGTCAGCTTGACGCCTTGCGGCGGAATCAGGTCGATGAACGGCTCATGCGGTTTAGGCAGATGGTGGTGGACCGAGTCCATCACCTCGCTCAGCGCGTGCGGGCCGGTCACGGCCAGCACCTTCGGGTGAATCTTGGTGATCAGGTCCGAGCCGTCGGCATCCTTCTTGGCACCCAGGCAGCCGGTCACAATCACTTTGCCGTTTTCGGCCAGCGCTTCGCCGATGGCGTCCAGCGATTCCTGCACGGCGGCGTCGATGAAGCCGCAGGTGTTGACGATCACCAGATCGGCGCCGTCATAGGACTTGGCGGTCTCATAACCCTCGGCGCGCAGCTGGGTCAGAATCTGTTCGGAGTCCACCAGCGCCTTGGGGCAGCCGAGCGAAACGAAGCCCACTTTCGGTGCTGGCGCGCCGGCGGCTGGCTTGGGAAGACGGGAGAGTGGTTGCGATTGCATATAGGATTGCTAAAACTTGACGGAAATGACGGGCAATCGACAATTGTATCACGCCGGCCCCGACGCGGCCTCCCGGCCTATGTACGGTAGGAGACAGAAGCGCAGCGCAGCCGGCCTATAATCGCGAGACTTGAACAATGAAAGGTCCCCGTGGCGCTGAACGGCATGCTGAAACGCGATCTGTCCTGGCTGTGGGCGGCCATCGCCGCCATGGTGGTGGTGCTGATATGGCTGCTGCTGCAACTGGGACGCCAGGGTGCCGACGCCCAGGTGGCCGCAGCGCGGGCGCGCGGCGCCGTGATCTGCCAGATCATGCGTGCCGGCGCCGGCCGCATGGCGCCGCAACGCGGCCAGACCACGGCGCTGGAGCGCGCGCTGGTCGATATGGCGCTGCGCGAGGACGCCGGTTTTGAAGGCGGCCTGTGGGCCGAATCGCGCGGCGCCTACGCCTATGCCTTCCCGACCTACGACGGCAGCGGCGTCAAACAGGACGCGCCGGCCGCCGAACTGCCGCGCATTGCGGCGCTGGCGCAGCAGGCGCTGGCCAGCGGACAGGCGGTGCAGGATGCGCGGCCCGGCCTGCGCGAGGCGGTGGTCTACAGCGCCTGCCCGGTAGCGCCAGGCGTGGCGGGATGGACGCTGACCCGCGTCGCCACGCTGGCCGAGGCCGCGCTGAACCATCTGATCCTGGCGGTCAGCCTGTTGCTCGGCTCACTGCTGCTCGCGGGCGCCTGGTTCGCCTTCCTGGTCATGCGCTGGGGACGCGAGGCGCAGCGTCTTGCCGCGCTGCTGGCCAACAGCGAGCGCATGGCCGCGCTGGGCAGCCTGGCGGCGGGGCTGGCGCACGAAATCCGCAATCCGCTCGGCACCATCCGCATGAAGGTGGATAACGCGCTGGCGGCGCCACCGGCCAAGCGCGAGGCCCGCACCGAATCGGCATTGCGCACCACCCTGCTCCAGGTGCAGCGGCTGGAAACCCTGGTCTCCAGCCTGCTCGCCCTGACCCAGCCGTTCCATCCCAAGCGCGCGCCGGTGGCGCTGCCGGCGTGGCTGGAGCAACGGCGCCTGGCCCACGCCGACGCCGCGGCCGAACTGGGGCTGACGCTGACGCTGGCGATCCACCCCGGCCTGGAATCGGCCGCCGACGGCCAGCCGGGCTTCGATGCGGCGCAAATGGAGCGGGTCATCGACAATCTGCTGTGGAACGCGCTGGCCCATACGCCGTCTGGCGGCCATATCGAACTGGGCGCCGCGCATGGCGGACAACATCTGACGCTGTGGGTGGCCGACGACGGCAATGGCGTGCCGCCACCGTTGCGCGCCACGCTGTTCGATCCGCTGGTGACCGGGCGTGACGGCGGCACCGGCCTGGGACTGGCGGTGGTGCGCGAGGTGGTACAGGCGCACGGCGGCCGCGTCCGGCTGGACACCTCGCGGCCACAAGGCACGCGCATTGAACTGGAGCTGCCATGGCTGTGATCCTGATCGTCGACGACGACACCGCTTTCCGTACCACGCTGGCCGAAACGCTGGACGATCTGGGCTATGAGGTGCGCCAGGCCGGCAGTTGCGAGGCCGGTCTGCGGCGGCTGGCCGATGGCGGCATTGATCTGGCGATTGTCGATCTGCGCCTGCCCGGCGAGGACGGCCTGGCCTTCCTGCGCGCCGCCGCCGACGCCGCGCCCGGTCTGCCGTGCATCGTGCTGACCGCCTACGCCAGCGGCTCCAACACCATCGAGGCGATGCGCCTGGGCGCCTTCGATCACCTGACCAAGCCGCTGGGCCGCGACGCGCTGGCCGAGGCGCTGCGGCGCGCGCTGAACGCCAGCCGGCCGGCGCCAGC
>NZ_WWCP01000059.1 GCF_009857505.1 Duganella lactea
ACTCTTTAGTTTAATCTCTGTTTGTGACCACTGCTGGTCACTGGTTCGCTCTTCTCAAAAATACTGACAGTATTTCTACTGAATATTTCTTTGTTGAGCATTTAATGCTTTTTGTTGCAGCACCAAATGCCCACACTTATCGACTGTTAATTTTTAAAGATCTTGTACTGCGTGCCGCGAAGCGTTTTGTTCGTCAGCGAAGAAGGAAGAGTATGAAGCGTTTGCAGCATTTCGTCAACCTTCTTTTTCTCGCTTCACTCTGCATTTTCATGCGTTGTCTTGCGAGGGACAGAACTATAGCAAGCCCCGCACAGTCTGGCAAGGGTAGAATATGAAATTCTTCGATTCACATCACAGCCTCATGTCCATCACGCCTACCCGCAACGACGCACTCGCCACCCAGCTCGATAAAGCTATTAATAACAAGACCAAGCCACTGGGCAGCCTTGGTGTATTGGAAGCGCTGGCCAAACAGATCGGCATGATCCAGAACACCCGCGACATCGCCATCACCAAGCCGGCAATACTGGTATTCGCCGCCGACCATGGCATCGTCGCCGAAGGCATTTCCGCCTATCCGCAGGACGTGACGTGGCAAATGGTGGAAAACTTCCTGGCTGGCGGCGCCGCCATTAATGTATTCGCCACCCAGAACCACTGCACGCTGCGCGTGGTCGATGCCGGCGTCAATCACGACTTTGGCCCGCGCGACGGCCTGACCGACCGCAAGCTGGCGCACGGCACCCGCAACTTCGCCCATGAACCGGCCATGAGCCACGATCTGTGCCAGACCGCGCTGGCTGTCGGCGCCGCGCTGGCCGCCGAACTGGATGGCAATGTGGTCGGCTTCGGCGAAATGGGCATCGGCAACACCACGGCCGCCGCCGCGCTGATGCACAAGCTGACCGGCATCCCGGTCGCGCAATGCGTAGGCGCCGGCACTGGCCTGTCGGCCGAAGGCATCCTGCATAAGCAGCATGTGATCGAGGCCGCCGTCGCCAAACACGCGCACGCCAACGAACCGCTGGAGGTGCTGGCCACGTTCGGCGGACTGGAAATCGCCATGATGACCGGGGCCATGCTGAAGGCGGCGGAACTGCGCAAAGTGCTGCTGATCGACGGCTTCATCGTCACCAGCGCGCTGCTGGTCGCCGCCCGCATGCAACCGGCCATTCTGGATTACTGCCTGTTCGCCCACTGCTCCAACGAGAACGGCCACCAGCAGATGCTGGCCGCACTGGGTGCCCGGCCGCTGATGAACCTTGGCCTGCGCCTCGGCGAAGGCACCGGCTGCGCACTGGCGTTACCGCTGCTGCACGCCGCCGCCAACTTCCTGAACCAGATGGCCACCTTCGAATCGGCACAGGTCAGCGAGAAGTCTGAATAATGCATCAGCTTCGCCTGTTCTTCACCGCGCTGCAGTTCTTCACCCGCCTGCCGATTCCGCGCTGGGTGGGTTTCGATCCCGCGTGGCTGAACCAGGCCTCGCGTTACTTCCCACTGGTGGGCGTGGTGGTGGCGGCCATCGCCTGCGGCGTTTATGCGGTCGCCATCTGGTTCCTGCCGACGCCAGTGGCGGCGGTGCTGTCCACCGCAGCAGGCATCTACGCGACAGGCGCCTTCCACGAAGACGGCTTTGCCGACATGTGCGACGGCTTTGGCGGCGGCATGACGCCGGAGCGCGTGCTGGAGATCATGAAGGATTCGCGCATCGGCGCCTATGGCGCCATCGGCACCATTTGCATGCTCGGACTAAAACTGACGGCGCTGTCGGCGCTGCCGCCGCTCGCCGCCATCGGCGCGCTGCTGATTGCGCATCCGCTCTCGCGCCTCATGGCCACCGCGCTGATCTGGCGCCTCGACTACGCGCGCGCGGAAGGCAAAGCCAAACCGCTGGCGCAAAAGATGGGCAATGGTGAATTCCTGATCGCCGCCATCACCGTCGCCGTGCCTGTGCTGGCGGTGCTTCAGCTGCGCTGGCTACCGTTGAACGCACTGCTCTATGGCCTGTCCGCCGCCATCATCGCCACTCTCTGGCTGGCGCGTAAATGCGTGCGCCGCATCGGCGGCTACACCGGCGACTGTCTCGGCGCGGTGCAGCAGGTGACGGAAGTGACGTTCTATCTGTGCGCGCTGGCCAGCCTCCATCCATGAAGCTGATCCTGGTACGCCACCCGCAACCACTGGTCGCGCCGGGCGTCTGCTACGGCAGCACCGACCTCGCCATCGCACCCGGACAGCTAGAGCACACACTGGCCGCGCTACAGTTGCCGGCGGGTCTGCCGCTTTACTCCAGCCCCCTGCGCCGCTGCGCCGAACTGGCCGCGCGTCTGTCACCAGCGCCGCGCCATGACGCCCTTCTCGCCGAGATACACTTCGGCGCCTGGGAAATGCAGCCTTGGGATGCCATCCCGCGCACCGACATCGACGCCTGGGCCGCCGACATGGTCAACTACCGCCCCGGCGGGGGCGAAAGCGTGCTGCAGATGGCCGAACGTATCAACGCCTTCTACAACGAATTGACCACCGACGCGATCATCATCTGCCACGCTGGCGCCATGCGTTTGCTCACCGCCCGCCATGCGGGACTCTCCCCTGCGGAGATGGCGCTGCAAGCCGCGCAGACCGCCCATCAAATCCCCTACGGTGCCACGTTGACCCTTTAACCCCGTATAATGTGCGGTTTTGGTGCCCGCGCGTCTGTCCAGATGCGCAGTTAAACGGGAAACACGGAGCCGATAGCAAAAGGCCAACGTGTGCTGCCCCCGCAACGGTAAACAAGCGTCGCTCACGCTGCGACAAACCGCCTCTGACAACCACTGTGCCACGGCATGGGAAGGTGAGGCGGCGCCGCTTGTCAGCCCGGATACCGGCCAAATCAGGTGGAAGCGGGCCAAGCCCCGCTTCTGTTCACAATTGGCTGACGGGGACGTCGGTCGGTTGCTATTAATAGAACGTTTATCATGACTCTCCTTATCTCCCGTCCTGCGGCGCTGACGTCGCTGGCGCTGGCCATGGCTGCCTGCCATGCACACGCCGAACCCGCCGACACCGTGGTGGTTACCGCCACCCGCACCGCGCAGCCACTGGCGAACGTGATCAGCGACACCGTCACCATCAACGCCGAACAGATCGCGCAATCGGGCGCCGGTTCCATCGTCGACCTGCTGCAGCGCCAGCGCGGTATCGAAATCGCCCGCAATGGCGGCGCCGGCACCGCCTCCAGCGTCTACCTCCGCGGCGCCAACAGCAACCAGAACATCGTGCTGGTCGACGGCGTGCGTATCGGTTCCTCAACCACTGGCGCGGCCAACTGGAGCGCCATTCCGCTGACCGCCATCGACCATATCGAAATCGTCTACGGCCCACTAAGCTCCCTGTATGGCGCCGACGCCATCGGCGGCGTGATTCAGATCTTCACCAAAAAGGGCCAAGGCGCGCCTGCGGTGACGGCCTTCGCCGGCTACGGCAGCGACAACACGCGCGAAGCCGACGCCACCCTGTCCGGCGCGACCGGCGGTGAGCACAGCTTCAGCTACGCCATCAGCGCCGCCAAGGAAAAGTCGGATGGCTACTCGGCCACCCGTCCCGGCGCATCCAGCTTCAATCCTGACGACGATGGCTACGACCGCGAAAACGTCTCCGGCCAGTTTGGCTTCCAGATCGCTCATGGCTTTGAGGCCGGCGCGCTGTTCTTGCACAGCAAACTGGAATCTCAATACGACAGCGGTGCTTCGGCTTACGATGTACGCAGCAAAGCCGCACTGCAAACCGCCGCCATCTACGGCAAGGCAAAATTCGTCTCCAACGTCGACACGCTGCTGCAAATCTCGCAGAGTGAAGACAAGGGCCAGAACTGGGGCGGCCCCGCTGCGTCGGACTACTCGCGCATCGACACCAAACAAACCGATATCACACTGCAGAACGATATCCGCATCGGCGAAGACATCGTGCAGGTGCTGTACGATCACCGCAAGGAAGAGGTATCGACCAACGGCGCCGACGCGATGAACCGCGAACGCACCACCAACTCGTGGGCGGCTTCGTACAATGCGCGCCGGGGTGCCAGCCTGCTGAACGCGTCGGTCCGTCGCGACAACGCGGTGTATGGCTCGAAGAACACCGGTTCGATCGGCTATGGCTACGACATCACGCCGCAACTGCGCGCCACCACCAGTTACGGCACCAGCTTCCGCGCGCCGACCTACAATGAGTTGTACTACCCAGGATATGGCAATCCCGCCAACAAGCCGGAAGAAGGCAAGAACGCCGAAATCGGCCTGCGCTGGGATGATGGCGTGAACACGCTGAGCGCCAGCTATTACCACAACAAGCTGACCGACATGCTGGTGAACACGAAGCCATGTCCATACGCCGGCTATAAAGGCGGCTGCGCCTACAACGTCAACAAGGCGCTGCTGGAAGGCTTGACCATCGCCGGCGCGACCAAACTGGCCGGCATTAACCTGACCGCCAGTCTTGATCTGCAAGATCCGAAAGACGAGACCACCGGCAAGCGTCTGCAACGCCGCGCGAAAAAGCACGGTAACGTCACCGCCGACTACAGCATCGGCGCGCTGAAAACCGGTGTGGAACTGGAGTTTTCAGGCGACCGTTTCGACGATGCACCCAACCAGAACCGCCTGGGCGGCTACGGCCTGGTCAACCTGTACGCGACCTATGCTTTCAACCAGGGCTGGTCGGCGCTGGTTCGCTGGAATAACATCGGCGACAAACAGTACGACCTGGCGCGCTACTACGCGCCGCCTGGGTCCAAGGTGTTCGCTGGTATCCGTTACGGCTACAAATAATGGTGTAACCTGCACGTCATTCCGGCGGAAGCCGGAGTGACGGTCTTAAGGTAGTTTTATTTTGAAAGCAGTGCATGCATTCGTTCTCCCGCAATCTGCGACAGCGCGCCGCCATCACCCTGACAGGGTTGCTGCTGTTCGCGTTTGCCAGCCTGATTTTCTCGGGCATGACCGGTTCTGTCTCGATTCCCCTTTCCGATATTCCCGCAGCGCTCAATGAGCTGCTACACGGCCAGAGCTCGACGCTGGCAGCGACCCTGCTCGACCTGCGCGCCAGCCGCGCGGTCGCCGCTTTCGTCACCGGCGCCGCGTTGTCGCTGGCGGGCGTGATGATGCAGGCGCTGTTGCGCAATCCGCTGGCCGACCCTTATGTTCTCGGCATCTCCGCCGGCGCCTCGGTCGGGGCACTGGCCGCGCTGATGTTCATGTGCGCCGCCTGGATGGTGGATGCCGCGGCCTTCGGCGGCGCAGTCATCGTCTCCATGATGCTGTACCTGCTGGCCCGGCGCGACCTGCGCGGCGGCACGGCGGCGGAAGCCGGCACGTCCCAGTTGCTGCTGACCGGCGCCATACTCTCTTCCGGCTGCATGGCGCTGGTGACGCTGATGTTGTCCATCGCGCCGGAGAGCCGCCTGCGTAGCATGGTGTTCTGGATGATCGGCGACCTGTCCGGCGCGCAGATGCGCTGGATGCCATGGATAGTGCTGGCGGGAGCGCTGGCGTTCGCGCTGCGCAGCGCGCGCGCCATGAATGTGATGGCGCTGCACGCCGAAGCCGCCGCCACCCTCGGCATCCGCGTCGGCGCGCTGCGTAAAGGTTTGTTCTTCGTCTCCGGCCTGCTGACCGCGAGCGCCGTCACCAGCGCCGGCTCGATTGGCTTCGTCGGATTGATCGTGCCGCATGCGTGCCGCTACGCCGTCGGCCCCGATCACCGTGTGCTGATTCCCGCCGCCACACTGGCCGGCGGCAGTTTCCTGATGCTGGCCGATACGCTGGCCCGCACCGCCATCGCGCCACAGCAGCTGCCGGTGGGCGTGGTGACGGCGCTGATCGGTGCACCGGTCTTCCTGTATCAACTGCATCGGCTGCGCAAATGATGATCGGCACTGAAAAACTGTCCCTTAAAGCCGGCCAGCGCCAGCTGGTCCTGGATCTCGACTGGCAAGTGCGGCAAGGCGAATGCTGGAGCATCATCGGCCGCAATGGCGCCGGCAAAAGCACGCTGATGCGCGCACTGGCGGGACTGCGCGCGCCAGACGCCGGCCACGTATCGCTCGGCGGGCGCAAGCTGGCGGAGTGGCCGCTCGATGAACTGGCACGCCAGCGCGCCTTCCTGGCACAGAGCCGCAGCGACGCCTTTTCTTACAGCGTGATCGAAACCGTGCTGTCGGCGCGTCACCCTTACCACGACAACCGCTATTGGGAAGACAGCGACGATCACGCCATGGCCATCAAGTCGCTGGAAGCGATGGAAGTGGCCAACCTGGCAACGCGCGATGTGCGCACGCTGTCCGGCGGCGAGCGCCAGCGCGTGGCGATTGCCGCCATGCTGGCGCAAGACACGCCGCTGCTGCTGCTCGACGAACCAGCCAACGCGCTGGATCTGGCGCACCAGGTCAGCGTGATGAACATTCTGGCCCGCCTGTGCCGCGAACAGGGCAAGACCGCCATCATGATCGGTCACGACCTGACGCTGGCGCACAGCGTCTCCACCCACGCACTGCTGCTGAAGGGCGACGGCCAATGGCTGGCCGGCGCCAAGGCCGATGTGATGCGGGCCGATATCCTGAGCGACTACCTTGGCCATCCGATCGAAGTGATCCAGCACGGCACCCGCAGCATTTTCATACCAAACGAGGAAACACCATGAGCGACGACATCAACGAACGCCACCGCCTGCGCATGGAGCGCAAGAAGGCCATCATCGACGCCAAGATCGCTTCCGCCGACAAGCAGATCGGCATCATCATCGTCAACACCGGCAATGGCAAGGGCAAGAGTTCCAGCGGTTTCGGCATGGCGATCCGCGCCATGGGCCACGGCATGAAAGTGGGCGTGGTACAGTTCATCAAAGGCGCGATGCAGACCGGCGAAGAAAAATTCCTGCGACGCTTCCCGGAGGGGATCAGCTTTCACGCCATGGGCGAGGGCTACACCTGGGAGACACAGAACCGCGAACGCGATATCGCCAAGGCACAGCAGGCCTGGGAGCAGGCCAAGGTGTTCCTGGCCGATCCGGACATCGGCCTGGTGGTGTTCGATGAACTGAACATCGCGCTGAAGTACAAATACCTTGACGTGGAAGCCGTCATCAACGATCTGCTGGCACGTCCGCCGATGCAGCACGTGGTCATCACCGGCCGCGGTGCGCCGCCGGAATTGATCGAAATCGCCGACACGGTCACTGAAATGGAAGTGGTAAAGCACGCCTTCAAGGCCGGCATCGGCGCGCAGGCGGGCACCGAATGGTAAAGGCATTGCTGGTAGCCGCCGTCTCCTCGGGACAGGGCAAGACCACCGTCACCGCCGCGCTGGCGCGCAAACTGGTCCGCATGGGCAAGCGCGTGCGCGTGTTCAAATGCGGCCCGGACTTCATCGATCCGATGGTGCTGGAACGCGCCAGTGGCGCACCGGTACGTTCGCTCGACTTATGGATGGTCGGCCAGGAGCTGTGCAGCCAGCAGTTGTCGCAGGCCGCCGCCGAAGCGGACGTGATCCTGATCGAAGGCGTTATGGGTTTGTACGACGGCACGCCCTCTTCGGCCGACCTGGCGCGCACTTTCGGCGTGCCGGTGATGGCGGTGATCGACGCCGGCGCCATGGCGCAAACCGCCGGCGCGCTGGTGCACGGCCTGCGCGACTACGGCCCGGTGGAAATGGCCGGCGTGATCGCCAACCGCATCGCCAGCGAAGGTCACGCGAAGATGGTCGCCACCTCGCTGCGCGATATCCCGCTGTTTGCCACGCTGCCAAAGCAGGCCAAGTCGCTGCCGGAACGCCATCTCGGCCTGGTGCTGCCGGATGAAGTGGCCGACATCGATCAACTGCTAGACGATCTGGCCGGGCAACTGTCGTTCGACGAGGCGGCGTGGGCAAGCTTGCGCGACGTCGACATCGCGCAAGCGCCGGCACAATCGCCCGCGCCACAACTGGCCGGCAAAACCATCGCCATCGCGCGTGACGAGGCGTTCATGTTCCTCTATCCGGCCAACCTCGACATGCTGGGCGCGCTGGGCGCAACGCTGACCTTCTTCTCACCGCTGGCGAATGCGGCAGTGCCGACGGAGGCCGATGCGATCTACCTCCCCGGCGGCTATCCCGAACTGCACGCCGAGCGGCTGTCGCAAGCCGCGACATGGCGGGACTCGATCCGCGCCGCGCACGCCGCCGGCATGCCCATCGTCGCCGAATGCGGCGGCATGATGGCGCTGGCCGATACGCTGGCCGACAAGAGCGGCGCCGTGTGGAACATGGCCGGCCTGCTGCCCGGCGCTGTGGCGATGCAACCACGTCTGGCGGGCCTCGGCTCACAAGGACTCCCCACGCCGCAGGGCGTATTGCGCGGCCATACCTTCCATTATTCGAAACTGGACACCAAAGTGGAACCGGCGGCGTACACTATCAAGCATCCCTCCGCGATACAGGGTGAAGCCTGGTATCGCGTCGGTTCGCTGACAGCTTCATATTTTCACGCTTATTTCCCATCCAATCCTGCGGCAACGGCCGCGCTGTTCCTGAGGAGTGAGACATGACACGTACATTGGTTCTGGGCGGTGCGCGCTCTGGCAAGAGCGCCTACGCTGAACGCCTGGCCGCCGAATCCGGCAAGGAAGTGGTCTACATCGCCACCGCCACCGCCGGCGACAGCGAAATGGCTTCCCGCATCGCCCACCATCGCGCCGCCCGCCCGGCCGAATGGACCACCGTTGAAGAGCCGCTGGCACTCGGCAACCAGTTGCTGCGCTGGTCCTCGCCCGAGCGCCTGATCATGGTCGACTGCCTGACGCTGTGGCTCAGCAACCTGCTGTTCAGCGGCGGTCAGGAATATCCGGACGTCGGCGAGATCACCCTGCCGGCGCTGTTCCACGAACAGCAGGACATGCTGGCCAGCGCGCTGACCAAATGCGCCAGCGATGTGGTGCTGGTATCGAACGAGGTAGGCCTGGGCATCATGCCGATGGGGGCCGTGTCGCGCTGCTTCATGGATGAACAGGGACGCCTGAACCAGTCCGTCGCCGCCATTTGCGACCGCGCGGTGTTTGTCGCCGCCGGCCTGCCGCTGGTCCTCAAAGGATAGCCGTGCTTAGTGGGTTGAATTTTTCCACCATCGCGCTGTTGATGGTGGTGGCGGTGCTGCTGGATTTGTGGTGGGGCGAAGTGCGCCGCTGGCATCCGCTGGTCGGCTTCGGCAACTGGGCGATGGCGCTGGAACGGCGCCTGAACCGCGGCGACATGCGCTTCGCGCGCGGCATGCTGGCGTGGATGCTGGCCGTGCTGCCGCTGACCGCGCTGGCCGCGCTGCTGGTGTGGGCGCTGGCCGTGCCACCGGTACAGGCCGCCGTCCATGCGCTGCTGCTGTACTTTTGCCTCGGCATGCGCAGCCTGCGCGACCACAACCTGCCAATAGCCGATGCGCTGGCACAGAGTGACCTGCCCGGCGCGCGCCGCCTCACCTCCTACATCGTCAGCCGGGATACCACCAGCGCCAGCGAAGTGGAACTGACCAAGGCCAGCGCCGAGTCGCTGCTGGAAAACGGCAATGACGCGGTGTTTGCCACGCTATTCTGGTTTATCGTCGCCGGCGGCCCTGGCGCGGTGCTGTTCCGCATGGCGAACACGCTGGACGCGATGTGGGGCTACCGCACGCCGCGCTTCCTGCAATTTGGCTGCGCCGCCGCTCGCATCGACGATGCGCTCAATTACATTCCGGCGCGCCTGACAGCGCTGTCCTATGTGCTGCTGGCGCCCGGCCTGCACGGCAAACGCCGCGCATGGCAATGCTGGCGCGCGCAAGCGCCGGCGTGGGACAGCCCGAACGCCGGACCGGTGATGTCCAGCGGCGCCGGCGCGCTTGGCGTGCAGTTGGGCGGTGCGGCGATTTATCACGGCGAAGTCGAATGCCGGCCAACGCTCGGCGACGGTCCGCCGGCAGTCGGCGCAGACATCCATCGTGCGTGGCGACTGGTCGCGCGCACCACCGTGCTGTGGCTGGCAATGGCCTGCGCGGTTGCGGCACTGATGGAGTTATCACATGCTTGAACACGGCGGCAATCTGCGTGACGCCGCAAAACGCTTTGGCCGCGACGACTGGGTCGATCTGTCAACCGGCATCAATCCGCGCTGGTATCCCGCGCCTGAGGTGGCGGGCAATGCGTGGCATCGCCTGCCGGAACCCGATCCGGCGCTGACCGCGGCGGCGGCGGCGTTCTATGGCGCGCCACAAATGCTACCGGCGGCCGGCACGCAGGCAGCGATTCAGGCACTGCCTCGCCTGCGCGCGCCGTCACGCGTGGCGGTCAGCGCGCCGTCGTATGCGGAACACGCGCACCACTGGGGCGGCCACGGACATACGATGACGCTGACGCCATACGCGGAGCTGGCCGACGCCGTCGCGCGGCATGACGTCGTGGTCGTGGTCAATCCAAACAATCCGACCGGTGCGGTCGTGCCGGCAGCGCAACTGCTGCAATGGGCCGACCAGTTGGCTGCGCGCGGCGGCTGGCTGGTGGTCGATGAAGCGTTTGGCGACACCGCGCAAGAAAACAGTGTCGCCGCCCATACCGGCCGCCCCGGCCTGATCGTGCTGCGCTCGGTCGGCAAATTCTTCGGCCTGGCCGGCATACGCCTTGGCTTCGTCGCCGCCCACGCCGACCTGCTGCGCGACCTGGCAGACCTGCTGGGTCCGTGGACCATCAGCGGCCCGGCGCAGCAGATCGCGCTGGCAGCGTTGAGCGATCACGCATGGCAGAGCGACACCCGCACGCAACTGGCGGTCCACGGCGAACGCCTGCGCGCGCTGCTGGCCTCACATGGCATCCAGTCCAGCGGTACACCGCTGTTCCAATGGTGGGCCGAGCCGCAGCCGGAGGCGTTCTGGCGGCACATGGCGGAACGCGGCATCTGGGTGCGGCTCTTCACCCAGGCGGCACGCGGCATCCGGCTCGGTCTTCCTCCAGACGAAGCGGGCTGGCAGCGCCTGCACACAGCACTCTCAGAATGGAATCAACGATGAAAAAACTGATCTTTGCGGCGGCGCTGTTCGCCGTGGCAACCGCCAGCGCCGCCCCGATCACCGTGCGCGACGACGACGGCAAAACGGTCACGTTGCAAAAGCCGGCACAACGCATCATCTCGATGTCGCCACATGTGACGGAGCTGCTGTTTGCGGCCGGCGCCGGCGACAAGATCGTCGGCACCGTGACCTACAGCGACTATCCGGAAGCCGCGAAGAGCATTCCGCGCGTCGGCGACAACCGCCTGATCGACATGGAGCGTGTGGCGGCCATGAAGCCGGACCTGATCGTCATCTGGATGCATGGCGGTTTTGAACGCCAGATCGAGACCCTGCGCCAGCTCGGCGTGCCGATGTTCCACAGCGAGCCGGCCAAACTGGAAGGCATTTCCGACAACATCGTCCGCCTCGGCCAACTGGCCGGCACCGAAGCGGTGGCCAATCCCGCCGCCGCCGAAATCCGCAACCAGTTCGCGGCGCTGACCAGGGAATACGCCAACCGTCCGCCGGTGCGCCTGTTCTACCAGGTGTGGGACAAGCCGCTCTACACCTTGAGCGGCAGCGCCATCGTCAGTGACTCCATCCGCCTGTGCGGGGGCGTTAATATCTTCGCCGACCTGAAAGTGACGGCGCCGGTGGTCAGCGTGGAGGCCGTGTTGCAGGCGAATCCCGAAGCCATCTTCGGCACGCTCGAAAAGAACTATGCCAGCGTCGATCTGTGGAAGCCGTACACCAATATGCTGGCGGTGAAAAACAATAACCTGTTCCGTCTCCAGCGCGACCTGTTGTACCGCGCCGGTCCGCGCATGGTCGCCGGCACCCGCGAGCTATGCGAGAAAATCGAAGAAGCCCGCCAGCACCGTAAGAACTGATATGTCCTTCCCCTACTCCACCCTGATGGTTCAGGGCACCACCTCGGACGCCGGCAAAAGCACGGTGGTAGCGGCGCTGTGCCGCCTGCTCAAGCGGCGCGGCGTGCGCGTTGTCCCGTTCAAGCCGCAGAACATGGCGCTCAACAGCGCCGTCACCGCCGATGGCGGCGAGATCGGCCGCGCGCAGGCGCTGCAGGCTGTCGCTGCCGGCGTGTCGCCGCATACCGACATGAATCCGATCCTGCTCAAGCCATCGAGCGACATTGGCGCGCAAGTCATCATCCATGGCAAGGTGCGCGCCGAGATGAACGCACGCGATTACCACCAGTACAAAACCGTCGCCATGCAGGCGGTGCTCGAATCGCACGAGCGGCTGCTGCAACAATACGACTGCGTGATGGTGGAAGGCGCCGGCAGCCCGGCCGAAATCAACCTGCGCGACCGCGACATCGCCAACATGGGCTTCGCCGAAAAGGTCGACTGTCCGGTGGTGCTGGTGGCGGATATCGATCGAGGCGGCGTATTCGCTCACATCGTCGGCACGCTGGATTGCCTGTCGGAGAGCGAGCGCCGTCGCACCATCGGCTTCGTCATCAACCGCTTCCGCGGCGACATCAAGCTGCTGGAACCCGGCATCGACTGGCTGGAGCAAAAGACCGGCAAGCCGGTGTTGGCCGTGCTGCCCTACCTGCATGGCCTGTTCCTCGATGCCGAAGACGCGGTGCAGCCGGTGCAAGCCGCGCGCGGCGCCTTCCGTGTTGTGGTCCCCAGCCTGCCACGCATGAGCAACCACACCGACTTCGACGCGCTGCGCGCCCACCCGGACGTCGACCTGCACTTCGTGCGCCAGGGCGAGCCGATACCGCAGGCGGACCTGATCATCCTCCCCGGCAGCAAGAACACGCGCGGCGACCTGGAATGGCTGCGCGCCCAGGGCTGGCCGGATCAGATCAAGCGCCACCTGCGCTATGGCGGCAAAGTGATCGGCGTCTGCGGCGGCTTCCAGATGCTGGGCCGCGAAGTGATCGACCCGCTGGGCATGGAAGGCCGCGCCGGATCATCGCCCGCACTTGGCCTGCTCGACATGACGACCGAAATGAGTCCGCAGAAACAGCTCAAGCAAGTACAAGGCGTATGCGCCTTCGACGGTGAGCAGGCGCCGGTCATCGGCTACGAAATCCACATGGGCGTTTCAACCGGCGGCGCGCTGGACACCCCGGCCTTCACCATCGACGGCCGCCCGGAAGGCGCGCTGTCGGCGGACGGCCAGATACTCGGCACCTACCTGCATGGCCTGTTCGACACGCCGCAAGCCATCAGCGCCTTGATGCGCTGGGCCGGCCTGCACTCGCACAACACCGTGGACACCTCGGCGCTGCGCGAAGCCAGCCTGGATCGCATCGCCGACGCCACGCAACCGCTGCTGGATGCACTGATCGCACTGAAATGAATCAACACGCCTACTCCGACGCCGAAATTGCCGGCGTCTATCGCGCCATCCGCGAACGCCGCGACGTGCGCCATTTCAAACGCGACCCGCTGGCGGAAGGCCAGCTGCAACGCTTCCTCGAAGCCGCCCACCATGGCCCCAGTGTCGGCTACATGCAGCCGTGGCGTTTCGTGCGCATCACCGACGCGGCGCTGCGCGCCAGCATACACCAGCATGTGAACGAAGAACGCATCAAGACCGCCGAGGCACTGGGCAAGCGCGCAGACGAGTTCATGAAGCTGAAGGTGGAAGGCATCCTGGAATGCGCGGAAGTGCTGGTGGTGGGACTGATCGACAAGCGCGATCAATACGTCTTCGGCCGCCGCACCATGCCGGAGATGGACCTGGCCTCGGCCGCCTGTGCGTTACAGAACTTCTGGCTGGCGGCGCGCGCGGAAGGCATCGGCGCCGGCTGGGTGTCGATGTTCGATCCACAGCGCCTGCGCGACATCATCGGCATGCCACCAGGCAGCCAGCCGATCGCCGTGCTGTGCGTCGGCCACGTGCACGCGTTCTACAACGCGCCCATGCTGGAACTGGAGAAGTGGGACCAGCGCCGGCCGCTCAACGACATCCTGTTCGAGAACCGCTGGGATCAGCCGTAGCATTCCTCGATGCGGCGATTGCCAGGCCCAGGCAGCACGCGCAGGCTGCGTTCCGTCGCCGCCGTAAACTCGTGCTGAAATACCGTATCGACAAAACGCCAGTCACAGCGCACCTGCTCATGGCTGGCTGTGACGATCATATAACCACGCTTGCTGGTTTGCGCGTAGTACAAGGGCTCGATCAGATCGACCATCATCGCCGCCACGTCGTCCGGGTCGCGGCCCGGATAGCCGCCTTCCATGCCGGGTGACGATACGGAGGCCGTCGCGAACTCCACGCCTGCTTGGCGCCCTTCCGCGTCGCGCAGGTCGCTGGCCCAGGCGTTGTGGGTGTCGCCGGCCAGCACCACCAGGTTCTTGCGATGCTTGCGCATCATCGCGAACACTTGCTCGCGATCGGCCTGATAGCCGTCCCAGGAATCCAGATAGCACGGCAAGGTCTGCGCCGACAACCAGCGCTGCTCTTTTTCATTGACGCACGAAGGGTCGGCCTCGGCGCGCTTCTTCAATGCGCAGTAATTGGTGGGACTGCACTCGCCCATCACCACTGCGGTGGGATACTCCATGCGCGCCATCAGTACCTGCTGGCCCAGCATCTGCCAGCGCGCGGTCGAGCGGCTGACTTGCTCTTCCAGCCAGGCCATCTGCTCGTGGCCCATCATCTGGCGGCGCGGCGAGCACACGTCGTGTTTGTACTTCTCCACATCGAAACGCCTGTGTTCATCATAATAGGACGACAGCATCAACTGCTGATCGCGGCCGATCAGGCGCGTATCGAGCATGTGCAGCGAGACGATGCCGCCGAAATCGAACGAGCGGTAGATCTTGTCCGGCGCCGACGCATCCGGCACGCGGATCGGCATCCACTCGTGGTACGCGGTCAGCGCCGCATGCTTGCGCAGCTCGAACGGCCCGTACTGGCTGGTCTTGTGGTCCACCGAACCATCGCGCCAGGTGTCGTCGGCGAATTCGTGGTCGTCCCACACGACGATGAACGGCATGGCCGCGTGCACCGCCTGCAGGTCGGGATCGGCGCGGTACTGCGCATAGCGGCGGCGATAGTCTTCGAGCCGCAGCAGCACTTCGCGCGGTTCGGACACCCGGCCCAGCGCCTCCGCCTGGCCACAGGCGTAGCCGGTGCTTTCGTATTCGTAGATGTAGTCGCCGATATGCAGCGCGGCGTCGATATTGTCCTGGCGGGCGGCGTCGGCGTAAACGTTGAAGTACCCGGCCGGATAATTCGAGCAGGAGAACACCGCCAACCGCACTTGTTTCGCATCGCCGCGCGCCAGCGTTTTGGTGCGGCCCACCACTGACTTGTCGCCGCCGTCCACCGCGAACTGGTAATAGTAGACATGCCCCGGCAGCAGCCCCGCCGCATCCACCTTGACCGTGTAGTCGCGCTGGGCCGAGGTGACCACGCTGCCATGCGCGATCACCTGCCGCATGGCGGCGTCAGTGGCCAGCTGCCAGCGCACGGCGACATCGCCCTCGCCATCATGCGCCGGCGTCACGCGCGTCCACAGAATCACGCGGTCGGCGAGCGGGTCGCCGCTGGCCACGCCGTGGCGGAAGCCCGGCGCCACCTCCTCGGCCACGCCGCTGGCGGTACAGCCGCTCAATCCGGCCACGCCCAGCAGCGCACCCGATGCCGCCATCTGACGAATGAAAGTCCGGCGCGGTGGCTGGATGTCCATGTCCATCTCCCATAGGCAGTAGCGATGTGCGCAACTTACGCCCCCTGCGTGACGGCCTGATGACCACGCGGTTTATTTTGTGTGACAATCGTGGCTATGAACGCCAATACCAACGCCAACGCCACCAAGCGCTACCTGCCCTGGGTCGTCGCCACCACCCTCTTCATGGAGCAGCTGGACTCGACCGTCGTCAACACCGCCATTCCGGCGATGGCGGCCAGCTTGCAAGTCACGCCACTGAGCCTGAAGGCCGTGGTCACCAGCTACATCCTCAGCCTGGCGGTGTCGATTCCGATCAGCGGCTGGATGGCGGACCGCTTCGGCGCGCGCCGCGTGTTCATGACCGCGATTGCCGTTTTTACCATCGCCTCGGTGCTGTGCGGCCTGGCGGTCAACTCGCCGATGCTGGTGGCGGCGCGGCTGCTGCAAGGCTTCGGCGCGGCGATGATGATGCCGGTCGGGCGCCTGACCATCGTCCGCACCTTCCCCAAGAGCGAGCTGCTGGCGGCGATGAACTTCGTCATCATCCCGGCCCTGATCGGTCCCCTGCTCGGCCCCACCATCGGCGGCCTGGTGGTGTACTGGCTGACCTGGCGCGACATCTTCTTCATCAACGTGCCGGTCGGGCTGGTGGCGATCTACCTGGCCCACCGCTACATGCCGGACTACCGCGAAGAGAACACCAGGCCGTTGGACTTTATCGGTTTCGTTTTGTTCGGCACCGGCGTGGCGCTGCTGTCATGGCTGCTGGAAGTGTTCGGCGAGCATACGCTGGATGTGACCTCGGCCTCGGTGCTGTTCCTGCTGTCCATCGCGCTGCTGGGCGCTTACGGCTGGCACGCCAAGGATGCGCCGTTCCCGCTGCTGCGGCTGGCGCTGTTCAAGGTCCGCACCTTCCGCGTGTCGGTGCTGGGCGGCTTTGTCACACGTATCGGCGTCGGTGGCCTGCCGTTCCTGCTGCCGCTGCTGTACCAATTGGGTCTGGGCCTGCCGGCCTGGCAATCTGGCTTGCTGATGATGCCGTCCGCCGCGGCGGCCATGGGCATGAAGGTGATCTCGGCGCGGGTGCTGGGCCGCTTCGGCTATCGCCAGGTGCTGACCGTGAACACGCTGCTGATCGGCCTGACCATCAGCCTGTTTGCCTTCGTGAAGGAAGGCACACCGATGTATGTGATCGTGGCGATCAGCCTGTGCCTGGGCTTCTTCAATTCGCTGCAATTCTCCAGCATGAACACCATCGCCTACGCCGATCTGGAGGGCGCCGATTCCAGCATGGCCAGCACCATGGCCAGCTCGATGCAGCAGTTGTCGATGAGCTTCGGCCTGGCGGCCGGCTCGCTGGTCACCGGCTGGTTCCTGGGCGACCTGCCGCAGTCGAACCGCGTGGCGCTGACATCGGCGCTGCATCACGCCTTCATCACGCTGGCGGTGCTGACGGTGCTGTCATCGTTCACCTTCTGGACGCTGCGCAAGACAGACGGCGAATCCATCAGCCACGCGAAGCGCCCGGACGAACAATCAGGCGGTTGACGTAGGGGTCGAGCAGCAGCGGCCCTTGATAGCGCTCCGGCGCGTAGCGGTAGGCGTAACTGGGCAGCAGAGAATACTGGATCTGCAACATCAGGCGCGGTTGCAGCACCGGCGCGGTGCCCTTGTGAATGCCGGCCGTGTCCACCGCAAAGCAAAAGCCGCGCGTGCCGATCGCGGTCAGCAGCATCCCGGCGCTGTGGGCGCCGGAGATTTCGCTGTCGGAGTAGAAGCGCAAGCGCATCGGCGCCTGCGTCAGATGGCTGCCATGCAGGTAGACGTGCGGACCGGCGCCGTCATCGACATCGGTCAGGTAGACCAGCACTTTCAGGTAGCGCCAATCCTCGGAATCGCGGTGAAACGCCTGCAAGGCGCTGTCGGCGCCCGGCACCGGGAACGACCAGCGCAGGCCCAGCGCGGAGATGGTCGGCTTGCACCCCATGTAGCGTGCGGCCAGTCCCAGCAACGGCGGACTGTTGGCCAGCGCCAGGATGTGCGGGCACGCGATCACATCGCGCAGGTGATAATCCGCCACCCGCACATCGGCCGCGCGCTGCGCCAGCGTGAAACCGGGCCGCTCGTGATCGCGGTCGGTCAGCAGCTTGTTGTCCAGCCAGGCGCAAATCTCGTCGCACTGAGGTCCGTCCAGCAGATTGCCGAGCGGCGCGTAGCCGCTGCGGTGCAAATCGATCAACGCCGCCTCTTCGGCCGGCGTGGCCGCATACAGTTCCCTGCACGCTCCCTGGCGTAGCCGCACCGCGCCGCTGAGCGCGTGGACCACCAGCCGGCGCAACGACGGATAAGTCACGATGCGCTGGCTGTAATACAACAGGCTTTGGAGCGGGGCAAACCGGCGGCCAGGTTTCAGCTGCGCATATTCCATCGGGCTTTCCTCCGAGAGTCACCCTGAGAAGGTAACAACCCGGCGCCAAGCCCGCCTTGATGTGGGCTAAACCTTGGTCACCGGATGGCGCTCAGAACGAGGTCAGCGCCTTGCCGAACTTGATCAGCCACAGGCGACTTGGGCGCTCGACATCCACGCCGCGCGCCACACGGATGCTATTGGTGGCGTTGCAGCCCAGCGTGGTGCTGGTGATGATGGCGCCGCTGGCGTCGACATTGCACTTGGTGACGTCCGCATCGTCGATGGCCTTACCGCTGGCGTCGTATATTTTAGTCTTCATGCCGAAGTCGTTATCGTTGGCCAGCGCCAGGGTGTTGCCATCGACAACGGTCAGCCCTTCCGCCTTCTCGGCCTGCCAGCCGATGGCGTTCAGGTCCAGCAGCAGGGTTTTCTTGAGCGTGGTGACGGCTTTCCAGTCGGCGCCATTGACGGCGGCGCCGGCCATGCTGCTCTTCTCCAGGTCGGAGGTGGTGGCGTTGAAGGCGCTGGCCGAAATATCGGTGGCTGCCGCGATTTCAATCAGCATCAGTTTGTTGAACACCTTGCCATTCGGCGCCGCGCCCTGCTCGATGACGATGAACTTGCCGTTGCCCAGCGCCACCACGTCACCCAGCTTGGCGTTGCCGGTGCGGCCATCCTGGTAATCCGCCGCGTCCAGCGGATAGGCGTACATCTTGCCGGCCTTGCCGGTGGTCGGATCGAACTCGGTCCAGCGCGTGAAGCGCGCGTAACGCTCGACCTGCTCGTTCTTGCCGGTCACCGAATACAGGGCGCTGCCATCGGTCAGCGGACTTTGCAGGAAGCCGTGCAGCTTATCGGTGGTGGTATCGAGCGTCAGACCCTCCATGCCACGGTTGGCGCGGCGTTTCAGGAAGATGGCCGGCAGACCGCTACCCGGCGCGTACTTGTTGAGAATGACGCCTGTGGCCGGATCAAGCTTGACGATGAACGGGCCGTATTCATCCGACACCCACAGCACGTTGCGCTTCTTATCGACGACGATAGCCTCACTATCGATGCCGTTGACGTCAAAGGTGGCTTTGCTGTTGGCGTCGTATTTCATCGCGTCGAACACGGGCAGCTCGGCCGAATTGCCCAGCGTGCCGGGCGGCACTGGCAAGCCGCTGACCTTGACGTTGGCCGATGCCTTGATCGGCGTGGACGAAGTCAGCACCGCGCCGTTCTTGCCCACAGTGATCACGCCAAACGCCGGCGCAAAACTCGGCGAGGGGAAAATCTTGGCGCCGGTGGTGCCGCTGCCGCTCAGCGACGGCAGGTTCGGGCCATCGCCATTCGGGCCGCGATCAGTCAGGCCATAGAACTCCAGGTCGCCATTGGCGCTGATGCCCTTGAACGCGATCGACGAACCGTAGGACGGCAGGAAGCCAAGCGGAAACTCTTCCTTCACCTTGGTGTTGGTGCCTTCGTATGGAATGTAGTAGCTGCTGGCAGCCTGGACCTGGTAACGTGTGACCGTCACCGCGACCGTGCCCAATGGCGTGGTCTGGCTGAACGCTTCATTGACCGGCGCGCCGATTCTGGATGCGAGCGTGTCTTCAAAATGCTCGCGCACCAGGGCACGGCGACTGTCGTCGACGGTGCGGGTGGCGTATTTAGCGCCGGCGACAGCCAGGTTGGCGCTCATCGCGGCGTTGAAGGTGGCGGCATCGGCATTGAAGTCGGCGCTTTTGGTGGCCAGCGCGGTCTTCACATCCGCATTTAACTTGATGCCATTGGAGGGATCGCTGTCGTCATCCAGCAGTTGCAACGCCAGCAGGCGATTGATGACTTTGGAATTCTTAACGTCGGTCGTACCCGACAACTCCAACGGCGTGACGCTAGTCGCGCACAAGGTACTGCCCAGAGCGATGCCGCCGATGCTGAAACTCACCGTGTCGCCGGCATAGCAGGTGAACTCGCCTTTGGCGTTGGTGCTGGCTTTGGTAGCGCTGCCGGCAACGTAATCCAGGTTCTCGACGGCGCCATCGAGGAACACCCCGGTCATCGAGGTTTTGGCGGGCGCGGCCGGCGCGTTGTCGCTGCCGCCGCAAGCGGTCAGCGCGGCAAGCAATGCCAGCGACATCACGGATAATTTCTGCATTCTGATCCCCTACTGTGTCGTTATAAGACCAGAAAGTTTAGAGACCCCGCGTGACGTGCTTGTGACAAACGCAAAAAAGCCCGCGCAGATAAACTGAGCGGGCTTTTTCTAAATAACTAGCTTGACGATAACCTACTTTCACACTGGTTGCAGCACTATCATCGGCGTAGAGTCGTTTCACG
The DNA here is from genome assembly GCF_009857505.1 of Duganella lactea. Taxonomy (GTDB): domain Bacteria; phylum Pseudomonadota; class Gammaproteobacteria; order Burkholderiales; family Burkholderiaceae_D; genus Rugamonas; species Rugamonas lactea. Next base: position 20,421 of record NZ_WWCP01000059.1, read on the forward strand.
GTCCTGTTCGGGATGGGAAGGGGTGGGACCGACTTACTATGGTCATCAAGCTTTGA
>NZ_WWCP01000005.1 GCF_009857505.1 Duganella lactea
CTTCGTCATGGTGGAGTTTCCTCTGTTGGTTGGTTTTGATCTCGACAATCAAATTTTCCAACAAAATCTCCACCGCCTCATCCCCGCCTGCAGATTTCAGCCCGTACACCAGATTCGACTATAGCTCGTGCGACTGGGCCGGTCGAAGAAGCGGCGAAATTAATCACTGAACTTGAAACATTAGATAGCCAAATTAGAGCACTAAGAGCCAACTTGGAAGACAGCGACTAGACAGACTATTTGGTTGGTGGAACCGCTTTACCCCTGCGCAAGTAATGTCGCCGAGTGGTTTGAAGTGTCTCATGACCTAAAAGATCACTTGCTGCCTGATCGCCTCGCACTTCGGAAGTGTCATCAGCAGCCTTCGCACGCAAGTCCTTAAACGAAAATTTTTTCAGCTCCGCTTTCCTATCAGGATGCGCAGCCCACGCCTGGGCCCTCGCTCGATCAAACTGGTAACGAAGCGCGGGGCCAGTCATGCTTTTTCCATGCTCGTTCACCAAGAGCGAAGCTGTAACGATTCTGCGCGCCTTCTTCTTTGCAGCGATTCGCTCTAAGAGCTCCGCCAACTTTCCGATGATGGCCACTCGTAACGGTTTGTTCACCTTGTTCTGAGTAATAAGCAGATGGCCGTCAACAATATCTCGGGCTGTCATTTTCAGAGTGTCCGCCGGCCGCTGGCCAGTAAGGTAAGCGAGGTCCATAGCGTCCCTGAGTGTGTCCTTTCCATGCTGGTAGACGAGATTGTAAATATCGTCCGTGATGTAGACGCTACTCTTGTTTAGCTTGAGTCCTCTGATGCCTTCGCATGGGTTGGATAAATCGGTGCGGGCATCGTCCGCCGCCGCCATGGCTTTGGCCTTGGTTTCGTCGGCCGCCTGCTTGGCCTGGGCGTAGATCAGGTCGACGCGCTGTTCGGCTTCGGCTGGCGACAGGCCGGTGCGGTTGGCGATCATTTGCGACAGATACAGGCGGTCTTCGCCGCTGATTTTGCCGGCGGCCAGATCGGCCTGCAGGATGCGGTTGATTTCCGCGCGCTGCGCGTCGGTCGCGGCGTCGCCGTTCGGTGCGCGCGGGATCATGTCGGCGAAGTAGGTGTTGGCGAGACCGCTGCCGGTTGCACCACCACCACTGGTTGTCGCCGCGGCGCCGGCCAGCACGGCCACCGTCGTGCTCCAACATATGCGCCGATACGGTGCAGCCATCCCTGCCGGCGTGCAAGCACCACTATTTTTAAATTGACATTCCAACCGGGACTGGTATTATGAAATCGTTTTCAGGAATTCAGAAAACGATTTCTGAGCAGGTTTTCTTGTAGTCCAGTGTTGTCTGTGGTTTTAAGCCCCTCGCGTCGTCACCGGCCGAGGGCTTTTTTTTATGCCATACTCGGCCGGTGTTTTTCTGCCGAGGTGCCAATGCCTGTTCTGAGTGTTGTTCTTGCCGCCGCCCTGGCGACCGCGCCGGCGTGCGTGGAGCCGCCGCCCGATCCCACCAATACCTACGATGCCGCGCACACCTACGACAAGCTGGTGCGCACCTATCCGGACATCCGCATTGCCAGCGACGCGTTGCCGCCGGGCGTCAGCAAGACGGCCGATCTGGTCTATGCCCAATACGGCACGCGCTGCCTGAAGCTCGATCTTTACCGGCCGCCGGGCGAGCGTCTGCCGGTGGTGGTGCTGGTGCATGGCGGCGGCTGGAAGGCGGGCTTTCGCGCGGAGTTCGTGCCGATGGCGTTGCGGCTGGCGCAGCACGGTTATGCGGCGGTGACGGTCAGCTATCGCTTGTCCGGCGAGGCGCGCTATCCGGCGGCGGTGCGGGATGTGCAGGCGGCTGTGGGCTGGGTGCGCGAGCATGCCGCCGCCTATGGCCTGGACCCGCGGCGGATCGCGCTGGCGGGCGGCTCGGCCGGCGGCCAGATCGCCAGCCTGGCCGGCCTGACCGGCACCGGCGAGGGCGTCAAGGCGATCATCAATATCGACGGCCTGTCCGACTTTACCAGCGAACTGGCGCTCCAGTACGAGGATGATCCGCGGAAGAACCCGTCGGCGGCCGGCGCCTGGTTCGGCGGCCGCTATGCCGAGCAGCCGGCGCTGTGGCGGGCGGCCTCGCCGATCCGCTATGTGCGCCCCGGCATGCCGCCCATCCTGTTCATCGGCAGCGGCCAGCCGCGCTTTTCCGCCGGGCGCGAAGAGATGATGGCGCGGATGGCGGCCGCCGGCGTGGCCAGCGACAAGGTCGTTCTGCCGGACACGCCGCATTCCTTCTGGTTGTTCGATCCGTGGCTGCAAACAACGGTTGAGGCCAGCGTGGCATTCCTGCATCGAAACTTGCCTTAGCCCATGTTAGTATCTAGACACTATGTACAAGACCCTCTTCCTGTTGCTGGCCATGGCTTGCGGCGCCGGCGCGCCGGCGCTGTCGCACGCCGTCGAACGGGTGGCGGTCGGCGCCAGCTTTAGCCATATCTACGAGCAGCGCGAGGATGGCAGCTGGCATGGCCTGGGCGTCGATGTACTGCGCCTGCTGGCCGAGCGCGCCGGCGACACTATGCGCTTCAAGCTGTATCCGTGGCCGCGCGCGATGGCGATGGTGGAGCGCGCCCAGGCCGACATTCTGGTCGGTCCGTACAAATCGCCGGAGCGCTTGAAGCGCCTGGCCTACACCGACCACGCCTTGTACCGCGACCGGGTGGTGTTCTATGGCCGCCGCAGCGGTCCGGCGGCGTGGCGCGGCGATCTGGCGCTGCTCAAGGGCAAGCGCATCGCCACCGTGCGCGGCTGGCATTACGGCAGCCAGTTCGAGCAGGCGCGGCCGCTGTTTGACATCAACGAAGTGCCGCAAGTGGAGAACGGCTTGCAGATGCTGGCGCTGGGCCGCATCGACTTGTTGGCAACCAACGAGCGCAATGTCACGCGCGCACTCGGCCCCTTGGGGCTGGGCGCGTCGGTGACGGCGTTGTGTCCCGACATCACGCAGCTCGATGGCTATCTGGCGTTTCCGCGCGCGCCGCACTATGCCGCCGTGCGCGAACGCTACAATGCGCTGTTCGCGCAAATGGTGCGGTCTGGCGAGCTGGCCCGCCTGGGCGTGCGCAACGGCGTGCGGGTGCCGCCGTATGGCGCCGCCGCCCGTGTTGCCCCCCCGTGCATGGAGAAAGCCCGATGAAGACGCCTCGATTCCGCTTGCTGGCGCTGTTTGGTCTGGGCCTGAGCCTGCTGCCCGCGCTGGCGCAGCCGCCCGCCGGCTTTGCGCCGATCCCGGTGCAATCCATCTTCCGCCCGCTGCAAGCCCAGGGCACGGCCGACGACGCGCTGGCCAGCGGCCGCGTGGTGGCCGGCACGTATGGGCCGGCGCCGCGCGCGAGCAAGCGCTGGCGCATCGCCTTCCTGTTCCCGCATATGAAGGACCCGTACTGGAGCGGCGTGGCCTACGGCGTCATCAGCGAAGCGCGGCGGCTGGGCGTGGCGGCCGACATCCTGCCCGCCAGCGGTTACGACGACCTGCAAGGCCAGCTGAAAAAAATGGACCAGGTGATCGCCGCCCGCTACGACGCCATCGTGTTGTCGCCGATCAGCATGACCGCCAACAACGCCTCGATCGCCAAGGCGCGCGCCGCCGGCATCACCGTGCTGGAGCTGGCCAATGACAGCCGCAGCGACGAGCTGGACTTGAAGGTCACCACCTCGCTGCGCGGCATGGGGCTGGAGGCGACGCGCTGGGTGATCCGCGACGCCCAGCGGCGCGGCCTCAAATCGATCAACCTGGCCCTGCTGCCGGGGCCGATGGGGGCGGGCTGGGTCAAGGGCGAGGTGGACGGCACGCGGATTGCCGCGCAGGAGGCGGCGATCGAGGTCAACATCCTGGACATCCGCTACGGCGACAGCGAGCGCGGCTTGCAGAGCGAGCTGACCGCGCGCATCCTGGCGCGGCATGGTCGCCGGCTCGATTACCTGCTCGGCTGCACCGGCTGCGCACCGGCGGCGCTGGCGCCGTTGAAGGCGGCCGGACTGAGCGACCGGGTGCGGGTGGTGGCGTATGACCTGACCAGCGACATCGCCCACCTGATCCGCACCAAGGCGATCGCGGCGGCGGCCGACACGCGCGGCGTGAGCCAGGCGCGGGTGGCGATCAACGCCGCCGTCAACCTGCTCGAAGGGCGCGGCGGCGAGCGGCCGCACACCATCCTGGTCAAGCTCGGCATGGTGGACCAGCAGAACCTGGCCAGCTATCCGTTTGATAGTTCGATCGCGCCGGAGGGCTACAAGGCGCAGCTGTCGTATGTGCCGCCGAAGGAATAGGGCGGCGGCAAATCGGGCGCGCATCCGGCCCCATCTTGGATTAATCTAGGCGGATGCAAAGACGAGGAGATCACCATGGTCCCGGAGCATGATCGGCGCCAGCCGAGGCCGCCAACGTCGGACACCGCCGGCTGGCATTCCTTTGATTTTATTGTGCGGCAGGCGTTGCAGGTGCAGCGCGAGATCGGCACGCCCGGCGCGGTCGAGCTGCTGCAAAACATGGGGCTCAATCCGCAAGTGATCGCGCGGGTGCTGGCGCCGGAGCGCCAGCTCCGCAGCGAGGATCTGCGCGCGCTGGGCCGCGACGTCTAAAACCGGGGTTTTTATTCCTGGTGGTGGAACGGCGCAAACCAGGTGACCAGGAAGGACGGGAGGGTCGCGGCCATCACCAGCCAGAAGTAGTGGACGTAGCCCAGCAGCTGTTGCAGGTGGCCGCTGACCACGCCCGTCACCATCATGCACAGGCCCATCAGGCCGGTGCCGAAGGCGTAGTGGGTGGTGCTGTACTTGCCCGGCGCCAGTTGCTGCATCAGGTAGATCATGAAGCCCACCGAGCCGAAGCCGTAGAAGAATTTTTCCGTCGCCACGCCGGCGCAAATGACGATCAGATTGTCCGGCTGGTAGTAGCTCATCAGCAGGAAGGTGACGTTCGGGATGTTGACCGCGCAGCACAGCGTGAACAGGGTGCGGCGCAGACCGCGCCGGGCGACGAAGATGCCGCCCAGCAGTGAACCCAGCAGCACGGCGATCAGGCCGTAGGTGCCGTAGATCAGCCCCAGCATTTCATTCGACAGCCCCAGCCCGCCCTGCGCCACCGGGTCGACCATGAAGAACGGCCCGATCTTTTCCAGCAGGCCGATGCTCAGGCGGAACACGAACGCGAACCCGACCATCAGCCACACGTCGCGCTTCTGGAAGAAGGTGACGAAGGAGTCCTTGAGGATGAAGGCGGCGTCGGCCACCGAGCGCGGCGCGTTCGCCGCCCTGGCGCCTTCCGGCATCACGCGCAGGTGCCAGACCGCCGTCAGCAGCGTGATGCCGGCCACGATGAAGAAGATCACGCGCCACGAGTCGATCCACGCCGGCCCGAACACGCCGGCCTCGTGCTTGAAGTAGTGGGTGTGCAGCCAGCCGCTCAGGTACACCATGCCGCCCGAGGCGACGATCGGGCCGACGTTCCAGCTCAGGCTCTGGATGCCGCAGAACAGCGATTGCGTCTTGCTGTCGAGCGAGGTGACGTAGACGCCGTCCGAGGCGATGTCCTGCGTCGCGCCCACCAGCGACAGCACGCCGAACAGGAACACCATGATCACCATGTAGTCCGGCAGCGACATCGCCAGCGCCACGCCGGCAAAGCCGAGGCCGACAATGAGCTGCGCGCACAGCACGAAGAATTTCTTGGTGCGGTACATTTCGACGAACGGCGCGAACAGCGGCTTGATGGTGTAGGCCAGGATCAGGTAGCTGGCGTACTGCGCCGCCTGGCCGTTGTCCATGCCGAGATTCTTGAACATGATCGAGGTCACGCTGGTGAGCATCATGTAGGTCAGCGCCATGGCGAAGTAGCCGCTCGGCACCCACAGCATCGGCGTGCCGGGCGCGAACATGGCGCGCAGCAGCGAGGGGGGGCGGGCGCCCGGCGCCATCTGCGGATCGGGGGTGTGTTGCACAGTCGATGGTGCGGTCATGATGTCATCCTCGTGATTCTCGTTGGTTCACCGGCTCTGCGGCCAGTTTATATGGAAACCGCCGACCCGAGGGCCGGCGGCGGTACGACAGTTGCGTTGCTCAGGCGGCGTTCGCGGTTTTCTGCGGACGCTGTTGGATCAGGTAATCGCGGTACCAGTGGGCGCTGTGCTTGAGCGTGCGCTTCTGCGTGGCGTAGTCGACGTGGACGATGCCGAAGCGCTTGGCGTAGCCGGAGTTCCATTCGAAGTTGTCCAGCAGGCTCCACAGGAAATAGCCCTGGATATTCACCCCTTGCAGGCGGGCGTCGTTGAGCGCCTTCAGGTGGCGCAGCACGAAGTCGATGCGCGCCGCGTCCGCAATCTCGCCGTCGACGATGGTGTCCGGATTGGCCATGCCGTTTTCGGTGATGTAGATCGGCGGCAGCGCATATGCGGCGTGCAGCTTCAGCAGCAGCTCGGTCAGGCCGTCCGGATAGATTTCCCAGCCCATGTCGGTCTTGCCCAGCTTGCATTCGGGCTGGCGCGGCGGCGTCTCGGTCGAGCAGAACGAACGGAAGTAGTAGTTCAGCCCCATGAAGTCGATCTTCTGATGGATGATGGCCAGGTCGCCGTCCTCCACCACCGGCGCGTTGTCGCCGTACACTCTCAGTGCCAGCTCGGGATAGTGGCCCTTGAAGATCGGGTCCATGAACCATTCGACCGAGCGCGCGTATTCGAAGGCGGCGGCGGCGCGGTCGGCCTCGCTGTCGGTGGCCGGATCGGCGGTCCACTGGTTCAGCACGATGCCCAGCTGGGCCGTGCTGCCGACCTCGCGCATCGCGCTCATCGCCAGGCCGTGCGACAGCAGCAGATGGTGCGACACCTGCACCGACTGCTTGAGGTTGGCCACGCCCGGCGCGAACTGCGCGTTGCCGTAGCCGAGGTTGGCCGTGCACCACGGCTCGTTGTGGGTGGCGATGGTTTTCACGCGGTTGCCGAAGCGCCGCGCCACTTCGGCGGCGTAGGTGGCGAAGTGGTAGGCGGTGTCACGGTTCAGCCAGCCGCCTTCGTCCTGCAGCCCCTGCGGCAGATCCCAGTGGAACAGCGTCACGTGGGCGTCGATGTGCCGGCTTTCGAGTTCCTTCAGCAGGCGGTCGTAGAAGTCCCAGCCGGCTTCGTTCCACGCGCCCTTGCCCTGCGGCTGCACGCGCGACCAGGCCATCGAGAAGCGGTAGGCGTCCACGCCCAGGCCGGCCATGATGGCCACGTCTTCAGGATAGCGGTGGTAGTGGTCGCAGGCGACGTCGCCGGTGGTGCCGTCGATGATCTTGCCGGGCGTGTGGGTGAAGGTGTCCCAGATCGACGGCCCTTTGCCGTCGACGTTCCAGGCGCCCTCGATCTGGAAGGCGCTGGTGGCGACGCCCCAGGTGAACGAGGCTGGGAATTGCGTGAAATCGGTCATTTTTTTATCAGGTCTGGTCTGCAGGGATGGGAGGACATTGCCACGTTTGAAAACGATTTCAAGCCTCGGGTGATGATTAGACCTCAACTATTTGTGAGTGTCAATCGATTTAAAAATGCGCCCGGCAAGCCTGATATAATGCCGCCTCCATAAAATTTCACGAGCAGGCCGACCATGTCCTCCGATACGCCGAAAGACGCCCCAGCGCGGGCCATGCTGTACGACCCGACCGAACACCGCATCCGCAGTTTCGTCACCCGTGCCGGCCGCCTGTCGACGGCGCAGGCGCGCTCGCTGGACGAACTCGGGCCGAAGTTCCTGATCCCCTACCAGAAAGCGCCGCTCTCTTATGAGCAGGCGTTCGGCCGCAAGGCGCCGGTGGTGCTGGAGATCGGCTTCGGCATGGGCGCCACCACCGCGCATATCGCCGGCGTGATGCCGGACAAGGACTTCATCGGCGTCGAAGTGCACACGCCCGGCGTGGGCAGCCTGCTCAAGCTGATCGGCGAGCAGCAACTGAGCAACCTGAAGGCGATCCAGCACGACGCGGTGGAGGTGCTGAACTTCATGATTCCGGACGGCTCGCTGCACGGCGTGCACATCTACTTCCCGGACCCATGGCACAAGGCGCGCCACAACAAGCGCCGCCTGATCCAGGCGCCGTTCGTCAAGCAACTGGTGCAGAAGCTGGAAGTGGGCGGCTACCTCCACCTGGCCACCGACTGGGAAGACTACGCGGTGCAGATGCTGGAGGTGCTCAGTGCGGAAGAGGGCCTGCAAAACACCGCCGACGGCTACGCGCCGCAGCCGGCCTACCGTCCGCTGACCAAGTTTGAAAACCGCGGCCTGAAGCTGGGCCACGGCGTCTGGGATCTGGTGTTCACCAAGAAGTAAATCGCCGGCGTGGCGGCTGGGCTTATTTCTCCAGCCGCTCCACGTCCAGCACCACCACATACTGTAGTCGCTTGCCCTGCCACAGCGCGCCACCGCGCACCTGCGCGTCGGTGGTGCTCAAGCGGCCGGCGGCGTCCTTCCTGCGCAGCAGTTCGCGGAACTTGATCGACGCTTTCTGCGACAGATAGCCGACCATGCGGCCCTCGATAAACACCGCCACCGCTTCGTTCTCATAGGCGTTGTGATCGTCCGGCATCAGCGTCGCCACATAGGGCGTGGCGGCGGCGCTGTCGCCATGTTCGCCGGCCAGCGCGCGCAGCGTGGCCTGGTAGCGCGACTCGTTCATCACCTCGACCAGGAAGTGGCCGCCATCCGACCAGTGCAGCGCCGGCGCTTCGTCCGGCAGCCTGGGCGCATACGGCACGCCGGTCGGCAGCGGCAAAGGCTTGGGCTGGTTCGGATTGGTCTTGATGATCGCGTAGACCACCGCCGCCGTGGCGGCGATGATCAGCAGGGAGATAAGAAGCTGCATGGCGTGCCGTGATGAGACAAAGGCCGATATCTTAACGCATGTCCTTGGCGCGATAGACGATTTTGCCGCCCACCACCGTTTCCAGCACCTTGATGTTGGCGATGTCCTCTTCTGGAATGGTGAAGAAATTGCGGTCCAATACGATCATGTCGGCCAGCTTGCCCACTTCCAGCGAGCCGGTGTCCTGTTCCTGGCGCAGCGTGTAGGCCGCGTTCAGCGTGATCGCGCGCAGCACCTCGGCGCGCGGCATGCCTGGTTGCGCGGTCAGCTTGCCGGCGTAGGCCTGGCCGGCGTTGGGCGCGGCGGTGCGGGTGACGCCGACTTTCAGCGCGAACCATTCATCCAGCGGATCGACCGGCCAATCGCTGCCATAGGCGATGCGCGCGCCGGCGTTCAGCAGCAGCGCCTGCGGCTCCACCACCGCGTAGCGTTGCGGGCCGAGATAATCCTTCAGCGCCTCCACGGTATCGGGCGCCGGTTTCGCCCATTGGAAGGACAGCACCGGCGTTACATCCAGTTTGGCGAAGCGCGGGTAGTCGGCCGGATCGACGATTTCATCGTGCGCCAGCGCCGGGCGCACGCGCTTGCCCTCGGGCGTGGCGCGCAGCTCTTCGATGGCGTCCAGCGTTTCGCGCACGGCGCGGTCGCCGTCGACGTGGATGTGCGGATCGATCTTGGCGCGCGCCAGTTCGGTCAGCGTGGCGCGCAGCGCGGCGGGCGAGAAGTAACTCGGCGGGCCGTTGTGCGGGCCCGGTTGCCAGTTCGGTTTCTCCTGCGTGCCCTGGTTGGTCAGGTACGGCGCCAGCATCGCGCCGGTGAGGGCCGGTGCGGCGATCACGCCATCCATGAACAGCTTGGCGTGGCGCACCTGCATCGATGGCGCCACCCTGGTCGGGCCCTGGTCGAATTGCTTCTGCTGCTTGAGCAGTTCGGCCACCGCGCTGTGCGGCGTCGCCCCCTTATCCAGATCGATCAGCACCGCGAAGTGCGCGCGCGCCGTCAGCTTGCCCTGTTTTTGCAGGGTGGCGAAGGCGGTCATGGTTTCCGGATCGGTGTAGGCGTCGAGGAAGCTGGTGATGCCTTGCTGGCGCATCGCCGCCAGCGCCGCCTTGGACGCCGACAGATTCTCGGCCACCGTCAGCGGCGGCAGCAGGTTCATGGCCAGGTCCTGCGCGGCGTCTTCCAGCAGACCGGTGGCGTTGCCCTGGGCGTCGCGGGTGATGCTGCCGCCCGCCGGATTGGGCGTGTCGCGCGTGATCTTCGCCGTCTTGATGCCTTTGGAGTTCAGCAGCGCCGAGTGACCGAACGATGAGCGCACGATGATCGGGCGCTCGGTCTTGAGCGCGTCGAGCATGGCGGCGGTGGTTGCCACGCCCTCCGGCCGCATGCCTTGCTGGAACCAGTTCACCACGATCATCCAGCGCTCCGGCCCGGACTTCTTGTCCTGGTCCAGACAGGCCTGGATGCGCGACTGGAACTGCGCCACCGTCAGCGACTCGTAATTCAGGCTGCAGTTCAGCAGGCGGCTGCCGCCCGATTGCGGATGCAGATGGCCGTCGATCAGGCCGGGCATCAGCATGCGGCCTTGCAGGTCGATGGTGTCGGTGCGCTTGCCGGCGTAGGCCTTGGCGCCGTCGTTGTCGCCGACGTAGACGATGCGGCCGCCGCGCACCGCCAGCGCCTGCTGGACGCTGTCCCTGGCGTCGACCGTGTAGAGGTAGCCGTTGCGGTAGATGGTGTCGGCCGGAGCGGGGGCGGGCGCGGGTGCTGCTTGGGCGGTGAGGCTCACCGCGAGCGCGGCAAGCAGGCCAGTACGGAACATGCAATCTCCTCTGAGCAGGTAAGGCGTTGGGGCCGATCGCGCGGCAACGAGCTTATGCCATTTCGTTGATCAGTTCGACGATCTCGTCGCCGTAGGATGCCAGCTTTTTCTCGCCGACGCCGGAAATGCCGCGCAACTCGTCGAGCGCGGTCGGGCGGGCCTTGGCGATTTCGCGCAGCGTGGCGTCGTTGAAGATGATGTAGGCGGCCACATTGTGCTCGCGCGCCGTGCCCATGCGCCAGGAGCGCAGGCGGTCGAAGATCTTCTGCTCGTGCGTCGACAGGTCGCTCTCCACATAGCCCTTGGCGGCGCGGCTCGGTTTGGCCGCCTTGACCGGTTTCTGGTACTGGCGCAGCTGCACCTTCTGGCCGCCCTTGAGCACCGGGCGCGCGGCGTCGGTCAGTTTCAGCGAGCTGAATTGTTCGTGGTCCACCGTCAACAGGCCAAGCGCGATCACCTGGCGCAAAATCGCCCGCCATTCCTGCTCGCTGCGATCAGCGCCGATGCCGAACACCGACAGCGAGTCGTGGTGCCAGGTCTTGATGCGCTCGGTCTCCTGGCCGCGCAGCACGTCGATCACATGGCCGGCGGCGAAGCGCTGGTCGACCCGGTACACCGTCGACAGCAGCTTTTGCACCGGCACCGTGCCGTCGAACGACACCGGCGGAATCAGGCAGGTGTCGCAATTGCCGCAAGGGCCGGCCGGTTCGCCGAAGTAGTCGAGCAGGCGCACGCGCCGGCAGCTCAGCGTCTCGCACAGGCCGAGCATCGCGTCGAGCTTGTTGCCCAGCACGCGCTTGAAGGTTTCGTCGGCCTCGGATTCATCGATCATGCGCCGCTGCAGCACCACGTCCTGCAGGCCGTAGGCCATCCAGGCGCTGGACGGCTCGCCGTCGCGGCCGGCGCGGCCGGTCTCCTGGTAATAGCCCTCGATACTTTTCGGCAGGTCCAGGTGGCAGACGAAACGCACGTTCGGCTTGTCGATGCCCATGCCGAAGGCGATGGTGGCGCACATGACGATGGTTTCCTCGCGCAGGAACCTGGCCTGGTTGGCGGCGCGCTTGGCGTGGTCCATGCCGGCGTGGTAGGCCAGCGCGCGCACGCCGTTCTCGTTGAGGAATTCGGCGGTCTCCTCGACCTTCTTGCGCGACAGGCAGTAGACGATGCCGCAGTCGCCGCCATGCTCGGTGGTGATGAAGTCCAGAAGCTGCTTGCGGCCGTTGGCCTTTTCAACGATCTGGTAGCGGATGTTGGGGCGGTCGAACGAGGACACGAATTGCGCCGCGTCTTCCAGTTGCAGCCGGTGCACGATCTCGGCGCGCGTCTGCGGGTCGGCGGTGGCGGTCAGCGCGATGCGCGGCACGTTGGGGAACTGCTCGTGCAGGATCGACAGCTTGATGTATTCGGGGCGGAAATCATGGCCCCATTGCGACACGCAGTGCGCCTCGTCGATGGCGAACAGCGCGATGCGCGAACTCTGGAACAGGTTCAGGCAGCGCTCCGTCATCAGGCGCTCGGGCGCGACGTAGACCAGATCGATCTCGCCGCTGCGCACCAGGCGCTCGATGCGGCTGGCCTCCTCGTAGGTCTGGGTGGAGTTGAGGAAGGCCGCGCGCACGCCGACCTCCTCCAGCGCGTCGACCTGGTCCTGCATCAGCGCGATCAGCGGCGAGACCACCACGCCGACGCCATCGCGCAGCAGGGCGGGGATCTGGTAGCACAGCGACTTGCCGCCGCCGGTGGGCATCAGGACCAGAGCGTCGCCACCGCCGGCTACATGGCTGACAATCTCCCCCTGCTGCCCGCGGAAGGCCGGGTAGCCAAACACGGTTTGCAACAGATGGAGGGCGCGTTCGTTGGTGTCCTGATCAATCATGATGCTACTGCAACTACTTTATAAAAGGTTTAGTCCTTCCAGACGATCACGCCAGTGTAACCTGTGATGAGCACCAGCAGGCCAAAAGCGATGCGATACCACGCAAAAATCGTGAAAGTATGGGTGGCGACGTAGCGCAGCAGCCAGCGCACGCAGAAGAACGCCGAGATGAACGCCGACACGGTGCCGATGGTAAACATCGGCAGATCGGACAGCGCCAGCAGGTCGCGCGCCTTGAGCAGCGAGTAGGCCGAGGCGATCAGCAGCGTCGGAATCCCCAGCAGGAAGGAAAACTCGGTCGCCGCCTGGCGCGAAAAGCCGAACATCATGCCGCCGATGATGGTCGAGCCGGAGCGGCTGGTGCCCGGAATCAGCGCGAAGGCCTGGGCGATGCCCATTTTCAGCGCGTCGAGCGGCGTCATGTCGTCGACCGAATGGATGCGCACCGAGACCGGGTTGGCGGCCACATGGCGCTCGACGATCAGGATGATGACGCCGCCGACGATCAGCGCCAAGGCCACCGGCACCGGCTTGAACAGGTATTCCTTCAGCAGATTGCCCAGCGTCAGGCCGAGGATGGCCAGCGGCATGAAGGCGATGGCGATGTTCAGCGCGAAGCGTTGCTGCCTGCGGTCGCTGGTCAGCCCGGTGGTGACCTTGGCGATGCGGGCGCGGTACTCCCAGCAGACGGCGAAGATGGCGCCGGCCTGGATCACGATTTCAAAGACATTGATTTTTTCTTCCATGCCCTGAAAGCCCAGCAGATGTTCAGTGAGGATCAGATGGCCGGTGGAGGAAATCGGCAGGAATTCCGTGAAGCCTTCAACCAGGCCCATGATCAGGGCTTTCAACGCAAGAATAATATCCATGAAATTAAGTATTGACAGGTGGCGGTGGGAGAAAACAGTCCGTGGCGAGGAGGGCGCCGGGGCCGAAGCTTAACATGATCGGCATGTTGTTTTCTAATTATGACGCAACTGTAATACCCGTTTTTGTCTGACAGGCGCTAGCGCAGTTTGAGAATGGCCGTCAGGGCGCCGTTTTTCTCCAGCGCGTTGATCGCCGCGTTCACTTCCGCGACCGTGATGTCGCTCTTGCGGGACACGGCGCACATGGTCTTGACCTCCAGGATCGGCATCACATGGTAGCCCGGCGGCAGGGCGCCGTCGGCGGCGTGCTGGGTGATCACGTTGCGCGTGGTGACCAGATGATCGAAACGGCCGGCGGCCCATTTCCTGAATGACAAAGCGCTGTTGGGCGCGTCGTCGCGGACGAAGTCTTTGCCCAGCGCTTGCTCCAGCGTGGGGTAGCGGAAGCCCAGCACCGTGCCGAGACGCTTGCCGCGCAAGTCTGCCAGCGATGCCGGTGGCGTCACGCGCGGCATGGTCAGCAGGACCTCGGAGACCGGGATGAAGGCGCGCGTCCAGTCGACGTCGCCAGGCATCCACGTCGGCAGATAGCTGCATAGCAGATCACCGCCGCCGCCTTCCAGCGCCGCCATGATGCGCGTGCGCGGCAGCAGCACATACCGTACCGGGCGGCCTAGCTGATGCGCCAGCGCGGCGCCCATTTTTTGCTGGAAGCCGGACGGCTGCTGCGGGTCGGTGCTGAGCAGGCCATCGGTCTTCACCACATAGCGCAGCGGCGCCTTGTCGGCCGCCTGTGCCGCGGTGACGGCCAACAACATGGCAAACAGCATGGCCAACAACAGTGGTTTCATCATCGGTGTAATCCTGTGTGCATTGGGGGGACTGTTGGACGCGGTTCTTAGGTCCCAACCTGTCGGAGCTCAAATGATGCAGGTAGGCGCCGTGGCGCGCTCCAGTTCATTCAACCATCGGATAGCCTGTTCCCGGCTGGACCCGCACATTTCTTGTGATGGCTGCAAGCCGCCACAAAAAGCCGGCCGCTCCGGCTGACCAAAGATGCGGCAACGGTTGTCGTCCGCCAGCTGGATGCAGCGGACCCCTGCCGGCTTGCCGTCCGGCATGCCGGGGATCGGGCTGGTGATCGAGGGGGCCGTGCAGCAGGCGCCGCAGTGGGGCCGGCACTCCGGGGGCGACGTGGTTGGCTTCATAGGGGCGGTATTTTACCGCGCATCGGCGCCGCGCAGCCAGTTGCCCACGGCGTCGGCCACCCAGGCGCCGTCATCCAGCGGCAGGTCGTGGCCGGCGCTCGGGTGCACGGCGTGCGGCGTCTGCCAGGCGCGCGCCAGGTTGGCCGAGCAGCGCGGATCGACCAGTTGGTCGCCGGCGCTGCTCAGCACCAGCAGCGGCACCGGCGGCCGCGCGGCCGGCGCGCGGAAGCGGGCGGCGGACCACAGCTGGCGCAGCGCGTTGGCGCGCGTGACCGGGTATTCGCGCTGGTACCCGAGCCAGCGTTCCAGCAGGCCCTGGCGCTGCGCGATGTCGCCGTCGCGGCTGGTCAGGCGCAGTATCAGCCGTTCCTGATTTTCCACGCCGCCGGCCCACAGTTGCTGGACGATGGCCGGGTAGTTCTGCCAGCGCAGGCGCTGGTGGAAGCGGCTGTAGGGCCGCATCGAGGTGTTGATCAGCACGCAGCGCGCGATCTCGTCCGGATAGCGGCTGGCCCATTCCACCGCCACCATGCCGCCCAGCGACAGCGCCAGCAGCGACCACGGCGCCGGCACGCCGCGCGCGCGCAAATCGGCGCGGCAGAATTCCACCATCGCCGCCACCGTCGTGGCGCTGCGCAGCGCGTGCCGCTCGCCGTTGCCCGGCAGGTCGGGCGTGACGATGCGGGCGTCCGGCAGCACCCGCGCCAGCTCGCCGGGGAAGCGGCCCCAGTGGCGCTGTTCGCGCATCAGGCCGCGCAGCAGCACCCAGTTGCTCATGTGTGATACCACTGCGTCAGCGCGCGGCGATGCTGCACGGTGCGCGCCATGCCTTCCGGCAGCCAGCGGCCGTGGCTGTTGGCCGCGCGCATCAGGAAGTCGAACAGGATCAGGTGGCGCCGCAGCACGCGCTGCAGCCGGTGCCGCGCGGTCGGGTTGAACATGGCGATGCGGTCGAAGATCTGGCGCGGATTTTTCTTCACCCACAGCCACGAGCCCATTTCCAGCGTCAGCGGCAGGAACACGTTCTGGCCGTTGAGGTAGAGGTAGTCCCACAGGTCGCCGTGGGTGCGGTACTGGCGGCTCTGCGGCTCGAACACGTAGTTGTGGTTCGGGTAGCTCTGGCTGAACAGTTCTTCCAGCGCGCCGATGTCGGCCAGGTGCGGGATCGGCGTGGCGGTGTGCGCGTGCGGGAACCAGACACGGTCGCGCAGGCCGAAGCCGGAGTGGCAGTCGAGCGCCATGCTGAACTGGCGCGGTAGCAGCTCGCGCCGGACCACCTCGCACACCGCCTCGGCCTCCGGCTGCATCGGCGCGCCGCGCGCGCCGCGATACCACGGCAGGTGATGGCTGAAGGTTTGCCCGCCCAGCATGAACGGCACTTTTTCGACCGCGCTCAGCGGCGCGTTACGCATCAGGTCCACGCCTTGCGGGTTGCAGCGCGTGGCCTGCCACATGCCGCCCGGATTGACCAGCGGCATGAACACCAGCCGCATCGATTCCAGTTGCTGGTGCAGCGTGCTGTCCCAGCGCAGCCGCGCCAGCAGGCTTTCCATGAACGACAGCACCACTTGTGTGCCGATCCGTTCCAGCCCGTGGATGCCGCCGAAGAAGCCCAGCGCCGGCACATCCGGACTGGGATTGCCGAGGGCGATGGTGTAGACCGGGAACTGGCGGCCGTCGATGGCCACCGTATGTGGCGTCGCCACTTCGAGATGCTTCCCGCCTTCATCGATCAGACGCTTGAGGGTGATGAGTTCGGGCAGGTTCTTCTCGGGCATGACGGGGACGCAAAAAGATGTGATCGACAGTGTAGCCGATATTCACCGCGTCTCGTCGCCCCGCCTCAGAGGTCGATCGCCGCCGACAGCATCAGCGTGCGCGGCGCCCCCTGCACAAAAGCCCCGTAAGAGGCCACGCCCGACCAGTAGTGGCGGTCAGCCGCATTCATGACGCTGGCGCGCAAGGTGGTGGCCTTGCCGGCCACCCTGGTGCGGTAGCGCGCGCCGAGGTCGAGCCGCGTCCAGTCCGGCAACTGCTGGTTGTTGGCCTGGTTGACGTACTGCCGGCCGGTGTAGGCCACGCTGCCGGTCAGCGTCAGGCCTGGCAGGCCGATGTCCCATTCGGTGCCCAGATTGGCCTGTGACGAGGGCACGCCCACCGGCGTTTTGCCCAGCGTCGCCGCGCTGTTGGTACGCGTCAGCTGGGCGTCGATCCAGGTCGCGCCGCCGGTCAGCCGCACGCCGGGCGCCGCCTGCCCGAACAGGGCCAGTTCCACGCCCTGATTGCGCTGTTCGCCATCGACCGCGTAGCGTGTGCCGGTCAACTGGCCACTGGGCTTCTTGATGCGGAACACGCTCAGCGTGGCGGTCAGCGTGCCGCGCTCCAGCTTGACGCCGAGCTCATGCTGCCTGGTCTTGTAGGGCGCGAAGATCTCGCCGGCGTTGGCGGCGGTCGGTGGCGCGGTGTCGCCTTTGCTCAAGCCTTCGATATGGTTGGCGTACAACGCCAGGTGCCGCCAAGGCTGGTACGACACGCCCGCCATCGGCGTGTTGGCGCGCTGGTCGTAGCGCGCCGTGATGGCGCCGGCGGAGTTGAAGTTGTCTGACCTGACCTGCTGGCGCCGCACGCCGAACGTTAGTAGTAGACGCGCCTCCAGCGCGGTGATGGTGTCGGCCAGCGCGGCGCCGGACAAATGGGTGGCCGACACCTTCGGCACAGCGGCCGGCGCGGCGACGTCCTGCGCGGCCAGCGTCGCCGGCGCATACAGATTCGACAGCATGGCCGCGCCGCTGACGGTGGCGCGGTCCAGCTGATCGCGGTAGCGGCTGGCCTGCAGCGTGACGGTGTGGCGCGCGCCGGCCACGTCGAAGGCCGCGCGCAGGCCGCCGTCCACGGTGGCGCGGTCGGCGTCGAGGCGGAAATTGTCCGGCGTGACGCGGGTGTCGCCGGCGGCGTTCAGGACGGTCGGTGTGCCGAACAGGCGCGCCACATGCGTGCGCCCGCCGCCGCCGTTGGCGAACAGCGTCAGCCGCTCCGACACAGCGTATTCGACGCGCAGCAGCAGCGCGCGGTCGGCGATCCTGGCCCATTCCCAGGCCTGCGTCACATTGCTGGCGCCATCCGGCGCGGGCGGCACGGCCACGCCGGCGGCGGCCAGGAAGGGTCGCGACGGCGCGTCGAAGCGCTCGCTCTGCGCCAGCGCGTCCAGTGTCGCGCGCAGCTGTTCCCCCTGATAGTCGAGCGCCAGCGCGCCCACGCCCGCCTGGCGCTGCTGCTTGTCGATGGGCGTGTCGCCCTGCTGGCGGCTGCCGTTGAGGCGCACGCCGAACTGGCGGCTGGCGCCGAAGCGGCGGCTGATATCGGCGTGGCCGCCGAACTGCGCGTCGCCCGTGTAGTCCAGCGTTAGCCGCGTGAGGTCGGCATCCAGCGCGCGCTTGGGCACGATATTGATCACGCCGCCGACGCCGCCGTTGGGCGACATGCCGTACAGCAGGGCCGCCGGCCCCTTGATGACCTCCACCCGTTCGGCGTAGTCGGCGAACACGCGGTAATTGGGCGCGACGCCGTACTGGCCGTCGAGCGCGATCTCGCCGGCGTTGCCTTCGCCGATGGCAAAGCCGCGGATGAAGAAGGCGTCCAGGATGCCGCCGGACTGGCCGGTGGCGCGCACCGCCGGATCGCGCGCCAGCACGTCAGCCACGCTGACGGCCTGCTGGTCGGCGATTGCCTGCGCCGTGTAGCCGGTGATGTTGAATGGCGTGGCCAGCACTTCCTGATTGCCCAGCATGCCGAGACGCGCCTTGCGTGCCATCTGGCCGCCGGCGACGCTGTCGTCGCGCGCGGCGCTGACGGTGACCTGGGGCAGGGACGTGTCCTCGTGTTGCGCCTGGGCGTGGGCCAGCGGAGCCGCCGCCAGCAGGGCCAGCGCGGCGGCGCGGTCAAACGTGCTGTACATGATATCCTTTTATTGAATGAGAATTATTTGCATTCGCATGTTAGCATATCCAACCTGCAAAGCGGCCCAATCAGGGATATCGCGCCGGCGCTGGCCGGCTGTCGCTAGGGTTTGATCACCGCCACCGCACCGCCGGACGGCGCCAGCTTCAGCGTAATGGTCTGCATGGCGGTGACCTTGCTGTCGCTGGCGTCCAGGCGCGTGACGTCGTCGCCGTCCTGCAGCACATGGGCGTGGTACTCGCCCTTGCCGAGGAAGGCCAGCGGCACCTTCAGCGTGCGCTCGGATTCGTTGGTCATGGCGCCGACGTACCAGACCTCCCCTTTGCGGCGCGCCGAGACGATGTATTCGCCGATGTCGCCGGCGACCACGCGGGTTTCGTCCCAGCTGGTTGGCACCTGCTGGATGAACTCCGCGCCATCGGCCCAGCTGCCGTCGGCGTTCTTGTAGGCGGCCGGGCTGTCGGCCACCATCTGCAACGGGCTGTCGTATACCACATACATGGCGACCGCCTGGCCGCGCGTGGTCATCACCATCGGTTCGCGGTTGCGCGGCGCGAAATGGGACGGCGTGACGTTGTGGAAGCCGCCCGGCGTGTAATCCATCGGGCCGAGGATCATGCGGGTGAACGGCAGCGTGACGTTGTGCGTGGCGGTGATGCGGCCACCCCACTTGTTGTACTCCGCGCCGAGCACGCCTTCCTGCGTCACGTAGTTCGGCCAGGTGCGATGCAGGCCATTGGGCGGATAGGCGCCGTGCAGGTCGACCATCAGCTGGTACTCGGCGGCTTTGCGCAGCACCTTGTGATACCAGTCGACCATCTCCTGGTCGTTGCGGTTCATGAAGTCGACCTTGACGCCCTTGATGCCCCAGGCGGCGTACTTGCGGAAGGCGGCGTCCATCTGCCGGTCCAGCTGGTGCCACTGCACCCACAGCCACACGCCCACGCCTTGCGATTTGGCGTATTGCAGCAGTTCCGGCATGTCCATCTCCGGCTTGGCCCGGGTGATGTCGGCCTTCGGATTCGGTTCGATGTCGCTGCCCACCGACCAGCCTTCGTCGATCAGGATATCGTCCAGCTTCATCTCCTTCGAGAAGTCGACGAAGGCTTTGTAGGTGGCGGTGTTGATGCCGGCGTTCGGGATGTTCACCGCCCAGTCGTTCCACCAGTCCCACGCGGTTTTGGCCGGCTTGATCCAGCTGGTGTCCTGGATTTGCGACGGCGCCGCCAGTGTCGGGATCAGCGACGATGCCGTCAGGTCGCCCGGCGTATCGCCCAGCATCACCACGCGCCATGGCGTTTTAAATCCCTGCCCATTCAGTGCCACGCTGGCGGAGACGCTTTTGCGCGAGCGGAAATCGCGGTTGTTGTCGAAGCGCGGCGGCAGCGTGACTTGCACGCCGAGACCCGCGTCGCCACGGCCGGACAGGTAGAAGCCGGGATAGTCCTTGACGTCCGATTCGGCGATGGCGAAGGTGGTGGTGCCGACGCCGGTCTTGCACACCAGCGGCGCCATGTAGTTGTGGAAGGGACGGATGCCGGAGGCCTTGGTTGGGTCGTATTCGGCCTCGAAGCTGGTGTCGAAGCGGCCGATGTTGGCGCCCCAGCAGTCGAAGTCCTTGGCGAAGTTGAATTGCGTGGCCTCGCTCATTACCTTCACGGCCTTGAGCCCTTGCTGTTCCGGGATGATGTAGCGCAGGGCGACGCCGTTGTCGTAGGCGCGCACCAGCAGCTGGAATTGCAGCTTGCCGGCGAAGCTGATTTCGGACTGCCGGTAGTGGTCCGGCGCGCTGCGCGCCTTGCCCAGCACGATCTCGTAGCTGTCCTTGATGGTGTTGTCGGTGTGGCCGGTGAGCCTGGCGCCGGCGCCGAGGGTGCCCACGTCCAGCAGCTTCAGTCCCAGCGGCGACGGCTCGATGATGCGTTTGCCGTCGCGGTTCAGCGACCAGGTGAGTTGATCGCTGTCGATGCTGACCGTGTTGCGGCCGTCGGGGGATTTAACGGTGACCGTGGCGGCGCTGGCCGTCGCGGCCAGCAGTCCCAGCGCCAACAGGCTGGCAAGGCGGATCGGATCTACCATGGGTGTGTGACTCCATTTTGATTGTATTGAGCAGTATTCTGCAACCATCAGCGTTATACCGCAATTACGAAAATCACCACCCATTCAATCCGATCCGGTGCGCGTCAGAAAGTCAGCGTCAGGCCGATGTCGAGCGAGCGGCCGTAGCCGGGCAGCGCTTGCAGCGTGCCGCCCTGGCGCTGCAGGCCGGACAGGTAGACGCCGGCCATCGGGTCGGCATACAGCTTGTCCAGCAGGTTGCTCACGCCCACCGAGACGCGCAGGTTTTTCTGCCACTGGTAGTTGCCGCGGACGTTGAGCAGGCCGTAGCCGCCGGTTTGCGGCTCCAACCGGCGGGCGTCGGCGTGGTCCTTGCGGGCCACCAGTTTCGCTTCGAGCTGGTTGGTCCAGGCGCCACTGGCGTGTTCCAGCGTCAGCAGCGCGTTGCGCGGCATGACGTGGTACAGGTCGCCGCCGCCGTCGCTGCGCTTGCCGCGCGTGTAGGCGGCGTTGCCGTTGAACTTGAGGCTGGCGGCCAGCGGCACGCTCCACGACAGGTTGGCGCCGTACAGGCGGGCGTCGTGGTTGGCGAAGCGCAGCAGGGTGGCCGTGCTCTGCTTGCCGTAGGGGGTGAACTGGCCCAGCACGTCGACGTCGATGTAGTCCTGTACGCGGTTGATGTAGGGATTGAGCTTGACGAACCAGGCCTGCGCGCCGGCGCCGCCGTGCCAGTGCGCGGTGACGGCCAGTGTGTAGGCGGTCTCGGGTTTCAGGTCGATGTTGCCGACGTAGCCGTTGCCGTCGCCGAACCAGTTGGTCATGGTCATGGCCATGGTGCCGCGTCCCCAGGCGTAGCGTTCGTAGAGGTTGGGCGAACGGGTCTTGCGGGCGGCGGCCAGTTCCAGCGTGGTCATGGCGTCGGCTTCGTAGCGCGCCAGCGCGGTCAGGTCCAGATTGCCGTCGCGCTGATGGCGCTCGCGCGCGTTGAAGGCGGTGGCGGCGGCCGCGTCGGCGGCGTTCATCATTGCGGTGGAGTAGGGCTGCACGGCGCCGGCGTCCATGCGCACCGATTCCCAGCGCGCGCCCAGCAGTGAGGTCCACTGGGCGTTGTGCACTGTCTCGGCCTCGCCGTACACGGCGATACGGTCGCGCTGGCCGTTGTGGATGTTCACGTAGGTGTTCGGTCCCATCATCATCGAGCCGCTGACGGCCGGCCAGAAGTCCTCCAGGCGGAAGGTGTGGTATTCCTGGCCGACGCGCAGCCTGACCGCGTCGCTGACGGGCAGCGTGGCCTTCAGCGCGTAGCCGAGGTTGCGGCCATGCGTCACCATCGGCATGGTGCCGGGGCGCTCGGGCGAGAAGAAGCCCATTTCGTGGTCGGTGCGCTGCCAGTACAGATTGGCCTCCAGCGCGCCCCAGCCGAAGCGGCGCAGATAGTCGGCGTTGACGAACTTGCCGGTGTTGTCGGTCATGTCCATGTACTGGTTGGGGAAGCCCTGATATGGAATGTGCTGCACGCCGGCGCGCACCGTCAGTTGCTGGTCCTGGTCGCGCATGGCCAGCACGGCGGACTGGTTGATGCTCTCGTACAGGCTGCCCAGCACGCGGTTGCCGTCGCCGTCCTCGTAGCTGTGGCCGCGCGCGTAGGCGGCGCTGTAGCCGAAGCTCAGCGTGTCGCTGGCGATGCCGGCCGAAACGCCGCCGTTGACCGCTTCGCCGTTGCTGCGCCCGCTCAGTGTGACGCGGCCCGAGGTGCGCAGCTGGCCGGCGGTCTCGGCAAACTGCGGCGCGCCGGACTGGACGGTGATGGTGCCGCCGATGCTGTCGCCGCCGGCGCTGACCGGCGTGACGCCGGCCAGCACCTCGATGCGGCCGACCTGCGTCGGGTCGAGGTAGGACAGCGGCGCGTTCATGTGGTTGGCGCAGGCGGAGGTGATTTCCATGCCGTCGATGCGGATCTTCAGGCGGTCGTCGCCGAGGCCGTTGATGAAGGGCAGGCCGGACACGCCGCCGGCCTGCGCCACGCTATAGCCGGGTGTGCTGCTGAGCAGCAACGCGGCGTCGCTCGGGCCGGTGGGGCGTTGCAGCCAGCTCTCGCCGAGGGCGGAGACGATGACCTTCAGTTTGGGATCGGTGATCGGGGTGACCTCGGTTTGGGCGTGGGCGACGCCGGCCGCGGCCAGGCAAATGGTCAGGTAAAGCGATTTCATGGTGTTCCTCGTGAGGTTCGTGTCAGGCGCATGGTTGCGATGGGCGCCACGCGCGGCCAGCAGGCGGCGCGATAAAGAAGGCGGAGACGAATCAGGCGAGGAAAGGCGGCGCGCGTTGCTGCGCGGCGGACCAGATGTGCTGGGCGCGCGGCGCGCGGTAGAACAGTGGTGGGTAAGGAGCGCGGCCAGCGCTCGGCGCCAGCGCCACCGCCGGCGAAGCGGGCAGCGCGTCGGCGCCGCCGTGCAGGGGGCAGAACGCGCAATGCTGCAGGCTCTTGGCGTCGAGCGGCGCCTGGCCGTCGCCGCCGGACGGCTTGACGATCTTGTAGCCGTTGGCGGTACACAGCATCAGGGCCGCGTCAACCTGCGCGCCTGCCGCCAGCGCGTGCGACACCGTCGGCGCGAGCGCGCCGAACAGCATCGCCAGCATGGCGATCCACAGGTACAGCGTTTTCCGCTTGGCCAGGTTGATCATGCGACGATTATAGCCAAACGGAAAAAATCGCGGATTTAGCGGCGCTTACTCAGCTTACTCAGCTTACTCAAACTGGATGCGGGTGATGAAGTAGGCGTTATAGGCGTTGGCCTGGCCTTGTACGGCGATGCCGTCGATGAGCTTGCCTTCGGCGCCCAGTTCCTTCAGCGGCACTTCGACCCGCGACCAGGTTTTGGCCTTGGGCTGGATGAAGTAGCTCGCCTCGACGGGCTTGCCGTCCACCATGGCCTTGACCGCCAGCTCCTGGCCGCCCTGCTGGCCGCCGTTGATGACGAAGGTGAGCTTGGTGTAGCCGGTGGTGGGGAAGGCGTCGTGGTGCAGCGCCAACGCCGACCACGGATCGCCTTGCACCTTGATCGGCTTGGCGCCACCGGCCGGCGTGGTCAGTTCGACCTTGGCCCAGCTCCAGTTTTGCCAGCCGTTCTTCAGTTCATCGTCATACAGCACGAAGGGCTGCGTTTGCGCGGACGCCGAAGGTCGCAGTGAAACGGTGGCCAGTCCCAGTCCGGCCGCCATGAAAGTACGACGCGTTGCCATTGATGTCTCCCGGTTCATTATTATTGACTGTCAAAAATGTACCCGCTTGGCAGCATTTTTTCAACCGGGATGATGGGCGGCGGCTTATTTCGCTTATTTCTTCAGGCACACCGTCAGGTAGGACTTGTCGGTCGAGTACTCGACCGCCATGCTGGACGAGACCGGCATGAACATCGAGTAGTCGGACTGCGCGTCGGCCGGGTCCTTGAGCACCGCCACGCCGTCGAAGTCGACCGCCTGCCGGCCCACGCCCATCTTGTTGAGGGTGACGTTTTCGGTGTGCGAGCGGCCGTTGCTCAGGTTGGTCAAGGTGGCGGTGGCGCCGGCGATGGCGATGGTGCCGGTGGCGCCGCCCTGGTCGGCGCAGGCGTAGCTGCCGTCCAGCGTGGCGCTCAGCGTGCTGGCCTTGGCGGCCACCAGCGTGCCCACGCGCAGGATGTTTTCCTGGTTGCGGCCGTAGCGGTCGATGAACAGCGCCAGGCCGTGGTCGCCGGCGTGCACGTGGACGATGCCGAAGTCCTGCTGGCCCTGACGGGCGACCAGCACGCCGCGCGCGGCGTCCTTGACCAGGGTCAGCGTGGCGCTGTCGAACTCGCCCATGCCAGCGACCGCCGTGCACACGCCCTGGGCGCTGAAGGCGCCATTGCTGCACAGTTGCGCCGAGCCGTCGGCGTTGAGCTTGAGCGCGCCGCGTGGCGTGAACAGCGAGCCGCCGTTGGCGGCGTTGCGCATCGCGCCGAGGAAGGTGTAGGTGCCGGCCAGCTTGGCGACGTCGCCGACGGCGTAGCCGGTGCCGCTGACGGTGCTGGCCTTGCCGCCCATGGTCAGATTGCCGCTCAGCAGGCGGGTGCGGGCGTCGACCGTCAGTTGCAGGCCGGTGCCGGTGTAGGTGGTGAGGTTGCCGGTGGTGGTGGCGGTGTAGCTGCCGTTGCGGTCGGTCAGGCTGAACTGGGTCGAGATGACCTTGACGGTGAAGGTCTTGGCCGCGCTGTCGAAGGTCACGCGCCAGGTGTCGCCGATGTCTGCCGCGACGTCGTACACGGTTTCGTTGGCGTTGGCGCCGGCGATGACGGTCAGGCCGGCCTGGGCGGCCACGGCCTGCGAGGCGGTGGTCACGGCGTCGGTGGTCGGCGTGGTCGGGGTGGTCGGAGTGGTTGGTGTCGTTGGATTAGTCGGCGTGGTTGGTGTCGTCGGCGTGGTCGGGGTGGTTGGATTGGTCGGACCGACCGGTTGCGTCGGATTGCTGGTGCCGTTGTCGCCACCACCACCGCCGCAAGCGGACAACATCGCGCCCAGCGCGATCACGGAAAGAGCGTTTTTCATCAGAGACCTTTGTGAATAGGGAAAGAAATACCAAGTGGCAATATTTTCCCCGGCCCGTTGTTCGAATGCCATGGGATAAATGTTCCATAGACATGGCTGACAATGCAGCGCTGGCTTTGCGTGGACTGTCGTGCAGCCGGGAAGCGCTTGACGCTCGCCAGTCTTGCGTTTACATTAATGACTTACGAGTAAGTTACTTTCACACCCACCTATGCCAGCCCCTCAAGACACCAAGCCACGCTGGGAGCGACGCAAGGATGCGCGGCCGCAGGAGTTGCTGGCGGCGGCGCTGGCGCAATTCGTCGAGCGTGGCTATGCCGCCACCCGGCTGGAGGACGTGGCCAAGCGCGCTGGCGTCTCCAAGGGCACCTTGTATTTGTATTTCACCAACAAGGAAGAACTGTTCAAGGAGGTGGTGCGCGCCAATATCGTCGCCACCATCGGCGAGGCGGAGCAGGACGCCGCCAGCTTCGACGGCCCCAGCGGTGAACTGCTGAGCACACTGTTGCTGCGCTGGTGGACCGAGATCTGGGCCACGCCGCTGGGCGGCATCACCAAGTTGATGTTGTCAGAAGGCAACAACTTCCCCGAGTTGGCGCAGTTTTACAATGAAGAGGTGGTGGCGCGCGGCAGCCTGCTGATCGCCCAGGTGCTCCGCCGCGGCATCGCGCGCGGCGAGTTCCGCCCGGTCGATCCGGTGGTCATGACGCGGGTGCTGATCGCGCCGGTCCTGATGCTGATGATGTGGACCCACTCCTATATGCCGACCTGCGATATGCCGGACGTGGCGCCGGAGGCCTTCATGGAGACCTTCATCACCACCACCCTGCGCGGCCTGCGGGCCGATTCGACCTGACCGCCGGCATGTCCTGTTTTCCATCCAGCTTGCCATTTTCGCAGGTTCACCCCCCTTAAACTGCAGACTGTCGCAATTTCCCGCGATCCGGCCGTCGAATCGTTAATATGTGCCTCCATGCCAGTTCAACGATAAAATGACGGATTATTTAATCCCGACCTGAGTCATAAGATGAATATCGAACAAGCCCGCTTCAACATGATCGAACAGCAAATCCGCCCTTGGGACGTCCTCGACGCCGAGGTGCTGGAGCTGCTGCACGTGGTTAAACGTGAAAACTTCGTGCCGGCCGCGCACAAGGCGCTGGCGTTTGCCGACATCGAAATCCCGCTGCCGGGCGGCGAGGCGATGCTGGCGCCGAAGATCGAAGCCCGTTTGCTGCAGGACCTGGGTCTGAAGAAGCATGAGTCGGTGCTGGAAATCGGTACCGGTTGCGGTTACCTGAGCGCGCTGCTGGCGCACAAGGCGCGCCATGTGACGACGGTGGAAATCTCGCCGGAGCTGAAGGCGCTGGCCGAGCAGAACCTGGCCGACAACGGCGTGACCAATGTCAGCGTGGAGCTGGGCAACGGCGCCCAGGGCTGGGCCACCGGCGCGCCGTGGGATGTGATCGTGGTGGGCGGTTCGCTGCCGGTGCTGCCGGAAGCGCTGCTGCAACAACTGAAGGTGGGCGGCCGTCTGGCGGTCATCATCGGCGCCGCGCCGGCGATGAAGGCGCAGCTGGTCACCCGCACCGGCGAGGCCGGCTACGACACCCGCACCCTGTTCGAGACCAACGTCAAGGCGTTGGAATCGGCGGTGGCGCCGTCGAAGTTCACCTTCTGAGCGGGCCGGCCATGCAGCAGATTACCGCGCCGGAACTGGCCGCTTGGCTGGCCGACGACGCCCGTCCCGATCCGGTGTTGCTGGACGTGCGTGAAAACTGGGAGTTCGAGACCTGCCGTATCGACGGCTCGGTCCAGATCCCGATGAATACCATCCCGGCGCGCATCGACGACCTCGATGAGGAGGCGGCGATTGTCTGCATCTGCCATCACGGTGCGCGCAGCCTGCAGGTGGCCGCCTTCCTGGAGCGTAACGGCTTCGGGCAGATGATCAACCTGACCGGCGGCATCCACGCCTGGGCGCTGCAAGTCGATAGCACGATGGCCAAGTACTAATGGCCAAGTACTGATGGCTGGCGCGCCGGGTGGCCGGCGCGGCGGTGTGTGTTTTTGATTTGTTCAACTTTTTGATGACTCCAACGGAGATTGCAATGCAGAGACCCCTTATCGCCGTGCTGATCGCCAGCGCTTTCCTGACGCTCAACGCACAGGCGGCCGACCTGGTCCAGGTGTACCAGCAAGCGCTGGCCAATGATGCGACCTACGCCAGCGCGCGCTCGTCGCTGGCCGCCGGGCAGGAACGCATCACCCAGGGACGCTCGGGGTTGCTGCCGACCATCGGCGTCAGCGGCAGCGCCTACCGGAATTCTGGCGACGCCACCACGCCCCAGGCCTTTACCGGCATCATGCAAAAGAGCGACACGGAATCGAACACCAATAGTTATACCGTGTCGCTGAGCCAGCCGCTGGTGAACTGGGCCGCGTGGGAGACCTACCAACAGAGCAAGCTGGCGCAGGCCACCGCCGAGGCCACCTTCTCGCAGGCCCAGCAAGACCTGATCGTGCGCGTGGCGCAAGCCTACTTCGACGTGCTGACCGCGCAGGACAACCTGACCTCGACCCAGGCGCAGAAAGTGGCCACCACCGAGCAGCTGGCGTCGGCCAAGCGCAACTTCGAGGTCGGCACCCAGACCATCACCGACACCCACGAGGCGCAGGCCGCCTATGACCTGGTGGTGGCGCAGGAGTTCGCCGCCATCAACGATCTGGAAAACAAGCGCACCGCGCTGCAGGTGATCATCGGCCAGGCGCCGGCCACGCTGGCGCCGCTGCGCACCGGCGTGACCATCGCGCCGCCGTCGCCGGCCACCGTGGACCCATGGATCACGTCGGCGGAATCGCAGAACTACTCGGTGGTCGCCGCCGGCCTGAACGTGGAAATCGCCAAGCGCGAGATCAAGCGCAACCGCGCCGGCCACCTGCCGACCGCCAACTTCGTGGCCAGCAGCACGCACCAGAAACAGACTGGCCCCGCCGGCAGCGTGGTCAATGGCAACGCCGTCGGCGTCACCTGGAGCATTCCGATCTTCAACGGCTTCGCGATCTCCAGCAAGGTGCGGGAAACCATCGCCCTGGAAGACAAGGCCCGCAACGATCTGGAGGCGACCAAACGCGCCGCCTCGCAGAACGCACGCCAGGCGTTCCTCGGCATGAACAGCGGGCTGGCGCAGGTCAAGGCGCTGGAAGCGGCGGAAGTGTCGAGCAAGTCCTCGCTGGAGTCGAACAAGCTGGGTTACCAGGTCGGCGTGCGGATCAACATCGACGTGCTGAATGCGCAAAAGCTGCTGTACTCGACCCAGAAGGATCTGGCCAAAGCCCGCTACGACACGATCATGAACGGCCTGCGTCTGAAGGCGGCGGCCGGCTCGCTGAACGAGGAAGACCTGCAGCCGATCAACGCGCTGCTGCAGCGCTAAGCCACGCGTCTCGGTTGGACTAAAAGTTAATAAAGAGGTAGTATGCGCCGCTGTTGAAGTTAGTAAATAGTGAACGCATATGACGATCTCCGGTAAGTTGAGCAGCAAGCAGTGGGTGGCGTTGGCCGGCGGTTTTGCCGTGCTGGCGCTGCTGGTCATGATGTGGCGCTGGGGCGGCACGGTGGAGGATTCGCAAGCCTACTTCGATACCGCGCGCTAACTGCGCGGCGAGGTGCCGGCCAGCGAACTGCGGGCGCCATTTCCCTACCGTCTGCTGGCGCCGGCCGTGGCGGCCGCGATTCCCGGCGACACGCGCCAGAGCTTCGCGCTGCTGAACTGGCTGTGCATCAGCGCCACCGCCGTCATGGCGGCGCTGAGCGTGCTGCGGGTGGGCGCCAGCCGCCAGGCCGCCGTCCTCGCCGGCCTGCTGATGATCCTGTCGGTGCCGACCTTCTGGTATGCCCCCTATCTGTTGACCGACCCGGCCTCGATCTGCGCCCGCGCCGCGTTTGTGCTGGCGGTGCTCAGCGGTCAGCCGTGGCTGGCCGCGCTGGCCGGCGTAACGGCGTCCGCCGTGCGTGAAGAAAATATCCTGCTGTTGGTGTGGCTGCTGGCGATGCGCCGCATCAGCCTTCCGGCCGGCCTGGCGGCGCTGGCGCTGGCCGGCGTGTGGATGGTGGTGGTGCGCTGGTGGCTGATTCCGGGCCTGCCCAGCTATGTGTGGGCGCCATCCGTCCAGACGGTGATCACGGCGCTGAAGGACGTGCGCTCGCTGGCCTCGCTGGCGACGGCGGCCGGCCTGGTGCTGCCGCTGGCGCTGCTGGGCATGCGCCAGCCGGCGCCGGCGTTGCAGCCGCTCAAATCCCTGCTGTTGCTGATGCTGTTGCCGCCGCTGTACGCGGCGCTGTGCGTGCGGGTCGATGGCCGCGCCATCTGGGGCCTGTACCCGATGCTGGTGCCGTTCGCCGCCCTCTACGGCGTGGCGTGGCTGGCGCGGCGCCGGGCATGACGGCTGACACGCCGCCGGTGTCGCGCCGGCCGTCGGTCCCGCGTGCGCTGTGGCGGGCGCTGCGGCCGCGCCATTGGCTGAAAAACCTGCTGGTGTTTGTGCCGATGCTGGCCGCCCACGCGCTGCATGCGGGCACGGCGCTGCAATCGCTGCTGGCGTTCGCGGCGTTCTGCCTGTGCGCCTCCAGCGCCTATCTGCTCAACGATGTGCTCGACGCGGCGGATGATCGCCATCATCCGGTCAAGCGTCACCGGCCGGTCGCCAGCGGCGCTTTGCCGGCATCGCTGGCGCGCCTGGTCAGCGGCCTGCTGGCGCTGACGGCGCTGGCCGCGTGCGCGTATTACGACGCGCTGCTGTTGCTGGCCGTGGCCGTGTATTTTGTGGCGACCGTGGCGTACTCGCTGTACCTGAAGCGCTTGCTGATGGTCGATACCGTCATGCTGGCCTTGCTGCACACCCTGCGCGTGCTGGGCGGCTGCGCGGTCACCCGCATCGAGCCGTCGTTCTGGCTGCTGGCGTTTTCCTTTTTCCTGTTCCTGTCGCTGGCGCTGCTCAAGCGCCATAGCGAACTGGTCAATCTGCACCGCGCCGGCAAGGATAAAACCTCGGGGCGTGGCTACGCCACGGCGGACCGGCAGCCGATCGGCATGATGGGCATGATGGGCATGAAGAGCGCTTTCGTGTCGGTGGTGATTTTTATGCTGTACTTCAATTCGGCGAACGTGCTCAAGTTGTACACGCATCCGGCCTGGCTGTTCGGCATCGTGCCGCTGGCCATGCTGTGGCTGGGACGGCTGTGGATGCTGTCGTTCCGTGGCGAGGTGCATGACGACCCCTTGCTCTACGTCAGCAAGGACCCGTTCAGCCTGGTGGTGATCGCGGCCTGCGCCGGACTGGGCGCGGCCGCGCTGTAGCGCGTCAGAGGCCGGCGCCGGCGCCGTCGAAGCTGCGCTCGATCAGCTCGATCTTGTAGCCATCCGGATCGGTGACGAAGGCGATCACCGTGGTGCCGCCCTTGACCGGGCCCGGTTCGCGGGTGACGGCGCCGCCGTTGGCCTTCACCGCCGCTGAGGCGTTGTAGATATCCTCGGTCGAGATGGCGATGTGGCCGTAGGCGTTGCCCAGATCGTAGCGGGTGGTGCCGTAGTTGTAGGTCAGCTCCAGCTCGGCGTGCTCCGGATTGGCGCCGTAGCCGAGGAAGGCCAGCGTGTACTGGTATTCCGGGTTGTCGCTGGTGCGCAGCAGCTTCATGCCCAGCACCTTGGTGTAGAAATCGATGGAGCGCTGCAGGTCGCCGACCCGCAGCATGGTGTGCAGAATGCGCATGCTAAATCCTTGTAGATGAAAGCCAAACAGGGATTTTATCAGCGGCTGGCGGTTTGCGCCGCCGCCGGCGCCACGCGCCAGATCACATTGCCGACGTCGTCGGCCACCAGCAGCGCGCCCTGCTTGTCCACCGCCACGCCCACCGGGCGGCCGCGCGCCTTCTCATCCTTGTCGAGGAAACCGGTCAGGAAGTCCTGCGGCGGGCCGGATGGCTTGCCGTTGGCGAACGGCACAAACACCACCTTGTAGCCGCTGTGCGGCTTGCGGTTCCACGAGCCATGCTGGCCGATGAACACGCCACCCTGGTAGGCCGGCGGGAACAGCTTGGCGGTATAGAACGCCAGCCCCAGCGAGGCGGTGTGGCCGCCCAGCGCGTAGTCGGGCACGATGGCCTTGGTCACCAGCGCCGGTTGCTGCGGCTTGACGCGGCTGTCGACGTGCTGGCCGAAGTAGCTGTACGGCCAGCCGTAGAAGCCGCCCTCGCGCACCGAGGTCATGTAGTCGGGCACGAGGTCGTTGCCCAGTTCGTCGCGCTCGTTGACGGCGGTCCACAGCGCCTTGGTCTGCGGCTCGAAGTCCATGCCGTTCGGGTTGCGCAGGCCGGTGGCGTACAGCGTCGGTTGATTGCCGGCCAGGTCCAGCCGCCAGATGGCGGCGCGGCCTTGTTCGGCGTCGATGCCGTTTTCTGCGACGTTGCTGTTGGAGCCGACCGTCACGTACAGATACTTGCCGTCCGGGCTGGCCACCAGGTTCTTGGTCCAGTGGTGATTCAGCGTGCCGGCCGGCAGGTCCATCACCTTGACGCCGGCGGCGCGGATGCTGGTGGCGCCCTGCTGGTAGGGGAAGCGCAGCACGGCGTCGGTGTTGGCCACGTACAGGTTGTTGCCGACCAGCGCCATGCCGAACGGCGAGTTCAGCCCTGTGAGGAACACATGGCGGCTTTGCGCGCCGCCCTTGGCGTCGACGCCGCGCAGCAGCGTGATGCGGTTGGCCGACTGGCTGACCGCGCCGGCCTTCTTCTGCATGTGCTTCATCACCGCGCCTTTGATGCCCTTGCTGTCATCCGGCTTGGGTGGGGCATTGGTTTCGGCCACCAGCACGTCGCCGTTGGGCAGGGTGACCACCCAGCGTGGATGGTCGAGCTCGCGCGCATAGGCGCTGACGCTGAAACCGGCCGCCGGCGCCGGCGCCTCCGCCGTCGACGACCAGGGCGCGGCCTGCGCCACATTCACCGTCGGGATCAGCTTGCGTTCCGGCGCCGGCAGCGCCGGCTGCGGGCCGTAGCCGGTGGGGTAGGACTGGGCGCCGGCCAGTTGCGGGGCGGCGGTGGCGAGCAGCAAGGGCAGCAGCCGGAGGGCGGCGAGGGCGGGCTGGCGCATGGCGTGGGTGTTCCGGTTCGGCGCGTCAGTCGCGGCTGACGTTGGGTTGTGGTTGGGCTTCGGCGTCCGCGCGCGGTTTCTGCACGCCGCGCTGGTTGTGCAGGTCGGTGTCGACGATGCCGCTGTCGATGTCGGCGGCGGCTTGTTGCATGACGCTGCGCTGCTGGTGCGGATGGCCGTCCGGCGATTCGTCGCGCTCGTGCGGCATGCGCTGGTCGCCGTCGTTCTCGACCTTGGCGTTGGTGTTGACGTGCTGGTCTTTCATGCTGGCCTCCGTGGTGTTGTCATAAGACCATCTTAGCGAGTTGGTTTTACGCCCGTCGCCACCTTGAATTCTGACAACATGCGGGGGAACTCGTTTATCATTCAGACCATCTTTCTCGACAGGACCGCCGCATGAGCGTCAAGCCCGCCAACTGTGCCAACTGCGATGCGCCGCTGAGCGGCCACTACTGCGCCAACTGTGGCCAGGAGGCGGTGCTGCACCACGCCAGCACGCGTGAGTTCCTGCATGAATTCATCGGCCACTATGTGGCGCTGGAGGGCAAGCTGTGGGGCTCGCTGGCGCGGCTGCTGTTCCGGCCCGGTCTGCTGACCAATGAATACATCCGTGGCCGCCGCGTGCGCTTCGTGCAGCCGCTGCGCCTGTATCTGACGTTTAGTTTGCTGTTCTTCGCGCTGCTGAAGCTGACCGGCGGCGGCCTGCACGTTCCAGAGGACGCCGATACGGCCGCGCCCAGCGCCGAGGTGGCGGCGCCGGCCAAAACGCACGCGGGCGCGGTCAAACTCGTGCAGGACGATAAGGAGGGCGACAACGCCGAGCAGTATGTCGGCGACCAGCTGGCGCGCTGGCCGGCGCTGCGCCAACAATGGCATGCGTTCAATCGCCTGCCCGGCGAGCAGCAGGTCGGCGTCTTCCAGAAGGGCCTGTATAGCTACGCCCCCTACGCGGTGTTTTGCCTGATGCCGGTGTTTGCCCTGTTTCTCAAAGTGCTGTACCTGGGATCGGGGCGCCGCTTCGGCGAGCATGTGCTGTTCGCGCTGCACACCAATGCCTTCGCGTTCT
Organism: Duganella lactea; assembly: GCF_009857505.1. Lineage (GTDB taxonomy): Bacteria > Pseudomonadota > Gammaproteobacteria > Burkholderiales > Burkholderiaceae_D > Rugamonas > Rugamonas lactea. The sequence continues at coordinate 33,430 of NZ_WWCP01000005.1, forward strand.
TCATCTTCGGCCTGATGCTGTTGATGCCGTGGGATGCGGGAAAGATGTTGTGGCTGTGGCTGATCGCCTACCTGCCGTGGGCGATGCGGCGCGTGTATCACAGCAGCCGCTTCGGCACCTTCTGGCGCTGGGCGCTGCTGATGCTGAGCTATTCGCTGGTGCTGGGACTGGCGCTGGCGTTCTCCTCGGCGATGGGCATCATGAGCGTCGGACATTAGGCGGCCCGGTGCTTGCATTAAACACTGTTTAAATGTACAGTTACACGGCCGGTAGGTGATGGCACGCGGCGGGTTTATGGGTTACCCTGCTGCGTGTTCCCGCCCCTAGCCTGAAGCCGAGATTTTTATGACCGCCACGCACGCCGTTTTTCACACTATCGCACTGGTCGTGCGCCCGAATACCGACGGCATCGCCGAGTCGGTGGGCAGCGTGGTCGATTGCCTGACCCGGCGCGGGGTCGAGGTGGTGTTTGAAGAGCAGACCGCCGCCCACCTCGGCATGCGGCTGGACGACCGGCGCGTGCTCAGCGCGGCCGCCATCGGCGCCGAATGCGACGCCGCCATCGTCATGGGCGGCGACGGCACCATGCTGGGCATCGCGCGCCAGCTGGCGCCGTTCGAGGTGCCGCTGATCGGCATCAACCAGGGCCGCCTGGGCTTCATGACCGACATTCCGCAGGAAGGGATGCTGGAGGTGCTGGCGGGCATCCTCAGCGGCAGCTACAAGGCCGAGCGCCGCACCTTGCTTGAAGGGCGGGTCATGCGCGGCGACGAGACCATCCATGTCGGTATGGCGGTCAACGACGTGGTGGTATCGCGCGGCACCGGCGCCGGCATGGCCGAGTTGCGGGTCGATGTCGACGGCCAGTTCATGTACAACCAGCGCTCCGACGGCCTGATCATTTCCACCCCGACCGGCTCCACCGCCTACGCCTTGTCGGCCGGCGGGCCGCTGCTGCACCCGTCGCTGGGCGGCATCGTGCTGGTGCCGATCGCGCCGCACGCGCTGTCCAACCGGCCCATCGTGCTGCCGGAGTCGAGCGAGATCATCGTCGAGATCGTGCGCGGGCGCGACATCAGCGTCAACTTCGACATGCAAACCTTTGCCAGCCTGCAGGCGCAGGACCGGATCGTGATCCAGCGCTCGCCGCACGCGATCACCTTCCTGCACCCGGACGGCTGGAGCTACTACCACACCCTGCGTGAAAAGCTGCACTGGAACGAGTATCCGTCCGGTGAGGGCAAACTCAATTAACCATATTTTCAGGCCTCCATGCTGCGTACCCTGTCCATCCGCGATTTCGTCATTGTCGATACGATCGAACTGGAATTTTCCGCCGGCTTCACGGTGTTCACCGGCGAGACCGGGGCCGGCAAGTCGATCCTGATCGACGCGCTGACGCTGGCGCTGGGCGGCCGCGGCGACGCCAGCGTGGTGCGCGAGGGCGCGGCCAAGGCCGACATCACCGCCGATTTCGCGCTCAGCGCGGCGGCGCGCGCGTGGCTGGCGGCGCATGAATTCGCGGTCGAGGAGGATGGCGCGCTGCTGCGCCGCGTGATCGACAACGCCGGCCGCAGCAAGGCCTACATCAACGGCGTGGCGGCGACGGCGGCGCAGTTGCGCGAGCTGGGCGATCTGCTGGTCGACATCCACGGCCAGCACGCGCACCAGTCGCTGATGAAGACTGAGGCGCAGCGCGATCTGCTGGACGGCCAGGCCGGCGCCGGCGCCCAGGCGCGCGCGGTGGCGGCGGCCTACAAGGCGTGGCGCGCGCTGGCCCGGCAGCTGGAGGAATTCGAGAGCAACGCGGCCAATGTGCTGTACGAGCGCGAGCGGCTGGAGTGGCAGGTCAACGAGCTGGAAAAGCTGGCGGTCAAGCCGGGCGAGTGGGCCGAGGTCAGCAATGAACAGAGCCGGCTGTCGCACGCGGCCAGCCTGCTGGAAGGCGCGCAGGAGGCGCGGGCGGTGATTTCGGAAGCCGAGGACCATCCGATCCTGTCGCAGCTGTCGTCGCTGAACCTGAAGCTGGGCAAGCTGGCCGATATCGACGCCGGCCTGCAGCCGATTGTCGATCTGATCGAGCCGGCGCGCATTCAGCTGCAGGAGGCGGTGTATGCGCTGAACGATTATCTGGATCGGGTGGATCTGGATCCGTCGCGGCTGCGCGCGGTGGAGGCGCGCATGGATGCGATCCATTCGGCGTCGCGCAAATTCCGCGTGCCGGAGGAGGAACTGCCGGAGGAGCACACGCGGCTGGCGACGCGCCTGGCGCAACTGGCCGACGCCACCGACCTGGACGGCCTGCGCCAGCAGGAGGAAAAGCTGAAAGCCGCCTACCTGGCGCAGGCGCGGGCGCTGTCGACCACGCGCGCCCAGGCGGCGGCGGCGCTGGGCGAAGCGGTCACCCGGGCGATGCAGGAACTGAACATGACCGGCGGCCGTTTCGAGGTGGCGCTGCATGCGTGCGAACCAGCCGCGTATGGTGTCGAGCAGGTGGAATTCCTGGTGGCCGGCCATGCCGGCGTGGCGGCGCGCTCGCTGGCCAAGGTGGCCTCGGGCGGCGAGCTGGCGCGCATTTCGCTGGCGATTTCGGTGATCACCTCCAACGCCACCACAGTGCCGACCTTGATCTTCGACGAGGTCGACAGCGGCATCGGCGGCGGCGTGGCGGAAGTGGTGGGGCGCTTGCTGCGTCGTCTGGGGCAGGAGCGCCAGGTGCTGTGCGTGACGCACTTGCCGCAGGTGGCCAGCCAGGCCGGGCAGCACTTCCAGGTGGCCAAGGGCACGCTGGACAACGGCAAGACCGCCTCGCGCATCGACGTGCTCGATTCCAAGTCGCGCGTGGAAGAAATCGCCCGCATGCTGGGCGGCCTGGAAATCACCGCCACCACTCGCAAGCACGCCCGCGAGCTGCTGGCTTCTTGACATAGCTCAATCGCGCTCTTGCGAAACGTCCTAATATCGCCGGAGGGAGGCGGATATGGATCTCGAAAAACGCGTCGAGAAGCTGGAGGCTTTTGCTGACGACGTACCGCACCGGCTGTCGAGGATCGAAGCGCGGCTCGACGTAATCGAGGCGCAGCTTGGTCACATGGCAACCAAGGCTGACCTGGCGGCGCTCGAAACACGGCTCATCAAGTGGTTTATTGTTACAGCATTTGCGATTACCACCGTCATGAGCGGCGTTGCGGTCGCGGTCGCCAAGCTTATACATTAAGATACGGGCTTACGGTGCAACCTTAAGCCTTTCATGACCTTTCAAAAAGAACCTCCCCACAAGCACGGCGCCGTCGGCCGCAGCGCCATCGTCCTGGTCAATCTGGGCACGCCGGACGAGCCGACCCGCTCGGCCGTGCGTCGCTACCTGAAGCAATTCCTGTCCGACCCGCGCGTGGTCGAGATCCCGCGCGCGGTCTGGTGGTTCATCCTCAACCTGATCATCCTGCCGTTCCGCTCCGGCCAGTCGGCCAAGAAATACGCGTCGATCTGGACCGCCGAGGGCTCGCCGCTGCGCAGCAACACCGCCGCCCAGGCGCTCGGCCTGCGCGCCGCCCTCGGCGAGCGCGGCCACGAGGAGCTGACCGTGGCCATGGCCATGCGCTACGGCTCGCCATCGCTGCCCGACGTGCTGGCCAAGCTCAAAGCCGACGGCGCCGACCGCGTTCTGGTGCTGCCGGCCTACCCGCAATACTCCGGCACCACCACCGGCTCGATCTACGACGCCGTGTTCCAGCACTACGGCAGCGTGCGCAACATCCCGGAGCTGCGCTTCGTGCGCAACTACCACGACCACGAAGGCTATATTCGCGCGCTGCGCGACTCGGTGCTGAACCACTGGGAACAGCACGGCCAGCCGGAAAAGCTGGTGATGTCCTTCCACGGCGTGCCGAAACGCACGCTGATGCTGGGCGACCCGTACCACTGCGAGTGCCTGAAAACCGCGCGCCTGCTGGCCGCCGCCCTCAAGCTGAAACCGGACCAGTACCTCGTCACCTTCCAGTCGCGCTTCGGCAAGGCCGAGTGGCTGCAGCCGTACACCGCGCCGACCGTGGCGCAGCTGGCGCGCGACGGCGTGCGCAAGCTGGACGTGATCTGTCCCGGCTTCACCAGCGATTGCCTGGAAACGCTGGAAGAAATATCCATGGAGGTGCGCCATGACTTCGAATCGAACGGCGGCCGCGAGTTCCATTACATTCCCTGCCTGAACGAATCGCCGGCCTGGATCGCCGCGCTGGCGGAAATCGCCGAGCAGCACATCATCGGCTGGCCAACCCAGCTGCCGCCATCGGCGCGCGAGCGGCTGAAAAAAGAGGCGGAAAGCGGCCGCGCCAAAGCCCTTGAGCTCGGCGCCGCCGACTGAAAAGCAACAATTCCCCCATCGCCACACCGTCACCCGCTAATCAGCACTTGCGGGTGACGAGTGCCAGCCTGTTAAAATAGCCGCCTGATGCCAGCTTGATGTTGCCGAAATGGCAGGAAAAATAAACCCTTGAAGTCGTAGGTTATTGCCCCATTTACTGCCACAGTGGTAACAAAAGTAATGTCAAACAAATACGATTGTAGGAGTCTCTAGATGCAAGATCAGGAAAACCAAGCCGTCCCACCTAATCCAGAGGCGGCAGAAGCCGCTGCGTCGGCCCCACCATCGACCCCGGAAGCGCTGCTGTCGCCGCTGGAACAACAGCTGGCCGACACCGAAGCCAAGCTGGCCGAGATGCACGACGCCTTCATGCGTGCCAAGGCCGACGGTGAAAACATCCGCCGCCGCGCCCAGGAAGACGTGGCCAAGGCCCACAAGTTCGCGGTGGAGAGCTTTGCCGAAGCCATGGTGCCGGTCAAGGACAGCCTGGAAATGGCGCTGAAAGTCGAGGCGCCTACCGTCGAATCGCTAAAGGAAGGCGTTGAAATGACGCTGAAACAACTGGCCTCCGCCTTCGAGCGCAACCGCCTGATCGCCATCGAACCGGCGCAGGGCGAGAAGCTGGACCCGAACAAGCACCAGGCCGTCGCCGTGGTGCCGGCGGAGCAGGAAGCCAACACCGTCGTCGCGGTGCTGCAAAAAGGTTACATGATCGCCGACCGCCTGCTGCGCCCGGCCATCGTCACCGCTGCGCAAGCAAAATAAATTTAAGCTCTTGAAACAATAGCGCTTTTCCACATATTAGTAGCATCTGAACTTTAGCAAATTAAGGAAAAAAATCATGGGTCGAATTATCGGTATCGATTTGGGAACCACCAACTCCTGCGTTTCCGTCATGGAAAACGGCCAGCCTAAGGTCATCGAAAATGCCGAAGGTGCGCGCACGACGCCATCCATCATTGCTTACCAAGACGATGGTGAAATTCTGGTCGGCGCGCCGGCGAAACGCCAGGCGGTGACCAACCCAAAAAACACGCTGTTCGCGGTGAAGCGCCTGATCGGTCGTAAGTTCGACGAGAAGGAAGTGCAGAAGGACATAGCCCTGATGCCTTACACCATCACCAAAGCCGACAACGGCGACGCCTGGATCGGCGTGCGCGACAAGAAACTGGCGCCGCCGCAAATCTCGGCCGAAGTGCTGCGCAAGATGAAGAAAACCGCCGAAGACTACCTGGGTGAGGAAGTCACCGAGGCCGTCATTACCGTGCCGGCGTACTTCAACGACTCGCAGCGTCAGGCGACCAAGGACGCCGGCCGTATCGCCGGCCTGGACGTCAAGCGCATCATCAACGAACCAACCGCCGCCGCGCTGGCCTTCGGCCTGGACAAGACCGAAAAGGGCGACCGTAAGATCGCCGTGTACGACTTGGGCGGTGGTACCTTCGACGTGTCGATCATTGAAATCGCCGACGTCGATGGCGAGAAGCAGTTCGAAGTGCTGTCGACCAACGGCGACACCTTCCTGGGCGGCGAAGACTTCGACCAGCGCGTGATCGATTACATCATCGAAGAGTTCAAAAAGGTCAACGGCCTGGATCTGAAAAAAGATCCGATCGCCCTGCAGCGCATCAAGGCCTCGGCCGAGCGCGCGAAGATCGAACTGTCGTCGTCGCAGCAGACCGAGATCAACGAGCCGTACATCGCCATGGCGAACGGCGCGCCGGTCCACCTGACGCTGAAAATGACCCGCGCCAAGCTGGAATCGCTGGTGGAAGAACTGATCATCGCCACCATCGAGCCATGCAAAACCGCGATCAAGGATGCCGGCGTTAAAGTATCGGACATCGACGACATCATCCTGGTCGGCGGTATGACCCGTATGCCGAAGGTGCAGGAAAAGGTCAAGGAATTCTTCGGCAAGGATCCACGTAAAGACGTGAATCCGGACGAAGCCGTGGCCGTCGGCGCCGCGATTCAAGGTTCGGTGCTGTCGGGCGAGCGCAAAGACTTGCTGCTGCTGGACGTGACCCCGCTGTCGCTGGGTATCGAAACCCTGGGTGGCGTGATGACCAAGATGATTCACAAGAACACCACGATTCCGACCAAGTTCTCGCAAGTGTTCTCGACCGCCGACGACAACCAGCCCGCAGTGACCATCAAGGTCTACCAGGGTGAGCGCGAAATCGCCGCCGGCAACAAAGGCCTGGGCGAGTTCAATCTGGAAGGCATCCCGCCAGCGGCACGCGGCACGCCACAGATCGAAGTGACCTTCGACATCGACGCCAACGGCATTCTGCACGTCGGCGCGAAAGACAAGGCCACCGGCAAAGAGAACAAGATCACGATCAAGGCCAACTCCGGCCTGACCGAAGCGGAAATCCAGAAAATGGTGAAGGACGCCGAAGTCAACGCCGAGGAAGACAAGAAAGTGAAGGAACTGGCCGAGTCGCGCAACCAGGCCGACGCGCTGGTGCACTCGACCCGCAAGTCGCTGACCGAATACGGCGACAAGCTGGACGGCGGCGAGAAAGAGAAGATCGAAGCGGCGATCAGCGACCTGGAAGCCTCGATCAAGTCGGGCGACAAGGCCGAGATCGACGCCAAGGTGGCCGCGCTGTCGAGCGCTTCGCAGAAACTGGGCGAGAAGATGTACGCTGACATGCAGGCACAGCAAGCCGCTGGCGGCGCCGAAGCCGGCGCGCAGCCTGGCGCCGGCGCCGAGCAGGCCAAGCCGCAGGACGACGTGGTTGACGCTGACTTCAAGGAAGTCAAAGACAGCAAGTAATCCCCGTCATTCCCGCTTGCGCGGGAACGACCGACGCCGAGTCGTGTGGCAACGCCGCCGGCTCGGCTTTTTCGCATAAATCAGTACAGAAACTAAGCAGGGTTCCGACACTATGGCAAAGCGTGATTTCTATGAAGTACTCGGTGTCGCCAAGGGCGCCACTGAAGACGAGATCAAGAAGGCCTATCGCAAACTGGCGATGAAGTACCACCCGGACCGCAATCCGGATAGCAAGGACGCGGAAGAAAAATTCAAGGAAGTCAAAGAAGCCTACGAGATGCTGACCAATCCGGAGAAGCGCGAGGCCTATGACCGTTACGGCCACGCCGGCGTCGACCCGAACATGGGTGGCGGCGGTGGCTTCGGTGGCGCGGGCGGCTTCGGCGACGCCTTCGGTGACATCTTCGGCGATATCTTCGGCGGCGGCCGCGGCCGCAGTCAGGGCCCGCAGGTATACCGCGGCGCCGATCTGCGTTACAACCTGGAAATCACGCTGGAACAGGCGGCGCACGGCTTCGACACCACCATCCGCGTGCCGTCGTGGGACAAGTGCGACACCTGCCACGGTTCCGGCGCCAAGCCGGGCACCTCGCCAGTCACCTGCTCGACCTGCGCCGGTCACGGCCAGGTGCGCATGCAGCAGGGCTTCTTCAGCATCCAGCAGACCTGCCCGAAATGCCACGGCACCGGCAAGATCATCCCCGAGCCGTGCGCCGCGTGCGCCGGCCAGGGCCGCATCAAGCGCAACAAGACGCTGGAAGTGAAGATCCCGGTCGGCATCGACAACGGCATGCGTATCCGCTCGTCGGGCAACGGCGAGCCGGGCACGAACGGCGGACCGGCCGGCGACCTGTATGTGGAAATCCACATCAAGGCGCACCCGGTGTTCCAGCGCGAAGGCGACGACCTGCATTGCGAAATGCCGATTTCGTTCGCCAAAGCGGCGTTGGGTGGCGAAATCGAGGTGCCGACATTGTCTGGTAAAGTAGCGTTCACGATTCCCGAAGGCACCCAGTCGGGCAAGACCTTCCGCCTCAAAGGCAAGGGCATCAAGGGCGTGCGCTCCGGCTTCGCCGGCGACCTGTTCTGCCACGTGGCGGTCGAAACGCCGGTCAAGCTGACCGAGAAGCAGAAAGATCTGCTGCGGGAGTTCGAGAAATCGACCACCGAGGGCGGCAACAAGCACAGCCCGCAAACGAAAACCTGGCGCGACAAGGTGAAGGACTTCTTCGAGTAACCTCGCTGTCACGCTGAATTGGTAGTATCAAGACCGCCGCGCTGCCTTGTTTTGAGGCAGACCGGCGGTCTGTTTATGTACGAGAGGAAGATCATGGAAAGTCTGAAAAGCAGTGTCTCGCCGCTGCGCAATCTGCTGGAGAACAACCGCAAATGGGCGGCGTCGGAAGTCGAGCGCGATCCCGAATTCTTCCAGCGGCTGGCCAACCAGGCGGCGCCGGAATACCTGTGGATCGGTTGTTCCGACAGCCGCGTACCGGCGAATGAACTGTTGGGCCTGGCGCCTGGTGATGTGTTCGTTCACCGCAATATCGCCAACGTGGTGGTTCATACGGACCTGAACTGCCTGTCGGTGCTGCAGTTCGCGATCGAGGTGCTGAAGGTGAAGCACGTGATCATCGTCGGCCACTATGGCTGCAAGGGCGTGCACGCCGCCATGACCGGCACCCGCGTCGGCCTGGTCGACAACTGGCTGCGCCACGTCACCGACGTGTACCAGAAGCATGAACGCTACATGGGCACCGTGCTCAACGAGCAGAAGCGCTCCGAGCGTCTGGTCGAGCTGAACGTGGTGGAGCAGGTGTCGAACGTGGTGCAGACCACCATCGTGCAGGACGCCTGGGACCGTGGCCAGGACGTGACCGTGCACGGCTGGGTCTACGGCATCAACGACGGCAAGTTGCAGGACATGGGCATCGCCGTCAGCGCCCGCGACCAGCTGGCGCTGGCGGTACAGCAGCGCCTGGCGAAGTACGAAGCGGCGTAATTCGCCGTGGGCAGATTCGGGCAGGGGGCTGGCAGAACCAGACGGTTCTGGCATAGAATCTGCGCATGACCATCAAAACCAAGCCGGCCATGCCCAATTTGCGTATCGTCGTCGTCAATACCGTCGTCCATGACGAGGGTGACGAAGCGTTGCAGGCGCAGGCCGAGCGCGCGCGGGTGCTGCGGATTGGCTTGCTGGCGGCCGGCTACGACATCATCGCCTCGCTGCCGCCGGATATGTACCTGCCCGATCGCATCGCCCAACTGCAGCCCGACATGATCATCGTCGATGCGGAATCGGACGCGCGCGACGTGCTGGAGCATGTGGTCATCGCCACCCGCGACGAGCGCCGCCCCATCGTCATGTTCACCGAAGACCAGGACCCAGACAGTATGGAGGCGGCGGTGGAAGCCGGCGTGTCGGCCTACGTGGTGGCCGGGCTGCAAGGCGAGCGCATCAAGCCGGTGCTGCAGGTGGCGCTGGCGCAGTTCAAGCGCGAGCAGAAGCTGCTGGACGAACTGTCCGACACCAAGAGCAAGTTGGCCGAGCGCAAGGTAATCGAGCGCGCCAAGGGCCTGCTGATGGAGCGCCAGCGCTTCACCGAGGAGCAGGCCTACCAGAAGCTGCGCTCCATGGCCATGAGCAAAAACCTCAAACTGTCCGAAGTGGCCCAGCGCATCCTCGACGTGGAAGACCTGTTGGGCTAAAAACGCCCCCCAAAATGATGCACCGCGCAATCGCGGTGCATTTTTTTTGCGCAAAACCGGCTGTTCCCCTCTGTAAACAATCTGGCACGGACATTGCATAGCTTATTGGTAAGCGCAATGCTGCGCACGATGCGCCCTGCCAACGGCGGCAAGGCACACCAGACAATGACGTCTACCACATCATGAATTCGTTCGTGAGGGTAGGCGTTTTTTTTGGCCCATAGTTATTGACGACTACCAGAAGGGATAGCCATGAAAAACGAAGAACACCCAGTCAACGAGGTTGATGTCACACGCAGAAAAATGATTCATGGTGCAGGGCTGGTAGCGGGAGGAAGCATGTTGGGATTGGCGACGGGTGGTGTGTGGGCGGCGGGTTCGGACAAGCCGGAGAAAGAAGAAGTGAAGATCGGCTTCATTCCGCTGACCGACTGCGCTTCCGTGGTCATGGCCTCGGTGCTGGGCTTCGACAAGAAATACGGCGTTAAATTCGTGTTGAGCAAAGAGGCCTCCTGGGCCGGCGTGCGCGACAAGCTGGCCAACGGCGATCTGGATGCGGCCCATGTGCTGTATGGCCTGCTGTACGGCGTACAGATGGGCATCGGCGGCCAGAAGAAGGACATGGCGGTGCTGATGAGCCTTAACAACAACGGCCAGGCGATCACGCTGTCGAAAAAAATCGCCGATAAGGGCGCCGTTGATGGCGCCTCGCTGGCAAAGCTGATGAAGACCGACAAGCGCGACTACACCTTCGCGCAGACCTTCCCGACCGGCACCCACGCCATGTGGCTGTACTACTGGCTGGCCGCCAACGGCATCAATCCAATGAAGGACGCTAAGGTCATCACCGTGCCGCCGCCGCAGATGGTGGCCAATATGCGTGTCGGCAACATGGACGGCTTCTGCGTGGGCGAGCCTTGGGGGCACCGCGCCATCATGGACGGCGTGGGCATCACCGCCACCACCACGCAGGACATCTGGAAGGATCACCCGGAGAAGGTGCTGGGCTCCACGCTGGAATTCGCCAAGAAGAATCCCAACACCTGCCGCGCGATGATGGCGGCGATTCTGGAGGCGAGCAAATGGATCGACGCCTCGCTGGCCAACAAGAACAAGATGGCCGAGGTCATCGCCGATAAATCCTACGTCAACACCAGCAAGGATGCGATCGACCAGCGCATCATGGGCCGCTACCAGAATGGCCTGGGCAAAACCTGGGACGACGCCAACCACATGAAGTTCTACAACGACGGCGCGGTCAACTTCCCGTACCTGTCGGACGGTATGTGGTTCATGACCCAGCATCGCCGCTGGGGGCTGCTGAAGGACGATCCGGACTATCTGGCCGTGGCCACCGCCGTCAATCAGATCGACTTGTACAAGGACGCGGCCACCATGACCAAAACCCCTGTACCCAAGAGCCCTCTGCGTACTTCGAAACTGATGGATGGTTCGGTGTGGGACGGCAAGAACCCGAAAGCGTTCGCCGCCTCGTTCAAGATCAAAGCCTGATGACAGGAGGGTGCCATGAACGCCATGTTAAAACCCGAGAGCGCCGAGCCGGTGGCCGTTGAGGCACAACCCGCGCCGGGCCGTCGTCCACGTCGTCCGCTTGCCGCCAACTCCACGGCGCGCGTGCGCCAGCAGGTCTCCGCCACCGTGATGAAGATCGTCGCGCCGCTGGTGGGCGCCGCCCTGCTGGTCGCCGTTTGGCAGCTGATCACCGTGAACAACGCGACCTTCCCAACGCCGGCCGCCACGCTGGCGGAAGCCATCAAGATGTTCTCCGATCCGTTCTACCGCAACAGCCCTAACGACCAGGGCATCGGCTGGAACCTGCTGGCGTCCTTGCAGCGCGTGGGGATCGGCTTCGGTCTGGCCGCGCTGATCGGCATACCGCTCGGCTTCATGATCGGCCGCGTGCAGTTCATCGGCAGCATGTTCGGGCCGATTATCAGCCTGCTGAAACCCGTGTCGCCGCTGGCCTGGTTGCCGATTGGCCTGCTGGTATTCCAGTCGGCCAATCCGGCCGCGATCTGGTCGATCTTCATCTGCTCGATCTGGCCGATGATCATCAACACCGCCGTCGGTGTGCAGCGCGTGCCGCAGGATTACATGAACGTGGCGCGCGTGCTCAATCTCTCCGAGTGGAAGGTGCTGACCAAGATCCTGCTGCCATCGGCGCTGCCCTACATTCTGACTGGCGTGCGCCTGTCGATCGGCACCGCGTGGCTGGTGATCGTTGCGGCTGAAATGCTGACCGGCGGCGTCGGCATCGGCTTCTGGCTGTGGGACGAGTGGAACAACCTGAATGTCCCGCACATCATCATCGCCATCGTTTCGATCGGCGTGGTTGGTTTGCTGCTGGAGCAGGGGCTGATGGCGCTGGCTCGTGCGTTCACCTACGAACAAGTATCGAACTAAGGAGCGGATCATGGACGAATCCAAATTCATCGATATCGAAGGCGTGGAGATGGTGTTCCACACCAAGAAAGGTACGTTCCACGCGCTGCGTGAGATCGACCTGAAGGTCGCCAAGGGCGAATTCATCACGCTGATCGGCCACTCCGGTTGCGGCAAATCGACGTTGCTCAACCTGATCGCCGGCCTGTTGAAGCCCAGCGACGGCGTGCTGTTGTGCGCCAACCGCGAAATCGCCGGACCGTCGCCGGAGCGCTCGGTGGTGTTCCAGAACCACTCGCTGCTGCCGTGGCTCACCTGCTACGAGAACATTCACCTCGGCGTCGAGCGCGTGTTCGGCAAGACCGAATCGAAAGCGCAGCTCAAGGAGCGCACCATGCAGGCGCTGTCGCTGGTGGGACTGACGGCGGCGGAAACCAAGCGGCCGAATGAAATCTCGGGTGGCATGAAGCAGCGTGTCGGCATCGCCCGCGCGCTGGCGATGGAGCCGAAAGTGCTGCTGATGGACGAACCCTTCGGCGCCCTGGACGCGCTGACCCGCGCCCACCTGCAGGACGAGCTGCTGAAGATCGTCGCCGCCACCAAGTCCACGGTGGTGATGGTTACGCACGATGTCGACGAGGCGGTGCTGCTGTCCGACCGCATCGTCATGATGACCAACGGCCCGGCCGCCACCATCGGCGAAATCGTCGATGTGGCGCTGGCGCGACCGCGCGACCGCGTGGCGCTGGCGTCCGATCCACGGTACATGGAATACCGCACCGCCGTGCTGGAATTCCTTTACCGGAAACAGGCGCATCCCGCGAAGGAAGCCGCCTGATGGACATGTCGACCGCCGGACTTGCCCCTGCCGCCGCCAGCAAGCCGCTGTCCGGCGAAGTATTCAGCGCACTGATAAATCTATCGGGCCGGCGCCGCTTCACGTCGCAGCGCATCGTGCTGTACGCGCTGCTGGCGTCGCAGGGGCAGGACGGCGGCGCGGCGACGGCGCAGGAAGCGCTGTCGCTGTTCCGGGGCGCGCACAAGTCGCTGCTCAGCGAAGCGGACGGCTTGCCGGGTGTGTTCTGCCCGGAGCTGCGCGAAGCCTACTTCGGCAAGCTGGAAGGCGACAAGCAGATCGTCGCCTTCGCCGATCTGGGCGAGCGCACGTTGAGCGCGATCGCCCAGGACTCGCCGCAAGCAGCCGGGCTGCTGGCGGAGCTGGTGCGCATCACCACGCCGGTGCTGGCCATCCTGAACACCATCACCAGCATTTACGAGGAACAGGCCAAGCGCAACGCGCGGCTGATGCGCAAGCAACTGCGCGGCGTGATCACGGACATCGAGACCATCAACCGCCAGGCGCGCATGGTGGCCTTCAACGCCCGCATCGTCGCCGCCCGCGCCGGGCAGGCCGGCAAGGAATTCTCGGTGGTGGCCGGCGTGCTGTCCAACATCTCCGGCGAGATCGATGAAATGGTGGCCGCCGCGCTGTCCGCGGCGGGCTAGGTACACGGGGGAGATCGTCTTTCAAGGATGTCAAACCGCCATTCGTCTCATGTATGCTGTGAAGTTGCCGCGCATGCCGTAGTCTTTGCATGTGCTCAACGAACTGCCTCTGACATGAAACCGAATCATCGCCTACGACTGTTTGCCGCCGCCTGCTGGCTGTTCGGCGTTCCTCTGCCTGACCATGAGCCGGCCGTGGTCGGGCGGCCGATCATACGCTTCATGGTCATTCTGCTGCTGGGCGCCAGCATCGGTTACCTGATCGTCTGCTGCGCCAGCGCCGCGCAGGATTTCGTCAACGGCTTTTACGCCGGCTTTTACGCGGATGAGCCATTGCCGCCAGAGGTTCGGTGGAATATTCCGCTGGGAGTGTTGACAGGCGCGTTGCTGTCGGCACTGCTGTTTGCGCAAAGCCGCGTCATGAAGTCCGCCATCCTGCTGACTGGCGACCGTCTGAACCTTGAGCGCGAGCGAGCCAATCGCCAGCAACTGGAAGCGGAGTTGCGTCTGATGAAGGCGCAAATTGAACCGCATTTCCTGTTCAATACCTTGGGCGCGGTCCAGCAACTGGCGGAGGGCAAAGCGCCACAAGCCGCCGGGCTGACCGCCGAGCTGATTACCTTCCTGCGCGCGACCATGAGCAGTTTGCGCGCCGACACCATCCGCCTCGCTGATGACAGCGCGGTGTGCGCCGCCTACCTGCGCATCATGCAGGTCCGTCTCGGCGCGCGTCTGACGTTCTCCGTGGACTGCCCGCCCACGCTGGCTGACTTTCAGTTGCCGACCACTTTGCTGCTTATATTGGTCGAGAATGCGGTCAAACACGGCATCGAACGCGCGCCCACAGGTGGACATATCGACATCGCCGCCGCGCGGCAGGAGAGCCAGGTGGTTATCACGGTGGCCGACACCGGCGCCGGGTTCGGTGCGACGGTAGGCCAGGGCGTCGGTCTGCAGCATATCCGTGATCGCCTGGCACTGGTCTACGGCGACAATGCCCGCCTGACGATCAAGGAGAACAGGCCGAGCGGCGTTATCGCCCGCCTCTATATCCCTGTATGAACATTCTGATCGCGGAGGACGAACCACTGATGCGTGAGCGGTTGCTCGCGCAGCTGGCGCAGGCTTGGCCGGACGCGCGCATCGTCGCGGTGGCGGAAAACGGCAACGACGCCTGGGATGCCTGGCTTGAACACGAGCCGGACCTGGTCTTCCTCGACATTCAGATGCCTGGCCTGAGCGGCCTGGAAGTCGCGCGCCGCATTGCAGAGCGCTCCCACATTGTATTCGTAACGGCCTACGACCAGCACGCGCTGGAAGCTTTCCAGCGCGGCGCGGTGGATTATCTGCTAAAGCCAGTGGAGCTGGCGGCACTGGAACGCACGGTAGAGCGTCTGCGGCGTCGCACGCAATGCCCGGCGGCGCTGGCGCCGGTACTGAAACAGATCGAGGAGGCCGCGCCGCAGCGCCTCAAATGGCTAAAGGCCAGCGTCGGCAAGCAAATCCGTCTGATTAATGTGACCGACGTGCTGTTTCTGCAATCGGACACCAAATACACCCGCGTAGTGCTGGCCGACGGCGAAGCCCTGATCCGTATTGCCCTCAAAGACCTGCTGGAAGGGCTGGACCCGGAACTGTTCTGGCAAATCCATCGCGGCACGATCGTCAACGCCCACGCTATCGCGGTGGTCGAGCGGACTGATAACGAACGCCTGCACCTGACGGTAAAAGGCAGCAGCGAGGTGCTGGTGGTCAGCCGCACTTTCACCCATCAGTTCCGCGACTAGATTGGTATTGATCGCCGGCAAGCCGACGCCCGAAGCCTCACCGCGCACCGCGATGCGCACCGATAGCGTGCGCCATGCACCGTGAAATCGCACCGCACCATTTTTTAGAACGCCATAAAACAGCGCATCCTCTCTGAAAATGCGGCTTCCGAGGGGTGGCACGGCTCTTGCAAAGCATAGGGCAAGAGGTCAACGGCGATCTCCCAGAAACACACGAATTCATAGCTGGTCCAAGGACGGACTGGCAGGACAACGGCGTCCGCCCAACCCGGTCTTTGAGGCCTACGGTTGCGCGGACGCCTTTTTGTTTTCTGAACGGGATAAAAAATGGCCAGCAAAGCTACCAGCATCAAGCTCTTCTCGATTTCAACGCCGCAGATGCGGGCGTTCCACTTGACCTGGATGGCGTTCTTCGTCTGCTTCTTCGCGTGGTTCGCCTGCGCGCCGTTGATGCCGGTGATCAAAGGGGAGTTCGGCCTCACGCCAGGCCAAATCGCCAATATCAATATCGCGGCCGTTGCCGTCACCATTCTCGTGCGCCTGATCGTCGGCCCGTTGTGCGATCACTTCGGCCCACGCAAAGCCTATACCGGCTTGCTGCTGCTGGGTTCCATCCCGGTCATCGGCGTGGCCTTCGCGCAGAGCTACGAGAGCTTCCTGTTCTTCCGCCTCGCCATCGGCGCGGCCGGCGCCAGCTTCGTCATCACCCAATATCACACCTCGGTGATGTTCGGCCCTAAAGTGGTGGGCACCGCCAACGCCGCCGCAGCGGGTTGGGGCAATGCCGGCGGCGGTGTGGCGCAAGCCTTGATGCCGCTGCTGATGACCGCCATGATCATGCTGGGCGTGAG
Organism: Duganella lactea; assembly: GCF_009857505.1. Taxonomy (GTDB): domain Bacteria; phylum Pseudomonadota; class Gammaproteobacteria; order Burkholderiales; family Burkholderiaceae_D; genus Rugamonas; species Rugamonas lactea. The sequence continues at coordinate 49,831 of NZ_WWCP01000005.1, forward strand.
CGAAGGCTTCGGCTGGCGCGCCGCGCTGATCGTGCCGGGCGTGCTGATGATCATCATGGCCTTCGTCTACTACCGCTACACGCAGGACTGCCCGCAGGGAAATTTCAGCGATCTGCGCGCCGCTGGCGTGACGATCAAAGGTGGAAAGAAGGGCGGCTGGGATTCGTTCAAGCTGGCCGCCGCCAACTATCGCGTATGGCTGCTGTTCATCACCTACGGCGCCTGCTTCGGCATCGAGATCTTCATCCACAACATCGCCGCGATCTACTACGTCGATCACTTCAAACTGACGCTGGCGCAAGCTGGCATGGCCGCCGGCAGCTTCGGTCTGCTGGCGTTGTTCGCCCGCGCGCTGGGCGGCTGGGTGTCGGACAAATTCGCGGCCAAGGGCAATCTGAATAGCCGCGTCACGCTGCTGTTCGTGCTGATGCTGGGCGAAGGCGCTGGCCTGCTGATGTTTGCCCACGCCGGCAACGCCATGCTGGCGATTGGTGCGATGCTGGTCTTCGGTCTGTTCACTCATATGGCCTGCGGCGCGACCTACGCCGTGGTGCCGTTCGTCGACAAGCGCGCGCTCGGCGGCGTGGCCGGCATCATCGGCGCCGGCGGCAATGTGGGCGCCGTCGCCGCCGGCTTCCTGATGAAGGGTACCGGCGATGTGCAGCAGACACTGAGCATTCTCGGTGTGCTGGTCGCCATCTCCGCACTGTGCGCACTGGCGGCGCGCTTCAGCGCGGACACCGTCGAACAATCCGCAATCGCTACCGCTTAATAGGGCGCATCATGAAAATTATCGTTATCGGCCACGGCATGGTGGGTCACAAATTCCTGGAAAGCCTGGCCAACAGCGGCGTCGGCCATCTGCAGGTGACGGTGCTGTGCGAGGAGCCGCGTCCTGCCTACGACCGCGTGCACCTGTCCGAGTTCTTCTCCGGTAAAACCGCCGAAGACCTGTCGCTGGTGAAGCCTGGCTTCTTCGAGCGCGACGACATGGTGCTGCGTCTGAACACCCGCGCCACCGCCATCGACACCAAGGCGAAAACCGTCACCACCGGCGAAGGCGAGGTGCTGCCATACGATAAACTGGTGATCGCCACCGGCTCGTTCCCGTTCGTGCCACCGCTGCCGGGCAAGGACCGCAAGGACTGTTTCGTCTACCGTACCATCGAAGACCTGGAGGCGATGATGGAATGCGGCCAGCGCGCCAAGACCGGTGTGGTGATCGGCGGCGGTCTGCTGGGCCTCGAATGCGCCAAGGCGCTGCGTGACCTCAAGCTGGACACGCACGTGGTGGAATTCTCGCCGCGTCTGATGGCGGTGCAGGTGGACGACCATGGCGGCCGTGTGCTGCGCCGTAAAATCGAAGAACTGGGCGTGACTGTCCACACGGGCAAGAACACCACCGTGATCGTGGATGGCGTCGAAGCGACCCACCGCATGGAGTTTGCCGACGGCGGCTATCTGGAAGCGGACATGATCGTGTTCTCGGCCGGCATCCGTCCGCGCGACATGCTGGCGAAAGAAGCCGGCTTGGCGATTGGCCCGCGCGGCGGCATCGAAATCAATAACAACTGCATCACCTCCGATCCGCACGTGTATGCGATCGGCGAGTGCGCGTTGTGGGGCGGCTTGATCTTCGGCCTGGTGGCGCCGGGCTACGAAATGGCGCGCGTCGCCGCCAAGCATATGCTGGGCGAGGCGGCGGAATTCGCCGGCGCCGACATGAGCACCAAGCTGAAACTGATGGGCGTGGACGTGGCGTCCATCGGCGACCCGCATGGCAAGGAAGCGGGCAGCCACTCGTATCAGTTCATCGATGAGCGCAAGCAGATCTACAAGAAGATCGTGGTGTCCAGCTGCGGCAAGTATCTGCTGGGTGGCGTGATGGTCGGCGATGCCGCCGAATATGGCACGCTGCTGCAAATGATGCTGAACAAGATCGAGCTGCCGGAGTCGCCGGAGTTCCTGATTCTGCCGCAATCCGACGGCGCGGCCAAGCCGGCGCTGGGTGTCGATGCGTTGCCGGAGTCGGCGCAGATCTGCTCCTGCAACAACATCTCCAAAGGCCAGCTGTGTGCCGCCGTGGCGAACGGCGCCAACACCATCGGCGAACTGAAATCGTGCACCAGCGCCGGCACCGCGTGCGGCGGCTGCGTGCCGCTGGTGACGCAGGTGATGAAGGCCGAGATGAAGAAGCAGGGCATGGAAGTGAACAACCATGTGTGCGAGCACTTTGCCTATTCGCGCCAGGAGCTGTTCCACCTGATCAAAGTCGGCAAGATCGCCACCTTCAACGACCTGCTGCACAAGCATGGCAAGGGCCTGGGCTGCGACGTTTGCAAGCCGCTGGCCGCCAGCATTCTGGCAACCATCAACAACGAGTTTGTGCTGAAGAAGGAACACGCCAGCCTGCAGGACACCAACGACTACTTCCTCGGCAATATCCAGAAGGATGGCACTTACTCGGTGGTGCCGCGCATGCCAGCCGGCGAGGTCACCGCCGATGGGCTGATCGCCGTGGGCACAGTCGCCAAGAAGTATGGCCTGTACACCAAGATCACCGGCGGCGCGCGTGTCGACCTGTTTGGCGCGCGCGTCGAGCAGTTGCCGCTGATCTGGGAAGAACTGATCGCCGCCGGCTTCGAGTCCGGCCACGCGTACGGCAAGTCGCTGCGCACGGTGAAGTCCTGTGTCGGTTCGACCTGGTGCCGTTACGGTGTCGATGATTCGATCGGCCTGGCGATCGAGCTGGAAAATCGCTACAAGGGTCTGCGCACGCCGCACAAGATCAAGTTCGGCGTCTCTGGTTGCACCCGCGAGTGTGCTGAAGCGCAGGGCAAGGACGTCGGCGTGATCGCCACCGAAAAAGGCTGGAATCTTTACGTGGCCGGTAATGGCGGCATGAAGCCTCGTCATGCCGAGCTGCTGGCGACGGAGCTGGATAAGGAAACGCTGGTCAAGTACATCGACCGCTTCCTGATGTTCTACAGCCGCACTGGCGACCGTCTGCAACGGACCAGCACCTGGCGCGAGAATCTGGAAGGCGGCCTCGATTACCTGAAGGACGTCATCGTCAAGGACAAGCTGGGCATCGGCGCCGAGCTGGAAGCCGACATGCAACATGTGGTCAACACTTACGCTTGCGAATGGAAGGAAGCGGTCGAGAATCCGGAAACCCGCAAACGCTTCCGCCACTTCGTCAATAGCGACAAGGGCGACGAGAACGTGTTGTTCATGGAAGAGCGTGGCCAGATTCGTCCGGCCACCATCGAAGAGCGCAAGCGCGTTATCCCTATCGCAGTCAAGGCAGCTTGAGGAGAAGATTATGCACCGTGATATTCAAACCGATAACTGGATCGCCGTCTGCAACCTGGACGACATCGTGCCCAACACCGGCGTGTGTGCGCTGCTGAATGAGATGCAGGTGGCGGTGTTCCACGTCGATGCCGGCGAGCCGAGGGTGTTCGCGATCGATAACTATGATCCGAATTCCGAGGCCTCGGTGCTGTCGCGCGGCCTGGTTGGATCGTTGGGCGAGCGCATTGTGGTTGCGTCGCCGATCTACAAGCATCACTTCGACCTGCAGACCGGCGAGTGCCTGGAGGCGCCGGAGCATTCGGTGGGCACCTATCCCGCCCGTATCGATGACGGAAAAGTCTGGGTAGGCCTGTGAAACCCGCGCTGGTCGTCATCGGCAACGGCATGGCCGGCATGCGCACGGTCGAGGAGCTGTACAAGCTCGCGCCGGACATGTACGACATCACCGTATTCGGCGCCGAGCCGCACGGTAACTACAACCGCATCCTGCTGTCGCCGGTGCTGGCGGGCGAGAAGAGCGTGGAAGACATCATGCTCAACACCCGCGAGTGGTATGTGCAGCATGGGATTACGCTGCACGCCGGCGATCCGGTCGAGCATATCGACCGTCGCAAGCGCGTGGTGCGCGCCAAATCCGGCCTGGAAGTCAAATACGACCGTCTGCTGATCGCCACCGGTTCCAAGCCCTTCATCATTCCGGTGCCGGGCCACCAGCTGAACGGTGTGCTAGCCTTCCGCGACATTCAGGACGTGGAGCAGATGCTGGCGATGGCGCGCAATCACCGCAACGCGGTGGTGATCGGCGGCGGTCTGCTGGGCCTTGAAGCGGCCAATGGCCTGCAACGTCAGGGCATGAGCGTGACCGTGGTCCACGTGACGGAAGCGCTGATGAATCAGCAGCTCGACAAGCCCGCCGCCGCGTTGCTGCAAAAAGCGCTGGAAGCCAAGGGCCTCAAATTCATGATGGGCGCACAGACCGAGGAAATCCTCGGTTCTGAACGCGTGACCGGCGTGCGCTTCAAGGACGGCACCGAGATCCCCGCCGATCTGGTGGTGATGACCGCCGGCGTGCGTCCGAATATCGAACTGGCCAAGGCCGCCGGCCTGCATTGCGAACGCGCCATCGTGGTGGACGACACGCTGCAAACCTATGACCCGCGCATCTACGCCGTCGGCGAATGCGTGCAGCACCGCAGCGCCACGTTCGGTCTGGTGGCGCCGATCTGGGATCAGGCGCGCGTTTGCGGCGCGCATCTGGCCGGCGCCGGCGTGCGCCGCTACGTGCAGCAAACGTCGCCAACGCGGCTGAAGGTCACCGGTGTCGATCTGTACTCGGTCGGTGATTTCATCGGCGGCGAGGGCAGTGAAGACCTGGTGTTGCGCGACGCCCGCCGTGGCGTCTACAAGCGCCTGGTCATCAAGGATGGCCGCGTTACCGGTGCCGTGCTGTATGGTGACGTCAAGGACGGCCCGTGGTACTTCAACCTGATTCAGAACCGCAGCGACATCACGCCTATCCGTCAAACCCTGTTATTTGGCGAAGCCCTGTCCAATCGGGCCGCCTGAAGGATTATTTTGAACTTGTCTACCGACCATCTGGCCATTCGCACCACCTGTGCCTACTGCGGCGTAGGCTGCGGCGTGCAGGCCACGCCGAAGGACGATGGCACGTTCGCTATCGCTGGCGACAAGCAGCACCCGGCCAACAAGGGCCGTTTGTGCGTGAAAGGCTCCACGCTCGGCGAAACCGTTGGGCTGGAAGGCCGCCTGCTTTATCCGCAGGTGCGCGAGGCCGATGGTCTGCGCCGCGTTTCGTGGGACGCGGCGCTGGACAAGGTGGCCGGCGAGTGGCGGCGCATCATCGCCGAGCATGGCCCGGATGCCGTCGCACTGTACGTCTCCGGCCAGTTGCTGACCGAGGACTACTACGTCGCCAATAAACTGATGAAGGGTTACATCGGCAGCGCCAATATCGACACCAACTCGCGCCTGTGCATGTCGTCCGCCGTGGCGGGCTACAAGCGCGCCTTCGGCGAAGACCTGGTGCCGGTCTGCTACGACGATCTGGAACTGGCCGACATGGTCGTGCTGGTGGGTTCCAACACTGCGTGGTGCCATCCGATTCTGTTCCAGCGCATCTTGAAAGCCAAGGAAGCGCGCCCGGAGATGAAGCTGGTGGTGATCGATCCGCGCCGCACGGCGACCTGCGAACTGGCCGATCTGCATTTGCCGGTCAAAGCCGGCACCGATGTCTGGCTGTTCAACGGCTTGCTGAGTTATCTTTCGCGCATCGGCGCCGTCGATCCGCGATTCATCGAGCAGCACACCAACGGCTTCCAGGCGGCGCTGGATGTCGCGCACGCCGACTGCGCCGATCTTGCCGTGGTGGCGAAGATCTGCCGCGTCGAGTTGTCGCTGCTGCTGGAGTTCTACGAACTGTTCGCCGCCACCCACAAGACCATCACCGCCTATTCGATGGGCGTGAACCAGTCGTCGGCCGGCACCGACAAGGCCAACGCCATCATCAACTGCCATCTGATTGGCGGCCGGCTCGGCAAGCCGGGCATGGGACCGTTCTCCATCACCGGCCAGCCGAACGCCATGGGCGGGCGCGAAGTCGGCGGCCTGGCCAATATGCTGGCCGCGCACATGGATCTGGAACGCGCGGAGCATCGTGAGGTGGTGCAGACTTTTTGGGAGTCGCCGGCCATGGCCGACAAGGGGGGCCTGAAAGCGGTCGATCTGTTCCAGGCCATCGAGGAAGGCAAGGTCAAGTCGGTATGGGTGATCGCCACCAATCCGGTGGTCAGCATGCCGGACGCGGATCAGGTGCGTCGCGCGCTGGACAAGTGCGAGCTGGTGATCGCCTCCGATATCATGCAAGACACCGACACCACCGCCTACGCCGACGTGCTGCTGCCGGCGCTGGGCTGGGGCGAGAAGGATGGCACGGTGACCAACTCCGAGCGCCGCATCTCGCGCCAGCGCGCTTTTCTGTCGGCGCCCGGCGAAGCGCTGCCGGACTGGAAGATTCTGTCGCTGTTTGCGCAGCGCATGGGCTACACCGGCTTTGATTTCGGCGGCCAGCACGGCGTGTTCGACGAACACGCGCGCCTGAGTGGCTTCCGCAACGCCGCTGCTGATGTGCCGCGCGCGTTCGATATGTCCGGCCTCGCCGGCCTCCAGCAATCCGACTACGATGCGCTGGAGCCGACCCAATGGCCGGTGCGCCGTACCGCCAGCGGCGAGCTGCAAACCGAAGTCCGGCTGTTCAAGGACGGCGTTTTCGCGCATGCCGATGGCAAGGCGCGCTTCATCGCCACCGCGCCACGCCTGCCGCGCAACGCCGTCAGCGAAGAGTATCCGCTGTCGCTGAACACGGGCCGCGTGCGCGACCAATGGCACACCATGACCCGCACCGGTAAATCCGCCACGCTGGCTGACCATATCGCCGAATCCTTCGTCGACATGCACCCGCAGGATGCGCTGTTGAGCGGCGTGAAAGAGGGCGAGCTGGCGCGCGTGACGTCCGAGTGGGGCGCGATGGTGGCACGCGTGCAGCACGGCGGCGGCATCCCGCGTGGCAGCGTGTTCATTCCGATTCACTGGAGCGGCCAGACCGCGTCCGACGCGCGTGTTGGCGCGGTGGTCAATCCGGTGGTCGATCCGGTATCCGGCGAGCCTGAGTTCAAGCACACGCCGGTGCGCGTAGAGCAGTTCCGGGTCAACTGGCACGGTTTCATTTTGAGCCGCGATGCGCTGAACCTTGATAGCATCGCTCACTGGACCCGCATTCAGGGCCGCGAGTTCGCGCGCTACGAGCTGGCCGGCCGCAACACGATCAAGGATCACGCCGGGTGGTCGCGCGCGCTGCTGGGCGTGGGCGATCCAGACGCGGACTGGCTGGAATACGAGGACAAGACCGCCGGCGTGTACCGTGCCGTGCACGTGGTGAACGATCGCATCGAACAATGTATTTTCATGTCGCCGCGCCAGGACATGCCGTCGCGCGCGTGGCTGGCCAGCCTGTTCGCCAAGGAGCAGTTGAGTGAAATCGATCGCGTTGGCCTGCTGGTCGGCATGCCGGTGGAGAAGGGCGCGGACACCGGTCCCACCGTGTGCTCGTGCTTTGGTGTCGGCCGCAACACCATCTGCAACGCCATCATCGAGAAAGACCTGAAGACGGTGGCGGAGGTGACGGCGTGCCTGAAGGCCGGCGGCAATTGCGGTTCCTGCGTCCCGGAGATCAAGAAAATATTGGTGCAAACCCGCGTGGAGGCTGAAGAAGTAAGGTTGTGATTATGGTAAGCTAGACCTGTCGACAGCAAAATGGAGCGCGCATGTCTATCCGTGAGAACTTCTCCGATGCCGATATGGACCAGTGGCTCAATGATAATCGCGTCACTGAAATTGAATGCCTGGTGCCCGATCTGACGGGCGTGGCGCGCGGGAAGATTCTGCCGCGCGCCAAATTCACCCAGGACCGCGGCATGCGCATCCCCGAGGCGGTGCTGGGCATGACCGTCACCGGCAACTACCCGACCGAAGACCCGGCCTACGACCGCGCCATCTCCAACACGGACCGCGACATGATCCTGCGCGCGGACCCCGGCAGCATCACCACCGTCCCCTGGGCCATCGATCCGACCGCGCAGGTCATTCACGACTGCTATTTCGCCGATGGCACGCTGGTCGATTTCGCACCACGCTCGGTGCTGCGCCGTGTGCTCAAGCTGTATGCGGACAAGGGCTGGCAGCCGATCGTCGGGCCGGAGCTGGAGTTCTACCTCACCGAGAAGAACATCGATCCCAACCTGCCTTTGCGCGCGCCGGTGGGCCGCAGCGGCCGCGCCGAGACCACGCGCCAGGTCTACAGCATTGACGCGGTCAACGAATTCGATCCGCTGTTCGAGGATATCTACGACTACTGCGCGCTGATGAATCTCGACGTGGACACGCTGATCCACGAAACCGGCGCCGGTCAGATGGGCCTCAACTTCCAGCATGGCGATGCGCTGGCGCTGGCCGACAATGTGTTCTACTTCAAGCGCACCTTGCGCGAAGCGGCGCTCAAGCACCATATGTACGCCACCTTCATGGCCAAGCCGATGGGCGGCGAGCCCGGATCGGCGATGCACGTCCACCAGAGCGTGAGCGACGCCGTCACCGGCCGCAATATCTTCACCCTTGCGGATGGTTCGCCGTCGCCGCAGTTCCGCCACTACATCGGCGGCTTGCAGCGCTACACGCCGGCGGCGATGGCGATTCTGGCGCCGTATGTCAATTCCTACCGCCGCATCGTGCGCCACACGGCGGCGCCGATCAACGTCCAGTGGGGCATGGACAACCGCACCGTGGGCTTCCGCATTCCGATATCCGGCGTTGAGCAGCGGCGGGTGGAGAACCGCATCATCGGCGCGGACGCCAATCCCTACCTCGGCATCGCGGTGACGCTGGCCTGCGGCTACCTGGGCCTGATCGACCAGCTGGAGCCGACGCCAATGTATAACGGCAGCGCCTACGATCACTTCTACGAACTGCCGCAAGGGCTGCCGCAGGCGCTCACGCTGCTGCGGCAAGAGGACCGCCTGCGCGACGTGCTGGGCGAGCGTTTTGTCGATGTGTACACGGCCATCAAGGAACTGGAGCACCAGGAGTTCATGACCGTCATCAGCCCATGGGAGCGGGAACACCTATTGCTGCATGTTTGAGCGCTGCTGGCTTTATAATCACCGGTTTGGCGGATATTATTTTACCTTTCTAATAACATGACCATAGAGCGAGCTGCTGAACCTTTTCTCCTGATCCGTAACCTGGTGAAGGAATTCGATGGCGTGCGCGCCGTCAATGACGTATCGGTGGCGATCAACAAGGGCGAAATCTTCGCGCTGCTGGGCAGCTCGGGCTGCGGCAAATCGACGCTGCTGCGCATGCTGGCCGGTTTTGAAACGCTGACCTCGGGCAGCATCACGCTGGCCGGCCAGGATATCGTCAGCGTGCCGCCGTACCAGCGCCCGATCAATATGATGTTTCAGTCGTATGCGCTGTTCCCCCACCTGTCGGTGTGGGACAACATCGCCTTCGGCCTGCGTCGCGACGGCCTGCCGAAAGATGAAATCGCGGCGCGCGTGGAAAAGATGCTGGCGCTGGTGCAGTTGACGGAATATGCCAAGCGCAAGCCGCATCAGCTGTCGGGCGGCCAGCAGCAGCGCGTGGCGCTGGCGCGTTCGCTGGCCAAACGTCCGCAGTTGCTGCTGCTGGACGAGCCGCTGGGCGCACTGGATAAGAAGCTGCGCGAGCGCACGCAGATGGAACTGGTCAGCATCATCGAGGAAGTGGGCGTGACCTGCGTGATGGTCACCCACGACCAGGACGAAGCCATGAGCATGGCCACCCGTATCGCCGTCATGAGCGCGGGCCGCATTCTGCAAGTGGGCGCGCCGGACGAAATCTATGAAACGCCGAACTGCCGCTTCGTCGCGGACTTCATCGGCAGCGTCAATCTGTTCAACGGTTCGGTGACGGAAGATGAGCCGGACCACGTCATCATCGATACGCCGGAGGGCAAGCATTACGTCACCCACGGTATTACCGGCACCATGGGCATGCCGGTGTCGGTGGCGGTGCGTCCGGAGAAGATCGCCGTGCAGGCGGAGGCGCCAACGCGGGAGCAGCGCGCCAAGGCGGCCGAACATGGCTACAACTGCGTGCAGGGTGTGGTCACCGGCGTGTCCTACTTCGGCAACGAGACTAGCTACCACATTACGCTGGACAGCGGCATGGTGGTCAAGGCCTCGCGCACCAACGTCGCGCGTCACGACGACGCGGCGCTCAAGCGCGACCAGCGCGTGTTCGCGTGGTGGGACGGCTCAGACGTTGTCGTGCTGACCAGCTAAGGCGCGGTGGTCATGAACTCTTTGAAAAACCTGATCAAGCACCCAGGCCGCGCCGTGGTGATCGGCGTGCCTTTCCTGTGGCTGACGTTTGCCTTCCTGATTCCGTTCCTGATCGTTTTGCGCATCAGCTTCGTGGATCTCGACAGCGGCGATGGCGGCCCGTTCGGCAGCCTGGTGACGGTGGCCGATGGCGTGATGACGCTGAAGGTCAAAGTCGCCAACTACCTGTACATCCTGCAGGACGAGCTGTATGCGATCACCTATCTGAATTCGCTGAAGTTCGCCGCGATCACGGCGGCGCTGTGCCTGGCCATCGGCTATCCGTTCGCCTACTTCATGGCGCGCGCCAAGCCGGCCATCCGCCCGGTGCTGCTGATGCTGGTGATGATGCCGTTCTGGACGTCCTTCCTGCTGCGTATCTACGCGTGGAAGGGCATCCTGGCCAACAACGGTATCCTCAACAGCTTCCTGATGAACATCGGCGTTATCTCCGAGCCGCTGCACCTGATGAACACTCAGTTCTCGCTGATCATCGGCATGGTGTATGCCTACCTGCCGTTCATGATCCTGCCGCTGTACGCGAATCTGGTGAAGATGGACGTGCGCTTCCTGGAGGCGGCGGCCGACCTGGGCGCCACGCCGTGGCAGACTTTCTGGCGTATCACGGTGCCGCTGTCGAAATCGGGCATCATCGCCGGCACCATGCTGGTGTTTATTCCGGCGGTCGGTGAGTACGTGATTCCCGAGCTGCTGGGCGGCCCGGAAACGCTGATGATTGGCCGCCAGTTGTGGGACGAGTTCTTTACCAATAACGATTGGCCGCTGGCGTCCTCGGTGACGGTGGTGGTGATCCTGCTGATTCTTGTGCCGATGGCGATCTTTAATAAATACCAGGCAGAACAGGAGGTGCGCAAATGACCCAGTTCCTGCATCGTTGGTTCGGGCGCGGCTGGCTCTCAATGGGCTATCTGTTCCTGTACATCCCGATTATCGTGTTGGTGGTGTTCTCGTTTAACAGCTCGCGCCAGGACATGGTGTGGAGTGGCTTTTCGTTGCAGTGGTATGCGGCGCTGTTGAACGATCAGGAGATTATCAGCGGCTTTGGGCTGTCGCTGCGGATCGCGCTGCTGACGGCTTGCGGCTCGGTGATTCTCGGGACGTTCGCGGCGTTTGTGCTGGACCGCTACCAGCGCTTCTCCGGCCGCACGCTGTTCACCGGCATGGTCAGCGCGCCGCTGGTGATGCCGGAGGTGATTATCGGCCTGTCGCTGCTGTTGATGCTGGTGTCGGTGCAGAAGATGTTCGGCTTCCCGGAGCGCGGCATGCTGACCATCTGGCTCGGTCATACGCTGCTCGGCATGGCCTATGCGACGGTGGTGGTGCAATCGCGCTTGAGTGAGATGAACAAGTCGCTGGAAGAGGCGGCGATGGATTTGGGCTGCCGCCCCTTCCAGGTGTTCTTCCTGGTGACGCTGCCGAACATCAAACAGGCGCTGGGTTCCGCATGGCTGCTGACCTTCACGCTGTCGCTGGATGACGTGGTGCTGTCGGCCTTCCTGTCCGGCCCCGGTTCATCGACGATGCCGATCGTGATCTTCTCGCGCGCGCGCCTGGGGCTCGATCCGCGCGTGAACGCGGTGGCGGCGCTGACCATTCTGGTGGTGACGATCGGCGTGATCGCATCGAGCCTGTACATTGCCCGCGCCGAGCGTCAGCGCTCGAAACAGCTGGCCGCCGCGGCCAAAGGCTAATCCTTAGCCCTTAGCCCTTAGCCCCTTAGCTACGGCGCGCCGTCAGCCATTGGCTGGACGGCAGCGCGGCGGACGCGACGCGTACTTCACCGATGTTGCCGAAGAAGCCATCGGCGCGCGCGCCATCCCACGAGCCGCCGCCGACCACCCACGGCGAGGCTGCCGACAAAGTCGCCAGGCCCACCACATTGCTGCTGTTGCGCAGCACCGGCGCGCCTTCCACATACATGATGGTGTCATGCGTTGTCGGGTCGTTGACGATGGCGATATGGACCCAGTTGCCGGCGATGATCTCGCCCGACCAACTGGCCATGGCATCGCGGTTGCCGCTGACCGCCGGCACCACCTCCCATTGCACTTCGCGCAGGCTGGAAATGGCGAACAGCAGCGGTGGCGATTCCGGATCGCCGCCATCGAATCCGGCCAGGTTGCCGCGTTTGCCGTCGCGCGTCATGATGTTCATCCACGCGTGCTTGGTCTTGTCCCACGCCGGATTGATCTTGATGAACGCTTCGATCGTGTAGCCGGTGGTGGCGAAGGTCTGGGCGTTGATCGCGGCCGCGGCATCGGTCAGGAAGTAGCTGAGGCGCGGCGCGTTTTTGTCGGTGTTCAGGAAGCTGACCGAGCCCGGTGCGGACGACAGGCGGTGATGGTCGCTGCTCCAAACAATATCCCCGGCGGTGGCGCCGACGATGCCGCCCTGATTGAGCTGATCACGTGTCAGCGGGTTGGCGCCGGTGACGTCGTTGATGCGGGTGCCCGGCGCCACCGCCGCGCCGTCGCTGCCGCCGTAGAAGCGCCAGTGCGCGACGGTCGATGCCACTTTCGGATAGTCGTCGGTATCCTTGGGCAGCACCGGCGTCACCACTGCTGGTTCTGTATAACCCTTCAGCACCAGGGCCTTGGCCTGCTCGACCAGCGACGACGCCACCGTCGCCTTGCCGGTGCCGAAGCCCGGATTGAAACGGGCGAAGCGCTTGGCGAAGTCCATGTTGATCGTGAAACTGTGGTTGCTCTCGGTGAGTACCGCGCGGTCGAAGGCGTTCAGCGTGTCGGCAGGCTTCATCGGCACCCACGGCGAGAACGACAGTACCTTGATCTGTTTATTGGTCAGGTCAAATTCATATAGCCTCATCAGGCCATTGCCGCCTTGATAGTCCATCTGGTAATCGACCACCATCTCCTCGACCGCGTTGCCGAAATTATTGGTCTTGGTCAGGTGCGCGCCGCCGTGGTGGTGGCCGTTCAGCGTCATGAAAATCTGGTCGTTATCGCGGATCAGTTTTTCCCACAGCATTTTGCCGTAGCCGGTTTCCAGCGGGCTGACGGCATCGGGCGCGATGTTCAGCAACTGGTGGTTGACCAGAATCGCCGGCAGGGTCGGATGATCGGCCAGCACCTTGCGCGCCCAGGCGATGCCGGCGTCGGAGATGCGCCACGACAGCGACAACACCAGGAATTGCTGGTCCTGTGCCTTGAAGATGTGGTACTCGTGGAAGCCGGTATCATCGCGCGCGCCGAAGGTGGCCTGGCGTTGCGCGCGTTTGGTGCTGAACCATTGCAGATAAGGCTCGTTGGCCAGCACCCGCTGGGTATCGGTGCCCTTGGTCGGATCGCTGTCGTAGTCGATGTCGTTGAGGACATCGTGGTTGCCGGCCAGGATGGAGTACGGCAGCTTGGCCGCTTCCAGCACTTGCATGGCGCTGTCGGCCACCTTCCACTGTTCGGGCTTGCCGACCTGGTCGACCACATCGCCGAGGTGAATCAGGAATGGGATGTTGAGCGCCTGCGCGTTGCGGGCGACCCAGTTGGTTTGCGCCGCATAGGGCTCGTTGCCGTAGTGGCGTTCGTACTGATTGCTCTCGCCCGAGGTGGCGTAGCGCGAATAAAATTGCGTGTCCGGCAGTACCGCCAGCGCAAAGCTGGAAATCTGCGTGCTGGGCGCGGTGGTGGTGGCGCCGCCGCTGGCAGGCGGGTTGTCGCCGCCGCACGCCGCCAGCAAGCTGCTCATCGACAGGCCTGACGCCAGGCCCATTTTCAACAATGATCGGCGCTGTGCATCCTGAGCCTGATCCGACTTGTTCTTTTCCATATCGCGCTTCCCGTGTGAGGTGACGCGCTCACGATAAACAACTCGTGTTACTTGCAGATGACATAGTTACTTTTTATCCCATGCCGCGCTGGCGATGAAGATCGCGGCGCCTATCCACAGCACGGCCGGCAGTGCGTTCACGCCGGCCGTTTGCATCAATACTCCCGTCACCAATGGCCCGCCGGCGCTGGTAATGCCCCAGGCGGCATTGACCACCGCGCTGGCCGCGACCAGCGACTGGCCTTCGAAACGCTCGCCGCAAGCGACCAGCGACAGCATGTAGATGGCGCCGGCCACCGCGCCCAGCGCCAGCAGCAACGTCCACCACAGCCACGGCGTGCCGGCCGCAAACGGCAGCGCGGGCAGCAGCACGCAGACGGCGATGCCGCAGCCGATATGCACCTTGCGGCGGCCGACGCGATCCGCCAGCCAGCCGAAAAAGAATTGCAGCGCCGTGTCGCCGACCAGCACCACGGTGGCCGACAGCACCGCCAGCTCGGTCGCCATGCCGTGACGCATGGCGTACACCGGCAGAAGACTCAGTGCCAGCGTGTCGAACATCGCAAAGAAAGCCGCGCCGATGGCGATCATCCACATGCGCGGCAGGATGCGCTGCCAGGCGACCGGCGCTTCGTCCGCGTGGCCTTGGGCGCCACCGCCGATCAGCAGCATGCCGGGCAGCGCGAGCAGGAACAGCGCGCCGCACGACGCGAACGGCAGCGCGATCTTGCCGGCCAATGCCGCCACTAGCGTGGGGCCGAGCAGCTGGAACAGCGTGAAGGCGGTGGTGTAGATCGCCACCACGCGGCCGCGCGAGTTGGTCGGCGCGAGATTGTTGACCCACGCTTCGCCGATGGTGAACAGCACGCCCATGCAGGCGCCGAACACAAAGCGCAGCGCGCCCCATGCCAGCAGGTTGTCGGTGGTTTCCATCAGCGCGGTGGAGACGGCGGCGGTGACGATGGCGGCGATCATGCAGCCGCGCGGGCCGTGGCCGGCCACCCAGCGCGAGACGAACGGCGCGGCCACGAGTATGCCCGCCGCGCTGATGGCCGTGACGATGCCGATGATGTCTGTGCCCACGCCACGCTGATCCAACGTCAATGCGGTGAGCGGAATGGTGGCGCCGAGCCCCAGGCCGACAACGCCGATGCTGGCGACTAATGCGATGAAATCGCGCCATGGCATGTTCTTCATGCGCGAGCTCCTGATTTGAGTTCGCCATCATACCAAAATAGGATTATCATTTAATCAAATCCAAATAGATGAAAGCTTCTCTATGCGTAGCCCAATCGTTCTGGTTCCCGCGTGCGTCGCCCAAGCCGGCCCGCATCTCGCGCACAGCGCGCACCTCAAGTACGTGGCGGCGGTGGCGGACGGCGCGCGCTGCACGCCGCTGATCGTGCCCGCCCTCGGCGCGGCCACCGACTTCGAGGCCCTGCTGGCCGTGGCCGACGGCGTGATGCTGACCGGCTCTCCCTCCAACGTGAATGCCGGCCTGTATGGCGAAACGGTGCTCGATCCGTCGCTGCCGCAGGACCCGGCGCGCGACGCCACCACGCTGCCGCTGAGCCGCGCCGCCATCAAGCGCGGCATTCCCTTGCTGGCGATCTGTCGCGGTTTTCAGGAAATGAATGTGGCGCTGGGCGGCTCGCTGCATCAGGCGCTGCATGGTGTGCCTGGCATGGCCGACCATCGCGAACGCAAGGACGATCCGCTGGACCAGCAATACGCGCCATCGCACCGCGTGCTGCTGGACCCTGGAGGGCAGTTGGCGCGGCTGCTCGACGGCGCCGGCGAGATCATGGTCAATTCGCTGCACGGTCAGGGCATCAATCGTCTGGCGGCCGGCCTGGCTGTGGAGGCGCGCGCGGACGATGGACTGGTCGAGGCCTACCGCGTAGAGGGCGCCAAAAGTTTTGCGCTCGCGGTACAGTGGCACCCGGAATGGCGCTTTTCCGAGAACCCGGATTCCGTCAAATTATTCAGAGCCTTTGGCGACGCCTGCCGCGCCTACAAGGCCGATCGATAACAACAACGAGAGAATCACATGGCAATTCGCGAAAACTTTACGTACACCGATATGGATTTGTGGCTGAACGAGAAGCACGTCACAGAGATTGAATGCCTGGTGCCGGACTTGACCGGCGTGGCGCGCGGGAAGATTCTGCCGCGCGGTAAATTCACGCAGGAGCGCGGCATGCGCATTCCGGAGGCGGTACTGGGCATGACCGTCACCGGCAATTATCCGACCGAGGACGCGGGCTACGACCGCGCCATTTCCAGCACCGACCGCGACATGATTTTAAAGGCCGATCCGACCACCATCACCATGGTGCCGTGGGCCACCGATCCCACCGCGCAGGTGATCCACGACTGCTATTTCGCCGATGGCAGGCTGGTCGATTTCGCTCCACGCTCGGTGCTGCGGCGTGTGCTCAAGCTGTATGCGGACAAAGGCTGGAAGCCCGTGGTGGCGCCGGAACTGGAGTTCTACCTGACCGCCAAAAACAGCGATCCCGATCTGCCTTTGAAACCGCCGATCGGCCGTAGCGGACGCGCGGAAACCAGCCGCCAGGTCTACAGCATCGACGCGGTGAACGAGTTCGATCCGCTGTTCGAGGATATCTACGACTACTGCGATCTGATGGGCCTTGATGTCGACACGCTGATTCACGAAATCGGCGCCGGCCAGATGGAAATCAACTTCCTGCACGGCGAGCCGCTGGGCCTTGCCGACAAGGTGTTTTTCTTCAAGCGCACCTTGCGCGAGGCGGCGCTGAAGCACGATATGTACGCGACCTTCATGGCCAAGCCGATGGCCGGCGAACCCGGATCGGCGATGCATGTGCACCAGAGCGTGGTGGACGCCACGACCGGCAAAAATATCTTCAGTGCCGAAGACGGTTCGGCATCGCCGCTGTTCAAGCACTATATCGGCGGCCTGCAGCGCTACATGCCATCGGCGATGGCGATTGTGGCGCCGTATGTGAATTCGTACCGCCGCATCGTGCGCCACACGGCGGCGCCGATCAATATCCAATGGGGCATGGACAACCGCACCGTGGGCTTCCGCGTACCGGAATCCGGCGTGCAGGATCGCCGCGTGGAAAACCGCATCATCGGCGCCGACGCCAATCCGTATCTGGCGCTGGCCGTCACGCTGGCCTGCGGCTACCTCGGCATGGTGGACCAGGAAGAGCCGACGCCGATGACCACCGACAGCGCCTACGACCTGAAAGTCGAGCTGCCGCAAGGCTTGCCGGAAGCGTTGCAGCTGCTGCGCGCAGAGGACCGGCTGCGCACCGTGCTGGGCGAGCGCTTTATCGACGTCTACGCCGCCATCAAGGATCTGGAGCATCAGGAATTCATGACCGTCATCAGCCCGTGGGAGCGCGAGCACCTGCTGCTGCACGTTTAAGCGAGAAGCGATATGAGCACTTACGATACGACCGCGATTCAGAAGCTGGATACGGCGCATTACCTGCATCCGTTCACCGACCACAAGGCGCTGGGCGAGAAGGGCGCGCGCGTGATGGTGCGCGGCGATGGCATTTATCTGTGGGATTCGGAGGGCAACAAGATCATCGACGGCATGTCCGGGCTGTGGTGCGTGAACGTGGGCTATGGCCGCACCAGCATCTCGAAAGCGGTGTATGCGCAGATGGAGACGCTGCCGTTCTATAACAGCTTCTTCAACACCACCAATGTGCCGGCGGTGCGGCTGGCGGCGAAGCTGGTGCAGATTTCGCCGCCGCAGTTCAATCATGTGTACTTCGCCGGCTCCGGCTCGGAGGGCAACGACACCAATGTGCGCATGGTGCGCCGCTATTGGGATGTGCTGGGACAACCGCAGCGCCAGGTGATTATCAGCCGCCACAATGCGTATCACGGCAGCACCATGGCCGGCGCCTCGCTCGGCGGCATGGCCGGCATGCACGAACAGGGCGGCCTGCCGATACCGGGCATTGTGCACATCGGTCAGCCCAGCTATCTGGAGTCGGGCAAGGGCATGACGGAGGAGGCTTTCGGCATCGAGGCCGCCTCGTGGCTGGAGAAAAAAATACTGGAGGTGGGCGCGGACAAGGTGGCGGCGTTTATCGGCGAGCCGATACAGGGCGCGGGTGGTGTGATTATTCCGCCATCGACCTACTGGCCGGAGATACAGCGCATCTGCGACAAGTACGGCATTCTGCTGATCGCCGATGAGGTGATCTGCGGCTTCGGGCGGCTGGGGCGCTGGTTCGCGTCGGAGCTGTTCGGCATCAAGCCGGATCTGATTACCTTCGCCAAGGGCGTGACCTCGGGCTATGTGCCGCTGGGCGGTGTGCTGGTGGGCGACCGCGTGGCCAAGGTGCTGATTGAGCAGGGTGGCGAGTTCAATCACGGCTTCACGTATTCCGGCCATCCGGTGGCGTGTGCGGCGGCGCTGGAGAACATTCGCATCATCGAGGATGAAAAGCTGATCGAGCGCGTGGCCAATGAAACCGGGCCGTATCTGAAGAAGCGCTTTGCGGAGCTGGCGGATCATCCGCTGGTTGGCTATGCGGACAGCCGCGGCTTTGTGGCGGGCTTGAATCTGGTGCGCAGCAAGGGCGCCACCGTGCACGATAACGTGGCGTTCGACGAATCGCTGGCTGTTGGCATGGTCTGCCGCAGCTATATGTTCAACAACGGGATGATCATGCGCGCCGTTGGCGACCGCATGATCATCGCGCCACCGCTGATTCTGAGCACGGCGCAGATCGACGAGATGCTGGCCTTGATACGCCACTGCCTCGATCTGACGTATGCCGATGTGAAGGAACGCGGCTGGCTATAAAGGAGACAGGCATGGGTATCTGGCACGACAAGGTGGCCGCGCTGACAGTGGACGGCCGCGCCTTCATCGGCGGTGAGCGGGTGTGGGCGAAGTCCGGGCAGCAGTTCGAGAATTTTTCGCCCATCGATGGGCGTTCGCTCGGCATGGTGGCGCGTTGCGATGGCACGGACGTGGACATCGCGGTGGCGGCGGCGCGCGCGGCGTTTGAGGACCGGCGCTGGGCGGGCAAGTCGCCGGCGCAGCGCAAGCGGGTGCTGATCAAATTCGCGGACCTGATGCAGCAGCATGTCGACGAACTGGCGC
This sequence comes from Duganella lactea, assembly GCF_009857505.1. Classification (GTDB taxonomy): domain Bacteria; phylum Pseudomonadota; class Gammaproteobacteria; order Burkholderiales; family Burkholderiaceae_D; genus Rugamonas; species Rugamonas lactea. Next base: position 69,013 of record NZ_WWCP01000005.1, read on the forward strand.
TGCTGGAAACGCTCGATATGGGCAAGCCGATCAAGTACAGCCGGACGGTGGACGTGGGTGGCGCCGCCAATTGCATCCGCTGGTATGGTGAGGCGATCGACAAGGTCTACGACGAAATCGCGCCGACTCCGGCCGACAGCCTGGCGCTGATCACGCGCGAGCCGGTCGGCGTGGTGGCGGCCGTGGTGCCGTGGAATTATCCGATGCTGATGGCGTCGTGGAAGATTGGCCCGGCGCTGGCGGCGGGGAATAGCGTGGTGCTGAAGCCGTCCGAAAAATCGCCATTGACGGCAATGCGGCTGGCGGAGCTGGCGCTGCAAGCGGGTGTGCCGGCGGGCGTGTTCAACGTGCTGCCGGGTTATGGCGCGGAGGCCGGCGCCGCGCTGGCGCTGCACATGGATGTGGACTGCATCGGCTTCACCGGCTCCACGCGCGTGGGCAAGCAGATCATCCAGATGGCGGGCCAGTCGAACCTGAAGCGGGCGTGGACTGAGTTGGGCGGCAAGTCGGCCAATATCGTGTGTGCGGACTGTCCCGATCTGGATGCGGCGGTGGATGCGGCCATCGGCTCGATCTTCTTCAATCAGGGCGAGAGCTGCAACGCGCCTTCGCGGCTGTTCGTCGAGGCGTCGATCAAGGATCGCTTTATCGAAAAGGCGCTGGCCAAAGTGCCGGCGTATCAGCCGGGCGATCCGCTGGACGAGAATACCGTGATGGGCGCGATTGTGGATGCCACGCAGCTCAAGACGGTGATGGGTTACATCGAGGCTGGCAAGAGCGACGGCGCGCGTCTGTTGGCCGGCGGCCGGCAAGCACGCACCGACGGCGGCGGTTACTACGTCGAGCCCACGTTGTTCGATCAGGTGGACAGCGGCATGACGATCGCCCGCGAAGAGATTTTCGGGCCGGTGTTGTCGGTGCTGAGTTTTACCGATGTGGAGGGGGCGGTGCGGCAGGCTAACGCCACACCTTATGGCTTGCACGCCGCCGTGTGGACGGCGGACCTGAGCAAAGCCATCAAGACTTCACGCGCGCTGCGCGCCGGCACGGTGCACGTCAATCAATACGATAACGACGATATCACCGTGCCTTTCGGCGGTTACAAGCAGTCCGGTAACGGCAGGGACAAATCACTGCACGCCTTCGATAAATATACCGAACTGAAAACCACCTGGATTCAGATTTGACTGAAGGGCCTTAGAAGCAGTGTTCCGGCGCCGGGAAGGCGCCGCTTTTGACTTCGCTGACGTAGGCTGTGAAGGCGGCTTCGATGCTGGTCTGGCCATCCATGAAGTTCTTCACGAAGCGCGCTTTGCGGCCAGGGAAGACGCCCAGCAGGTCGTGCATCACCAGCACCTGGCCGGAGCAGTCCGGACCCGCGCCGATGCCGATCGTTGGAATCGACAGCGAATCGGTGATTTCCTTGCCCAGCGCCGAGGGAATCGCCTCCAGCACCAGCAGCGAGGCGCCTGCCGCCTGGATGCGCAGGCAGTCGGCTTTCAGCACCTCGGCGCTTTCGGTGGTTTTTCCCTGTACCTTGTAGCCGCCCAGCTGGTGCACCGATTGCGGCGTCAGGCCGAGGTGGGCGCAGACCGGAATCGCGCGCTCGGTCAGGAATTTGATGGTGTCGGCCAGCCATGCGCCGCCTTCGATCTTGATCATGTGCGCGCCGGCCTGCATCACCTGCACCGCGTTGGCATAGGCGGTTTCCGGTGTGCCGTAGGCGCCGAACGGCAGGTCGGCGACGATCATCGCGTTCCTGGCGCCACGGGCCACGGAGGCGGTGTGGTAGGCGATGTCGTTGACGGTGACCGGCAGCGTCGAGGTGTGGCCGGCGCAGACCATGCCCAGCGAGTCGCCGATGAGCAGGATCTCCACGCCGCAGCGGTCCATCAGCGAGGCGAAGCTGGCGTCGTAGCAGGTCAGCATGGTGATCTTCTCGCCGGCGCCGCGCAGCGTGGACAAGGTGTTGACGGTGACGGCTTTGTTGACGACCGGCTTGGCCGCTGCAGGTGCGGTGGCGTCGGCGGGCTTTTGGCTCGCGGCCAGTTCGTTGCCTTGCAAGTATCCAGACATGATAAATCCTTGGTTAAAGAGGGCGGATGCCCTGGTCGGCCACGCCGGCGGCATATTGCGACGCCGCGCCGAGGCCAGGAATATGAATCGACGGCGCCAGTTCCAGCAGCGGCACCAGCACGAAGGCGCGTTCGGTCATGCGCGGGTGCGGCACGCTCAGCGTGTGACTGTGGATGACGGCGTCGCCGTACAGTAGCAGATCCAGATCCAGCGTGCGCGGGGCGTTGCGGTAGGGGCGCTCGCGGCCGTGCGCCTGCTCGATGCCGTGCAGCGCTTGCAGCAGCGCTTCCGCGTCCAGCGTGGTGGCGATGCGGGCGACGGCGTTGATGTAGTCGTCGCCGCTGGAGTCGATCGGCGCGGTGCGGTACAGGCTTGACGCCGCCGTCAGCGTGCAGCCGGGCTGGCGCCGCAGGCGTTCCAGCGCGTCCAGCACGTTGGCGCGGGCGTCGCCCAGATTGGCGCCGATGCCGATGTAGGCGAGGGCGGTGTTCATGGTGCTGCGCAGATTAGTCGGCGCCGCCGTCGTGGGCTGGCGCCGGCGAGTTGGCGTTGCCGTCCTCGCCACCACGGCCACCGCGGTTACGGCCGCCGCGACGCGGACCGCGCTTGCGCTTGGCCGGGCCACCGGCGCCACCGCCGCCACCGCCGCCATTGTCACCACCGCCGCCGCCTTCGCGCGGCGCATGGACCGAAGCGATCAGCTCTTCGCGGGTGATCTCGTCGCCTTCATAGAAGGCGGTCCACCAGTCGCCGATGTCGGCGTCGATCTCGCCGGAGGCGCAGCGCAGCAGCAGGAAGTCGTAGCCGGCGCGGAAGCGCAGGTGTTCCAGCAGCTTGTACGGCGCCTTGCCGGTACGGCGCTCGAAGCGCGGCTGCATCGACCAGATGTCGCGCATGTCGGTGCCGATCTTGCGCTGCAAGGCCAGTTTCTCGGTCTGCGAATCGAGCACGTCGTCGGCGGCCAGGTGCAGCGCCGGGATGGTCTGCTCGCCGGCGGCGCGGTAGGCGGTCCATTTCTCCAGCACCTGGTGCCACAGCAGCGACGCAAACAGAAAGCCCGGCGAGACGGTCTTGCCGGCGTGGATGCGGGCGTCGGTCGAGTCCAGCGCCAGCGTCACGAACTTGACGCCCAGCGGCTGCTCCAGCACCACGTCCAGCAGCGGCAGCAGGCCGTGATGCAGGCCTTCCTTGCGCAGCTGCTGCAGGCAGGCCAGCGCGTGGCCGCTCATCAGCAGCTTGAGCATTTCGTCGAACACACGCGCGGCCGGCACGTTGTTGATCAGCGGCGCCATGACCTTGATCGGCGCGCCGGTCTCCGGCTCGATGGCGAATTTCAGCTTGGCGGCGAAGCGCACCACGCGCAGCATGCGCACCGGGTCTTCGCGGTAGCGCGCTTCCGGCACGCCGATGATGCGCAGCGTCTTCGCGCGGATGTCCTCGATGCCGCCGTGGTAGTCCAGCACCTGCTGGTTGGCCGGGTTGTAGTACATGGCGTTGATGGTGAAGTCGCGGCGCTCGGCGTCCTCGGCCTGCGAGCCGAAGGTGTTGTCGCGCAAAACGCGGCCATGTTCATCCTTCGGCGCGTTGTCCGAGGTGGTGCCGCGGAAGGTGGTCACCTCCAGCAGGTCCTGGCCGAACATCACATGCACGATCTGGAAGCGCTTGCCGATGATGAAGGCGCGGCGGAACAGCCGCTTCACCTGCTCCGGCGTGGCGTTGGTGGCGATGTCGAAGTCCTTCGGCTTGACGCCCAGCAGCAGGTCGCGCACGGCGCCGCCGACGACGAAGGCTTCGTAGCCGGCTTCCTGCAGTGTGCTGGTGACGCGGACGGCGTTGTTCGACAGCAGGCGCGGGTCGATGCCGTGGGCTTCGGGGCCCAGCACCACCGGGGTGTTGGTGTCGCGGACCGCTTTACTCTTGGTGCCGAGGATTTTGCGGATCAGTTTCTTAATCATTGAACAGCTCAATTAATGGCCAGCCGTTGGCTGCGGCGTGCGTTTTCAGTTTTTCGTTCGGGTTGGTCGCCACCGGATGGCTGACGATGGACATCAGCGGCAGGTCGTTGTGCGAGTCGCTGTAGAAGTGGACTGTGTCAAAGTCTTCCAGCGTCTTGCCCATTTTTTCCAGCCACGCCTTGGTGTGGACGATCTTGCCCGGCCCCTGGGTCGGGGTGCCGAGCAGCTTGCCGGTCAGGTTGCCGTCGGCGTCCACTTCCGGCATGGCGGCGATCAGGTGTTGCACGCCCAGCGCCCTGGCGATCGGCGCGGTGACGAAGTGGTTGGTGGCGGTGACGATCGCCACCAGGTCGCCCTGGTCCAGATGCTTTTGCAGCAGCGCGCGCGCCGCCGGGCGCAGCGCCGGCTCGATCACTTCGGCCATGTATTGCGCGTGCATGGCGTCCAGTTGGGCGCGCGGGAAGCCGGCCAGGGTGCCCAGCGTGAATTCGAGATATTCTACCGGATCGAGCGTGCCGGCCTGGTATTGGGCGAAGAATGCGCGGTTGCGGCGGTCGTATTCGGCGGCGTCGACGGCGCCGGTGCGGACCAGGAACTGACCCCACTCGAAGTCGGAGTCGATCGGCAGCAGGGTGTGGTCGAGGTCAAAGAGGGCGAGATTCATTATGCTTTCGCTTCCGCCTGCAGCCACTCGCGCAGCAGCGGCAGAGTGATCGGGCGTTGGGTTTCAAGGGAATATTGGTCCAGCGAGTCGAGGATGGTCGACAGCGACCGCATGTCGCGCTGGAAGTGCGACAGCAGGTAGGGTATCACGCCGGCCGACAGCGTCAAGCCGCGCGCCGCCGCCGCCGCCGCCAGCGCGGCGCTCTTTTCGTCGTCGGTCAGGCCGTGGATCTGGTAGATCAGGCCCCAGCCCATGCGCGTGCGCAGGTCCTCGCGCACCGGCAGCACCGCCGGCGCGACGTTGCCGCTGCAGACCATGAAGGCGTGGTTGGCGCGGATTTCGTTGAACAGCGCGAAGGCGTCGATCTGCGCCACCGGCGACAGCTTTTCGCAGTCGTCCAGCAGGTACAGGTCCACCTCCGGCGAGTAGACGAATTCGGACTCGATCGAGAACGGCGAGATGTAGCGCGCGCGCGCCTGCTCGGCCTCGCCGCCGCTGGTGGCCAGCGCCTTGAGCAGGTGCGACTTGCCGACGCCGACCGCGCCCCACAGGTAGGCGAAGTGCTCGCGCGCGCTGCGGTCGGCGAACTGCCGCATCAGCGCTGCCGCCTCGGCATTCTGTCCCACCTCGAACGAGGCGAGGCTGTGCGCTGCTTCCGCGCCTAAATCGAGCACCAGTTGTTTCATGGCGTACACCTAGTGGTCTTTTGCATAACGTTTATCTGTTTCACATCATGCATTATAAAAGGTGCTGCCAAGATAGTGGCGTTGCAGATGACGGAAAGCCACCATCAGCACCGCCGACGCCGGCAAAGCCAGCAGCACGCCGACAAAGCCGAACAGCTGGCCGAAGGCCAGCAGGGCGAAAATCACCGCCAGCGGATGCAGGCCGATGCGCTCGCCGACCAGGCGCGGCGTCAGGAAAAAGCCTTCGAGCACCTGGCCGACGCCGTAGATGACGGCCACGGCGATGACGCCGCTCCAGTCGGCAAATTGCAGCACCGCCGAAATCAGCGCCAGCACCAGGCCCAGGCCGAAGCCGAGGTAGGGGATGAACACCAGCAGGCCGGTGATGATGCCCACCGGCAGGGCGACGTCGAAGCCGGCGATGCCCAGCGCCACCGAGTAGTACACGGCCAGCACCAGCATCACCAGCAGCTGGCCGCGCAGGTACTGCGCCAGCAGGGTGTCGACCTCGCGCGCCATGCCCATGGTCGGTTCGATGTAGCGGCGCGGCACGCAGCGGGCCACGCGCGCCAGCATCGCCGGCCAGTCCAGCAGCAGGTAGAACAGCACCACCGGGATCAGCGTCAGCGTCGCCAGCCAGCCCAGCACGGCGGTGCCGCCGACGCGGGCCGAGTTGAGCACGGCGGACCAGATGGCGTCGCCGCTGGCGGCCAGTTGCTCGGTCGCCAGCTGGCGCATGCCGGCGCTGTCGAGGCGCACGTTCAGGCCCAGTTCGCGCAGCCGGGGCGCCAGCAGGTCGTTGGTCTTGACCAGAAAGGCCGGGATCTGCGCCTGCAGCAGCGGGATTTCTTTCTGTAGCACCGGTACCACGATCAGCACCATGGCGGCCAGCGCGGCGAAGAACAGCGTGATGACCACGGTGACCGACACCGCGCGCGGCAGCGTGTGGCGGCGGCCGAGGCGCACCCGGTCCAGGCGGTCGACGGCCGGGTTCAGCGCGTAGGCGAAGATGGCGGCCGCCAGGAAGGGCGTCAGCACCGGGCCGAGCGTGATCAGCAGGAAGATGAATGCAGCCCAGACCGCCAGCCAGAATGCTGTTTGCTTTTGCTCAGCGGAGAGGGGAAATGGCATGGAGGCGAAATCGCTGGTTAAAAAGGCGGTTGGACGGGGCAATTTTGATAAAATAGCGGATTGACCGGGTGGTGTTGTTGAAATTGCGCTGTTTTTGGCGTTTTTTTCGACGGTTTTGACACCTGAACAGGTCTCCGCCTTCTATTTTACCGCCTCCGCTGCGAAATACACCATGAGCCAAACTTCTAATGTTTCCCTGTCCTACCGTGACGCCGGCGTCGATATCGATGCCGGTGACGCCTTAGTCGAAGCAATCAAGCCGTATGCCAAGCGCACCATGCGCGAGGGCGTGCTGGCCGGCTTGGGCGGTTTCGGTGCGATGTTCGAGATTAGCAAAAAGTACAAAGAACCGGTACTGGTCTCCGGCACCGACGGCGTGGGCACCAAGCTGAAACTGGCGTTTGAGCTGAACCGTCACGACACCGTCGGCATCGACCTGGTGGCGATGAGCGTCAACGACATCCTGGTGCAGGGCGCCGAGCCGCTGTTCTTCCTCGACTACTTCGCTTGCGGCAAGCTGGACGTGGCGACCGCGTCCAACGTGATCAAGGGCGTGGCCCAGGGTTGCGAACAGGCCGGCTGCGCGCTGATCGGCGGCGAAACCGCCGAGATGCCGTCGATGTACCCGGATGGCGAGTACGACCTGGCCGGTTTCGCGGTCGGCGCGGTGGAAAAATCGAAGATCATTGACGGCACCAAGATCGCGCCGGGCGATGTGATTCTGGGCCTGGCCTCGTCGGGCGTGCACTCGAACGGCTACTCGCTGGTGCGCAAGATCATCGAAGTGTCGAAGCCGGATCTGGCCGCCGACTTCCACGGCCGTCCGCTGGCCGACGTGCTGATGGCGCCGACCCGCATCTACGTCAAGCCGCTGCTGGCGCTGATGGCATCGCTCGAAGTCAAAGGCATGGTGCACATCACCGGCGGCGGCCTGGTCGAGAACATTCCGCGCGTGCTGCAGCCCGGCCTGGTGGCCGAACTGGACGGCAAGTCGTGGACGCTGCCGCCGCTGTTCCAGTGGCTGCAACAGCACGGCGGCGTGGCCGATGCCGAGATGCACCGCGTGTTCAACTGCGGCATCGGCATGACCGTGATCGTCGCGCAAGAGAACGCGGCGGCGGCGATCGCCCAGCTGCAAGCGGCCGGCGAAACCGTCTACACCATCGGCAAGATCCGCGCCCGCGTCGGCGACGAGCATCAGACCATCGTCGTCTAAGCGACGGCGGCGGCAGAGAAAAGCCGACCGTGAGTCCTGCCGCCTCTCAGCTAAGCGGCGGCGTCCCGGCGAAAGCCGGGACCCATGCTGAATGTGCCCGGCACACGTCCTATGGATTCCGGCCTGCGCCGGAATGACGCCGATTAACTCAACCGCTATTCGAGTAAAGTCGATCCCGCCGCGGTTCGACCTTTCGCTTTTCCTCCGCGTAAAGACGCGGCCTAGCGCTTGAGGATTTTGGCGACCGGCGCCGGGCGCAGGCGGAAGGCGTCGGGCATGCCGGAGCCGAGCAGGGGGCGCAGGTACAGGCGGAAAGCGTCGGTGACGTCGGTGCCGCTGGCGCTGATGAACGCGTCTTCCATCGTGCGCGTTTTGCCGGCCACGTCGGCCAGTGCCAGCAGTTCATAATCCACCGAATAGAAACCGGTGCGCTGGATGGCCACCGAGCCGTCGCGCTCGCCCCACATGGCGAATTGCACCGCCTTCTCGCCGACTTCGCGCGCCTCGCGCTGATCGACATCCGACACGCAGCCGATGAAGGAGCGCTGCAAATAACCCAAGGTATCGCCGCGCACGCGCTTGATGCCGAGCTTGGCCTTGATTTCGTCGCACAGCAGATCGGCCAGCGCGCCGGTGCCGGACAGCTGCACATTGCCGTGCGCGTCGCGCTCGACTTCCTTGGCCAGCAGCGAGGCGATCGGCGCGCCGCGGGCGTCGTGGATGCCTTCGGAAACGGCGATCACGCAGCGGCCGTAACGCGCATAGGTGGCTTGCACGTCCTGCAAAAACCGCTCCAGCGAGAACACGCGCTCGGGCAGGTAGATCAGATGCGGACCGTCGTCCGGGAATTTCTTGCCGAGCGCCGAGGCGGCTGTCAGGAAGCCGGCGTGCCGGCCCATCACCACGCCCACATACACGCCCGGCAGCGCGGCGTTGTCCAGGTTGGCGCCGGCGAAGGCTTGCGCGACGAAGCGCGCGGCTGATGGAAAGCCCGGCGTGTGGTCGCTGCCGACCAGGTCGTTGTCGATGGTCTTGGGAATGTGGATGCAGCGCAGCGGATACGCGGCCGCGTGCGCCTGCTCGCTGACGATGCGCACCGTGTCGGACGAGTCGTTGCCGCCGATGTAGTAGAACTGTTCGATGTCATGCGCGCGCAGCACGTTGAAGATCTCGGCGCAATAGGCCGCGTCCGGCTTGTCGCGGGTGGAGCCGAGCGCCGACGACGGCGTGGCCGCCACCAGCTCCAGGTTCTGGCTGGTCTCGCGGGTGAGGTCGACCAGGTCCTCGTTGATGATGCCGCGCACGCCGTGCAGCGCGCCGTACACCCGGCTGCAGTCGCGGAAGCGGCGCGCCTCCAGCACCACGCCCGCCAGCGACTGGTTGATGACGGCGGTCGGCCCGCCTCCCTGTGCGACCAGAATTTTGCCCGATGCCATGCCCGCTCCTCCGTGATGGTTGAAAGGCTTGCTGCTCCGAGACTATAGCGCGATCTTCAGGGCTTGCCGATGTTCTTGTCGAGGAACTGCTCCACGCGGCCCCAGAAGTCGATGCGCGTCTTTGGCAGTTTCCAGCCGTGGCCCTCGTCGGCGTACTCGATCCATTCGACATTCGGATTGGTCGCCTTGATCGCCTTGTAGAACCGGGTGCCGTGCGGCAGCGGCACGCGCTCGTCGGCGCCGCCGTAGGCCATCAGCAGCGGCTGCTGGATCTTGTTGGCTTGCAGCAGCGGCGACGTGGCTTTCAACTGGTCGGCATCCTTGACCTGGTCGCCGATCAGCGCCGGCATGCCGTACTGTTTCCAGTCGTTGGTCATGTCGGAACGGTAGAACCAGCTGCCGTCGTACATCAGGTTGATGTCGGTGACGCCGACCCATTCGACGCCGCATCGGTACAGGTTCGGGTCCTTGATCAGGCCCATCAGCGTGGCGTAGCCGCCGTAGCTGGCGCCGGCGATGCAGATGCGCTGGGCGTCGGCATAGCCCTTGCCGATCGCCCAGCGGGTGGCGTCGGCGATATCGTCCTGCATCTTCAGGCCCCATTGCTTCCAGCCGGCGCGGAACAGCCGGCTGCCGTAGCCGGTGCTGCCGCGAAATTCCGGCTCCAGCACCGCGTAGCCGCGCGAGGCCAGGAACTGCGCTTCCGGGTCCCATTCCCAGCTGCCGCCGCGCACCCACGGGCCGCCGTGCACCAGCACCACCATCGGCCGGCGCGTGGTGGCGCCTTGCGGCAGCGTCAGCCAGGCCGGGATGGTCAGGCCGTCGCGCGCGGTGTAGTGGACCAGCACCTTGCGCGCCATCTGGCTGGGGTTGATGGCCGGATACGCCGCGCCCACCATGGTCAGCTTGCCGGTCTGGCTGTTGTACAACATCATGCGCTTGGGCCAGATGTCGGCATAGGCGGTCACCAGCACCCACGGCGTTTCCGCGCGCGTCGGCACACTTAGCAGATTGACGGTGTTGGGCAGCAGGGCGTCGACCTTTTCCTGCATCGCCTTCATGGCCGGATCGATCCAGGTGATGGCGTCGGCATCGGTCAGGTGGCGAATGCCAAGCAGCTGGTTGTTGTTCATGATCAGCTCGCCGCTGAAGTCGTAGCCCTCCAGGCGCACCAGCGGCTTGTCGCTCAGCTTGCCGGTCTTGAGGTCGTAGGCGTAGACGTCGGTGGTGTCGCCCTGCTGGTTGCTGGTGACGTACAGCGTGCCGTCCGGGCCGAAGGCCAGCGGCCGGAAATTGCTGCCGTGTCCGGTATAGGTGTCGAACTCGTTCAGCTTGCGCCAGGCCTTGCTGGCCGGCGCGCGATACCAGACGGTGCTGATGGCCTTGTCGCGGGTGATGGTCAGGCGCGGTTCGCCCTGCTGATCCAGCATCCAGTAGTAGCTGTTGCCGGGCCGTTCGATGGCGGCGCCGGCGCGGCCGTTGACGGTGTTCAGGCGCAGCAGCTCGATGTCCAGCAGTTCGCCCGAGTCGCTGTAGTTGTGGTTCTGGACGTAGAGGAAGTCGGAATCCTGGGCGCCGTCCTGGCCGCTCAGATAGGTGTGCCACGGCAGCAGTTCGCGCGCGCCGAGGCTGGAGGCGTCGGTGATGAAGGCCTTGCCGTTGCGCATGGCCAACTGGCGGAAGCCGCTGCCGTCGCGGTTGACGGCGTACAGGCCGGGCGCATAGCGCATGTCGCCCTGGGCCAGGTCGCGGTCGGTGGCGGTGAACACCAGGCGGTTGTCGTTGACCCAGGCGTAGCGGCCGATGTCGGCGTCGCTGAAGTTGCCCACCACCTTGACGCTGTTGTTGCTCAGGTCGACCACGCCCAGCATGTCGCGCGGGTTTTGCTTGTTCGCCAGCCGCACCGCCAGGTATTTGCCGCTGGGCGAGAGCTCGGCGTCGCTGAATTGCGGATTGTTGAAGAAGTCGGCGATCGGCGTCGTGGCGGCGTCGGCCGCCAGCGTGTGGCCGCACAGCACGGCGGCGGTGAGCGCCAGCGCGCGCAGCAGGTGGAGGGGATGCATAGTGTGATTGTTAATTAAGTAACTAATGCACAATAGCACTAAGCGCGCCGCGCCGCTACTGCTTTTCCGGGGCGCGGATGTAGTCGACCAGCGCCTCGGTGGACTTGCCCGGCGGCGGCGTCAGCAGGCTGACCACGACGATGGTCAACAGGCCGGTCGGCACGCCGAAGATGCCGGCCGAGATCGGCGCGATGTGGAACCACTGGTTGGCCGCGCCGCCGCCCAGCACCGGATGGGTGTGCAGCATGTAGAACACGCACAGCAGGAAGCCGCTGGTCATGCCGGCGATGGCGCCGTAGCGGTTGGCGCGCTGCCAGAACACACCCAGCACCAGCACCGGGAACAGCGTCGAGCCGGCCATCGAGAAGGCGGCGCCGACCAGCGACAGGATGTCGCCCGGCTTGGTCGAGGCGGCGTAGGCGGCGATGAAGGCCACGCCCAGCAGCAGCAGCTTGGAAATGGTGACCCGCTTTTGCGTCGAGGCGCCGCGATCGACCAGCTTGTAATAGACGTCGTGCGACAGCGCGTTGGAGATGGCCAGCAGCAGGCCGTCGGCGGTCGACAGCGCCGCCGCCAGGCCGCCGGCCGCCACCAGGCCGGAAATTACATACGGCAGGCCGGCGATTTCCGGCGTGGCCAGCACCAGCACGTCGGCGTCGATGGTGATTTCGGCCAACTGCACCACGCCGTCGTGGTTGACGTCGCTGATACTGAAGAGCGGATTCAGCTTGTCCACATTGGCCCAGTACGACACCCAGTTGGGCAGGTGGTGGTAGTCGGTGCCGACCAGCGCGCTGTAGATATCGTATTTGACCAGCACCGCCAGCGCCGGTATGGTCAGGTAGATCAGCAGGATGAAGAACAGCGTCCAGAACACCGACACGCGCGTCTCGTGCACCGACGGCGTGGTGTAGGCGCGCATCAGGATGTGCGGCAGCGCGGCCGTGCCCAGCATCAGGCAGAACACCAGCGCCAGGAAGTTGTTGCGCTTGATGTCGGAGGTGGCCGGGTCGCCGGGGTAGGGCGTGGCGTGCGGCGTGATCGGCTGGGCGCGCTGCTGGTACTGGTCGCGCGCCTCGCTCCACAAGCGCTCGGCCTCGTCGGCGTTTTTCGGGTAGGCCACCAGTTCGCGCTCGGCGTTGCGGATTTCCAGCAGCGAGGCGTTGCGCGCCTTGACGCGGTCGAGCTTGCGCTGGGCGTCGTTGCGGCCCACTTCCCACGAGGCCGGCAGCGCCTTCAGGCGGGCCTGGTATTCGTTGGCGCGCTGAAGGTAGATGGCGCGCACCTCGGCCTCTTTCGGGTCTTGCTGCAGCACGTGTTCGCGCGCGCTTAGCTGTGGCAGCAGTTTGCCGTAGGCCACTTGCGGGATCGGGTTGCCGCTGTGCTTGGCCGACAGCCACATGGCCGGAATCAGGAAGGCCACCAGGATGATGATGTACTGCGCCACCTGGGTCCAGGTGATGCCGCGCATGCCGCCGAGGAAGGAGCACACCAGGATGCTGGCCAGGCCGAGGAAGATGCCGACCGAGAAGTCGACGCCGGTGAAGCGCGAGGCGATCAGGCCCACCGCGTAGATCTGCGCCACCACGTAGGTGAACGAGACGATGATGGTGGCGATCACCGCCAGGATGCGCACCGCCCGGCCACCGCGGCCGCCGTGGTCGGCGTCGTCGGCGCCGCCGTAGCGTTCGGCCAGGAAGTCGGGAATGGTGTATTGCGCGAACTTGCGCAGATAGGGCGCGATCAGCAGCGCCACCAGGCAGTAGCCGCCGGTCCAGCCCATGATGTAAGCCAGGCCGTCGAAGCCGTGCAGGTACAGTCCACCCGCCAGGCTGATGAAGCTGGCGGCCGAGATCCAGTCGGCGGCGGTGGCCATGCCGTTGAATATGGCCGGCACGCGGCGCCCGGCCACGTAGTATTCCAGCACGTTCGAGGTGCGGCTGATGAGGCCGATCAACGCGTACAGCACGATGGTGGCAAACATGAACAGGTAGCCGATCCACTGGCGCGGCATGCCCTCCTGTTCCAGCGCGGCGAGCGCGATCAGGAAGCCGGCGAAGCCGAGCGTGAACAGGCTGTAGTAGTAGCGCAGGCGCTGGAAGAAGGTGCGGGGCGGTTTCAAGCGTGGGGCTCCGGCACGGTGGCCTGGGCGGCGGCACGGTCCAGCTGGCGCATGCGCCAGGCGTAGAAGACGATGATGCCGAGGTAGACCAGCGACGCGCCCTGCGCCGCCAGGTAGAACGACAGCGGCCAGCCGAACACGCTCAGGCCGGCCAGCTCGCGCGCGAAGAAGGCGGCGCCGAAGCCGGTGAACAGCCACAGCAGCAAGAGCAGGATGGTCATGCGGTGCGCGCGCCGCCAGTGGGCGGTGCGCGACAGCGGCGGCTGTACGGGGCGGGGCGGTGGCACGGGCTTAGCCATAATGCGGCGGCTCCTCGGTCGGTTCGGGCGGCGCCGGCGGCAGCGGGAAGCTGAGCCGGAATAGCGCGCCCGGCAGCTTGGGCTGGGTCGCGCGCGGATTGCTGAAGATATCCACCTCGGCGCCGTGCTGCTGCGCGATCTCGCGCACGATCGCCAGGCCCAGGCCGCTGCCCTCGGCGGTGTTGCCCAGTATCCGGTAGAAGCGCTCGAACACGCGCTCGCGTTCGCCTTGCGCGATGCCGGGGCCGGTGTCCTCGACCTCCAGATAGCCATGCCCCAGCTCATCGCCGCGCACCCGCACCGTCACGCTGCCGCCGGCCGGCGTGTAGCGCAGTGCGTTGTCGATCAGGTTGGACAGCAGCTCGCGCAGCGTGGTCGGGTTGCCGGTGATGGTCAGCGGCGCCGGCGGCGCTTCAAAGCCGAGGTCGATGCGATGGGCGAACGAGGCCTGCACCCAGTCCTGCACCACCGTGCGCGCCAGTTCGGCCAGGTCCAGCGGCTGCATGCCGCCGCCGGTCTGCGGCTGATTTTCCGCCCGCGCCAGGGCCAGTAACTGATTGACCAGCCGTGTAGCCGCCTCCGAACTCTTGGCCAGCTGCTCCAGCGAACGGTGGATTTCACCACGGTCGGTCTGGCGTAGCGCCAGCTCGGACTGCATGCGCATGCCGGCCAGCGGCGTGCGCATCTGGTGCGCGGCGTCGGCGATGAAGCGCTTCTGCATGTCGATGGTCAAGGACAGGCGCGACAGCATCTCGTTCAAGGACCGCACCAGCGGCGAGATTTCCTCCGGCACCTGGTTGGAGGCGATCGGGCTCAGGTCCTCCGAACCGCGGGCGCGAATGCGCTCCTGTAGTTGCGCCAGCGGCGACAGCCCGCGCGACAGCGCAAACCACACCAGGGCCAGCACGATCGGCAGCACGATGAACTGCGGCAGGATCACGCCCTTGATGATGGCGTTGGCCAGCTGGGCGCGCTTTTCCAGCGTCTCGGCCACCTGCACCAGCGCCAGTTGCGGCGCGCCGCCGTCGCCGCGTTCCAGCTGCACGTAGGCGAACGCCACCCGTACCGGCGTGCCATGCATGGCGTCGTTGCGGAAGCGCACGCCGCCGGAGCTGGTCTTGTCCTCGTCGTCCAGCACCGGTTGCGGCATGTCGCGGTCGCCGTCGATGTGTTCGCCGCGCGGGCCCTGGATCTGGAAATAGACGTTGTCGATGTCGTCGGCACGCAGGATGTCGCGCGCCGAGCCGCTGAGGCTGCGCACGTGCTTGCCGTCGACCGAGCGCACCTGCTGCGCCAGCACCGTCACGCTGTCTTCCAGCGCATGGTCGAACGGCTGGTTGGCGATCGACTTGGCGACCAGGTAGGTGATGGCGATGCTCATTGGCCACAGCAGCAGCAGCGGGGCCAGCATCCAGTCGAGGATTTCGCCGAACAGGGAATGCTGTATGTCCTCGTCCGCGTCGGGCGCGGGCGGTTGATACTCCAGTTCGGCGGCTTCCTGTGGCTGGGTCACTTGTTGGGGTTCCCGGCGTCGGCCTCGGCGCTGGCGCGCGCGGCGGCCTCGTTGAATTTCTCCAGGCAGTAGCCGAGGCCGCGCACGGTGGCGATGCGCACGCCGCCGACCTCGATTTTCTTGCGCAACCGGTGCACATAGACCTCGATGGCGTTGTTGCTGACTTCCTCGCCCCATTCGCACAGGTGGTCGACCAGCTGTTCCTTGGATACCAGGCGGCCGGTGCGGGCCAGCAGGATTTCCAGCAGGCCCAGCTCGCGGGCCGACAGGTCCAGCATCTGCTCGTTGATGTAGGCGCTGCGGCCGACCTGGTCGTAGCTCAGCGGGCCGTGCCGGATGACGGTGGCGCCGCCGCCGGCGCCGCGCCGGGTCAGTGCCCGCACCCGGGCTTCCAGTTCGGACAGCGCGAAGGGCTTGGCCATGTAATCGTCGGCGCCGAGGTCGAGGCCGTTGACGCGCTGCTCGATCGAATCGGCGGCGGTCAGGATCAGCACCGGCAGCAGCGACGCGCGCGCGCGCAGACGGCGTAACACCTCCAGCCCGGACAGCTTGGGCAGGCCCAGATCCAGGATCAGCAGGTCGAACTCCTGGGTCGACAGGGCGGTGTCGGCTTCCTGCCCGTTGCGGACGCAATCGATGGCATAGCCGGATTGACGCAGGGACCGGGTCAGCCCGTCGGCTAGCACACCATCGTCTTCGGCAAGTAAAATACGCATGTAAACCACTCCAGCTGCACAAGTCCCTATTTTGGCGACTTTTTGTGCATTCTCAAAGAAATACCCAAAACACGCTTGCATTGATCACTGTTTTTTTATACAGTGCTACCTGTACTAAACAACCCACTGGCTGAAAGCACATTATGGACGATAAAAAAGGCGTAGTACCTGCATCTGAAAAAGCCAAGGCGCTGGCGGCTGCGCTGGCCCAGATCGAAAAGCAATTCGGTAAAGGTTCCGTGATGCGCATGGATGCCAGTGCGCCGATCGAAGAAGTGCAGGTCGTATCGACCGGCTCGCTGGGGCTGGACGTGGCGCTGGGCGTCGGCGGCCTGCCACGCGGCCGCGTGGTGGAAATCTACGGTCCGGAATCGTCGGGCAAAACCACGCTGACCTTGCAAACTATTGCAGAAATGCAAAAACTGGGCGGCACCTGCGCCTTCATCGACGCCGAGCACGCGCTGGACGTTGGCTACGCGCAAAAGCTGGGCGTCAACCTGCATGAGCTGCTGATCTCGCAGCCGGACACCGGCGAACAAGCGCTGGAAATTTGCGATGCGCTGGTGCGCTCCGGTTCGGTGGACATGGTGGTGGTCGACTCGGTTGCCGCGCTGACGCCACGCGCCGAGATCGAAGGCGACATGGGTGATTCGCTGCCGGGCCTGCAAGCCCGTCTGATGTCGCAAGCGCTGCGCAAGCTGACCGGTTCGATCAACCGCACCAACACGCTGGTGATCTTCATCAACCAGATTCGCATGAAGATCGGTGTGATGTTCGGTTCGCCGGAAACCACCACCGGCGGTAACGCGCTGAAGTTCTACGCCTCGGTGCGTCTGGACATCCGCCGCACCGGCTCGATCAAGTCCGGCGACGAGGTGATCGGTAACGAAACCAAGGTCAAAGTGGTCAAGAACAAGATCGCGCCACCGTTCAAGGAAGCGCATTTCGACATCCTGTACGGCGCCGGCACCTCGCGCGAAGGCGAGATTCTGGACCTGGGTGTGGAAGCCAAGATCGTCGAGAAGTCGGGTTCGTGGTACAGCTACAACGGCGAGCGCGTCGGCCAGGGCAAGGACAACGCCCGCGCCTTCCTGCAAGAGCGTCCGGAGCTGGCCTGGGAAATCGAAAACAAGGTGCGCGAATCGCTGGGCGTGCGCGCGCTGCCGCCGCTGGCCGTCGACAACACCGTGGTCAAGCTCAAGCCAGGCAAGCCTGAAGCCGACGCCGCCTAAGCCAGCACGTCGCAGCCATGCACGTCGTTCCGGCGAAAGCCGGAACCGATAGAACGCATGCTCAGCATGGGCCCCGGCTTCCGCCGGGGCGACGACGCGGTAAAGAATAACTTATGCCCGCACCCAAACTTAGCCTGAAAGCCCGGGCACTACGCTTTCTCTCCCTGCGCGAGCACAGCCGCCAGGAGCTGGCCCGCAAGCTCGCCAAGTATGCCGAAGAGGGCGACGACATCGACGCCCTGCTCGACCTGCTGGAAAAGAACAACTGGCTGTCGCAGGAACGCTTCTCCGAATCGCTGATCCACCGCCGCGCCGCCCGCTACGGCAACAGCCGCATCGTCGCCGAGCTGCAAAGCCACGGTGTGCAGGGCGAAGCGCTGCACGAACTCAAATCCTCCCTCGCCGACACCGAAATCGACCGCGCCCGCGACATCTGGCAGCGCAAATTCGGCACGGTCGCCACCGATCCCCAGCAACGCAACAAGCAAATCCGCTTTTTGCTGCAGCGCGGCTTTTCCCAGCGCGCCATCATGCAAGCCGTCAAAGGCGCCGACCTGGACGGGCTGGAATAGCCGCTTTTCGCCGATTAATTTGTTATTAGTTGAAAATACGCAGATGCTAATTCGGTTCCTTGTGTGCTAAACTTTGTGGGTTTTTGCAGCACCGCGGGTGCGGTGGTTGTCCGTAGAAGCTGCGGCAACGTGCGTTTTTAATAAGAGAAATGCGCCAGGCTGCTAACTAACTAACGCCGCGAGAGCGGTGTCGATCTTATGTCTCTGTTAACTCCAGTTACCCGTCGTGCGCTGTGTGCACGCGCGCCACAGCTGTCCCCAGCGAGGACGGCGTGCGGGTTATTGGCAGCCCCTCTGCATCAACTGTTTCAATCCGAAGAATTCCAAGTCCTGTACCGTGACCCCGGCGCAGCGGCGAAGTTTTACCCGCGCTGGGTGGACAAAGCAGCACCGGGTAGCGCGTAGCAACAATATCTGCTTAATCATTCAACCGATTTATACAATCAGCATCAGAAGGGAAGCCAGCATGAAGATCCATGAGTATCAAGGCAAAGAAATTCTCCGAAAATACGGAGTGACGGTACCGCGCGGTATTCCGTGCATGACCGTAGAAGAAGCAGTGAAAGCTGCTGAAACCTTGGGCGGCCCAGTCTGGGTTGTGAAAGCACAGATCCACGCCGGTGGCCGTGGCAAAGGCGGCGGCGTCAAAGTTGCCAAGTCGCTGGAACAAGTCAAAGAATACGCTGACCAGATCATGGGCATGCAACTGGTGACCCACCAGACCGGCCCTGAAGGTCAAAAAGTACGTCGCCTGCTGATCGAAGAAGGCGCCGACATCAAGCAAGAACTGTACGTTTCGCTGGTCACCGACCGCGTGACCCAGCGCGTTGTGCTGATGGCCTCGTCGGAAGGCGGCATGGACATCGAAGAAGTTGCCGAGTCGCACCCAGAAAAAATCCACTCGATCGCCATCGATCCAGCCGTGGGCCTGACCGACGCTGAAGCCGCTGGCATCGCCGCGAAAATTGGCGTACCGGAAGGTTCGATCGCCGACGCCGTCACCAACCTGCAAGGCCTGTATAAAGCCTACTGGGAAACCGACTCGTCGCTGGCCGAAATCAATCCACTGATCGTCACCGGTTCGGGCAAGATCATCGCCCTGGACGCGAAGTTCAACTTCGACGCCAACGCGCTGTTCCGTCAACCAGAAATCGTCGCCTACCGCGATCTGGACGAAGAAGATCCAGCTGAAGTGGAAGCATCGAAATTCGACCTGGCCTACATCTCGCTGGACGGCAACATCGGCTGCCTGGTGAATGGCGCCGGTCTGGCCATGGCCACCATGGACACCATCAAGCTGTTCGGCGGCGAGCCTGCCAACTTCCTGGACGTTGGCGGTGGCGCCACGGCCGAGAAAGTGACCGAAGCCTTCAAGATCATGTTGAAAAACCCAGGCCTGAAAGCCATCCTGGTCAACATCTTCGGCGGCATTATGCGTTGCGACGTGATCGCCGAAGGCGTCATCACCGCATCGAAAGCGGTTTCGCTGCAAGTACCGCTGGTGGTCCGCATGAAGGGCACCAACGAAGATCTGGGCAAGAAAATGCTGGCTGACTCCGGCCTGCCGATCATCGCCGCCGACACCATGGAAGATGCAGCGAAGAGCGTTGTAGCAGCCGCTGCTGGTAAATAATTAAGGAACCGATATGTCTATTCTGATCAACAAAGACACCAAAGTCATCACCCAGGGTATCACCGGTAAAACCGGCCAGTTCCACACCCGCATGTGCCGCGACTACGCGAACGGCAAAAACGCCTTCGTAGCCGGCGTGAACCCGAAGAAAGCCGGCGAAGATTTCGAAGGCATCCCAATTTTCGGTTCGGTTAAAGAAGCCGCGTCGAACACCGGCGCCACCGTGTCGGTGATCTACGTGCCGCCAGCAGGCGCCGCCGCCGCGATCTGGGAAGCGGTTGAAGCCGAACTGGAACTGGCGATTTGCATCACCGAAGGCATTCCTGTCCGTGACATGATGGCCCTGAAAGATCGCATGGCCAAAGCCGGTTCGAAAACCCTGCTGCTGGGCCCTAACTGCCCAGGCCTGATCACCCCTGACGAAATCAAGATCGGCATCATGCCAGGCCACATCCACCGTAAAGGTCGTATCGGCGTGGTTTCCCGTTCGGGCACCCTGACCTACGAAGCGGTTGGTCAGCTGACCGCGCTGGGCCTGGGCCAATCGTCGGCGGTTGGTATCGGCGGCGACCCGATCAACGGTCTGAAGCACATCGACGTGATGCGCATGTTCAACGAAGATCCTGAGACCGACGCGGTCATCATGATCGGTGAAATCGGCGGTCCGGACGAAGCCAACGCCGCACGTTGGGTCAAAGACAACATGAAGAAACCGGTGGTTGGCTTCATCGCCGGCGTTACCGCTCCTCCAGGCAAGCGCATGGGCCACGCCGGCGCGCTGATCTCGGGCGGCGCCGACACCGCGCAAGCCAAGCTGGACATCATGGAAGAGTGCGGCATCAAAGCCACCAAAAATCCATCGGAAATGGCACGTCTGCTGAAAGCCATGCTGTAATTTTCCGCCACCTGAGCGTGGAGTAATGAAGGGGAGCCTTGTGCTCCCCTTTATTTTTTTCGGCGGCGGCTTGGCACGCGGCTGACACTCCGCGTCGCCTGACAATTTTTGTCAGGTCAGGCTGACAAAAAGCGGCAGTTTTTGCCGGGTTTGAAGAAAAACAAGGCGGACAAGGGATGGCACACTGGTTGCAATAAGAGCGGTGTAGCCCCAATAACGTCTTGAATCATTCCATAGGAGTCGCAAATGAAATCCATGAACATGATGAAAAAGCAGGCACAGGCAGGCTTCACGCTGATCGAGCTGATGATTGTGGTGGCCATTATCGGCATTCTGGCCGCGGTGGCGATTCCGGCCTACAGCAACTACACCATCAAAGCCAAGATGGCCAACGCGCAAAGCGCTGTGGATTCGCTGAAGACCGCCGTGGCGCTGTGCGTGCAGGAAGCCGGCGGCGTGCTCACCGACTGCAACACCGGCTCCAACGGCATCCCCGCCTTCACCCCGACCAAGGAAGTGAAAACCGCCACGGTGGCGGCAGGCGTGATCACCGCCACCTTCCAGGATACCGGCGTAGGCTCGGGCGTCGACACCCTGGCCGTGGTCTACAGCCCAACCATCGCGGCCGGCGCCAGTAATCTGACCTGGAATGTGAATGCGACCGCCGTGACCAACACCGCAGCCCGCGACGCGCTACAGAAGAACAACATCGCCCCGTAACCATCTGAGCGCCGAAGCAAACCCGGCGCCCGCTTCAGCTCACCGCCGTCGCTCCGGCGAAAGTCGGAACCCATGCTGACTTTGCAGGGCGGAGGCTCTATCGATGGAAGTCATGCCGCGCATGGATTCCCGCTTGCGCGGGAATGACGACGTGCTATTTGGACTTAACTGCGAGGACCGCACAGGTCTCTTATTGGGCGCGTAAGAAATTCTATGTGTGCGGGACCGGGTTTTACTTAATCGCGTTTGTGAAGTCTTCGTCAAACATGATGATGGCAAAATGACTAGCATCCATTTCCCTAGCTGCTTGGGCAGCGCGCCTAACTTTCCTTGCCTTCCATGTCAACCATGGTGTAAAGTGTCAACTCAAATGTCAAGTTAAACTGTCGGGGACGCCATGGGAAACAAGCTGAGCAACGCTCCTGTCTACTATACGGTTGCGCAGGTCCAGTTCAATCCAGTGCTGGACTTGGATGGGTACATCCCTGCCATCCAGTCCAGGATGCGTGAAGTGTACTTCCCTGACTTCAAAAAAGAGGTCTTTCAGCGTTTGGACTTCCCTGTACTGGGAACTCAGCAAGGTCAGATGGTTCCGCCTACGTTGACTACCCAGTCGCGCTATCTGTTTGGGGACATGCTAGGGCGGACGGTCTTTCTTCTGGAGTCAAATGCGCTCACGCTGCAGACGACGGCTTACGACACTTTCGAGACGTTTTCAAAGACGCTGATGGCGGGGCTTGGCATCCTGCATAGTGCACTGCGCCTTGACTTCGTCGAGCGCATTGGTCTTCGCTATTTGGATGCTGTTCAACCATCCAAGGAAGGCGAGTCTCTCCGTGAGTTTCTTGTGCCAGAGGTGCAGGGACTAGCTCTGCGTGGGCAGGGCACCCTTCAGCAATCAATCAGTGAGACCTCACTTGCAACTTCTGCCGGCCAGCTGATTTCGCGTGTCGTTGTACGCAATGGGCAACTGGGTCTACCCATGGAACTAAGCGGCGCGCCTCTCACCATTGACCCGCGTTTCACTCAGCGTGAGGGACTGCATGCTATTGTCGATACAGATGCTTCCTTCGCTCATCGGGAGGCATTTGATCTGCCCAATGTGGAGGTGCGTTTGACGGCGCTCCACGACGAAATCGTTACCTCCTTCAGCGGAACGGTTACGGACTACGCTCGTGCTGCGTGGGCCTGATTGGAGAGCACAATGAACACTTCTTTGATATACGACCACGGCGGCTGGGTTCCTGAGCGGACGGTGACTGGCACCACTTCTACAGTCGTTCGGCTAGTCGGTTGGGTGGCGGCGGCGACGGCCACACTCGCCAGCATTGGGACTGGGGGGGAATTGATCGCCAAGCATTTGCAGACTGACTCATACCATGCCCAGAAGGAATCTCCGGCGATTGAAGTTGTGGAAGCCGCATTAGTTCGCACTCCGCGTGAAGACCTGTCTCGCATCCGCGAGGTGCTGAAACCCGCTGTTTCCGACCTCGCGACCACGTTAGGTGTTTCTCGTCAGTCCGTGTACAACTGGCTCAATGGGGATCAAGTAGCGGATGAGAATGCCGCCAAGCTGCAAGACCTTGCCCAAGCTGCTGATGCGCTGGACCATGAGGGCATCGAAGTCAATGCCGCACTGTTGAAGCGCAAGTTCGCTAATGGTAGGACGCTGCTGCAGGTGGCTCAGGCCGGTGAGTCGGCACGGGATGCCGCGCTCCAACTGGCGCACATCCACAAGCGTGAGGTGGCCCAGCGTGAACGTATGGCAGCCCGGTTCGCGAATCGTGCGAGGACGCCAACCAGCGCCGACTTCGACCTGCCTTGGGCCGACGACCATGCTTGAGGGTGAGACGTGGCCGAGTGGAACCGTGACACCCTATGGCGCCAAGGGCATCTGCTAGGCAGCGACGCCGTCGCAGCCTTGGGGCTACGTCACACCGCGGAGCCTGAACAGACCCTGGCTATCGTCGCCAGCCATGATTGCGACCTCGCGCAGCACCCGGACGGAGAACCTGTTGTCGAGGTTATGGTCGGCAGCCTGTTGGCGAAAAAAGAAGGAACCTACGTCCACGCAAAGAGTGCCCGCAAACTTCATATCGAGTTCGGGGGAGCTTCTGCCTGCTGGGGGGAGTTCGAGGCAACAGGCAAGTTCGCTATCGACAAATGGGCACTGAACGAGTTCCAGCCCCGCACTGACGCAACCCTGTCTCCTGAGGACCAGGCCACGTTCCAGATGTGGCTGGCCAGCCGCTATCGGCGCTCAGCCTTCCCTGATGAGTTCGAGCGCCGCCTGATACGGGAAACTAAGCTGAACGAGAAGATTGCCAAGGCGGTGAAACCACATGGCGAACTTATCGTGGGCGTCTTCTTCGACGTGGACGGGGGCGTCGAGGTGACGCGGGATGGTCCCGACGACACGTACACCCTTGACATCACTATCTTGCATCGGGCCGATATGGACTTTGACGCGGCTGAGAAGGCAGCCACTGAAGCAGCTAAGGCCATCGAGAAGGCGTTCACTGACAAGCTCTTCGGCCCCACGAAGAAGTGGCAGCACATCGAGCTGCGCTCATGCGAGCCGCTGTCCGAGTCGGTGCTGACCTATCAGGTGTTTAAGCAACTCAAGCGTTGGCGGCTGGACCACATGAGCCTCGCCGCCGATCCCCAACAACCTTTGCCCGCTGATTAGTTCGGCGCATTCCCATATCCGTTGGCGTCGGCATTTCGATGCATGGCCGGGGCATTCCCGCCCCCCGCAGGGTCATCACTTGTCGATTTCCGCCGTCCAATCCCCCGACTTGCCGCCGTGCTTTTCAGTGACGCGGATATTGGACATGACCATGCCCCGGTCCACGGCTTTGCACATATCGTAAATCGTCAGCAGTCCGACCTGGACGGCGGTCAGGGCTTCCATTTCAACACCGGTTTTGCCGTAAGTCTCGACTTGCGCCTTGCAGTGCACGCTGGCGTTGTCGACATCGGTCTCGAAGTCGACCGTCACGCGGGTCAGCGCCAGCGGGTGGCACAGCGGGATCAGGTCGCTGGTGCGCTTGGCGGCCATGATGGCGGCGATGCGGGCGATGCCGAGCACGTCGCCTTTTTTCGCCGTGCCGCCGAGGATGATGGCCAGCGTTTCCGATTTCATGCGGATCGAGCCGCTGGCCAGGGCGGTGCGGTGGGTTTCATCCTTGGCGCCGACGTCGACCATGTGGGCTTGTCCGGTGGCGTCGAAATGGGTGAGGTGGTCGGTGGTCATGATCGCGGCTTAAAATGAGTCATAATGTGGCACTAAGTTTTTGTGCCCAGGTTGCGGGTATCATATCACCGTGAAAGCAAAACGCTCCTCTTACTCCGGCCGCATGCGCGCTGTTGCCATGGCCCTGCTGGTCGCCATGCCGATGGCCATGGCGCAGAATGTGATCGCGCCGGCCCGCATTCCGAATCTGCCGTCGCTGGGCGGCACCGAAAGCCAGGATTTGTCGCCGCTGATGGAACGCAAAATCGGCGAGGAAATCATGCGCGATATCCGCCGCGACCGCGATTATCTCGACGACGGCCCCATCCTGGAGTACATGAATAACTTCGGCAACGCGCTGGTCGATGCCCGTCCCGGCGCACGCGGCGAGGCCAAGTACGATTACTTTTTCTTTGTGGTGCGCGACAACCAGTTGAACGCGTTCGCCTTGCCGGGCGGGTTCATCGCCGTCCATTCGCAGCTGCTGTTGCAGGCGCAGAACGAGTCCGAGCTGGCGTCGGTGCTCGGCCACGAGATCGGCCACGTGGTGCAGCGGCACATCGCCCGCTCCATCGGCCAGCAGAAGCAGGATGCGCTGATCCCGCTGGCGGCGATGATTTTGGCCGCGCTGGCCTCGCGCGCCGGCGGTGACGCGGCCATCGGCGTGTTCCTCGGCGGACAGGGCGTGGCGATCCAGCGGCAGCTGAATTTCGGCCGTGAGGCCGAGCGTGAAGCCGACCGCATCGGTTTGCAGATCATGGGCGAGGCCGGCTTCGACACCTCGGGCATGGTGGCCTTCTTCCAGCAAATGCAGGCATCGACCAAGAACTATAGCGATCTGGTGCCGGCTTGGCTGTTGACCCACCCGCTGCCTGCCGAGCGCATCGCCGATATTCAGGCGCGCATCCGCGAGCATCCTTACAAGCAGCGTTCCGACAGTCTGGACTTTTTCCTGGTGCGTTCGCGCGCCCGCGTGTTGCAGGACCAGAGCAGCAGCGGCTACAGCGAATCCAAAACCTTCTTTGAGAATCAGATCAAGCAGGACAGCTGGCAGCAGAAGGCCGCCGGTCAGTACGGCATGGCGTTCCTGACGATGAAGCAGGGCGATACCGTCGCCGCGCAAAGCTGGCTGGACAAGGCGTATGAGACGGTCAACCGGCCGCCGCCGGCCGGCGTGATCGGTGTCGGCCCGCGTAGCAAGGCGGAGTCGATCTTTGCCGCGACCTCGATCGAGATCAAGCTGGCGCAGCCGGACAACAAGGCGATGCTGGCCAAGGCGGTCGACGAGGCGAACGCGGCCCGTGAAAAATTCCCGCTGTCGCGCGGCATCGCGCATCAGTACGGCGAGGCGCTGCTGAAGGCCGACCGGTTGGAGGCGGCGGCGGTGTATCTGCGCGATCAGGTGCAGCTGTACCGCGAAGATATCGAGGCCTATGATTTGCTGGCGCAGGTGTATTCCAAGCAAGGTAAGCTGGCGCTACAGCATATCGCGCTGGCGGAGTCGTATAACCTGCAGGGCGGCGTGATGGCGGCGCTGGATCAGCTGAACTATGCGCGCAAGTCGCCGGACGCGTCGTTTTACGATCAGTCGCTGATCGATGCGCGCGAGCGCGAATGGCAGGCGGCGCGGCGCGAGGCCATGGGCGACAAGGGCAAGAAGGACATGACGGAATCGCGTTCGGCGTTCAAGGCCGAGCTCAAGTCCGACGCTGACGAGCACAACAATCCATTCGAGCTATCGGAAAGCCCGCTCGACCGGCTGCGCAGGTTGAGCAATCCTACGTTGCCGCAGGGGCCGTCGGTACGCTGACAAAGCCGCCGCGCGCCGCCAACTGATCGGCGGCGATGCGCTCGACCGCCACGCCATCCAGGCTCAGCGCGCCTTGCGCGCGGCCCGCCATCCATTCCAGCAAGACCTCGTCATCAACCGGCGCGCCGTTCAGTCGCAGGCGCGGCAGCACGTCGGCGCCGTCGCGATCGTCCAGCTGGGCGTACACGTCGGCGCTGCGCAGGATCAGCGCGCCCGCGTCGGTCAGCAACGCGGCGTCCAGCGGGCCGAGCGCCGCGCCGGTGTGCAGCAGCCAACCGGCGGACGGATCGGTGCGGGCGATGTACGGCGTCGCTTCCAGTTGCACGTACACGCGCTGCGGACCGTTCTGGAAATACCAGCAGCCACGCTCATCCGCCGCGTAATTGCGTGTGATGAAACCGACCAGCGCCGCATTGGTCAGCTTGTCGCCGGGCAGGTGGAGGTGTTGGGCGCGCTCGTCGCGCATGCGCCAGTTGCCGCGCGCGTCCAGCGCCAGCCAGCCGTAGCAGTGCGGTACGTTGGGCCACTTGGCCAGCGCCTGTTTGACGATGTCATCCATGTTGTTCGAGGAAAGTGATCAGCTTGGCCGGCAGCCAGTTGATGCGGCCCGGCGGCCCGCCGACGGCAAAGCCGACATGGCCGCCGTGCTCAGGATAGTCCAATACCACGCGCGGCGACGCACGCCGTGGCAGATGGCGGCCCGGCAGGAAGGGATCGTTTTTCGCATTCAGCACCAGCGTCGGCACGGTGATGTCGTTCAGCACGTGCTTGGCGCTGGCGCGGTGCCAGTAATCGTCGGTGTCGCGGTAGCCGTGCAGCGGGGCGGTGACGACGTTGTCGAAGGCGTACAGATCGCGCGCCGCGTGCAGCGCGTCGAGATCGAACAGGCCGGGGAATTGCTGTAGTTTGGCTACGCACTTCGGTTTCAGCGTCTGCAAAAACATCCGCGTGTAGAGCATGTTGAAGCCGCTCGACAGCGACGCGCCACCTTGCGCCAGGTCCAGCGGCGCCGATACCGCGCAGGCGGCGGCGACGAAATCGGCCGCGTGTCGCGATTCGCCCAGCCAGCGCAGCAGCGCGTTGCCGCCCAGCGAGACGCCGGTGGCGTAGAACTTGCCGCTGTGGATGTCGCTGGCGTGGCCGGCGTGCAGGCGGCGGATGACCCAGTCGATTTCGGCGGCGTCGCCCGAGTGGTAGAAGCGTGGCGCGCGGTTGGCCTCGCCCGAGCAGCCGCGAAAGTGCGGCACGGCGCCGGACCAGCCGCGCGTCTGCAACTCGGCCATCAGCGCGCGCGCGTAGTGGCTGTTGGAGGAACCTTCGAGACCGTGAAATAACACGACCAACGGCTGCCCCGGCTGGCCGTCGACAAAATCAACGTCGATGAAGTCGCCGTCCGGCGTATCCCAGCGCTCGCGCCGGAAGCTCACCGCCGGCTTGCTGATGGCGATGGCCGGATAAATGGTTTGCAGGTGGCCGCTGGGCAGCCACAACGGCGCGGTGTACTTCACGGCGGGAACTTAATGCAGGATCTGGTTGGGTGATTCCACCGGCGCCGGTCCCGGCGCGATCGATACGTGATGCAGCGTCAGGCGCCAGCCTTTCGGCGTTTTCGCGTACACATTGGTGGCGATCAAATGCGCCGGCTCGCCGCTGGCGGCGGTCGCGCCCTCGACCACGGTGTGCACCGAGCTCATCAAAGTATGCGTTTCGTGCAGCGACGAGGGATGGATGTTCAACCCGCCATGCTCAAGAATGGCCGCCCAGGAGGCGCGGATGGCGGCATGGCCGATCAGCCGCGGGCCGCCCGGATGGACGCAGACGATTTCGTCTTCGTCGCCCCACAGCGCCATCAGCGCATTCAGGTCGGCCCGGTTGAGGGCGTCGTAAAAAGCCGCTTCGGTCTCGGCGGCGCTACCGTTATGCGTCTTCTTGGTCGGCATGGCGGTGGCTTGCTCAGTGGTGGCCAACAACCGCGCCGGGTTTCAGCTTGTAGGCCGTGCCGCAGTACGGGCACTTGGCGACGCCGTGGGCGTCGAACTCCAGGAAGACGCGCGGGTGCGACGACCACAGTGGCATGGCTGGGTTCGGGCAGTGGGCCGGCAGATCCTTGCCATCGAGTTCTACGGCGGTAACAGCGGCGTTTGGGTTGGTCATTTCTTGTGGCTCCGGATGGCTGAGAGAAAACCACGATTTTAACGGATTCGCGCATGGAGCAAAAATCGTCGGTAAAATAGCGCCTCTACAATACCTCCCCGGCCCGCCATGTGGCAGGAATGCCACAACCGATCCCATGACTGAAATGAGCAGCACTGCCACGGCGCCCTGCGTCGCAGCCCACCACGAACCATCCTGGCGCGAAGGCGTCAGGACCGGCCTGCCTTCGCTGTTCGGCATCGGCGCCTGGGGCCTGGTGGTCGGCATCGCCATGGTGAAATCCGGGCTGACGATGCCGCAATCGCTGGGCATGACGCTGGTGGTGTTCGCCGGCTCCGCCCAACTGGCGGCGTTGCCGCTGATCGCGGCCAATGCGCCGATCTGGGTGATTTTCCTGACCGCGCTGGTGGTCAACCTGCGCTTTGTGATCTTTTCCGCGCTGCTGGCACCGCACTTTTCGCATCTGCCATGGCGCCAGCGCCTGGCCCTGGGCTATGTCGCCGGCGACATGACGGTGGCGCTGTTCCTGCAAAAATACCCGTCCGAAGCGCCGCAGGTCGGCAAGTTGTCTTATTTGAAAGGCCTGCTGTATCCGAACTGGGCTTCGTGGCAGATCGGCTCGATCGCCGGCATCTTCCTCGGCAGCGCCGTGCCAGCCGAATGGGCGCTGGGCTTTGCCGGCACGCTGGCCATCATTTGCGTGATGATCCCGCTGATGGCCGGGCGTCCGGCGCTGGCCGGGGTGCTGGTGGCGGGCGCCGTGTCGGTGCTGGCGCATCAGCTGCCTTACAAGCTGGGCCTGCTGGCGGCGGTGCTGGTTGGCATGCTGACCGCCATGGTCATCGAGGAAACCGCCGAAAAATGGAGAAGCAAGCGTGGCTGACTGGGAAATTTGGCTGGTGATTGCGGTGCTGGCGCTGGCGACCGCCTGCACGCGCAGCTCGTTCTGGCTGATCGGCCACCACATCACCATCCCCAAGCGGGTGCAGGAGATGCTGCGCTACGCGCCGGCCTGCGCGCTGGCGGCGATTGTGGCGCCGGACCTGATCCTGGGCGCGGACGGCCAGGCGGTGCTGGATGCCAGCAATCTGAAGCTGATCTCGGGGATTGTGGCGACGATTTATTATTTGCTGCGGCGCAATATGCTGGAGACCATCATATTCGGCATGGCTTTCTTTACGGCACTACGCTTGATTTCTGTAACTTAATAACAGAAAAATCACGTTAAGCTTCGGGTAAAATAGCGCTCTTCCAACAACTCGACCTTGGGTAGCCATGTCCGCTGTTCTGAACTTCATCCGTCTGCAAGACCTCATCGATCAAAACGCACTGCAAGGCAAACGCGTTTTCATCCGTGCCGACCTGAACGTGCCGCAGGATGATGCCGGCAATATCACCGAAGATACGCGTATCCGCGCCTCGGTTCCTGCCATTCAGGCAGCGGTTGCCGCTGGCGCCAAGGTCATGGTCACGTCCCACCTGGGCCGTCCGACCGAGGGGGAGTTCAAACCGGAAGACAGCCTGGCGCCGGTCGCCGCGCGCCTGTCCGAGCTGCTGGGCCAGCCGGTTGAGCTGAAGCAGAACTGGGTTGATGGCGCCGGCCTGGAAGGCCTGCAGGCTGGCCAGGTGGTGCTGCTGGAAAACGTTCGCGTCAACCAGGGCGAGAAAAAGAATGCCGACGAACTGGCGCAGAAAATGGCCGCTTTGTGCGACATCTACGTCAATGACGCCTTCGGCACCGCGCACCGCGCCGAAGCGTCGACGCATGGCATCGCCAAATTTGCGCCGGTGGCCGCCGCCGGTCCGTTACTGGCCGCCGAGCTGGACGCGCTGGGCAAGGCGCTGGGCGCCCCGGCCCGTCCTTTGCTGGCCATCGTCGCCGGCTCGAAAGTCTCGACCAAGCTGTCGATCCTGGAATCGCTGGCCGACAAGGTCGACAATCTGATCGTCGGCGGCGGCATCGCCAACACCTTCATGCTGGCCGCCGGCCTGAAGATCGGCAAATCGCTGGCCGAGCCGGATCTGGTGGGCGCCGCCAAAATCATCATCGACAAGCTGGCCGCGCGCGGCGCGCAAGTGCCGATTCCGGTCGATGTGGTGACCGCCAAGGAATTCTCGCCAAGCGCCGTCGCCACCGTCAAAGACGTCAAAGACGTGGCCGATGACGACATGATCCTGGATATCGGTCCTCAAACCGCCGCCATCCTGGCCGCGCAGATCGCCAGCGCCGGCACCATCGTCTGGAACGGCCCGGTGGGCGTGTTCGAGTTCGACCAGTTCGCCGAAGGCACCAAGACGCTGGCGCTGGCCATCGCCGAGTCGAAAGCGTTCTCGATCGCCGGCGGCGGCGACACGCTGGCGGCGATCGCCAAGTACAACATCGGCGCGCAAGTGGGCTACATTTCCACCGGCGGTGGCGCCTTCCTGGAGTTCCTGGAAGGTAAAACCCTGCCGGCGGTCGAGATCCTGACCCAGCGCGCCGCGTCAAAATAAAAGGCAGTGAATAGCACGGTCGTGCTTTGTAGCAAACTAACAGTAGAATCCAGGTAATGCCTGGGAAGGGCATCAAATCTGTAGTGGATTTACAGATTTGATGTCTTGACCACAACAAACCCGGGTTTCCGCGCCGTGCGGGAACTGTTCGCATGACCTACCGCTAAGGAATACTATGTCTCGTAGCACCAAAATTGTCGCCACGATCGGCCCAGCTTCTACCGACTTCAACGTACTGGTCAAGATGATCCGTGCGGGGGTGGATGTCGTGCGCCTGAATTTCTCGCACGGCAAGGCCCAGGACCATATCGACCGCGCGCGCCTGGTGCGCGAGGCGGCGGCCGAGTGCGGCCGCGAAGTGGCGATCATGGCGGACATGCAGGGCCCGAAAATCCGCGTCGGCAAGTTTGAAAACGGCAAGATCGAACTGACCAAGGGTGACAAGTTCATCCTGGACGCGAAGTGGGGCGAGAATGGCGAACTGGGCAACCAGGACCGCGTCGGTCTGGACTACAAGGCGCTGCCGCAGGACGTGCGACCGAACGACCAGCTGCTGCTGAACGACGGCCTGATCGTGCTGGTGGTCGACAAGGTGGTCGGCTCCGAGATTTACACCACCACCAAAATCGGTGGTGAACTGTCCAATAACAAGGGCATCAACCGCCTGGGCGGCGGTCTGACCGCGCCGGCGCTGACCGCCAAGGACATGGAAGATATTAAGACGGCCATGAGTTTCCAGTGCGATTACCTGGCGATCTCGTTCCCGAAAAGCGCGACCGATATGGAAATGGCGCGCCAGCTGGCCAATATCGCCGGCGAGCCGTTCGGCCACAAGCCGCTGATGATCGCCAAGATCGAGCGCGCCGAAGCGATCCCTGTGCTGCAGGAGATCCTCGACGCCTCGGACGGCATCATGGTCGCCCGTGGCGATCTCGCGGTGGAAGTGGGCAACGCGGCGGTGCCGGCATTGCAGAAGCGTATGATCCGCATGGCGCGCGAGTCGAACAAGCTGGCGATCACCGCGACCCAGATGATGGAGTCGATGATCTTCAACGCCGTGCCGACCCGCGCCGAAGTGTCGGACGTGGCCAACGCCGTGCTGGACGGCACCGACGCGGTGATGACGTCGGCCGAAACCGCGTCGGGCCGCTACCCGATTGAAACGGTGGAAATGATGGCCGCCATTTGCGTGGAAGCCGAGCAGTCCGAGTACAACAAGCTCGACGCCGACTTCCTGAATGCGACCTTCACCCGCATCGACCAGTCGATCGCCTACGCCGCGCTGTTCACCGCGCACCACCTGGCGGTGAAGGCGATCGTCGCGTTGACCGAGTCCGGTTCGACCGCGTTGTGGATGAGCCGTCACAACATCGATACGCCGATTTTCGCGCTGACGCCGTCGACCACGACCTTGCGCAAAGTGGCGCTGTACCGCAATGTGAAGGCCTACAATTTGCTGCAGGAAGGCGGCAGCGCCGCCGTGCTGAAGAAGGCCGAAGAACTGCTGGTCGCGCAAGGCGTGGTCAAGAAGGGTGATCTGATCGTCGTGACCTGGGGTTCCCCAATGGGCCAGGTCGGCGGCACCAACGCGCTGAAGATCGTCAAGGTCGGCGAATTTAGTTAATTCAACCGGTCGTCGGGGATGACGACGGGCCGGTGACAGGTTTTTTTATTGTTTTTGGAGTCTTACCATGTCCCTCGTATCCATGCGTCAACTGCTGGACCATGCTGCTGAAAACGGCTATGGCATCCCTGCGTTCAACGTCAACAATCTGGAACAAGTGCAGGCCATCATGGCTGCCGCCGACGCGCTGAACGCGCCGGTCATCATGCAGGCCTCGGCCGGCGCCCGCAAGTACGCCGGTGAAGCCTTCCTGCGTCACCTGATCGACGCCGCCATCGAGGCGTACCCGCACATTCCGGTCGTCATGCACCAGGACCACGGCCAGTCGCCGGCGGTCTGCATGGCCGCCATCCGCTCGGGCTTCAGCTCGGTGATGATGGACGGCTCGCTGGAAGCCGACGGCAAATCGGTCGCTTCCTACGAATACAACGTCGAAGTGTCGCGCGAAGTGGTCAAGTTCTCGCACGCCATCGGCGTGACGGTGGAGGCTGAACTGGGCGTGCTCGGTTCGCTGGAAACCATGAAGGGCGACAAGGAAGACGGCCACGGCGCCGACGGCCTGATGACCCGCGAACAGCTGCTGACCGACGTGGCGCAAGCCGCCGACTTCGTGCAGAAAACCCAGTGCGACGCGCTGGCCATCGCCATCGGCACCTCGCACGGCGCTTACAAGTTCACCCGCAAGCCAACCGGCGACATTCTGGCGATCGACCGCATCAAGGAAATCCACGCGCGTATTCCGAACACCCACCTGGTGATGCACGGTTCGTCGTCGGTGCCGCAGGAACTGCTGGCCATCATCCGCGAATTCGGCGGTGACATGAAGGAAACCTACGGCGTGCCGGTGGAAGAGATTCAGGAAGGCATCCGTCATGGCGTGCGCAAGATCAACATTGACACCGACATCCGTCTGGCCATGACCGCCGCCGTGCGTCAGTACATGTTCCAGAACCCGTCGAAGTTCGACCCGCGCGACTTCCTGAAGCCAGCCCGTCTGGCTGCCGAGCAAGTGGTGCGCGCGCGCTTCCAGGCGTTCGGCTGCGAAGGCCAGGCGTCGAAAATCAAGCAAATTCCGCTGGAAAAAATGGCCGAGCGCTACAAAGCCGGCGAGCTGTCCCAGATTGTGAAGTAAAATTCTGTTTTGGAACGGGTTGGTTCTTGCGGACTAACCCGACTCTTTCGACCGGCGATCGAGGATTTCCTCATCCGCCGGTTTTTGCTTTTTCATTACATTCCCCTGCTATGAACAGCCTCTACCAGTCTTCCATCAAGTCCCTGCCACTCCTCGGCCACGGCAAAGTCCGCGACAACTACGCTGTCGGCGATGACAAAATCCTCATCGTCACGTCGGACCGCCTGTCGGCCTTTGACGTTGTCATGAATGAACCGATTCCCGGCAAGGGCATGGTACTGAACCAGATGACCGACTTCTGGTTCGAGAAGCTGGGCCACATCGTGCCGAACCACCTGACCGGCGTCGCGCCGGAGTCCGTGGTGGCGGCCGACGAAGTGGCGCAGGTCAAGGGCCGCGCCGTGGTCGCCAAGCGACTGAAACCGATCATGGTGGAAGCGGTGGTCCGCGGCTACATCATCGGCTCGGGCTGGAAAGACTACCAGGCCACCGGCGCGATCTGCGGCATCACGCTGCCGGAAGGTCTGCAACAAGCGGAAAAACTGCCACAGCCGATCTTCACGCCGGCCGCCAAGGCCGATCTGGGCGAGCACGACGAAAACATCAGCTTTGCAGAGATGGAATCGCGCATCGGCGCCGAACTGGCCGCCAAAATGCGCGAAGTCGCCATCAAACTGTACACCGAGGCATCGGAATACGCCGCTTCGCGCGGCATCATCATCGCCGACACCAAGTTCGAATTCGGCCTGGACGAAAACGGCGTCATGCACCTGATGGACGAAGTGCTGACCGCCGATTCGTCGCGCTTCTGGCCGGCCGACTCGTATGCCACCGGCATCTCGCCGCCATCGTTCGACAAGCAGTTCGTGCGCGACTACCTGGAAACCCTGACCGACTGGGGCAAGACCGCACCGGCGCCGCCGCTGCCAGCCGAGGTCATCGAAAAAACCCAGGCCAAGTATTTTGAAGCCATCGAACGCCTGACCGGCGAAAAGCTGAAAGCATAAGATGGCCGATCAACCACCACTGGTCGGCGTCATCATGGGCTCGTCCTCGGACTGGGACGTGATGCAGAACGCGGTCAACATCCTCAAGCAGTTCGGCGTGCCGTTTGAGGCGCAAGTGATTTCCGCGCACCGCATGCCTGACGAGATGTATGCCTACGCCAAGAGCGCGCGCGCGCGCGGCCTGCGCGCCATCATCGCCGGCGCCGGCGGTGCGGCGCACCTGCCCGGCATGGTCGCCGCCATGACCATCGTGCCGGTGCTGGGCGTGCCGGTGCCGTCCAAGTACCTGCGCGGCGAGGACTCCATGCTGTCGATCCTGCAAATGCCGAAAGGCGTGCCGGTGTCGACCTTCGCCATCGGTGAAGCGGGCGCGGCCAATGCGGCGCTGACCGCCGTGGCCATGATCGCCGCCACCGACGCGGCGCTGGCCGAGCAGCTGGAAGCTTTCCGCGTTTCCCAAACCGAGGCCGCCAAGGCCATGACTCTGCCGCTGTGAACAATGAGTGATACGAAGTTGAAATCCATCCTGCCGCAAGCCCACCCGCCAGCGTGGCTGGGCGTGATGGGCGGCGGCCAGTTGGGCCGCATGTTTGCCCAGGCCGCGCAGGCCATGGGCTATCAGGTCGCCGTGCTGGAGCCGTCGGCAGATTGCCCGGCCGGCCAGGTCGCGCAGCGGCTGGTCAACGCCGGCTACAGCGATGCCGCCGGCCTCGACGCGCTGGCCGCGCAGTGCGCCGCCGTCACCACCGAGTTTGAAAACGTCCCGGCGGACAGCCTGTCGCGCCTGGCGCAATCGGTGTTCGTGGCGCCCAACGCGCATGGCGTGTCGGTGGCGCAGGACCGTGTGGCCGAGAAGCGTTTCTTCGTCGACTGCGCGCCGAAGTCGGGCGTGATGCCGGCGCCGCACAAGGTGATCGCCACGCAGGAAGATATCGACGCCATCGGCGACGACCTGCTGCCGGGTATTCTGAAAACCGTGCGCATGGGGTACGACGGCAAGGGCCAGGTGCGCGTGACGTCGCGCGCCGACGTGCAGGCGGCGTTCGAGGCCATGGGCAAGGTGACTTGCCTGCTGGAGAAGATGCTGCCGCTGGCTTACGAAGTGTCGGTGCTGACCGCGCGCGGTCATGACGGCGAATCGGTCGTCTATCCGATCGCCGAGAACGTCCACCGCGACGGCATCCTGTTCACCACCACGGTGCCCGGCCCGAACGTGTCGGACGACAGCGCCTTGAAGGCGCAGCAGGCGGCGCAAGCCATCGTGGCCGAACTCGGCTACGTGGGCGTGCTGTGCATCGAATTCTTCGTGCTGACCGACGGTTCGCTGGTGGTCAACGAGATGGCGCCGCGTCCGCACAACAGCGGCCACTACACCATCGACGCGTGCGTCACCAGCCAGTTCGCGCAGCAGGTGCGGGCGATGGCGCGCCTGCCGCTGGGCGATGTGCGCCAGCATTCGCCGGCGGTGATGCTGAATATTCTGGGCGACCTCTGGTTCACCGATGATAGCGACAACACGCGCGAGCCGGCCTGGAATGAAATCCTGGCCTTGCCGGGCGCCAATCTGCATTTGTACGGCAAGGACGATCCGCGCCGCGCGCGCAAGATGGGCCACGTGACCTTCATCGCGCCCACGCTTGAGCAAGCGCGGCAGCAACTCAACGCCGCCTGCGCCGTCCTGGGCATTGAAGCGGAGGCGGCGCCGTGAAGCAGCCCGCCGCACCCGTGGCCGACCCGGCGCTGATCGCGGCGGCGGCCGCCATCCTGGAAGAGGGCGGTCTGGTCGCTTTCCCGACCGAGACCGTCTACGGCCTCGGTGCGGATGCGGAAAACCCGGCCGCCGTGGCGCGCATCTACGACGCCAAGGGCCGTCCGCACGACCACCCGGTGATCGTGCACGTCGCCCCCGGCGCCGATCTGGACTACTGGACCAGCGAGGTGCCGGAAGCGGCGCGCAAGCTGGCGCAAGCCTTCTGGCCTGGTCCGCTGACGCTGATCCTCAAACGCCATCCGAATATTCCTGACGCGGTCTCGGCCGGCCAGGATTCGGTTGGCGTGCGCTGCCCGTCGCACCCGGTCGCCATCGCCTTGCTGCAAGCGTTCAAGGGCGGCAAGGGCGGTGTGGCGGCGCCATCGGCCAACAAGTTCGGCAACGTCAGCCCGACCACCGCGCAGCACGTGCGCGACGAGTTCGGCATGGACGCGCACGACGACGGCGCCCTCAACGGCGGCGAAGCCTGCTCGGCGTCCGCGCTGGCGATGGTGCTGGAAGGCGGATCGAGCGAGGTCGGCATTGAATCCACCATCGTCGACATGTCGCGCCTGGCCACGCACGGCCCGGTGCTGCTGCGTCCCGGCCACATCAGCGCGCAGCAGATCGCCGACGTGATCGGCATGCTGCCGGCCGCGCCGGACCAGGCCGCGCCGCGCGCCTCCGGCACGCTGGAATCGCACTACGCGCCACGCACGCCGGTCGCCATGGCGACGGCGGCGGCACTGGCCGATACGCTGCCGCAACTGCACGCCAAGGGCGTCAAGGTGGCACTGATCGGTCACGCGCTGCCGGCCGCGCTGACCGCCCATGCGCACGCCCAGCGCGTGCTACCGGCCGATCCGGCCGGCTACGCCTATGGCCTGTACGCCGCGCTGCGCGATATGGATCAGACCGGCTCCGGCCTGATCCTGGTCGAAACGCCGCCGCAAGGCGCGGACTGGCTGGGTGTCAACGACCGCCTGCGCCGCTCGGTGTTTGGCTCGGCCGGGATTATTGCGTCGCTGCTGCAACACTAAATGCGCTTCTCGCCCCCGGGATGCCCATCCCGGTTTGCTTTCCTGCTAAGATAATTTTGTTGCCGGCCGACTATTTCGCCCGGCCATCTTGCAAGGATGCGATATGCGCGACTTTCGTCTGACCCTGATTCCGATGCTACTGCTGTTGGCCTCCTGTGGCGGCGGTGGCGGTAGCAGTGGCAACAGCCATGCCGGACAGGTGGTCACGCCGCCGGCGCCGCCGCCTTCGCTGCGTGGCCAGCTCATCGGCGCCGCCACGCTGGTGCCGGTGAGCATCGGCAGCGGCGTCGCGCTGAACACGGTCGATGCGACGCAATTCAAGTCCTTGATCGACGCCAACGTCGAATTAGGCAGCACCATCACCAGCACGCCGACCTGCGGCGTCACCGTCTACACGGTCAAGTATCACACCATCGATTCGGCCGCCGCCGACACCGAGGCCAGCGCCGCCATCTACGTGCCGTCCGGCGCCAACCCGGCCTGCCAGGGTGGTCGCCCGGTGATGCTGTACGCGCACGGCACGTCGGTGCAGAAGAGCTACGACATGGCCAAACTGAGCGCCAACGAACCGTTGCTGATCGCCGGCATGTTCGCGGGACAGGGCTACATCGTGGTGGCGCCGAACTATGTCGGCTATGCCGGCTCGAACGCCGGCTACCATCCGTATCTTGACGCGGAACAGCAATCGGCCGACATGATCGACGCCTTGCGCGCCGCCCGTGGCGTGTTCGGCAGCATCAGCGCCAACGCCTCCAGCCGGCTGATGGTCAGCGGCTACTCGCAGGGCGGCTTTGTGGCGATGGCCACGCAGCGCGCCATGCAGACCAAACACGCCAGCGAATTCGCGCCGACCGCGGTCGCGCCGCTGTCCGGCCCATACGCGCTAACCTTGTTCGGTGACGGCATCTTCGGCGGCGCGCCGTCCACCGGCTCGGCCGGCTTCCTGCCGATGCTGCTGAGCGCCGGCCAACGCGCCGGCGCCGGCCTGTACGCCAGCAGCGCCGACGTCTACGAACCCAAGTACGCCAGCGGCATCGAAAGTTTGTTGCCCGGCACGCAAAGCCTGGGGAGCCTGGCGGCGGCGGGGCTGTTGCCGAATGACGTGCTGTTTGCCGCCGACTCGCTGCCGCAGGTCTCGGGCTATGCCAGCTTCTTCGGCGCCGACCATCTGATCAAGACCAGCTACCGCAACAGCTATCTGGCCGATCTGCAGGCCAATCCGTGCAACGCC
Organism: Duganella lactea; assembly: GCF_009857505.1. Lineage (GTDB taxonomy): Bacteria > Pseudomonadota > Gammaproteobacteria > Burkholderiales > Burkholderiaceae_D > Rugamonas > Rugamonas lactea. The sequence goes on from NZ_WWCP01000005.1 coordinate 107,418, forward strand.
GGCAGCGCCGCGCCGCTGAGCTGCAAGCCGGCGCACGCCTTGCGCAAATGGCTGCAGAAGAACGACCTGCGCAGCTACACGCCCAATGTGCCGATGTTCCTGTGCGGCGGCGATGCCGATCCGGTGGTGCCGTACACCAACACCAGCGCCACCGCCGCCTATTTCCGCGCGCAAAACGTGGCCGGCCTGAACCTGACGGTACTCAATCTTGAGGACACCTCGATGCTCGCGCCGTATGCGACCTCGCGCGGGCAATTCGCCGCCGCTAAGTTCGCCGCGCGCACCGCCGCCCTGGTCAGTGGCAGCACCGCGGCGGCGGCCGACCAGGCGGTCAGGGACGCTTATCATGCCGGCCTGGTGGCGCCGTTCTGCCTGCGCGAGGCGCGTGCCTTCTTCGATTCTGCACCATCGCGGTGAATTGCGATTTGACATGGCGTAACGGATGGCGAGCAAGCGTTCTTTTTTGCTCACAAACCGTGTTTTTAGTGGTGTCCCTCTATACAAGCTTGGTTGGTGCTGGCATATTAGTCAGGTTGCGAATAGCACGGCCGTTCGTATAACAAGCCTAAAAAAAATTTTGAGGAGACAACATGCGTCATACCAAACTTGCGCTCGCTGCAATGACCCTGGCCGTTCTGGCCGGATGCGGCGGCACCGATCCCGCGCCTGGCGATCAATCGACCAAAGTCAAATACGCCTCGCAGGTATCGTTCGGCGATAGCCTGTCGGACGTCGGCACCTACAATGTCGGCACCGTCGCCGCGCTGAAAGGTGGCAAGTTCACCATCAATGGCGACAACACCGCGATCAATGCCACGCTGACCGGCAAGAACTGGACCGAGCTGATGGCCGCGCAGATCGGCGTGGCCGCGCCATGCCCTGCCGTCACCGGCCTCGATGGCGACGCCAGCAAGGGCTTCTCGGTGCCGGTCACCGCCAAAGCCGGTTGCTACAGCTACGCCATGGGCGGCGCCCGCGTGACCAACCCGGTTGGTCCGGGCAACAAGCTGGCCGGCAGCCCGCTGGGCGCGTTGACCATTCCCGTCGTCACCCAGATCGCCAACCACCTGAAAGCGGTCGGCGGCAAATTCAAGGGCGATGAGCTGGTGCTGGTGATGGCCGGCGGTAACGACGCGCTGTTCCAGTTGACCGTGCTGGCCAACGCCGCCACCAAGGCCGGCACCGATGCGGCCGGTCCGGCCTTCTTCGCCAGCCTGATTCCGCAGCTGGCCGCCGGCGCCACCAATCCTCAGGCCGCCGGCGCCGCCATCACCGCCGCCGTGCAGGCCGCCACCGTGCGTCCGGGCGCGACCCAGACCACCATCACCCAGGCCGCCATCGGCACCGCCGCCGCGCAGCCGGGTAACTCGGCGGTGGTCGCCAACTCCGCCACCTACATCGCCAAGGCCACCGCCGACGCCACCGCTGCCGGACAGGCGGCGGGTGCCGCCTACGCCAGCGCCAACGGCCCGGCACTGGTGACCGCCATGGCCACCGCCGGTACCGATCTGGTGGCGCTGGTGAAAAACCAGCTGCTCGCCAACGGCGCCAACTACGTGGTGGTCAACAACCTGCCGGACATCGCCACCACCCCGTCCGGCCGCACCAAGGATGCCTCGACCCGCGCCCTGATCGACGCCATGGTCAGCGCCTACAACACCGCGCTGACCAACGGCCTTGGCGGCGAGTCGAAAGTGGTGGTGGTGGATGTGTACGCGGTCAGCCATGACCAGGCCACCAACCCCGGCCCATACGGTCTGACCAATGTGTCCGAGCCGGCCTGCAACTTGACCGACACCACCAAGAACCCGATCGGCAGCTCGCTCGGTTGCAACGGCAGCAATTTGGTCGCGGGCGATGTCAGCCACTACTCGTTCGCCGACGATGTGCACCCAACCCCGTACAACAACCTGCTGCTGGCGCGTTATGTGTCCAAGGCGCTGGTGACCAAGGGCTGGCTGTAATTCCATCGGTGCAGGCCGCCGCGTCCGCGCAGGGCGTGGCGGCCGGACTCACATACAAATATCTGGAGACACTATGAAGAACACGGTAAAACTGCTGGCGCTGGCCGCCGCGATGACGGTAGCCTCGGCCGCCTCGGCACAACAGGAAGCTGGCACCTGGCTCGGCACGCTGGGCGCCAATAAAATCACCCCGAAAGTGGATTCGGGCAATGTGTCGGCGCCGGCCTTGCCGAACACCAAGACCGATGTCGGCAGCGACACCCAGCCGCGCTTCGCGATTGCCTATATGCTGACCGACAATGTGTCGGCCGAGCTGGACCTGGGCCTGCCGTACAAGCATAGTTTGTATGGCGCCGGTTCGATCCAGGGCACCGGCAAGCTGGCGACCGCCGAAGTGCTGCCGCCGACGGCTTTCATTCAGTACCGCTTCTTTAAGCCGGACGCGGTGGTGCGTCCTTACGTGGGGTTGGGCTTCACCTACGCCATGTTCCAGAAGGAACGCGGTTCGGGTCAGCTGACGGCGATTCTGAACACCGGCGCTACTTCTGGTGCGACCTTCAAGCTGGATGATAAAGCGGCCGTCAGCTTCCAGCTGGGCGGCACGGTGAAGATCAACGAGAAATGGTTCCTGGACGCGTCGGTCATCAAGACCAAGCTGAAAACCAAGGCCCACTACTCGACCGGTCAGGTGCAGGACGTGCGACTGGACCCGCTGGCGGTCAACGTCAGCGTCGGCTATAGCTTCAAGGGCTGGTAAGCTGGTAATGGTCATTCCGGCCTGCGCCGGAATGACGGCGGTTTTTACTGGAAGGCCTGGATACCCGTCTGGGCCCGCCCCAGAATCAGCGCGTGAATGTCGTGCGTGCCTTCATAGGTGTTCACCACCTCCAGATTCACCATATGCCGGATGATGCCGAACTCATCCGAAATACCATTTCCCCCCAACATGTCGCGCGCCACGCGGGCGATATCCAGCGACTTGCCGCACGAGTTGCGCTTCATCATCGAGGTGATTTCCACCGCCGCCGTGCCCTCGTCCTTCATGCGGCCCAGGCGCAGGCAGCCTTGCAGGCCCATGGTGATCTCGGTCTGCATGTCGGCCAGCTTCTTCTGGATCAGCTGGTTGGCGGCCAGCGGACGGCCGAACTGCACCCGGTCCATCACATACTGACGCGCCGTGTGCCAGCATGCTTCCGCCGCGCCCAGCGCGCCCCAGGCGATGCCGTAGCGGGCCGAGTTCAGGCAGGTGAACGGCCCCTTCAGGCCACGCACGTCCGGGAAGGCGTTCTCTTCCGGCACGAACACATTGTCCATGACGATTTCGCCGGTGATCGAGGCGCGCAGGCCGAACTTGCCGTGGATGGCGGGCGCGCTCAGGCCGGCCATGCCTTTTTCCAGCACGAAGCCGCGAATCGCGCCTTCATCATCCTTGGCCCACACCACGAACACATCGGCCACCGGCGAATTGGTGATCCACATCTTGGCGCCGCTCAGCGCGTAGCCGCCGGCCACTTTCTTGGCGCGGGTGATCATCGAACCCGGATCGGAGCCGTGATTCGGCTCGGTCAGGCCGAAGCAGCCGATCCACTCGCCGGTGGCCAGTTTCGGCAGATACTTTTGCATTTGCGCTTCGGTGCCGAACTCGTAGATCGGCACCATCACCAGCGACGACTGCACGCTCATCATCGAGCGGTAGCCGGAATCGACGCGCTCGACTTCGCGCGCGACCAGGCCGTAGGACACGTAGTTCAGACCGGGGCCGCCGTACTGCTCGGGAATGGTCGGGCCCAGCAGGCCCAGTTCGCCCATCTCGCGGAAGATGGAGGTGTCCATCTGTTCATGGCGGAAAGCGTCGAGGATGCGCGGTTGCAGCTTGTCCTGGCAATAGGCGGCGGCGGCGTCGCGCACCATGCGCTCGTCATCGGACAACTGCTGGTCCAGCAGCAAAGGGTCATCCCAGTGGAATTGGGCGCGGGCTTGGCTCATAGATAGTCTCTCGTTATGGTGATCAATGCTGTCAGCATTCTATGCCGCCACCCTGGCGCCGGCTTTTCAAAGAGCGACACCAATTTCCGTTTTTACCCCAGTCCGGCGAACTGGCCGCTATGGAAAATCAGCGGCGGGCATGGGGAGAACGCGCAGAACTCGACCTCGCCGACGAAAATCACATGGTCGCCCTCGGGATAGCGGCTGCGGTTATGGCATTCAAACCAGGCCGACGCGCCCTTCAGGATCGGCTGGCCGGTGCGCGACAGTTCGTACTCGACGCCTTCCCACGGATTGCCGCCGCGCGTGGCGAAGCGCTTGGCCAGGTGGGCCTGCTCGGCGTTCAGCACATTGATGACGTAGTGCGAGTTGCCGGTGAAGATGGGCATGGAGTTGGCGCCGTTGGCCAGGCTCCACAGCACCAGCGGCGGGTCCAGCGACACCGAGTTGAAGGAACTGGCGGTCAGGCCGCGAAAGCTGCCGTCGGCCAGGCGGGTGGTGATAATGGTCACGCCGGTGGCGAACTGGCCCAGCGCCTGGCGGAAATGGGCGGTGTCGAAGCTGCGCTCTTCGGCGCGTGGGAATTTGGTGTTCATAGTGAGTCATTATGCCAAAGATAGTGTGCGCGGAGGTAAAGCCCTGCTGCGCTATAGTTGTGACATCGTCACTAAAGGAGAATCATTGGATGTTTTACCGTGCCATTCCTGCTGCCTTATCCGCCCTGTTGTTTTGTTCCGCACACGCCTATGCCGCCGAGGTCGTCCCACCCCAGCGCGCCTCCGGCCTATGGAAGGTCACGCCGGAGCATTCGCCATTTTCCTGGGAGATTTGCGTACAGGCGGACAAAGACCGCATCATCGAAGACGATGTGTGGGCCGGTTTCGAGCGCGAGTGCGTGCTGGAGTCGCAACAGAAGGAGGGGGCGGCTTACCGCTACACTGCGGTGTGCGACAAGACAACCCGCTTATCGCTTAGCATGAGCGGTGACTTCGCTTCCGCGTACAAGATCGAATTCAGCACCACCTACCCGGGGTTGGGCGGCAAGATGGAAACCCAGCAAGACACGCTGACGGGACGTTTTGCCGGCGCCTGCCCGGCCGCCATCCCGCCGGGCGCGAAGCAGATGACGCGCGGCCCGCTGATCAAAAGTCCGTATGGCCAGCGTTAATAGTGTCGGCTTTGCGGACACGGCGCGCACTTGCCGGCCAAACCGTTTTAATATGACTGCATAGCAGGCTTTCGGGACGAGATCATGCAAAATCAAATGGCGACGGCAATCCTTGGCGGTGGCTGCTTCTGGTGCACCGAGGCGGTGTATCGGGAGGTGAAGGGCATTGATTCCGTCGAGTCCGGCTACATGGGCGGCCAGACCGAACACCCCAGCTATGAGCAAGTGTGTACCGGCGACACCGGTCACGCCGAGGTGATCAAGCTGACCTACGATCCGGCGCAGATCCAGTACCGCGACCTGCTGGAAATCTTCTTTACCATCCACGACCCGACCACGCTCAACCGCCAGGGCAATGATGTCGGCACGCAGTACCGGTCGGTCATCTTTTATCAGTCGCCGCAGCAGGAAGCCACCGCGCGCCAGGTGATCGGCGAGATGGCGCATGTGTGGGACGCGCCCATCGTCACCGAACTGGCGCCGGCGCAGACCTTCTACAAGGCCGAGGACTACCACCAGGATTACTTCCGCCAGCATCCGCTGCAGGGCTACTGCGCCTTCGTCGTGGCGCCCAAGGTCGACAAGTTCAGAAAGACTTTTGCCAACCGCCTGCGCTAGCCGGCGGATACATATGCCGGCGCGACCACGGTAGCGCGGCGGCTCGCTGACCGGCCTTGCGGCCGACGATCTGGTACAGGCTGATCCAGTCCTGCTCGAAAGCATAGCTGCAACCGGCCAGGTAGACGTGCCAGATGCGGTAGCGCTTGTCGCCGGCCAGTTCGCGCACGCGCTCGCCGTGCGCCTCGAAATTGTCGGTCCAGATGGCGCAGGTGCGGGCGTAGTGGCGGCGCAGGTTTTCGACGTCGCTGACCTCCAGCTGGCCTTGCTGCATGGCCTTCAGCACATGGCCGATGTGCGCCAGCTCGCCGTGCGGGAACACGTATTTTTCGATGAATTCGCCGCCGCCGTAGGGCGTCTCGCCGTTGTCCGGATCGGTGCTGGTGATGCCGTGGTTCATCACGACGCCGTCCGGCGCCAGCAGCGCGTGGATGGCGCCGAAGTACTCCGGCAGATGGCGCAGGCCGACGTGCTCGAACATGCCGACGCTGGTGATGCGGTCGAACTGGCCGCGCACGTCGCGGTAGTCCTGCAGGCGGATCTCGATCAGGTGCTCCAGCCCGGCCTCGCGCACGCGCTGCGTCGCCAGCGCGTGCTGGTTGGCCGACAGCGTGACGCCGACGCAGCGCGCGCCGTACTGCCGGGCCGCGCGGATCACCAGCGCGCCCCAGCCGCAGCCGATGTCGAGCAGCGTCTGGCCCGGTTGCAATTCGATCTTGCGCAGGATGTGGTCGATCTTTTTCAGCTGCGCGGTGGCCAGGTCCTCGTCGCCATGCTCGAAGTAGGCGCAGGAATAGACCATGTGCGGGTCGAGAAATTCCTGATAAAAATCGTTGGAGACGTCGTAGTGATAGCGGATCGCCTCGGCGTCCTGCTGCCGGTTGTGGCTGAAGCTGCGCACCAGCCGCGCGAACTTGCCCTCGGCTTTTAGCGAGGTGCGCGCCAGCGCGTTGACCACCGCGATCATGTCCTTGGCCTTGCCCCTGACCTCGATCGCGCCTTCGACATAGGCGGCGCCGAGGTTGGACAGCGACGGCGTCAGCAGGTAGCGCGCCGCCGCCACGTTCGGCAGCCGGATGGTGACGCGCGGCGTTTCGCTGGACAGGTCGACTTGCTGGCCGTTCCACAATTCGATGCGCAGCGGCAGCGTCAGTTGCGCGCGGATACGGTCGATCCAGTGACTGAGTTGATTCTGTACGAACAAGATATCCTCCCGGTGTTCAGACCACACAAAGGCCAGCGGCGTGCGATGGCCCGGGAGGTGCGCCGCGCTGGCTTACGGTTGCAGGCGCTCCTTGACCCAGCTGCCATCAGCTTGCTTCACATACACGATCCGGTCATGGAAACGCGAGCGGCGTCCCTGCCAGAACTCGATGCGCTCCGGGTCGAGGCGGTAACCGCCCCAATGCGCCGGCCGCAGCGGATGCTCGCCGCTGACTGCCGCGACGGCATCGTAATTGGCTTCCATCTGTTCGCGGTTGGCGATGGGCGCGCTCTGCCGCGAAGCGATCGCGGCGATCTGGCTCTTCACCGGCCGGCTGTAAAAATAGGTGTCGCTTTCCTCGGCGGTGGTTTGCACCACCTTGCCTTCGATCCGTACCTGGCGTTCGAGTTCACTCCAGAAGAACAGCAGCGCGGCATGCGGATTGGCGCGCAGTTGCCGGCCTTTCTGGCTCTCGTAATTGGTGTACCAGGTGAAACCCCGGTGATCGTATTGCTTGATCAGCACGATGCGCGAGCTGGGCTTGCCATCGGCGTCGACGGTGGCCACGCTCATCGCGTTCGGTTCGTTGACCTTCGCATGCAGGGCTTCTTCAAACCACTTGCCGAACTGCGCGATTGGATCGTCCAGCACATCGTCTTCCGTCAGGCTGGCGCGGCCGTAGTCGAGGCGCAGATCCGCCAGCACCACGCCGTCCGCCACGGTATGGTTGACCGGCGCGGCGTGTTGTTCGGGCACTTGGCTGGTGGGCAGGGCGGGGAGGATTCCACGCCGCAGCTGCATCGCACTGCCGAGCTGTGCCATTTGGTCCGGGCTGAACAAGCGCTTGGCCATCGGGGCGATCTGGCCTTCCTCGACCACCATGTGGTCGGCGTAGGCCTCGCAGAAGCGCGCTACATCGTCTGCCGACAGGGCGGTGCCGCTGCCGTTGGCGATTTGCTCAAGTTGTGATTTGATTATAGACCAGTCTCTATCCATTTGCTCGTGACCCGCCAGGATAGCGGGCGTCAGTTCGGCCAGCAGGGCGGCGTCGGCGCCGCGCGCGGTGGCCTGCAGCATCGGCAGCAGGTTGTGCTCCTCGTCCTGGTGGTGCAGATGGGCGGCGTTGTTGAAATATTTCAGCACCGCTCGCGCGGCTTGCTGCGCCTCCGCGTCGGCGCCATGTCGGGGCAGGTGGGCGAGCAGCTTGCGCAGCGTTTCCAGCTGCTTGCGGATGCGGTCGTGGCAATGCTTCAGCACGGCGATCGGCTGGCTGAAATCGGGGGCGGTGTCGAACAAGGTATGGCTCATGGCGTGGGCTCGGGCTGCGCTGGCTGTAAACACGAGTATTCTAGAATAATTCGCCAAACGGAGGATTTAGTGACGCCGTCAGAGGCCTTGAGACGTCACCGTCACGCAATTCGCCACATTGTGGAGTCACATCGTGCCGGCAATGCGCGCGTCTTCGGCTCGACCGCTCGCGGCGAGGATCGGGACGGCAGCGATCTCGATATTCTGGTTGATCCCTCGGCGGAAACCACGCTGTTTGATATCGGCGCCATGCGGCACGAGTTGCTGGAGTTGCTGGGCATACCTGCCGACGTGCTGACCCCGTGCGCCTTGCCGGAAAGGTTTCGTGCCGAAGTGGTGGCGCAGGCGCTGCCGATATGAATATGTCACCTCAGAGGTTGGCGGATTATCTGGGACATATCCGGGATGCTATCTCTAGGATCGAACGCTATACGGCGCTGCTTGATGAACAGGATTTTCTAAACAACGAACTGATACAAGACGCGGTACTTCGTAATTTTGAGGTGATCGGAGAAGCCCGTGGTCGGATCGAGAAGCACGACAAGCCGTTCGCCGACGCGCCTCCAGAACTATCTTGTACAGCAGCCTGTCAGATGCGTAATGTTATCGCTCATGGCTACTTTCAGCTGGACTTCCGCATAGTCTGGAGAACTGTGAAATCAGATCTGCCGCGCATGCGTGACGAGCTTATTCGACAGGGGGACAGTTAGCTTTATCAGATTGGTTAAATTGGATTTTTTTGCTGGGAACGTATAGCTGCGGTCGCAATAAACAGCCGTGGTTTTCCCATCTGCCTCTTTCATCATTCCTTGCACATCCGAGAATTAAGCGGCGTCCGGCCGTGGAACGTTATTCACAGTGAATACCGGCCCTTGCCATTGGTCGTTGTCCAGTGTGGTCACGGCGGGGCCGGCGATGGTTTGCCAGAAGGTGGCGGCGGCGGGGTTTTGTGCGATGACGCGGATTTCCCAGCTGGCCGGCGTCATCGCCAGGATCGCCTGGGCGGCGTGGCGGCCGACGCCGTGTTTGCGGTATTTGCGCAGGACGAAGAATTTCAGCATGGCGCGCGTGTTCCCCGGCAGATGGGTTTCATCGTTGACCAGCGCGAAGCCGGCCCACTTGCCGTCGACCTTGATGACGTGGGCGGCATAGGCCGGATTGATCCAGAAGCAGTCGAGATCGTAGTAGCCGTATTGCGCGTGTTCGTCCAGATCGGTGCCGTCGAACTCGGAAAAATCGTGCTGGTACAGCTCCATCATGTGGCGAACGATGATGCGCTCGCTGTATTCGGCCTGCCTGACTTCAATGTGCATTGTTGTTATCCTTAATCTTTTTGCCATATTAACATTGCCGGAGTCCGGTAAAATGCCGGGATGAACAGCATTACACCTCCTGATTTTGACGACGTCGACTTCGAACGGCGCTTTGGCGGCATCGCGCGCCTGTATGGCGCGCATGCGCTGCAACGGTTCCGTACCGCGCACATCTGCGTGGTGGGGGTTGGTGGCGTCGGTTCGTGGATCGTCGAGGCGCTGGCGCGCAGCGCGATCGGCGAACTGACCTTGATCGACCTCGACAACGTGGCCGAGTCGAATATCAACCGCCAGATCCAGGCGCTGAGCGGCACCGTCGGCATGGCCAAGATCACCGCGCTGGCCGAGCGCATCGCGCAGATCAATCCCTTTTGCAAGGTCCACCAGATCGAAGAGTTTGTCGATCCGGACAACGTCGCGCAGATGATCGGCGTGGGCCAGTACGACTACCTGATCGACGCCACCGACGCCGTCAAAGCCAAGGCCGCCATGCTGGCCTGGGCGCGCCAGCACGACCTGCCGGTGATTACCATCGGCAGCGCTGGCGGCAAGACCGACGCCGCGCAAATTTCGGTGCGCGACCTGGCCCGGACCGAGCAGGAACCGCTGCTGAAGAAAGTGCGCAAGATCATGCGCGCCCAGTACGGCTTCCCGCGCGGCGAAAAGACCAAGTTCCACATCGACGCCGTGTTCTCGACCGAGCCGCTGAGGTATCCGGAAACCGGCGAAGCGTGCGCGGTCGATGGCGACGAGCGCGCCACCACCGGCGTCACCGGCCTCAATTGCGCCGGCTTCGGCTCGGCGATGGTGGTGACCGCCACCTTTGGCATGGTGTGCGCCGGCCACGCGCTGCGCCAGCTGGCCGATGGCGCACTGACAACAACGGTCCCGGATACGGTCTAGTTTGCTATCATTGCACGCTGTCTACAGACCTCATTGAAAGAACCCCCATGAAGCGTAGTTCCGTATTCGCCGCCATGCTGTTGGCCGCCGCCGCCGCCGCCGCCGCACAAGCCCAGGAGCAGGCGCCGCAGCCAGCGCCAGCCGCCGCCGCGCCGGCCGCGCCGGTCGTGGTCGGCTCCGCCACGCCGGGCCCGGCCGCCGAGAAACTGATCATCACCGACACCAAGGTCGGCACCGGCAAGGAAGCCACCGCCGGCGCCACCGTCTACATGCATTACAGCGGCTGGCTGTACCGTCCGCTGGCCAAGGACATGCACGGCAAGCTGTTCGACTCGTCGCTGCCGCGCGGCGAGCCGCTCGACTTCGTGCTGGGCGCCGGCCGCGTCATCAAGGGCTGGGATCAGGGCATCGTCGGCATGAAAGTCGGCGGCAAGCGCACGTTGATCATTCCATCGGAACTGGCCTATGGCTCGCGTCCGTCGCCGGGCAGCGGCATTCCGCCGAACTCGGCGCTGATCTTCGACGTCGAACTGGTCGACGTCAAGTAATGTGCAACGCGCCGCGCGAAGCAGGGTAGACTAGCCTTTCTCTCCCTGCTCTCGCGAGGTGTGCATGAAAGTCGCCAACGACGTTACTGAACTGATCGGCCGTACTCCGCTGGTCCGCATCAACCGGCTGGCCCAGGGCGCCGCCGCCCAGGTACTGGTCAAGCTGGAATACTGCAATCCCGCCCACAGCGTCAAAGACCGCATCGGTCTGGCCATGATCGAGGCGGCCGAGGCGGCCGGCCAGATCCGCCCCGACACCATCTTCGTCGAACCCACCAGCGGCAACACCGGCATCGCGCTGGCGATGGTGTGCGCCGCGCGCGGCTACCGCTGCACGCTGGTCATGCCCGATACCATGAGCCGCGAACGGCGCATGCTGCTGCGCGCCTATGGCGCCGAGCTGGTGCTCACGCCCGGCGGCGAAGGCATGCTGGGCGCGATCCGCCGCGCCGAGGAACTGGTCGCGTCCGACCCACGCTACCTGATGCCGCAGCAATTCAACAATCCCGCCAACCCGGCGGTGCACCGGCGCACCACGGCCGAAGAAATCTGGCATGACACCGACGGCCGCGTCGACATCCTGGTGGCAGGCGTCGGCACCGGCGGCACCATCACCGGTGTGGGCGAGGTGCTCAAGGCGCGCAAGCCGGCGTTCCGCTGCGTCGCGGTGGAGCCGGAGGCGTCGCCGATGCTGTCCAAGGGAAGCAAGGGACCGCACCCGATCCAGGGCATCGGCGCCGGCTTCGTGCCGGGCGTGCTCAATACCAAGGTGTACGACGAGGTGGTGTGCGTCAGCAACGAGGACGCCTTCGCGACCGCGCGTCAGGCGGCCAGCCAGGAAGGGCTGCTGGTGGGGATTTCCTCCGGCGCCGCCTTGTGGGCGGCGCTGCAGGTGGCGCGGCGGCCGGAGAATGCCGGCAAGATCATCGTCACGGTGATCCCGTCGTTTGGCGAGCGCTACCTGAGTACCGCGTTGTACGCCGATCTGGCCGACTAGGCTAGTGCTGGTGGCCGTGATGGGCTGACGGCGCGGCGGCCGGCGCCAGCAGGCAGCATTCCAGCGCGCTGGCGCCGAGCCGCACTTGCAGCGTACTGTGCTGGATCGAGAAGGTCTCGCGCAGCGTCTGGCTGATGGCATCGATGTCGCTGTCGCCCGGATAGCCGGCCGGCATGACCAGTTGCGCCGTCAGCGCGTTCTCGGTGGTGCTCATGGCCCAGATATGCAGGTCGTGCACCGCCGTCACGCCGGGGTGGGCGCGCAGGAATTGCTCGATGCCGGCGCGGTCGATGTGGTCCGGCACCGCCGCCAGCATCATGCGCAGCGCCTGCAGCATCAGCGACCAGGTGCTCATGACAATGATCACCACGATCACCATGCTGACCGCCGGATCGATCCAGTTCCAGCCGGTGTAGCGGACGACGATGCCGGCCACCAGCACGCCCAGCGAAATGGCGGCGTCGGCGGCCAGGTGCAGGTAGGCGCCGCGGATATTGATATCGTCCTTGCTGCCGGCCATGAACAGCCAGGCCGAGAAGCCGTTGACCAGGATGCCGATGCCGGCCACGATGGACACGGTCAGGCCGGCCACCGGGTCCGGCTTCAGCAACTGCTGCACCGCCTCGTAGGTGATGCCGCCGCAGGCCACCAGCAGCAGCAGGGCGTTGAACAGCGCGGCCAGCATCGAGGTGCTGCGCAGGCCGTAGGTGTATTGCTGGTTGGGCACGCGCTTGGCGAGGATGGCCGCGCCCCAGGCCAGTATCAGGCCCAGCACGTCGGACAGGTTATGGCCGGCGTCGGCCATCAGCGCGGTGGAGTTGGCCAGGAAGCCGTAGAAGAACTCGACGCCGACGAACAGCAGGTTCAGCGTGATGGCGATGGCGAAGGCGCGGCCCATGGTGTTGGGATCGCCGTGATGGTGGTGATGGCCGTGGCCGTGGCCGGCGTGATCGTGCGCATGCTCGTGTGCATGATCGTGGTGGGCGTGGTCGTGTTGCTTGCTCATGCTTCGTTCCCGTTGGAAGGTTCGGCGATATGTTCCAGCATATCGTTCAGTACGCCGCTGATATGGGCATCGGCGACGGTATAGAAAACCTGCTTGCCCTGGCGTTCCGACTTGACGATGCGGGCGGCGCGCAGCAGGCGCAGGTGGTGGCTCACGAGTGAGCTGCTCAGATCGAGGGTGGCGGCGATCTCGCTGACGGCGATCGGCACCGCCATACAGGCGAGCACGATGCGCAAACGGGTCGGATCGCCGAGCAAATGAAACAGATCGGCGAGTTGCGCGATCTGCGGATCGCACTGGGAATAGTCGTGTTGACAGCCCATGATTACCAACATATGAATAGGTGTTCACATGTTAGCACAAACCCCGGTGTCAGGTCTGACATTCGCACACGGGGTTTTACTTCTGTAGCTCGGCTTGCAGTTGGGCGCGGGCGCGGGGATCGAGTTGCTGGATCGCTTGCTCCAGCCGGGCGGCACGGCGCAGCGCTTGTTCTTGCTCGCTGCTCAGGCCGGGCTGGCGCAGCGCCGCCTGGCCGCCCAGCACCACCAGCGCGCTGATCAGGGCGATCACGCAGGCCGCGCCCAGCAGCCGTAGCTCGCGGGGCGCGATCGCCGGCGCTGCCGTGGCGGCGGGGGCGGCGGCGTGGCCGGCCTGCGCCGCCAGTTGCCGCGAGGCGGCGTCGATGCGGGCGATGTGGCGTTCCACCGCTTCTTCCAGCACCGCTTCGTTCAGCGCCACCAGCGCGAACACCGGGTCGTCGATGTCGATCCTGACGCCGGTCTTTTCAAATACCAGGGCCCGCAGCTTGTGCTGATCCATGGCCGCCTACCACTGCACTTTGTCGAGTTGTTCGTACAGGTCGCGGAACACCACCTTGATGCGCTGCTTTTCCATGACGTTGAAGCGCTCGCTCTCGCGCACCTCGGCCGCCGTCAGCCGCGCGGTGTTCATTTTCTTCAGGTCGGCGCCGAAGGTGTCGGCGTTGCGCGCCGTGAGCACCACCCGGCCCACCACGCGCGCGGCGTTGTCGGCGTAGGTCTGCGATTCGATGAAGTGCTTGCCGGCCGCCGATTGCAGCGCGCCAAAATGTTCGTTTTCCCACAGCACCAGCGGCACGCTGGTGGCCTTGGCGGTGGCGACGAATCCGGTGGCGGTGTCGTGCAAGGTGTCGCCGCCGCCGACGATGGTGTGGATGTACACCCGGCGGCCCGATTCCTGCAGCAGCGCGAAGCAGTCGTTTTCGATCAGGTAGCCCATCAGCGGCGAGAAGGTGTTGGCGCCGTTGTCGATGACGCAGTTGCCTTCCTGCTCCAGCAGGTCGATCATCAGCGCGTCGAAACGCTTGGGGTCGATGGTGCGGCTGTCGGTCATCACCGGCACATGCCGCACCTGCATCGCCTTGTAGCGCGAGAAGGTCGGATTCTCCTGGTCGGTGTCGTAGCAGCGCAGCGGTTGCTCGCCCTCGGCCACGTCCTTGCTGGCGATCCATTGCGCCAGGATGGTCGACACCAGCGTCTTGCCGATGCCGCCTTTACCCTGGAGAATAAAATGTACCGTGTTTTGCATCAACCACTCCCGAACGCATCGTCAATGCGTCGAGAGTAATGGGTTTATCAGTGGAAGGCAATCTGCTAGTTAATGAAACGTAGCAAGCCCTGCAACGCGTGGATGACGGTTTGTTCGCGCACCGCGCGGCGGTCGCCGCTGAACACCAGGCGCTCGGTGTGCACGGTGTCGGCGTTGGCCCAGCCGAAGCAGACGGTGCCGACCGGCTTGCCCGGCACCGCGCCGCTCGGCCCGGCGATGCCGGTGGTCGACACGGCGATGTGGGCGTTGCTGGCGCCCAGCGCGCCGCTGGCCATGACGCCGGCCACTTCTTCCGACACGCTGCCCATCTGCGCGATCAGCGCCGCCGGCACGTCCAGCATCTCGGTCTTGGAGGCGTTCGAGTAGGTGACGAAGCCGCAGTCGAACCAGCCGGTGGAGCCGGCGATCTCGGTGATGGCCTGGGCCACGCCGCCGCCGGTGCACGATTCGGCGGTGGCCAGCAGCAGCCCTTTGTCTTGTAATGCTCGGCCGACTTGCGCGGCGAGGTCGAGGATGATGTCGCTGTTGCTCATGGCTTCTCCTTCTCGGGATGCGGATACGGGGGCGTGCGTCCACTGTACCATGCAGATTGCCACTGTCGCAATGCCGCAAAAAATCGCCCAGTTGTGCGCCATTCTTTGTTGAGACTGGTAAGCTTGACAACTACGACGTTCCCATCGGAGACGCAATGATCAGTCAGACCGACATTCATCATGCCCGCATCCTGATCGTTGACGATCAGCCGGTCAATGTCGAATTGCTGGAATACCTGCTGACGTCCACCGGCTATCGGGAAGTCAGCGCCACCACCGATCCGCGTGTGGTGGCCGGCTGGCACGCCGCACACCGCTACGACCTGATCATCCTCGATCTGCAGATGCCCGGCATGAGCGGCTTCGACGTGATGGAGGCGCTCAAGCCGCTGGAGCCGGACGGCTGGCTGCCGGTGCTGGTGGTCACCGCCCAGCCCGACCACAAGCTGCGCGCTTTCGAGTGCGGCGCGCGCGATTTCATCAGCAAGCCTTTCGATCCGGTCGAGACGCTGACGCGCATCCGCAATATGCTGGAGATGCGGCTGCTGCACGCGCGCGAGCGCGGCTACAACGCCCGGCTCGAACAATGCGTGCGCGAGCGCACCGCCGACCTGCAGCGCTTCCGCAGCGCGATGGACGCCACCGCCGACGCCATCTTCCTGTTCGACGCCGCCAGCGCCGAGCTGCTCGACGTCAACGAGGGCGCCTGCCGCATGCTGGCCTATGCGCGCGGCGATCTGCTGGGCCAGTCGGGCAGCCGCCTTGGTCTGGGCATGCCGGCGGCGCTGCGCGCCCAGGCCGAGCGGCTGGCCGACTACGCCGCCGCCGTCGGCCCGGCGCGCTCGCCGGAACTGCACGAGCTGGAACTGATGCGCAGCGACCTGATCGCCGTGCCGGTCGAGTTGTACTGGCAGTTGCTGCAGCGCGCCGGCCAGCCGCCGGTGATGCTGGGCGTGGCGCGCGACATCAGCGAGCGGCGCCAGTCGGAGGAACTGCTGCGGCACATGGCCCACTACGACGCGCTGACCGGCCTGCCGAACCGCACGCTGTTCTTCAAGCTGGTCGGCGACGCCATCGCCGTGGCGCAGGACAAGTCGTGGCGTATCGTGGTGCTGATGATCGGCCTCGACCGCTTCAAGAACATCAACGATTCGCTCGGCACCGCGCTCGGCGACGACCTGCTGCGCCAGTTCAGCAACCGGCTGGTGCAGACCGCGCGCATCCGCGACACCGTCGGCCGCGTCGGCGGCGACGAGTTCGCGCTGATCCTGACCAAGAGCGGCGACCAGCAGGACGCGGTGCAGGCCGCCCACGAGGTGCGCGAGGCGCTGCGCCAGCCGTTCGAGCTGGACGGTCATCAGGCCATCCTCAGCGCCAGCATCGGCATCTCGGTCTATCCGGACGACGCCACCGATCCGCACACGCTGGTCAAGTATGCCGACACCGCGATGGAGCGCGCCAAGCAGGCCGGGCGCGACGGCTACCGCTTCTTCACCGCCGGCATGAACGTGCAGGTGCTGGCGCGGCTGGACATGGAGCTGGCGCTGCGCCGCGCCATCGACCAGCAGGAGCTGCAGCTGCACTTCCAGCCCAAGGTCAACCTGCACACCGGCAAGTTCGCCGGCGTCGAATCGCTGCTGCGCTGGCAGCGCCCCGGCCACGGCCTGGTGTATCCGGCCGAGTTCGTGCCGCTGCTGGAGGACACCGGCCTGGTGGTGCGGGTCGGCACCTGGATCATCGACGCCGCCTGCCGGCAGATCGTCCGCTGGCTCAACGACGGCACCGGGCCGGTGCGGGTGGCGGTCAACGTCGCCAGCCGTCAGTTCGTCGAGGGCGACCTGGAGGGTGTGGTGCGCGAGGCGCTGGCGCGCAACAAGACGCCGCCGGAACTGCTGGAACTGGAGCTGACCGAAACCGCGCTGATGGTCAACACCGAACGCACCATCACCGTGCTGACCAACCTGAAGGCGCTCGGCATCAAGGTCGCCATCGACGACTTCGGCACCGGTTATTCATCGCTGGCCTATCTGCAGCGCTTCCCGATCGACAAGCTGAAGATCGACATCGCCTTCGTGCGCGACATCACCACCAACCCCAACGATGCGGCCATCGCGCTGGCCATCATCAGCATGGCGCACAGCCTCAAGCTGCAGGTCATCGCCGAAGGCGTCGAGACGCGGGCCCAGCTGGAATACCTGCGGCGCTGCCGCTGCGATGAGATCCAGGGCTATTTCTTCAGCCGGCCGCTGCCGCCGGAGGCGCTGGGCCAACTGGCGCAGTCGGGCCGCGGCCTGCCGCCGGCGCCGGGCGCGGCCAGGCAGCCGGCGCAAACCCTGCTGATCGTCGATGACGACGTCAATGTGCTGTCCTCGCTGCACCGGCTGTTCCGCCGCGACGGCTACCAGATCCTGACGGCGGCCTCGCCGACCGAGGCGTTCGAGCTGCTGGCGCTGCACGCGGTGCAGGTGATCGTCTGCGACCAGCGCATGCCGGCCATGAGCGGCACCGAGTTCCTCAGCAAGGTCAAGGAGATGTATCCGGACACCATCCGCATCATCCTGTCCGGCTACACCGGGCTGGAGGCGGTGCTGGACGCGATCAACCGCGGCGCCATCTACCGCTTCTACACCAAGCCGTGGGACGACACTCAGTTGCGCGACAACATACGCCTGGCCTTCCACCACTACTGGCTGATGCATGGCAGCGGCCGGCGGGTGGGGCAGCCGGGCGAGGACGCGACGGCGCTGCCGTTGGCGCTTCAGGAAGTGAAGTGATCGAAGCTGGACAGTTGCAGGTCGAGCGGCGCGCCGTGCGCGTCCACCAGCCGCAGGCCGCCTTCGGCGTCGATGGTGCCGACGCGCGTGACCGGCGTCGCCACGCTGTCGGCGGCGGCGAGGACGGCGGCGCGCGCCGCCACCGGCGCCGTGAAGCACAGCTCGTAATCGTCGCCGCCGGCGGCGCAGTAGGCGCGGCGCAAGGCCGTGTCCTGGGTGGCCAGTACGGTGCCGGCCGGCAGCGCGTCGACGTCCAGCGTGGCGCCCACCCGCGAGCGCTTCAGAATGTGGCCGAGGTCGCCAATTAACCCGTCCGAAATATCGATCGCCGCGTGGGCGATGCCTTGCTCGGCCAGCCGCATGCCGAGCGCCACGCGCGGCACCGGCGTGTGCATGTGCACGGCGGCGGCGCGCTGGCTGGCGGCGTCCAGCGGCCGCGCCAGCTCCAGGCGGTAGCCGGCCAGCGCCAGGCGGGCGTCGCCCAGCGTGCCGGAAATCCAGATATCGTCGCCGGCCTTGGCGGCGTCGCGGCGCAGCGCCTGGCCCGGACGCAGCTCGCCGAACACGGTGATGCAGATCGTCAGCGGCCCCTTGGTGGTGTCACCGCCGATCAGTTCGATGTCGAAGGCGTCGGCCAGCGCGAACAGGCCTTGCGAGAAGCCGCGCAGCCAGCCTCGGTTGGCCTCGGGCAGCGCCAGCGCCAGCGTGAAGCCGAGCGGGCGCGCGCCCATCGCCGCCAGGTCGGACAGGTTGACCGCCAGCGCCTTGTGGCCCAGCCGCAGCGGGTCCTCGCCGGCGAAAAAGTGCCGTCCCTCGACCAGCATGTCGGAGGAAATGGCCGTCTGCAGGCCGGGGGTGGGCGCGATCAGCGCGCAATCGTCGCCAATGCCCAGCGCCACCGGGGCGCGCGCGGCATGCTGGGGACGCTGGAAATATTCTTTGATGAGGTCGAATTCGGAGAGCATGGCGGCATTGTACCGCCTGCCGTCACGGTGCCAGCCGCGGCCGCAGGCTTTCCATGCCGATCGCCGGCAGCGACTCGTCCGACAGGAACAGCCAGTCGTGGTTGGCCAGCCGCACCGCCACGCCATTGACGTGGAAGCGGCTCAGCAGGTTGGGGGTGAAGAACAGCTGCGGCCCGGCCTCGTAGGAGGCGCCGGCCAGCACAATGTACAGCTTGCTGTTGCCGGCCTCGATGGTGGTGGCGTCCAGCGTCAGCTGGTCCAGCCGGCCCTGGCCGGTGTGAATCAGCCCGCCTTGCGAGCGGGTGTAGACGAAGGCCAACTGCTGAGCGTTTTCCTGCCAGCGCAGCAATTGCTGCCAGGCCGCCCCCTGCGGCGAAGCGCCGGCGGGCTCCGGCAAACGGTCGGAAACGATCAAGGCGGCCATGGCGATCTCCGGTGAGCGAGGTTGAGCAAAGTCATGCAGCGTTCAGCCAGTAGCTTAGCCCAAATCGGCGCGCGCCCGCTTCGCATGGTGAAATGTGGCTAATTTCAATCGAATTTGACAATTTGATAGTAAAACGTAATGGTGGCCAAAAATTGATTATGTTGGCCCTATCTCGGGTTTATTAGCCTAAAAATTCGGCTAACCCCCACGCTCGCTCATAAAAAATGCTGATAACCGTTATTGCTCTGCGTGAAAATACCTACTTATGCGCAAGAACTGCTCTGTTAAAATCACAGGCCTTCGATCGCAAACTATGGGAAGGCTGTACAGCATGGATTCGTCACCTGAGAAAAAAGAAGCAATTCGTCAACAACTGCGCGCCTCCGCGCTGGAATACCACGAGTTTCCGACACCGGGCAAAATCAGCGTAACGCCGACCAAGCAACTGACCAACCAGCGCGACCTGGCGCTGGCCTACTCGCCGGGCGTGGCGGCGCCGTGCGAAGAGATCGTCATCGATCCGGCCAATGCTTATAAATACACCGCCCGCGGCAACCTGGTGGCGGTGATCACCAACGGCACCGCCGTGCTGGGTCTGGGCAATATCGGCCCGCTGGCCGCCAAGCCGGTGATGGAAGGCAAGGGCGTACTGTTCAAGAAATTCGCCGGCATCGACGTGTTCGACATCGAGATCAACGAGTCCGACCCGGACAAGCTGGTGGACATCATCGCCTCGCTGGAGCCGACCTTCGGCGGCGTCAACCTGGAAGACATCAAGGCGCCTGAGTGCTTCACCATCGAGCGCAAGCTGCGCGAGCGCATGAACATCCCGGTCTTCCACGATGACCAGCACGGCACCGCGATCATCGTTGGCGCGGCCATCCTGAACGGTATTTCGCTGGTCGGCAAAGACATCAAACAATGCAAGCTGGTGGTATCCGGCGCCGGCGCCGCCGCGCTGGCCTGCCTGGACCTGATCGTCGACCTCGGCTTCCCGCTGGAAAACATCTACGTGACCGACCTGGCCGGCGTGGTCTACAAGGGCCGCATCGAGCTGATGGACCCGGACAAGGAACGCTTCGCCCGCGACACCGACGCCCGCACGCTGGCCGAAGTGATTCCGGACGCCGACATCTTCCTCGGCGTCTCCGCCGGCGGCGTGCTGAAACAGGACATGGTCAAGACCATGGCCAAGAATCCGCTGATCCTGGCGCTGGCCAATCCGAATCCGGAAATCCTGCCGGAAGAAGTCAAGGCCGTGCGCGACGACGCCATCATGTGCACCGGCCGTTCGGACTATCCGAACCAGGTCAACAACGTGCTGTGCTTCCCGTACATCTTCCGCGGCGCGCTCGACTGCGGCGCCACCACCATCACCCGCGAAATGGAAATCGCCGTGGTGCACGCGATCGCCGAGCTGGCGCATGCCGAGCAGTCCGACATCGTCGCCACCACCTACGGCTTCACCAATCTGTCGTTCGGCCCGGACTACCTGATCCCGATGCCGTTCGACCCGCGCCTGCTGACCAAGATCGCGCCGGCGGTGGCCAAGGCCGCCGAGGATTCGGGTGTCGCGACCCGTCCAATTAAAGATTTGCAAGCCTACGAGGAAAGCCTGCAGCAGTTCGTCTACCGCTCGGGCACCTTCATGAAGCCGCTGTTCGCGGTGGCCAAGAAGGCGCCGCTGGACGCCAAGCGCATCGTCTACGCCGAGGGCGAAGAAGAGCGCGTACTGCGCGCGGTGCAGGTGGTGGTCGACGAAAAACTGGCGCGTCCGATCCTGGTGGGCCGTCCGGCCGTGCTGGAATCGCGCATCGCCAAGTTCGGCCTGCGCCTGAAGCTTGACGTCGACTTCGACGTCATCAACCCGGACCATGACGACCGTTACCGCGATTACTGGACCACGTACTACGAGCTGACCGCCCGCAAAGGCGTGACGCAGGAGTACGCCAAGCTGGAAATGCGTCGCCGCCACTCGCTGATCGGCGCGATGATGATCAAGAAGGGCGACGCCGACGGCATGATCTGCGGCACCTTCGGCACCACCCAGCTGCACTTGCACTATATCGACCAGGTGCTGGGCCGCCGCGAGGGCGCCTGCGTGTACGCCGCCATGAACGTGCTGGTGCTGCCGCAGCGTCAGCTGGTGATGGTCGACACCCACGTCAACGAGAATCCGGACGCCAACGAGCTGGCCGCGATCACCGTCATGGCCGCCGACGAGATGCGCCGTTTCGGCCTGTCGCCGCGCGCCGCGCTGCTGTCGCACTCCAACTTCGGCTCGTCCGACAGCGCCTCGGCCCGCAAGATGCGCGACGCGCTGGCACTGGTCAAGCAACGCGATCCGTCGCTCGAAGTGGACGGCGAGATGCACGGCGACACCGCGCTGGACTCCAAGCTGCGCAACGCCATCATGCCGAACTCGACCCTGACCGGCGACGCCAACCTGCTGGTGATGCCGAACATCGAATCGGCCAACATCGCCTACAACCTGGTGAAAACCTCGTCCGGCAACGGCATCGCGGTCGGCCCGATCCTGCTCGGCTGCGCCAAGCCGGTGCACATCCTGACGCCGTCGGCCACCGTGCGCCGCATCGTCAACATGACCGCGCTGTGCGTGGTGGACGCGGTCGCGCAACGCAAGGTCTAAGCGCCGCCAACCGAGCCGGTGACCCGCCCCAGCGCGGGCTCACCGGCTTTTTTATTTCTCTGTAACAAGATGTAAGTGATGTAATCGCGTGGATTTCCTTGAGAAATCGCGGGATAGCGCTCTGTTATAATATTTGACTATTAAGACTACTAACGACTCGGATTGATTCATCATGCAGAAAATTAAAAAAGCCCTGGTGACGGGCATTACCGGCCAGGACGGCGCCTATCTGGCGGAACTGCTGCTGGAAAAAGGCTACGAAGTGACCGGCACCTACCGCCGTACCAGCTCGGTGAATTTCTGGCGTATCGAGGAACTTGGCATCCAGTCGCACCCGAATCTGAAGCTGGTCGAGTACGATCTGACCGACCTCAGCTCCAGCATCCGCCTGATCCAGACCGCGCAGCCGGACGAGGTGTACAACCTGGCCGCGCAAAGCTTCGTCGGCGTGTCCTTCGAGCAGCCGGTGACCACCGCCGAGATCACCGGCGTCGGCCCGGTCAATCTGCTGGAAGCGATCCGCATCGTCAATCCGAAGATCCGCTTCTACCAGGCGTCGACCTCGGAAATGTTCGGCAAGGTGCAAGCCGTGCCGCAAAAGGAAGACACCCCGTTCTACCCGCGCAGCCCTTACGGCGTGGCCAAGCTGTACGCGCACTGGATGACCGTCAACTACCGCGAGTCGTATGGCATCTTCGGCTCGTCCGGCATCCTGTTCAACCACGAGTCGCCACTGCGCGGCCGTGAGTTCGTCACCCGCAAGATCACCGACTCCGTCGCCAAGATCCACCTGGGCAAGCTGGACGTGCTGGAACTGGGCAATATGGACGCCAAGCGCGACTGGGGCTACGCCAAGGAATACGTCGAAGGCATGTGGCGCATCCTGCAGGCCGACGAGCCGGGCACCTATGTGCTGGCGACCAACCGCACCGAAACCGTGCGCGACTTCGTGTCGATGGCCTTCAAGGCGATCGACGTCACGCTGGAGTGGAGCGGCGTGGCCGACAACGAAATCGGCACCTGCAAGAAAACTGGCAAGGTGCTGGTGCGCGTCAATCCGAAGTTCTACCGCCCGGCGGAAGTGGAACTGCTGATCGGCGATCCGGCCAAGGCCACCAAGGAACTGGGCTGGAAACCATCTACCACGCTGGAACAACTGTGCCAGATGATGGTCGAAGCTGATCTGCGCCGCAATCAAGCCGGTTTTTCGTTCTAAATCAGGAGTACTCATGGTCGCTGAAGGTACGGGCAAACGTGCCCTGATCACCGGTCTGTCCGGCTTCACCGGCCTGTACGTCGCGCAGGAGTTGCGCGCCGCCGGCTATCAGGTCTTCGGCACCATCTCGCCCGGCCACACGCCGGGCGACAACGAGTTCGCCGTCGATCTGCTGGACCGCGCCGGCCTGGCCGATGTGGTACGGCAGGTGCAGCCGGATGTGGTGGCGCACCTGGCCGCCATCGCCTTCGTCGCCCACGGCGACGTTGACCAGATCTACCGCGTCAACGTGGTCGGCACGCGCAACCTGCTCGAAGCGCTGGCCGCCGCCGACAAAAAACCGTCGGCCGTGCTGCTGGCCTCCAGCGCCAATATCTACGGCAATACCGACGTCGGCGTGATCCACGAAGACGTGCCGGCGGCGCCGGCCAACGACTACGCGGTCAGCAAGCTGACCATGGAGTACATGGCGCGCCTGTGGCAGGACAAGCTGCCGCTGATCTTCGTGCGGCCGTTCAATTACACCGGCATCGGCCAGGCGGAAAACTTCCTGCTGCCGAAAATCGTCTCGCACTTCCGCCGCAAGGCGGCCGACATCGAGCTGGGCAACCTGCACGTGTGGCGCGATTTCTCCGACGTGCGCATGGTCGCGCAGAGCTACCGCAAGCTGCTGGCCGCGCCCACCGCCGTTGGCGGCACCTTCAATATCTGCTCCGGCAACGCCTACTCGCTGGGCGAGGCGCTGGACATGATGGCCGACATCGCCGGCTATAAGATCAACGTCCACGTCAACCCGGCCTTCGTGCGCGCCAATGAAGTGGTGCGCCTGGTGGGCGACAACCGCCGCCTGGCCGAGGCCACCGGTCCGCTGGCCATCGTGCCGCTGGCCGACACGCTGCGCTGGATGTATCTGGCTTGAGCATGACTTCGCCGTTACGCGTCGGCCTGTCGGTGACGACGGCCGAACCCTTGCTGACCGCCGGCCGCCTCGACGGCCTGGGTGTGTACAGCCGCGCGCTGCTCGACCACTTGCCGGCCGCCGGCGTCGAGGTGCAGCCGCTGTCCTTCCCGCCGCATGGCGACCCGCGCAAGGTGCAACTGGGCCGCGCGCTGCCGCTGTCGTTTCCGCTGGCGACGCTGGGCGACTTGATCCTGCCACGGTCGGTGCACCTGAGCACCCAGGTGGCCCTGGCACGGGGTAATCCCGGCGCGGCGCCGCTGGATCTGTTCCACGCCACCGATTACCGCATCGTGCGCATGGACTGCCCGGTGGTGGCGACGCTGCACGACGCGCTGCCGATTTCGCATCCGGAATGGGCCAGCCCGAAACTGCGCAAGCTGAAGAACTGGCTGCAGGCCAAGGCCGCGCGCAAGGCGCAGCATGTGATCACCGGCTCGCATTTCTCGATCCGCGAACTGGTCGAACATTTTGGCGTCGATGAAAACAACATCAGCGTGGTGCACCACGGCGCGGCGCCGCAATTCTTCGAGCCGCCGCCGGTGGCCGAGCGTGACATCACGCTGGAATTGCACGGCCTGCGCGCGGGCTATTTCCTGTTCGTCGGCACGCTACAGCCACGCAAGAACGTCGAACGCCTGCTGGCCGCCTATCTGGCCTTGCCGCCGGTGCTGCGGGCGGCGCGCCAGCTGGTGATCGTCGGCCAGCCGGGCTGGCGCAGCGAGGAACTGGTCAGCCGCATCAAGGATGCGCGGCAGCGCGGCGAGAACGTGGTGTGGCTGGACCAGCTGACCGACGAGCGCCACCTGCGCCATCTGTACGCCGGCGCCGGCGCCTTCATCTTCCCCTCGCTGCACGAGGGCTTCGGCCTGCCGCTGGTGGAAGCCTTCGCCGCCGGCGTGCCGGTCGCCTGTTCCGGCACCACCTCGCTGCCGGAAGTGGCCAACGGCGCCGCGCTGGAATTCGATCCGCTGTCGGTGGACGACATCACCGCCGCCATGACCACCCTGGCGCGCGACGACGCCGCGCGCGCCCGCTGCATCGCCGCCGGCCAGCGCCGCGCGCTGGAGCTCACCTGGGACGAGGCGGCCCGCCGCACCGTCGCCGTTTATCAAGCAGTCCTCTCTCACTGATCACCATGCGCGTCCTCCACGTTTACAAAAGCTATTACCCGGACACCTGGGGCGGTATCGAACAGGTGATACGCCAGCTGTGCGTGGGTACCGAACGTCTGGGCGTGACCAATGAAATGCTGACGCTCAGCCGCGGCGGCCCGCCCGTCCTGGAATTCGACGGCCTCACCGTGCACCGCGTGCCGATGAACTTCGAGATCGCCTCGACCGGCTTTTCGCTGGCCGCCATCCGCAAGCTGGCGCGCCTGGCGCGCGACGTGGACGTGATCCACTATCACTTCCCGTGGCCGTTCATGGATATCGCGCACTTTGCCGCGCGCATCAAGAAGCCCAGCGTGGTGACCTACCACTCGGACATCGTGCGCCAGAAAAACCTGCTGCGCTTGTACAGCCCTCTCAAGCACCGCTTCCTGCAGAGCGTCGATACGGTGATCGCCAGCTCGCCCAACTACATGGCGTCGTCGCCGGTGCTGCGCCGTTTCGCGCACAAGACCCGCACCATCACCTACGGCCTGGATAAGGCGGTGTATCCGAAAGCGTCCGAGGAGCTGAAGGCCAAATGGCGCGCCCAGTGCGGCGAACGCTTCTTCCTGTTCGTCGGCGTGCTGCGCTACTACAAGGGCCTGCACATCCTGCTCGACGCCATGGCCAATGTCGACTATCCGGTGGTGATCGTCGGCGCCGGCCCGACCGAGCGGGAACTGAAGGAGCACGCGCAGCGCCTCGGCCTGACCCACGTGCAGTTCATCGGCGCGGTGGAGGAGGAAGACAAGGCGGCGCTGCTGGAATTGAGCTATGCGATGGTGTTCCCGTCGCACCTGCGCTCGGAGGCGTTCGGCATCTCGCTGCTGGAGGGCGCGATGTTCGGCAAGCCGATGATCTCCAGCGAGATCGGCACCGGCACCACCTACATCAACATCGACAACGACACCGGCCTGGTGGTGCCGCCCGACGATCCGGCGGCGCTGGGCGCGGCGATGCGCGCGCTGTGGGAGGACCCGCAACGCGCCGCCGAGATGGGCCGCCGCGCCGAGGCGCGCTACTGGGAACTGTTCACCGCCGAGAAAATGGCGGCGAACTACTATGCGTTGTATCGCGAACTGGCGGCCACGCCAAGGTAACGCCGGCAAGGTAGAATACGCGATCATCACTGAATTCCGGAGAATCGCGTGCGCTGCCTGGTTATTGAAGACGAAGCCGAAACCTCCAACTACATCTGCAAAGGCTTGCGCGAGGCGGGTTACATGGTCACCGCCGCCGCCACCGGTCCGGATGGCCTGGACTACGCCACGAGCGAGGAATGGGACATCATCATCCTCGACCGCATGCTGCCGGGCCGCATCGACGGCCTGTCCATCGTCGACAAACTGCGCGCGCTGGGCAAGCAGACGCCGGTCATCATCGTCAGCGCGCTGACCACCATCGACGCCCGCGTGACCGGCCTGCGCGGCGGCGCCGACGACTACCTGTCCAAACCCTTCGCCTTTTCCGAACTGCTGGCGCGCGTGGAAGCGCTGCTGCGCCGCCGCAGCGCGCCCGGCGCCGCCGACAGCACGCAGCTGCAGGTGGCCGACCTGCGGCTGGACCTGCGCACGCTGCGCGTCACGCGCGGCAACAAGGTGATCACGCTGCAGCCGCGCGAATACCGCCTGCTGGAATACCTGATGCGCAACGAGAACCAGGTGGTGACCCGCACCATGCTGCTGGAATCGGTGTGGGACTACCACTTCGACCCACAGACCAATGTGATCGACGTGCAGATCTCGCGCCTGCGCGCCAAGGTGGACAAGGACTTCCCGGTAATGCTGATCCACACGCTGCGCGGCGTCGGCTACCGCATGGGCGTCACGCCGCCGGACGAGGTGGGGCAGGGTGCCTAGCCTGCCCAATCTGCTGCGCGGCTCCATCGTCGCCAAGCTGGTGCTGGGCTACGGCCTGCTGGGCATCGCCTCGATCGTCGCCGTCTCCGTGGTGTTCTACAGCGGCACCATCGGCGTGCTGGATCAGAACATCGATGGCAAGATCATGGAGCAGACCGAGCACCTGCTGGACAACGTCGGCGATGGCGGCCAGGTGGTGCTGCGGTCCGAGGTGAAGCGCATGCTCAGCGACGGCGTCGATAACGACCGCGAAATTTTCCAGATCGTCGACGCGGACGGCCGGCCGGTGGCCGGCAATCTGTCGTCGTGGCCCAGCCTCGATGAAGCGCCGGATATGGTGACGGCGGACGTGCTGCGCTACGGCCGCACCGCGCCGGCGCGCCTGTACCTGCGGCCTTTGGTGACGGGCGGGGTGCTGATCGTCGGGCGTGACCTGAGCGAAGAGGATGCGGTGCGCGAGGTGATCTGGCGCGCGCTGCTGGCCGGCGCCTGCGTGTCGATGATGCTGACCATCGCCGGCGCCATGCTGTTCCGCCGCACCATCGAGTCGCGCCTGGGCGAGATCCGCCGCACGGCGGCGCAGATCGAGGCCGGTGATCTGAGCCGCCGCATTCCGGTCACCGGCCGCGACGAATTCGCGCTGCTGAACCACGACATCAACCGCATGCTGGACCGCATCGAGCTGCTGATGGAGGGTATCCGCAACGTCTCCAACGCCATCGCCCACGATCTGCGCACGCCGCTGAGCCGCATCCGCGGCCGGCTGGACGACGCGCTGCGCCACGAGATGACCGTGCCGACGCTGTCCGGCGCGGCGCACGACGCCATTGACGATATCGACAATCTGATACGCCTGTTTGAGCGCCTGCTGCAGATCGCCGAGGCGGAATCCGGCATGCGCGCGCGCCTGTTCGAGCGGCTGGACCTGGGCCGCGTGGTGGCCGACATCGGCGAGATGTACGAGGCCATCGCCGAAGACAGCGAGATCCGCCTGACGGTGGACGCGCCATCCTCGCTGTACGTGGACGGCGACCGCAACCTGCTGGCCAGCGCCGTCGCCAGTCTGATCGAAAACGCCATCAAATATGCCGGCGCCGGCGCCGTGATCCATGTGCGCGCCGGCCTGTATCTCGGCGACGCCGCGATTTCTGTGCACGACAATGGTCCCGGCATTCCGGAGGCGGAACGCGACAAGGTGACGCAGCGCTTCTACCGCGTCGACAAGAGCCGCCACCTGCCGGGCAATGGCCTCGGTCTGTCCATCGTCAGCGCCACCGCCAAATCGCATGACGGCCGGCTGGTGTTGGAGGACAACGCGCCGGGCCTGACCGCGCGCATCGTGTTGCCGCTGGCGCCGGCCAGCTAACCAACTCGTAATGTGACCGCAAGCTTGTGGAGAGTCGCCCAGCTTTAAGATGGGCTGATACTTTAAGATACTTAAGGCTCTCCACATCATGCACGATCTTAGCGACATTGCCAGCTGGCTCAAACACCATCCCATTCATCACGCGTCGTCGGTACACAGCACGCTGCCCGATCCGACCTTCGTCACCGGGGGCGAGACGGTGATTTCGTTCAGCACCAACAACTACCTGGCGCTGGCCAACCATCCGCGTTTGGTGGCGGCGGCCAAGCGGGGACTGGACCGCTATGGCGTCGGCAATTGCGAATCGCGCCTGCTGGGCGGCGACCTGGAAGTCTACCGTGAACTGGAACGCCGCCTCGGCGCGTTGAAGCACAAGAGCGACGCGGTGCTGTTCGTCACCGGCTATATGACCAACATCGGCGTGCTGTCGTCGATCGTCAAGGCGGCCACGCTGGCGCGCCTGCACGGCTTCCGCGCCCGCACGCGCCACAAGTACGCCTACTATTCGGACGAGTTCAATCACATCTCGATCCGCGAGGGCATCCAGATGTCCGGCGCGCTGCGCTACAACTACCGCCATTGCGACATGAACCACCTGGAGTCGCTGCTGCAGGCCGGCGCCGTCGAAGGCACCACGCCGATCATCGTCAGCGATGGTGTGTTCAGCATGGAGGGCACGATCGCGCCGCTGCCGCAGCTGGTGGCGCTGGCCGAGCGCTTCGGCGCGCTGCTGTACATCGATGACGCGCACGCCACCGGCATCCTTGGCGCCAATGGCGGCGGCACCTCGGAGCACTTCAACTGCTACAGCGCCAACATCATGCAGATGGGGACCTTGAGCAAGGCGCTCGGCTCCATCGGCGGCTTTGTCGCGGTTGAGAAGGATGTGGCGGACGTGATTCGCCTGACCAGCTCCGCCTACGGCTTCACCTGCCCGCCGCCGCCGGATCAGGCGGCGGCGCTGCTGGCCGCGCTGGATATTCTGGAAGAGGAACCGCAGCGCCGCCAGCGCCTGTGGGACAACCAGCGCTACTTCATCGAGCAGATGCGGCCGCTGGGCTACACCATCATTTCGACGGAAACGCCGATCCTGCCGGTGCTGATCGGCGATGCCGAGACCTGCCAGCGCTACGCGATAGAGCTGCGCAAGGAAGGCGTGCATGTGGATTCGATTCAGTTCCCGGCGGCGCCGGTCGGGCAAGCGCGCCTGCGCTTCATGATGAACGCCGGCCATACCAAGGCGCAGATCGATCACGCGGTGAGCGTGATGGCGCGCTTGGCGGGACGCGCCGAGCGCCTGGTGGCTTGAAGGGATTTAACTAACGCTCTGCCCGGCGCTCCTTGACAACAAGGGGCGCGGGCATCTGTTTCAGGAAGGCGCCCAGCCTTCCGCCTTACGACTTGGCGAAGGCCAGGAAGTCGTTGTGGAACTTGTCTTTATGCGTTTCCGTCAGGCCGTGCGGCGCGCCTGGATACACGATCAGCTTCGAACCCTTGACGATCTTGGCCGAGGCGATGCCGGAGGCCTTAATCGGCACGACCTGGTCGTCGTCGCCGTGGATGATCAAGGTCGGCTTGTCGAACTTTTTCAGGTCGTCGCGGAAGTCGGTTTCCGAGAAGGCCTTGATCGAGTCGTAGGTGTTCTTGAAGCCGCCCTGCATGCCTTGCGCATACCACGCCTGAATGATGCCCTGCGATGGCTTGGCGCCCGGACGGTTGTAGTTGTAGAACGGGCCCGAGGCGAGATCCAGATACAGCTGCGCGCGATCTTTGACCGATGCGGCGCGAATGCCGTCGAACACCTCGATCGGCAGACCGTCAGGGTTGGTGTCGGTCTTCAGCATCAGCGGCGGCACCGAAGAAATCAGGCCCAGTTTGGCGATGCGTTTGGTGCCGTGACGGCCGACGTAGCGCGCCACCTCGCCACCACCGGTCGAGAAGCCGGCCAGAATGATGTTCTTCAGGTCCAGCGCTTCGATCAGCTGCGACAGATCGTCGGCGTAGTGGTCCATGTCGTTGCCGTCCCAAGGCTGGCTCGAACGGCCATGGCCGCGGCGGTCGTGGGTGATGACGCGGAAGCCATTATTCGCCAGGAAGAAGGCCGCCGATTCCCAGCTATCCGCGTTCAGCGGCCAGCCGTGGCTTAGGATCACCGGCTGGCCGTTGCGCGGACCCCAATCCTTGTAATAGATCTCAACGCCGTCGCGGGTGGTGATGGTGCTGATGGTCTTGCTCACTTTGCCCGCTGGCGCGGCCGCGGCTTCGGTGCTGACGGCTGCCAGCGCGGTAGCGGCGGCGGCGACCGCGCTGCCGACCATGGCGTTGCGGCGGGATGGATTGATTTGTTCGGACATGATGTTCTCCTTGAAGGTGGTGTTGAGCAGCGCGATACGCGGGCTGGAATGAAGGCTATCTTAGGGGCGAAAACGCGCCGTGGGAACGCACAAAGGTGCAAAGCCACGTTGCAACTTTGCATATACCACCGGCTGGGTAGCGCTCTCCACCCCGAAAGGGAGAGCATTGCCTAAAAGATAAATTTGTTTGATACTTGATAGGTTGGTCCGCATGTTGCCGGACCTCACTACGGAACCTATTGAAAACAATGGCTTTTCTGACCAAGAAGAAGATTGCGCTGGCCATCGGCCTGCTGGTGATCGGTGGCGCGACTGCCGCCTACTATTCCAAAAGCAAGACCCCTGTGGTGGAGACGCCACGCTTTCGCACCGCCGCCGTTGATACCGGCAATATCACGCAGACGGTGACGGCGACCGGCACCATCAATCCGGTGGCGTTGATCAATATCGGCTCGCAGGTCTCGGGCACGGTGAGCGAACTGAAAGCGGACTTCAACGACCGCGTGACCAAGGGCCAAGTGCTGCTGAAGCTCGACCCGACCATCTTCAACGCGCAGATCCGCCAGGCCGACGCGCAACTGTCTTCTGCCAAGGCCTCGCTGCGATTGGCGCAGGCGACTTACCAGCGCAACCAGTCGCTGCTGGCGCAAAACTACCTGTCGCCGCTGGCGCTGGACCAGGCCAAGCGCGAGGTCGATGTGGCGCAGGCGAATATCCAGCTGTCGCAGGCGCAACTGGCGCGCGCGCAGGCCGATTTCGATAACTCGGTGATCCGATCGCCGATCGATGGCGTCATCATCAAGCGCACCGTGGACCTGGGGCAGACGGTGGCGGCGTCGTTCACCACGCCGCAGCTGTTCCAGATCGCGCGCGACCTGACCAAGATGCAGATCGACACCAGTGTCTCGGAGGCGGACGTCGGTTCGCTGAAGGAAGGGCAGGAGGCGCGCTTTGTGGTGGATGCCTATCCGGACAAGGAATTCAACGCGCGCATGCGCCAGTTCCGCCTGGCCGCCAACGTGGTGCAGAACGTGGTCACCTACAACGTGGTGCTGGACGTGGACAACAAGGATGAACTGCTCAAGCCCGGCATGACGGCGCAGGTGCGTCTGCTGGTCGGCAACCGCCAGAACGTGCTGCGCGTGCCGACCGCCGCGCTGCGCTTCCGCCTCAGCGACGAGGAAATCGAGAAGCAGAAGAAGCAGGCCGCCGCCGGCAAGGCGGGATCGGCCAGCGCCAGCGCCAGCGCCAGCGCCAGCGCGGCCACCGCCGCCGACGCGCCGCAGGACGACGATGCGTCCTTCCGCAGCAAGGCCGACCTGGCGCGCAGCTTCCGCATCTACAAGCTCGATGCCAAGAACCAGCCGCAAGCCACCGACGTCAAAATCGGCCTGTCCAACTTCCGCTACACCGAGGTGGTGGGCGGAGATTTGAAGCAGGGCGACAAGGTCATCACGCGCGCCATCGTCAACGGCCAAGAAGGTGGCATGTGACCGAGCGCGCCAATGAGCTGCTGATCGACATCCGCCAGGTCACCAAGAGCTACTTCTCCGGCAGCGTGGAAACGCAGGTCCTGCATGGCATCGACCTGGCCGTGCCGCGCGGCGATTTTCTCGCGGTGATGGGGCAGTCCGGCTCCGGCAAGTCGACGCTGATGAACATCTTCGGTTGCCTCGATCAGGCCACCGGCGGCAGCTATTTCCTTAACGGCGTCGACACGCTGACGCTGTCGCGCAGCGAGCTGGCGACCATCCGCAACCGCACCATCGGCTTCGTGTTCCAGAGCTTTAACCTGATCAAGCGCATGAGCGTGGCGGAGAACGTGGCACTGCCGCTGATCTACGCCGGCGTGTCGCGCGCCAAGGCGCACGCCAAGGCACTCATCGAGCTGGAACGCGTGGGTCTGGCGGCGCTGGCCAAGCGCACGCCGAACCAGCTGTCCGGCGGCCAGCAGCAGCGCGTGGCGATCGCCCGCGCGCTGGTGGGCGACCCGCCGTTGATTCTGGCCGACGAACCGACCGGCAACCTCGATACACAGACCAGCGTGGAGATCATGCGCTCGTTCCAGCAACTGAACGAGGAACGCGGCATCACCATCCTGCTGGTGACGCACGAGCCGGACATCGCCGCCTACAGCAAGCGTCTGATGCGCCTGAAGGACGGCCGCGTGCTGTACGACGGCCCCTCGGCGGAAGGCTTGCAGCAACTGGCCATGAGCCACTGATACGGTATAAAACGGTATAAACAATATGAATTTATTACAGATCGTAATCGAGGCCTTCCGCTCGATGCTGGCCAACCGCCTGCGCACGCTGTTGACCATGCTGGGCATCATCATCGGCATCACCTCGGTGGTGCTGTTGCTGGCGGTGGGCGACAGCATGAAGCGCTTCATCGGCAAGGAGCTGGAGCAGCTGGGCACCAATATGCTGTTCATTTCGCCCGGCGGCGACCGCGCGCAGCAGCAGCGCATGCGCAGCGGCGCGCAGCCGGCGATGACCGTGCGCGACGCCGAGGCGCTGAATCAGCTGCCGTCGCTGTCCGGCGCGGCGCCGGTGCTGCAGGGCGGCTTCAATCTGGCGGTGGGCAATGAGAACGCGTCGAAGACGGTACACGGGGTGACGCCATCCATGTTCAAGATCCGCGGCTGGAAGATCGACCAGGGCAGCGCCTTCAGCGAGGCCGACGTGCGCGCCGCCGCGCGCATGGTGGTTATAGGCCGCAAGATCGCCGACCAGTTCTTCTACAAGCAGGACCCGCTGGGCAAATACATCCGCATCGAGAACGTGTCGTTCCAGGTGGTGGGGGTGCTGTACGGCGAGGGCAAGCAGGTGGACGGCGGCGACTTGAGCGAATACGTCATCGTGCCGATCACCGCCGCTTCCGCCAATCTGGTGCGGATGCAGTTCCCCGGCAATGTGCACTACGTGGTGGCGCAGGGTAAATCCGGCGGCAACCTGCAGGATGCGATCCTCGACATCAGCGAAACGCTGCGCGACCGCCACCACATCAAGATCGACCAGCCGGACGACTTCCGCATCGATAACCTGGCGTCCTTCGCCGAGACGGCGCAGAAGATCAGCGCCGGCATCGCCGCGTTGCTGGCGCTGATCGGCGCGATCTCGCTGGTGGTCGGTGGCATCGGCATCATGAACATCATGCTGGTGTCGGTGACCGAGCGCACGCGTGAAATCGGCATCCGCATGGCGATCGGCGCCAAGCCGCGCGACGTGTTGCTGCAGTTCCTGACCGAGGCGGTGGTGATCTGCCTGGTGGGCGGCATCTTCGGCATCTTGTTGGCCAGCCTGGCGGCGGCCGGCATCACCGCCAGCGGCAAATTCGATGTGGCCATCACCTTGCAGGCGGTGGTGGTGGCGTGCGGCTTTTCCAGCCTGGTGGGGGTGTTCTTCGGCTTCTATCCGGCGCGGCGCGCCTCCAAGCTGTTGCCGGTGGACTGCCTGCGCTACGAATAATCAGCAAGTTGATCAGTAGTCGAACTTCTTGCTGCGGCCACTGGCCTTGAAGTAAATGGTGTGCTCTTCGCGGTCCTGGCGCACCTCTTCGCGGCGTGCGCTGTTGGCGCGGCGCCGCTCTTCAACACGGGCGTTATGCTGGTCGATGCGGCGCTGCGTATTCAGGCCCCGCTTGCTGTTGTCGAGCAGGCCGATTTTCTGCCGCATGGCGAAGGCCCACAGCAGGAACGCCACAAGCAGCGACAGCAGATAGGCGGACTGCCAGATGCCGTAGTTCTGGCTGATGAAGGGGAAGATCGGCGCGGCCTGTTCCAGCCAGCCCTGGCCCAGCACGCCGAGCGTGGCCGCCAGTGCGCCCAGGCAGAAGGTCTTGAAGATCATCCAGCGGCAGGCGCGGATGCGCGCCGTCCAGAAGCTGTGCGGATCGTCTTGCAGTTGGTCGAGATAGAGAGTGTGGTTGTGTAGCGTAGTCATAGCGGCAATTTTTGAGGGCGCTGGCGGGATTATCTCATATTTTCCGCGAAGAAATGTTGCAGGTATTGATCTAGGTCGAGCGTTTGCGTAGCATGCAACACATGATCACACGTCTACTCTCGGCGGCCTTGCTGGCCGCGACTTTGCAGGCGGCCGCTGCAGCTTCGCCGCCGCCGGTGGTATCGGTGGTTGGCGAAGGCTGGGCCAATAATTCCGTCAACGCGGTGGTGTTCCGCAAAAATTCGCTGGTGACGCAGGGCGATACCCAGTACGTCGCCTACTACGACGCCGAGCGCTATCTGGTGCTGGGCAAGCGCATGCTGGGTTCTTCGCGGTGGACGGTGCGGCGCACGGCATGGCAGGGCAATGCGGCCGACGCGCACAACACCATCAGCATCATGGTCGATGGCGCCGGCTATCTGCATGTGGCGTGGGACCATCACAACAATCCTTTGCGCTATGCGCGTGGCGTGGCGCCCGGATCGCTGGAACTGGGGCCGAAGCTGGCGATGGTCGGCACCGAGGAGGACGAGCTGTCCTACCCCGAGTTTCACCGGCTGCCGGACGGGAACCTGCTGTTCTTTTATCGCCTTGGTGGCTCGGGTCGCGGCGACTTGATCATCAACCGCTACGACACCGCCACCCGCAAGTGGACCCGCCTGCACACCAACCTGATCACCGGCGAGGGCCGCCGCAACGCCTACTGGCAGGCGTTTCTGGATCATCGCGGCACGCTGCACCTGTCGTGGGTGTGGCGCGAGTCGCCGGATGTGGCCAGCAACCATGACATGGCTTACGCGCGCTCGCGCGACGGCGGCGTGACCTGGGAGCGATCGGACGGCACGCCGTACACGCTGCCGATCAGCGCCGCCAGCGCCGAATATGCGCTGCGCATTCCTCGGAGCAGCGAGTTGATTAACCAGACCTCGATGGCGGCCGACCGCCAGGGCCACCCGTACATCGCCAGCTACTGGCGCGACGCCGGCGCCAGCGTGCCGCAGTATCACGTCATCTTCAACGACGGCAAGGCGTGGCGGGTGCGCGCGCTGGACTTCCGCAAGACGCCGTTCTCGCTCAGCGGCCAGGGCACCAAGCGCATTCCCATCGCGCGGCCGCAGATCATGGTCAACGACGCCGGCGCGCTGCTGGTGTTCCGCGACGAGGAACGCGGCAGCAAGGTGTCGGTGGCCAGCACGGACGATGTCGCGCGCGGCGTGTGGCGGGTGAGGGACCTGACCGACACCACGGTGGGCGCGTGGGAGCCGAGCTTCGACACCGAACGGTGGCGCCTTGACGGCACATTGAGCCTGTTTGTGCAGAACGTGCAGCAGGTGGACGGTGAAGGGCAGGCGCGGGTTGCGCCGCAGCCGGTACAAGTGCTGGACTGGAAACCGTAGAACTTCTACCATAGGCTCTTTCAACCTTGTGAGATGCCATGAAATCCAAGCTTGCCCTCCTTGCGCTGCTGGCCGTCAGCGCTGTCACCCACGCGCAGGACGCCGACAAGGCGCCCGCCCTCAGCAAAGAACGCGCCGCCGAGCTACAGGCCAGCGAGCGTTTGCTGAAGGCCGATTCCCAGGTCAGCAAGACCGGCCAGGTCACCATCAAGGGCAAGTCGGTGCCGTACAAGGTGACCGCCGGCACGCAGCCGGTGTGGGACAAGGAGGGCAAGGTGACGGCGTCGCTGTTCTACACCTACTACCAGCGCACGGACGTCAGCGACAAGAGCAAGCGTCCGCTGGTGCTGTCGTTTAACGGCGGTCCCGGTTCGGCCTCGGTGTGGATGCACATCGCCTACACCGGCCCGAAAGTGCTTAACCTGGATGCCGAAGGGTATCCGGTGCAGCCCTACGGCGTGAAGGACAATCCGCATTCGATCCTGGACGTGGCGGACATCGTGTACATCGATCCGGTCAACACCGGCTTCTCGCGCATCCTGGATGGCAAGGCGGACCGCGCGCGCTTCTTTGGCGTGAATGCGGACATTCAGTACCTGGCCGAGTGGGTCAGCACCTTTGTCTCGCGCGAAGGGCGCTGGACGTCGCCCAAGTACCTGATCGGCGAAAGCTATGGCACCACGCGCGTGGCCGGTTTGGCGCTGGAGCTGCAGAACGCGCAGTGGATGTATCTGAATGGCGTGGTGCTGGTGTCGCCGACGGAGCTGGGCCTGAAGCGCGACGGCGTAGTGGACGATGCGCTGAAAGTGCCTTACTACGCCGCCACCGCCTGGTATCAGAAGGTGCTGCCGGCCGACCTGCAGGCGCGTGATTTGAAGGATTTGCTGCCGGAAGTGGAGGCCTTCACCACCGACGAATTGCTGCCGGCGCTGGCCAAGGGCGGTTTCCTCGATCCGCAGAAGCGGGCGCAGATCGCCGCGAAGATCGCGCGCTACTCCGGTCTGTCGCAGGAATACGTGTTGCAGAATAATCTGTCGGTGCAACCGCAGCAGTTCTGGAAGGAGTTGCTGCGCAAGCAGGGCAAAACGGTGGGGCGGCTGGATTCGCGCTACCTTGGCATCGACAAGACCGAGTCGGGCGACAAGGTCGATTACAACGCCGAGTTGACGTCGTGGCTGCATTCGTTCACGCCGGCCATCAATCAGTATCTGCGCAATGACCTGGGCTACAAGACCGACATCAAGTACAACCTGTTCGGCGATGTGCATCCCTGGGACTTCAAGAACGAGAACACCGGCGAGAACCTGCGCCTGGCGATGGCCGCCAATCCGTATCTGAAGGTGATGATCCAGTCGGGTTACTACGACGGCGCTTGCACTTACTTCGACGCCAAGTACACCATGTGGCAGTTGGACCCGAGCGGCAAGATGAAGGACCGTCTGCGCTTTGAAGGCTATCGTAGCGGGCATATGATGTATCTGCGTTCGGAAGACCTGGCGACGTCGAACGATGACCTGCGCGATTTCATCCGCTCGTCGACGCCGGCGCCGAACGCGCCAGCCAAATACTGATATGACAGCGCCCGTCATTCCGCCCAGTAGGCGGAATGACGGGCTTGGCCTTATTGCTGTTGCTGGTTTTTGGCGATCTCATTGCCGGCGTAAGCGCCGCCTACGGCGCCGGCGATCGTCGCCAGCTTGCGGCCGTTGCCACTGCCAACCTGATTACCCAGCAAACCACCCACCACCGCGCCGATCCCCATGCCCAACGGGCTGTTCTGCGCTACCGGCGCGGGCGCCGGCGCTTGCACCACTTGCTGCTGCGGCTGAGGCGCGTAGGTGTGATGCACCACAGTCTTATGCTCCACCACGCGGCGCGGTGCCGGTGCCACCTCGGCAACTGGCGCGGCGGCCAGCGCGGTGCCACCGGCTGGCGTCGCCATCGTCGCGGCGACAGGCATAGCAGTGTCATTTTGTTTTGCCTGCGAATTCGGCAGGATGCCGGCAATGGAAGCGGCGCCAAGCAGGCTGACCAGCGTTACCGAAGCGGCGGCGGCAATCATCATTGGGTGCATGCGGGAATGTTCCATTTTATTTTCTCCTGTACGCGCCAACAGCGGCGCTTACCGATAAAACGCAGCCGGCTTCATCACCGGTGACCTAAAAAGTGTTTCGAACGTAAGCAGTTGTTACGCCGCCACACCCCGGTTTTGCCCCGAAAACCGGCTTCCCCTCTGAGCATGCGACTATCGCGGTAGCACTTTTACATCAAATGGTAGCGCATAACATTTGATGCGTGATTTTTGTTGACAATAACTTTTCAAAACTCTTACACTCAAATGATCGCGCAACCATTTGGCTATAAATTGCGCGTTTCATAACAATAACCACGGTGATTAACCCCGAAGGAGACTGTCAATGTTAGTTAAGCAACAGCAAACCCGGCATGCTGGCCGGAAAGTCGCGTTCACCCTGACCATCATGGCAGGCCTGATTGCGCAATCATATGCTCAGGACACTGTCCCAACCGTCGCTCCGGCGCAGGACGACACCGCCGGCATGACCGTGGTGAAGGTCAGCGGCTACCGCAATTCGCTGCTGTCGTCGGCCAAGGACAAGAAAGAGGCGGTCGGCTTCCAGGATTCGATTAACGCCGAGGACATCGGTAAATTCCCTGACAAAAACATCGCCGAATCGCTGAGCCGCATTCCCGGCGTCGGCGTCTCGCGCGACATCACCGGCGAAGGCTCGACCATCCAGATCCGCGGCCTGGGTTCGAGCTTCACCAAGATTCTGCTGAACGGCGCGCCGGTCGCCGTGGCCTCGTCGGGCCCGATCGACGGCGCCAACACCAACCGCGAGGTCGACCTCGACCTGCTGCCGACCGACCTGTTCACCAAGCTGACCGTCAGCAAGAGCCCGACCGCCGACATGATCGAAGGCGGCGCCGCCGGCGTGGTCAACCTGCGCAGTGCGCGGCCGTTCGACAAGGAAGGCAAGTACGTCACCGCCAGCATCACCGCCACCAAGC
Source organism: Duganella lactea (assembly GCF_009857505.1). GTDB lineage: Bacteria > Pseudomonadota > Gammaproteobacteria > Burkholderiales > Burkholderiaceae_D > Rugamonas > Rugamonas lactea. Next base: position 146,650 of record NZ_WWCP01000005.1, read on the forward strand.
AGCAGATCGCCGACAAGACCGGCGGCCGCGGCTCGATCATGGCCAGCCAGACCTTCGGCAACTGGGGCATTCTGGGCGGCATCGCCCTGTCGCGCCAGCAAATCCACACCACCGGCTGGGAAACCGTCGGCTACACCAACGCCAACCTGTCGGCCGCGCAGAACACGGGCCCGGGCCGCAACAGCACCGGCGGCGGCAACTGGACCATTCCGGCCACCGTGCCGGCCGGCGCCGGCAATGGCCTGGTCACCGGCCAGGTGATCGATCAAGCCTGGCTGCTGGCGCACAATCCCGGCCTGACGATCGACCAGATCAACAAGGCCATCGTGCCGCGCCTCGGCCGCACCATGGACTACTACGGCACCAAGGACAAGGGCTCGGCGATCTTCAGCGCCGAATACCGTCCGAGCGAGGCGTTGCACTTCTACCTGGACACCATGTACAGCAAGCGCGACGACAACATGACCCGGATGGACTACGACTGGTCGGTGCGTAACGGCGGCATGATTCCGCTGAACATGACGGTCGACAAAGCCGACTGCGCCAACGGCTGCACGGTCACCGGCGGCACCTTCGCCAACACCCAGAACTTCTTCGAGCACGGCTACCGTCGCGACAAGGTCGACATGCTGGGCATCAATCCAGGCATGGAGTGGAAGATCACCCCGACCCTGAAACTGGACGCGCAAGTCAACTACACCAAGAGCAAGTTCAGCCACGAAGCGCCGACGGTCTACCTGATCACCGCGCCGAACAGCGGCAACACCGTCACCTACAGCAACAAAGGCGGCATCCCATCGATCGTCTCCAGCACCGATCTGAACAACCCGGCCAGCTATGTCTGGAACACCGGTCGCGTCAACATTCAGAACGAGTTCCGCGACACCAAGACCAAGGGCTTCCACAGCGATCTGACCTGGGGCGACGACAAGTTCAACCTGAAGGGCGGCGTCGCCTATGACGACATCAGCCGCACCATCCGCGCCACCGACAATTCGGCCGGATGGCAGGCTGCGGTGTGCGGCAACAATCCTAGCGTGTTCCTGCAAGGTCCGAACGGCGCGCCGAACTGCGATGGCGCCTCGACCCCGGGCGCCAGCGCCGCCGCGCTGTACCCAGGCTATGGCACCGGCTACACCGCCGGCGCCACCACGCCGCTGACTTACGGCGGTTCGCTGATCCCGCAAAGCGCGCTGGCCAGCTACATCGTGCCTGGTCCTTACGGCAAGGTGGTGGTGGACTGGGACCGCTTCGCGAAAGATTCGAACTACCAGAGCTACTACAACAACGCGCCGGCCAGCGGCTCGTCGTCGACCGGCGCCGCCGCCGGCTTCATCGGCGAGAAGTCCACCGGCCTGTACTTCGAAGCCAACGGCAAGACCGAACTGGCGGGCTTCCCGACCCGCTACAACGCCGGCGTGCGTTACGTCCGCACCAAGCAGTCGGTGGGCTCGCTGAACTCGATCGCCGATCCGCGCAACGCCAGCCTGACGCTGAACGGCAGCAAGTATCCGAACATCAGCCAGTGGGTGTATCAGGACACCACCTATAACAACACGCTGCCATCGGGCACCGTCGCCGTCAGCCTGCGTGACAACCTGGTGGCGCGCGCCGCCCTGTCGCGCAGCATGACCCGCGCCGACCCGAACGCGCTGCGTCCAGGTGTCAGCTTCTCGTCGGTGTCGGCGGACGTTGGCTCGATCGGCAATCCGGCGCTCAAGCCCTACCTGTCGGACAATATCGACCTGGGTCTGGACTGGTACACCGGCCGCGAAGGCTACGTCAGCCTGACCGTGTTCCAGAAAACGGTGGAAGGCTTCACCGTCAACGAGAACATCACCGCGCCATTCAGCTCGTTGGCGGCCTACGGCATCAACTACAACACGCTGACGCCGAACCAGCAGACCGCGATCAACTCGCGTGGCGGTCCTGACGCGGCCACCGTGGTGCTGACCCGTGCCCGCAACGCCGACGGCGACCTGCGCATCCGCGGCCTGGAAATTGGCTGGGTGCAGCCGCTCGACAAGATCCTGCCGATCCGCGGCTTTGGCATCAACGAAACGGCCACCTTCATCAACCAGCGCGCCAGCGGCGAGGGCGCGAGCGGCTTCATCGCTCTGGGTGTACCGAAGCGTACCAACAACTTCTCGGTCTACTACGAGAACCACGGCTACATGGCGCGTCTGTCGCACACCTTCTCGACCGGCAGCCAGACCGCCAGCGCCAACCAGAACGGCATCACGCAAGCGGCGCTGTTCAGCAACGACTACAAGCAGCTGGACTTCTCGTCGAGCATCGACCTGTCGGAAGTGTTCGACAAGGACAACTGGCCAACGCTCAGCTTCGACATTGTCAACCTGAACAACAACTCGCGCAGCGGCTACTTCCAGTTCGCCAACGCGCCGTTCACGCAGTACTCGCCTGGCCGTACCTACTCGCTGGGTCTGCGCGCCAAGTTCTGATCGTCTGGCCCCACCCGTCTCCCTGCGGGGCCTTTTTTAGCCCGCCCCTACATGGGGCGGTTTTTTTTAGGAGCAGCCATGTTTGCATCGACCCGCAAAGTCCGCGCCGCCGCTTGCGCCGTGGCCGTCGCCTTGCTGGGCGCGATGGCCGTCAGCGCGGCCCAGGCCAACGCCTTGCCGCACCTGCGCAAGCAGGGTAGCGCGACGCAGCTGATCGTTGACGATCAACCGTTTCTGATACTGGGCGGAGAGTTGAACAACTCGTCCGCCTCTAACCTGGAATTCCTGAATTCCCTGTGGCCGACCCTGAAGGCGGCCGAAGTCAATACCGTGCTGGCGCCGGTCGAATGGGACCAGATTGAACCGGCCGAGGGCCGCTTCGATTTCAGCGTGCTCGATGGCATGCTGAAACAGGCGCGCGCGAACAACACCAGGCTGGTGCTGCTGTGGTTTGGCGCATGGAAGAACTCCATGTCGACCTACGTGCCGGCCTGGGTGAAAAAAGACCTGCAGCGCTTCCCGCGCGCGCGTACCCGCGCCGGCGTCGCGCAAGAGATTCTGACGCCGTTCGCGCCGGCCACGCTGGCCGCCGATATCGCTGCCTATCGCGCCTTGATGGCCCACCTGAAGCAGGTCGATACGCAGCATACGGTGCTGATGGTGCAGGTAGAGAATGAAATCGGCATGCTGCCTGAGGTGCGCGACTACAGCGCCGCCGCCAACGCCGCCTGGCGCGCGCCGGTGCCGGCCGCGCTGACCGCCTATCTTGCCGCCAACCAGGCAACGCTGCAGCCGGCGCTGAAGTCGGCGTGGGAGTCGCGCGGCGCGCGCACCGCCGGCAGCTGGGCCGAGGTGTTTGGCGACACCGTCGAAACCGAAGAGGTGTTCCAGGCCTGGCACTACGCGCGCTTTGTCGAGGCGCTGACCGCCGCCGGCAAGGCGGTGTATCCGCTGCCGATGTATGTGAATGTGGCGCTGCCGCGTCCCGGCAAGCGTCCGGGCGAATACCCGAGCGCCGGGCCGCTGCCGCATCTGTTTGATGTGTGGAAGGCGGGCGCGCCGTCGCTGGATGTATTGGCGATCGATATCTACTTCCCCAACTTTGCCCATTGGGCCCGACAGTTCAAGCGGCCGGACAATCCGCTGTTTGTCCCCGAGGGCAATCAGGCCGACCGCAGCGACGCCGGCGCCGATGCTTTCTACGCCATCGGCGAGCACGATGCGTTTGGCTTCTCGCCGTTCGCCATCGATGAGGTCAAGGATGGCGGCTACTCGCTGCCGCAGGCTTTCCGCGTGCTGAAGCAGATTGCGCCGGTGATCAACCAGCATCAGGGCGGCGGCAAGATGCACGGCTTCAAGGCGCCGATGTCGTTTGACGGTGAAGTCGACACCGCGCCGCAGAAGGTGCGGCTGGGCGGCTACATGCTGACCGTCAGCTTCAACGCGCCGTGGGAGAAACTCAAACCCGCCGAGGTGCAGACGCGCGGCGGTCTGGTGATTCAGACCGGTGACGATGAATTCCTGGTGGCGGGCAAGGGTCTGACTTTTGTTTTCGGCAGCGAAAATGGCGATCTGGTCGGCATTGAGCACGCAGCCGAGGGCACCTACGAAAACGGCCGCTGGAAGGCGGGGCGCTGGCTGAACGGCGACCAGACCCACCAGGGGCGCCATATCAATTTGCCTGGCGATGGCTATACCATACAGCGTGTGAAGTTGTACCGCTATCGCTGAACTGAACTTATCGGAGTTAAACCATGAGCAATTCCCCCGTCATCACCGCCATGCAGGTCATCCCGGTCGCCGGCTTCGACAGCATGCTGCTCAACCTGTGCGGCGCGCACGCGCCCTACTTCACCCGCAACCTGGTGCTGCTGACCGATAGCGCCGGCAACACCGGCATCGGCGAGGTGCCGGGCGGCGCCGGCATTCTGGCGGCGCTGGAGCGCTCGGTGCCGCTGGTGGTGGGCACGCAGATCGGCCTGTACAACCGCACGCTGAACGCGATCCGCGCGGCCATCGGCGGCCAGCATCAGGTGACGTCGGCGGCCGAGGCGGAAGTGCTGAAGCAGCCGCACGAAATCAATCTGCGGCTGGACAACGTGGTCACCGCCGTCGAAGCGGCGCTGCTCGACCTGCTCGGTCAGCACCTGGGCGTGCCGGTGTGCGAACTGCTCGGCTCCGGCCAGCAGCGCGACAGCGTGCCGATGCTGGCCTACCTGTTCTACATCGGCGACCGCCAGCGCACCGACCTGCCGTATCAAAGCGGCGAAGGCCAGCGCGGCTGGTACCAGCGCCGCAACGAGGAGGCGATGACGCCGGCCGCCATCGTCGAACTGGCCGAGGCGACGGTGGAGAAGTACGGCTTCCGCGACTTCAAGCTGAAGGGCGGCGTGATGCCGGGCGCGGTGGAGATGGAAGCCATCGCCGCCATCAAGCGGCGCTATCCGGAGTCGCGCGTGACGCTCGACCCGAACGGCGCGTGGTCGCTGCGCGAAGCGATCGAAATCTGCAAAGGGCAGGGCCACATCCTGGCGTATGCCGAAGACCCGTGCGGACCGGAGAACGGCTATTCGGGCCGCGAGATCATGGCCGAGTTCCGCCGCGCCACCGGCATTCCGACCGCCACCAACATGGTGGCCACCGACTGGCGACAGATGGCGCACTCGCATCTGCTGGGCGCGGTCGACATTCCGCTGGCCGATCCGCACTTCTGGACCATGCAGGGTTCGGTGCGGCTGGCGCAGTTGTGCGAGCAGTGGGGCCTGACCTGGGGCTCGCATTCGAACAACCACTTCGATGTATCGCTGGCGATGTTCACCCACGCGGCCGCGGCGGCGCCGGGCACCATCACCGCCATCGACACGCACTGGATCTGGCAGGAAGGCCAGGAGCGCCTGACCAAGGAACCGCTGCAGATCGTCGGCGGCGCGGTGCAGGTGCCGAAGAAGCCGGGCCTGGGCATCGAGCCCGACCTGGACCGCATCGCCGCCGCGCACGAACTGTACAAAAAAGTCGCCACCACCGCGCGCGACGACGCCATGGCGATGCGCTATCTGGTCCCCGGCTGGACCTACTCGCCGAAGCGCCCAAGCCTGGGCTGAGCCACTGCCGTCACCGCCGCCACCACCGTCATTCCCACGAAAGTTGGAATCCATAGAACGCCAGAAGATACGTTCAAGCTAATCCGCAGCGAAGTTGGGTACAGCTTGTTGAGCTTCAATATCCTCCGGCGCATTCTGTCTAGAGTAAAAAGCATTTTCCACCACCTGATAGGGAGGTTCAAAGTGCCTTACGTCTACACCAAAGTCGAGGATCTGGAGGGGACGGAGCCCGTTGGAACGCGTCAGTGTGTTGCGCTTGTCCAGCACTACGCGAAGGTTCCCGTCTCGTCCGCCTGGCGAGAGGGGCTGCATGTGGTTGATGCCGCCACGCTGAAGAAAGGTACCGCCATAGCGACCTTTGTGAACGGCCGCTACCCCAACAGGGATCATGGCAATCACGCAGCCTTCTTCCTGCGATATGGTCCTAACGGCATATGGATAATGGACCAGTGGAAGCATGATAAAAAGACAGCGGTATCGTCACGGTTTATTCCACGGCGCGGCAAGACTAAGAGTGGCGCCTATGTTCGTCCGAGTGACAACGCGGATTCCTTCTTCGTCATCGAATAACAGGAGCAGACCATGTTTATCAAGAGACTGATGTTTGCGTCCCTGATTGTGTCCCCGATGCTGGTTTCAGCGGCAACAGTGCAGTGCCCGGCATTTATTCCTGCCTCCGCCATCCAGTTAAGTGACACCCAAGCTGGCTGGGTGCCCTATGTTGCATCGCCGTTGTATCTGCACGCCGCCGCACCAATGTCCGGACCGCCTGAAATGAAAGGCGACCTTGCAGACTTCAAGGAGTCGAGAAGCAAAAAGGAGTGGTCTTATACCTATGCCCTGGAAGGGACGTTCCCGCAAGGGAAATGGCTACAATGCACCTACGGCGAACGCAATCAGGTCACCTTGTCTCGCCGTCTGCCCGATGACACACAGGAGTGTAAATTCACTTACCGAAAGGGCGCGAAGGCCGGGCAGCACGATATAACGACCCTGTGCAGGTAGCATCACCGCGACCGAGCTTAGGTTAATCTGAGCAGCAAAGCTGCAATCAGTGAGGATTGCAGTATGCCGACACTGACGACCCATTTAACGATGTCGGTTCGGGTGTCGGCAATCTTGGCCTCAATCTCGGACTTGAGTATCGCGATCTTGTCGTCCGTTCGTTGCAGACGCGAGTCCAGAGCTTGTAGCTCTCGCATAATATCCGCAGTCATCTCGACGTGAATAGCAGCTTGGTAAATTCAACACGCTGCTCCATCTTTACGCTGCTGACCTGCTCCTGGTAAATCGACTGATCTGTGCAGCCCGTGCCCTTAAGCTTTGAGATTTGGTCTGCGAGACCCGCGACCTGCTCAACGGTCGAGGTGCGTGTGTAGCCGTATGTTGTCATACAGTTCCTTTCTATCAATAGGTTTTAGATGTGGTTAAATTATCAATAGTCTCTAAAATTAAGTGCCGTTTTGATAGTTTTTGGAGGGGGGGAGGCGACAGATCACTTGACCCTGCTCATCTGGTAACGTGGTAATGTTGCCTGTCGATTACCGATGAGTTTCCCAAGATTCGTTTGATATCCTTGAGCAAGTAGCTCAATAGCGTTTTATCCTTCGCTTTGATCAACGAAACTCATTGATTTATTAACCTTTTAGGAGATTTACGATGCATCTTCCAAGTGAACGAATTTATAAGGAGATGCGCTCCGAAGAGGTTGGCACATGGATTGTTCCCGCGAATGGAGGGAAAGAAACAGCTTTGCTAATTAAGGCTCCGACAAATGCTCTGAAGGCAATCGTTTCTGGCGCTAAAATGAGTATGGTTTACGCCTTCCAAGAGAGCTATCTTTGCAGTGCAATTCGGGTGTACGACGTACCTGAGGAACCTCTATTGTTGTGCAATATTCAAAGGCATGAAGAGGAACACTGCGCTCTTCGGAAAGTTGCATCCGTTGGAAAAACACCTATATTTCTTTTTAACGAGCTGGACGTTTGCGTTGCTTGGTCTGATGGCATTCTTTCGGAGGGTGACCGGATTGGATTGAATGAATTCTTGTCCAAGCACCCAATTCCGTATTCTGGCGAATACAGTGCAGAAGCAATTAAGGCCTTGGATAATTTCTGCTCAATCACAAACCAAATGACTGAGGTTCTTGCTTCCGATGTGATGGCTATTATTGAAACCCCTATTCAGTATGGAAAGTGGGTGTCGAATATGGTTTCCTTTGCTGGAAATAATGACCTACAAACGATTGTTTTAGATGATAGAGATGAAGGCGGAGTTTTAGAAAAATCGATATGGGCTTCACTTGAATCAGTTTTCCCTTTTGGTTTGCATAAATCGCCACAAGTTAAAATTGGGAAAAAGCAGCGAGAATTGATTGATGTTGTTGCCTTTTACCAATATGGAAGTTTCTTTATTGAAGCCAAGGACTTGTCCGTGTTCGCTGCTGGATTGGATCGAACGAGAGAACGAAGAGTGCTAGGTGTTCAAAAGCAGGCGGAAAAAGCGATAGGGCAACTAGTTGGGGCTTCGAAGACTGCAAAGAGAGGGGTAGAAGCATTCAATGCTAAGGGGAGTCAGATACCTCTTGTATTAGACAAGCCTCTTCACTGTATCGTCCTGCTGACGGAGCTGATCCATGAGGGTGACTGGACTGAAGTTGAAGACGCAATCCGCAGCGCAGCAATGGAAACAGGTGACTATTTTCATGTTTTCGACTTGCGTGAGCTGGTAATGCTTCTTAAATGCAGTAGCGGACAGGCGCATAGACTGGATTACAATCTCATGAAGCGATTCGAACGATTCGTTGAAGCAGGGACAATTCACATCCGCAGTAGACCTGCTCCGAAATAATTGCGGTTTTTGCTTTGCCCAGATCACTGCATATTACGGATCTTCAAGGAATGGTTCTGCTACTGTGGCGCCAGTCTTCCCAAAGCTGAAGTAGCAGGACTGGCATACGAAGTTGTCGAGGATGTTCTCATCGATTAATTCACCCAGCGCCGCGAGCCTGTAAGAATTTCTGTGTGAAACGGGGTCATGAAATAATACCGAAAGGGATGTTCCATGACCGACACGATGACCACCAAGAAACCCCGCAAGAAGAAAGAGCCGTATCCATTCCCAGTTGAGCTGATCGACCAGCTGCTGGCCCAAGTTCAGGACAAGAACGCCGAGTCTATCCTCGGTGAGTCTGGCTTGGTCGGCCAGCTCAAGAAGATGCTCGCCGAGCGGATGCTGGCGGCCGAATTGACACATCACTTGGCCAACGAGGACGCGACGAGCAAGAATCATAGAAACGGCACCACGCCCAAGAAGGTTCTGGCGCCGGGCGGCGAACTGCACCTCGACATTCCACGTGACCGCCTGTCCAGCTTTGAGCCGCAGTTGGTGGCCAAAGGCCAGCGGCGCATGCCGGGCTTCGATGATCATGTGATCAGCATGTATGCACGCGGCATGAGCGTGCGCGAGATCCAGGGGCACCTGTTGGAGCTGTACGGCACCGAGGTGTCGCCGATGCTGATCTCGACCATCACGGACGAGGTGATCGAGGAAGTCACCCAGTGGCAGCAACGTCCGCTGGAAACGATGTACCCGATTGTCTACTTTGACGCCTTGCGCCTGAAAATCCGCGACGAGGGCACTGTCAAGAACAAGGCCGTCTACCTGGCGCTGGGCATCCGCGCCGACGGCCGCAAGGAGGTGCTGGGGCTGTGGATCGAGCAGACCGAGGGCGCCAAGTTCTGGTTGAAGGTATTTAACGAGCTCAAGAACCGTGGACTGGACGATATCCTGATCGCCGTCGTTGACGGCCTGCGCGGCTTCCCTGATGCCATTGAGGCGGTGTATCCACAGGCACAGATCCAGACCTGCATTGTGCACCTGATCCGCAACTCGACCACGCTGGCGGCCTGGAAGGACCGCAAGGAACTGGCTGCGGCCCTGAAACCCGTCTACCAAGCCGCCAATGCCGACCTGGCCGCGGCGGCACTGGACGAATTTGAAGCCGGGCCATGGGGTAAGAAATTCCCGACCGTGGCGGCCATGTGGCGGCGCCAGTGGCAGCAGGTGATTCCGTTCTTTGCCTACCCGCCAGAGGTGCGCACCATCATATACACTACGAACGCCATCGAGAGCCTGCATATGCGCCTGCGAAAGATCGTCAAGAATCGTGGTCATTTCCCCAGCGATGAGGCGGCGACCAAGCTGCTGTTCCTGGCCTTGCGTAATATCGAAAAAGATTGGAAGATGCCGCAGCGGACTTGGAAGCTGGCGGCCAATCAGTTTGCCATTATGTTTGGCGAACGCTTCACAAACGCGATTAACTAAAACCCGGCCCCGCACACACAGAATTTCTTACACGTCCCGGCAAAGCGATAGTTCATTCGCCAGTATTTACCTGCTGCCTTCACAAGCAGGAACATGCCTTGTCCATCGGTGTACTTATCGCCTGCTGGCGCACCACTGTGTTTGACTTGGCGAACGAAGGTGTCCGTTAAGGCCATTGGTTTCTCCTGTTGGTACTTATTTGAGATTGGAAAGAAGTACCAACAAAAATGCCATGAAAATGTTGGTATCTGATGCTATCCGGTTGGAAAGCTTTGGACAAGAAAAAACCCGCTGCCCTATGAGGGGAGCGGGTTTCTTGGATTGGGTCGGATTGCGTAATACAGACTGTTGGTGCCCCGGGCCGGAATCGAACCGGCACGCCTTGCGGCGGCGGATTTTGAGTCCGCTGCGTCTACCAATTCCACCACCGAGGCAGGTGTATTGCAATGCGACCCGCATTATCACTCATTTGGAGGTGCCCCGCAACCCTGTCAGCCAATTTTGTCTTTTTGGTAAATTGTCCTGCTGGCGCACGTCTCTGGATTTCGCCGCCGGTTCGGCTCCAACAACGACAGCTCAAGCCGCCCTCTTCAGCGGCTGTTGCTGCTCCAGTAGCGCGAACAGCTGGTCTTTCGATAGGACGTACTGCTCCATCAGCACGCCCTGCAGTGCTTCGATTTGCCCGCGATAGTCGGCGATCGCGCGCAGGGTGTAGCTGTACAGCTCGTCCGCCTTGGCCTCTACCTGGCCGAGGCCGGCTTCCTTGTCCTTGAACTGGCTGTGGTCGATCTTCGAGCGCGAGTACATCGATAGTTTGTTGACCATCAGGTCCAGCATCGAGGTGGCTTTTTCGATGTCGTTCTGGCTGCCGACCGAGATGCCGCGCGCGCCGTAGAACAGTTCTTCCGCCGCCACGCCGCCGTACAGCTGAATGACGTCGTGTTCCAGTTCCTCCAGCGTGCGCAGGGCCATGTCGTCCGAGGCCGACAGCACGTAGCCGAGCGCGCCCAGCTTGGACACCGATTCGGTCGAGATCTTCAGAAACGGCGAGCGCGCCTTGACCTCGGCCAGCGTCATGCCGGCGCGTAGCCACGGGTCGATCTGCATGAAGAAGTGGCCCAGCTCGTGCAGGGCGACCCGTTCGCGCTGCCGCGTTTTCTCGGCGGTGGTGGCGCGGTCGGTCAGGCCGATGGTGGCGCGTTCGAAGGCGCGGAACATCAGGTCGGTGTTGATGATCTGCTTTTCCTGGATCGACAGCATGCTGGCGCGCTCGACCACTGTCTGCAGCAGGGCAGGGCTGAGGTTGGCGGTGATCTCGGCCACGTGGTCGAGATTCAACTCTTGCCAATCGACGCAGCCCTCGGCCTTGCGCGACAGGAAGGAGCGCAGCAGTTCGCGCCGCTCGTGCTTGTTCGGCAAGCGGAAGTTGATCTTGACCGAGAAGCGCCGCAGCATCGCTTCGTCCATGCGCGTCGAGCTGTCGTCGAAGTTGGAGGCCACCACCCAGATCACGCCGTCGCCCTGGTCGCTGCGCACGCCGTCGAGCAGGCCCAGCAGGGTGTTGGCGGTGTCGTCTTCCCATTTCTTTTCGCCACGGCCGCGCGGCATGAACAGGCTTTGCGCTTCGTCGAGGAAGATGATGCACTGGCCGCGTGCGCGCGCCTTGCGGTGCAGCGCGTGCAGCGCCTTCGAGCCGCCGCCGATGTAGCCCGATTCCAGCGCCGAGCCGGACGCCTGGATCAGCGGGATGTTGAGCCGCTTGGCCAGGTAGCCGGCCAGCTTGGTCTTGCCGGTGCCTGCCGGCCCGGTCAGCATGACGTTGAACGGTTTGTCGATGTCGTGTTCTTTGTACAGCGCGCGGTTGCGGATCATGTCTTCCAGGTGCAGCACTTCCTGCTTGATGTCGTCCATGCCGATCAGGTCGTCCATGCTGCCGCCCAACTGGTCCGGCGTGAGCACGGTGGCGTTCAGGCCCATGCCCGGCAGGCCCTGGCGCAGCAGGAACAAGGCCAGCCCGATCAGCAGGATGTCGACCAGGTGGCGCACCACGAAGGCGGCCACGTTGGCCAGCATGCTGACGTCGTCGTCCTGCATCACCGCCTTGTGCGACGCCAGATAGTCGTCGCGGGCGATGGCATAGGGCAGGTTGTTGCGCAGCAGGACTTCGCGCTCCAGGCTCAGGTGGGTGGTGCCCGGCACCTTGACCACATACAGCGTGTTGTCGTTCTTTAACTTGAACACGTAGCGCGGCGTTTCCGACTGCGGGGCGGCGATCAGCAGATAGGCCAGCTGCGCGCGCTTGGCCGGCAGCGCGGTGATCTGGGCGATGTCCTGGGTGCGCAGGATCGGGCTGCTGTCCTGGGGCACCTCGGCGCGCAGGCCCAGCAGCAGTGTCAGCGTGATGGTCATCGCCAGCACGGCGGCGCGGACGTAGTTGTTGCGCAGCGCGGTTTGAAGTTTATAAAAAGCAAACATAGTGCACCATCGGGAGCATGATGCCGGGGCTGGGCGCGAGGGTGGGGCGCAGCAGCTTGGGCCGCCGTGACCGGTGCGCGAACTGGAGGCGCAACCGGGTGGGATCGATTTGGTGCCTTGCGGCAACTCATTGCGCAACTATAGACCGGTTGGCGGGTTTTGTATCACGTCGGCCCGATAAAAAGCCGTGGCGTGCAACAGCGGCCGGGCGGCGCGCCGTTTATCGCGTTTTTTTGCGCTTGGTGGCCGCGCTTTTGCGGCTCGTCGCATGCGCCGGATGTTGGCGAAAAGGTTTGTTAATCTGCACATGTCCCCGCTGCATTGATCAAGCCAGCGGTGGCGCCCCGAAACCATACAACTCCAGGAGCACACCATGAAAACCATTCTGCTGAGCGTAGTCGCCGCCCTCACCCTGACCGCCTTGCCTGCTGTTCACGCCGACGATAGCGTCGATGTCAAAGCCCCGCGCGTGACCAAGCGCTATCTGATGGACCAGTCGGAATTCCGCCAGTACGCCAATCGCTACCAGCTGCAAAACGGCCAGCAACTCAGCTTCAAGCAAGTGATGACGATGCGCTACGCGATCCTCGATGACGGCCAGTATGTGCGCATTTACCCCACCTCGGCCAAAACCTTTGTGTCCGACGACGGCGTGCGCTTCGAGTTCCGCGACGAGGGCGAGACGGTGGCGATCACCGATTTCGCCAAGCTGCCGATGGCCAAAGTCGTCGCCGGCAGCCCGCTGATGATGGCGGCACGCCGCTAGTCGGCGCGGCGGTACAGGCGGAAGCGTTCCTCGCGGTCGGCCGGGCGCCGGCCTTCCCATAGCAGTTTCCATTGCTTGCCGCGGTGTTGCGGCGCGATCTCGCGGTCGTCGCGCAGGCGCGTGCTGTCTTGCAGCAGCAGCAGGTCGCAGCGGCCACCCTCGACGCCGACGAACGGCAACTGCCCGTAGAACGCGAACGAGGCGCGCTGCGCCGGGCCGACGTTGGTCTCGATGCAGTTCGTGCCCTGCGGCAGGTTGGCGGCGATCTGGTGTGCCACGCCGGCGTAGCTCTTGCTGTAGTTCAGTTCCGGCAGGAACAGCGTCGCGGACAGAATCCAGATCAGGATCAGTCCGCCCGAGGACAGCACCACCGCGCGCCACAGCACCGCCGGCCGGCGCGACACGCGCCAGTGCACCAGCGCAAACCAGCCCAGCGTGGCGGCCAGCGCCACGAAGAACGCCACCCAGCCCACCTCCGGCGTATAGCCCGGCACTAGCTTCAGCACATTCCTGGCGGCCTTGGCCGGCCAGCCGATCAGCTTGGCGCAATAGAAAATCCAGATGATGGCCGCGCACAGGGTCAGCGCCATCACCGAGAACCAGTCGATGGCGTTGATGGCGCCGCGCTTCATCGTCAGCAGGCCGAACGCGGCCATGATGGCCAGCGGCGGCAGCAGCACCAGCAACTGGCCCTGATCGGGCTGTGGATTGCACAGTGTCAGCACCAGGCCCATGGCCACGAAGGCCAGCGGCACCACGATGTGCAGCGCGCCGCGCTGGCGGCGCCAGGCCCACACGGCCCAGCCGGCAAACGGCCACGCCGGCCAGAAGAACCAGACCCCGACCCGGAAAAAGAATTTGACGGCGTTCCAGTTCGGCCATTCCAGTTGCAGCCAGTTCCAGCCCAGCCAGGCGTTCAGCGGCTGCTGGTGATACGGTTCCAGCAGTTGCGCCGGGATCAGCCACAGCGATGCGATGGCGCAGCCGGCCACGATCATCGCGGCCAGGTCGCGCACCGCGCGGATCGCCGGCTGTGCCAGGAAGCGGGTGCAGGCGAACAGGGCCAGCATCAGGCACACCGGCGCGATCCAGCCGCCGCTGAGCGTCATCAGGCCGACCGCCAGGCCGCTCAGGCCGGCGTTGCGCAGCGACGGCTTCTCCACATAGCGCACGGTGCGGTACAGCAGGAAGGCGGTGCTGGCCACCTGCAGCGCGGCGGGCGTGGTTTCGTGGCTGTGTTGCAGCAGGCCTAGGCAGCCGAGGTAGATCAGCACGGCGGCGTCGGCCAGCGTGCGGCCGAAGTCGTCCGGCTCGGGCTGGCCGCCGAAGGCCAGGCGTAGCGGTTGCGCGTCCTGGCGGCGGCCCAGGTGGAAGGTGGCGTACCACAGCGACAGCACGCCCAGCAGGAAGATGCCGATGGTCGATACGCGCGCGGCCAGCACGTCGCCCAGCAGCCAGCCGAACAGCTTGATGCAGACGGCGCCCAGCCAGTAGGCCAGCGGGCCTTCGTCCGGCGCCGACAGGCCGGCGATGTTGGGCCACAGCCAGTCCTGCCAGTTGCCGTGGGCCATGCTCCACATGATGCCGAAGCTGGCGGCATCGTCGTTCTTCCACGGCTCGCGGCCGATCAGGCCCGGCAGGATGTACAGCAGGCCCAGGGCATACAGGGCCCAGCGCGGTAAGGCCAACGTGGCGGCGGCGGCAAGACGGACTGGCTTCATCGATCGTGTGTTTTTAAGAGTAGAACCGGAGTATGACGGCATCAAACGAAAAAAGCAGCCAGAGGCTGCTTTTTTTAGCGAAGCGGCGGAGATTAGCCGGCTGCGACGGCGGTTTTCGAACCAACCGAACCGAACTTCTGGCGGAATTTCTCAACGCGGCCAGCGGTGTCGACGATTTTGTGTTTGCCGGTGTAGAACGGGTGCGATTCAGCCGATACCTCGATCTTGACCAGTGGGTATTCTTTACCGTTGAATTCGATTTTTTCGCGGGTGCCGATGGTCGAGCGGGTGATGAATTTGAAGTCGCACGACAGGTCGTGGAAAACAACTTCGCGGTAGTCTGGGTGACCTTCTGGTTTCATTGTGTAGCCTCGGTTAGTTTGGTAGCCAAACAGCACTTCGTCGGTCTTACCTGCTTCTCGACCCGATTGCCGCTCACTTGCCAGGGTTAAATTTAATGCGATCAGGGATTATACGCCCGTAAACGCAAACAGGCAACCGGAGTTGCCTGTTTGTTATTTTCGTCGTACCCGCCCGCGCCGGTACGACGGTTGGCGGTTTTTAGCCGCCGCGACGCATCATGTCGAAGAACTCGTTGTTGTTCTTCGTCGCGCGCATCTTGTCGAGGATGAACTCCATCGCTTCGATCTCGTCCATCGAGTACAGCAGCTTGCGCAGAATCCAGATCTTTTGCAGCTGGTCCGGCTTGATCAGCAATTCCTCGCGGCGGGTGCCGGATTTGTTCAGGTTGATGGCCGGGTAAACGCGTTTCTCGGCCAGGCGGCGCTCCAGGTGCACTTCCATGTTGCCGGTGCCCTTGAATTCCTCGAAGATCACGTCGTCCATGCGCGAACCGGTTTCGATCAGCGCGGTGGCGATGATGGTCAGCGAGCCGCCTTCCTCGATGTTGCGGGCGGCGCCGAAGAAGCGTTTCGGGCGTTGCAGCGCATTGGCGTCCACACCGCCGGTCAGCACCTTGCCCGAGGCCGGGATCACGGTGTTGTAGGCGCGCGCCAGACGGGTGATCGAATCGAGCAGGATGATCACGTCCTTCTTCATTTCCACCAGGCGCTTGGCTTTTTCCATCACCATCTCGGCCACTTGCACGTGGCGCGTGGCCGGTTCGTCGAAGGTGGAGGCCACCACTTCACCGCGCACCGAGCGCTGCATCTCCGTCACTTCCTCTGGACGCTCGTCGATCAGCAGCACGATCAGCGTGCAGTCCGGGTGGTTGGCGGTGATGGCGTGGGCGATGTGCTGCAGGATCACCGACTTGCCGGACTTCGGCGAGGCCACCAGCAGGCCGCGCTGGCCCTTGCCGATCGGCGCGATCAGGTCGATGATGCGACCGGTGATGTTTTCGCTGCCGTTGATGTCGCGCTCCAGGCGCAGCGGCTCGTTCGGGTGCAGCGGCGTCAGGTTCTCAAACAATATGCGGTGTTTCGACGCTTCCGGCGATTCGCCGTTGACCTTGTCGACCTTGACCAGCGCGAAATAGCGCTCGCCGTCTTTCGGGGTGCGCACTTCGCCCTCGATCGAGTCGCCGGTGTGCAGGTTGAAGCGGCGGATCTGCGATGGCGAGATGTAGATGTCGTCGGTCGAGGCCATGTAGCTGGCATCCGGCGAGCGCAGGAAGCCGAAGCCGTCCGGCAGCACTTCCAGGGCGCCGTCGCCGAAGATCTGTTCGCCGGATTTGGCGCGTTTTTTCAGGATCGCGAACATCAACTCTTGCTTGCGCAGGCGCGCCGCATTGTCGATATCGAGTCCGATGGCCATTTCCAACAACGCCGAAACGTGTAAGGCCTTCAATTCAGATAGATGCATATTGTTGAGTATCCCGTGACGGGAAAGTAAAGGTAGGGGAGGGGACTACGTGGGTTGTCTCGTATTATTCAGCGGCTGCCGCGAGCGCGGCGCCGCTGGTACAACGCAGCGCTATCTGGGTAGCTTACTTAGATATTGCTGTCGATGAAAGAGGTCAGTTGGCCTTTCGCCATCGCGCCGACTTTCTGCGCGGCGGCCACGCCGTTCTTGAACAGGATCAGGGTCGGGATGCCGCGGATGCCGAACTTGGCTGGCACAGCCTGGTTGGCGTCGACGTCCATCTTGGCGATCTGGATCTTGCCTTCGTATTCTTTTGCTACTTCTTCCAGGATCGGCGCGATGCTCTTGCATGGGCCGCACCATTCGGCCCAGAAGTCGACCAGCACAGGGCGGTCGGATTTGAGCACGTCGGCGTCGAAGGAAGCATCGGTAATGTGTTTGATATTTTCGCTCATATTTTCCTCAATCGAGGTGATGTCAGTAATAACGCCTGGGGACGGGCC
The DNA here is from genome assembly GCF_009857505.1 of Duganella lactea. Taxonomy (GTDB): domain Bacteria; phylum Pseudomonadota; class Gammaproteobacteria; order Burkholderiales; family Burkholderiaceae_D; genus Rugamonas; species Rugamonas lactea. The sequence goes on from NZ_WWCP01000005.1 coordinate 163,828, forward strand.
TCAAACGCTGCATGGGCAGCAGTTGGGTGCCATTTGCGCGATTTCAATGTCTGGAGGGGGTGGCAACAAGGTCGGCAGGCGAGGGATGGCGTAAATAATAACCCATTTTTTAAAAGTGCGGTGGTTTGTCGCAGGTTTGTCGCACGGCGCTCAGTTATCGTCGGCGAAGGTGGTGTTGTTCATGATGTGTTCGGTGATCTGCTCCAGCAGCGGCCACAGTTGTTGCAGCAGCGCCTGGGCGCGCTGCTGGTTGTCGGCCTCGCTGGCCGCCGGCGGCAGCTGTTCCAGCGCCAGCAGCAGTTCGCCCATGCCCAGCGCGCCGACGGTGCGCGCCGGCGATTTGAGCCGGTGCCCCAGCTCGCGCAGCGTGGCCAGGTCGCCGCGGCGCAGCGCGGCCTCCATCTGGTTCAGGCCGTCTTGGGTGTTTTGCAGGAACTTGAAGGCGAATTTGCGCACCTTGTGTGGATGATAACCCAGCAGTTTGGCCAGAATCGACAAATCGATCACGGCCGGGTCGCCGCCCAGCGTGCTCTTGAACGCCGCCCGCGCCGGCTTGTGCGGCAGCGGCGCCGGCGCCGCGTTGTGGTCGCGCTCGGGCAGCCAACTGGCGATGGTCTGGTACATCAGCGCCGGCTGGATCGGCTTGGAGATGAAATCGTCCATGCCGGCCTCGATGCAGCGCACCCGGTCCTCGCTGGTGGCGGTGGCGGTCATGGCCAGCACCCGCATGTCGGCCAGGCGCGGGTCGGCGCGGATGCGGCGGGTGGCCTCCAGGCCGTCCATCAGCGGCATCTGCACGTCCATCAGCACGCAGTCGAAGGCGGTCTGGCGCAGCAGCTCCAGCGCCTCCATGCCGTTGGCCGCCAGGCACACCGACGAGCCGACTTCCTCCAGCAGCTCCAGCGCGATCTGCTGGTTGAAGGTGTTGTCCTCCACCAGCAGGATGCGGGCGTTCTTCAGCGCCGCCATCAGCGCGGCGCTGCGCGAGGAGGCCAGCAGCTCGGCGGCGGCGTCCTTGACGCGGTCGATCAGCTGCGGCACGCTGGCGCTGGAAATGCCCAGCCGCGCGGTGAACCAGAAGGTGCTGCCGTGGCCGGGGCGGCTGCGCACGCCGACCTCGCCGCCCATCAGCTGCGCCAGCTGCTTGCAGATCGCCAGACCGAGGCCGGTGCCGCCGTATTCGCGTGTGGTGGAGGTGTCGGCCTGCTGGAACGACTGGAACAGCTTGTCGATCTCGGCCTCCGACAGGCCGATGCCGCAGTCGCTGACCTCGAAGCGCAGCAGGCAGCCGTGGGCGTCGCCGACCACCTGGCGCACGCGCACCTCGATGCGGCCCTTTTCGCTGAACTTGATGGCGTTGTTGGTGTAGTTGATCAGCACCTGGCCGAGCCGCAGCGGATCGCCGCGCAGCACCCTGGGCAGCGTCGGGTCGAGGTCGACCAGCAGTTCCAGCTCGCGGCTGGCGGCCTTCGGCGCCACCACCGTCAGCAGCGTCTGGATCACATGGTCGAGCGCAAAGTCGACCTGCTCGACCTCCAGCTTGCCGGCCTCGATCTTGGAGATGTCGAGGATGTCGTCGATGATGCCCAGCAGGTGCTCGCCGGCGAAGCGGATCTTTTCCAGGTAGTCGCGCTGGCGCGGATCGAGCTCGGTCTTCAGCGCCAGATAGGCCATGCCGATCACGCCGTTCATCGGCGTGCGGATCTCGTGGCTCATATTGGCCAGGAACTGGCCCTTGGTCTGGCTGGCCTCCTCGGCCGCGCGGCGCGCGTGATCGAGCTCGCGCGTGCGGATCGCCACCCGCTCCTCCAGGTGTTCGTTCAGCTCGCGCAGCGCGTCCTCGCCGCGTTTGCGGTCGGTGATGTCGGTCAGGCTGGCCACCACCAGCTGCACCGCGCCGCTGTTGTCGGCAATCGGCTCGGCGTTGACCGACAGCCAGCGGCGCGCGCCGTCCTGCTGGCACAGGCCCATGACCACGTCGCGCACCGGCATGCCGGTGACCAGCGCCAGTTGCACCGGATGGCTGGCGCCGTCGTAGGGCGTGCCGTCCTCGCGCACGCCGGCCCACAGGCCGCCGGGACTGAGCTCGGCGCTGTGCGTCAGCATGCGCGCGGCGGCGACGTTGCGCTCCAAAATCACACCGTGGCCGTCGACCATCACCAGGCCGTTGGTGACGGCGTTGAAGATCGAGGCCAGGCGCTGGCTGGAGCCGTGCAGCGCCTGCTCGGCCTGGCGGCGCGCGGTGATATCGGTCAGCATCGCCAGCGTGCCGGCGTAGTGGCCGTTGTCGGCGTTCATCACCGTGGTCGACAGCAGGCACCAGACGGTGCTGCCGTCGCTGCGCAGGAAGCAGACGTCGTCCTGGCCCACCTGGCCGGCCTGGCCGGACAGCCGCTGCCGCAAATGCTGTTTGAGCAGCGCGCGGCCGGCGTCGTCCATGAATTCGGTCATGGCGCGGCCCATCATCTGGTCCACCTCGTAGTCCAGCATCTTGGCCAGCGTCGGGTTGACGAAGGTGGTGCGGTCGTCGGCGTCGGTCATCCAGATACCCTCGGCGGCGGTCTGCACGATCTGGCGGTAGCGTTCCGCCGACGCCTGCAACGCTTCCTCGGCGCGCTGGCGCTGGCTCATGTCGCGCAGCGCCATCAGCACCAGCGCCTGTTCGCCCAGCCGTACCGGCGACAGATGCACCATGGCCGGGAAGCTGCTGCCGTCGGCGCGCACCGCGCACAGCACGCGCCCCGGCAGCATCGGACGCGAGAACAATTCGCGCGCGCCGCCGTTGCTGCGCATCGCCTCCGGCGCCAGCTGTTCGACCGATTGGCCGGCCATGTCGCCGTCGTGGCCGAAGCTGTGGGCGCAGGCCGGGTTGGCGTGGCGCACGATGCCGCGCTTGTCGGCGACCAGCACCGCGCCCGGCGTGGCGTCCACCACCGTCCACAGGCGCGCCTCCTCGGCCGCGAGCCGCTGGCTGATGTCGGTCAGCGTGCCGGCCGCGCGCAGCGGCAGGCCGGCGGCGTCGCGTAACAGTATCCGGCCGCGCGCCAGCACCCACTTCCAGCTGCCGTCCTTGGCGCGCATACGGTGTTCGCTGTGGATCTGGCCGTTGGCGTCGCTGCTGCTGCCCAGATAGGTCTGGATCTCGCACTCGACCTGCGGGCGGTCGTCCGGATGCACGTGCGCGAGACACTCGCTCAGCGTCGGATGGAATTCCTCGGTACTGTAGCCGAGCAGCGCGCAGTAGCGCGGCGACAGCACCAGCTTGCCGGCCGCCAGATGCCATTCCCAGGTGCCGTCGCCGGTCCCTTCCAGCGCCAGCGCGGCGCTGTCCAGTTGCGCGCGCGCCGCCCGCAGCGCGCGGCTCTGCTGGCGCAGACGCCAGCCCAGCGCGCACGCGCCGAGCAGCAGCAGGGCGCCGGCCAGCGCGCCGCCGTAGCGCAGCAGCGGATGGCCGCCGGGCGGCTGGTACAGAAAGCCGTCGAGGCTGAAGTTGGCCGGCAGCATGCCCTGTTCGATGTAGGCGCGGGCGATGGCGCGCCAGCGTTCCGGATTGCTGTAGCCTAGTTCGATCAGCGGCAGTTCCATCAGTTCGGCGATGCGCTGCGCCTCGAACATCAGGTGCTCGCGGCTCTTGCGTTCCGGGTAGCGGGCGCGAATCAGGTCGGCGATCTCGCCCGGATGGCGCAGGGCGTAGTCCCAGCCGCGCAGCGTCGCCTCGCGCAGCGCCTGGGCGCGCGCCGGGTGCTCGCGCAATTCGCTCTCGGTGGTGTACAGCACGTCACCATAGAAATCCAGACCGTGAGCGCGTGGCGACAGCAATTCGTATTTCAGGTTCAGCCGGTCCAGCGCATACGGCGCCTCGGTGCTGTAGACCGACAAGGCGTCGACCCGGCCCGCCAGCAGGTCGTCCAGGCTGTGGTTGTGCGTGATCTGGTACAGCGTGTCCATGCGCACGCCCTGCTGTTTCAGGAAGACCGTCAGTTCCTCGTTGTGCTGCGCGATCATCAGGCGCATGCCGGGCCAGGGCGCGGGCTTGCCGGCGGCGTCGAGCCGGCGCAGCAGCGAGGTGCCGGAATGCTGAAACAGCGACGCCAGCACCACCACCGGCTGGCCGATGCCGCGCGCCAGCAGCAGCGAGGTGTTGCCGACGCCGTACTGGGCCTGGCCCCGCATCACGCTGTGCAGCGGATCGACACCGGGGCCCGCTTCGAGCAGCGTCACATCGAGGCCGGCGTCGCGGTAATAGCCCTGGTCCTGGGCGGCATAGAAGCCGGCGAACTGGAACTGGTGCTGCCATTTGAGCTGGATGGCGACCTTCTCGGCGGCCGGCGCCGGCGCCAGCACGAGCGCGAGCAGCAGCCCCGCCACCGTGTGCGGCAGACGTTGCCAACGGAGCTGGCGCAAGCGCGGACGGCAGTGAAGCAAGGGATCCCTTTCGGTCGATTCAGCGTGCTCTAAGCGTACTGTACAGTTGAAACTATAGCATCGAAGCAAGGTCGGCAGACTCGGCTACGACAAGAAAACGATTGCATATTGTGCCAGCTCAAAACAACGTCATATTTCACATTTTTAGCCGGTGTTTGTGACAAAAATGTGGAAATGCGCGCGACGGCCCGGCTAGCGTGACGCTAGCCGGGCGGGGCTATTGATTGAAGCTGCCGGCGAACTGGTAGCGGTGGCCGGGATGCCACATGGTCGCCAGCGAGGCGATCAGACCGGCTGAGAAGGTCTGACGCTTGAGCACCAGGCACGCCTGGCGGGTATCGATCGCCAGCATCTCGGCGATGTCGCGCGGCGCCGCCAGCGCCTCGATGCTGTAGCTGGCGCCCTGCAGCGGCGCCGCCCGCATCAGGTATTCGTTGGGCGTGATCTGGGCGAAGTCCTGCTGCATGTAGTCTGGCGCGCACTGCGGATTGACCCAGCGGTCTTCGACCTGGATCGGCACGCCGTTCTCGAAATGCACGATCACCGAATGGAACAGCGGATGGCCGGCCGGCAGCGCGAACTGCTTGGCCATCAGATCGCTGGCGCGGACCCGTTCGAGTTGTTGCAGGCTGCTGCGGTGGGCGTGGCCGCGCGCGCGCACCTCGTCGGCGATCGACTTGATCTCCAGCAGCGTGGCCTGGTATTTGGGCTGGGCGACATAGGTGCCGGAACCCTGGCGGCGGGTCAGCACCTGTTCCGCCGTGAGTTCGCGCACGGCGCGGTTGACGGTCATGCGCGAGACGCCGAACTGCTTGACCAGCGCCTGCTCGGACGGAATCACATCGCCTTCCTTCCAGGTGCCGGCGGCGATTTCGGCCAGCAGGTAATCTTTGATGCGCTGGAATATCGGGGTGCTGTCTTGCGTGATCTGGTCGTCCAAACGGCTGTCTCCTGGTGAACGCTGATTCTAGCATCGCATGCTTGTACAATTCAAAAGCAAGAGGCGGAGTGCGTGACATTTTTGCGCTGGCTAAGATGGCCGCATTCCCCTGAGACGGAGTCGGAAATGGGCAAGTACGGAAATGACGAACAACGCTGGGCCGCGGTGCAGCGGCGCGACGGCGGCGCTGATGAGGTGTTCTGGTACTCGGTGCGCAGCACCGGGGTGTATTGCCGGCCATCGTGCGCGGCGCGACCGGCGTTGCGCAAGAACGTGGCCTTCCACGACAGCCGCGCGGCGGCCGAGCGGGCCGGTTTTCGGCCGTGCCTGCGCTGCAAGCCGGACCAGCCGCCGCTGGCCGAGCGCCATGCCGCCATGGTGGCGCAGGCCTGCCGGCTGATCGACGACGCCGACGCCGACACCATGCCGGATCTGGACCGGCTGGCGTCGGCGGTGGGCGTCAGCCGCTTCCACTTTCACCGCCTGTTCAAGGCGGTGACCGGCATCACACCCAAGGCCTACGCCAACGCGGCGCGGGCGCGGCGGGTGCAGGACGGGTTGGCGGCCAAGGCCTCGGTGACCGACGCGATGTACGCGGCCGGCTTCAACTCCAGCGGCCGGTTTTATGCGCAATCGCCGGCGGTGCTGGGCATGAAACCGTCAGCCTTCCGCGCCGGCGGAGCGGGGGAGCGGATCCGCTTCGCGATCGCCGAGTGTTCGCTGGGGCCGATCCTGGTGGCCAGCACGGAGCAGGGCATCTGCGCCATCCTGATCGACGACGACCCGGATTTTCTGGTGAAGGACCTGCAGGACCGCTTCCCCAGGGCGGAGCTGATCGGCGCCGAGCCGGCCTATGAGCAGGTGGTGTCGCGCGTGGTGGGCATGGTTGAACAGCCGTCGCTGGGGCTGGAACTGCCGCTGGACGTGCGCGGCACGGCGTTCCAGCAGCGCGTGTGGCAGGTGCTGCGGTCAATCCCGCCCGGCCGGCGCGTGAGCTACGCCGAACTGGCTGAACTGGCCGGCGTGCCGCGCGGCGCGCGCGCCGTGGCCAGCGCCTGCGCCGCCAATGCGATCGCGGTGGCGATACCGTGCCACCGCGTGGTGCGCAACGACGGTGGCCTGTCCGGCTACCGCTGGGGCGTCGACCGCAAGGCGGCGCTGTTGAACCGGGAGGCCGGCAATGCGTAACAGCGACGGTAACGGCGAGCTCGATTTCGGCGACGCCGCCGCCGCGCGCCGGCCCAAGCCCACGCCGGCCGCGCGCCCGGCCACGGCTGGCGCGGCGGCCGGCATCGCGGTCCACGTCGCGGGACTGGACTGGCAGGCGATCGCCGACGAGCTTAACGCGCACGGCCACGCCATCCTGCCCGGCATGCTGGCCGCCGAAGAATGCGCCGCGCTGGCGGCGCAGTACGACCAGTCGCAACTGTTCCGCAGCCGCGTGGTGATGTCGCAGCACGGCTTCGGCAGTGGCGAATACCAATACTACCGCTACCCGCTGCCATCGCTGATCGCCGCCCTGCGCGGCGCGCTGTATGGACCGTTGGCCGTCATCGCTAACCGCTGGCACGAACTGATGGACCTGCCGGACCGCTTCCCCGCCGAGCACGCCGACTTCCTGGCCCGCTGCCACGCCGCCGGCCAGACGCGTGCCACGCCGCTGCTACTGCAATACCAGGCCGGCGACTACAACTGCCTGCACCAGGACCTGTACGGCGAGCACGTCTTCCCGTTGCAGGCGGCGGTATTGCTCAGCCAGCCTGGCCAGGACTTCGACGGCGGCGAATTCGTGCTGACCGAACAGCGGCCACGGATGCAATCGCGGGTCGAAGTGGTGCCGTTGAAGCGGGGCGACCTGCTTATTTTCGCCGTCCACCAGCGGCCGGTGCAAGGCACGCGCGGCATCTACCGCGTCAACCTGCGGCACGGCGTCAGCCGGCTACGGACCGGCACCCGCCACACGCTCGGCCTGATCTTCCACGACGCCAACTGAAAAACGGGTGTCAGGTCTGACACCCGTTTTTTTTAGGTGGTGGTGCTTTTTTGCGTTTGGTAGAGGCGGGCGTAGATGCCGTTTTGCGCCAGCAACGCGGCGTGGCTGCCGGCTTCGGCGATCCGGCCGCGCTCCAGCACCACGATGCGGTCGGCGTTCTCGATCGTCGACAGGCGGTGGGCGATGACCACCGTGGTGCGGCCCTTCATCAGCACTTCCAGCGCCTGCTGCACCAGGCGCTCGGATTCGGTGTCCAGCGCGCTGGTGGCTTCGTCCAGGATCAGGATCGGCGCGTTCTTGTACAGCGCGCGCGCGATCGCCAGCCGCTGGCGCTGCCCACCCGACAGCCGCAGGCCGTTTTCGCCCACCGGCGTGTGGTAGCCGTCCGGCTGACGCACGATGAATTCGTGGGCGTGCGCGGCGCGCGCCGCCGCTTCGATGCGTTCCATCGACGGCGCCGCGTCGCCGTAGGCGATGTTGGCCGCCAGCGTGTCGTTGAACAGCATCACGTCCTGCGACACCAGCGCGATCTGCTGGCGCAGCGAGGCCAGCGTGTAATCGCGCAGGTCGATGCCATCGAGCTTGATGCTGCCGTCGCTGACGTCGTAGAAACGCGGCAGCAGCCCGGCCAGCGTGGTCTTGCCGCTGCCCGAGCTGCCCACCAGCGCCACCGTTTCGCCGGCGGCGATGTCCAGCGACACATGGTCCAGCGCCGGGCGCGCGTCGGGATCGAGCGGCGCGCCGTCGGCGCCGCGATAGTGGAAGCTGACGTCCCGCACCGACAGCCGGCCTTCGGCGCGGGCGACGCTGGTGGTGCCGCGGTCGGCCTCCTGTTCCAGGTCGATCAGGCCATACACCGATTCCGCCGCCGCCAGGCCGCGCTGCATCGGCTCATTAATCTTGGTCAGGTTCTTGATCGGCGACTGCATCGCCATCAGCGACGACATGAAGGCTACGAAGGCGCCCGGCGACAGCGCGCCGGCCTGCGCCCGCAGCAGCGCGAAGTAGATCACCGACGACAGCGTGATCCCGATCAGCATCATGATGATGCCGGAGTTTAGCGCCGACGTCGCCGCGTGCTTGACCGCCAGTTGGCGATTCAGCTTGACCACGTGGTCGAAGCGGGTCTGTTCGTATTGCTGGCCGCCGAAGATCTTCACCACGCGCTGGCCGCTGATGCTTTCGTCCAGCACATTGGTCAGGCTGCCCATGGCCGCCTGCGCGTTCTTGCTCAGTTTTCGCATGCGGCGGCCGGCGAAGGTGACGATGGCCGCCACCAGCGGCAGCAGACCAAGGCAGAACAGCGCCAGTTGCCAGTCCACCGTGAACAAGGTGATCAGGTAGCCGATGGTGGCCACCGAGTCGCGCACGGCGACGTTGACCACCGTCAGCCCGGCCTGCGCCACCTGCGCCGCGTCGAACGCCACCCGCGACAGCGTGGTGCCGGTGGAGGATTGGTCGAAGTAGCCGTTCGGCAGGCGCATGATGCGGGCGAACATGACTTCGCGCAGATTGGCCTGGACCCGGCTGTTGAGCCACGCGGCGCCGTATTCGCCGATAAAGCTCGACACCATGCGCAGCAGCGCCAGGCCGAGGATGACCGCCGGGATGGCCCACAGCGCGGCCTTGCCCGGGTCGCGTGGCAGCAGCTGGTCCAGCGCGTCCTTGACGACGGCCAGGATGCCGCTGGCCGCCGGCACCACGCCGCCCACCGCGTGCTGCGGCGCCAGCGCGTCGATCACGTTCTGCAACTGGCGGATCAGCAGCACGTCGGCGGCCGCCGCCAGGCCGACCGCCACCAGCGTCACGGCGGCGATCCAGGCGTAAGGGCGGAATTCCTTGAGCAGGCGAAGGTAAAGGAGGCGGCTGGACACTGTTGGTTCACATGGCGGAAGACGGGAAGCCTGCATTGTACCTGTCCTGCAACTGAATTCCCGCTGTTTGCCTGCTACACTCTGAATCTTGCACCGAATGGAGAACCTGATGCGCCATACCCTGTTGTTCGCCGCCCTGCTGGCGGCCCTGCCGGCCCATGCCGACACCATCATCGACCGCGCCAACGGCTACACGCTGAATGGCGCCGGCCAGTTGCAGCGTTTTACTTCGCTGGCCTTTGATGATCTGGGCCGCATCGTGGCGGTGGGCAGCGAGAAGCAGACGGCGGCCGCGCTGCCGAAGGCGGATCACATCGATGTCCAGGGCCGCACCGTGCTGCCTGGCCTGATCGACGCCCATGGCCACGTGTTTGAACTGGGTACCATCGCCGCCGGCGTGGAGCTCTATAGCCCCGCCTCGCTCGGCGCGGCGCTGCGCGCGGTGGCGGACTTCGCCCGGGCCCACCCGAAAAACGCCTGGGTCGTCGGTTTCGGCTGGAACCAGGAGAACTGGAAACTGGGCCGCTTCCCCACCGCCGCCGAGCTGGATGCGGTGGTCGCCAGCCGTCCGGTGCTGCTGCACCGGGTCGACGGCCACGCGATCTGGGTCAATACCAAGGCGCTGGAGATGGCCGGCGTGACGCGCGACACGCAGGACCCGGCCGGCGGCAAGATCGAGCGCGACGCCAGCGGCAAGCCGACCGGGGTGCTGGTCGACGCGGCCATGGAGCTGGTCAACCGCGTGGTGCCGCTGCCCACGCCGGCCGAGGCGCGCGCCACGCTGGATGTGGCGCTGCAGTCGCTGGCCAAGGTGGGCCTGACCAGCGTGCACGATGCCGGCATCAGGGTGGCGCAGGACGATATCTACCGCGACTACGCCGACCACGGCAAGCTGACCACCCGCGTCTACGCGATGATCGGCGACACCACCTCCGACTTCGACGAGCTGTCCAAGGACGGTCCGCTGAAGTCCTACGCCAACGATGTCTACGCGCTGGCGGCGGTCAAGCTGTATTCGGACGGCGCCCTGGGCAGCCGTGGCGCGGCGCTGCTGGCGCCTTACTCGGACATGCCATCGACCAAGGGCCTGCTGTTCTACCCGGACGCGGAAATGCGCGCCAAGATGAACAAGGCGATGAAGGCCGGTTATCAGGTCAACATCCACGCCATCGGCGACGCCGGCAACCACCAGATTCTGGACGCCTACGCGCAGTTGATCCCGCAGTACAAGAACGCGGCGCTGCGCCACCGCATCGAGCACGCGCAGGTGGTGACGCCGGAGGACATCCCGCGCTTCAAGCAGTTGAGCATCATCCCGTCGATGCAGCCGACCCACGCCACCTCGGACCAGAACATGGCCGAGCAGCGCGTCGGCCATGAGCGCATCAAGGGCGCCTACGCGTGGCGCACCTTCCTCGATCAGGGCTCGAAGATCGCCTGCGGTTCGGACTTCCCGATCGAGTCGCCGAATCCATTCGAGGGGCTGCACGCGGCGGTCACGCGGCAGAACAACGCCAACGTGCCGCCCGGCGGCTGGTACAAGAACCAGGCGATGACGCTGACCGAGGCGTTCCGCTGCTTCACGCTGGACGCGGCCTACGCCGCCAATCAGGACAACGTCATCGGCTCGCTGGAAGTGGGCAAGTGGGCCGACTTCATCGTGGTCGACCGCGATATCTTCAAAATTCCACCGGAGCAACTGGGCAAAACCCAGGTGCTGCAAACCTGGATGGGCGGCAAACGCGTGTACAAAAAATAGGCAACGCAACGGGTTGACTTGGTTGTCTATACAACCTATGCTGTGATGATTCCAACGCATCGCAGCAGGAGACCCCATGAGCAGCCAATTCGACAACGACCCGCGTTACGACGCCAGCCGCGACATCCGGGCGCCGCGCGGCCCCGAGCGCACCTGCAAGAGCTGGGGTGCGGAGGCGGCCTACCGCATGATCCAGAACAACCTGGACAAGGAAGTGGCGGAGAACCCAAAGCACCTGGTGGTCTACGGCGGCATCGGCCGCGCTGCCCGCGACTGGGCCTGCTACGACCAGATCCTGGCCTCGCTGCGCGCGCTGGAAGACAATCAAACGCTGTTGATCCAGTCCGGCAAGCCGGTCGGCGTGTTCCAGACCCACGAGGACGCGCCGCGCGTGCTGATCGCCAATTCCAACCTGGTGCCGAAGTGGGCCAACTGGGAACATTTCAATGAGCTGGACCGCAAGGGCCTGTTCATGTACGGCCAGATGACCGCCGGTTCGTGGATTTACATCGGCACGCAGGGCATCGTGCAGGGCACCTTCGAGACCTTCGCCGAGGCGGGCCGCCAGCATTTCGGCGGCGACCTGAAAGGCCGCTGGGTGCTGACGGCGGGCCTGGGCGGCATGGGTGGCGCGCAGCCGCTGGCCGCGACCATGGCCGGCGCGGTGTCGCTGACCATCGAGTGCCAGCAGAGCAGCATCGACTTCCGCCTGCGCACCCGTTACCTCGACAAACAGGCGGCGTCGATCGACGAGGCGCTGGCGATGATTCAACAGCACAAGGCCAACGGCGAGGCGATTTCCATCGGCCTGCTGGGCAACGCCGCCGATGTGCTGCCGGAGCTGGTGCGCCGCGCCAGGGCCGGCGGCATGGTGCCGGACGTGGTGACCGACCAGACCTCGGCGCATGACCTGATCAACGGCTATCTGCCGCAGGGCTGGAACGTGGCCGACTGGAAGGCGGCGCAGCAGGACCCGTCGCGCCACGTGGCACTGAAGGATGCCGCCACCGCCTCGTGCGCGGTGCATGTGCAGGCGATGCTGGACTTCCAGTCGCTGGGCGCCAGGGTGGTCGACTACGGCAACAACATCCGCCAGGTGGCGTTCGACCACGGCGTGAAGAACGCCTTCGATTTCCCCGGCTTCGTGCCGGCCTATATTCGCCCGCAGTTCTGCGAGGGCCGCGGCCCGTTCCGCTGGGTGGCGCTGTCCGGCGACCCGGAAGATATCTACAAGACCGACGCCAAGATCAAGGAACTGTTCCCGCACCACGCGCAGGTGCACCGCTGGCTGGACATGGCGCGCGAGCGCATCGCCTTCCAGGGCCTGCCGGCGCGTATCTGCTGGCTGGGTTTGGGCGAGCGTCACATCGCCGGCCTGGCCTTCAACGAGATGGTGCGCAATGGCGAGCTGAAAGCGCCGATTGTGATCGGCCGCGATCATCTGGACACCGGCTCGGTGGCCAGCCCTAACCGCGAGACCGAGGCGATGAAGGACGGCACCGACGCTGTCTCCGACTGGCCGCTGCTGAACGCTTTGCTGAATACCGCCGGCGGCGCCACCTGGGTGTCGCTGCACCATGGCGGCGGCGTGGGCATGGGTTACTCGCAGCACTCCGGTGTGGTGATCGTGGCCGATGGCACCGATGCCGCCGCCAGGCGCCTGGCGCGGGTGCTGGTCAACGACAGCGGTTCCGGTGTGATGCGCCATGCCGATGCCGGCTATGAAACCGCGGTCGCCTGCGCCAAGCGCAATGGCCTGAACCTCCCAATGATCAAATGAGTTTGCATATGAACCTGATTCTGAAACCGGGCGCGATGACGCTCGCCGAACTGCGCGCCGTATGGAGCGCCGCCGTGCCGCTGTCGCTGGCGCCGGAAGCCTATCCGGACATCGAAGCCTCGGCCGCCGCCGTGCGCGCCATTGTCGCCAAGGGCGACGCCGCCTATGGCATCAACACCGGTTTCGGCCTGCTGGCCAAGACCCGCATCCCGGACGACAAGCTGGAACAGCTGCAGCGCAACCTGATCCTGTCGCATTCGGTGGGCACCGGTGAGCTGATGTCGGACGCCGTCTGCCGCCTGATCATGCTGATGAAGATCGGCAGCCTGGCGCGCGGCTACTCGGGCGTGCGCCCGCTGATCATCGACACGCTGATCAAGTTGTACAACGCCGGCATCATGCCGGCCATTCCGGCCAAGGGCTCGGTGGGCGCCTCGGGCGACCTGGCGCCGTTGTCGCACATGACGCTGGCGATGCTGGGTGTGGGCCAGGTGCGCGTCAACGGCGTGCCGCAGGAGGCCGGCGCCGCGCTCAAAGCCGCCGGCATCGAGCCGGTGGCGCTGGCCGCGAAAGAGGGCCTGGCGCTGATCAACGGCACCCAGGTGTCGACCGCGCTGGCGCTGCATGGCCTGTTCATGGCCGAGCGTCTGCTGGAGGCCGGCATGGTGGCCGGCGCGCTGTCGCTGGACGCGGCCAAAGGTTCCGATTCGCCGTTCGACGCGCGCGTGCACGAGGTGCGCGGCCAGCCGGGCCAGATCGCCGCCGCGTCGATTTATCGTCAGCTGGTGTCCGATAGCGCGATCCGCGCCTCGCATCTGGTGGGCGATGAGCGCGTGCAGGACCCGTACTGCCTGCGCTGCCAGCCGCAAGTCATGGGCGCGTGCTGGGATCTGATCAACAACGCGGCGCGCACGCTGCTGATCGAGGCCAACGCGGTGACCGACAATCCGCTGTTGTTCAAGAACGGCGAGCTGTCGGTGGTGGTCTCGGGCGGTAACTTCCACGCCGAGCCGGTGGCCTTCGCCGCCGACACGCTGGCGCTGGCGATCGCGGAAATCGGCTCGATCTCGGAGCGCCGCGTGTCGCTGCTGATCGACGCCACCTTGTCCGGCCTGCCGCCGTTCCTGGTGCGCGATCCGGGCGTCAATTCCGGCTTCATGATCGCCCACGTCACCGCCGCCGCGCTGGCGTCGGAGAACAAGTCGATCGCGCATCCGGGCAGCGTGGACACCATTCCGACGTCGGCCAATCAGGAAGACCATGTGAGCATGGCCACCTACGCCGCGCGGCGCCTGGACGACATGGCGCAGAATACGGCGGTGATCGTTGGCATCGAGCTGCTGGCGGCGGCGCAGGGGATCGATTTCCATCGTCCGCTGACTACCTCGCCGCATCTGGAACACGTGCATCAGCAGCTGCGCGCCAGGGTGCCGTTCTACGAAGAGGACCGCTTCTTCGCGCCGGACATCGAGGCGGCCAAGGGCATGGTGATGCGCGGCGAGTTGAGCGCGTCGTGCAAGGAGCTGTTCACGGCGTTGCATCCGTAAGGAGAACCGGCATGGATTATCAGTTCAAAGCAGGCAGCATTCCCTTGCTGGTGTCCATGCCGCATGTGGGCACCGATATTCCCGACGAGGTGCTGGCGGCGATGACGCCGGCCGCCGTCGACAGGCAGGACACCGATTGGCATCTGGTACGGCTGTATGATTTTTTGGCGGAGATGGGGGCGTCCACCTTGTCGGCGCGCTGGTCGCGCTATGTGATCGACCTGAATCGTCCGCCGGAGAACACCAATCTGTATCCTGGCCAGGATACGACGGGCCTGTGCCCGGTCGATACCTTTCATCGCGAGCCGCTCTACCTTGACGGTTGCACGCCGGATGAGGCGGAGGTGCGGCGCCGTCTGCAGGCGTACTGGAAGCCGTATCACGAGCAGCTGCGCGCGGAGCTGGACCGCCTGCTGGCGCTGCACGGCCGCGTGGTGCTGTGGGATGCGCATTCGATCGCGTCGCATGTGCCGCGCTTCTTCGAGGGCAAGCTGCCCGACCTGAACTTCGGCACGGCGGACGGCAAGAGCTGCGCGCCCGGCCTCACCGAGGCGGTGGTGGCGCGGGTGGATGGCGGCTACACGGTTGCCGTCAACGGCCGCTTCAAGGGCGGCCATATCACACGCTTTTATGGCGCGCCGGCACGCGGTGTGCACGCGATTCAGCTGGAGATGTGCCAGTCCACTTATATGGATGAAGCGGCGCCGTATGGCTATCGCAGCGACCTGGCCGCGCAGGTGCGGCAGCCGTTGCGCGCAATGATGCAGGCCGCCGCCGACTGGGTGCGGGCATGAGCCAGCTGTTTGCGCGCCACGCGCTGCTGCCCGATGGCTGGGTCAAGAATGTGCTGATCGAATGGGATGCCGCTGGCGCCATCACGGCGGTGACGGCGGGCGCCGAGGGGCGGGGCGTGGAGGCGGTCGAGTATGCGCTGCCGGGCATGATCAACCTGCACTCGCACAGCTTCCAGCGCGCACTGGGCGGCCGCACCGAGAAGGCCGGCGACAGCAAAGATAGTTTCTGGACCTGGCGCGACCTGATGTACCGCTTCGCGCGCAACATCACGCCCGAGCATATCGAGGCCATTGCCGCGCAGCTGTTCAGCGAATGCCTGCGTCATGGCTACACCTCGCTGTGCGAGTTCCACTATGTGCAGCGGGCGCCGGACGGCGCCATGTACCCGCGTCCGGCGGAAACGGCGGAGCGCGTGATTGCCGCCGCACGGTTGGCCGGAATCGGCGTGACCATGCTGCCGGTGTTGTATAGTTATTCCGGCTTTGGCGAATTGGCGCTGAAACCGGAACAGCGGCGCTTCAAGACCGATGCCCAGGATGTGTTGCGCATCGTGGAATCGCTGGAACCGCGGCGCGATGCGCAGGTCGAGGTCGGCGTGGCGCCGCATTCGCTGCGCGCGGCGTCGGTGGCGCAGATCGGCGAAGTGCTGGTGACGCTGCCGAAGGCGCGCCCGGTGCATATCCATATCGCCGAGCAGCAGGGCGAGGTGCGGCAGTCACTGGACTGGAGCGGACGCCGGCCGGTGCAATGGCTGCTGGAGAAGCTGGACGTGGACCGGCGCTGGTGCCTGATCCACGCCACGCATCTGGTGGAGGATGAAGTCAGCGGCATCGCGCACAGCGGAGCGGTGGCGGGTTTGTGCCCGACCACGGAGGCGAATCTCGGCGACGGCCTGTTCCCGCTGGAGAGCTTCCTGGCGCAGGGCGGCCGCTTCGGCATCGGCAGCGACAGCCATGTGTCGCAAAGCGCTGTCGAGGAACTGCGCTGGCTGGAATATGGTCAGCGCCTGCTGCATCAGCGCCGCAATATCGCGGTGTCCGATGGCGAGCGCAATGTGGCGGACTTCCTGTGGCAGGGCGCCTTGCGCGGCGGCGCCCAGGCGGCTGGACGGCCGGTGGGCGCGCTGGCGCCGGGCCATCGCGCCGACATCGTGGTATTGGACGACGCGCATCCGAATATGTTTGGGTTGGCGCTGGACGAAGTGCTCGGCAGCTTCGTCTTCAGCGGCAACGACAATCTGGTCAAGGACGTCATGGTCGGTGGCCAGTGGGTAGTGCGCAATCAGCAGCACGTGGCGCAGCAGGCGATCGCTGCGCGCTTCAAGCAGACCTTGGCCGAACTGAGGGAGTTCCGATGACCCAGCTGATCCAGTATGCAAGCCTGCGCGCCGCGCCATGGAAAAACGGCGGCGGCAGCACCACCGAAATCGCCGTCTCGCCGGCCGGCGCGACATTCGACGATTTCGACTGGCGCGTAAGCCTCGCCACCATCGCGCAGGATGGCCCGTTCTCCATCTTCCCCGGCATCGACCGTTCGCTGGCGCTGGTCGACGGCGACGGCGTGCTGCTGGACTTCGGCGACGAGCGCTTTGTGCTCAGCCCCAGCGAGCCGCTGATTGAATTCTCCGGCGAGGATGCGGTGCACGCCACCGTCACCGGCCTGCACACCACCGATTTCAATGTGATGACGCGGCGCGGCCAATGCCGCCACCGGCTCGAACTGCTGGTGGTGACGGGCACGCAAACGCTCAAGCGCCGCGGCGGCGCCACGCTGCTGTTCCTGGCCGAGGGCGAGAGCCTGACGCTGGGCAGCGCGCGCGAACGCATCGCCATGGTCCGTTACGATACGGTGGTCATGGAAGCGGACGAGGACTGGACGCTGGAAGCGCAGCAGGCCACCGTGCTGGTGGCCGATATCATCCGTAACTAAGCATCCGCAATTAAGAGAGCAAAAGCATGTGGGACGTGTTGTTTACGAATGTCCATCTGGCCACCATGGTGGATGGCTATGGCGAGGTGCGCGACGCCGCCATCGCGGTCAAGGATGGCCGCATTGCGTGGCTCGGACCACAGGCGGCCTTGCCGCAAGGCGCGCAGGCGGTCACGGTGCACGACGGTGGCGGCAGCTGGCTGACGCCGGGACTGATCGACTGCCACACCCACATCGTCCACGCCGGCAACCGTAGCGATGAATTCGAGGCGCGTCTGAACGGCGCCACCTATGAGGATATCGCCCGCGCCGGCGGCGGCATCATGTCCACCGTGCGCGCCACGCGCGCGGCCTCCGAGGATGAACTGCTGCGACTAAGCCTGCCGCGCGTATTGAGCTTGCTGGCGGAAGGCGTGACCACGCTGGAGATCAAGTCCGGCTACGGTCTGACGCGCGCCTCCGAGGCCAATATGCTGCGCGCGGCGCGCCGCATCGGCCGCGAATTGCCGGTGCAGGTGGTGACCACGTTCCTGGGCGCGCACGCGCTGCCGCCGGAATTCGCCGGCCGCGCCGACGACTACATCGAGGAAGTTTGCGCGATGATCGCGCCGCTGGCCGCCGAAGGGCTGGTCGACGCGGTGGACGCCTTCTGCGAGCGGATCGGTTTTTCGCGCGAGCAGACGGAGCGCGTGTTCAAGGCCGCGCAGGCGCAAGGCTTGCCGGTGAAGCTGCACGCGGAGCAGTTGTCCGACCAGCACGGCGCGGAATTGACGGCGCGTTACAAGGGCTTGTCGGCCGACCATCTGGAACATCTGACGCCGGCCGGCGTCGCGGCCATGGCCGCCGCCGGCACGGTGGCGGTGCTGCTGCCCGGCGCCTACTACTTCCTGCGCGATACCACGCCGCCACCGGTGGCGGCGCTGCGCGAGGCCGGCGTGCCGATGGCCGTGTCGACCGACTGCAATCCCGGCACCTCGCCGATGACCTCCTTGCTGCTGGCGATGAACATGGCCTGTACGCTGTGGCGCCTGACGCCGCGGGAGGCGCTGGCCGGCGTGACGACGCACGCGGCGCGCGCGCTTGGGCTGTGCGAGCAGGTCGGCAGCCTGGAGCTGGGCAAGCGTGCCGACTTCGCGCTGTGGCGCATCGCCCGTCCGGCCGACCTGTCGTATGCCATCGGCCTGAATCCGTGCCGTGGCGTCGTCAATGCGGGCAAACTGCGTTCACCGCTGCTGTAAAAATCATCGCCGTGTGGGCTTTCGGTTACAGTAGCCGGATGTCATCCAGTGAAGCGGGAGATCCATGCGGGTTTTGAATTTGATGCGCGTCGCCGTGTTGGCGCTGCTGTGCGCCGGGACGTCGGCGGCGTCGGCGACGGATACGCTGCACATCGGCTCGAAGCGGTTTGCCGAGTCCTATATTCTGGGCGAGATGCTGAGGCAGGTGGCGCAGCCGCATGCGCAGGTCGAGCATCTGCAAGGGCTGGGCAATACGGCGATTGTGCTGGCGGCGTTGCAGGCAGGGCGCATCGACGTCTATCCCGAGTATGTGGGGACCATCGATCTGGAGATCCTCAAGCACGCGCAGCCGAGCTCCATGGCGCAGATCCGCAAGGAGCTGGCGGCGATGGGGCTGGGTGTGGCGGTGCCGCTGGGCTTTAACAATACCTATGCGCTGGCGGTGCGCGGCGCGGCGGACGCGCCGCGCAAACTGAGCGAGCTGGCGGGGCGCGATCTGAAATTCGGGCTGTCGCACGAGTTTATCGGACGCGGTGACGGCTGGCAGGGATTGGCGCGGCGCTATGGTCTGAAGCAGCGGCCGGAAGGGCTGGATCACGGCATCGCCTACGAGGCCTTGAAGCGCAAGCAGGTGGACGTGATCGATGTGTACTCGACCGAGGCGCGCATCGGTCAGTATGGCTTGCGGGTGCTGCAGGATGACCGCGCATACTTCCCGCGCTACGACGCGGTGCTGCTGTATCGGCTGGACGCGGCGCGACGTTTTCCGGCGGCGTGGAAAGCGATCGGGCAGCTTGAGGGCCGCATCAGCGAGCGGGATATGATCGCGATGAACGCGGCGGCCGAAATCGGTGGCCACAGCTTTGAGCGTGTGGCGCGCGACTGGCTGGCGGCGCATCCGCTGCCGGGCGGAGGCACGGCGGTCGCACCGTCCACCGCAAGTTCGTCCGTCATGGCGACGGCGGCGCGGGCCGGCCTGCTGGCGAAAATCTTCGACCAAAACCTGTGGCGGCTCACGCGGCAGCATTTGACGCTGGTGCTGGTGGCGGTCGCGCTGGCGTGCGCGCTTGGCGTTCCGTTGGGCGTGTTGGCGGCCACCGTTCCGCGTTTGCAGCAACCAGTGCTGGCGCTGACCGGCATTCTGCAAACCATTCCCTCGCTGGCCTTGCTGGCGTTGTTAATCCCTATGCTTGGCACCATCGGCACCGCGCCGGCATTGGTGGCGCTGGTGGTGTACGCGTTGCTGCCCATCGTCCGCAACACCTGCACCGGCGTGCTGCAAGTCCCGCCGGGGCTGAAGCTGGCGGCAAAAGCGCTCGGTCTGCGGCCGATGCAAAGCCTGATCCACATCGAATTGCCGCTGGCGTTGCCGGTCATCCTGGCCGGCGTGAAAACTGCGGCGGTGCTGAGCGTCGGCACCGCCACCATCGCCGCCTTCATCGGCGCCGGCGGCTACGGCGAGCGCATTACCATCGGTCTGGCATTGAACGACAACGACATGCTGCTGGCCGGCGCCATCCCCGCCGTCACATTGGCGCTGCTGACGCAAGCCCTGTTCGAGTTGCTCGAACGCATGGTGATTAACAGACAGCGGCTTTCTGTAAAGTCGCCGTAATGATTTGTAAGGTCCGCGGCGCCGGTCAACAGAGCGCGCTACAGTGAACCCGTTGATTCAATCTCCCTCCCACTGACAACGGGTTCCGCCCATCCAGCGCATGCCGCTGGGTGGGATTTTTTTTTACGCCTGCGCCGACAGCTGCGCCAGCGCGTCGCCGGTGACGCGGCAGACGCGCCAGTCCGGCATCACCGTCGCGCCCATGCCTTCATAGAACTTGATGGCGTTGGTGTTCCAGTCCAGCACCGACCATTCGAAGCGGCCGCAGTCGCGCTCGACCGCCAGTCGCGCCAGCGCCACCAGCATCTGCTTGCCGTAGCCCTTGCCGCGCTGTGCCTGCCGCACGTACAGGTCTTCCAGATACAGGCCTTTCTTGCACAGGAAGGTGGAGAAGTTGTGGAAGAACAGCGCGAAGGTGACCACCTCGCCGCCGGTCTCGCCGACCAGCGCCTCGCACACCGGCTGGTCGCAGAACAGGCTGTCGTGCAGCATGGCTTCGTTGGCCACCACCATGTGCTCCAGCTTTTCAAACACGGCCAGCTCGAAGATCATGGCGAAGATGGCGGGAATGTCGGCCGGCGTGGCCGGGCGGATGGTCAGTTCGGAAGTACTCATCGGTTTTTTGCGGTAGTGGAAGAAGTCGGTTGCAGCGCCCAGGCGACGCTGGACAAGCAGAGTATCATGCCCAGCCATTCCATGGCCCCGGGGCGGTAATGTTCCAGCTGAATCGACAGCAGCACCGAGATTACCGGCGTGACGACGCCGATATACACGGCCTTGTCCGAGCCGATGCGGTGGATCAGTGTGAAATAGGCGGCAAACGCGATCACCGAGCCCAGCAGCGATAGCCACAGCAGGCCGGCCCAGTAGGTGGCGCTGGACGGCATGACGAAGCGCTGGCCGCTGGCGAGCACATACAGCGCCACCAGCGTGCTGCCCCACAGCATCGACCATGCCATGGTCAGCAACACATTGTCCGCTTGCTGGCGGACCTTGACCACCACCAGGTTGCCCACCGCGCTGGCGATGGTGGCGATCAGCGCCAGGACCAGTCCCAGCAGAAAGTGGCCGTCGCCGCCGCTGTTGATCCCGGCCCATGCTTCGTGTATCGAGTGGAAGAACAACAGGATTACGCCGCCCACGGCGACGCCACCGGCCGCCCAGGTGCGCCAGCCGATCGCGCTGCCGAAGACCAGGCGGTTGAGAATCGGGTTCCAGAACACCATCAGCGCGAACAGCACGGCCACCAGGCCGGACACCAGGTATTGCTCGGAGGTATAGGTGCAGATATAGCTGACGGCGAAGGTGGCCGCGCCCTGCAACATCATCCAGCGCTGGGCGCGCCATGGCAGCAGCAGCCGGTCGCCGCGCGCGGCGCACCAGGCGAACAGCACGGCCGAGGCCAGCGCGAAGCGGTACACCACGGACACCGCCGGCGGCACCGCGCCCAGTTGGAGTGTGATGGCAAAAAAGGTGGAGCCCCAGATCAAACAGGCGGTGATGAATAACAGAGGAGAGGACATCAAACGAGTATAGCTGGGCAGGCCACATCTTGCCTAGCAGGCAGTAATTTGTTGCGGCGCAACAGATGCACGCCTATGTTGTATCAGAAGTGTAAATTCAGCGGTGTGTGTGGAAAGACCAAGTATAGTGAAATGACACCACACCACTTTTCGCCGGAGGCGTCATGAGTACCGCGCTGCAGATCAAGGTCGTCACGCTGTTGGGCTATGTCGCCCTCAGCACCGCTTTGGTGCTGATGCTGGCGGATGACCAGGTGCAGGGCGCGGTGCACGCGCTGTTCTACTCCTGGTTCCACTAATCAATAGGCCAGGCGCAGGCGGCGGTACAGGAAGCTCAGCACAAACAGCGGCCCGATCAGCAGGAAGCGCAGGTCTTCGAAAAACGACGGCTTCTTGCCCTCGATCTTGTGGCCGATGAACTGGCCGATCCACGCCAGCACAAACACCGTGACCGACAGCGGCAGCACCGACGCCGGCGGCAGCGCGGCCAGGATGGACAGCATCACGGCCGCCATCATGAACATGCCCACCGCGAACGGCTTCGACAGGCGCAGATAGTAGCCCATCGCGCCGGCGGCCATGGCGAAGGCCACCAGCGGATGTAGCGCCCATAGCATGCCCAGCAGGGTGAACACGATGACCGGCACGCAGACGAAGTGAATCAGTTCGTTGGTGTGATTGAGGTGGCTTTCGCTGTACTTGGCCAGCAGCGTATCGATGGCACGGGGTTGTGGCATGGTAGTCTCCTGTGATTGTCGCGCGGTCTGCGCCGCCGGCAAATTCTACACCTGAACGCTACAATGGCACATGCGCGCCATTTCCTCCCCATCCTCTTCCTCCGCCGTTGCGTTGACCGGCCTGGCGCCCGTACTGAACGCGCGGACCCGCATTTTGATCCTCGGAAGTTTCCCGGGCGCCGCTTCGCTGGCGGCGCAGCAATACTACGCGCATCCGCGCAAGATCTTTTGGTTAATTTGACACCCGACTGAGTATAATTGAATTTTCCCCTAGGAAACTTCAAGAATGCCTGTAGCTTATTCATATATCCGCTTTTCCACGGTCGAGCAAATCAAGGGCGATTCGCTTCGCAGGCAGACGACGGCCTCGGTCCAATACGCTGCAGCCAACGGCCTAGAATTGGATACCAGCCTGAATGCGCAGGATTTGGGTGTCTCCGCTTTCAGCGGAGCAAATTTCGAGAGCGGGGCGCTGGGTAAGTTCATTACGGCGATTGATGAGGGGCGAGTCGCTCGCGGGTCCTATCTGCTAGTTGAGTCGCTGGATCGTTTGTCCCGCTTGCCGGTACCCGATGCGCTAGCTATTTTTCAAGCAATTATCGGCCGTGGTGTAGTGATCGTCACTCTGACTGATATGGCCGTCTACAGTCAAGAACGTCTCAAAACCGATTGGACACCGTTGCTCATCGCCTTGGTTAGCATGTCACGAGCTCACGAAGAATCCGCAGTCAAATCGCAACGTGTTAAGGCCGCTTGGGATGCCAAGAAGGAACGGGTCAAAAATAACAAAGAGGTTATGTCTACACGTTGCCCGTGGTGGCTGAAGCCCTCAGACGACAAGACGAAGTATGAAATCATTGAGGCGAATGCGGAGACGGTGAGGTTGATGTATGCGCTGGCCAAGGACGGTATGGGAAGCTGGTCAATCAGTCGCTATCTGAATGCTTTGGAAATTCCCACACCGCAGCATTCACAGCGCTGGCAAAACAGTACTGTTCAGTTCAATTTGCGTAATATTGCGACCATTGGAATTCTCCAAATGGATCAGGATCACAACGGCAGAACGACAACGAACACTTTTGTTGAGGACTACTATCCTACGATTATCGACAAGACGTTGTTCTATGAAGTACAGACGGGCAAGGCGGAGCGCCGTCGGATGCCAGCGTCAGGTGGTGGTCGAACAGGACAGTGCCACAACATATTCAAAGGGACAGCAAAATGTGGTTACTGCGGTAGCCCAATGCATATTCGCCGTAAGCCTGGCATCAACACCGGATTCCTTTACTGCGCCAAGTCTCTGCAGAGCGCTAGCTGCGTGGGTGTGTCTTATAACGTGCGACAACTTGAGGCTGAGTTCGTAAAATTTACTCGAGAGTTAGATTTGAAACAGGTACTTGGGGAGGGATCTGGCAAGGGGGCGGTACAAGCAAAAAAGAGCGAACTTGCTGCTTGTGCTGGAGAGTTGGAAGCAACCGAAGCCAAATTTAAAAATCTTCTCAAAGCTGTAGAACTTGGCGGCGATGTAAGCATGTTGGTGCAGCGAATGCGAGAAATGGAGCATGCAACAGTGGAGCTTAAAAAGCGTCGCCATGCCCTTCAGGCCGAACTTCAATCGTTGATTAGCGTAGAACAAATTGAATCTTCGTCATACGAAAACATGAGCGCCTTGATGGAGCA
The DNA here is from genome assembly GCF_009857505.1 of Duganella lactea. GTDB lineage: Bacteria > Pseudomonadota > Gammaproteobacteria > Burkholderiales > Burkholderiaceae_D > Rugamonas > Rugamonas lactea. The sequence goes on from NZ_WWCP01000005.1 coordinate 187,663, forward strand.
GCTAGAATCTAAATCAACCGAGCTAGATGAAAAATTGAGATTGCGATTCCGGATGCTTACAGAAGTTCAGCGAATAGTGAAGCGCCTGTATCTGTTCCCCGGCGGCGCTTGGCACAGCATCGACGAGGTAGACGGCATGGCCGCAGGATTACGTGAAGCAGGGTACGATGAGGACCGTATTGAGGCCTACATTTCCTCACTTCCGACTAAGCCAAATCGAGACGAACGATACTTTGTCGCCAGCATGCGTAATGGTATGGTTAGGACAGTCAAAGCTGGAGACGTAATCGAGGTAGATACGGAATGGACTAGCAAGGCGCTTGAACGCCTTGAGGCACGTCGGGGGATCTCCAATGAACAGTAAGCAGTGTTTTCCTCCGGTGGTAAATGAGAACACAACGCTGTTGATCCTAGGTAGTCTTCCAGGCGACAGGTCGCTCGCTCAGGGTGAGTATTACGCCAACAAACAAAATTCGTTTTGGTACCTAATATCTCAATTGCTTCGAACGGACTTAGTTCACTTGAACTATGATGACCGTCTCGCAACCCTACTGCATAAGGGCGTCGGCTTGTGGGATGTCGTCGCCGATGCTATCAGAGACGGTAGTCTAGACAGCCGAATTAAGCAGCATCGTAGTAACGATCTGCTTGGCCTGATTGCCACACTGCCAAAATTAAAAGTGGTCGCATTTAATGGGAAGACTGCGGCACGACTCGGCCAAAAGCAGTTAGCCTTTGCTCCTGAGGCAATGAGGACGATCGAGCTTCCTTCCTCCAGCCCCGCATATACGTTGGCGGTTCATAAAAAGGTGGATCGCTGGCAGGAATTGCAGCCCTTTCTTTCGACCGAAATCACGGTGGAATAGCATTTGGCTACTCCAGGTCTTGGTCTACACGGTCAACTAATTCCTCAACAAGATACCGCCATCTCGCTGGCATATTTTGAATTTTCACAGCAAGCCTAATCGTCTCAGGTGATGGCTTCGCTGCGATCTTCTTATCCGATTGCCCCTTGGTTGAAGCTCGCTTGGTTGGTGAGTCGCCATAGTGCAGCCAATGCTGATCGACCTTGAGCCACTTGGCCAAAATTAGCAACTTGTCATCGGTAGGTATGGTGCGGCCAGCAAGCCAGTTATGTGCCGTTTGCGCTGATACTGGATCACCTCCGAAGCGAAGATTAAATCTCAAGGCAAGTTCAGTTGGCCCGCTCACTGGCTCCGGACTGCGACGTAATGCAAGCACCAAGCGTTGAGCAAAGGCGGCTTTTTCTTCGTTTGTAGGCATGATCGCATTTTGTGACAGAGGTATCAACCTCATATCAATCAAATAAGCGAAATAATTGCTTAAATGATTTAAAAAATTGCTCTTTTGAGATAAGATTAAATTGCAAATAAGAAATTTTTGGTTGCCAATTTTTTGATCAAAATAGAGAGGAAATGATGGACGATGGTACGAGCACAAAGCTTCGTATTCCGCTCAGTGCGGTACAGGTTGCGGAAGCTGCTAAGCATATCCAAGATGAGTTCGATTCGACGGGAGAGTTACGCTTTGCCCAACTAAGCCACTCCGAACCCTTATTCGGCGGAGACTTCAACGGCCCGTCGTCGTGGGTCTATCACATTCGAGTTTTCGGAAATGATGTTGTTCGGGTGCCGCAGCTCTACATGACCGTGAGCAACCGTAGTGAGCATCGACTGGTGCGATACGACACGGCGACATTGCCGGGCGGTGTTGCGCTGGACTTAAAGCACATAAATTTTGAACGTGAAAGCAATGTGTTCGATAAGTCCATCACAGCCTACACAGAGCATTTGGGAATTGGGTTGACGCCGAAGGTGCTGGCAGAATACATCGATAAGCCAATGCGGATTAAGGTATCGAATCCACGGGAATCCGCCGCCGCAGACCATCTCCAAGACGAGCGTGAAGATCGTCAGAATGATGCCCACGTAAATCGCAAGGGTACGAGCGAAGCCGTAGACATACAACATTAGTCCCGTCAGGATACCTGCGCCAGTACGACTCGCCCAAGGACCGAGTGCCGATTCTGTACGCGCCTCTCTTCACCGAAGAGAACCCGGAGACTTTGCTAAATTTTATTGCCAAAAACCCAGGCGCGCACCAAGAGATCGAGGCAGTCTTTCGTGCGGCAAAGTCACATCCTGGTGCGCCGATCAGCACACTGGAACAAACCAATCCATTGGTCCTCGAATTGGTCAACGAGAACATCTTGCGCGCACCTGCCATCGTCTCATCGGGTGGAGCGCAGTCGTTTGCATTCGCACCATTCAAGACGACCCATCCTCGTGCCATCTTGGAAAAGGCGCGGATCATCTTATCGTGCGTTCGCTATGGTGAAGGTTATTCGTCCATCACCAAGATTTCGGACCCTAGCGCGATCCTTAAAGGGCTGAGAGATAGAAAGATGATCGGCCGCACCCCCCATTCAAATATTCAATCGCAATATGCAGCTGCGGCAAACATGGGAGTAGGGTGGATTGAGCCTGAAAACGGGCGCTTCCGATTCCGTCTCTACGACACCGAGGATAACTTAGCTGCGGTAGATCTGGCGATTGCCATGTGTTCCGGCCAGAGCGAGGATGTGTCGTCGTCACTGCTCCTTCCGGCTGAGGTGAAAGGGTATTTCTCCAGGTCTGAGCCTGGCGGACTGCTTCTACCTGAAGCAAATAGAACGCGTGCCCGTGGTGTAATTGCCACGCGCAAGTTGGACCCTAAAACCAGCACCGCTTCCCGGCTTGGTCGCGCGCTGCTCGACGACTTGCGAGGAATTCATCGTGTCATCAAGTGATCAAGACCACTCCTATAAGTTGTTGGGCAAACGCATGGCGTGGGCATTGGGCTACATACCATTGCTTAATGTCCCGGTGACTCTTCCAGCGGATACCAACTCGCGGGCCGGTACGGACTTAACGGATGCAGACGTGTTTGGATTCCGCTTCAGTGCCAGCGGTGGTGTGTCGCGGCTCCTGATCGATTGTAAGACTGCCAGCGGTCGCGCAGTTGATCGCGTGCTGTGGGTCAGGGGTTTACAGGATGTGCTTCACCTTGAGGAGCTCTATCTCTTCAAAAAGAAAATTCCTGAAAGTGCACGGTGGCTAGCGCGTGAACTAAAAGTGAACTGCATCGACGATACTGAATTGTATGAACTCGACGCTCGACTCGGATTAAGTCGCTTGAAGGGACCTTATTTTGATGGAGTCGGGTACGACAGTATCGACACGCTGCTCAGCTTTCCAAAGGGTAGCGAATACCGCGCTTTGGCGCAGTTTCTCACAACAACTCTTTGGACCCTAAGTCCTGCGCACAGGGTCCTAACCTTGCTGAACCTCGGGCAGCAAAATCATTTGCACAGTAAGCTTAGGCCGGACGATCGGGCACACGTTGGGCTTATCCTTCTTGCGACTCGTTCGCTTGCAATAAGTCTCGGCTTACTGATAAGTGAGTTGAACGTTCTGGACGTGCTCAAAATCGAAGACCGGCTTCGTGAAGAGCTTCATGGAGGGGCTGAGTCTCTAGCGCAAAAAGTACGTTTTGCAGATGCCATTCACCGCCTTACCGGCGAAGTAGATTCCGAACAAGCCATAGATCACAAAGGGTTCCCGCTACTTCTTGAGGAGGTCAACCGACTTTTAATCAGGCGCTATGCCCTGAACGATGCCATTCGGATTACCGATTTGGCACTACATTACTTTGCTGCGGGCGCAGGATCCTTACCTCGCCACTTGAGTGGGAGTGATTCTAATCTCTCAGCGAAGATGGCATCTGACATTCTTGCGCTGTTCGTGAAGAGCAATTCACTCGACACCAGCTTTTCCCGGGCTATCATCGGATTATTGGCGACTGCGCCAGAAGCCAACGCTGATGCCTCTGATGAACGGCGCACGGAAAGCAAAGAAATCGGAGGGCAGATTCCACTGCTAGCGCCGCTGCCTCCGTTGGACGGGAACTAACCTCTGGGCTAAATCCATGATGAGAGAATCGAGGACGGCACTTCAATCATCAATCACTGACTTGCAATAAGCTGCGTTGGCCGCAGGAACAACTACTCCTGTACGCTCCAGTTCATCTTTCAGCAGCGTCGCCATGCGGAAGTCGAGGCGGAAATGGCGCTGGAGTAGGGAGACTGACAGCTCACGCTCACGCTCGACGAGTTCCACGGCGTTGCTGTAGAGAAGTGACGAGACGCGGCGATATTCGCTGATGGCATCGGGCTCGCTGCGGATTGCCTGAAGGACGTACGATGTAATACGTCGCATAGCGTGACTGCGGCTGATGTCCTCCTGTCGTGCCAGGCTGTCTACTTGGCTGACTAAATCCTTCGGCATGCGCAGGGTGATCGTTTTGGTTGTGCTGTAGTCGTCTTCCACGGGCGGCTGCGGAACTGAAATACTGGTCGCTGCGGGTGGCTCGTAAGGGAGTTGCAGATCGTCAAGCGGGTCATACGGCGGAAGGTCGAAGGTGAATGATGTCATGGGCGGCCCCTTTAAATACGTGCTGTATTTATATGTATTCCGTGGAAATACGGGGTCTTGCGCTGACGAGGTAGGCCTTGTGCTGTCTGGATCTGTAAGAACGGTGATTACAGGTTGATGAAGGATAGGATGAGTGATGATATGCGCCGCAGACAGAGAGCATAATGGTGTTCACTTCTCGTCTCGCTGCGAGTGCTACGGCCTCCTGATATCCGGTCGGCCAGACAGGGCCGTACATCGAGTTTTCTTTTCCAAAAAATTGTGGCATGCTACCGCCACGCTAACCGTTGTGGGTAATTGGATTCCCCACGCCTTCCTTGTTGGCATAAACCCCTCCGTTACTTTTATTCCTTATCTGGGAAGGTTTTATGACGACTACACTTTGCCTGAACACCTACGCTCCCAACATCAAAAATGTACGGGTCTTAAATCGTATCAAGGACGTACTGGACTGGTGCGGCCATTTGCTGCTGCGGAAGAAGAAGCCACGCTCTATCCACCATAGCGAAATTCGTAAGGTGTTCGGAAACGCCAGCAAGCCGCTGGGCCGTTGGCTTTACTCGAATTTGCTGATGCAGACGGGCGATTACGCAGCAGGTCATCACTCATACTCTTATGCGCTCAATGAGGGCGGGTACGAACGGTTACGCAATATGGTGGGCCTGAGCACCGTCACGTCTGCCGAAATTGCGATGGAGCTGTATGGTCCGATCATTCGTGGCGAGCTGACGCCTGTTTACAGGGACAAGGGCGGGCGACGTTACCACCCCATCCAGAATATTCGGAGGGATGACAAGAAAGTCGTCTTCAGTGGATGGTGGGATTACGACATCGACTCGTGCGCCGCCACACTGGTCCACCAATATGCACGACAGCACTATCGGTGGGTCAACCCAGAAACTACAGAGGAACCATTCCCAGCGGTTGCCCGTTTCGTAGAGGAGAAGGCCTCAGTGCGTCAGCACCTTGCGACCGTCGCTGGCATCCCTTTAGAAAAAGCGAAGGAGTTAAGCCAAAGCTTGCTGTTCCTTGCGCCATTAACGCCGCACCACCGATGCTCGATTTTCAGCTTGCTCGGTGACGACCGGATACGCCTGCAACGCCTGAAGCAGGACACATTTGTCAAACAGCTCATCGTTGATCTGAAGAAGATGTGGCACTATGCGATGGGGGGCGATCAACGTGAGAGGGGGCTGCGACAATTTGCCGGTGTGGGCGTCGCTAGTCCTCCCGATAGTAAGTCAAAATATCGCCAAGCGATCTTCATTGCGTTGGAGCGAAAAGTGATGGATGTCATTCACGATTGGTTCGGCACAGAACAGTTCCCTGGCGTCCTCATGCATGACGGTTTTATTAGTCGTCGTGATGTTGACACGCACGCTCTTGAGTCGTACTTACTAGACACCACCGGATACGAAATCCGACTAAAAAAAGAGCTACTTGGTTTAGCTGGCGCTGGCGCCTGAATTATCGGCTGGCGGAACCCGTGTTGGGATGTCTGTAAAATCCCAACACAGGCCCAGCGTATCTAATACCTTGGCCGATTAGGTAGTTCGAACGTCGCCACCTCTCTCCAATTTGGATCTAGCACCCACTTGAACACGTCAATTGGCTCGCATGACCCGTAGAATGGCCAAGGTGTCTGGAGCACACTGAAATGCCGCCATGTGGACTGAGCCTTGTTGGACGTAGCTGCATAATAGTTTGCAGCCGCCATGCTTAAGTGGTCTTCTTCTTTAGGAAGTGGGCTGCCATGTGCTGCTACGAACCAACCATGCTGTTCAAGCAGTGGAGCTATAGTCGAATCTGGTGTACGGGCTGAAATCTGCAGGCGGGGATGAGGCGGTGGAGATTTTGTTGGAAAATTTGATTGTCGAGATCAAAACCAACCAACAGAGGAAACTCCACCATGACGAAG
>NZ_WWCP01000060.1 GCF_009857505.1 Duganella lactea
GCCCAGCTTCGTCAGCTTGGCTTCGCGCTCCTGCGCAGCAAAAAGGTTGGGTTTCATCATGGCAGAGTCGTCAAGGTTGATGCGCTGACATCATGCCACGGCCGGGCCGGTTTTTCGAGGCCCCCAGCAGTTCGCCGGCACTGTTTTCCAGCATGCGGATGCGTTGCGACACCGCCGACTGGGTGATCGACAGCGCGGCGGCGGCCTTGTCGAAACTGCCATGATCAATCACCGCGTCCAGCGCGGCCAGTCCCCGGTAGTCTACGCGGCTCATTAGCATGCCTAATAATTGGAAAATAATATTAATTATACTTATCTTGCCCGGGGCCGTAATCTTGGCGTTTTTTGCACGGGAGCAGCTCATGGAAGCCACGGCTTTTTTGAAAGGCATCGGTCTTGGCGGCAGTTTGATCGTTGCCATTGGTTCACAAAACGCCTATTTGCTGAGGCAGGCGTTAAAGCGTGAATTTGTTTTAACGTGTATCGCCATTTGTATTATCTGTGACGTGGTGTTAATTGCCGTCGGCGTCGCCGGCATGGGTCGGCTAATTACCGAGGCACCCAGTCTGTTATTCTGGATAAAAATAGCTGGCGCCGGATTTTTATTCTGGTATGGATTGCGCGCGCTGCGCTCGGCGATTTATCCATCGGCGATAAATGCTAGTGATGATAACACCGCGCCGGACCGCAAGACCGTGATCGCGGCGATGCTGGCCTTCAGTCTTTTAAATCCCCATGTTTATCTGGATACCGTGGTTTTATTAGGTTCGATCGGCGGGCAGCAGCCGGGTAATGGCCGCGTCTATTTTGCGGTGGGCGCCATGTTGGCTTCGGCGATATGGTTTAGCGCTTTGGGACTCGGCGCGCGTTATTTGACGCCGCTATTTGCGCGACCGACTGCCTGGCGGATGTTGGACGGCGCCATCGCGATCATCATGTGGAGTCTTGCAATTTCGTTGTTTCTTTAGGGAATCAAGCTGAAAAATGGTGGGTATGTGCCAATTACTGGCATGAGAAAGGAGTTCGGCATACAATGGGACGGTCACTTTCAAACAGCGCCACCCGGCGCCGATGCCGATGAGCGCAGATCCGAACTACCTCACAGCCATGGTGGTGGAATTTACCGCCGACGCTATATTGAGTGTGTTATTGGTATTTCTTTGGCTAATGCAGCGTAAGGAAAGGCATGCGCTTTTCTGGGGGCTGGGCCAGTTATCGGTGATGGCCGGCGGCCTGGTCTGGTTTAAAGCCGGCCACGCGCTTTCCTTACAATGGCAGTTATATCTGTGCGCCTTCTTTTTAAGCGGTGGCATGGTGGGTTATTGGGCCGGAACGCAGTTTTTTATCGGCCGCCTGAAAAAGCGGCAAGCACGCTGGCTGGTGCCGGGTATCTTTATCGCCAGCGGCATGTTCTATTTTCTGTGGTGGTTCAATAATAATTGGCTGGTGCCGGGCAGCGCCACCGCTTTAGGTTTTCTGATGTTATGGATCGGCGCCAGGTTAATAAGTGTCCATGATCGCTATCGCTTGCTGGGATTAACGCTGATGCTGCGCGGTGGATTTAATCTGCTGAGCGCCGCCAGCCTGGGGCCGGAAATGTATGGCGTGTGGTTTGTCGGCACCAGCGTGCTCAAGGTGGCGTCCATGCTGGGCCTGATTTATGCGGTGCAGGATGAAATCCAGCAGCGTTACGCCCGCACCATCGATAGCCTCAGCCATGGCTTTTTGATCCGCGACCGGCGCGGCCATATCCATGTCGCCAACGAACGCTGCGCGAAATTATTGGGCTTTCATAGCGCCCAAGAGTTGATCGGTTTGCACAGCAGCGACCTGTTGCCCGGCCTGACCCACGAGATGGTCGACCGGTATTTTGAGCGCTTTTCCGCCGTGGATGTCCAATATCCGATCACCGATACCGCCGTACTAAACTTGCGTAACGGCAACCAGTTGCCGGTCGAGCTGCTCGGTTCGCCATACATCGAACGCGGCCAGTTGTACTGCCTGGTCCAGCTGCTGGACATCAGCGAGCGCAAGAAAAAGGATGATCTGCTGTATCAGGCCGCCCGCGTCGACCCGGTGACCGGCCTGTTTAACCGCCACGCGCTGTCGGCCCGGCTGACGCAGGAGATTGCCAAAGCGGCAAGCAAGGGCCGCGAATGCGCCGTGCTGTTCATCGATCTGGACAAGTTCAAGCGCGTCAACGATTCCTTCGGTCACGCCGCCGGCGACGAGCTGCTGCGCACCGCCGCCGGCCGCATGCAACATCTGTTGCGCCCGGACGACGTGCTGGCCCGCTTCGGCGGCGACGAGTTCATCGTCGTCCTGCCCGACCTGGCGCGCGGCAGCGCCGGCTGGATGGCCGCCGATTGCGCCAACGACATCCTGGCCGCCATGGCCAGCGGCTTCGAGGTGTCGTACCACGCGCTGCGCGTGACGGCCAGCATCGGCATCGCCTGCTACCCGCAGCACGGCGATGACAGCGACACGCTGATCCGCAGCGCCGACATCGCCATGTACGAGGCCAAGAAGGCCGGCCGCGGCGAGCTGCGCACCTTCCACGACGCCATGAACGCTTTCGCCAAGGACGGCCTGGTAATCGACGGCGCCTTGCGCGGCGCCATCGAGGCCAACGAGTTCTACCTGGTCTACCAGCCCATCACCAACGCCCACACCGGCCAGCTGACCAAGGTGGAGGCGCTGCTGCGCTGGAACAGTTCGCTGCTGGGGCCGGTTTCGCCGGACCGCTTCATCCCGGTGGCGGAAGACAGCGGCATGATCATCGCGCTCGGCACCTGGGTGCTGGAGCAGGCCTGCCGCCAGGTCGGCGCGTGGAAAAAAGGCGTGTTGGACGACGTGACCATCAGCATCAACGTCTCGGCCAGACAACTGGCCGATCCGCAATTCGTCACACTGGTGTCGCAGGCGCTGATCCACAACGGCCTGTCGCCGCACCAGCTGGAGCTGGAACTGACCGAACGCGTGCTGATCGACGACACCGCCAATGTGCAGGCCGTGCTGGGCCGGCTGCGCGCGCTGGGCGTCGGCATTTCGCTGGATGACTTCGGTACCGGTTATTCGTCGCTCAGCTATCTGACCCAGTTCCATCTCAACACGCTGAAGATCGACCGCGCCTTCGTCATGGACATCGAGCACAGCGAGCGCAGCAACAGCCTGGTGCACGCCATCATCGCCATGGGCCACAGCCTCGGGCTGCAACTGGTGGCCGAGGGCGTCGAGACCGGCGGCCAGGCGGCCATCCTGGAAAAGATGGGCTGCCATTACCTGCAGGGCTACCACATCGCCAAGCCGGTGCCGCCGGAAGATTTGCTGCGCTTTGCCAGCCACCTAAGCGGCGCCGTTCGGACCGGATAGCCGCCGCGGCGGCCGAGGTGTTGTCGCGTCATCAAGATGTCACGCGGGCGTCATCGCGCCGTCATCTGCTATTCCTACAATCTTGCTAGTTGATTTTCCACCAACCTAGCAAGAAAGTATAATGACCATGTCCCAGCGCTTCCCTCTGAAACCTTTGTGCTTGCTGGTGCTGCAAGCGCTGGCCTGCCAGGCCTACGCCGCTCCAGCCGACGCCACCGTCGCCGACGACGCCACCGTGGCCGCCATGGCCGGCCCGGTGCAGACGGTGGAAATCACCGGCCGCGGCCAGTCGCGCCAGGTGCAGAACATCAACAAGGACGACCTGGCCGAAGCGCTGCCGGGCACCAGCCCGCTCAAAGTGCTGGAAAAACTGCCGGGTGTGAACTTCCAGTCGTCCGACCCGTTCGGCGCCTACGAGTGGTCGACCAGCTTCAGTATCCGTGGCTTCAACCAGAACCAGCTGGGCTACACGCTGGACGGCATTCCGCTGGGTGACATGAGCTACGGTAACAACAACGGCCTGCACATCAGCCGCGCCATTTCGGCCGAAAACATCGGCAGCGTCTCGGTGTCGCAGGGCGCCGGCGCGCTGGGCACCGCCTCGTCGAGCAACCTGGGCGGCACGGTGCAGTTCTTCACGCTGGCGCCGACCGACGCGCGCGGCCTGACCTTCGCGCAAACCTTCGGCAGCGACTCCACCTCGCGTACCTTCGTCCGCGCCGATACCGGCCTGATCAACGGCGCCGTCAAGGCCTTCATCAGCGGCACCCGTCAGCGCACCGACAAGTGGAAAGGCGAGGGCGGCCAGGATCAGGATCAGTGGAACGGCCGTTTCGTCTACAACTTTGGCGACAGCAACAGCCTGACCGGCTTCGTCAATTATTCGGACCGCAAGGAAATCGACTACCAGGATCTGTCGAAGGAAATGATCGGCCGCCTCGGCTACAACTGGGACAACTACCAGCCGGACTGGCAGCGCGCGGTCAACGCCGCGCGGGGCGTCTACAGCGGCGGCGTCACCAGCCTCGACGACGCTTACTACTCGGCCGGCGGCCTGCGCAAGGACACGCTGGGCGGCCTGACACTGGACCTGAACCTGGCCACCGGCGTCGACCTGAAGACCTCCATCTACCACCACGACAACAAGGGCCAGGGCCACTGGTACACGCCGTACGTGCCGACCGACGCCGCCAACCCGATCTCGCTGCGCACCACCGAGTATGCCATCGGCCGCGACGGCATCATCAGCGACCTGACCTGGGAAATCGGCGACCACACCATCAGCGCCGGCCTGTGGGGCGAGCGCAGCAATCACACCGCCACCCGCGCCTACTACGGCGTGACCGGTCCGGGCGACACCATGTATTACCTGAGCAACCCGTTCCGCATCGACTGGCGCCAGAGTTTCGTCACCAACACCGCCCAGTACTACCTGCAGGACACGCTGGCGCTGATGGACGGCAAGCTGAAGATCAACGCCGGCTTCAAGTCGCTGGATGTCGACATCTCGGCTCGCAACCTGATCGGCACCCGCGCGGCGGGCGAGCTGACCGCCGAGAAGAAATTCCTGCCGCAGGCCGGCTTCAACTACGCCCTCAGCCAGGACGACGAGGTGTTCGGCTCGGCGTCGAAAAACATGCGCGCGTTCCAGCCGGGCGTCGCCGGTCCGTTCTCGCAGACGCAGGCCGCCTACGATGCCGGCATCGCCAACCTGAAACCGGAAACCTCGACCAACATCGACCTCGGCTACCGCTTCAAGCGCGCCAATTTCCAGGGTTCGGTGGCGCTGTACAACGCGCGCTTCGACGACCGTCAGCTGAGCGTGGCCACCTGCGCCGGCATCGTCGGCTGCCCGTCGACCTTCGTCAACGTCGGCAAGGTCGACACCAAGGGCGCGGAAGCGATCGCCGTGTGGAAGTTCAACCGTGAGTTCAGCTGGTTCAACTCGTACACCTACAACGACTCCAAGTACAAGTCCAACTACCAGGACGGCACGACGCTGGTCGCGGTCAGCGGCAAGACCGTGGTCAACTCGCCGCGCCAGCTGTTCAACACCGAGCTGGGCTATGAAGGCGGCCCGTTCTTCGCCCGCGTCGGCGCCAAGTACACCGGCAAGCGCTACTACACCTACCTGAACGACAACGCCGTGGACGCCTTCTGGGTGGCCAATCTGTCGGCCGGCTACAAGCTCAAATCCCTGGGCTGGGCGAAAGAGTTGTCGCTGCAACTCAACGTGACTAATCTGTTTGACAAGCAGTACATCAGCACCATCGGCACCAACGGCTTCCAGGCCAGCGACGCCGCCGGCACGGCGCAGACGCTGCTCACCGGCGCGCCACGTCAGCTGTTCCTGACGCTGAACGGCAAGCTGTAAGCGGGTCCCGGCGCCGCGTTGTTGCTTGGAAAATACAGGCACCGCGCGGCGCTGGCTTGGTGCTTCACATCGTCGCATACTGGCAGTTCGCCGCGGTGATGAGGAGATGAGCCATGAATGGTTTTATGATCTGAAAATAGCCACCAAACTGATCGTGTCGTTCGGCGCGGTCATGCTGTTGACCCTGATCCTGGACATCAGCAATATGCTCTCGATGAACCGCGTCAACCAGGCCTCGACCGACCTGGCCGACAACTGGATGCCCAGTGTGCGCGCGGTGATGGAGTTGCGCACCGCCGTGGGCGAGCTGCGCCGCTGGGAGCTGTCGCATCTGCTCACCGAGGACGCGGCCGCCATGGCCGACTACGAAAAACGCATGAACGGCGCGCTGTCCTTGCAGCGACAACATCGCGACAGCTACGAGAAGCTGATTTCCAGCCCGGAAGAGAACGCCACGGCGACCGAGTTCGCCAGCGCGCAGGCGTCCAGCGTCTACCAGAGCGCGCGCGTGACTTCGCTGGTTTTATTGCTGATTAATATCGGTGTCGGTATGTTGCTGGCGCTGTGGGTGGCGCGCATAGTCGCCGCGCCGCTGCGGGAGGCGGTGTCGCTGGCGCGCAATGTGGCCGATGGCGATCTGACGCGCGCGATCGACGTCAGGAGCGCCTGCGAAACCGGACGCCATCGCCACGGCGTCGTCGCAGATCGCCAGCGGCAACCAGGATTTGTCGTCGCGCACGGAGCAGCAGGCCAGCTCGCTGGAGGAGACCGCGTCGTCGATGGAGGAGCTGACTTCGACCGTCAGGCAAAACGCCGACAACGCGCGCCAGGCCAACCAGCTGGCGCAGTCGGCGTCCGGCATCGCGAAGAAGGGCGGCGAGGTGGTGGGCACGATGGCGTCGATCAACGCGTCGTCGCGCAAGATCGTCGACATTATTTCGGTAGTCGACGGCATCGCCTTTCAGTCCAATATTCTGGCGTTGAACGCGGCCGTGGAGGCGGCGCTGCTGAGCGAAGTGGTGAGCGTGTTCAAGCGGTTGGCGGTCGCGCTAGCGCGACCGGCGCCGATGCCGATGCAGGTTAAGGTCCCGGCGCCGGCGGCGGCCATCGCCCGGGTCCGGCCGTCCGCCCCGCGCGCCGTGCTGAAGCAACCGCAACCGGTCAAGCAGCGCGTCGGCGACGACGCGTGGGAAGCCTTCTAGCCTAAGGCTGGGCTTGTGTGCGAATGTCAGACCTGACACCCGGGTTTGACATCGGGGTGGCGGGCTTGCCAGGCTTGCAGGGCGGCGCGGTAGCGGTCCAGCTCGTCCTGGTAGAGGTCGTCCACGCAGTAGGCGCAGCCGCTGTGGCAGCAGTCGCCCGGCGCCGGCGGTTCCGGTGGTTGGGGTGGCGGGTCGTCGTGGTTCACTTGTTGTTCATTCAGGCTGGCGCGAGTTGCGCGTTGTTGCGTCCTTGGGCTTTGGCCTGGTACAGGGCGCGGTCGGCGCGCTCCACCAGTTGCCGCGGCGCGCTGTCTTCCTGCGGAATCATCACCGCCACGCCGATGCTGACCGTCATGATACCAAACGGCGACTGCGCGTGCGGCATCGCCTGCCGCGCCAGCTCGGCGCAGATGCCTTGCGCCAGCTCCAGCGCGTGGGCGGCGTCGGTGGCGCTGGCCAGCAAGGCGAATTCCTCGCCGCCGTAGCGCGCCACCAGATCGCCGGTGCGGCGTCCGTGCGTTGTGATCAGCCCGGCCACGGTGCGCAGCGCGGCGTCGCCCGCCAGGTGGCCGTACTGGTCGTTGTATTTCTTGAAGTAGTCGACGTCCAGCATCAGTAGCGCCAGCCCTTGGCCGCTGCGCGCGCCGCGCCGCCATTCGGCTTCCAGCGCCAGGTCGAAGCCGCGTCGATTGCTGACCCCGGTCAGGCCGTCGGTCATGCTCAGCGCCGCCAGCTTGTGGTTCGATTCCTCCAACTCGGCGGTGCGCGCCGCCACCGTTTGCTCCAGCTCGGTCTGGTGGCGCGTCAGCCGGTCGATGCGGATCTTGTAGGCCAGCGCCAGCGCGCCCACCACCAGGCCGGCCAGCAGCGCGCGGAACCACCAGCGTTGCCAGAACGGCGGCGTGATGGTGATGTCCAGCGTGGCCGGCACCTCGTTCCAGACGCCGAGGTGGTTGGCGGCCTTGACCCGGAACACGTAGTGGCCGGGGTTGAGGTTGGTGTAGCTGGCCACGTGATGGCTGGCGTCGGTCATCACCCAGTCGGTGTCGAAGCCCTGCAGCTGGTAGGCGTAACGGTTGGCGGACGGCTCGGTGTAGTGCAGCGCGGCGAATTCCAGCGCGAACACCGAGGCCTGCGACGACAGCGTCAGCGCGGTCGGCGCCGTCACCGGGCCGTCGGCGCGCACGTTGCCGGCCGGCTGGCTGTCCTGCAGTGAGTGGTTGAAGACGGTGATGTCGGTGATCGCCACCTGCGGCGGCACCGAGCTGGTCTTCACCCGCGCCGGCGCCACGGCGGTCATGCCATGCACACCGCCGAAGTACAGCGTGCCATCCGCCCCCAGCGCCGACGAGTTGACCGTGAAGCCCTCGGTCAGGCCGTCGGCGGCGGTGAACAGCTGGACCGCGCCGGTGGCCGGGTCCAGCCGGTACAGGCCGGCGATGGTGCTGCACCAGATCTTGCCGTCCAGGTCGTGCTGGATGGCGAGGATCTTGGCCGCGCGCATCGCCGCCGCGTAGTGGGTGAAGCGGATGCGCCCGTCCGGCTGGGTCACCACCAGGTCCAGCCCCTTGCCGGTGCCGACCCAGACGCGGCCCCGCGCGTCCTCGTGCAGGCTGGCGATGTTGTCGTCGCTGAGGCTGTCCGGGTCGTCGACCGCGTGGCGGAAGTGGCGGAAGCGGCCGCTGGCCGGGTCCAGCAGGTCGAGCCCGCCGCCATTCCATTCCGAGCCGGCCCACACCCGCCCCTGGCGGTCCTCCAGCACCGCCGAGGTGCCGTTGACGCTGCGCGAGTCCGGGTCGCGCGGGTCGTTGTAGTAGATCTTGCGGGCGTCGGTCTGCGGCTCATAGCGGATCAGGCTGTTACCGGTGGCCAGCCACAGCACGCCGCCGGCGCCGGGCGCGATGGCGTTGATGTAGTCGCTGGCGGTGTTGCCGAAGTGGATGGCCTGGAACGGGCTGTCGGGCGTCGCCAGGCGGTTCAGGCCGTTCGAGGTGCCGAGCCACAGCGGGCCCTTGCCGGCGTCGTCCTGGTACAGGCTGTAGACGATGGCGTGCGACAGCTTGCCCGGCGTCTTGTCGTCGGCGTGGTAGCTGCGCACCACCCGGCTGCTGGCCGGGTCGTACAAGCTCATGCCAACGTTGCCGCCCAGCCAGATGCGGCCTTGCGGCGCCCGCGCCAGGCTCAGCAGCGCGTTGCTGGCCGGCGCCGAGCGGCTGTCGATGCGGAACGGCACATGGCGGGTGAAGCCTTCGCTGCTCAGGTTGGCCAGCGCGATGCCGTCGGTGAACGAGGCGATCCACAGCATGCCGCCACGGTCCTGCATCACCGCGCGCAGATTGTCGCCTGGCAGGCTGTACGGATCGTCGGCGGCGTGCACGAACTGGTCGAAGGCACCGTCGGCGGCGTTCCAGCGCAGCAGCCCGGCCGACAGCGTGGTGCACCACAGCACGCCCTTGTTGTCGAGGCCGAAGTTGGTGATGCGGCTGGCCGGCGAGGCGACGGCCGCGCGCGTGGCCCAGTCGCGCCGGCCGTCCCAGCGGATCACGCCGGACTCGGTGCCGATCCACAGCGCGCCGTCGCGGTCGAACTGCAGCGCGCGCACGATGTTGACGCGCGGGTCCGGCCGCGGCGCCGGATCGACCTGGTGGTGGCGAAAGCGGGTGGCGCCGGGCGCCAGGTAGTCCAGCCCGCCGGGCCAGGTGGCAATCCACAGGCCGCCCTGGCGGTCCAGCGCCAGCGCGTTGAGGTCGTTGCTGGCCAGGCTGTCGGGGTCGCGCTCGTCGTGGGCGTAGACGGCGTCGAAGGTGCCGCTGTCGGGGTTGAAGTGCTGCAGCCCGCCCCAGCTGCCGATCCACAATCCATCCTTGCCGTCGGCAATGATGTTCTTGACGATGCGGTGGTTTTTCGGCGCCTTGGCGGTGGTGAAGGTGGTGAAGTCGTTGGTGTCCGGGTTGAAGCGCGCCAGGCCGTTCTGGGTGGCCGCCCACAGGCGGCCGCGGTGGTCCTCGAACAGCGCCGAGACGCGGTCGTGCGGCAGGCTGCGCGGATTGGCCGGGTCGTGGCTGTACTTGACCGCCTGGTAGCCGTTGTAGCGGTACAGGCCGTTGGTGTGGGTGCCGACCCACACAAAGCCCTTGCGGTCCTGCAACAGTGACAGCATCGACGGATCGTCGGCGCCCAGCGGGCCGAGTTTCTTGAAGCGCAACGAGGGGGCCGGTGCGGCCTGGGCGGCGGTCAGCCCCAGCAGCAGGCAAAGAAGTAGCAAGCGGCGCAAAAGCGCCGTTAGGTCGGCAAGCATGGGACGCGCAGTCGTGTGGGGTGTGAGTAAGTGAACATTATACATGTCTTGGATGCAATAAAACGCGGCGCAAGCTGTGCTTTTTTAGCGCAGTTGCCAGAAATTAGGGTATAGTTTACGGCGCTTCACCATCCGTCCACATTATGTCCGATACCGAAACCTCCACTTTCCCCGCCCCCGAGCCGACCGCCGTCGCGCCGGCCCCGGTCCGTTTTGCCGACTTCGGCCTGTCGCCGGATATCCTGCGCGCGCTGAGCGCGCAGGGCTACGAGCACCCGACCCCGATCCAGGCCGAGGCCATCCCGGTGCTGCTGCGCGGGCGCGACGTCATGGGCGCGGCCCAGACCGGTACCGGCAAGACCGCCAGCTTCGCGCTGCCGATCATCCAGATGCTGCTGGCGCACGCCAGCAGCAGCACCTCGCCGGCGCGTCATCCGGTGCGCGCGCTGATCCTGACGCCGACCCGCGAACTGGCGGTGCAGGTGGCCGAGAACGTCAAGGCCTACGCCCAGCACACGCCGCTGCGCTCGACCGTGGTGTTCGGCGGCATGGACATGAAGCCGCAGACGCTGACGCTGAAGGCCGGCGTGGAAATCGTCATCGCCACCCCGGGCCGGCTGCTGGACCACGTCGAGCAAAAGAACATCGCGCTCAACCAGGTGCAGATGCTGGTCATGGACGAGGCCGACCGGATGCTGGACATGGGCTTCCTGCCGGACCTGCAGCGCATCATCAACCTGCTGCCGAAGCAGCGCCAGAACCTGATGTTCTCGGCCACCTTCTCGCCGGAAATCAAGCGCCTGGCCAACACCTTCCTGACCGACCCGGTGACGATCGAGGTGGCGCGCGCCAACAAGACCGCCGACACCGTCACCCAGGTGGTGTACAAGGTCGCCGAACACCAGAAGCACGCGCTGACCGCGCACATCCTGCGCCAGCGCGCGCTGAAGCAGGTGATCATCTTCTCCAACACCAAGCTGGGCGCGTCGCGCCTGGCGCGCGAGCTGGAGCGCGAGGGCATGAAGGCGGTGGCGATCCACGGCGACCGCACGCAACAGGAACGGATGGCGGCGCTGGACGCGTTTAAAAAGGGCGAGATCGATATCCTGGTGGCGACCGACGTCGCCGCGCGCGGCCTCGACATCTCCGACCTGCCGTGCGTGATCAACTACGACCTGCCGTACAACGCCGAGGACTATGTGCACCGTATCGGCCGCACCGGCCGCGCCGGCGCCTCGGGCGACGCCATCTCGATCTACAGCGACAAGGACGAGCGCCTGCTGGCCGACATTGAAAAGCTGACCAAGCAGAGCATCACCCGCGCCGAGCCGCAGGGCTTCCATCCGGCGCCGAGCTTTGCCGACGAGCGCGGCGAACGCCGCCCGCGCCGCAGCGAGGATCTGGGCCGCGCCCCGGCCGGCCGTTCGGCCGAGCGTGGTGAACGTGGTGAACGGCCGCCGCGCAGCCTCGGCGCCGGCGGTCCGCCGCGCCGCGACAAGATCGATCCGTGGTTCCTCAAGCCGTATGAGCCGGCCAAGGCCGCGCCATCGGCGGCGCCGGCCGCCGGCAACGCCATCACCAAGGCCAAGCCGAGGCTGGCCTTCCTGCTGGGCGGCTTGCCGAAAGTCTGATGCCGCGCGGTCCGGGTTCGCTCTGAACCCGGACCGCGTCGCTTTACAGCGCTTCGCGCAAAGCGCTCAGCACGCGCGCCTGATGCTCTTCTAACCCCACCCACAACGGCAGGCGCAGCAGGCGGTCGGACAGCGCGTTGGTCTGGCGCATATCGCCGTGGTGGCGGCTGTGCTTGACGCCATACGGCGCGCTGTGCAGCGGCACGTAGTGGAACACGCAGTTGACGCCTTGCTGCTTCATGTTGGCCAGCACTCGGGTGCGCCGCTCCAGCGAGTCCAGCAGGATGTAATACATGTGCGCGTTGTGGGTGCAGCCGTCCGGCACGATCGGCCGGCGCAGCTTGCCCTCGGCCTCCAGCGGCGCCAGCGCGGCGTGGTAGTGGTCCCACAGCGCCAGGCGGCGCGCGGTGATGTGGTCGGCCTCCTCCATCTGCGCCCACAGGAAGGCGGCGATCACCTCGCCCGGCAGGTAGGACGAGCCGATGTCGACCCAGGTGTACTTGTCGACCTGGCCGCGGAAGAACTGGCTGCGGTTGGTGCCTTTCTCGCGGATGATCTCGGCGCGTTCGGCCAGCGCCGCGTCGTTGACCAGCAGCGCGCCGCCCTCGCCGGCGATGATGTTCTTGGTCTCGTGGAAGGAATAGGCGCCCATGTGGCCGATGGTGCCCAGCGGCCGGCCCTTGTAGGTCGACATGATGCCCTGCGCCGCGTCCTCCACCACGATCAGGTTATGACGGCGGGCGATGTCCATGATGGTGTCCATCTCGCAGGCGACGCCGGCGTAGTGCACCGGCAGGATCACCTTGGTGCGCGGCGTGATGGCGGCCTCGATCTTGGTCTCGTCGAGGTTCAGCGTGTCGGCACGGATGTCGACAAACACCGGCACCGCGCCGCGCATGACGAACGCGTTGGCGGTGGAGACAAAGGTGTAGGACGGCATGATGACCTCGTCGCCCGGCGCCAGCTCGGCCAGCAGCGCCGCCATTTCCAGCGCGGCGGTGCACGAGTGGGTCAGCAGCGCGCGCCGGGTGCCGGTCGTGCGCTCCAGCCACGCGTGGCATTGCTTGGTGAACTGGCCGTCGCCGGACAGGTGGCCGTTGGTGTGCGCCTGGGCGATGTACCACAGCTCGCGGCCGGTCATGAAGGGTTTGTTGAAGGGAATCGGATGCATTATGGGCTCCTTAGCCTTGCGCGGCCACCACGGTGCCGATACAGATCAGCGCCACGCCGGCCATGCGGGTGAGGGACATCGGTTCATTGAACAGCCAGGCGCTCAGGCCCAGCACGATGACGAAATTGAGGCTCATGAACGGGTAGGCATGGCTCAGCTGGAATTTGCTCATCGCCCCCATCCACGTCACCGACGCCAGGAAGGCGGCGGCGAAGGCGGCGATGATCCACGGGTTCAGCAGCAGCTTGATCAGGAACCACAGCTTGTCGCTGGCGTCGGCCGGCAGCGCGCCGGCCTTGGTCACCTGCATCTTGATGGCGATCTGGCCGAACACGGTCAGCGCGATGGTGGCGACGATGTACAGATAGTTCATGCGCGTTCTCCCAACCACTGGTGGAAGGTATAGTAGCTGGACGAGGGTTCGAAGCCGAGCCGGCACCAGACCTTCTGCACCGCCAGGTTGACCACCTGGGTCGAGACAGTCATGGCGGTGAAGCCGTGCGCGCTGCCCCAGTGCTGCGCCTGCTGCATCAGCGCCTGGTACAGCTTGCGGCCCTGGTGGTCCGGATGCACGCCGAACAACACGCCCTCGAGCAGCGCCGCGCCGCGGTCCTTGAGCGTGGCGAAGGCCACCAGCCGGCCATCGTGCTCGATCAGCAGCACGGCATCGGCCACCTGGGTGTGACGGCAGGAGTTGGCGGCCCAGTCGGCGTAGACCGCGTCGGCGGCGGCCGGGTCGAGGCGATCGTCGGCGTGGTAGTGGCCGGCGTAGCCGGTGAAGGTCAGCGCCGCCAGCGTCGCCACCGCGTCGGCGTCGGCCGCCGTCGCCAGGCGCCAGTGGTAGCCGTCCGGCAGCGCCGCCGCCGTCGCCGTCAATGGCTTGCGGCTGTAGTACAGCAGGGTGTCGGTCAGGAAGGCGCCCTGGCGTTCCAGTTGCTGCACCAGCGTCACGGCGGTGGTCGGCACGCGGGCGATCAGCATCTGCGCGCCGTGGGCGCGGCACCAGGCGCCGGCGGCCGGCGCGCTGTCGGCGGTGGTCAGCGTGGCCTTGGCGGTGATGACGCCGAAACGCTCATGGTCGAGCGGGGAGAGGGCAATGTCCATAAGGTCCTTTCAGTCGTCGCGCAACACGGTGTTGGGGGTGGCGCGGCGCACGATGTACAGCGGCCGCTTCTTGGTTTCGTCGAAGGCCTTGCCGAGGTAGATGCCGAGGATGCCGAGGATGCCGATGATCAGGCCGCCGATGAAGTACAGCGAGACGATCAGGCTGCTCCAGCCCGGCACTGGCGAGCTGTGCAGCCACGAGCGCAGCAGCAGGTACACGCCGAATACCAGCGACAGCGCCGCCATGCCCAGGCCCAGCTTGGCGGCCATGCGCAGCGGCTTGTCGGAATAGGCCAGGATGGTGTCCATCGCCAGCCGCCACAGCTTGGCGAAGGTATAGGTCGACTTGCCCTCGGCGCGGGCGGCGTGCTGTACCGGGATGCCGGTGGTCGGGAAGCCCATCCACTGCACATGGCCGCCGAAGAAGCGCAACTGCTCGCGCATGCGCACGAAGTTTTTCACCACCTGGCGCGACATGATGCGGAAGTTGCCGCTGTCGCCGTCGATGTCGAGGTCGGCCAGGTAGCTGAAGGTGCGGTAGTACAGCCACGACACGGCGCGCTTGAGCAGCGGGTCCTGGCGCTGGCCGCGCAGCGCCAGCACCACGTCGTAGCCTTCCTGGGCCTTGGCGTACAGCCGCGGGATTTCCTCCGGCGCGTCCTGCAGGTCGCAGTCCATCACCACCACCCAGTCGCCGCGGCACTGGTCCATGCCGGCGGTGATGCCGTAGTGCTGGCCGAAATTGCGCGAGAACTGCAGGCCGATCACCCGCGGGTCGGCCCGCGCCAGGCGCTCGATGACCTCCCACGAGCGGTCGCCGCCGCAGTCCTCGACCAGCACGATTTCAAAGTGCGGGCTGACCTCGGTCAGGGCGTCGCGCAGGCGGGTATAGAGCTCGTCGAGCATCTTCTCGGCCTTGTAGACCGGGATGATGACCGAGATCAGCGGCGCCGCCGCGGTGTTGGTTACTGCTTGCATGATTCTTTCTCCCGCGCGGCTCGGTGGCCGCGCTGTGTTGTGTTGTCGCTCTAATTGTAGCGTTGCGCTCAGCGCGAAGGCGCGCGCACGATATCGACACCATGCATCGCCAGTCGTCCGCGACCGCTGCTGAAGACGCGGAATTCCAGCATGCCCAGCGGATGCTCGGTGCTGAAGCGCAGCGTGATGCGCTGGCGGCCGGCGGTCATGATTTCCTGTTGCGCATGGATGGTGTTGCCGGCGTTGGTAGCGACGTCGAGCTTGCCGAAGCTGCCGCCGCTGCCGCCGTTGGCGTCGATGTCAAAGGTGACCAGATAGCTGCCGCGTTTGACTTCGCGCATCGGTCCGAAGTACAGTGTGCCGGCCTCACCCGCCTGCGCCACCAGCGCAGGCGGTGTGCCTTCCACCTTGCCGATCACGTGCAGCGCTTGGGCGTCGGCCGGGTAATGCACCGGTTGATGCAGCGTCATATCCCAGGATGGCAGGCGCGCGGCCAGATTAACCGGGTAGACATAAATCAGCCAATCCTGGAAGCGCAGCGTGCGCGGCGTGCCGGCCAGTTGGGCCAGCGCATTCAGGTCGACCCCGGCCAGTTCGCTGTCACGCAGCATCAGGAAGCTTTCACCGTGCCAAGCGTCGGCACGGTACCAGCGGTCCGACGCCAGATTGCGCGACGGCATAGGCAGGCCGCGCTCGAAGCCGACCTGGCGGATCTTGACCGCGCCCCCGCTCAGCACCGTCATCTTGCCGGAGTTCCAGAAACGGGCGTAGCCATATTTCAGGCCCTCGGCTTCAAGGAAATTCAGCAACTGGCGGTCGGGTGTCTGCACCACCAGGCCGTGCATTGGCAGCTTGCGGTGCTTGGCGTAAAAATACAGATAGCTGGTCGGACCGCTGGTGGCCAGCACCAGCACCGCTGCCATGCCGGCCACCCGCAGTGTCGGCGACAGTGGCGGCAACGACGTCGGGCGGCGTTCGAACACCACGCTCACCAGCACCAGCAGCAGCAGCAGCAGCGTCGGCACCAGGTAGCGCACCGATCCTTCTTGCGCCTCGGCGCTGCTAATGTCGGCCAGCGAGGTCGAGCCCAGCAGTACCAGACTGATCGCCAGCGACGTCGCCGTGAACACCAGCACCAGCTGGCGCGCGCCGCCCTGCGGCGCCAGCGCCGTGTACAGCGCCCACGGCAGCAGCAGCAGCAGCAGCAGCGCGGTGACCATGCGCAGCGCCTGGTAGACGCCGAACACCGACGCCACCTTGGTATCGATCAGCGGCAAGCCATCGAACAGCTTCAGCACGCCGCGCACGGTGGCCAGCATGTGCTGCACCATGTCGGTGAAGTCCAGCCATTGCACCAGCGACAGCCCCTGGTTGGTGCTGGTATAAAGCAGCGTGTAGCGGTTCAGCGCGACACCAGCGGCGCAGGCCAGCAGCACCATGCCGAGCAGGCGCGCTTGGCGCCACGAGACCGCCTGTTGCGCGGCGCGCGCGGTCTGCCACGCGCAGCTTTGCTGGGCCAAGCCGGCGGCCAGTAGCGGCAGGCCATAGACGATCAGGCCGCGTTGCGGATTACCCCAGAATACCAGCACCAGCAGCAGCACGGTGGCGCCGCCCCATAGCCAGGCGCGGGTCCCGTTTGACTGGCTCAGCGACCAGTAGCTGTACAGCAGAAAACAGGCGAAAGCGTAGGTCATGCCGTAGGCGGCCTGGCCGAAAATATGTTCAGCCATGATCAGCGACATGCCGCTGGTGATCACGCACAGGCTGAGCAGGCGGGCGTTGCGGGTTTGCTGCAGCATACCGGTCAGCAGCCAGCTGCCGCCGACAATCAGTGTCGCGGTGAGGATGTCGGAGGCGGCATGCAGCGGGAAGCCGTTGGGCAGGAGGGTCAACATCAGGGCGATGCTGGTGTGGGTGAACAGCACCCACAAGTCGCCGTTGACGAAATTCCAGTCGCGCGGGAAGTACTGGCCGGTATCGACGATTTCCTGTGCCAGCAGATTCTTTACCGCCGAGTCCGAATGGAACAGCAACTGATAGACGATGGTCAGATAAAACAGCAGCAGCGCGAGGTTAATGCAAAGCAGCAGCGGCAGACCGTGTTTGGTCAGGGTGCCGGAACACGGCGACGGTGGCAGCATACGGGAGACAGTCAAGAATAGTCGAGCATGGCAGTATAGTCTCAGCTTGCGAAATCAGCAATATTGGTAACGGTTGGTAACACTCAGGCCAGCAGGATCGGCGCGCTGGCGTACCAGTGACCGTCCAGCACCGCGTGCAGGCGCGCGGCGCTGTCGCGCCAGCCCAGCTGGCGCATGCCGGTCGACGGCGGCGCAGCCCCGGCCGCTTGCAGCGCCAGCCATTGGCGCAGCGCCCGCGCCAGCGCGGCGCCGTCGTCGGCCTGGAAATACCAAGCGTGCTCGCCGCCGACCTCGCGGAACACCGGCAGTTCGCGCGCGATCACCGGCAGCCCGTGGCGGGCGGCCTCGATCAGCGGCAGGCCAAAGCCCTCGGCCTGCGAGGCGGCCAGCAGGCCGCTGGCGGCGCCGTACAGTTGCTGCAGCAACTGGTCGCTTGCGTGCGGGAACCAGAACAGCCGCCGGCCTTGTTCCGGATGGGCGCGCAGGCGCTGCGCCAGCGCCTCGGTGCGCCAGCCGGGCTTGCCGACGATGACCAGCCGCGCGGCGCTGTCGTCGCGCCACAGCAACTCCAGCGCGTCCAGCGCCTGGGCGTGCATCTTGCGCGGCTCCAGCGTGCCGACCATCAGCAGCGTGGGCGCCGGTTCCCGCAGCGTGGCCAGCAACGCCGCCTCGTCGTCGCTGACGCCGCTGCTAGGCTGGCTGGCGTCGACATCGGCGCCCAGATGGAGGTAGCCGACCAGCAGCGGCAGCGGGCGCATTGGCGGCGCCGCCGCCAACCAGTCCAGCAGGTCGTCGGCGGTGGCGCGCGAATTGCACACCAAGCCGTCCGCCAGCGCCGCCAGCATGGCCAGCCAGTCGCCGAACACGGCCACCAGGCCGGCCTCGAACCATTCCGGATGGCGCAGCG
Source organism: Duganella lactea (assembly GCF_009857505.1). GTDB lineage: Bacteria > Pseudomonadota > Gammaproteobacteria > Burkholderiales > Burkholderiaceae_D > Rugamonas > Rugamonas lactea. The sequence continues at coordinate 18,179 of NZ_WWCP01000060.1, forward strand.
GCAGCAGGTCGTGGATAAAGAAGTGCAGCGCCACGCCGTGTTGCCGCAAGTCCTGCAGCACCGCGTGGTTGCGGATCACCGCCTCCAGCGCCAGGTCGAGTCCGAAGAAGCGGTCGCCCGGCGCCGCCTGCAGCGGCTGTTCCTCGCCGACGGCGGCGGGCGCATAGCGGCCGTCGGCGCCGGCCACCGCGTAGGCGTAATAGCCGCCGGCGTCGTACACCGGACGTACCTGGTAGCCGGCCGGCGGCGTCGTTAGCAACGCCTGCAGTAGGCCGCGCGTGACGCGCTGCACGCCGGAGCGGGCGTCATGGCGCACCAGTTCCGACAGGTCGAGTAGCAACTGGGGGGGAGTGTTACGCCGCATCGGCTGGCTCCTGCGGCGTTGGCGCCAGCCAGGCCAGCGCCGCATGGCCGGCCGGCAGCAGCGCCGCCAGCGCCGCCGCGTCCAGCACGCGCACGCCGCGGTTGCTCAGCGGCTGCAGCGCGTCGGCGT
>NZ_WWCP01000061.1 GCF_009857505.1 Duganella lactea
ATTCGGCGACGCAGACCAGGTGCGGGAAAAAATCAGCGGTACGGGGCAGCGCCGAGCAGCTGCGGAAGTGGAAACGGGCACAGCTTAAATTAACCGCCTGAGTGTCTTGACTGACGGGTCCACTTTACACTGCCTTAAACGCGTCTGCTTGCGGTACGCTGAGAAGGCCGCTTTGTATACCGCAAATGATGAGGTCTTCCGTGCGCATTAGTGAGTTATCCCCAAGTAGCTCAATCGCTTTTCTTTTAAAAATCTTCTTTTCATCAGATGCGACCAAGTGTTTTTCGGACGCCGTTGCGGCGGCTGCCAGACAAGCGGCCTCACCCGCCCCCATTTGCGTGCGCAACTTGGAAAACAGCTCAAGGCTTTCGGTGTTGTTTAACCTAAATTCTTTTATATAACCTTGCGCCATCGCGTCGGCGATGGCTTGTTGTTGCATCGGATCGGTAAGCTCGGCAATGACTTCTTGCGGAACCACAAAGCAAAATGACGTCAGTTGTTTAAGCAGGGGTATCTGCACAATATGACAAAGATTGATGAGTACATTTGCGTCGGTAATGACAACTGTTTTTGGTATCTGATCGGCCAAGCTTCCCTCTGCGCTGATTAGTTTAAGCCAGCCGAATCCAGCATGGACTGAGCCATCTCTTTGTTCACAGCAACCATATTGGCCAGTTCAGTAAATTTGGACTGGCTGATTTCTTCTCGTCGATACGCCTCCAGGGCCAGAGTTAAAAAGCGACGCTTGAAATCCTGGTGGTCTTCTATTGCTGAGGACGATTCGTTGGCATTTAATAACTCTGCGATAGCTTTACCCGCGCCAGAGCGTTCCTGATCGTCGAGCACCTGAAATTCGGTCTCGCTAAGCATTCTCAAATTGCGCAACCTGTACAGCATTGCGCCCCGGCTGACACCGAAATGATGGGAGAGACGCGCGATATCGTATAGCTGAATATCCTGACTACCGGGGGCCGAGCGGGCGTCCACCTGGACAACCTCTGCTTCGTCGAATACAGCAATTTGACGATTGACGCTCCCTTTTCCTAACGTGGACACAAAATTCTTGATGCCCTCGGTAGGCATTAAGAATTCCGCCGCAAATGCATTGGCACGGACCTCAAGCAAGTCGCTGCGATTCACCGCACGGCTCAGCGCTCCTTTGTTATGACGGTCGACTAGCGCATGGGCATACTCATGTGCAAATGAGAAGCGCCTTCGTAAAAGAGCTTGGGTTGAGTTGACGACGATAAAGACACCGATCTTAGAATGACATAAGGTCAGGCCCGATATATCGTCTGGTAAATCGACTGCCCCAGTTCGGATACCCTGAACCTCCAGGATCTCCGCGATATCTATGATCGGAGCAGTGCCGAGATCCAGGCGCTGGCGTTCTTGTCGCGCTATTCGCTCGCCTTGTTGAATTGCCTCCCATTTCGATTGCGGCTGTGCCAGGTCATAGCCGGCAGCTAAAAGTTGAGCGCGATCAATCCCAAGAAGCTGCTCTAAGTTGGTCACTTCATAGCCGAGGGCCAGGCTTGCTTGAAGCGCCTGCATCAAATGTAGTTGACCACTGAATTCAGGGTCGGAGCGGAAGAGTGCCGCCAGCGCGTCGTTTTCATCGAACTCTTCTACAAAAAAAGAGCGAATGTCACGCCCCAGAGAAAAAGCGATGCGGTCCAACTCTAGGCTGGATACCGCGCGTGCCCCCGCCTCGATCTGAGTGATCGCTACGCGCGGTAGCTTCACTAGCTCGCCAAGTTGTTCTTGCGTCAAACTGGAGTTCTCTCGTGCGGAACGAATGCGACGCCCGAGTTCTTGTTGGGTCAGCGGCATTATTTTCTCCGTGTTTTTACTATGAGCGATAATTTAACATACTGGCAAAAATCCTGTTGAAAAGTTCGATTTTCATACATTAACCCGTTGGCACGTACAGGCCGTCAGGCCTGGGTCGAGCTGAACTACCACTTCGGCGGTTAAGCAGCCTTGTGCTGGCTGGTGTGGCCGAGATACTCGGTCACCCAGTACAGCAGCGCGGCGCCGTTGAAGGCCATGCCGGCCAGCAGCGCGCCGTGCCAGCCGTGGGTGGCGTACACCCAGCCACCCAGCGCCGAACCGGCGGCGCCACCGGCAAAGAACAGCGCGAAGTAGACGCCGTTCAGGCGGCTGCGCACTTCCGCGCCCAGCGAGAAGATGGCGCGCTGGCCCAGCACCAGATTCGCCGCCACCCCCATATCCAGCACGATCGAGGCGATCACCAGCACCGCCAGCGCCACTTCACGCGAGCCGGGCACCAGCAACGGCAAGGCGAAGCCGATCACGCCCAGTGCCAGCGCGGCGGCGGTGGCGATCAGCGTGTGGCCTTGGTCGGCCAGCTTGCCGGCGATCGGCGAGGCGATCGCGCCGGACATGCCCACCAGCGCAAAGATGGCGATGCCGGTCTGCGACAGGTGGAATTGCGGGCCCGACAGCATCAGCGGGGTCACCGTCCAGAACAGGCTGAACGAACCGAACAGGCCGGCGTGGTAGGCGGCGCGGCGGCGCAGCACCGGCGTTTGCCGGAACAGATGCCACAGCGAGCCCATCAGCTTTGGATAGCCGATGTGGTGCTGCGGCATGCGGACCGGCAGCTTGGCGCGCAGCACGAAGGCGACGATCAGCACCAGCACGGCGGCGCCGGCGAACACCACGTGCCAGCTGGTGGCGTCGGCCACCAGGCTGGCGGCCGGGCGCGACAGCATGATGCCCAGCAGCAGTCCGCTGACCACCTTGCCGACGGTGACGCCGCGCGTCGCTTCCTGCGACAGGTGGGCGGCGAACGGCACGATGACCTGCGCCGCCACCGAGCCAAGGCCGATGCCGAGCGCGGCGGTGAGGAACATCCAGGCGCTGCTGCTGACGGCGGCCAGCACCAGCATGGCCGAGGTGAACAGCAGGCCGGTGAAAATCAGGCGGCGGTTTTCCAGCAAGTCGCCCAGCGGCACGATGAACAGCAGGCCGAGGGTGTAGCCGATCTGCGTCAGCGTGACGACCAGGCCGGCGGCCGCCGGCGACAGCCCGGTCGAGGCGCTGATCGGGCCGACCAGGGTTTGCGCGTAATACAGGCTTGCGACGATGAGGCCGGTGGCGGTCGCCAGCAGTGTGACCATGCCGGGGCTGATGTCTTTGTTGTTCATGATGTGCTCCAGTGAGAGTGCGATGAGGCCATTCTAGGCAAAAGTCTTCCAAAGATAATTAGGGCATAATGCACCTATACTTTTCACATAATGTGAACAATGGACAAACTCAAAGCCATGCAGACGTTGGTGCGGATCGTCGAGGCCAACAGCTTCACCAAGGCCGCCGAAACGCTGGACCTGCCGCGCGCCGCGCTGACGGCCACCATCAAGAAGCTGGAAGCCTTCCTTGGCACGCAGCTGTTGCAGCGGACCACGCGCCGCCTGTCGCTGACGCCGGACGGCGCCGACTACTATCGCAAGTGCCAGCAGATTTTGCAGGCGGTGGAGGATGCCGAGAGCGTTTATCGCGGCCAGGCCGCCGGCCAGCCGCGCGGCAAGCTGCGGGTGGAGATGCCCGGCACCTTCGGCCGCAATGTGGTGGTGCCGCGGATCGGCGCCTTCTGCCGCCAGTATCCGGAGATCGACATGGTGGTCAACCTCAGCGACCGCGTGCGCGACCTGATCGAGGAGGGGGCCGATTGCGCGCTGCGCGTCGGCGCGCTGCAGGATTCGGCGATGGTCGGCCGGCCGCTGGGCAGCATGCGCTTCGTTACCTGCGCCGCGCCCGCCTACCTGGAGCGCCACGGCGTGCCGCAGGCGTGGACCGAGCTGCCCGGGCATCGCTGCGTGTCGCACTTTTCCGGCCGCACCGGGCGGCCGTTCGACTGGGATTTCATGGTCGATGGCAGCGTGGTGACCACCGAGGTGCGCAGCGCGATCGCCGTCAACGACGCCGAGGCCAGCCTCAGTTGCGTGTTGCAGGGCATGGGGTTGGCGCAGATGGCGCGTTATCAGGTGCGCGCGCATCTGGCCAGCGGCGCGCTGGTCGAGGTGCTGGCCGCCACGCCGCCGACGCCGATGCCGGTGTCGCTGCTGTATCCGCAGGGCCGCATGTCGTCGCCGCGCCTGCGCGTGTTTGCCGACTGGCTGGCGCAGCTGCTGCGCAGCGATCCCGATCTGCAAAACTAAGTTACAAAATAAAGTTGTAAAAAACAATAGCTGACTTGATATTCGGCGGCCCGCGCGGGGATATAATTCTTGGATGAAATATCTCTCCTCGATTGTGACGGCCGGCGCGATGGCGCTTCTGGCCGCGTGCGGCGGCGGTGGCGGCGGTGGTTCGTCGGCGCCGTCGACTCCTGCCACCGCCACCGCGCCCGCGCCCGCGACGGTGCCGGAGTACCAAGCGCTGTCCAACCGTTGTGTCGCGCCGCGCAGCGGGGCCGATTGGAACGGCAAAGCCTACACCGACAAGCAAGGCAGCCTCAACGATGAGTTGCGCTGGGTACGCTCGTTCATCGACGAGACCTATCTGTGGTACAAGGAGGTGCCGGCCGGGATCAACATGGCCAGCTACAGCAACCCGCTCGATTACTTCGCCGTGTTGAAAACGCCGGCCACCACCGCGTCCGGCCGGCCCAAGGATGCCTTTCACTTCACCTACCCGACGCAGCAATGGCAGATGAACCAGGCCGGCGTGACGCTCGGCTACGGCGTCACCTGGTATAACCGCGATACCGCCAGCTCGCGCCTGTGGGGCGTGGCGCTGGTGGAGCCGGGCTCGCCGGCGGCGGTGGCCGGCGTGCAGCGCGGCGATCTGCTGGACAGCGTGGACGGCGTGAGCATCAACGACATGAGCAGCGCCGGCACCGCCAAGCTGAACGCCGGCCTGTTCCCGGACGTCGCCGGCGCGCGCCATCAACTGGGCCTGCAGCGCGCCGGTGCGCTGCTGACGGTGTCGCTCATCGCGGGCAACGTGAACGAGGCGCCGGTGCAGAATACCAAGGTGTTCAACACGCCGACCGGCGCGGTTGGCTACCTGCAGTTCAACGACCATAACGACGTCGCGGAAAGCGCGCTGCTGCAGGCGTTCACGACCCTGAAGAACGCCAACGTCAACGACCTGGTGCTGGACATGCGCTACAACGGCGGCGGCTATCTGGTCGTCGCCAATCAGCTGGCGTACATGATCGCCGGTCCCGTCGCCACCAGCGGCAAGGTGTTTGACCGCGAAGTGGCCAACGACAAGCGGCCGGTGACGGCGCCCAGCATGTTCCAGTCCAGCTCGATCGGCTTGTCGCCGGCGTTGCTGAGCGCAGGCGTCTCGCTGCCCAGCCTGAACCTGAAACGGGTGACGATACTGACCACGCCCGGCACCTGCTCGGCCAGCGAGGCGCTGATCAACGGTCTGCGCGGCATCGATGTGGAGGTCAATCTGGTCGGCGGCGGCACCTGCGGCAAGCCGTATGGTTTCTATCCGGAAGATAACTGCGGCAACACCTACTTCGCGATCCAGCTGCAGGTGGTCAATAACAAAGGCGATGGCGACTACGCGGACGGTTTCAGCCCGACCTGCGCGGTCGAGGATGACTTCGGCCACGCGCTGGGCGATCCGGCCGAGCGGCTGCTGTCGGCGGCGCTCAACTATCGCGCCAGCGGCGTTTGCCCGGCGGTGCGCAGCGCCCGCAGTCTGGTCGCCGGCAATACGGACGGCAATGCCCCGGCAAGGCTGGTGCGGCCGGGGATGAAGGAAATCGCCGTTCTCCACCGTTGAGCTGAAAACACGTCTATACTGGTTTTCCTCTTTTCTGCTGGAAACCAGTTCCGATGATACGCTCCGCCATCCTGCTTGCCTTTGCCGCCACCGCCACCGCCACACTGGCCGCCGCCGCGCCCGCGGCCACACCGCTGACCACCATCTCCGAACGCTCCGGTTTCCAGACCACCGGACGTTACGACGAGGTGGTGGCGCTGTGCGCGCGGTTCCAGAAAGCCTATCCCAAACAAGTGCGCTGCTTTGAATTCGGCCGCACACCGGAAGACCGGCCGATGCTGGCGCTGGCCGTCACCCGCACCGGCGCGCTGACCGCCGAGCAGGCGAAGAAAAAGGGCGTGCCGGTGCTGCTGATCCAGGGCGGCATCCACGCCGGTGAGATCGACGGCAAGGATGCCGGCTTCCTGGCGTTGCGCGATGCGCTGGAAGGCAAGGCGGCAACCGGCGCGCTGGACCAGCAGGTGCTGCTGTTCGTGCCGGTGTTTAACGTCGATGGCCATGAGCGCTTCGGCAAGAACAACCGTCCGAACCAGCGCGGCCCGGTGGAAATGGGCTGGCGCACCACGGCGCAGAACTACAACCTCAATCGCGACTACGTGAAGGGCGACGCGCCGGAGATGCAGGCCATGCTGGCGCTGGTCAACGCCTGGGACCCGCTGGCCTATATCGACCTGCACGTGACCGATGGCGCCAAGTTCCAGCCGGACGTCTCGATCCAGGTCGAGCCGGTGCACGGCGGCGACGAAGCGCTGAAAGTGGCCGGCGCCGCGTTGCAGACCAATGTGATGGCCGATCTGAAGGCCAAGGGCTCGGACCCGAAACCGTACTACATGTCGTTCGCCAAGGAAGACGATCCGATGTCCGGCTTTGTCGATGCCCTGTCGACGCCGCGCTTCTCGACCGGCTACTTCCTGCTGCGTAACCGCTTCGCGATGCTGGTGGAAACCCATTCGTGGAAGGACTACCCGACCCGCGTGCGCATCACTTACAACACCATCGTCTCGCTGCTGTCGCAGGTGGCGCAGAACGGCAAGGCGTGGCAGAAGCTGGCCCACGAGGCCGACGCGCGCGCGTTGACGCTGGCCGGCAGCGATGTGCCGCTCAGCTACCGCACCACCTTCAACACCAAGACCATCGAGTTCCCCGGCTACGCCTACACACGTGAGCATTCGGACATTTCCGGCGGTCTGTGGACCCGCTACGACGAGACCAAGCCGCAGATCTGGACCGTGCCGCTGCGCGACGAGATCGTGCCGGACCTGCGCGTGGCGGCGCCGCTGGGCGGCTACATCGTGCCGCTGGCGCATGCGGCGTGGGTGGGCGCCAAGCTGAAACAGCACGGCATCGCGTACAAGGTGATCGGCGCCGACCAGATGGCGGCCGAGGTGGAGACTTTCCGCGCCACCAAAACCAAGTTCGGCACGCAGTCGTTCGAGGGCCATCAAACGCTGGCGGTGGAGGGTGACTGGGGCCGCGAGCGGCGCGCCGTGCGCAAAGGCGCGCTGTTCGTGCCGATCGCGCAGCCGAAGGCGCGTCTGGTGATGACCATGCTGGAGCCGCGCGGCGCCGACGGCCTGCTGGCCTGGGGCGAGTTCAATAACGCCTTCGAGCGCAAGGAGTATATGGAGGACTATGTGGCGGAGGAGGTGGCGCGCGAGCAACTGGAAGCCGATCCGCAGTTGCGCGAGGCGTTCCGCAAGCTGCTGGACACCGACCCGGAGTTCAACCAGAGCCCGGCCAAGCGGCTGGCGTTCTTCGCCAAGCGGCACGCCTCGTGGGATGAGCGTTTCAACCTCTACCCGGTGATGCGCACCGCGCAGAAGTATTAAATCGGCTGGACACGCAGCGTTCGCCCTGAAGTCAGCCTTCCCGTTGCAGCGGGATGATGCCGGCAACCGGCGCCGGTGTCGAACACGCCTCCTCGTCGAAGGCGATGTCGCCCAGCGGGTTGGCGACGCCGTCGGCCTTGATGTCCTGGAAGCCGAACAGGTCGCGGTCCATCAGGTGCGATGGCACCACCGTCGACAGCGACGAGAAGATGTTCTCCACCCGGCCCGGATGCTTCTTCTCCCAGTCGCGCAGCATGTGCTTGATCTGCTTGCGCTGCAGGTTTTCCTGCGAGCCGCACAGGTCGCACGGGATGATCGGGAAGTGCTTCACCTCGGCGTAGCGTTCGGTATCCTCTTCCTTCACGTAGGCCAGCGGACGGATCACCATGTGCTTGCCGTCGTCCGACACCAGCTTGGCCGGCATGCCTTTGATCTTCCCGCCGAAGAACATGTTGAGGAAGAAGGTCTCCAGGATGTCGTCGCGGTGGTGACCCAGCGCGATCTTGTTGCAGCCCAGTTCATCGGCCACGCGGTACAGGATGCCGCGGCGCAGGCGCGAGCACAGCGAGCAGGTGGTCTTGCCTTCCGGGATCAGGCGCTTGACGATGCTGTAGGTGTCCTGGTTTTCGATGTGGTACGGAATGCCCAGCTGGTCCAGGTAGGCCGGCAGAATGTCGGCCGGGAAATTCGGCTGCTTCTGGTCCAGGTTCACCGCGACGATGTCGAAGTGGATCGGCGCGCGCTCGCGCAGCGTCATCAGGATGTCCAGCAGCGCATACGAGTCTTTGCCGCCGGACAGGCAGACCATGACCTTGTCGCCGTCCTCGATCATGTTGAAGTCGCCGATGGCCTGGCCGACCAGGCGGCACAGGCGCTTGTGCAGCTTGTTGTTTTCGTGGGCGATCTTTTCAGCGCTCCTGGCGCTGACGGCGGTGTCGATGACGGCGTTCATGCGGCTTCCTTGAGCTTGAATACTTCAACGCCGACGCCCTCGCAATCCGGGTAGACGTCGGGCTTCATGGTGGAGACGCGCGCCGCGCGCACGCTCGGGTGGGCTAGCATTTCGCGCACGATGTCGTCGCACAGGGTTTCCTGCAGCTGCACGTGGCCGCGCGCCATGCGCTGGGCGATGGTGTTGCGCATGAAGTCGTAATCGACCACTTCCTCCAGCTGGTCGTGCTGCGGCGACGACACCGCCAGCGGGATGTACAGGTCGACGTTGATCAGCAGACGCTGCTCGCCCTTTTTCTCGAACTCGTAGACGCCGATGTTGATCATGACTTCGTAATTGCGCAGGAACAAGCGGCGGCAGTCGTTCAGTTGCGGGTGTATCAGGGCGGACAGCATGGAATACCTTCTCGTGTTGAAATTATTGGGCCAAAAACATCACGTCGCGCGGCAGCGGCAGCAGGTGCTGGCCGCCGTCGACCAGCAGCGTGGTGCCGGTCAGCGCGCGCGCCGAGGCGGCGTAGACCACGGCGTCGGCGATGTCGTCGGGGGTGCTGGAACGGCCCAGCGGCGTTTGCTGGTGGGCGTTGGCGAAACCGGCCTCGGTCTGCTCGCCGGACACCAGCGTGATGCCGGGCGCCACGCCGACCACCCGCAGTTTGGGCGCCAGCTGCTGCGCCAGCATGGTGGTGGCGGTGTGCAGCGCCGCCTTGGACAGGGTGTACGACAAAAAATCCGGATTCAGATTGTACAGCTTCTGGTCCAGCAGATTGATGACGGCGGCCTGCTGGCCGTCCGCCGTGGCCGCGTGCAGCGCCTGCGCCAGCAGCAGCGGCGCGGCGACGTTGGCGCGCATGTGGGTCTCCAGCAGGGCGGGGCTGAACGCGGCGGCGCTGTCGTATTCGAACAGCGAGGCGTTGTTGACCACGCAGTGCACCGGGCCGAGCGCGGCCACCGCGCGCGGCAGCAGTTCGCGCACCGCCGCCGCGTCGGCCAGGTCGCATTGCAGCGCCACGGCGCGGCGGCCGAGCGCGATGATGTCGTTGGCGACCTCGCCCGCCTCGGTGGCGGAGGCGCGGTAATGCACCACCACGTCCCAGCCGGCGCGCGCCAGGCCGAGCGCGATGGCGCGGCCGATGCGGCGTCCGGCGCCGGTTACGAGGGCCACGCGGGGGGCCGGATTGTCGTGAGCTGTCATCATGTTTGAACTGGATATAATGCCGGGATGTCCTTACCCGTACCTTCTAGCGACGCGCTGGCCGCGTCCCACGCCCTGCAGCACCTGATCGCCGCCGACATCGAACGCAACGCCGGCGCCATTTCCTTCGCCCGCTACATGGAGCTGGCCCTGTACGCGCCCGGTCTGGGCTATTACAGCGGCGGCTCCGCCAAGCTGGGGAAAGATGGCGATTTTACAACCGCCCCCGAGCTGTCGCCGTTGTTCGGCGCGGCGCTGGCGCGGGTTGCAACCGCTATTATCGCCCAAAGCGCGCCGCACATCCTCGAATTCGGCGCCGGCACCGGCAAGCTGGCCTTCGATATCCTGACCGAGCTGGCCAATGCCGGAGTGAAGGTGGACAAGTATTACATCGTCGAACTGTCCGGCGAATTGCGCGGCCGCCAGCGGGAAACGCTGCGCGATTTCCCGCAGGTAGCGTGGCTGGACGCGCTGCCGGCGTCGTTTGACGGCGTGGTCTTCGGCAACGAGGTGCTCGACGCGATGCCGGTGCAACTGGTGATCAAGCATCCCGACGGCTGGCAGGAATTGCAGGTCACGGTCAAAGATGGCCGCTTCCAGTATGTGGAGGTGCCGGCCGGCGCCGCGTTGCAGGCGCAGATCGCGCGCCAGATTCCCGCGCCGGAACGGCTGCCGGACGGCTATGTGACCGAGCTGCACGGCGTGGCCTGCGGCTTCATGGCGACGCTGGCGCGCATGCTGGACGCCGGCCGGGCCAACGCCGCCTTCCTGTTCGACTACGGTTTCCCGGCGCACGAGTTCTATTTCGACCAGCGCGTGACCGGCACGCTGATGTGCCATTACCGCCACCATGCGCATCCGGACCCGTTTTACTATCCCGGCCTGCAGGATATCACCGCCCACGTCGATTTCACGGCGATGGCGCTGGCGGCGCAGGATGCCGGCATCGAGGTGCTGGGCTATCTGAACCAGTCCGGTTTCCTGCTCGGCGCCGGCATCGGCGAGTTGCTGCTGCGCACCGATCCAGAGGATGCGGCGGCTTACCTGCCGCAGGCGCGCGCCCTGCAAAAGCTGGTGTCGCCGGCCGAAATGGGCGAGTTGTTCAAGGTGCTGGCGGTGGGCAAGGACGTGGCGCTGCCGGATGCCATCGTCCTGCAGGACCGCCGTCACCGACTGTAGACAAAAAAGCACAGTGATCAGAAAGGCAAAGCAAATCCTTGTCGGATCTGTGAGTTGCTTGCGCTAAGATGGGCTATGATGACTTATTCCGCGTCGATTTCCGTTTATGGCCAAGATCCACACCCACTATGACAACCTGAAAGTGTCGCGTATGGCGCCGCAGGAGGTCATACGTGCCGCTTACAAGGCGCTCAGCCAAAAGTACCATCCGGATAAAAATCCGGGGGACGAGAAGGCTGCGCGCATCATGGCCATTCTCAACAGCGCCTACGAGACCTTGTCCGACGTGCAGCGCCGCAAGGAGCATGACGAGTGGATCGCCTCCGAGGAATGGGAAATCGAGTGGCTGGAAAGCACGCACCACGAGGACGGCCATGCGCACGGCCACGGTCACAGCCGTGGCGACAAGCCACGCCCTGACGGCTCGTGGCAACCGGAAACCGTGCAACCGGCGCAGCGCCGTCGCCGTCGCCGTGACTGGCGCTTCTGGAGCGGGCTGGCGGTCTGCCTGATCATCGGCTGGGTCGGCGGCGCCACCATGGTGGCCGAGCCGCAGATGATGGGCATGCTGAGCAACGCCTGGGGCGGCAAGGGCGGCATCAACGCCAACGCCGCCACCACCGATGCCGCCGCCGGCGTGGCGCGCGACGCCTGGGCCACGGTGCGGCTGTCCGAATCGGCCACGCTCAAGCCATCGCCGATCAAGGTGGCGTCGATGACGCAGGTGGTGCTGCCGAGCGCCGGCGCCGAGTGCGACAGCGAAACCCAGACGCAATCACTGCTCGCGCCCAACGGCGAGCCATGGCCGCTGCGCTCCGGCTACATGGAGGGCTTCCCGGTCGGCAATCGCGGCGAGGACATGCAGCTGACGCTGGACAACAGCGGCAACAATTCCGCCGTCTTTATCAAGGTCTACGACATCGACCGCCGCGCCAATGTGCGCTACGCCTATGTGCAGGCGCATGACAAGCTGCTGGTCGACAAACTGAGCAACGGCAAGTACGAAATCCGCTATCAGAATCTGGATGTGGCCGCCAACCCGGGCGCCTGCGCGGGCGCCAGCCGCACCACCACCGCCGCCATGGAAAGCGGGGCGTCACCCGTCAGCAACTAGTGCCGCATTGCATCGTCGATAAGAGTTGTCACAGGGTAGGATTCTGATTATCCTGAGGGTATCGACAGGAGATGCGTATGACCGATTCCCACGCCGGAGACGACGACTGGCTGCTTGAAGAAGACGAAGAAGCGCTTCCCACCAGCGGCCTCGGCGCGCCGGACCAGCGTTTGTGGCGGGTGCTGATCGTCGACGACGACGCCGATGTCCACGCCGTCACCCGGCTGGCGCTGCGCAACGTCAGTTTCAAGGGCCGCGAGCTGGAGCTGTTTTCAGCCTACAGCGGGCGCGAGGCCTTCACCATCCTGCGCGACACGCCGGACATCGCCCTGGTGCTGCTGGACGTGGTGATGGAAACCGACGACGCCGGCCTGCTGCTGGCGCGGCGCATCCGCGAAGAGCTGCACAATGCCATCGTGCGGGTGGTGCTGCGCACCGGCCAGCCGGGCCAGGCGCCCGAGCAGCGCGTGATCATCGAATACGACATCAACGACTACAAGGCCAAGACCGAGCTGACCACGCAGAAGCTGTTCACCACGGTGATTTCGGCGCTGCGCGCCTACGAGAGCCTGAACATGCTGGAGCGCAGCCGCGTCGGCTTGGGCAAGATCCTGGCCGGCGCCACCAATCTGTACCAGATCCATTCGCTGCGCGAGTTCGCCTCGGGCGTGCTGAACCAGGTGAGCGCGATCCTCGACGTCGGCTCCGACGGCGTGCTGTGCCTGATGCAGGGCGACACCGGCGTCACCACTGTGGTGGCGGCCACCGGCGGCTATTCCGAGCTCAACAGTGAAGAGCTGATGCCGGCCACCCATCCGTTGTGGCCGACCATCGCCAAGGCCTTCGCGGAAAAGAAATCGCAGTTCGAGCATCCGGCCAATGTGCTGTTCATCCATACGCAGGAGAACCGCGAGGTGGCGATCTCGGTCACGCCGCCGTGGCCGCTGGCGCAGATTCAGCGCGACCTGCTGGAGGTGTTTTGCCAGCGCATCGCCGCCGCGTTCGACAACCTGTACATGTTCGGCCAGCTGCGCAAGGCGCAGGAGGCGACCGTGGTGGCGCTGGCCGATCTGGCCGAGTTCCGCGACGCCGGCACCGGCGGCCATGTGCGGCGGGTGCAACTGCTGTCGTCGACGCTGGCGCAGCGGCTGCACGAGCGCGGCGCCTATCCGGACGAGGTGACGCCGCAACTGCTGGAAATGATCGGCCTGGCGTCGATTCTGCACGATGTGGGCAAGGTGGCCACGCCGGACCATATCCTGCTCAAGCCCGGCCTGCATACGCCGGAAGAGCGCAGCGAGATGCAGCAGCACGCGGCGGTGGGCAAGAGCATTCTGGAGCGCGCCGCCAATATGGTCGATGGCGTCAGTTACCTGACCTATGGGGCGCAGATCGCCGGCGGCCATCATGAGCATTGGGATGGCAATGGTTATCCGAACCAGCTGAAGGGACGGGCGATTCCGCTGGCGGCGCGCATCGTGGCGGTGACCGATGTGTTTGATTCGCTGCTGCACGAGCGGCCGTACAAGGAGCCGTGGCCGCACGCGGAGGCGGTGGCCTACATCCGGGATCGCGCCGGCCAGCAGTTCGATCCGGAGGTGGTGGCCGCGCTGCTCGACATGATCGAGCGTGATCCGGCCATCGGCCGCACCCCCGACTAATGACGGCTCAGGCGGTGGTGGTGGCGCGCACCATCGCCTCGAATTGCGCCACCGGCAGCGGCTTCGCGAACAGATAACCCTGCGCCTCATCGCATTGCTTGGCGCGCAGGAAGTCGCACTGCGCCTGCGTCTCCACCCCTTCCGCGATCACCTCCAGCCCCAGCGAGTGCGCCAGCGCGATGGTGGCGGCGACGATCACCGCGTCGTCCGGATCGCTCTCGATATCCTTGACGAAGCTGCGGTCGATCTTGATCCGGTCCAGCTCAAACAGCTTCAGGTAGCTCAGCGACGAGTAACCGGTGCCGAAGTCGTCGATCGCCACCTTGATGCCGCGCGAGCGCAGCTCGCTCAGCAGCGCGCGGCTGCGCTCCGGGTCCTGCATCGCCGCCGACTCGGTGATCTCCAGTTCCAGCAGCGCCGGATTGATGCCGTGGCTGTGCAGCATGCGGTCCAGATGCGGTAGCAGGCCGGGCCCGTGGCACTGGCGTGCCGACAGGTTCACCGCCAGGCGCAGGTGCGACAGCGCCGGCACGCGCCACCCGTGCAGCAGGGCGCAGGCGCGTTGCAGCACCCAGTCACCCAGCGGCAGGATCAGGCCCGATTCCTCGGCGATCGGAATGAAGCGGTCCGGCCCCACCATGCCCAGTTCCGGATGGTGCCAGCGCAGCAGCGCCTCGGCGCCGATGATGCGCTGCGTGGCCAGCTCCACCTGCGGTTGCAGGTACAGCTCGAACTCGTCCTGCTCCAGCGCCTGCCACAAGCGGCTTTCCAGCAGCAGCCGCTCGTGGGTAGCGGTGTTCATCGCCGCCGAGAAGAACTGGAAGTTGCCGCGGCCCTGGCTCTTGGCGGCGTACATGGCGGTGTCGGCATGGCGCATCAGCGTGCCGGCGTCCTCGCCGTCGGAAGGGAACATGGCGACGCCGACGCTGGCGCCGCTGTGCACCGTCTTGCCGTTCAGGTGGTAGGGTGCGGTCAGCGCGTCGACGATGCGCACGGCAATGTTGGAGGCGTCGTCCGGCGTGATGGCGCCGTCGGTGACGATGATGAATTCGTCGCCGCCCAGGCGGGCGATGGTGTCGACCTCGCGCAGCAGTTCCTGCAGCCGTTGCGACACCGCCACCAGCAGCAGGTCGCCGGTTTCGTGGCCGTGCGTGTCGTTGATTTTCTTGAAGTGGTCGAGGTCGATGAACAGCACCGCCGCCATGCCGCCGTTGCGCCGCGTCTGCGCCAGCAGCTGTTCCAGCCGCAGGTTCAGCGACAGGCGGTTGGCCAGGCCGGTCAGCGTGTCGTGGTGTGCCAGGCGGTGGATGCGTTGCTGCGCCTGTTGCTGTTCGGTCAGGTCGTGCAGGATGGCGACGAACAGGTGCTCGTCCGGCAGTTCCACTTCGGACACCGACATCGCCAGCGGGAATGCGCTGCCATCGCTGCGCCAGCCGGGCAGCTCGTAGCCGTGGGTGACGCCGCAGGCGATCATGCGCAGCAGGCCGGCCGCGTCCAGCCCGGCCGCCTCGCCGATCCCCACCGGGATCAGCCGGTCGAGCGGCAGCGTGACCATTTTTTCCGGCGCGTAGCCGAACAGGCGGCCGGCGGCGGCGTTGGCCGACATCAGCACGCCGCCGCTGTCGACGGTGAGGATGGCGTCGGCCGCCTTGTTGAGAATCGCCTGCAGGCGCGCCTCGCGCTGGCGCAGGCGCGAGGTGGCGTCCTTGACCTGGGCCTGGATGCGGTCGCGCTCGCCGCTGATCAGCATCATCAGCGTGCCCAGCAGGCCGGTCAACAGCAGGCCGCAGGTCAGCACGGTCCAGCTCTGCCAGCCGCGCTGCTGTTGCAGATAGGCCGGCGTCGGCGCCAGCGTCAGCTCGTAGATGCGGCCGCCGAAGTGCAGCTGGCGCTGGAAGTCGCCGGGGACGACCGCGCGGCCCAGCGTGTCCTGTACCACGCGGCGCGGGCCGTCGTCGTCGGTGTCTTCAAAGCGCACGATGAAGTACGGGAACTCGGCGCGCTTGAGCGCCTGGTTGAGAACGCCGTCGAACTGCATCGAGATCATCAGCGAGCCGATCGCCTGGCGGTGGTTGTCCGGCGGGTAGACCGTCTGCAGCAGCAGTAGCCCCGGCTTGGCGCGGCCGGGCAGGATCTGCAGCGGCGCGGTGGCGGTCGGCTGGCCGGACTGGATGGCGCGCTGCAGCGCGGCGCGGCGTTGCGGGTCGTGCAGGTAGTCCAGGCCGAGGTAGGCGCGGCTGGTGGACGGCTCGGCGAAGGTGGCGGCGAAGTAGCGCTCGCGCTGGCCGGCGACCACGTAGGTGCCCGCCGGCGTGCGCTCGCGGATGCTGTAGTCGGCGGCGCCGTGCTGGCGCGCCCACGCCTCAAAGGCGGCGCGCTCGTCGCCGGCCACCGGCGTCAGCCAGGCCATCGACAGCAGCTCCGGGCGCTGGTCGAGATAGCCGTGCGCCAGGTTGCCGAAGTCGTTGGCGTCGAGCGCGCGGCGCGGGGTGTTGAGCGCCTTGGCCATGGCGTAGATGAAGCGTTCGTGCTCGCTGAACTGCGCCTGCAGCAGGTCGCCGGTCTGCTGCGCCTTGAGGCGGAAGGTTTGCAGCTGCTGGCTGTTTTCCCAGCGGTCGGCCTGCAGGTAGATGGCGATGAAGGCGCCGGCCGACAGCAGCAGCGGCAGGCCGACCAGCGTGTGGCGGCGCGCCCACAGCGGGCGTGGGCGGCCGATGGCGATCCAGGTCAGCGGCGCCGCCAGCAGGATGCCGATGGTGTCGCCCATCCACCACGCCAGCCAGTCAGCGGCCAGGGTGTCGTTCGGCAGCAGGCCCAGCCCCCGCATGCCGGTCAGCGAGACGCTGCTCGACACCACCGTCACGCCACCGGCCAGCAGGATGAAGCGCACCACGTCGCGGCCGGAACCGATGGCCTGGTCGATGTAGCGGCGGAACAGCGTGCTGCCGACCCAGGCTTGCAGCGTGGCGCCGACGGCCGGGGCGCAGGCGCCGAGCAGGGCGTGTTGGGTGACGCCGGCCGGGGTCGCCCAGACATACGCGAGGTTGACCGACAAGGAACCCAGCGCCACGGCCGGCAGCAGGCGCGCGCCGCCGACCACGCAGGCGGCCAGCGCGATGCCGGCCGGCAGGAAGATGGCGGAGGCGTAACCCGGTGGCATGGCCAGCAGCAGGCTCAGGCGGCCAGTGCCGAAATACACGGCCCACAAGGCCAGGTTTGCACACAGCAGAATAGGCCAACGACCGCTACGATTCTTCAAAATCCGGGGCTCCAGGGAACATCGCTCGTGAAAAGATTGTATAGGAAAACATGCTACCTAAAAACAACACTTGCACTTTCGCAGTTGGTGCGTATAAAATCTCGCCCCGAAGCAGACGAACTGTGAACACTGCACCGACCAGGTGATAAAAAGAGTTGACGGTTTCGGAAAATTGCTTCATACTCTGCGGTTCCTCGCGGAGGGGTGGCCGAGTGGTTAAAGGCGACGGACTGTAAATCCGTTCTCTCAGAGTACACTGGTTCGAATCCAGTCCCCTCCACCAAGTTTTGCAAAAGACTGAGTGGCGCAGTAAGTGAAATGAATTGAACAACCACCTCGCGGGTGTAGCTCAATGGTAGAGCTGAAGCCTTCCAAGCTTATGACGAGGGTTCGATTCCCTTCACCCGCTCCAGTGTTGTGCAATCAGATACGCAAGTATCGCAGTTGTAAAGCGTCGTACCCAATCAGCCCTTTTAGCTCAGTGGTAGAGCACTCCCTTGGTAAGGGAGAGGCCACGTGTTCAATCCACGTAAAGGGCACCAGAATACGCAGTACGGCAGTACGGTAGCACTATCAAGACAGTTGGGCAGGGTTCCCTGCCAATCACACCAAATCGTTAGGAGTCTAAAATGGCAAAAGAGAAATTCGAGCGGACCAAGCCGCACGTTAACGTCGGCACCATCGGCCACGTCGACCACGGCAAGACCACCCTGACCGCTGCGATCGCAACCGTCCTGTCGAAAAAATTCGGCGGCGAAGCTAAGGCTTACGACCAGATCGACGCTGCTCCAGAAGAAAAAGCCCGCGGCATCACCATCAACACCGCGCACGTCGAGTACGAAACCGCTACCCGTCACTACGCGCACGTTGACTGCCCAGGCCACGCCGACTACATCAAAAACATGATCACCGGCG
>NZ_WWCP01000062.1 GCF_009857505.1 Duganella lactea
GGCGACGCCGCCGCCGGGGGCCTCGGCCGCCTGTGCCAGCAGGCCGGGCGCCAGCGCCAGCGTCGCGCCCGGCGCGTCGGCCGGGTCGCTGCTGGCGAGGATCTGGCCGTGCGGCGTGACGAAGTAGGCGCGCAGATGGGCGCGTCCGGCGACGCCGCTGTGCAGCATGTTGAGTAGCTCGGGGCCGGCGTCGAACACGATGCCGATGCCGCCCACCACGCTGGCGTCGTGCTCGGGATGGCGGATGGCGGCGTGGTAGACATAGGTGGCGGCGCCGCCGTACCAGGCCGACGGCCCGAACGGCTCGGCGTAGTGCGCCTGGGCGTCGCGCAGCGCGGTGACGCGGGCCAGCGTGTCGGCGTCGATGTGCTGGCCGATCAGCGTGTCGGCGTCGGCGCCGGTGGCGGCCAGGATGCGCCCGCCGCGGTCGTAGACGTACAGCCGCGCGTAGACGGTGTACAGGCTGTTGATGTGGGCCAGCACCCGGCCGATGGCGGCGGTTTGCTCAGCCGACGGCAACGCCAGGCCGTGACGCAACTGCGCCGACAGCGCCCACCAGCGGCAGTCGTTGGCGCGCTCGTAGAGGTTGCGGTCCAGCAGGTCGACCAGCAGCTGCGCGGTCAGCGCGGCGTCGCTGATGCTGGCGGCCAGCACCGTCTGGTACAGGTCCTGGATCGAGTGCGAGAACAGCGCGTCGCTGCGGGCGCCGGTGTCGGTGATCTGGTCGAGCACCGTGTTGAGCTTGTTGACGCCGCCGTGGCCATCGCCGCTGTCGCCGTGTGCGGCGCCGCTGACCTTGCCGTTCCAGACGATGCGCCCGATGGTGCGGGTGGTGCGCGTGACGGCGCTCATCAGCTCGTGCAGCGACGGGCTGAAGGCCTGCGCGTGCGACAGCAGGCCCTGCATCAGCGCCGGCTCGACGTCGGCCAGCGCGGTGCCGGCACCGCCGCGAAAGGCCAGCTCGACCGGGATCATCAGCTGCGTCTTCCAGCCGGGCGGGCCGGGGTAGCCCTGGTAGCCGGCCGCGCCGCAGGTGCGCACCAGGTATTCGCGGCCGCCGAACAGCAGCGGCCGCGGCGCGCCGTCGGCGTTGGTCGGCACGCGCACACCGGCCGGGATCCACAGCGGATCGGCGCTGCTGATCACCTGGTCGTTGGCGTCCAGCAGCAGCATGTTGGCGCGCCGCGCCGGGTCGCGGTAGGCGCCGAAGATGGCGGCCATCTCCTGCTCGAAGTGGAAGCACAGGCACAGCACGCCGATCGGGACGCCGCTGTCCGGGTGCAGCAGGCGGTGCGAGTAGACCAGCGCCCGCGAAGCGCCGGGGCGCAGGTCGGTGGCGCGGAAGGTTTCGACATAGCCGTCGGCGGCCAGCGTCTGCGCCAGCAGCGGGTCGTTGCTGTGGGTAATCGGCGAGGCCGGGTCGGCCTGCACCAGCACCCGGCCGTCGCGGTCGAGCAGCACGATTTCGTCGTAGACGGTGTATTTGTCGCGGTAGTCGTGCAGGCGCTGGCGCGCGGCGTCGCGGGCCTCGGCCGGGCCGCCGTCGGCGACAAAGCGGCACAGGTCGGCGTCGGTGGCGAGAAAGCCGACATCGGCGGTGCGCTCGAACAGGTTGCGCACCAGGATGTCGATCGCATAGCGCGCCTGCGTGCCCAGCTCGGCCAGCACATGGCGCACTTTTTCCTGCACCAGGTTGGTGACCAGCGCCTGCTCCAGGTGCGCGAAGCCGGTGCGGGTGGCCATCATCGCCGGCAACAGCAGGCGCGCCTCGGCCGGACAGTTCATTTGGGCGGACGACTCGATCAGTCGCCACATCTGGTTTAATTCCCGCAGCGAAAGTTCGCAGCGGGCAACATCGGGCATGTGGGGTAGGAAGATGTCCGCGTTGGCAGTCTGGTAAGTGGTCATTACGCTAGTTTCATTGCCAAAAGATGCCTTGGAAGCAAATAATGTGCCAAGGAAATATGCAATGCCGATGCGAATGCCGTTGCGAATGCCAACGCCACGCCGAAGGCCGAGCGCGGACCACGCCGGGCCGGGGGCTTATTTACTGCTGAGGCATTGCTTCATGAAGGCTTTGCGCTCGTCGCCCTTCTTGCCGGTCGCGTCGGCGTTACATTGCTTCATCTTGTCCTGTTGCGTCGGCTTGGCGGCTGGTTTGGCGCTCAGGCACTCCTTCATGAAGGCCTTGCGCTCGTCGCCTTTTTTGCCGGCGGCGTCCGCATTGCAGGTTTTCATCTTGTTTTGCTGCGCGGTCGGCTCGGCGGCGACCGCGGCGGCGCCGAGCGACAGGCTGAGGGGCAGCAGCAGGCTGGCTATGAACAGGGTTTTCATCGGGATTCCTCGCAGGTGGGGGCGTGGCGGAGTGCTGGCCTGTGGAAAGCATATCGCCAAACGCTGAAAATTTGTATAGCGTGTGGCATATCGGGCACAAGCGGTGTAACAATGGCCATCTCGCTAACTTTTTCTGGAGATATCCCATGATGCGTTCTTCGCTGATCGCCAGCCTGCTGGCGCTCGCCACCGCCGGCGCCGCCCATGCCGCCACCACCGCCGAAGTGGAGTTGAAACCGACCGTCGGCAGCGCCACCAAGGGCACGGTGCGCTTCAAGCAACAGGACAAGCAGTTGCAGATCGAGGCCGACATCGGCGGTCTGGCGCCGGGCGTGCACGGCTTCCACCTGCATGAGAAGGGCGATTGCAGTGCGCCGGACGGCACCAGCGCCGGTGGCCACTTCAATCCGTCCAGCCAGCAGCATGGTGGTCCTGACCATGGCCCGCATCACGGCGGCGACTTTGGCAATATCACCGCCGATGCCAGCGGCAAGGCCCGGCTGAGCCTGACGGTGCCGACCAGCCAGATCTCGCTGGACGATGGCGCCGCCAACAATATCATCGGCCGCGGCATCATCGTCCACGCCGATCCGGATGATTTCGTCACGCAGCCGACCGGCAACGCCGGCAAGCGCCTGGCCTGCGGCGTGGTGGTGGCCGGCAAGTAATCCGGCGCGCTTGGCCGTGGCGCGGGCCCGGGGTGGGGCTAGTTGATACGCTTCCTTGTGGCGATGCTTCTGTTTTTTGTTCTGCTTTGTTCTGCTTTTCTCTGAAATCTTCTGCATTGAACTTTGCAGAAGATTTCAGGGTCTAACAGAAGAAAGCAGAAGGAGAAGCAGAATGAAATCCACAGTGTCTGTGCAGGTAGATGCCGACGTCATGCTCCGGCTGATTTCACACCTGAAGGTGCGTGGCGGCGCGCAAGATGTCTGCGAGGCGGTCAGCGGCGCCGTCGGACTGTGGCTGCGCGAACAATCGCAGCTGCCGTTTGACTGCGATCCCGCCAGCGTGCGCGGCTACCAATGGAAATCGTTGTTCCTGCCCGAAGGCACCGAGATCCGTTCCTGGAGCTACGGCGAGCACAACTACGCACGCGTGGTCGGCGACGACCTCATCCACAAAGGCAAGTCGGTCACGCCCAACGCGTTCGCGCAGTCGTGCGCGCGCAGCATGCGCAACGCCTGGAAGGACCTGTCGGTCCGCCGTCCGCAAGACAAACAATTCAAGATGGCCCACCGCCTGCGCCTGGAGTTGGCAGAGCAAGCCCGGCAGCCGCAAACCATCCCCGCCGCCAAGGCCGGACCGGCCGACCCCAGCATGGCCCTCTTGCTGGCCGCATTGCAAGCACAACTGCAATCCGCACCGTCGCCGACACCCGTCGCAGCGCCCGAGCGGTCCGCGCAACCGGGGCCGCCACGCCCGCTGACACCGGGCGAAGGCTGGAACCTGCCCGAACGCCGCAAATTCCGCTTCCGCCTTGAAGACGTCGCTTTTGACTAAGCGGCCTTGATACCGTCGTCCGCGCGGCCGCAGTAACGGCGCACATACGCCTCGTGGGTCGGCAGTTGCACCACGGTGCGGTCGATGCGGCCCTTGATGTTGCCAAGGAAGGCTTTCAGCTCCTCATCGCCCATCAAGTCGGCGGTCTGGTGGTGCGACTTCGGCATGATGCCCTGGCCCAGCATCACCTGTATCCACGAGTTCTCCGCGAACAGTTCATTCGGCACACGGAACACGCGGCCGGTTTCGCGGAACAGGTCGATACGGTGCTGTAACGAGGCCGGAATGCTCATCTCGCGCGCGTCGATCCAGAACTGGGCATCGGTGCGGTGGTTGGCGTGATAGTGCAGGATGATGAAATCGCGGATGTGCTCGATCTCGCTGTTGCACTGCGCGTTGTACTCGTCGATGTCGGCCTGCTGGATGCCGTCCGACGGGAACATCTGCATCAGCCGGATCACGCTGCGCTGAATCAGGTGGATGCTGGTCGACTCGATCGGCTCCAGGAAGCCGCTGGCCAGACCCAGCGCCACCACATTGCCTTTCCACGTCTGATGCCGCTGGCACGGCTTGAACTTGATCACGCGCGGCGTCACCAGCGTGCGGCCCTGTACATTGGCCAGCAACTGTTGCAGCGCCTGCTCCTCGTCCAGATAACGGCTGGAAAACACGATGCCGTTGCCGACCCGGTGCTGCAGCGGAATGCGCCACTGCCAGCCGGCCTGGTGCGCCATCGAGCGTGTCAGCGGCACCGCGTCGCCCACCGATTCGGTCTGCACCGCGATCGCGCGGTCGCAGAACAGCCACTGCGACCAGTCGGTCAGCGGCTCGTCCATCGCCTCGCCGATCAGCAGCGCGCGGAAGCCGCTGCAATCGATGAACAGGTCGCCGGCGATGTCCTCGCCCGAGGCCAGCGTCACCGCGCGCACGTCGCCGTTGTCGTGTTGCTTGACGCTGACGATCTTGCCCTCGATGCGCTGCACGCCGCGCGGCTCGCTCAGCTTGCGCAGGTACTTGGCGTAGCGGCCGGCGTCCAGGTGATAGGCGTAGTTCATGCCGTTGTTCGGCAGGTGCGCGAAGCGGTTCTCCAGCGACGCCTTCAGCTCCAGGCAGTAGTCGCCATAGTCGCCGGCCAGCCCGCGCTGCACGCCCTTGTGCCAGAAGTGCTGGAAGCCCGCCGTCCAGTGATCGACGCCGGTGGTGCCAAACGAGTGGATGTAGTCTTCCTTGACGTTGCGCCAGCTCTCGAAGCTGATGCCCAGTTTAAACGTGGCCTGGGTCTCGGCCATGAATTCCTGCTCGTTGATCTCCAGCACATTGTGGAAGTTGATCAGGGTGGGAATGGTGGCTTCGCCGACGCCGACCGTGCCGATTTCCTCCGACTCGATCAGCTTGATGTCGAGCCGCTTGCCCAGCACCTTGGCGATGCCGGCGGCGGCCATCCAGCCGGCGGTGCCACCGCCGACGATCACCACGCGGCGTACCGGTTGACGTTGATTCGGGTCACGCATCTTGCAGTCTCCTTAGCGATTCAGTTTTTTCAGCAATTGGCCGCGCAAGGCGCGCGCGCCGTCGGCCGTTAGCGGCGACAGCACGCCGCGCGCGTGCGGCGGAATATGGGCGGCGGTGTCGGCGTCGGCCTCGAACACGTAGTGGCGGAAGATTTCCTGCCACGCCTTGCGCTGCGCCGGCGGCAGCTCGCGCAAGGTCAGCAAGGCCGCCATCAGCGTGCCGGTCGGCGTGTCGACATAGTCCGGCATGGCGCGCCACCAGTAATTGACCAGCACATTGAACGGCGACAGCGCCTCGATGTGATGCCACCACATGCTGGGGATGAAGAGGGCGTCGCCCGGTCCCAGCTCGGCCACCCGCGCATGGCGCAGCGCTTCGGCGAAGCGCGGGAAGCGGTCAAAGTCCGGCCGCTGGAAATCCACCAGGCTGATCGCCTGTCCGGCCGGCGTGAAGTCCAGCGGCCCGACGTACAGGTTCTGCAATTGCTCCGGCGGGAACAGCGTGAAGCGCCGCCGGCCGGCCGCCACCACCGCCACATTGTCCGGCACATCGTAATGGGCGGCGATGCGGGTGCGGTTGCCAATCCAGATGCTGGCCAGCGCGTCGCGCCCGCGCAAATTCAGATCGTTGTGAGCGCGGAAGCCGGGCAGGCAGGTGTCGATGGTGGTCGAGCCGACGTAGATGGTCGGCGCCGGGTCCAGCTCGCGCTTGGCTTCGATCTCGTCGAGCACGCCGGTCAGCTTGGCGTGCACCGGCTGGAAATTGAAACCGTCCATCTGGGCGTTGTAGAAGAAGCGGCCGCCGGCGTCGGCGCCGCCCAGCATGGCGCCCACCGTCGCGCCCTGATAGTGGGCGCGCAGGTAGTCGCAGCCGGCGCGGTCCGACGCCAGCGCCGCCCGCACCATCGGCCAGCCGGCCGCCAGCCCGCGCAGCACCAGCGGCTGCGTGGCGCTCAGGATTTCCTCGCTCAGGTCGTCCGGACCGAGGCCGGCGACTTCGCGCAGTGGTTCAGGCGAGGCTGGCATTCTTGCGATCGATCAGCAGGCGGAAGTTGGACAGCGACGCCAGCACCAGATAGATCGGCTGCAGGTAGCCGGCCTGGTGCAGCCGGGCGATGGCTTCGCCGCCGAGCGCCTGCAGCCGGTCCTCATTGATGGTGTAGAAGCCGAGCAGCCGGTTTTGTGAACCGTCGTTCAGTTCCACGTCCAGCGCGAAGCTTTCCAGCAACTCGTGTTCCAGCAGCGCCGCCAGGAAGCCCGGCAATTGCTGCATGCCCTGGTGGATGGCGAACAGCAGCGCGTTGACGCGCTCCAGATATTCGGTATGGCCGCCGTGCGGCTTGAACACCAGCTCGCCCTCGGTGCGGCTGACGCGCGGGTGGTCGAGGTCGACATTGACCATCAGCTCGTCGCCGTTGACGCCGATCAGGAAGGGCTGGCGCTCGACCATCATCGGCACATACGCCGCCTCCCAGCGCGCGCCGTGGAGGAACAGGTTGTGGCCTTCCTCCAGCCCGAACAGCGCCACCGGCTCGAAGCCGAGGCCGTCGCTGGTCTTGCGGAACACGATCGGATAGCAGGCCTGCACGTCGCGGAACTCGGACGGGAAGGTGACGGCGGTCATCACGTTGTCGCCCAGATGCACGCCGTGGCCGCCGAGGATGCGCAGATCGTGGTGCTCGACGTTATTGAGTAAAACCGGATGGGGCATGAGTGTCTCTCTTCGCTCTAGATTTTTGGCAAGCCATGCAGCTTGATATGGTCGATGAGCGCGCGGTTGTCAGGCAGCGCGCCCAGCATGTTGCGCGCCATGGCCGCCGCTTGCTGGAAATAAGCGTCGGCCCTGGCGGCCTCCTGTGGCCGGGCCACGCGGCTGAAATCGCTGCGAAAGCCCATGCCGTACAAAATATACTGGTAGCTGGCCGGCGGAAACACCTCCTCCAGCCGATAAAAATCGCCGCGCGACGGCGCCCGGTGGCGCCACAGGGTCAGCAGCTCGGCCAACCGCTCCGGCACCGCGTCCGCCGCCGTGTGGTCGCGCCAGTAGGCGCTGTCGCGCCGCCGGCTCAGCACGTAGTGCAGCTTGAGGAAATCGATCACCCGTTCCCAGCGGTAGCGGAAGGCGTCGTTGAACCGCCTGGCCACGATGTCCATCGCCGCGCGCGTGGCCGGCAGCTCGTCGCTGACCATGGCGGCCGCCATCTCGACCAGCGCCAGCGCCGACGCCTCGAGCGGCTCGATGAAACCGCCCGACAGGCCGATCGCCACGCAGTTGCGGTGCCAGAAGCGCTCGCGGTAGCCGGGCTCGAAGGTCAGCTTGCGCGGCGGCGGCAGCGCCTCCGGGCCGCCGGTCTGGGCAATATACGTGCGCAACTCGGCCTCGGCCTGCGCGTCGCTGATGTAGCCGCTGGCGTAGACATGGCCGACGCCGCGCCGCGTCGGCAGGCCGATGTCCCAGATCCAGCCGGCGCTCTGCGCGGTGGCGCTGGTCTGCGCGGCGATCGGCGCGTGCGGGTCCGCATACGGCAGCTGCACCGCCAGCGCCGAATCGTTGAACAGCACATGGCGCTGCGACACCAGCGGCACGCCGAAGTGCCGCCCCAGCAGCAGCGATTGCATGCCGCTGCAATCGATGAACAGGTCGCCCTCCAGCGCGCCGTGCTCGCGCGTCTGCAACGACGCGATGTCGCCATCCGCCTGCGTGTTGATAGCGCTAACGTGATCCGCCACATACGCCACGCCCAGTTGCTCCACGCAATGCTGGCGCAGGAACACGCCAAACTTGCCGGCGTCGAGGTGATAGCCATAGTTGGCCACCGACGCGAACTCCGGCGTCGCCGCCTGCTTGGGCGCGCGGCCGCGCACGCACAAATGCGGCTGCACGCTGACCAGATCGGCGAACGGCACGTCCGGGTGCCGCGCCTGCCAGTGCTGCGGTACATCGACCTCGCCATGGCCGTGCGGCAGCATGAAGGGATGGAAATACACGTCCTGCGTACCGCCGTCCACCCAGCGGTTGAAGCGCGAGCCCTGCTTGAACGAGGCGTCGCAGGCGCGCATGAAATCGGCCTCGCCGACGCCGATGCGGCGCAGGCTGTCGCGCATGCTCGGCCAGGTGCCTTCGCCGACGCCGATCGGCGCCACGTCCGGTGATTCAATCAGGGTGATCCGCAGGTCCCGATGCGCGCGGTGTGCCGCCGCGATCAGGCCGGCCGTGAGCCAGCCCGCCGATCCGCCGCCGACGATAACGATACGTCGCAGCATAGTCTCCTCTTATTGTATTACGTAATGAGTTGTGCAAAGTTTAACCCGAAAAACACGAAAAGCCGCTGACGGGCAGCGGCTTTTCATGGCCTGTGGCGCGATTGCTACAGCCGGCTTAGAACTTGTACCGCGCGCCTATCATGTAACGCGGGCCGGCCTGCGTCACCGATTCGAGCTGCTGCGTGGTGCGGCTGTGCACGCGCTGGATCTGGTTGGTGACGTTGATGCCTTCGAGCTGGAAGCTCAGCCGCTCGTTGAAATGGTAGCCGAGGCTGACGTCGACCTGGCCATACGCTTCCACGTATTGCGGATTCGGGCCCGAGCCGTCGAAGGTCGACGACAGGAACTTGCCGCGCCAGTTGTAGGCCAGCCGCGCGTTGAACTTGCGGTCCTCGTAGATGCCGACCAGGTTCGCCGAGTTCGACAGGCCGACCAGCGCAAACTGCTCGCCGAGCTTGTTGTCGTCGTACTTCAGCCCCGAGTTGACGTAGGTGTAGTTGGTCGACACGCCGAAGCCGCTGTCGCCGAACATGTGCTGCAGATTCAGCTCGACGCCATCGAGGCTGGCCTTCTTCTGGTTGGAGAAGGAGTTGATGCGGAAATGCGCGACCGGATCGCCCGGCTGGCCGACGATGGAACCGGTGGCGTTGTTGTTGCCGTCGGTGCCGGTCATGGTCACGCCGTTGCGGCCGTTGTACTTGCGCAGGATGAAGTTGCGGATGCAAGTGGTGTCGGCCTTGCCGCAGCCGTTGGCCAGCGCCTCGTTCCAGAACGCCCCGCCGACCGGCGTGTGCAGATTGAACGGCGTGGCGTCGATCTGCGTCTGGCCGGCGTAGTTGTCCAGATTTTTGCGGAAGTAACCGATCGAGAAGAAATTCTGCTTGCCGTAGTACCACTCATACGACAGGTCCAGATTCTTCGACTTGACCGGCTTGAGCGCCGGATTGCCCTGCGAGCCGGTGCCGCCGTCGACCCGCACCAGACGGTCCAGCGTCTGCCCGCCCTGGATCTGGTCGTAGCGCGGCCGGCCGATGGTCTCGCCCAGGCTGAAGCGCAGCTTCTGGTTGGCCGTCAGCTCGATGTCCGAGTCAAAGCTCGGCAACAGGTGATGGTAGGAGCCGGTCAGCGTGGTGAAGGTCGGATCGCCGAAGGTGATCGGCAACTCGTTCTGCGAGCCCCAGTTGATGCCGGTGGCGGCCGGCACCAGCGCGGTCGACACCACGTCGGTCTTCTCGTAGCGCACGCCGATGGCGGTGCGGATCGGCAGCGCCGTGTCCCAGTCGGTATTGAACTGCACGAAGGCGGCCTTGGTCTTCTCGCCGGTGCGGGCGTCGTTGTCGAAGGTGCTCTTCGGCAGATACAGTGCCGGCTGGCCGGAGGCGGCCGCCGCCAGCTGGCGCACCTGGTCGAAATTGAAGGTGTAGAACTGGTTGAACAGCGCCGGGTTGCCGCTGCCGCTGATCTGGTCGAAGTACGGCCGCACGTTCTGCGGATGCCACACGCTGCTCGGGTAGTCGGACGGCTTGGTGGCGCCGCCCCAGGTGTCGCGCTGGTTGTTGGAGAAGGCCGAGCGGTTGTCGACCTTGCTGTAGTTGAGGCCGAACTTCAGCTCGGAGGCGTCCAGCACCTTCCAGCCGCCCTTGATCTGGTGCTGGTCGACTTCGCCGCGCATATACTGGTTGGTGAACACCGAGCCGGTCACCTGCTGGCGCTTGGCGTCGCTGACGAAGTCGGCGCCCTGGATGCTGAGCACCGGGAAGTCCTTGCTGAAATCGACGGTGGTGTTGCCGCGGCTAAAGCTGGCGGTGCTCAGCGTGTTGCTTGAGCCGAAGGGGCTGTCGGCGCCCGAGGTGGCGCTCGAATGGTGGGTGTCGAATTCGAAGCGCAGCGTGTTCGACGGCTTCCACACGGCGTTGAAGCCGAGCGACTTGTTCTGCGTGCGCGTGGCGAAGTCGGCCGCGCCCATGGCGATGTCGCTGTTGGCGCCCGGCAGGATCTCGGTGTAGCTCAGCGGGCTGGACGGCGAGCCGCCGGTCCACGCGCTGCTCGAATCGCCAAAGTTGAACCAGGCCGAGATGTCGTTGCGCTTGGTCTGGATCTTGTTTTCCGAATAGGTGTAGTCGAGCGTGGTGGTCAGCGTCTCGGCCGGCTTGTACTGCAAGGTCAGCTGGGCGTTGGTGCGCTGGCGCTTGACGCCGTTGAAGTTGTAGTTCAGGTTCTGCGGCAGCGAATACAGATCGTTCGGGCCGGGCCGGTTGGTGATGCGCTCCGACCCCGGCGCGCCCGGCTGCGGCAGCGGGCCGGCGCTGCTCGACCCGAGGTAGGGGCCCTTCCAGCCGTTCGACACGGCGGCGGTGTTGTAACCCAGGTGGCGTTCCTGGTAGCTGCCGGTCAGCGCCACGCCGAAGGTGTTGTCGGCGAAGGTGTTGCTGTACAGGCCAGACAGTTCCGGCGTCGCCGAGTTGCTGGCCTTGACGTCGCCCGGCAGGTTGTCGTTGGAGCTGTCGTACACGCCCTTGACACCGACGCTGGCGTGCAGGCCCGGCCGGTCGAACGGCCGCGCGGTCATGACGTTGATGGTGGCGCCGATGCCGCCGGTGGCGGTCTCGGCGCGGCTGGTCTTGTACACCTGCAGCTGCGAGATCGCCTCCGACGCCAGGTTGGCGAAGTCGAAGGCGCGGCCGTTGAGGTCGCCCAGATTCGAGGTCGGCATCTGGCGCCCGTTCAGCAGCACCATGTTGAAGTCGGGGCCGATGCCGCGCACGGTGATCTTCGAACCCTCGCCGATCGCGCGGTCGATCGACACGCCGGAAATGCGCTGCAGCGACTCGGCCAGGTTGGTGTCGGGGAACTTGCCGATGTCTTCGGCGACGATGCCGTCGACGATGCCGTCCGAGTTGCGCTTCAGGTTCATCGACGAAAACAGCGACGCCCGCAGGCCGGTCACCACCACGCTCTGCACCGGCACGTCCTCGCCGGCGCGGGCCGCGGCGGCGGCGGCGGGCGCCTCTTGCGCCAGCGCCGGCAAGGCCGCCGCGCAGGCGCCGGCCACCGCCAGGCTGATCAATTTTTGTCGTGTGTTGGGATAATGCATGTTGTCTCCTGTGGTTTTATAAACAGCGGTTTGTCGCGACGCCCCACCTTTTCTTGGAAAGGTTTCCATATCCACTGGAAATATAGCACCGGGCGAAATCGGAAGTCAATTTGCCGCGCCCTAAAAAACCCCGGTCTTATTGGTTGACAGAGGAGAAGAGCCGGTGCACCATGGTCTGGGATCGTTTCCAAAAAGAGACACTTTCATGAAAAGTCATACTTGCCAAGGGCCGGCCGGCGCCGGATTGTTCCTCGTCACCACCGAGCTCCAGGCGCGCCGTGGCCACCATTAAAGACGTCGCCCGGCTGGCCGGCGTCGGCCTGGGCACCGCCTCGCGCGTGGTCAGCGGCAAGGGCTCGGTGTCGCCGGCCACGCTGGCCAAGGTGCGCGCCGCCATTGACGAACTGGGCTTCCGGCCGTCGCACGCGGCGCGCACGCTGCTGTCCGGCAATAGCCAAATGATCGGCGTCTACATCCCGGTACTGAGCGGCACCTTCTACACGCCCATCCTGCAGATCATCGACACCGAACTGCGCGCCGCCGGCCGCCACATGGTGGTCGCCTTCGGCGCCGGCCTCGGCGGCGCGCGCCAGCAGGCGATCGAGGGGCTGGCTTTCCTGGTCGAGCGCGGCTGCGACGGCCTGATCCTGATGAGCAATGTGCTGGAGGAGGACGACCTGGCCGTGCTCGGCCCGCGGCCGCCGCCGATGGTGGTGCTGAACCACCGCTTCGCCAGCATCGACGGCCAGTGCTTCACGGTCGACCACCCGCAGGGCGGCCGGCTGGCCGCGCGCACCCTGCTGGACCACGGCCACCGCGACATCGCGCTGGTGGCCGGCCCGGCCAGCCTGCCCGACAACCTCGCGCGGGTGCGGGCCTTCACCGCCGAACTGGCGGCGGCCGGCATCGATACCGGCGCGATGTGGTCGGTGGAAAAGGATTTCTCGCCGGCCGGCGGCTGGTCGGCGGCGAAAGAGCTGATGGAATCGGGACGGCGTTGCACGGCCGTGTTCTGCGCCAACGACGAGATGGCCACCGGCGCGCTATCGTACTTCCAGGAAGCCGGCATCCGCGTGCCGCACGAAATCTCGGTGATCGGCTATGACGACACGCCGACCGCCGAATTTTCCGCGCCGCGCCTGAGCACCGTGCACATGCCGTGGCGCGAGATGACGCAGAACGGCGTCAGCGACCTGCTGAACCGCTGCTACGGCCTGCAGCGCCCGGTCACCCGCAACTACCCGGTGACGATGACGCTGCGCGCCTCGCTGGCCCGCGCCAGCTAGCCCCCGGCGCTCGACGTTCTTGCTTGTGAGTAATGCCTGCGGTATCGTGTCAGCTCTATTGTTATCGGAGCCCGTCATGACCGCCGCCAAACTGGAAATTCCTGAAGCCATCGTCACCGCTCTCGGCGACTGGGTGCAGCGGACCGCCGAGGAAGCCTGCGCCGGCCCGCGCGCATCGTTGGCGCGCACCGAGGGCGAGCTGGACGCCGCGCGCGCCGAACTGGCCGACACCAGCGCCGCGCGGGACAGCGCCCAAGCCAGGGTGACCGAGCGCGACGAGGAAATCGAACAACTGATGGCCGAGCTGCGCAACGCCCGCAGCATCGCCACCGACGCCCTGGTCGGCAAGGCCAAGGACCAGCTGGCGATCGAAGGCAAAGACGCCCAACTGGCCGACCTGCGCGCCCAGATCGAACGCAACGTCGCCGCCCAGGCCGCGCTGTCGGACGCCCGGCTGGCGGCCGAGATGGAGCTGGTCGGCGCCGTCACCGCGCGCGACAACTACGCCGCCGAAATCAAGGAACTGCGCGCCCGCCTGGCCGCGCGCCAGAGCTAAGCCACCGGCACCCCGCACCGCCGCCGTGCGCGCGCGGCGCGGTCGCTAGTACTTCACAAGTAATGAAGATTTCATTTGGGAAATAATTTTTTGATCTAGATCAAGGATTCGATTCACCCGCCAACGTTATCCTTTCAGGCGAAAACATGTAGAAAAGGTGAATCAAATGAGTCTCTCGAACTTCAACATCAGCACCCGTCTGGCCGCCAACTCCGGCGTCATGATCCTCATCCTGCTGGCCAGCATCGTGCTCGGCATCAGCGTGCTGGGCAAGGTCAACGACGGCACCACCGCCATCGTCAAGGACGCGCTGCCCAAATCCTTCCAGGCCACCCAGTCGCTGACCGACGCCAACAGCATCGCCATCGCGCTGCGCAACACCATGCTCAGCGAGCGCGACGACGACCGCCGCCAGCAGCGCGCGCTGATCGCGCAGTCACAGCAGCAACTGCAGGCCAAGCTGGACTGGCTGCAGCAAAACATCTACCTGCCCAAGGGCAAAGCCATCCTGGCGCGCGCGCAGGAAGCCAACGCCCAATACAAGGCCGGCGTGGCCCACATGCTGGGCCTGATCGACCACGCCAGCGACAGCGAGCAGAAAGCCTATCTGAACGGTACGCTGCGGCCGATCTTCCGCAACTTCCAGGCCACCATGGACGAGATGATCGCCTTCCAGGTCACCCGCATGAACGCCTACAGCGACCACGCCGCCCAGACCTACACCGACAGCCGCCTGCTGATGCTGGCGCTGGGCGCCGCCGCGCTGCTGATGGCGCTGGGCCTGGGCTGGTGGATCGTGCGCTCGATCACCAGGCCGCTGCACCAGGCCGTCGCGGTGGCGAACACCGTCGCCGCCGGCGACCTGAGCAGCCGCATCGAGGTCACCAGCACCGACGAAACCGGCCAACTGCTGCAGGCGCTGAGTCACATGAACGACAGCCTGGTGCGCATCGTCGGCGAGGTGCGCGAAGGCACGGTGTCGATCGGCGCCGCCTCGTCGCAGATCGCCGCCGGCAACCTCGACCTGTCGGCGCGCACCGAGCAGCAGGCCAGCGCGCTGCAGCAGACCGCCGCCTCGATGGAGGAACTGACCTCGACCGTGCGGCAGAACGCCGACAACGCCCAGCGCGCCAACGATCTGGCCGCGACCGCCTCGTCGGTCGCCAGCCAGGGCGGCGCCGTGGTGGCGCGGGTGGTGCAGACCATGGGCGCCATCAACGCCTCGTCGAAACAGATCGCCGACATCGTCGGCGTGATCGACGGCATCGCCTTCCAGACCAACATCCTGGCGCTGAACGCGGCGGTGGAAGCGGCCCGCGCCGGCGAACACGGCCGCGGCTTCGCCGTGGTGGCGCAGGAAGTGCGCACGCTGGCCCAGCGCAGCGCCAGCGCCGCCAAGGAAATCAAGGCGCTGATCGACGGCTCGGTGGCGCAGGTCGACAGCGGCACCCAACTGGTCGATCAGGCCGGCGCCACGATGCAGGACATCGTGCAGAGCATCCGCCACGTCACCGACATCATGGGCGAAATCAGCGCCGCCTCGAAGGAGCAGAGCGCCGGCATCGAGCAGATCAATCACGCGGTAGCGGAAATGGACAGCGTCACCCAGCAGAACGCCGCGCTGGTCGAGCAGGCCTCGGCGGCGGCGGCCGCCATGCAGGAACAGGCCGAGGCGCTGTCGGGTACGGTGTCGGTGTTCAAGCTGGACGCACAGCCGGCCGCGCGCCAGTCGCTGCCGCTGCTGGCGGCCTGATTCACGCGCGGCGCCGGACTTTATGCTGAAAGAAGGCCCAGGCTTCTTCGGCGATTTCCAGGTCGGCATTTTGACGACCGGGGAAGCGGCTGAACCAGCCCGGATAACGTTTTTTACGGCTGGGCTCCGCATGGCCGCCGCCTTCGATCTTGATCAGCCGGACTTGCAGTGTGTCGCCGCCCCAGGTGTGGCGGACGGCACGCGTGGCCGCGTCAGAAGACAGCTTGGCGACAGGGGAGATCTGCGGCGTATCCGGCAGGTCGGCCAGCTCCCGCCACAGCGCCACGCTGGCGTCGACCGCCAACATGGGCGCCGAGAACCACAGTGTGTAGGGGAATTTCCCGCCGCCATAGGGGATGAAGGGATCGTTTGTGCTGGCAATGATCAGCGCCGACAACGGTGTGGTTGGCATCGCATACGCGGCCGCCACTGGCATGCTGGCCAGTACAGTTGAAAACGCCGCCAGACGCGGTGCAAGTTCCGCAGCGATGCGATAGGCCAGCATGCCACCTTTGGACACTCCCCCTTGCACCGGGCGGCAATGCTCCTGCGTTGCTGGCCGATCCAGCCTTCAAAAAACACGATGCTGTGCAGGTTGTTTTGCCGGGCCTTGTGTCGTGGGCTGTGCCGCTGGATGGTGTGATTGGCCGGTTGGTAAACTTCAAGTACAGCGATCAGGCGGCGCAACTGCGCCGACTGCTAGCTGTGCTGTTACAGGATTGAACTTGCTTATATCTTTGCGCTGGACGATATGGCGTTCTGCCAATTGAGAGGAGAGGAGGTCAGACCGGACGATCGAATAGACTGGTACCCGCGCGAACTCTGAGGAATCGCGGTTTTTCCTTACTCATGGGATTCTTTCTGACCATTTATTGTTAGCTGCACCGCAAGAGTTGCCGATGACCAAAGCGCAATTTTCTTGCACAGTTGGAATGCGACGTGGTCAAAATCCCCGTCTGCGTGGGTCAAATTATTGCGTAATTCAGCAAGCTCTAATGCGGTCTCCATGACAAAATCGTTCGGAAAAGCATTGAGCAAAAAATAGATCTTGAGCCGTTGGCTACTCTTTCCTGCAAGAGCGTACCTAACAATTTCTTGTGCGAATTGCGTTCCATTTCGACATTCTTGCTCCTTGATTAGATCGTCCGCGACGATTTCTATGATGTTGTAGAAAGATAGGAAGCTGTAGCGACTAGAAATTGCTTCAAGTGCCAAAGCTTCCTTCAAACGAATCCGCATTTTTACGGCCTTCTTTGCACGCTTCTCTGATCTTTTGGCAAGTTGCTCGTAGGCTTCGACGATGGCATATATCTGCGGATTGGGAACGTCAGACCACTGCTGTTGGACTGCCATGCTTCCAGAGAATGCGCTAACGGGCAACCAAGTTCCGTCGTACTCTTCCCAAAAGTGATAATCGGTCGGCAGGTTGTAGGGGGCCTCGAAAAACCGGCCCGGCCGTGGCATGATGTCAGCGCATCAACCTTGACGACTCTGCCATGATGAAACCCAACCTTTTTGCTGCGCAGGAGCGCGAAGCCAAGCTGACGAAGCTGGGC
>NZ_WWCP01000063.1 GCF_009857505.1 Duganella lactea
AGATCGTGAGCCTGCAGTCGGCCGACGCGGCCGCGCTGAAGACCTCGGTGATCGCCGCGCTGAGCAGCAACCAGGTCCACGCGCTGACCACCGAAAACATCGCCGGCTTGAAGAGCGCACAGTTCGCGGCGATGACCTCGGACCAGTTGGTTGGCCTGAGCACCGACCAGATCGTCGCCATGGGTTCGGCGCAGTTCAGCGGCTGGAACTCGTCGCAGTTCAACGCACTGTCGACCAACAATATCGCGGCCATCGAAACCCGCGACATCGTCGGCCTGAAAACCAACATCATCGCCACGCTGAGCAGCGACCAGTTCAAGGCGCTGAGCACCGACCAGGTACAAGCGCTGAGCAGTGGCCAGATCGCCGCGATCAGCACCGACAGTCTGATGGCCCTCAGCACCAACCAGATCGTTGCCATCGGCACCAACCAGGCCGCCGCGCTGACCACCGTGCAAGCGTCGTCGCTGACCACCAACCAGCTGAAGGCGCTGGAGACGGTGGATCTCGTGATGCTGAAGACCTCGGCTATCGCGGCGCTGACCAGCGATCAGGTCAAAGTGCTTAGCACCGACCAGATCGTCGCGCTGAGCACCGCCCAGGCCGGCGCCCTGACCAGCACCCAGCTGCAGGCGCTGAGCACCGATCAGTTGGCGTCGATCGAGACCCGTGATCTGCGCGCGCTGCGTACCTCGGCCATCGCCTCGCTGACCAGCACGCAAGTGTCCAAGCTCACCACGAGCCAGATCGCGTCGCTGACCACGGCTCAGGTATGCGCGCTGACCACGGATCAGATCCCTGGTCTGACCACCGACCAGGTTGCCGCGCTGCCGTCGGCGCTGGGTACGCCGCTGGTGCTGGACCTGAACGGCAACGGCATCCAGACCGTCGGTCTGGGCGCGGGCGTCAACTTCGACCTGCTGGCCAACGGCAACAAGACCAATGTCGGCTGGATTGGCGGCGGTGACGGCCTGCTGGTCCTGGACCGCAACGGCGATGGCCAGATCAACGACGGTAGCGAGCTGTTCGGCGCTGGCACCACGCTGGCCAACGGTCAGAAAGCCAAGACCGGTTACGAAGCGCTGGCGGAACTGGACACCAACGGCGACGGCGTGATCGATGCCAAGGATGCGCAGTTCGGCAACCTGCGTGTGTGGGTCGACGGCAACAGCGACGGCATCAGCCAGGCGGACGAGCTCAAATCGCTGGCCGATCTGAGCATCACCAAGCTGAACCTGAACGCCAAGCAGGATGTCTCGCTGAACAACGGCAACATCGTCGGCATCACCTCGACCTTCGAGACCGCCGACGGCGCGACCCACACCGCGGCGGACGTCTGGTTCCAGATGGGCAGCACGGCGGCGACCAGCCTGAGCAATTCGGTCAGCGGCCTGTCGTCGGCGATGTCGAGCTTCGACGCGGCGACCACGGCCAGCACCAGCGCCAAGCTGGAAGTGCCGGGCGCGGTCGGTAGTGCGGCGGCCAACCTGGCGACGGCGATCGGCAGCTACGAGAACCAGCTGACCGCCACCAGCCACCAGGCCGCCAGCGACGAGTCGCTGCGCCTGAAAGCGCTGCAAGGCGGTGCGCAGCACGGCTTCCTGGCCGCCAAGTAAGCTGCGGCGCCCAACACGGCGCTGACAACGGCAAGGCCCGCGGGCCTTGCCGTTTTTTTTTGATCGGCCGAACAGGCGGGGAAAGCCGCGTGTGTTTTACAACAACAAAGTGCCCGTGCAGGCGGTGGCCTGGGGTAGAATCGCAAGGCTGGAATAATAGTGCGCTAATGCAAGCTTTCCCCCAGCTTTCACCACGACAGGCCTATGCAAGATAAATTTCCTCATACCGCGATCCAGTGTCTGACGGCGATCGCCCAGCATCACGGTCTGCAAATCAATCCGGAGCGGCTGATCGACGACAACGCGTTGCGGGCCGAAGAGCCCAGCACCGACGCGCTGCTGCGGATCGCCAACGACATCGGCCTGAAGGCCAAGGCCGACACGCTCGACTGGTCGCGGCTGATGGCCCAGGGCGGCGTGTTCCCGCTGATGGCGCGGCTGGCCGACGGCAATATGGTGATCGTGGTCGGCGTCAAACCGGGCGAGAACGGCGCGCCCGACCAGGCGGCGGTGCTGAACCCGGCGCTGCCCAACGCCACCGTGATCCTGGTGCCGCGCACCGACTTCGAGCAGCGCTGGCGCGGCGAGGTGGTGTTCGTCAAGCGCGAGCACAAGTTCACCGACCCCAACCAGCCGTTCGGGCTGCGCTGGTTCATTCCCGAGATTCTCAAGCAAAAGGCGGCGTTCCGCGACATCTTCATCGCCGCCATCGCCATGCAGATGCTGGCGCTGGCTTCGCCGATCTTCTTCCAGCTGGTGATCGACAAGGTGCTGACGCACCAGAGCGTGACCACGCTGCAGGTGCTGGCGGTGGGCGTGATCATGGCGCTGGTGTTCGATTCGAGCTTCGGCTTCCTGCGCCAGACGCTGACCCTGGCCGCCTCCAACAAGATCGACATGCGGCTGACGCGGCGCGTGTTCGGCCACTTGCTGTCGCTGCCGATCGACTTCTTCGAGACCACCAGCGCCGGCGTCATCACCCGTCACATGCAGCAGCTGGAGAAGATCCGCAGCTTCCTGACCGGGCGCATGTTCATGACCGTGCTGGACCTGATCTCGCTGCTGGTGTTCATCCCCGTGCTGTTCAGCTACTCGTTCAAGCTGGCCATGATCGTGCTGCTGTTTGCGCTGATGATCGGCGCGGTGGTGATGGCCATGGTGCCGACCTTCCAGCGCCGCCTCAACGCGCTGTACGCGGCCGAGGGCCAGCGCCAGGGCATGCTGGTGGAAACCATCCACGGCATGCGCACCGTCAAGGCGCTGGCGATCGAGCCGTCGCAGCGGCGCATCTGGGACCAGCGCTCGGCCGAGGCGATCACCATGCACTTCCGGGTCGGCCAGATCTCGATCGCCGGCAACGCCGTCACCGACTTCCTCGGCAAGCTGATGCCGGTGATGCTGATCGTGGTCGGCGCCGCCGACGTCTTCGACAGCACGCTGTCGGTCGGTGCGCTGATCGCCTTCCAGATGCTGTCCGGCCGCGTCACCCAGCCGTTGATCTCGATCGTCGGCCTGGTCAACGAATACCAGGAGACCGCGCTGTCGGTGCGCATGCTGGGCGAGGTGATGAACCGCGCGCCGGAGGGCCGCGCCGGCGCCAACGGCCTGCGCCCGGTACTGGACGGCGAGATCAAGTTCGACGGCGTGGTGTTCCGCTATCCGGGCGCGCAGAACCTGGCGCTGAACAAGGCCACCTTCACCATCGAGCAGGGCACGGTGGTCGGCATCGTCGGCCGTTCCGGCTCCGGCAAGACCACTTTGACCAAGCTGATCCAGGGCCTGTATCCGCTGCAGGAGGGCCTGGTGCGCTTCGACGGCATCGACGCCCGCGAGATCGAGCTGTCGCACCTGCGCCGGCAGATCGGCGTGGTGCTGCAGGAGAACTTCCTGTTCCGCGGCACGGTGCGCGACAACCTGTCGGTGACGCGGCCCGACGCCACGTTTGAGGAACTGGTGTCGGCGGCGGTGGCGGCCGGCGCCGATGAGTTCATCGAGCGTCTGCCGCAGGGCTACGACACCATGCTGGAAGAAAACGCCGCCAACCTGTCCGGCGGCCAGAAACAGCGGCTGTCGATCGCCCGCACGCTGGTGGCGCGGCCGCGCATCCTGATCCTCGACGAGGCGGCCTCGGCGCTCGATCCGGAATCGGAAGCGATCTTCATCCGCAACCTGTCGAAGATCGCGGTCGGCCGCACGGTGGTGATGATCTCGCACCGCCTGTCGACGCTGGTCAACGCCGACAAAATCATGGTCATGCAACAAGGCTCCCTGGTGGACGCCGGCCGGCATGAGGAACTGCTCACCCGTAGCGATACTTATCAGCATTTATGGAACCAGCAAACAAGTCACCTCTGAGCTTCTTCAAGCGCAAGCAGGACCAGACCGAGATCGCGTTCCTGCCGGACGCCGACGCCATCGAGCGCGGCCCGCTGCCGCGTTTCGTGCGTCTGACGCTGCACCTGATGTTGCTGGTGTTCGTCAGCTTCATCGTCTGGGCCAGTGTGTCGCCGCTGGATAAGATCGTGGTTGGCCACGGCCGCCTGGTCAATCCGCTGCCGAACATCGTGGTGCAGCCGCTGGAGACCTCGATCATCCAGAGCATCGAGGTGCGCACCGGCCAGGTGGTGCGCAAGGGCCAGGTGCTGGCCACGCTCGACCCGACCTTTACCGCCGCCGACGAGACCCAGCTGCGCAACCGGCTGGCCTCGCTGGACACGCAAAGCGCCGGCCTGCGCGCCGAGCTGAGCGGCACTGCCGGCGTGCCGGGCGCCCAGGGCGGCGGCGCCGACGCCGAATTGCAGGCGCAGCTCTACAGTGAGCGGCGCGCCAACTTTGCCGCGCAAAAGACCAAGATGGACCAGAACATCGCGCGCCTGCGCGCCAGCCTGGACACCAACCGCCACGACCAGGAAATCCTGGCCAAGCGGGTCAAGTCGCTGCGCGAGGTGGAGGCGATGCAAGAGCAACTGGTGGCCGAGAACTTCGGCGCCAAGATGCAGCTGCTGGAAGCACGCGACCGCCGCCTGGAGGTCGAGCGCGACATGGAGATGCAGCGCAACAAGGCGATCGAGACGCGCAGCGAACTGGCGTCCGCCGAGGCCGAGCGCGCCGCGTTCGACAAGAGCTGGCGCCAGAAATCGATGGAAGACCTGCGCGACGCCGGCCGCGAGCGCGACGGCCTCAACGAGCAACTGGCCAAGGCCGACAAGCGTCACCAGCTGGTGCAGATGGTGGCGCCGGCCGACGGCGTGGTGCTGGAGATCGGCAAGCTGTCGGTTGGCTCCATCGTGCGCGAGGCCGAGGCCCTGTTCACGCTGGTGCCGCTCAATGCCGAGCTGGAGGCGGAGGTGGAGATCGATTCGCTCGACATCGGCTACCTGAAGACCGGCATGCCGGTGCACGTGAAGGTGGACGCCTTCACTTTCATGAAACACGGCATGCTGGAAGGCAAGGTACGCACCATCAGCCGCGACTCGTTCAAGCGTGAAAACGCCGACAAGAGCAGCGGCGGCATGAACGCCTATTATCTGAGCCGGATTCCGTACAGCGGCCAGCTGCGCAACCTGCCGGCCGGTGCCCAGCTGTTGCCGGGCATGACCGTCTCGGCCGAGGTGGTGGTGGGGCACCGCACCGTCATGTCCTACCTGCTGTACCCGCTGACGCGGGCGCTGGACGAGGCGGTACGCGAGCCGTGACCGGCGCGCTTGCTGGCGTCTTTGTTAACTTTTTCTGCTCACCGATATGAAACTTCGTTTTGTTATCTGCGCGCCGGCTTATCAGCATCATTCCGCTGGTGTGGTGGTGCTGCATAGCCTGTGTGACCACCTGAACCGGCTGGGCTATCCGTCGGCCATCGTGTTTTTCGGCAAGGCCGACCCGCCCACCGAGCCGCCGAGCTGGCAGTATGTGGTGACGCATTTATCCAGCTTGTACAATCCGGCCTTTATGTGGACCCCGTTGGGGCTGGAGAACCCTGGTGCATCGGTGCAGGAGTTCCTCGAACACGGGGTGGCGATTTATCCGGAAGGGATCCGCGACAACCCGCTCGGCGCCAAGCGCGTGGTGCGGTACGTGCTCATTCATACGCCGCCGTTCGCGCCGGCCGAGAACGAGTACATCTTGTCTTTCTCGCAGAATTTCTATGACGGTCCGGACGGCATTCTGAGTCAGCCGCTGATCGACGAGCGTTTCCAC
Source organism: Duganella lactea (assembly GCF_009857505.1). Lineage (GTDB taxonomy): Bacteria > Pseudomonadota > Gammaproteobacteria > Burkholderiales > Burkholderiaceae_D > Rugamonas > Rugamonas lactea. The sequence goes on from NZ_WWCP01000063.1 coordinate 5,811, forward strand.
GACCGTGGTGCGCGCCACTGGTCGGAGCGCACGCTGGACCTGACCTATTTCGGCAAGGGCCATGATTTCGCCCAGTGCAGCAAGATTCCCGACACGGTGGTGCTGGAGCGCCACTGGCCGGCCGACAAGGATCAACTGGCGATCCTGTTGCGCGAGTGTCGCTACCTGTATACCTGGGACTGTATTTCGGCCACCAATTACGACGCCCTGCTGTGCGGTGCGGTGCCGGTGTTTCTGCAGCACAATCAGATTTCACGCGCGGACATGGACCGCTTTGAGCTAGGCGCGTTTCCGCACGTGACCCTCAGCGATTACAACGACAAGCACGCGCTGGTGTTCGACGCCGCCGAGGTCGAGGCCACCATGCGCAGCACGCGCGCGACCCTGCTCGACAGCAAGGCGGACTGGGGCCGGCGGGTGGCGGCGTTCGCCAAAGAAATGCACCGCTACTTCCACGTGCCGCAATAGCGCGCGCAGGCGCTACAGGTAGCTGGCGATGGTGCGTCGGAAGCCATCGGCCAGGCCGGTCCGCGGTTGCCAGCCCAGCGCGGCGATCTTCGCGATGTCCGGACAGGAGCGCGCGATCGGGCTTTTCAGGTAGGCCTGCGGATCGCGCTGCGGCTGGAAGCGTACCCCTGGGCAGCGCTCCGGGTAGAGTGCCGCCAGCAGCGCGGCGAGGTCGCGAATCGCGATCTCGGCGTGCGGGTTGCCGACGTTGTAGGCCTGCCCGCTCGCGCCTTGCAGCAGCACGGTCAGGAAACCAATGGTGGCGTCGGCGATATAGCAGAACGGCCGCAGCGCGGCGCCATCACTGTGCAGCACGATCTGGCGACCGGCCACCACGTCGGCCACGAAGTCGGCGAACACGCGGCCGTCGTCCGGCGCCATGCCGGGGCCGTAGGTATGGAACGGGCGCACCACACTGGCGTGCAGGCCGTACTGGGCGGCCCACGCGGCACACATCGCCTCGCCCATGCGCTTGCTCTCGCCGTAGCAGGCGCGCACGTTCATCGGATCGAGGTAGCCATAGTCGGTCTCGGTCACCGGTTGCTGCGGTCGCGGCGGCACGCCGTACACTTCGCCGCTGCTGAAAAACAGGAAACGCTGGGCGCCGCAGGCACGCGCATGGGTCAGCAGGTGCTGGGTGCCGGCCGCATTGGCCAGCAGGGTGCCGACCGGATCGACACCGTAGTACTTGGGGCTGGCCTGACTGGCGGCGTGGACGAGAACGTCGGCGGCCGGGAAGTCCGGCGGCGGCGGCTGGCCGATATCGTGTTCATACAGGCCGAAGTCGTCACGGCCGAGGCAGCCGGACAGGCGCAGGGCGGCGCTGGCGGCCCGGCGCGTGACGCAGATCACGCGCAGCCCCAGCTGGTGACGCTGGTTGGCGGTCAGCAGGGCCTTGACCAGGTACGCGGCCAGGAAGCCGGCGCCGCCGGTGACCAGCAGCGTGCGCCCGCGCAGCAGCTGCCATGGCAGCGCGGCGTCGGCGATCTGCTGCAGATCGGCGGCGACGATGGCGTTGTCGTCCAGTGCGGCGACTGTCATGCGCCGGCCCGTGCCAGCCAGCGGTAGGTCTGCTCGATGAGATGGGCCATGGTGCAGGTTTCCTGCACGCCCAGGCGGCGCCGCGTCAGACTCAGGTCCGGGAACAGGTCGTCTTGCTTGGGCTGGCGTTGCGGCGCCGTGTTGAACGTCACGCGCGGCCGCGGCGACAGATCGTCGCCGATCAGCTGCACCAGTTCCTTGTGGCTGACCGGGGTGGCGCCGCCAAGGTTGTAGACTTCGCCGTCGGCGCCTTTGATCAGCGCGCACAGCGTCCACCACGCGGCGTCGCTGCCGTACAGGTAGCTGCGGCGCGCGCTGCCGTCGCCATGGAGACGGATCTCGCCGCTGGTCAGCACATCGCGCATGAAGTTATTGATGGCCCATGGACGGTCCAGCCGCTGGTAGGCGCCGGTCAGCGTGAACGGCCGCAGCGTCGAGACCGGCAGCCGGTACTGACTGCGGTAGACGGCGGCGGTCATTTCGGCGGCGCGCTTGGCCTCGGCGTAGACGGTGTGCGGCTGGTCCGGCGGCAGCGGGAAGCAGTCGCCCTCGGCCAGTGCGCCGGGACGCTGCGGCGCGCCGGCCACCAGGCACGAGCTGACGTTGACGAAGCGCCGCAGGCCGTCCAACTGCAGCGCCGCCTCCAGCGCGTTGGCGATGCCGGTCACGCTGGTCTGGAACACCCGCAGCGGATCGGAGGCGTGCACGCGGTTGTTGGGGATGCCGGCCGCGTGGATCACATAGCTGGTGTTGCGCGCGAACTCGAAGGGCGAGCGGACGTCCTGCGCGACCGTGCGCAGGTCGGCGCGCGCCGCCAGGTGCGGGTAGTTGCGCTGCCATTCGCCGATGTTGCGCGCGTACAGGTCGAGCGTGATGCCGAGCTGGTACTGGTCGTTCAGCGCGGCCACCAGCTCGGCGATCCAGCTACCGAGGAAGCCGGTGCCGCCGGTGACGGCGATGTGCTGGCGCGCCAGCGCGGTGCGCACCTCGGGCTGGTCGGCGCAGGCGGCCAGGGCGTCGCGGCGGATGTCGTCAAAGTGGGGGGTGGCCATGATTAACCTTTCTGGGCGGCGGCGTGTTGGGCGGCCAGATCGCGCGCCACCTCGATGATCAGGCTTTCCTGTCCGGCCACCGCGTTGCGCTTGCCGAGTCCGAAGAAGATATCGCGCGGGTCGACCCGGTAGTCTTCGGCGGCGCGCGCCACCGGTTTGGCGAAGCCGGAGAACACGCCGGCCAGCCCGGAGACGATGGACAGCGGCGAGATGGTGGGCGCGACCGGATTGAATTCCTTCTCGGCGACGTCGGCGGCGTCGAGAATCTTGTACAGGTCGATGCCGGTCTCAAAGCCGAGCCGCTCGAACACCGCCACCAGCACTTCCAGCTGGGTGTTGCCGGCGCCGGCGCCAAAGCCGCGGATGGTGCCGTCGATGATTGTGGCGCCTTCGTTGACGGCGGTCACCGAGTTGATCACCGCCATGCCCAGGTTGTTATGGCCGTGGAAGCCGACCGGAATGTTCAGGCCGTCGACCAGGGTGGCGATGCGTTCCTTGACGTCGTCCGGGAAGTAGGCGCCGGCCGAATCCATGATGACGATGGCTTCGGCGCCATAGGATTCCATCTTGCGCGCCTCTTCCAGCAACTGGGCCGGGGTCGCCATGTGGCTCATCATCAGCACGCCCCAGGCTTCCTTGCCGGCCTGGCGCACGTAGTGGATGTGGCGGTCGGTGACGTCGGCCTCGGTGCAGTGCGAGGCGATGCGGAACACATCCACGCCCAGTTCGATGGCGCGCACCAGGTCTTTCTTGATGGTGCAAAAGCCCGGAATCACATGGATGCCGAGGCGCGCGGTGTGCAGGTGCTGGCGCGACACGCTGAGGATTTCCTCGTCGCTCAGGCGGCATTCGCCGACCAGCATCGAGGAGGCGCCGAGGCCGTTGCCGTGGCCGACTTCGACGATGGGCACGCGCGCCGCCTCGGCCGCCTGGCAGTAGGCGATGAAGGCTTCGCGGCTCAGTTGGTGGCGCACCGCGTGGTTGCCGTCGCGCAGGGTCGGGTCGCTGATCAGGATTTTCTTAACCATGCTGGTGCTCCTTGTGCTGGCGGTGCTTGGCGATCGCGACCATTTCGGCCATCGCGATGGCGGCGCAGTTGATGATGTCGAGGTTGCCCGCGTACTGCGGCAGGTAGTCGCCGGCGCCCATCACCTTGATGGTGGTGACCACCTTGCCGCCCTCGACGGTTGGCGGCACGATTAGCTGGTAGCCCGGCACATAGGTCTTGAGCTGGGTCACCATCGCCGCCACCGAGGCGCGGATCGCCGGCAAGTCCGGGTTGGCGATCTTGGCGTAGATGGTGGTCTGCATGTCGATCGGCGGATTGGCCGGGTTCAGGATCAGGATGGCCTTGGCGCGCCGCGCGCCGCTAAAGCGCTGCAGTGCCTCCTCGGTGGTTTCGATGTACTCGTCGAGGTTGGCGCGGGTGGCCGGGCCGGCGCTGCGCGAGGCGATGCTCGACGCCACTTCGACATACTCGATGTCCGCGTGCACCCGGCCGATGGCGGCCGCGATCGGGATCGAGGACTGGCCGCCGCAGGTGATCATGTTGATGTTCCGGCTACCGGTGTCGAGGCAGGCCTGGGCGTTGATGGCCGGGATGCAGAACTCGCCCAGCTTGGCCGGGGTCATGTCGATCACGGTCTTGCCCAGCGCGTCCAGCGCGACCCAGTGGCCGAGGTGGGCCTGGGCCGAGGTGGCGTCGAACACCAGGTCGCACAGCGATGGATCGGCCAGGATGGCCTCGATGCCGCAGTCCGAGATCGGCACGCCCAGCTGGCTGGCGCGCTTCATGCCGGCCGAGTTGAAATTGCGGCCGGCGAACAAGGTGCAGCGCAGGTGCTTGGAGCGCATCACTTTGATCATCAGGTCCGTGCCGATATTGCCGGAGCCGACGATGGCGATCTTGAGTTGTTCAGTGGGTTTCATCTGCGTGACCTATCTGATTACAGCGATTTCGACTTCTCGTGCATGCCGCCCAGCATCGCCTGCTCCAGCTCGGCGCGTGGGATCAGCGGCGACAGGTCTTCCAGTGGCGGCGAGACCAGCGTGCCATCGGCGCGCGCCACCACGCCCAGCTTGGGCGAGAACAGTTGCTGCGGATGCATGAACACCTCGCAGATCACCGGGCCGGTGTGCGCCTGCACGGCGGCCAGCGTGGCGTCCACCTCGTCCCAGCCGCGGATCTGGTAGGCCGGGATATCGAAGGCCTTGGCCAGCTTGGAGAAGTCCGGGCAGGACACGCCGGACTTGCGGTCGGTACCGACATAGTCGGACTTGAACAGCGACTTCTGCGTGTGCTTGATCATCAGGTAGCCGTCGTTGTTGAAGATGAACAGCTTGACCGGCAGCTGGTGGTGCGCCACGGTCTGCAATTCCTGCAGGTTCATCATCATGCCGCCGTCGCAGTTCAGGCACATCACTTCGCCGCGGTCGTTGGCGAACGACACGCCCAGCGCGGCCGGCAGGCCATAGCCCATCTCGCCCAGCCCGGTGGAGGTCATGAAGCGCTGGCCGTCCTTGAAGCGCAGCACCTGGTGGCCGCACAGCAGCGCCGTGCCCATGTCGGTCACCACCACCTGGTCGTCTTTGAAGCAGCCGTTCAGGCGCTCCATGAAGCGGTAGGAATTGATGTAGCCTTCCGGGTCGGCGTGCTCGGGGCCGACCCACGGGAATTGCGCTTCGTAGGCGCGGCACTGGTCGACCCATGTCGCTTTGGAGGCGATGGCCGGCGCCGCCGGCGCCGCCAGGCGCGCCAGCAGCGCGTCGATGAAGACACGGGCGTCGCACACGATGTTTTCCCGGGTGCGCGTGGCATGCTTGAGCGCTTCGGCGCCGTCGATATCGACCACGTCGATGCGCGCCAGGCGGGCCAGTTCGTTCAGGTCGTAGCCGATCTGCGGAATCGCCAGGCGGGTGCCGATGGCCAGCACGTAGTCGCTGTTTTGCAGCACGAAGTTGGCGGCGCGCTGGCCGTACACACCGGCGCGGCCAAACACCAGCGGATGGCGGGAGTCGAGCATGTCGATGCCGGCCCAGGACACCAGCGCCGGCGCGCCGAGGCGTTCGAGCAGCGGCTTGAGCAGCCGCTCGCCGCCGGCCAGGCGGATGCCGTTCCCCAGCCACAGCACCGGACGCTCGGCCCGGGCCAGCGCGGCCAGCACGCTATCGACCTGCGCCGCCACGGCTGCGCTCAGGTAGTCGGGGGCCGGCGGCGCCACATAGTGCTCCAGCGTGGCCGGGGCGATGCGGCCGGCCTGGATGTCCATCGGGATCTCGATCCAGGTCGGCCCCGGACGGCCTTCCAGCGCCAGATGCACACCCTTTTCCAGTTCGTAGACGGCGCGCGCCATCTTGGTCACGCGCGCCTGGTATTTGCTGACGCGCTCGACCATCTGGCACGAATCGTAGCCCTGCACGCCCCACATGCGCAGCGGGTTTTCCGGGAAGGTGAATTTCGAATTCTCGTTGCCGGCGATGACCAGGCAGGGGATCGAATCGGCCCAGGCCGACACCACGCCGGTCACGCCGTTGGTGGAGCCGGCGCCGGTGGTCAGCAGGGCGGCCGCCAGGCGGCCGCTGGTGCGGTAATAGGTCTGCACCGCCATGCAGGCGGCCTGCTCATGGTGGACGCAGACGATTTCGGTGTAGCCGCGGCGGGAGATGGCGTCGAACAAATGGACGTTGCCGGCGCCGATGATGCCGAAGGCGTGCCGGATATCCAGGTTTTCCAGGGCTTCGGCCAGCAGTTCGGCGACCTTGATGGTGGGTTCTTGCGCTTGCATCAGAAGTTCACGCCAAAGAATGCTTCAAGTTTATCGATCGTGAAATCCAGCATTTCACGGCTCAGGCCCGGGTAGACGCCGATCCAGAAGGTGTCGTTCATCACGCGGTCGGTGTTGGTCAGCTCGCCCACCACGCGGTAGTTGCGACCCTGCATGTACGGCTGGCGCGTCAGGTTGCCGGCGAACAGCAGGCGGGTGCCGATCTTGTGCTGGTCCAGATAGGTCAGCAGGTCGACCCGCGCCACGTTCGCTTCCGGCTTCAGCGTCATCGGGAAACCGAACCACGACGGATCGGCATGCTCGGTGGCCTCGGGCAGGATCAGGAACTCGGCGCACGACTGCAGGCGTTCGGTCAGGTAGGCGAAGTTGTCCTTGCGGGCCTGGATGAAGCCGGGCGCGCGGTCGATCTGCGCCAGGCCGCAGGCGGCCTGCATGTCGGTGATCTTCAGGTTGTAGCCGAGGTGGCTGTAGGTGTACTTGTGGTCGTAGCCGGCCGGCAGCGTGCCGAAGCACTGGCAGAAGCGCTTGCCGCAGGTGTTGTCCTTGCCCGGCGGGCAGTAGCAGTCGCGGCCCCAGTCGCGGAACGATTCGGCGATGGCCTTCAGTTGTGGATCGTTGGTGAACACCGCGCCGCCTTCGCCCATGGTGATGTGGTGCGCCGGGTAGAACGACATGGTGCCGATGTCGCCGAAGGTGCCGACCATCTTGCCGTGGTAGGTCGAACCGAGCGCGTCGCAGCAGTCCTCGATCAGCCACAGATGGTGTTTCTTGCAGAGCGCGGTGATCACGTCCAGGTTGTATGGATTGCCCAGCGTGTGGGCCAGCATGATGGCCTTGGTCTTGGGCGAGATCGCCGCCTCCAGCTGCGTCACATCGATGTTGTAGGTGCCCAGTTCGACATCGACAAACACCGGCACCGCGCCGAACTGGATGATCGGGTTGACGGTGGTCGGGAAGCCGGCCGCCACGCCGATCACCTCGTCGCCCGGCTGGATCGCGCGCGCCCCCAGCTTCGGCGAGGTCAGCGTGTTGAACGCGACCAGGTTGGCCGACGAGCCGGAGTTGACGGTGATCAGGAAGTCCACGCCGATCAGCTTGGCCAGTTTGGCCTCGAACTGGTCGTTGAAGCGGCCGGTGGTCAGCCAGGCGTCCAGCGACGCCTCCACCATCAGTTGCATTTCCGGCGCGCCGACCACCTTGCCGGCCGGCGGAATCACCGTCACACCCGGTTCAAAAGGTTGCGGCACGCTGGCCAGCGCGCCGTATTCCGCCACCAGCTGGTTGATCTGTGCGCGCAGTTGTTCTTTGGTTTGACTCATGATTGCTACCTTAGGTGGTGCCGAGGGGGGCGGTGTTTTGATAAGTGTTGATCTGCGCCAGCGTCAGCGCGCGCATGTCGGCGCCGGCCAGCTGTGCTTGATGCCAGGCGACGATCATGTCGATCGTGTGTCCGAGGTGCCAGCGCGGCTGCCATTGCAGGCGCGCGCGCGCCTTGGCGCAGTCCAGCTTCAGGTAATGGGCCTCGTGCGGCTGCGGCGCGGCGTCCAGCTCCCAGGCGGCGCCGTCGCCCCAGCGCTGGCACAGGCGCTCGATGATCCATGCCACCGGGCGGGCGTCGGTGTCGTGCGGGCCGAAGTTGAAGCCTTCGGCGAACGCCGCGCCGTGCTGGTACAGGTGCTCGGCCAGCGTCAGGTAGCCCGACAGCGGTTCCAGTACGTGCTGCCACGGGCGGATCGCGTGCGGGCTGCGGATGCGCACCGGCGTGCCGGCGGCGATGGCGCGCAGCATGTCGGGGATCAGCCGGTCCTGCGCCCAGTCGCCGCCGCCGATGACGTTGCCGGCGCGGCCCGAGGCCAGCGCCACGCCATGTTCGGCATATTGCTCCGGATTGAAGAACGACGAGCGGTAGCCGGCCGTCACCAGTTCGGCGCAGGCCTTGCTGTTGCTGTACGGGTCGTAGCCGCCGAAGGCTTCGTTCTCGCGGTAGCCCCAGGCCCATTCCTTGTTCTCGTAGCACTTGTCGCTGGTGACGTTGACCACCGCCTTGATGCCGGGCGTGTTGCGCACCGCCTCGAACAAGTTGACCAGGCCCATGACGTTGGTGGCGTAGGTTTCCACCGGGTTGGCGTAGGAATAGCGCACCAGCGCCTGCGCCGCCATGTGGATGACGATCTCGGGCTGTGCCTGTTGCATGGCCGCCCGCAGCGCGGCGCCGTCGCGGATGTCGCCGATGACCGAGCGCATGCCGCTGCCGACCTGGGCCGTATCAAACAGGCTGGGCGTGCTGGGCGCGTCCAGCGCGTAGCCGGTGACGTCGGCGCCCAGCTGCTGCAGCCACAGGCTCAGCCAGCTGCCCTTGAAGCCAGTGTGGCCGGTCAGGAAAACCCGCTTGCCGCGCCAGAACGATGGCGTCATGGCCATTGCTTCCACGGCGCCTGGCCGGCGTCCCACAGACCTTCCAGCAACACCTTGTCGCGCAGCGTGTCCATCGGCTGCCAGAAGCCGTGGTGGTGGAAGGCGTGCATGTCGCCTTGCTGGGCCAGGGTTTCCATCGGGCCTTTTTCCCAGATGGTGCTGTCGTCGTCGATCAGGTCGATGACCCGGGGCGACAGCACGAAGTAGCCGCCGTTGACCCAGTTGCCGTCGCCCTGCGGTTTTTCCTTGAAGCTCAGGATGCGGCTGCCGTCCATGTCGACCGCGCCGAAGCGGCCCGGCGGCTGCACCGCCGTCATCGTGGCCAGCTTGCCGTGCTGGCGGTGAAAGGCGATGCTGGCGCCGATATCGATGTCGGACACGCCGTCGCCGTAGGTGAAGCAGAAGGCGTCATCCTTGGCGACATGCTCGCGCACGCGCTTCAGGCGGCCGCCGGTCATGGTGTCGGCGCCGGTGTCGATCAGCGTCACGCGCCACGGCTCGGCGTGGCGCTGGTGCACTTCCATGCTGTTCTGTTGCAGATCGAAAGTCACATCCGACGTGTGCAGGAAATAATTGGCGAAGAATTCCTTGATCACATAGCCGCGGTAGCCGCAGCAGATGACGAAGTCGTTGATGCCGTGGGCGGAATAGCTTTTCAAAATGTGCCATAGGATGGGCTTGCCGCCTACCTCGACCATCGGCTTGGGCTTCAGCGTGGTTTCCTCGCTGAGCCGCGTACCCAGACCGCCCGCCAGTATGACTGCTTTCATGTATTCCCCGTTGTGTTGGATGCGTAGGCGCTGACGTATTATCCCCGATGGCGCGTTTATTTTAAACAAAAAGCAGGGGCTGTTTAACGTTCCAATGCGGGCGATGGCGCGGGCGACCGGCGCGGCCGCGCTCAGGCCGGCGCCAGCAGCAACTGATAACCCCGTTGCAAGGTTTGCTCGACGCGCTGGCGCACCTGCGCGTCGCCATTGGCCAGCAGGAGGTGGTGCGCGCGCAGCAGCGTCGCCAGCGTTTCCAGCCGCCCCGCCAGCAATTGCTTGAAACGCGGCGCGTCGGTCAGGAAATCGCGCTGGGTGTTGCTCTCGCACAACAGCTGCAGGCGTTCCAGCGCCACTTCCAGCTCGGCGGGCAGGGCGCCCGTGGGCGGTGTGGTGGCGGCCGGCAGGTAGCTGGACAGGGCGGCCGACAGGTAGGCGCATTCGCCGTCGGCCAGCGCCGCCAGCGCGGTGGCCACGCCGGCCAGCTGGCGGTAGCGCTGGCCCTGGTAGTGGCCGAAGCTGGCGCCCAGTTGCCGCCGGCGCAGCAGCAGGCCGGCCGGCTGACACAGGTCGCCGGCGCCGTGTTCGCTGGCGAGCAGCACCCCGGCCAGCGAGG
>NZ_WWCP01000064.1 GCF_009857505.1 Duganella lactea
GGCCGGCGCGGCGGCCGGTGCGGACGCGGTGGCGGCGGGCGCGGCGGCCGGCGTGGCGGTGTCCTGGGCGTGCACCGGCGCGGCCAGTGCCAACAGGATGGAGACCCCAGCTAGCAAGCTTGTTATGGTTTTCTTCATTCTCATTCTTCCTCTTAGAGAGCTTCGTTGCCGGTCTCGCCGGTACGAATACGGATCACTTGTTCCAGGTTGTACACGAAGATCTTGCCGTCGCCGATCTTGCCGGTACGGGCCGCGCCTTCGATCGCTTCGATGGCCTGCTCGACGATGGCGTCATCCACCGCCGCCTCGATCTTGGTCTTCGGCAGGAAGTCCACCACATACTCCGCACCGCGGTATAGCTCGGTGTGGCCCTTCTGCCGGCCGAAGCCTTTCACTTCGGTCACGGTAATGCCCTGGACGTTAATCGCCGACAGCGCCTCACGCACCTCGTCAAGCTTGAACGGCTTGATAATGGCGGTAATCATTTTCATACTGGCCTCGCTTAGAAGGTTTTGGAAATAGTCAGGACAGCACCTTTTTTACCCAGGTTCTTGCCGTTGCCGACATATGCGTCCGTGTTGGCGTAGACCGCCGCCAAGCCAACCGACACCACGCCGAAATCTTTGGTGACGCCGATCTTGTAATCCGAGTAGCTGAGGGCGCCGTTGTTCTTGACGTTCTGGTGGCCGGCGTGCAGGTTCAGCACATAGCCGTCATAGATTTCGTTGTTGAACTGGGCGTCGAGGTAGCCGGAGTCCTTGGAGTTGGCCACGCCAAACAGGTTGGTGGTCGATTGCGAATACTTGAGCGAGAACGGGCCGGCGCTGAGCTGGCCGTAGAATTCGAAGGTGTTGGCGCTCGGGTGCAGCTCGTTCGACGGATAGGCGTAGTACAGGCCGCCGACGTCGTAGCTGAAGGTGTCGTTGATGGCGCCGCGCTTGCCGGCGTAGATGTCCCATTCGATGCTGCCGTCGCCGCCGCCATCCTTGACCCACTTGATGTTGGTGGCCCAGGTGCCGGCGTACAGGCCGCTCGGGTTGTTCACGTAGTCGGCGCCCACTTGGACGGCCGGCTTCAGGCGGGTTTGCGAAATGCCGCGGTAACGGTAGTCGCTGACAACGGCAGCGTTATAGCTGACCTCGTTGTCGGGTTTGGCTTCAGGGGCGGGTGCCGCCTCCTGGGCCTGCGCCATGGACGCGAATGCTAAGGTCAACGCAGCGATCAGGGTTAAGTTCTTGGTCATTGTCATAATTGTTTTTCCTAGTGAGTTGAACTTGATTAGCAGATGCGGTTTAAAATCCTTGTTAAGCGAAGCAATGAAGAGCATTCATTGGCTTCTTTAGCAGAATGTGTGCCAGCTAATGTTGTCCAGCAATCAGTTGCCGTATCATGCTTGACAACGACCTGGCTCGCCCCAAAGTGGGAATCACCACGCACGCGAACAGGGAGGGCGGTGGTTTCGCACCAGATTAACGCCGACTCGCACCTTAATGGTGCAATGATGGACTCATCAGATCAAGGAAAGATTATGGATATGAATACTTTTTTTAATGACTTGCAAAGCAAGATCAGCCAAGCGATCGAAAACTCACCAGCAAAGGACATTGAGAAGAACGTCAAGTCCATGATGACGCAGGGATTCTCCAAATTGGACCTGGTGACGCGCGAGGAATTCGATATCCAGACCCAGGTGCTGGCCAAGACCCGCGCCAAGCTGGAAGCGCTGGAAACGCGCCTGGCGGCGCTGGAAGCCAAGGCTGGCGGCGAAGCGGCCAAGGTGGATATCGCCAAGGGCGACGGGCTGTAAGTACAGTGCGGCGCCGTTGGCGGCGCGATTGGCGTTTATTGTGGAAAAGCGCTGCAAATGTGTTTGCACACCTTTTCGACGGCTGTCTGGTACTTTTCCAGTTCCGCCTCTTCCTGCTCCGCCAGCTGCTTTTTGACTTGCGGATCCGTGGCTGCGGCTTTCTGATCCTGCAGCTGCTTCAGCTTGGCGTCATGCGCCTGCTGGCGAGCCGTATTCAGCATGCCTGGCTCGGCCGTGCACTTCTCCATGCACATCTCGCGTCGGCTCTGTGCCTGTGCCAAGCCTGGCGCCACGCTGGCGACCAGAAATAAATACATCAGGTATTTCTTCATCGTCTGCTTTCCTAAAGAGTGAAATCAAGTTTGAGCGACAGGCGCGCGTAGGCCGCAGTACGGTCGTGGCTGCTCAACAGGCCCTCGTTCGTCTGATACTCGCTGATGCCGCGCCAGGGTCTGGCGCCGATGTCCTCGACCGCCACCACCAGGCTGGTGCCGCCGGGGAACTTCCAACTGCCGTTGGCGTTGACGGTCAGACGCTGCTCCTGATACGTGCGCAAGCGGTCGCTGCTGCGCGTCCAGTCGGCCGGCAGCAGGTGTATATCCAGATTGAGCTTGAGCGGCAGCCCCGCCGCCGCATACGAGGCCGCGACCTTGGCGCGCCACGGCAATTGCCCAGCCAGCCGGTTGTCGGGGGCGGCAAGGTCGTGGACCTCGGAATGCGCAAAACCCAAGCTGCCAGACAGCGTCACCGCCGGCGCCGTTGTCCACACATCGGCGAACGCAAGCCGACCACTCAGGTCGAGCCCACGGATAGTGGCCTTGCCGAGATTGACGGTGCGGCTCACGTAACGGGGCGCGTCAGACCAAGGCACGCTTGCCATGGCGATCTCTGCCCCGGTCTTGTTGCGGATCTCGCGCGCAGACACACTTCCACGACGAACTCGCTGGCCTTGGCCAGCTTGTGGCTGTAGGACAGGTTGAGGCCAAGCGCGCGCTCCGGTTGCAACCGCGGATTACCGGCACTGTCGGCGGTGTCGAAAGTATTGATGGCGCAGTGTCGCGCGTAGCATGGCGCCAGCGAATTGATCACAGGGCGCAGCAGCATCTGATCGGCGGACGGCGGCTGGAAGGTCCGCGCCAGCGACAGACGCAACTGGCGTTTGCTGTTGCCGCCGATCTTGTGCGCGATGTGCATGGTCGGCGACCACACGTTGAACGACGGGCGGCTGCGCACCGGCCCCTCGTCGATTTCCAACAGCCGGCGTTCGCCATTCAAGCCCGCCCCCAGCGCCCAGCTTTTATTGATGCGCCAATCATCCTGTGCAAACCACTGATAGCGCACCGTGCGCGCCAGGTTGCTGACGCCAAGCAGGGACTGGCTCGGATCGGACACGCCGTCGAGGAAATCCGCATAATCGTTTTGCAGCCGGTTGCGCGCCAGGCGTACGCCAGTGGAGAAATCGTGGCCGCCAGCGAAGCTGGTATTGAAATCAGCATCCAGAAAATGGTTCAGGCCGCGTATCTTCCGCGCCAGACTGCGCTGGTGCGGCAAGCCTGCCGTCGCGGCTTCCCAACGGTCGGCGTCGTTGTCGGCGTGCGTCACACCAGTCTTCCACTTGAGCGATAGCTGGCTATCCTCGCCCATCGTCCAGTTCCACTCCAAGGGCAGGCCGACGGACAACAGCGGTGAGCGGGAATTTTGCCTGGATGTCTGAGCATCGCCGCGATATCCCCGCCGCACGTTCTCGGCTTCGTTTTCGAAGCGGATATACAACAGTTCGGGGGCCACAGAAATCTTATGACTGGCGTCCAAGGCCAGCGCAAATTTGCTGGTGCCGCTCAACGATTCGGTGTGTTTCAAACTGCTGCCCTCGCCCTGCACCACGGGCAGCCCGGTGCCGGTGACCTGACGAAAAGCGCTGGCAACGTTACGCGTGTTGCGATCGGCGGACAAGTTCAGGTTGTAACTGAGGGGACTGTCCTTCGATATCAGGTTGCGGGACCACAACAGCTCAGCACCGCGCTTGCCGGCAGTGCTGGTGACACCCGTGCTTCGATCTTCTCAACATGCACGATATCCAGCGCCAGCGGGTCGCCGCCATCGGCGGCACTGCCATCCACCAGAATCTGCGTGTAGCCGGGCAAGCCCATCAGCCCCACCTGTCCATCCTTGCCGACCGTGATCGCCGGTTCACGCCGTAACACCTGGCTGACATTTTGCGCGCCACTGTCCTCGATACGCTTGCGGTCGATGAGGATTATTCCGGCGACAAAATCGCGCGTCTGCCCGGCGTCACTGGCCGTCCCCTTCACCTCCACCTGCACCACCTGCGCCACGGCAGGAAACGCCACCAGCATCAACCACCACAGATATTTACTCTGCATTATTCGTTTTACATTCCAACTAGGCAACTCATTATACTTACTTTTTTGATAATTCAAAAATATTTAAGAAAACGCAAAGTCAGGCGATCGGCATGGGGCTACGCTGGCGGCTTACCTTCATCGCCGTCCGAGCCCGCCATGTCACTCGCCGTACTCAAAAGCCGCGCCCTCGCGGGCATGGCGGCGCAGGAAGTCAGCGTTGAAGTGCATCTGGCGAACGGGTTGCCGTCGTTCACCATCGTCGGGCTGGCGGACACGGAAGTGAAGGAAGCCAAGGACCGCGTGCGCGCCGCCATTCAGAACGGCGGCTTTGAATTTCCCGCGCAGCGCATCACGGTCAACCTCGCGCCGGCCGACCTGCCCAAGGAGTCCGGCCGCTTCGATCTGCCGATCGCGCTCGGCATCCTTGCCGCATCCAAACAAATCCCCGCTCGCCGCCTGCATCAATACGAGTTCGCCGGCGAGCTTTCACTGTCCGGCGAACTGCGCCCGATCCGTGGCGCGCTGGCGATGTCGCTGGCGACGCGGCGCGACGGCGGCTGTCTGGCCTTCATCCTGCCCATGGCCAACGCGGACGAGGCGGCGCTGGTGTCCAACGCGGCCATTTATCCGGCCAATTCACTGCTGGAGGTCTGTGCCCATTTCGCCGCCAAGTCGGTGGAATCGATGCTGTCGCGCCATGAGTCGACGCCTGTTGCCGCCGTGTGCGAGTACCCGGACTTCGCCGACGTCAAGGGACAAATCCTGGTCAAGCGCGCACTGGAAGTGGCGGCCGCGGGAAACCATTCTGTGCTGTTGGTCGGGCCGCCAGGCTCCGGCAAGACCATGCTGGCCTCGCGCTTCGCCGGCTTGCTGCCGGAGATGAGCGATGAAGAGGCGCTGGAAGCGGCGGCGGTGCAATCATTGACCGGCAACTTCCGTATCGAGCAATGGAAGCGGCGACCGTTCAGATCGCCTCATCACACGTCTTCTGGCGCCGCACTGGTCGGTGGAGGGAGCGTTCCGCGTCCCGGCGAGATTTCGCTCGCCCATCGTGGTGTGCTCTTCCTCGATGAGCTGCCCGAGTTCGACCGCCGTGTGCTCGACGTGTTGCGCGAGCCGCTGGAGTCCGGCCACATCACGATCTCGCGCGCCGCGCGGCAGGCGGATTTCCCGGCGCACTTTCAACTGATAGCCGCGATGAATCCCTGTCCGTGCGGGTATTATGGCCACGGCGGCATTGTGTGCCGCTGCTCGCCGGACATGCGCTTGCGCTATCTTGGGCGGGTGTCCGGCCCGCTGCTGGACCGCATCGACATCCAGATGGAAGTCGGCGCGGTGGATCCCGCCATCCTCGCCCTGGACGCGGACGGCGAGCCCTCCGCCGTCATCGCCGCGCGCGTGCAGGCCAGCGCCGACCTGCAACACAGACGCCAGGGCAAGCGCAACCAGTTCCTGACCACACGCGAGATCGACCAGTACTGCAAGCTGGACCAGTCGGCCAAACACTATTTGCGGTGGGCGATGGAGAGCTTTCACTGGTCCGGCCGCGCCTACCACCGCATCCTGCGCGTTGCGCGCACCATCGCCGACATGCAGTGTTCCGACATCATCCATGAGCCGCACGTGTCGGAAGCCGTGCAATACCGGCGCGCGCTACGCGACTGATTTTTAGCGTTCATGGCGCCGCTGCTCCGGCGCATAAAAACCGGCCCGCACCCGCCATCTACCTACCAAGTCTTGCGCGCTTGCTGCTATATTGGCTGGCAGCTTATTCACGCCAGGACCACGATGACCCGCTTGCCTGTTTACCTCGTCGCCAGCACCCTGCTGGCCGGTTGCGCCACGTCGCAGCCGCCGATCACCGACTTCACCGCCAACTCCGGCAACCCGCGCGCGCCCGAGCAACTGGCGGTGACGTTCGAGCAAGTCGACCTGGCGCTGCGCGTCGATCCGGCCACCCAAAGCCTGCGCGGCGACGCCGCCCTGACCTTCCTGCTGACCGCGCCGCTGCGGCGCATCGCCGTCGAACTGGATCGCAACCTGCCGGTCGACAGCGCCAGCGTTGACGGCATCGCGCTGGCGCCATCGGCCATCAGCAATCCCGACGGTCGCCTGTACCTGACGCTGCCGTCGCCCTTGCCGGCCGGCGCCCGCACCACCGTGCGCATCCAGTACCACGGCGTGCCGCACACGGCAAAGAAGGCACCGTGGGATGGCGGCTTCACCTGGAGCCAGACCAGGGAAGGCCAGCCATGGATCGCCACCACCGTCGAGGGCGAAGGCTGCGATCTGTTCTGGCCCTGCATCGACCATCCGACCGGCAAGCCAAAGCAAATCGACCTGCACATCAGCGTGCCGTCGCCGCTGGTGGTGGCCAGCAACGGCGTCGCCACCGGCATGGACGAAAAAGACGGCTGGCGCACCTATCACTGGCGCGCGAAAAATCCCAGCACCTATGGCGTCGCGCTCAACATCGGGCCGTATGAAACGCTGTCGGCCGACTACGCCAGCCGCTACGGCAACATCATCCCGTTGCGCATGTGGTATCTGCAAGGCCACCGGCAACAGGCGCAAGCCCTGTTCAACGAGTTCCCGCCGATGCTGGATTTCTTTGAATACCGCGTCGGCCCCTACCCGTTCGGCGACGAGAAAATGGGCGTGGTCGAGACCCCGCACCTGGGCATGGAACACCAGACCATCAACGCCTACGGCAACGGCTACCAGCAATCGGCCTACGGCTACGACTGGCTGCTGCATCACGAGTTGTCGCACGAATGGTTCGGCAACCAGATGACCAACGCCGACTGGGATGACATGTGGCTGCACGAAGGCTTCGGCTCCTACATGCAGCCACTGTATCTCGAAGCGCTGCGCGGCGAGCGCGAATTCCAGGCCGAACTGTTCAACCTGCGCAAGCAGTTGCTGAACCAGGCGCCGGTGGTCAGCGGCAAGTCGCGGCGCATCGAAGATGTCTACCAGGGCGCACGCGGCGGCCCCGGCAACGACATCTACGCCAAGGGCGCGCTGATCCTGCACACGCTGCGCAATCTGATCGGCGACGCGGCGTTCTTCACCGCCACGCGCCGCATGGTCTACGGCACCACCACGCCGGTGCCGGGCAACTTCCAGCCGCGCTGGAGCAGCACGCGGGAATTCATCCGCTTCGCCAACGAGGCCAGCGGTCGCGATCTGAACTGGTTCTTCAACGCCTATCTGTATCACGCCGCCCTGCCGCGACTGGTGGCGGAACGCGGCGCCGAGACACTCACGCTGCGCTGGCAACTGAAGGACGGCGGCGTCTTTCCGCTGCCGCTCGAAGTGCGCGTCAACGGCCGCGTGGAAACACTGTCGATGGCCGACGGCACCGGCACGCTGGCGCTGCCGCCGCACGCCATCGTCACCATCGACCCGATGTCGCGCGTGTTGCGCCAGCAAGACCACATCGACACCTGGAAAGAACAAGAGAAGAAGAAAGGCCAACCATGATGATGCGCACACTGCCGCTGGCGTTGCTGCTGGCATTCACGCTGTCCGCCTGCAGTCCCAAGTACGACTGGCGCGACTACCGCAGCCCGGACGCGCCGTACAGCGTGCTGTTCCCCGGCAAACCCGCCAAGCAGACCCGCACCGTCAAGCTCGGCGAACTGGACGTCAGCATGACGATGACCGCCGCCGACATCGACGGCGTGGTGTTCGCCATCGGCAGCGCGCAGCTGGCCGACGCGGCGCAGGTACAGGCCGCGCTGGCGGCGATGCAGACCGCCATGGTCAACAATATCGGCGGCGCGCTCGCCAGCAGCAAGCCGCTGGACAACGGCGCGCGCGAAATCGACGCCAGCGGCAAGTCCATGCGCCTGCTCGGCCGCTTTATGACCAGGGAACGGCGCGTGTATCAAGTCGTCGTGATCGGCGCACCGCAAAAAATCGAGGCCGAAACGGTGGAAACATTCTTCAGTTCCTTCCGACTTCTGTGAAAACTGAAGAGTTGGCTTAGGGAATACTTAATCTGGGTGCGCCAGCGCCCAAACTGCTGGGTCAGGGTCTTGCAAAGTTTCAGCGATGTACTAAAGTTGAGCTAACGGACGCGCCGTCATCCGCGAAAAGCCGGCGCACCGCGATATCTTTCCACCATAAGACCAAGAAAGCGCAGCCATGTTAATTGCATTCAAATCGAAGTCCAGCCCGGAAGTCTTGATGTATCAGGAACACGCTCAACGCATTCTGGACCTGTTGCACAAGAATCCGCAACGCGGCGTGATCACCGCCGCCGAAGCCGCCACCGCGCTGTCCATCCTCGAACACGAAGTCGCCGAGGCCAAGCAGCATCCGGAAACCGACGTCGAGCACGACGTCCACACCCACGAACAGGAGGAAGGCGAAACCAAGGAACACGCGCTGGCACAGCGCGTCGGCTTCTCGGCGCGCGCCTATCCGCTGCTGGAAATGCTGCGCACCGCGAAGGCCGAAAACGAACACATCATCTGGGGCATTTAGTCGCCCGCCAGGGACGCCTTCAACGGTAGGTCAATCGTGAAGCGCGTCCCGACGCCCACCGCGCTGTCGACCCGGATCGTCCCATCCAGCAGCGAGGTCACGATGTTGTAGGTGATGCTCAGGCCGAGGCCATTGCCGCCCTGGCCCAGCTTGGTGGTAAAGAAGGGATCGAAGATGCGCGCCTGATGCTCGACCGGTATGCCGCGGCCGTTATCCTCGAACACGATGCGCACCCGCTCCGCGCCCAGCTGCAACGCCCAAAGGCGGATCTCGCCGCCCTCTCGCCCGTCCAACGCATGCAGCAGCGCGTTGTTGATCAGGTTGATCAGCACCTGCCCGTAGGGGCCGGGAAAACTGTCCATCACCACCGTGTCCGGCATCTCCACCACGATCTGGTGGCCGGCCTTGCGGATCTGATTCTTCATCGTCATCACGATTTCCTGGCTGGCCTGATGCAGATTGAACTGGCGCCGCTTGGCGCTAGCCTGATCCACCGCCACCTGCTTGAAGCTGTTGACCAGCTCGGCCGCGTTGCGCAGGCTGCGCATCAGCAAGGTCGATGCCTCGCGCGCCGCCTCGATGAAGCCGCGCAAGTCGGAGCGGCGCAGCGTGTTGTCGTTGTTGCGCGTCTCGATCTCGGTGGTCTTGTCCTCCAGCGTGGAGGCGATCACCAGACTGTTGCCGATCGGCGTGTTGAGCTCATGCGCGACGCCAGCCACCAGCGAACCGAGCGCGGCCAGCTTCTCGCGCTCCACCAGTTGCTGCTGCGCCTCCTGCAACTGGCGATACGAATCCGCGTTGGCAAACGCCACCGCCACATATGAGGCCAGCGTGGTCAGCATGTCGAGGTCGATGCGCTGGTAGGCGTGTGCGCGATAGCTGTGCACGGTGATGATGCCGCGCACCTGGCCGCTGACCGAAATCGGCACATAGATCAGCGAACGCGGCTCGGTCGGCAGCGAGCCGTCTTCCAGCGTGCCCATGTTCTCGACGCCGGACACCAGATCGAGCTTGGTGATATAGCGCCGGTACTCCGCCTGCAGATCGTTGATGAACACTTCCTGCGCCTGGTTGATGCACCACACCGCCAACTGATCCGGATCGCGCATGCTGCGCGTATAGGAGGTGTAGCGCTTGCCCCGCTCCATCGCGAACGGATAGTCGATCACCTCCTGCTCGGGCCGGTAAATGCCGATGCCGAACACGCTGGCGTCCATCAGCGCCTGCACCTGCTGATACAGCAGCGACATGATGGCTTCGCTGTCGAGATTGGCCGTGATGCGGCGGCCGATATCCGACAGCAGCGAGATATTGCGGTGCGCCAGCTCGACGTTTTCCTTCTCGCGCTCGATCGATTCCTTCTGCAGCACCAGCTCGCGCGTGCGGCTGCCGACCTGCTGTTCCAGCGCCTGCTTCTGCCGCACCAGCAGGCGGATACGAATGCGGAACAGCAGGTAGCCACCGCCCAGCACGCAACACGTGGCCAACAGGCGGAACCACCAGGTCTTCCACAACGGCGGCGCGATCGTCACCGCCAGCGATACCGGCTGCGCGCTCCACACGCCATCCTTGTTCGCGGCGCGCACGCGGAACACATAGCGGCCGGGGTCCAGATTGGTATAGGTGGCAAAGCGCTTGCCGGCATCGGCCGTCACCCAGCCGGGATCGAAGCCCTCCAGCTGGTAGAGGTAACGGTTGCGCTGCGGATCGGCGTAGTGCATGGCGGCGAATTCAAACGAGAACACCGCATCCCGATACGACAGCGCCAGCGCACTGGTCTGCTGCAAGGCCGCGCCGTTGCTGACCGATTGGTTGAAGATGGTGAAGTCGGTAATCGCCACCGGCGGCGCATACGGGTTGTCATGAATCCGCGCCGGCTTGAACGCGGTCATCCCCTCCAGACCGCCGAAGTACAGCGTGCCGTCCGGCGCGCCGTAGGCCGAACCGATGAAATAAGAGCCATCGATCAGTCCGTCCTTCGCGGTGTAGTGCTTGAACACGCCCGTCTCCGGAGTGAACACGGCGATCCCGGTTGTCGAGCTGATCCACAGACGCCCCTGCCCGTCGCCGAGAATGGCGCCGATCGGATCGGGCGCGCGGCCATCGTTCAGCGGATAGACCTTGAAGCGCGGCGTGCCGTCCGCCTCCAAGCGCGCCATCGTCAGGCCGGCGGCGGTGCCGATCCAGATGCGCTCGCGCGCGTCCTGATACAGGTAGTGCACCCGGTTGTGGCTCAAGCTGTCGGGTTGGTCCGCGTCATGGCGGTAATGGGCGAAGGCACCGCTGGCGCGGTCCAGCCGGTCCAGGCCGTTCTCGGTGCCGATCCACAAATTGCCGCGCTTATCTTCCATCAGCGCGTGCACGCGGCCGGACAAGGTGGCGGGGTCGGCGACATCGGCATACCAGGTATGCACCGCCAGCGTTCGCGGATCGATGCGGTGCAGCGCCTGGCGCGCACCGGCCCAGAGCATGCCATCGCGCGTCACCAGCAGGTACTGGATGGAACGCACCTGCGGATCGTCATCCAGCGCTATCGCCTTGTAGACGCCGCTGGTCGGATCGCGCCAGAACAGCCCGTTGAGCGTGCCGATCCATAGTCTGCCGCTGTGATCGGTGGCCAGCGTCGCCAGCGCCTCGGCCGGCAGACGATCGGGCCGCGGCAGCGCGTTCGATGCGAACTCCACCGTGCCACGCACGGGATCGAGCAGTCCCAGGCCGCCGCCGGTGCCGAGCCAGACTTTACCGTCGGGCGCCGGCGCAATCGCGCGCACCTTGTTATTGCCGATGCCGGGCAGCACGCCGGCATAGTCGGTATAGCGCTCGAAGCCGCCGCTGCCGAGGTCCACGCGGTCGACACCACTGAACCAGTTGCCCACCCATAAGGTGCCGGTGCGGTCCTGATACAGCGCACTGATCTGATTGTCGCTGATGCTGTGCCGGTTGCGGCTGTCGTTTGGGTAGTGGTAGAAGCGGCCCGTTGCCGGATCGCGGCGTTTCAGACCGTCGGAAAAGGTGCCAAGCCACAAGGTGCCGTCACTGTCGTGCAGCAGCCTGGACACGCGAATGCCAGCCAGATCCGGCGGCAACGCCAGGCGCGTGGCCGACTGTCCGTTCAGGCGCCACGCTTGCACGCCTTTCATGGCGCCGGCCCACAGTACGCCGTCGGCGCCGATCGACAGTGACAAGATCCGGTTCTCCTGCCGGTTGTCCTGCGCGCCGAAATGGCGAAACCGCGTGCCGCCGGCGGGCAGCATCTCCAGTCCGCGCGCCGTGCCGATCCACAGGTTGCCACCCTTGTCGCGCGCCAGCGCCATCACGCGGTCATCAATGATGCTGTCATGATCGTTGTCGGCATGACGCAGCAGGCGCAACTGGCCGCTGGCCATATCCAAATATTGCAAGCCATCGCCGGTCGCCAGCCACATGCCCTGCTGACCATCGCTGACCATGGCCAGCACCGCGACATTGACCAGCACATGGATGAAACCCTGGGTGGCGGGATCATAGCGGTCCAGGCCGCTCTTGCTGCCGATCCACAACTGGCCGGCGGAGTCCTCATGCAAGGCTTGGACATAGTTGTCCTGCAAACTGCGCGCGTTGGCGGGATCGTTTTTAAAGGTGGTGATGCGGTAACCGTCGTAGCGGTTCAGGCCGGCTTGGGTGCCAAGCCACATGTAACCGAGCTTATCCTGCTGGATGCTGGTGACCGATTCCTGGGTGAGCCCCTGCTCCAGGCCGAGATGCGTAAAGCGCAGCGTCAACGGCGCGGCATGCGCCACCGAGACCAGCATCAGCATCAGCAGGGTAAACAAGACAGCGCGCATGGGGTTGCATCTCCGATATCAACCCATTTTAATGCACAAAAGCAAAAAAACCCCAACCAGTTTCATCTGGAAGGGGTTTTTTTAGTAATAACTAGCTTGACGATAACCTACTTTCACACTGGTTGCAGCACTATCATCGGCGTAGAGTCGTTTCACGGTCCTGTTCGGGATGGGAAGGGGTGGGACCGACTTACTATGGTCATCAAGCTTTG
>NZ_WWCP01000065.1 GCF_009857505.1 Duganella lactea
ACTTTGTGATGGCCCAAGATACCGTTCGGACTAATAAAATGAAACAGACAAGGGCGCCTATCTGACACACGGGTTCAACTACCCAAAGTCTGGTCGGCGTCACCCTGCCTGACCGTTGCCACCTCCATATTATCCGGCGATGGCGCGGTAGGTTCAATATACGAGGTCTGACACCGTTTTTTCTACCGTGGCTCGTACCAGTAGGCTTTGGTGGAGAGCGGGGTCTGCGGCGATAGCCGTGGGTTGTCCAGCTTGAAGATGCGGCGCTTGCTCAGGCCGGTCTTGGCGATCAGCCCGTCATAGAATTCGTGGAACAGCTGGTCGAAGCGGCCGTCCGCGATCAGGATGTGCATGCCATAGTCCAGCCGCTGCGCCAGCCGGCGCTGCTGACCGCCGCCGACGAAGAAGTAGCGCGGCGAGGGAATGTAGAGCGCGAAACTGCGCTCCAGTCGCAAGTTCGGGAACGCCGGCATGTAGGCGGCCTGCTCGTACGTCGCTTCGTCGATCGCCCGCGGGAAGTGCTGGAAGCGGCCCGCCGCCAGCATGCTGTGCAACCCGGCCGTGGTACTGCCGTCGACCACGTGGAAACCGGCTTCCTTGTAGGTGGCGTTCAAACTCCATTGGCGGCCGGCGCCCAGACTCATGCTTTTCAGCTGGTCCAGCGTGCGGATGGCGCTGAACAGCTCCTGGTTGCGCCCGTCGATCAACGATACCCGGTAGCAGGAAATGCCTTTGTCGACCGGGATGCGGACCGGCGTTAGCCTGGCCTCCCACTCCGGCGAGGTCACTTGCGAACTTAAATTGACCAGCTCGCCCTTGAGCATTTCCTGCAGCAGCCGGTCGCGCTCCATGCGCAACTGCGCCACGCGCACGGTGTAGGCGCCGTAGCGTGGCCGGGAAGCCTCCAGCGCCGCCGTCAGCAGTCGCATGATGTGGCTGTCGCTGCTGCCCGCTTTGCTGGAGTTGATGTCCATGATGTAGACATCGTCGGCGCGCGCGCCGCCCTGCCAGCCCAGCAGCGCCAGCATCAGCAGCGTCAGCAGCAATACGCGCCGTTTATTCAGCGATGGGTGCAGGATAACGTACCTCCAGAATGTCCAGTTCCTCCACGCCGTGCGGCGCCTGGAAGACGATGGTGTCGCCCTCGCGCGCCTTGGTCAGCGCCCGCGCCACCGGCGCCACCCAGCTGATCTTGCCGTTCAGCGGGTCGAGCTCGTCGATGCCGACGATAGTGATGGTGCGCTGCTGCCCGTGCTGATTGGCGTAGGTCACGGTGGCGCCGAAGAACACCTGGTCGCTGCCGTGGTGCACGCTCGGGTCGACAATCTGCGCCGCGTCCATGCGCTTGGTCAGGAAGCGGATGCGGCGGTCGATCTCGCGCAGCCGACGCTTGCCATAGATGTAGTCGCCGTTTTCCGAGCGGTCGCCGTTGGAGGCCGCCCAGTGGACGATTTTCACCACGTCCGGCCGCTCGACGTCGATCAATTGCAGCAGCTCGTCCTTGATGCGCTGGTAGCCCTCGGGACGGATATAATTCTTGGCGCCGGCCGGGATCGCCAACGCCAGCGCGGCGGCTTCGTCGTCGTCCTCGTCCTGCGCGCTCTCTTTGACAAATGCTTTATTCATACGGCCTATTGTAACGGCTTTCACGTATCATGCCGACCAGGGCACACCGCCGCAGACGATACAATGACATCCCCATGAGCGCCCTTCCCCCCACTCCCCCCGCCAGCCAGGCCATGGCCGATGAACTGGAACAGGTGCGCGCACGCTTCGCCGCCATCGTCTCCAACACCCCCGGCCTGGTCTACCAGTTTGTGCTGGACGCCAACGGCCAAGTCCACTTCCCCTATCTGAGCGACGGCTGCCTGGCGCTGCTCGGCCTGAGCGCCGCCGCGCTGCGCGCCGAACCTCAGCGCTTCCTGGCGCTGATCCTGGAGGTCGACCGCCAGTCGTATCTGGAGTCGATGGCGGCCTCGGCCAAAGCGCTGTGGAGCTGGAACTGGGAAGGCCGCATCTGGGTCGAGGCGTGGAAGGACGTCAAGTGGATCAATCTGCGCAGCACGCCGCACGCGCTGCCGGACGGCGCCGTCCGCTGGGACGGCATCATGACCAATATCACCGACTCCAAGCTGGAGCAACTGGAGGTGCGCCATTCGCGCGCCCGGCTGGCCGAGCTGTCGGCCCACGCCGACCGCGTCAAGGAGCAGGAACGCACCCGCATCGCGCGCGAAATCCACGACGAGCTGGGCGGCAACCTGACCGCCATCAAGATGGCGGTGGCGATGCTGGCGGCGCGGCTGGAGCACGCCGAGCCGGCGCTGCGCGAGAAAACCGACTACGTCGACGCGCTGGTCGACCGCACCATCGACGCCATTCACCGCATTTCGCTGGACCTGCGGCCGGCCGTGCTGGACCTGGGCCTGGCGGCGGCGCTGGAATGGCAGGTCAAGGAGTTCGCCCGCCAGAGCGGCATCGACAGCCACTTCAGCGCCAACCACCGCGACATCGGCCTGCACAACGATCAGGCCACCGCGCTGTTCCGCATCGCCCAGGAGGCGCTGACCAATATCGCCAAGCACGCCAACGCCAGCCGCGTCACGGTGCGCCTGGCGCGGTTGCGCCAGCACGTCAGCCTGAAAATCAGCGACAACGGCGACGGCATCGCCCAGGCCGACCGCAGCAAGCCGGCCTCGTTCGGCCTGCGCGGCATGGCCGAACGCGCGCGCGCGCTGGGCGGCACGCTGAGCCTGAGCCACGCCAGCGGCGGCGGCACCGTGGTGTCGATCAAAATTAAGCGCGAAACTGTTGGAGACAGCGGCCCGCCAGCGCCCGCTGACGCTACAATAACGGCAGAAAAAATTTCTTCTGCGAAATAATGCGGCCGAACCCGGCCGCTAAAGGGTAGACCGATTCATGACCGAAAAAGCCATCATCAAGGTCTTCATCGCCGACGATCACGCCATCGTGCGGGAAGGCTTGAAGCAAATCCTGGCCGAGACGCGCGACATCGCCGTCGCCGGCGAGGCGGAAAACGGCCTCGACGCCATCAAGCTGTTCCGCAAATCCGAGTGCCAGGTGTTGTTGCTCGATATTTCGTTGCCAGATCGCAACGGTATCGAGGTGCTCAAGCAGATCAAGAAGGACAAGCCGGAGCTGGCGGTGCTGATGCTGTCGATGCACCGCGAGGACCAGTACGCGATCCGCGCGCTCAAGGCCGGCGCGGCCGGCTATCTGACCAAGCAGAGCGCGCCGCGCGAGCTGGTGACGGCGATCCGCCAGGTGGCCGGCGGCCTCAAATACATCAGCGCGGCGCTGGCGCAGGAACTGGCCAACCACGTCGGCGACGACCACGCGGCGCCGCTGCACGAAACCCTGTCCGACCGCGAATACCAGACGCTGACCATGATCGCCTCCGGCAAGACGGTCGGCACGATCGCCAAGGAATTGTCGCTGTCGGTCAAGACCGTCAGCGAGTACCGCGCCCGCCTGCTGGTCAAGATGAAGCTCAAAAACAGCGCCGAACTGACACATTACGCAATAAAAAATCAACTCATTGAATAAGCGCGGTTAAGATAGCAAGACGGGCGGCCCGCGTTGTTGCCTAAAGAAAAATAGTTTATGCTTGGATGAAAACCACCTTTCCGCCGCTGCTCCGCGCCATTCCGGCCGCGCGGCGGGCGTATCATGGCGGTCATTGCTTATCTAGTCAGAGGTCCGCGCATCACCATGTCCAGCAAACCCACATCGCCCGAGCAAAATCCGGCCGACATCGCCCGCGAGGCGTTCCGCCGCCTGGCGCTGCGCCGCATCGCGCCGACGCCGGCCGCCTATCGCGACATTTACAACGAAATCGCCGGCCTGCCGCCGGAGCCGGCCGCCGCCGCGACAGCCGCCGCAACAACTACGGCGACGGCGGACAGCGCCGATCCCGGACCGGAAGCGCTGCTGAACCAGTTCGCCACGCGTCTCGGCGACAGCGCCGGCGAGCTGGGCGAATTCGGCCGCCGCTTTCAGCGGGCGTTCAAGACACGCGACTGGGACGGCTACGCGCGCGCGCTGTCGCAACTGGTCGAAAAACAGCTGGCGGCGCCGAAAAAAGGCATCGAGGTGGCCGGCCTGCAGGGCGAGGAAAACGCCGAGACGCGCGGCCTGCGCGATTTGCTGTCGCGCACGCTGACCTTCGCGGTGGCCTCGCTGCTGGCCGGCACGCCGGTGCTGGCGGCCGAGGCCGAATCGCTGGGCGCCGCCGCCAAACTGGCCCACAGCGAGGAGGCGCTGGCCGAGATCGCCACGCGGCTGAAACAGCTGTGCTACCAGATCGAACTGCGCGGCGGCGACAGCGGCGAGCAGCAGGAACTGCTGCTGCGCCTGTTCAGGCTGCTGCTGGAGAACGTCGGCGAACTGCTCGACGACGACAGCTGGCTGCGCGGCCAGATCGAGGCGGTGCAAAACCTGATCGCCGGCCCGCTCGACGTGCGGGCGCTGGAGGAAGCCACGCGCAGCCTGAAGGAAGTGATCTACAAGCAGGGCCAGCTCAAGCACAGCCTGGCGGACGTCAAGCTCACCGTCAAGAACATGATGATGACCTTTATCGACCGCCTCGGCCAGGTGGCCGCTTCCACCGGCGACTTCCACGAGAAGATCGGCGGCTATTCGGACAAGATCAGCAAGGCCGACAATATTTCCGAGCTCAACAGCATTCTCGACGAGGTGCTCAAGGAAACCCGCCAGGTGCAGAGCGAGGCGCTCAAGGCGCGCGACAAGATGGTGCTGGCGCAGCAGGAGGTGCAGGACGCCGAGGCGCGCATCCACACGCTGGAGGCCAAGCTGCAGCACTTGAGCGAGCTGGTGCGCGAGGACCAGCTCACAGGCAGCCTCAACCGTCGCGGCCTGGACGATGTGTTCGAGCGCGAGACCGCCCGCGCCGACCGCCGCGGCACACCGCTGTGCATCGCCGTGCTGGACCTGGACGACTTCAAGAAACTCAACGACACCTACGGCCACATCGCCGGCGACGCCGCGCTCAAGCATCTGGTCAAGATCGTCAAGGACACGCTGCGCTCGATGGATGTGATCGCCCGCTTCGGCGGCGAGGAATTCCTGATCCTGATGCCGGAAACCAGCGTCGAGGCGGCCGCGTCGACGATGACCCGGCTGCAGCGCGAGCTGACCAAGCACTTCTTCCTGCACGATAACGAGAAGGTGCTGATCACCTTCTCGGCCGGCGTGGCGCTGCGCCGCCCGCACGAGGAGCAGACCGAACTGGTCAAGCGCGCCGACAAGGCCATGTACACCGCCAAACAGACCGGCAAGAATCGGGTGGTGGTGGCCGATTAGGCCCTCCGGCCCACGCCCGCCACTCCGCACCACGCTCCGCCCGGCCCCGAGCCGGGTTTTTTTTTGCGCGAAAAAAAGTTTTTTACGCCCTAAAGTTTCGTTGATCAGCGTCGTTTAAACGCACAGCGGCGGCGAACTTGAGGCCCCAAAGCAGAAATTTAACGTATTTCCAGGCCTAAACTTTCCATATGGGAACCCGTTACCGGTAGTAACTGCGGTTTGAGTGTCACGGAACAGCGTGGCAGACCAAGGCCAACTGAGGCGCATCGCCCACACTACGTCGTACCAGTTTTGGAGAAACATCATGGCACAAGTCATCAACACCAATATTGCATCGCTGAATTCGCAACGTAACCTGACCACGTCGCAAGCCAGCCTGACCACGTCGCTGCAACGTCTGTCCTCCGGCCTGCGCATCAACAGCGCCAAGGACGACGCCGCTGGTCTGGCGATTTCCGAGCGGTTCACGTCGCAGATTCGCGGCAATCAACAGGCGGCACGTAACGCCAACGATGGCATTTCGCTGGCGCAAACGGCCGAGGGTGGCTTGAGCACCGCCGGCGACCTGCTGCAGCGTATCCGCGAACTGGCCGTGCAGTCGGCCAACGGCACCAACTCGGAATCGGACCGCAAGTCAATCCAGAACGAGGTGTCGTCGCTGTCGAAAGAACTGGACCGCGTGGCCAACACCACCCAGTTCAACGGTCAGAACGTGCTGGACGGCTCGCTGACCAACACCCAGTTCCAGGTTGGCGCCAACTCGAGCCAGACCATCAACATCGGCGTGCAGAGCGCCAAAGCGGCCGACCTGGGCAACAACACCATCAAGACCGCCGACTCCGCCGCCACCACCTCGGCCGCCTTCGCCGGCGCCACCAACCAGCAAGCGGCCGAAACGCTGGCGATCAGTTCCGGCGCCGGTATTCAGACCAGCGTGCAGGTCGCCGCCGGCGAGTCCGCCCGTTCGGCGGCCGCCAAGATCAACGCCCTCAGCAATAGCAGCGGCGTCACCGCGCAGGCCAAGACCACCGCCACCATGGGCCAGATCGGCACCGACGCCGCCGGCGCGATCGCCGACCCGACCGCCTCGCTGGCGGTGAAATTTGATCTCAAGAGCTCCAACTCGACGGCCGTGACCATTTCGTCGTCGGTCAAAAACGGTGACCTGTCGGCGCTGGCGCAGGCGATCAATGCGCAAACCGGCACCACCAACGTCACCGCCACCATCCAGGTCAACCAGACCAACGGCCAGAAGGAACTGAAGCTGGAAAATAACAACGGCGACGACATCAACATCGTGCCGGGCACCTCCAACGCGGCGATGACCGACGCGACGATCCGCGGCGCCGACGTGGCCGGCGCCGCCGGCGCCACCCAGCCGCTGAGCGCTCAAGTGACCGTCGGCGGCCGCGTCGAACTGTCGTCCGACAGCGGTTTCTCGGTCACCGGCGGCGCCACGCTGTTCGGCGCCGCCGAGGTGGGCAGCCAGCTGTCGGCGGTCGACAAGATCGACGTCAGCACCGTGGACGGCTCCAACCAGGCGCTGCTGACCATCGACTCGGCGCTGAACCAGATCAATAAAAACCGTGCCGATCTGGGTGCGATCCAGAACCGTTTCGCCTCGACCATCTCGAACCTGAACACGACCAACGAAAACCTGTCGTCCTCGCGCAGCCGCATCCAGGACACCGACTTCGCGGCGGAAACGGCCAACATGACGCGCGGCCAGATCCTGCAACAGGCCGGTACCGCGATGCTGGCGCAAGCCAACTCGCTGCCGAACGGCGTGCTGTCGCTGCTGCGTGGTTAAACCCGGAATGAGTTAGCCTGGGAACAACCTAGCGCTCTGACCTGGTTCCCCGGCTGATTTGATCAGCCGGGGATTTTTCGTAAAGGAAGCATCATGACTATCGATAGCATAGGCTCGACCACCCCGGCCCGCGGTACCGACCGCGGCCCGGCCAGTGCCGACGCCAGCGCCGCCCCCAGCGGCGCGCGCCCCCCCGCCACCGCGGTCGAGACGGCCAACGCGGTCAAGGGTAGCGCGGCGGTGCCGACACTGGCCCAGGTCAACGAGGCGGTGTCGCAACTGAACCAGTCGTCCCAGGCCAAGGCCCAGGGACTGGAGTTTTCGGTCGACAGCGACACCAAACGCACCGTGGTCAAGGTGGTCGATCAAAGTACCAAGGAAGTGCTGCGCCAGATCCCCACCCCGGAGGCGCTGGAAATCGCCAAGGCGCTGGAACGCAAATCCGGCAGCGCAGGCCTGCTGATCCAGCAGACCGCCTGACGCGGCGCGCGCACCGCGCGCCGCTTTTTTCCCCGCCATGGCATGCTGCCAGTCGGGCACGCCTTCTCAATTGCCGTCCATTAGCGCGCAATATCATTCCCGCAATATCATTCGATTCATACTGCCTGTTTTTTCAGCTTTGGGCGAACTGGCGGGTAATCGCCCCTCTCAAGTCCGGTTTGATTCTGCCGATATTGACTTATATTATTGTTTTAAACAGGAGCACAACGTGGGCATCTCCTCCGCCGGCATCGGGTCCAATCTTCCGGTCGACAGCATCATCAGCAAGCTGATGGCGGTCGAGTCGCAGCCGCTCGCCACTTTCGACAAGAAATCCGCCAGCTACCTGGCCCAGGTGTCGGCCTTCGGCAACCTGTCCGGCGCGCTGGGCACGTTCCAGTCCTCGCTGTCCAGCCTGACTTCGCTGTCGGGCTTCCAGACCATGAACACCTCGGCGGGCGACGCCACGGTATTGACCGCCACCGCCACCAGCGCCGCCAAGGCAGGCAGCTACCGCATCAATGTGGCGCAGATCGCCCAGGCGCAGACACTGGCCACCGGCGGCTTCAAAAGCACCACCGCCGCCATCGGCCTGGGCGGCAAGACCACGGTCAGCTTCGCGCTCGGCACCGTCAGCGGCGGCAGCTTCGGCCTGGCCGGCGGCCCGCTCGGCGCCAGCCTCAGCACCGGCGGCCTGACGCCGGGCGCGCTGGCGATCAACGGCACCGCCATCGCCACCGACGGCACCACCCGCAGCGCGCGCCTGCTGGCCGACGCCATCAACGCCAAAAGCACCACCACCGGTGTCTCGGCCAAGGCCGCCGAGACAGTCACCAGCGCCACGCTGTTCGGCGCCGGCGGCGCCAGCACCTTCGGCGACGTCAGCACCGCCGGCGGCGGCACTTATTCGCTGTCGGTCGGCGGCGTCCAGATCGCGCTGCAGGAGGACGGCGTGGCGGCCGGCGCCGGCGTCACCGCCGCCTCCCTCGACGCCGCGCTGAGCGGCAACACCGCCACCGCGCGCGCGCTGGCCGACGCCAACATCACCGTCAGCGGCACGGCCGCCGGCGGCGACCTGCAATTCCACAACGCCGACGGCAGCAACATCGCCATCGCCGAGGCGGTATCGGGCACGGTCAGCGGCGGCATCGGCAACAGCGGCCAGGCCAACATCGGCTCCAGCACCACGGCGGTGGCGTCGATCGCGCTGATCGCCAATGACGGCAGCCCGATCAACGTCGGCGGCAGCAATCCGGCCGGCGCCGGCCTGAGCGCCGGCATCGGCGGCGCCTACCTCGGCGCCAGCTTCAACGCCGACGCCACCCGCACCGCCGGCAACATCGTCATCGACAGCAGCAACAACACGCTGTCGGGCATCATGGACGCGATCAACAAGGGCAACTTCGGCGTCACCGCCAGCATCGTCTCGGATGGTTCGACCGGCACCGGCGCCACGCCCAACCGCCTGATCCTGACCTCCAGCGCCACCGGCCAGAGCTCGACCATGAAGATCACGCTGGCCGGCAGCGGCGGCGAGCCGCCGGACGACGCGCTGGTCAGCCTGCTCGGCTATGACCCGGGCGGGGTGCAGAACCTGAGCCAGAAGGCGGCCGCCTCGGACACCAAGGCCACCGTCAACGGCATCAACGTCACCAGTGCCAGCACCAGCATCGGCGGCGCCATCACCGGCGTGACGATCAACGCGCTGAAGGTCGGCGCCTCGACGCTGGCGGTGACCAAGGACACCGGCGGCCTGACCAACGCGGTCAACAGCTTCGTCAAGGGCTACAACGACCTCAACACGCAGATCACCGCGCTGGGCGGCTACAACACCGACACCAAGACCGGCGGCCCGCTGCTGGGCGACTCGACGCTGCGCAACCTGCAGGCGACGATCCGCGCCCAACTGTCGAGCTCGATCACCGGCCTGCAGGGCAGCGGCCTGACCAATCTGTCGCAGATCGGCGTGTCGTTCCAGAAAGACGGCTCGCTGGCGCTCGACGGCGGCAAGCTGCAAAAGGCCATCGACAACAACTACGCCGACATCGCCAGCCTGTTCGCGGCGGTCGGCCACGGCTCCGATCCGGAGGTGCAGTTCGCCAGCTCCTCGGCCAAGACCCAGGCCGGCAACTACGCCATCAACATCACCCAGCTGGCCAGCAAGGGCACGCTGACCGGCAACGTCGCGCTGCCGGCCGAGACCACCATCGCCGCCGACACCAAGTGGACCATCACGCTCAACGACACCACCCCGTCGACGCTGAGCAACACGCAATCGGTCAGCATCCCGGCCGGCACCTATAACCCGAGCCAGCTGGCGACCGCGCTGCAGTCGGCGATCAACGGCGTCAGCGCCTTTTCCAACGCCGGCGCCACGGTGGCGGTGACGGTCGACGACAGCGGCATGCTGAAGCTGGAGTCGACCCGCTATGGCGCCAAGTCCAACCTGACGGTGGTCGGCGACACCGGCACCGACATCTCGGCGCTGTTCGGCTCGGCCACGCCGGTGCAGGGCGTCGACGTCGCCGGCACTATCGGCGGCTACACCGCCACCGGCGACGGCCAGACGCTGACCGGGGCGCCGGGCGCGCCGATCGACGGCCTCAAGCTGACCATCACCGGCGACACCACCGGCCCGCGCGGCACCTTTGGTTTCTCGCAGGGCTACGCCTACCAGCTCAACACGCTGGCGACCGGCTACCTCGGCGGCAATGGCATCATCGCCGGGCGCACCAAGGGACTCAACGACACGGTCAAGGACATCACCGCGCAGCGCGACAAATTCAGCGCGCGCCTGGTCGACGTCGAGGCCCGCTATCGCAAGCAATACACGGCGCTGGACACCAGCATCGCCAGCATGAACACCACCCAGTCGTTCCTGACGCAACAGCTCGCAGCGCTGTCGGCGAACAAGTAACGCAACGTACCCACAGGAGAGAAAGTATGTTCGGATCTCGACACACTGGCGCCAACGCCTATGCCAAAGTCGGCATGGAAACCGGGGTGGTGGCCGCCAGTCCTCACAAGCTGATCGTGATGCTGTTCGACGGCGCCCTGGTGGCGCTCAACAGCGCCCTGAGCGGCATCCAGAGCGGCAATATCGGCGAGAAGGGCAAGGCGATCTCCAAGGCCATCATGATCATCGACAGCGGCCTGCGCGCCGCGCTCGACAAGAAAGCCGGCGGCGACATCGCCGAGGGGCTCGACGCGCTGTACGAATACATGAGTGGACGCCTGTTGCTGGCCAATATACACAACGACCCCGGCATCATCGAAGAGGTGCAGCGTTTGCTGACCGAGTTGCGCGACGCCTGGAACGCGATCGCCGACACCCCGGCCGCCAGCGGCCTTCCCCAACCCAACCTCGCGAGCGCCTGATTTATGATGACCAGTCAAGACGTTTTATCCGTGTACGCAGCCATGGCCGACCTGACCGAACAGATGGTGCAGGCGGCCGCCCGCAGCGACTGGGATGCGCTGACACTGCTGGAGCAGCGCTGCGCCGCCCACGTGCAGACGCTGCGCCAGCAGGAAGCGCCGCAGCCGATGCAGGGCGCCGAGCGCGAGCGCAAGATTGAACTGATCCGCCAGATGCTCAACGCCGACCGCCAGATCCGCGACCTGACCATGCCGTGGATGGCGCAGCTGTCCCGGCTGATCAACACCACCGGCACGGAACGGCGCGTCGTCAACGCCTACGGCAGCGTCTAAAGCGGGCGGGCGCCATGTTGCCGCGCCTGGACGCCAGCGTCACGCCGGTCAAGCCGGCTGACGGCGTTGGCGCCGCCGTTCCCATCGGCGATGGCCGCCAGGCCGCCTTCCAGCGCGCCATCCAGAACCTGGTCGGGCAGACCGTCAGCGCCGAGGTGATGGCCAAGCTGAAGGACGGCAGCTACCTGGTCAAGGTGGCCGACAACGCGGTGCGCATGAACCTGCCCGGCGACACCCAGGTCGGCCACCAGGTGCCGCTGACCGTGCTCAGCGCACAGCCGCGCCCCACCTTCCAGCTCGGCAACGCCGCGCCCGGCAGCGCCCCGACCGTGCTGTACACCGAAACCGCGGCCGCCGAGGGCGGCGAAGCGGCCACCCTGCCCTCGCAAGGCGCGGCGACCTACGTGCCGGGCGGCGGCAAACCGGCCAGCGGCGCGCCAGCGGCCCAGACGCCGGCACAGGCG
>NZ_WWCP01000066.1 GCF_009857505.1 Duganella lactea
AGCGGTGGCCGGCAACGGCGCACCCACCGCCGCCTCCGGCGCGGCCGCCGGCGCCGCCTTCCAGGCCGCGATGGACCCGAGCGCCGGCCTGACGGGCCAGGGTGGCGGCGGCCGCGTGGTCAACATGCTGAGCGTGGCCGCGCCGCAGCAAGTGATGCTGGAGGTGAAGATCGCCGAGGTGTCGAAAACCCTGGTCGACCAGCTTGGCGCCAGCGTCGGCCTGAACGGCACGCGCGGCAGCTGGACCTACACCATGCTGTCCAATCTGCTGAGCGGCAATCCGAGCAAGCTCGACGCCTTCAACCAGGGCAGCGGCAAATTCCTCACGCTGGACGCGCAAAAGAACGACGCGCTGGTCAAGGTGCTGGCCGAGCCGACCGTGATGGCCATCAGCGGCCAGGAGGCCAGCTTCCTGGCCGGCGGCAAAATCTTCATCCCGGTGGCGCAGGACAGCACCAGCGGCGGCAGCCGCGTGACGCTGGAGGAAAAGGAATACGGCATCGCCGTCAGGTTCACGCCGACCGTGCTGGACAACGGCCGCATCAACCTGCGCGTGTCGCCCGAGGTGTCCGAGCTGAACCGCGAAGGCATCGGCATCAGCGCCACCGGCAGCAACGCCACCGCCGTGCTGCCGTCGTTCACCACGCGCCGCGCCAGCACGACCGTGCAGTTGTTCGACGGCCAGAGCTTCGCCAT
This sequence comes from Duganella lactea, assembly GCF_009857505.1. Lineage (GTDB taxonomy): Bacteria > Pseudomonadota > Gammaproteobacteria > Burkholderiales > Burkholderiaceae_D > Rugamonas > Rugamonas lactea. Next base: position 697 of record NZ_WWCP01000066.1, read on the forward strand.
CGGCGGCCTGATCAAGAACAACGTCACCAGCAGCATCAAGGCCTTCCCCGGCCTGGGCGAAATTCCCATCCTCGGCGCGCTGTTCCGCAGCAGCGACTTCCAGAACGACCGCACCGAGCTGGTGTTCATCGTCACGCCGCATCTGGCGCAGCCGCTGCCGCCACAGCCAAAACTGCCGACCGACGACTACGTGCAGCCGAGCCGCTTCGACTTTTTCCTGAACGGCAAGCTGGAAGGCGCCCCCCCGCCAACGCCACCAACGCCACCGGCGCCGCCCGCGCCCGGCGGCAACCACTAGGAGGCGCTATGCGCATTCCCCTGATCCTCGCCGCCCTGCTGACGCTGACCGCCTGCGGCACCGCGCCGCGGCTGGACCGCCAGTTCGGCCACAGCCTGCGCCAGTTGCAGGCGCAGCAGACGCTGAACCCGCGGGCCGTCGACAACCGCAGCCCGGTCAACGGCCTCGACCCGCAAGCGGCGGCGGCGGCCTACCAGAACTATCAGCAGGCGCTCAGCACCAAGGACGAGCAAAGCGCCACCTTCGGCATCGGCGCCGGCAAAAACCGATAAGGAGCGGCCCCCTTGAAGATCACCGTTATTTCCCGCGACGAAAGACAACTGGCCGAACTGATGCGTCTGCTGCGGGCGCGCTCGCCGTCCGACGAAATCAACCATCTGGCCGGCCCGGTCGCGCGCGTCACCGCGCTGACCGACGAGCAGATGCCGGACGTGCTGATCATTGACCGGCCGCTGGCCGCCGACGACGACCTCGACCACCTGGAACGCTTCTCCGCCCAGCACCCCAACATCGCCTGCGTGGCGCTGTGCACCGAGCAGGACCCGCCGTTCCTGCTGCAGGCGATGCGCGCCGGCGTGCGCGAGGTGCTGCCGGCGCCGGTCGCCAGCGGCGCGCTGTATCCGGCGATGGAGCGCATCGCCGACAAGCTGGAGCGGCGCGGCCACGCCAACGGCAAGGTGCTGGCGTTCATCTCCTGCAAGGGCGGCAGCGGCGCCACCTTCCTCGCCACCAACCTCGGCTACGCGCTGGCCGCCAGCGGCAAGCAGAAGGTGGCGCTGATCGACATGAATCTGCAGTTCGGCGATGCCTCGCTGTTCGTCTCCGACCACAAGCCGCTGGCCACGCTGAGCGACGTCGCCCAGCAGATCCACCGGCTCGACCCGTCATTCCTGACCTCATCGATGCTGAGCATCACGCCCAACTACGGCGTGCTGGCGGCGCCGTCCGACCCGGCGCACGCCAACGACGTCAAGCCCGACCACATCGACGCCATCCTCAAGCTGGCGCGCCGCCAGTACGACTTCGTGGTGCTGGACGTCGGCCGCAGCCTGGACGCGGTCAGCATCCGCGCGCTCGACCACGCCGACCTGATCTTCCCCATCCTGCAGACCACGCTGCCCTACATCCGCGACAGCAAGCGCCTGCTCAACGTGTTCCGCTCGCTGGAATACGGCCGCGACAAAGTCCAGCTGATCGTCAACCGCCACGACAAGCACAGCGAAATCCGCCTGAAGGATCTGGAAAGCGCCTTCGAGGCCGACATCGGCTTCACCATCCCCAACAACTACGACGCCGCCGCCGCCTCGGTCAACCAGGGCGTGCCGGTGCTGCAACTGTCGCCGCAGGCGCCGATCAGCCAGGCGCTGGCGGCGCTGGCGCGCCAGCTGTCGGGCGAGCGCGCGCCGACCCAGCAGCGCGGCTGGCTTGAGCGGCTGCGCGCGCGTCCCGCCAGGAGCACCCCATGAGCAACGCCCCCGCCTCGCTGCGCGAACGCCTGGAAAACACCGATGTGCGCGGCTCCGGCCAGCGCAGCCACGGCGGCATCGACAACCGCGCCTATCAGAAACTCAAGCAGCGCCTGCACGCCGCCCTGCTCGACCGGGTCGACCTGGAAAGCCTGCAGCGGCTGTCGCCCGAGCAGATCCGCGCCGAGCTGCGCAACCTGGTCGAAAAGCTGCTGGAAGAAGACGCGGTGGTGATCAACGACGCCGAGCGCAAGACGCTGACGCGCGACATCCAGAACGAGATGCTCGGCTTCGGCCCGCTGGAGCCGCTGCTGGAGGACCCCACCGTGTCCGACATCCTGGTCAACACCCACCGCCAGATCTACGTCGAGCGGCGCGGCAAGCTGGAGCTGACCGACGTCACCTTCAGCGACGACGCCCACCTGATGAAGATCATCGACAAGATCGTCTCGCGGGTGGGGCGCCGCATCGACGAGTCCAGCCCGATGGTCGACGCCCGCCTGCCGGACGGCTCGCGGGTCAACGCCATCATCCCGCCGCTGGCCATCGACGGCCCGATCATGTCGATCCGGCGCTTCTCGGCCGACCCGCTGCGGCTGGCCGACCTGGTGGCCTACGGCTCGATGACGGCCGACATGGCCGAGGTGCTGCAGGGCCTCGGCAAGGCCAAGGTCAACATCGTCATCTCCGGCGGCACCGGCTCCGGCAAGACCACCATGCTGAACGTCATCTCCGGCTTCATCAATCCCAGCGAGCGCATCGTCACCATCGAGGACGCCGCCGAGCTGCAACTGCAGCAGCCGCACGTGGTGCGGCTGGAAACCCGGCCCGCCAACATCGAGGGCAAGGGCGAGGTGACGCAGCGCGCGCTGGTGCGCAACGCGCTGCGCATGCGGCCCGACCGCATCATCCTCGGCGAGGTGCGCGGCGCCGAGGCGCTCGACATGCTGGGCGCGATGAACACCGGCCACGAGGGCTCGATGGCGACCATCCATGCCAACACCCCGCGCGACGGCCTGACCCGGCTGGAGAACATGGTGTCGATGGCCGCCGCCAGCCTGCCGACCAAGGCCATGCGCCAGCAGATCAGCAGCGCGGTCGGGGTGGTGATCCAGGTCTCGCGGCTGACCGACGGCAAGCGCAAGGTGATGTCGATCCAGGAGGTGACCGGCATGGAGGGCGAGATCATCACCATGCAGGAAATCTTCGCCTTCAAGCAGACCGGCCTGGCCGAGGACGGCAAGGTGCTGGGCCACCACGCCGCCACCGGCATCCGCCCGCGCTTCCTCGAACGGCTGCGCAACTTCGGCGTCCAGCTCGACGCCCATGTGTTCGATCCGGCGGGGCACTGAGCATGGACCTGCGCCTGCCGCTGTTCATCGTGCTGCTGTTCGCCGCCGTGGCGCTGCTGGTGTGGGGCGCCTACAGCGGCTGGAACCGCGCCCGCGGTCCGGAGGCCGAACGCGTCGCGCGGCGGCTGCGCAACGCCCTCGGCGACGGCGGCGGCGGCGAACGGGCGGTGTCGATCACCAAGGAGCGCACACTGGCGCGGGACGCCGGCGTGCAGCAGTTGCTGGCGGCGCTGCCCGGCGTCGCCAAGCTCGACCGGCTGCTGCTGCAGACCGGGCGCGGCATGAGCGCCGCCCAGCTGTGCGCGCTGATCGGCGCCGGCTTCGTGCTCGGCGCCGTGCTGGCCGGCGTGCTGGGCTTGCCGTGGTTCGGCTTGCTGGCGATGGGCGCCGGCGTCGCCGCGCTGCCGGTCTTCGAGGCGCTGCGCGCCAAGCGCAAGCGTATCCTGCGCATCGAGGCGCTGCTGCCGGACGCGCTCGACATGATGGGGCGCGCCATGCGCGCCGGCCACGCCTTCCCCACCGCGCTCAAAATGGTCGGCGAGGAAATCCCCGATCCGCTGGGCGCCGAATTCCGCAGCGTCTTCGACGAGGTCAACTTCGGCGTGTCGATGCCGGACGCGCTGATGAACCTGGCCCTGCGCGTGCCCAGCACCGACCTGCGCTACTTCGTCATCGCGGTGCTGATCCAGCGCGAGACCGGCGGCAACCTGACCGACCTGCTGGCCTCGATCAGCGCCATCATCCGCGACCGCCTCAAGCTGCTCGGCCAGGTCAAGGTGATGTCGGCCGAGGGCCGCATGTCGGCCTGGGTGCTGGGGCTGATGCCGTTCGCCGTCGGCGCGCTGGTGTCGGTGGTCAATCCCGGCTCGCTGGAAGTGCTGTTCACCGATCCCGGCGGCCGCAAGATGCTGGGCGTGGCCGCCGCGCTGATGCTGATCGGCATGCTGGCGATCCGCAAGATCACCACCATCCACGTCTAGGGGGGGCGCCATGACCATCGTTCAGATCATGTTCCTGCTGGTGGTCTTCATCGCCGTGTTCGGCGGCGTGGTGCTGGCGATCCGCCTGTTGAGCAGCAACCCGGTCAAGGACCGGCTGGAGGCGCTGCACGAGCACAGCCGGGTAACCCGCAAGAGCGCCGTCTGGATCGAGCACATCGTCAACCTGGCGGCGCCGCTGGCCAGGCTGTCGCTGCCGACCGAGGGCTGGGAAAACTCGCCGGTGCGGCTGCGCTTCATCAACGCCGGCTGGCGCACGCCGTCGACACCGGCGCTGTTCTACGCCGGCAAGACCGGGCTGGCGCTGCTGCTGCCGCTGATCGTGTTCCTCTACCTGAGCAGCAAGGCGGTGGCCACCGACGGCAACGTCAAGCTGCTGTGGATGGTCGTCGCCGGCGGCCTCGGCTACTATCTGCCGAACCTGCTGCTGAACCACGTGGTCAAGACGCGCCAGCGCGACATCTTCGAATCCTTCCCCGACGCGCTCGACCTGATGACCGTGTGCGTCGAGGCCGGGCTGGCGATGGACGCCGCGCTGGCGCGGGTGGCCAACGAGATCGGCCTGAAAAGCCTGGTGCTGGCCGAGGAGATGCAGCTGGTGACGCTGGAGCTGCGCGCCGGCAGCGCCAAGGACAAGGCGCTGCGCAACCTGGCGCTGCGCACCGGCGTCGAGGACGTCGACGCGCTGGTGACGATGCTGATCCAGGCCGACCGTTTCGGCACCAGCATCGCCGACTCGCTGCGGGTGCAGTCGGAACAGCTGCGCACCAAGCGCCGCCAGCGCGCCGAGGAACACGCCGCCAAGATCTCGCTCAAGCTGCTGTTCCCGCTGATCTTCTTCATCTTCCCGAGTTTGCTGGTGGTGCTGCTCGGCCCCGCCATGCTGAACCTGTACCGCAACCTGCTGCCGGCCATGGCCGGCGCCAACTGACCAGGAGTGACCATGACCGTGCCCCGGATCGCGACGCTGCGCCGCTACCTGCTGAACCTGTGCATCGCGCTGTGCTGCGCGGTGCTGCTGGCCGCCTGCGGCGGCGGTGGCGGCGGCAACGGCGGCTGCGCCACCCTCGATCCGAGCCGCGACCCGAATCTGCCCGGCTGCCCGACCAGCACGCCGACGACACCGGGCACGCCGGCGGGCAATCCCGGCATGACGCTGCTGCTGACCGACGCCAGCGGCGCGCCCACCGCCACCATCGCCCCCGAGCGCCCCGGCACGCTGGTGGTGCTGCTGAAGGACGGCGCCGGCGCCGTGGTCAACAACGCGCTGGTCAGCTTCGTCAGCACCGACCGCACTGGCGTCTTCCTGCCGGCCTCGGCCACCGCGCTGACCGACGCCAAGGGCACCGCCAGCATCACGCTGCCGGCCGGCGGCACCGCCGGCGCCTTCAGCGTCACCGCCAGCGCCACCGTCGGCGGCAAGCTGGCCAGCGCCAGCGTCAACTACAGCGTCAACCTGCCGCTGGCCAACACGCCACGGCTGCTCCTGGCGCTGAACGACGTCAACGGCATGCCGCTGACCGCGCTCACCCCGTCCAGCCCCGGTAGCCTGGTGGCCACCGTGCGCGCCGCCAACGGCGCGCCGGTCGCCAACACCGTGGTCAGCTTCACCAGCACCGACGCCAGCACCACGCTGGTGCCGTCCACCGGCACCGCGCTGACCAACGCCCAGGGCGTGGCCCAGGTGGCGCTGCCGGTCGGCACGCTGGCCGGCGGCTTCACCGTGACCGCCAGCGCCAGCGTGGCCGGCACCCCGGTCAGCGGCGCCATCAGCTACGCCGTCAGCGTGCCCAACGGCGCGCCGCCGGCCCAACCGGCGCCATCGCTGACGCTGGCGCTGCAGGCGCCGGACGGCGCCGGCACCCTCAGCATCGCGCCCGACAGTCCCGGCACGCTGGTGGCGACGCTGCGCAACGCCGCCAACGCGCCGGTCGCCAACGCCGTGGTCAGCTTCCTCACCAATGACCGCGGCGGCGCGCTGACGCCCAGCACCGGCACCGCGCTGACCGACGCCAACGGCCGCGCCACGGTCACGCTCAACGCCGGCAGCGTGGCGGCCGGCTACACCGCCAGCGCCAGCGCCAGCGTCAACGGCGTGGTCGTCAACGCCGCCACCAACTACGCGGTGGCCTTCCCGGTGCTGAGCTTGAGCGCGCCGGTGGTGACGCCGACGCCGCTGGCGGCCGGCGGCACGGCCAGCCTCAGCACCACCGTGCTGAGCGCCGGCAAGCTGTACGCGCCGGCCCAGACCATCAGTTTCAGCTCGCCGTGCGCGGCGGCCGGCAAGGCGCGCATCGGCACCCCGGTGACCAGCGTCAACGGCGTCGCCAGCACCTCGTACACCGACCTCGGCTGCGGCGCGGTCGATGCCATCACCGCCACGCTGGTGTACAACGGCGCCAGCCTGAGCGCCAGCGCCAACCTGACCGTGCTGGCGCCGGCCGCCGGCCAGCTGGTGTTCGTCTCGGCGCTGCCGCAGAACATCGCGCTCAAGGGCACCGGCGGCGCCGGCCGCCAGGAAAGCGCCACCGTCACCTTCCGCGTGCTCGACGGCGGCGGCAACCCGGTGGTCGGCCAGAGCGTCAACTTCGCGCTCAACACCAGCGCCGGCGGCCTCAGTGTGACGCCGGCCAGCGCCGTCACCGGCGCCAACGGCGTGGTCAGCACCACCGTGCAGTCGGGCACGGTCAACACGCCGGTGCGGGTCAGCGCCAGCCTGCCGGGCGGCGCCATCAGCACGCTGTCCGACCAGCTGGTGGTGTCGACCGGCGTGCCGGAACAAGGCGCCTTCTCGCTCAGCGCCGCCATCAAGAATGTCGAGGGCGGCCAGTTCAACGGCTGTCCGGCGCCGGCCGGCACACTGATCACCGCGCGCCTGGCCGACCACTTCCGCAACCCGGCGCCGGACGGCACGGCGGTCAGCTTCACCGCCGAGGGCGGCACCATCGACGCCTCCTGCCTGACCGGGCTGACGCAGACCACGCTGACCGACGGCACCGTCATCACGCAGAAAGGCACGCCGGGCGAGTGCACGGTACGCTTCTGCGCCGGCAACCCGCGCCCGGCCGACGGCCGCGTCACCGTGCTCGCCTACGCGCTGGGCGAGGAAAACTTTGTCGACGCCAACGGCAACAACCGCTACGACAAGGGCGAAACCTTCACCGACCTCGGCGATCCGTTCCGCAACGACCGCGCCGTCACCGACCTCAACGCCAATGGCGGCGACGACGCCTTCACCAGCGGCAACGCCGTGCGCGTCAGCGGCGAGGCCTATATCGATACCAACGGCAATGGCAACTGGGACCAGAACGGCAACGGCGTCTACAACGGCGTGCTGCAATCGCCCGGCGCCGGCGGCAGCGCCAACACCGTGCATGTGCAGCAAGCGCTGGTGATGGTGCTGTCGAACTCGACGCCGGCGATCACCTACCTCGACCAGACGCCGGTGGCCGGCGTGACGCCGACGCTGGCGCTGCCCCAGTGCGTCACCGGCAGCGGCTTCGTCAACAACACCCGCACCTTCCGTTTCGCCATCCGCGACAACAATCCGACCGTGTTCGCGCCCAACCTGCGCAGCGCCCATCCGAACGACGCCACCTGGCTGTTCGACCGGCCCGGCAACCCGCTGCCGGCCGGCACCCGGATCGCCTTCAGCAGCAGCAACGGCGTCCTGCTCGGCAACACCGTGCTGACGGTGCAGAACACCAGCGCCGCCGACGCCAGCGCCTGGACCTACGCGGTGCAGATGATCAGCGACGCCGTGCAGGATGTCGCCTTCAACTGCAGCAACCCGGTCAGCAGCGGCGCGCTGACCATCACCGTGACCACGCCGAGCGGCGCCGTCACGCAGACCAGCTTCCCGGTCACCGACTGAGCGCGCCGCCATGGACCATCCCGCCACGCCATCGGCCCAATCCGCCCAATCCGCCGCCTACGCCGACGGCCGCCTGCACGCGCGGCCCGACGTGCTGCGGCAGATCGCCCACCAGCGCCAGCCGGCGCTGGACGCCGGCACCCACCAACTATCGTTCGCCGACGGCCGCACGGCGATACTGCACGTGCCGCCGCATCTGGACTCGGGCAGCGGCGCGCACGGCGAGCCGCTGCCCTTGCTGTTGCTGCTGCACGGCGCCGGCGGCCAGCACGGCGGCGCCGATCAGCTGGCGCTGGCGCACGCGATCGGCCAGGGCACGCTGTTGCTGATCCCGGACGCGCTGTCGAGCAGCTGGGATTTTTTGCGCGGCGGCTTCGGCGCCGACCTGGCCTTCATCGACCGCGCGCTGCTGTGGACCATGCAGCGCTACCAGGTGGACGAGCGGGCGATGGCGATCGCCGGCTTTTCCGACGGCGCCTCGTATGCGCTGTCGGTGGGGCTGATGAACGGGCAGGTGTTCAGCGATATTCTGGCGTTCTCGCCCGGCTGCATGGCGCCGCTGCGGCGCGAGGGCCAGCCGCGGGTGTTTGTTGCGCACGGCACGGCGGATCGGGTGCTGCTGGTCCAGCGCGGGCGCGACATCGCGCAGCGGCTGACACAGGAGGGTTACGAGGTCGCGTATGAGGAATTCGACGGCGCCCACATCGTCTCGCCGACGGTGGCGCGCGGCGCGCTGCAACGGCTGCAAAAATAGCCCGGCGCCGGAACGACGAGGCTTACGGCGCGGCCAAAGTCACCCGATTGCGCCCTGCCGACTTGGCCGCATACAAGGCCTTGTCGGCCGCCTCCACCAGCGTGCCCGTCAGATGCACGCCACGCTGCGGCGTCATCGCCGCCACGCCGGCGCTCAGCGTCACCCGCCCGAACGGACTGCCCTGATGCGGCAGCCGCAACGCCTCCACCGCGTCGCGGATACGCTCGGCCACCACCTGCGCGCCGTGCAGATCCGTGTTCGGCAGCAGGATGCCGATCTCCTCGCCGCCGTAGCGCGCCGTCAGGTCGCCGGGCCGCTTCGGCGTCAGCGCGCGGATCAGCCGGCTGACCGCGCGCAGCACCTCGTCGCCGGCGCTGTGGCCGTAAAGATCGTTGTACTGCTTGAAGTAATCGACATCGATCATGATGAACGCCAGCCTATGCTGGTGCCGCGTCGCGCGGCTGAACTCGTTGCTCAGCGAGACATCGAAATGGCGCCGGTTGGCCAGCCCGGTCAGGCCGTCCGACATCGCCTGCCGCTCCAGCGTGCGGTTGGCGCTTTCCAGCGCGTCGCGCGCCTCGCGCAGCGCGGCCTCGGCCCGCGCGCGGCGCGCGATCTGCGCCACCAGCCGCCGGCCGAAAAAGCCGATGAACACCGCCAGCAACAGCACCGCCGCCGAACGGGTGCAGGTGTCGCGCCGCCAGCGCGCCAGCATCTCCTCGCGCGACAAGGCGGCCGTGACAAACAGCGGATAGTGCGGCAGCGGGCGGAAGCTGTTGAGCCGCAGTTCGCCGTCGTGGAACGAATGCAGCGAGGCGCTGCCGACCCGCGCCGCGCCGGTCAGACTGGCGTAGTGCCGGAACAGTTCGCTATCGCGCATGCCGCCGCCGACGCGCGTGGCGTCGAACGGCTGGCGCAGCATCAGCACGCCGTCGTTGGACAGTAGCGCCACCGCGCCGTGCCGGCCGAGGTCGAAGCTCTCGTAGAAACGGCGGAAGTAATCGATGTCCAGCGCCGCCACCATCACGCCGTCGAAGCTGCCGTCCGGCCGGTTGAGGCGGCGCGACACCGGCATGATCCACTTGCCGGTGGCACGGCTGACCACCGGCCGGCCGACATGCGCGCCCCGCCCAGGGTGCGTGCGGTGGTAAGTGAAGTATTCGCGGTCGGCGTTGTTGTACGCCGGAACAGGCAGACCGAGCGAGTTGGCCAGCCAGCGGCCGTCGCGGTCGTAGACGAACAGCCCGAGCAGCTGCGGCAGGTTGTCGACCTGGGCGCGCATCTGCCGCTGCAGCCGCGCCAGCGGCGCCGCGCCGCGGCCGTCGGTCTCGATGCGTTCGACCATCTCGATCAGCGCGATGTCGGCCGCCTTGATGGTGTCGTCGGCCTGCTGCGCCATCGCCCGCGCCAGGTTGGCGCCCTGGCGCTCCATCTCGTTCAGCTGCTCGGTGCGCGCATACAGGCTGCGCCAGACGTCGAGGCCGACCAGCGTCAGACAGACCACGCTGACGAACACCGTGGCCCAGAAGCTGAAGGACAAGCGCTTGAACAGGGGGGCAACGCGGGTCATGGCCATGTCTGCTTTATGCCGCCGATGCGCCGCCGGCGCTCAGCCGGCGTCCAGCATCGGTCGCAGATGCTGCCACGCCAGCTCCGGCGTCAGCTTGACCATGCAGTCCTGATGGCCCAGCGGGCACTCGCGCTGCTTGCACGGCGCGCAATCGAGCCGCAGCGACAGCGACGCCGCCAGATCCGAGAACGGCGGCGCGTGGTCGGGGTCGGTCGGGCCGTACAGCGCCAGCACCGGGCGGTTCAGCGCCGAGGCGATGTGCAGCAGGCCGGAATCGTTGGCCACCACCGCCGCCGCGTGCGCGATCAGGGCGATCGCCTCGGCCAGGCTGGTGGCGCCGGCCAGATTGAACACCGCCGCGTCGGCCGGCAAGGCGGCCGCCACCGCCGCGCACGCCTCCTGGTCCTTGGGCGAACCGAGCAGCGCGATCTGGGTCGCCGCGTCGCGCGCCAGCACCGCCTGCGCCAGGCCGGCGAAATGGCGCGCCGGCCAGCGCTTGGCGCCGCCGAATTCGGCGCCCGGCGCCATC
>NZ_WWCP01000067.1 GCF_009857505.1 Duganella lactea
GCTGCTGGCTGGCGTGCTGTTTAAAGATGGACTTCCGGCGCAGGACAATCCGCCGGAACAACAGAAACTCGCCGCCTGATGGCCCTACGCTTCAGGATTGGCATACACCAGATTTGACATTAGCTCCCGTTGCATGCGTTGCGAGAGTTGGGTGGATGGGAGAGTGATGCCATGGTGCGACGTTATGCTCATTTCTCAGTGAGTCATTTGGCGGTTTATGCTGGCATGCTTCCTACGCTTACTGCATCAGCGTAGTTGTGGAATTTTAAATACGTTGTGACAAGACTTGCTCGATAGGTTAGAGTTTTGTTGTTGCCGCTACCGGCCAAATCCGGACCTTGGAAAAATGGGAAAACTAAACACCATGACGTCTTCTGAACGCATCGTTCTTGTCGTGCTGTCAATTTGCCTTGCGGTGGGCGGCAGCACGCATGTTGTCGATATCATCTTAGGAGGGTTCCTTCCTTACCGTGGAGTTCCACTTCCGTTGAATGCTTTCTGGACGTCGTTGGCGCTATTTGATTTCGTCGCTGTCTTTCTTCTTTGGAAGAGCCGAAAGGCTGGATTGCAGCTAACAGTGGCAATTATGTTTGCAGACGTGATTATCAACTCTTATGCAGCCTACGTTTTGAAAGTTTTTCAAAGCTTCGCACCGCTACAGGCCCAATCGCTATTCCTTGGGTTTGTCTTGGGGGCAATTACTATCCTTTGGCCTATTAAGTCAAAATAGCCGATTTTCAGCTGTCTCATATCGGCCAAGATCTGACATTCATAGAGCTGCTTGATTCGCCTTTTTTATTCGGTTGCTCTCTTATTTTTACAGTCTATAAATATAAGGTCTTCAATGGACAGTTGGGCACGTCTCTCTCTTTACGAAAGCACTGACCTTGTTCGAGGTTTGTATCAGCAGCGCCACGGGCGTGAGTTGAGCGCTGACAGGGCCTGCGAAATTGTGTCAGCCGTGGCACAAGGGCGCGAGTACTTTTCTGCCGCTTCCGAGGCCGGTTTGCTCGTTCGCCCGCTTTTGCAGTACTACGGTGTTCTTTCATTGAGTCGCGGCTTGATATTGCTTCTTAATCAAAGATTGCGAGAAGCGTCTTTACCGCAGGCGCATGGACTCTCAAGTATTGGCTGGAGCGGTAGCCTCGTGGCTGATGCTCGCCGTCCAGCGCAGCTAAAAGTGAAGGTCAACAACGGCACCTTCCTGTCGCTTTTGGAAAGCACGCTTAATGCCGATATCAGCCGGGTCTTTACCGGGCCGTATCCGAGTCAAATTGTCTTCCCACGTACACGCGATTTCACAGAGCTTCAGGATGCAACATTTACGTTTCAAGATTTGCTTGCCAGGATTCCGGATCTGCGCGAAGTTTACGAGCGTTCATTTGGTCAGTGCGCCTCGAACTACAGAGCATTTGTATTTACATTGAGTGCCACGACCCACTCCGACATCGATCTATTCGATGGAAAGCACGGACTGCCGTCGGAGCAACAATTAAGGCGAGATCTATCTATCCCTGACGAGGTACAAATTGTGTCCACTGCACATCACAACTTCATGCCGCAGGAGCTACATCTGAGTTATCGACTGCCTCATCTCGAAGGCGCGAGCTTCATCAACGTGCTTCCGCAGATCGAAAACCTTACAGATGGATTAACGTCGATCATTGCGCCATTCGAGGGTGGTTTGGCGATTTCTCGTCTTGGCCGATTCTTCTTGTTGTCATATTTCTTAGGCACGCTTGCGCGATATCACCCGACTAGTTGGCTTGCGATCATGCAGAGCCGTCAAAAGGGTGATTTCATGCTTCCGCTCATCAGAGAGGCTATGGTTGCGGTCCAGGTTCACTTTCCTACTCTTGTCATCGAGGAGCTCGAAGGGAGAGTGTAAGAAATTGCCGTCAATTCGGACGCGTATGTTTGACTGCACCGTTCAATAAAAACGTTAAAAGCCAACCACCAGGGAATAGGCTCCTACCGCAACAGTGAGATGAATTCGGAAGAAAGTGCGAAGGTCCGAAAAGTGGCGGAAGCGGAAGCGGAAGTAGGAATTGGCATGTGGCGATGGGGAGGCCGCAACTTGACAATTCAGCATAGATAGAAATTATTCCCTTGACGGAATATGCCTTTTGTGGAATGATTGTGCTATGACTTGGGATGTAGAATATACCGATGAGTTCGGTGCTTGGTGGGGTGATCTGTCCGAAGATGAGCGCGAATCGATCACTGCGATTGTTGGCTTGCTGGAGATCGATGGCCCTAGTTTGAGATTTCCTCACACGAGTGGCATTAACGCTTCTAGACACGATCATATGAGAGAGCTCAGGATACAGCATGCTGGTAGGCCGTATCGGGTGTTGTTCGCGTTTGATCCCCGTAGAAGTGCGATTTTGCTTTTGGGTGGTGATAAGACGGGCAATGATCGTTGGTATGTCGAGAACGTTCCAGTTGCTGATCGTTTATATGATGAGCACTTGACTGAGTTGAAGAAGGAGGGGTTGATAAATGGCTAAGAAATTTTCTGCACTTGTTGAGTCAACTATGTCTCACGAGGCAATTGACCGGGCAAAACAGCGCACGCAAGTTTTGCGTGATGAAATGCCATTGAACGAGCTCCGTCAAGCGCGTGGTCTTTCTCAAAAAGCTCTTGCGGCGGTGCTTCACGTTGAGCAGCCCGCGATAGCGAAAATGGAGCGTAGAACTGACATGTACATCTCTACGCTTCGATCCCATATTGAGGCAATGGGCGGCGCTCTGGAGATTGTTGCGAAGTTCCCTGAGGGCTCAGTGAAGATTAAGAGTTTTGGAGCGACCGAACTGGCTTAAACCTGGCTGGCGTCTACACCGCTGTTCGTGCTGCCAATAGAGCACCTGTCTCATAATCCTTTGGTGCGCGGTTCGACTCCGCGAGGGCCTACCAATAAAAAAGGACTTAGGTGAAAATCTAAGTCCTTTTTCTTTATGCGATTTCTTGTGTCGGCACCGTGTTTGCGGCCGCCTTGATATGCATTTTTTCTCAAATCATGCTATTGCAACTTCGCCCTTCGCTCATCTGTTGGCGAAGTGGAATAGCCTCGCTGGCGTGTCGTGCAGCACGATGTTGCGCTCGCTCTCCAACGGTAGCAGGCGTTCCAGTTGCTGCTTCTGTGCGCCATACTGTACCGTGCTTTCAAACAAGGTATGTGGCCAGTCGCTTCCCCACAGCAAGCGCTCAACGCCGAATTGCCGCATTAACAAAGGCATCGCTGCCAGCGCGGTCGCCTCGCCGCGGCCGCCGGGGCCGTTACGATAGGCCGCTGAAAGCTTCACCCACACTTGCCGCGACGGCCCCAAGGAGAGCAAATATTGAAAGCCCGGATCATCCACGCCCAGCGTCGCGCTGGGACGGCCGAAGTGATCAATCACCACGTTGACACCTGCCGCCAGCAGTGGTTCCAGCACCGGTTTCAACTCCGCCGCCACCTGATGCACTTCGACCTGCCAATTGCGCAGGCGGATTTGTTTCAGCAGCGCCCTCCAGTCGGGACTGTCAAAGTCCGGCGTGGGCAGGCCGATCAGGTTTAGCCGGATGCCGACCACCCCGGCCTGCTGCATCTCATCCAACTGCTGTGCCGTTACGCCTGGCGCCACCACGGCGATGCCGCGCAGCCGGTCCGGATGGGCTCGCAACACGTCCAGCATGTAGCTGTTGTCCAGGCCCAAAAAGCTGGGCTGCACCAGCACGCCGTGGGTCATCTGATTGGCGTCCAAGGCGTGCAGATAGGCTTCCGGCGTGGCGTCGTAGCCGGCAGGCGCGCGGCGCCGATCCGGCATCGGCAAGCTTTGCAGGAATACATGGGCGTGGCAATCGATAGCAATCATGGAGTCGGATCTTTGTGTTTTTTGGGCAGTCGCGCCTCTGGCCAGCGGTGCAAGCATCATCCCAGCGGAGAGGCTCATCAAGCTGAGGTTGAAATCGCGGCGCGTTATCATGGCGTCAGCTCAGGTTGCGTTGCGCGGGCGGACGGCTGGCTCGCTTCGCCGTCCATCTGTTTGCCCATGGTCTCAGGCAGCATCAGCACGGTCACCACCACCACGCCGTAGGCAATGGCGGCGTCGATGCCAATCGCCATTCCCAGCGGCATGGACTTGCTCATATAGCCAACCAACACCGGGAAACCGGCCGAGGCAATGCGGCCGAAGTTATAACAGAAGCCGACGCCGGCGCCGCGTATCGACGCGGGATACAGTTCGTTGAACAACGCGCCCAGACTGGCCGGGATGCCGGCCGCGAAGAAGCCCAGCGGAAAGCCGAGGAACAGCATCGCCATATTGCCGAGCGGGACCAGCAGGTAGATCAACACGGTGACGGTGGAGCAGACCGCGAACAGCGCGACATTGCGGCGCCGTCCGATGCGGTCCAGCAGTTGCGCGCTGGCGATGCAGCCCATCCAGAACGCCACGATGATCACCGCCAGATAGCCGCCGGTGCCAAGCACCGTCAGATGGCGCTCGGTCTTCAGATAAGTCGGCAGCCAGGTCATCAGCGCGTAGTAACCACCGTGCGCGCCCATGCCGAGCAGGCTGCCGATCACCGTGATCTTCAACAGTTTGGGGGAGAAAATGCCGATCAGCGGCGTCTTGTCAGCGGACGGTGCCACCGCCGCCACGGCCTTGGCCGGCTCCTTGATCGAGCGGCGCACATACACCACCAACAGCGCGGGCAGCAGACCGAGCATGAACATCACACGCCATGCCATGTCAGGCGTCAGCCAGGAGAACAGCACCGTGTACAGGATCACTGCCGCCCCCCAACCCACGGCCCACGCGCTTTGCACGGTGCCCATGGCCTTGCCGCGATGCTCACTGCGCACCGTTTCCGCCATCAGCACCGCGCCGGCGGCCCACTCGCCGCCGAAGCCGAAGCCTTGCAGCGCCTTCAACACGATCAACTGCGGGAAGGTTTGAGCGAAGGAACAGAGGAACGTGAAGATGGAAAACCAGAGGATGGTCAATTGCAATGTGCGCACCCGGCCAAGACGGTCGGAAATGGCCCCGGTGACCCAGCCCCCCAGCGCCGAGGAGACCAGCGTGGCGCCGCTGATCATGCCAGCCTGGGTCTTGTCGAGGCCGAATGCCGCGATCAGCGCCGGGATGGCCAGTGTGAACATCTGCACATCCAGCGCGTCCAGCCCCCAGCCGCTGAAACAGGCCCAAAACGTCCTGCGTTCCTGCCCGGACACCTGCCGATACCAATTAAACATTGCAATCTCCTCGCTTTTAATCATATAAACATATAGATGTTTAAATCAATCATAGTCCGCGTGTGGGGCGCTGTCAACCGGCGTCGATGGACTGGGGCGCGATAGTCGGCTACAGTGCGAGTCATTCAGATCTATAGTCTTGCATATCAATGAAGAAATCGACCGTCCCTGCGGCAGATGACCGCCTGCCGCTGTATCAGCGCGTGCGCGACGACATGCTGGCGCGGATTTCCAGCGGCGAGTGGCAGACCACCGCGGCGATTCCCACCGAAGGCGAACTGACCAAGCACTACGGTGTGGCCATGGGCACGCTGCGCAAGGCGATCGACACGCTGGTTGCCGATGGCATGCTGGAGCGAAGCCAAGGCCGGGGCACGTTCATCCGCCGTCCTAGTTTCGACGCCTCGCTGTTCCGATTTTTCCGCCATCAGATGCGCGGCGGAAAGCATCAAGTGCCGCGCAGCCGCATCCTGAACCGCACGCTGACAACGCCACCGGTTGCCGTGGCCGCGGCGCTACATTTGCTCAAAAAAAGCCAAGCCATCCGCATCGACCGTCTGCGGCTGGTGGATGACAAGCCAGTGCTGCTGGAGGAAATCTGGCTGCCGCAGACAGAGTTCGCGGCGCTGATGAAGATCGCGCCGGCCGATTTTCCGGATTTGCTGTACCCGCTCTATGAAACGTTGTGCGGCAAGGTAATTGCGTCGGCCGAAGAGACCTTGACGGTAGATTCGGCTGGCAGCCATGACGCCGAGCTGATGGGCATCCAAGCCGGGCAACCAGTGGTGGTGATCGAACGGCTGGCGCTCGGCTTCGACCGACACCCGCTAGAATGGTGCCGCTCGCGCGGACCGGCGGAAGACTTCCGCTACCAGGTTGAGATCCGCTAGAAAAACCCGACTTGCCTGCTTGGCGTCCGCTTTGGCTGGTCGGCCCTGCCGAGCAGCGACGCGTTTATGAGATCTCTTCAGATGTGAAATCTCGCGGTGCTACGTTCGCGCGAGGTTCTACCTTATAAAATCAAGGACTTAGGTTTAAGCCTAGGTCTTTTTTGATTTTATGAGTGCTAAGGTAATGCTAATCGCTGTGACAAAAGGGGCGGTTTCAAGTCCCGACTTGTATGGCAAACTAAATGGATGTAGAAAACGGTCGGGGGTCGTTCGACGATGATCCTGTATTGTGCTGCCAATAGCTCGCGATAGTTCAATAAGTTTAGATCTTAAGCTGGGCGACGAAGTCATGGTGATCTGTCACTTTGCCTTCTTCGATTTGCTGCCGGCCGAACGCAAGAATGCGCAGCATGGTCAACTGATCTTGCGTTTTCTGATAGCTGACGGCGTCTTGAACCACTGCTTCCACTTTTCCGTCAATCGTGATCATGACTGGTTGCTGAGATGCCTGTGCTTGTTTCACCACATCATTGGGGTTGGTGGCAAGAAAACTGATTGGATGGATATTCTCCGGCATGGCGGCTCTCCCGATACTACCTACCATCCTATTACCGCGGCGAAAGCCACTCTTTAATTTTTCCTGGTTCGGATGAACCAGCGCATTGTGCTTATACTAAAATTGTCTCCACACCCATTAAAGAGGAGCAGGAGATGATTGATATGAATCGACGCAGCGTGGTGCTTGCCGCTGGTAGCGCTATCACGGCGTCGGCGGTCGGGCTGCCGGCGATGGCGGCGGCGGCCGGCCGCAAGCTGGGCTATGCGGTGGTCGGGCTGGGCGGCTATGGGCTGGGGATCATCATTCCGCAGTTTAAGAACTGCGAGCACAGCAAGCTGGTGGCGCTGGTCAGCGGCGATCCCGCCAAGGCTAAGCGCGTGGCGGCCGAGTATGGCGTGCCGGAAAGCGGCATCTACGATTACCAGAATTTCGACAGCATCAAAGAGAATCCCGAGATCGATATCGTCTACGTCTGCCTGCCGGTGTCGATGCATGCCGAGTACACCATCCGCGCGGCCCAGGCCGGCAAGCATGTGATGTGCGAGAAGCCGATGGCGGTGTCGTCGAAGGAGTGTGAGGCGATGATTGCGGCCTGCAAGAAGGCCGGCAAGAAGCTGATGATCGGCTACCGCTGCCACTTCGAGCCGCACAATCTGGAAGCGATCAGGCTGGCCCGATCGGGCGCGATCGGCAAGCTCCGCTATTTCCGCTCGGAGCACGGTTTCACCGCCGGCAACCCCAACGCCTGGCGCTTGAAGAAGGCCATGTCGGGCGGTGGTTCGCTGATGGATATCGGCATTTACGCGCTGAACGCGGCGCGTTACATGACGGGCGAGGAACCGATCGCGGTCTATGCCAAGGAAACCACGGACCGCAACGATCCGCGCTTCAAGGAAGTCGAGGACATGATCGAGTTTCAGCTGGAATTCCCGTCCGGCGTGATCGGTTCGTGCATGTCGATGTACAGCGCCAACCAGAACCATATTCTGCTGATGGGTGACAAAGGCCGCATCGACCTGGAGCCGGGCACGCGCTACGACGGCAACAAGCTGTGGGTGGGGCAGGACCGCGGCAAGCAGGTCGAGCCGCCGCCTGGACCGGGCAAGACCCAGTGGGCTGGCCAGCTGGATCATCTGTCCCAGTGCATACTCAATAACAAGGAGCCGATCGTCGGCGGCGAAGAGGGCTTGCGCGACCTGCGCATCGTCGAAGCGATTTACCGCTCCGCCCGCGAGCAGAAGCGGATCGCGCTCACGTAGCGCTGGCTTCGGCGGCGCGCACGTCCTGCATGGCCACCACCAGATCCGCCGTGGTCAGCGCTTCCTTCAGCGGGAAGCCGTCTTCCAGCGCGACCACCGCGCCCTCGGCGATGGCGGACGTTTCGCCGGCCGGCGTCGGTGGCATGTAGGCGAACGGCGGGAAGCGCGTCTGGCCGTGCTGCGCGATCTCGTTCAGCGTGCGCGGCGCGGCGCGCAGCAGACCGTTGCGCACACGGCGCTGGCGTTGTTCGGCGCGCTGCTTGAGTTGCGCCGTCAGGTGGGCGATGTCTTCCGTGAGGCGGTCGGCTTCGGCTTGCTGGCTTTGCAGTTCCGCGTCGCTCAGCGCTTCTTCCCATTGCGTCAGCTTCAGCAGGCCGCGCTTGTGCATGGCCTGGCGCTGCAGGTCGATTTCGAGCGTGCCCAGCCGGGTCTTGTGCTGTTCCAGCGTGCGCACCACGCTGGCATCGCCGTTGGCGCGGTGCCATTTGTCGTTGAAGTCGAACACCAGGCCGTCGAAGTAAAAATACATCGGCGGCGCCAGTGGCGAGGCCAGCACGTCTTGCGGGCTGCGTTTCCAGCGCGCGGCCAGTTCGGCCAGGGTGAGGGTGAGAGGGTCTATCGTAGGCATGTCGCCATTTTCGCATAGCGCGCCGCTGTTGCGTTTGCCTTATGCGGGCACCGGGCCCAGGCAAACGCCGCGCTCACCGCAAACGCTTACGCATGAAGATGGTCGCTTGCGGATTGTCGTTGTAGCGCGCGCAGCGTTCGTAACCGAGCCGGTCGTACAGCTTGATGGCGCCGATCAGGTCATCCTTGGTGTCCAGATAGACGGCATCGTAGCCCGACGCGGCAGCGTGGCTTTCCAGCGTCGCCATCAGCGAGTCGGCCAGGCCGAGGCCACGGAACGCCGGCTTCGCGTAGAGGCGCTTGCATTCGGTGGCGCCGGCCACGTCGGGCAACGGACGCATGGCCACGCAGGCGGCCGGGGTGTCGTCCACATAGGCGATCCACATTGCGGCGCTGGCGTCGCTCAGAAAGGCGTGGATCGCACCGTCATCGTCGCGCAACACAACGCCAATCGCGTCGAAATATTCGTGCAGAAGCTGGCGGGCGTGGGGCAGGTCGGTGGCGGTGGCGCGATGGATGCGGTTCATATGGGCCAATATAATCGCCAGCCAGTAAAATGACAATCTTGCTGTCGTGGAGAGATTCAAATGATGTTTTTAAAAGTGCCGTTCGCGGAAAAAGATGAGGCCAAGGCGTTGGGTGCGCGCTGGAACAACGAGCGCAAGTCCTGGTACGTGCCGGACGGTAAGGTGGTCGAGGCCTTTTCCCGCTGGCTACCGCCGGGCGGCGCCGACTTTGTGCCGGCGGTCGCCAAGCCATCGCTCAAGGCACGTCCGGTGATGACGGATTCGTATGCGGGCAAGCCGGTCATCGGCCGCTACTACATCGAGCTGCAGCATGACTGCGATCCGTTCGACAGCTGCCCGGTGTGTGCGCCCAAGCTGGCCAGCACCGGTTGGCAGGGCCATTACGACGATGTTGTAAAGATGCTAAAGCCGCTGCGGCCGGCGTGATGTTTTATTTACAAAAAACACGAGAAATGCCATCCTCGTGGCAATGAATAGCACGATCTTCCGCACCGAAAACCGTCCCGTCGCCCCGGTGGAGCGCTTCCGCCAGCCCGCCGATATCATCGAGGCGCTGTTGCAAAGCATACAGGGCGGCGAATCGCACGCCCGTCCGACGCTGGAGCTGACGCCGGAGTCGCCGTTTCTGCTGTTCCTCGAAATCGGCTACGCGCTGCGCGCCTGCCTGGAAAAGCCGGCGTGCCATGACTACCTGTTGCAGCGCCTGCGTCCGCACCTGAGCGTGATGGTGGGCACGCTGCCGGCCAGCATCCAGCCGCTGGGCATGTTGCCCAAGCTGGCGCCGTTGCCCGGCTTCCGCAAGCTGGAGCAAATTTCCGACGATGAACTCCATCACTGGCTGATCCAGGAAGGTGGCTTGATCTACGGCGAAATGCAGCGCTTCGAGCTGGAAAACTACTTCGACGCGGTGCGGCCCCACCTCGCGCCGGGCGGCATCATGGTCGATCTTGGGAGCGGGCTGGGCAAGGTGGTGATGACCGCCGCGCTGACCTTGCCGTTCAGCCGCTGCATCGGCGTGGAGCTGATGAATTACCGGCACCGCCTGGCGCAGGAGCGCCTGGTGCGACTGCTGACGCTGACGCGCCAGGGGCTGGACGCCTTGCCCACGCCACTGAAGCCGGACACGCCGCTGCGCTTGCCGTCCGGGCAGATGGTGGACGGTCGCCATCTGCTGGAACTGGGGGCGCGCCTCGTCTTCATCGAGAACGATATGTTCAAGGTCGATGTGCGCGGCGCCAGCCTGGTGTTTGTCTACAGCACCTGTTTCGGGCCGCTGATGGATGCGCTCAGCAACAAACTGGCGCGTGAGTTGCCGGAAGGCGCACTGGTCACCACCACCACCTATCCGATCCAGCATCCGGCGTTCCAGCTGCTGGAAATGCACGCGCCCGGCACGCTGTCCTGGACCAGCGTGATGATTTACCGGCGCGTCGGCCCGCCGATGGCCGAGCCGGCGTCAACGGCGCGTTATCTGCATCATCCCGACGCGGACGCCTGGGAGGCGCGCGCCCGCGCCGAGCTTGGCGGTGGATAAAGCAGCCATTTGCGCGCAGTAGCGATCAAGTTATCGGACAATGCGCGCGTGAACGGCGTCTGGATGTCCCACATGTGCCAGGTCAGCGGCACGTCCAGCCAGGCGCCAGGCGCCACATCGACCATCCTGCCGTCTTGCAGCGCCGCCGCGCATTGCAATATCGGCAGCATGCCATAGCCAAATCCCGCCTCGATAAACCGCACAAAGCCTTCCGAACTGGACAGCGCATGGTACGGATAGCGGTCGGTGTAGCCGGTGCGCTGGGTGATGAAGCGGGTTTGCAGCATGTCTTTGCGGTCGAAATTGAGCGCCGGGGCGCGCTGGACGGCCTGCGCCGTCATGCCGTCCGGGAACCAGCGGGCGGCAAATTCCGGGCTGGCCACACAGACATAGCGCATCGCGCCCAAAGGCGTGACGGTGGTGCCCGGCACTTGCGCGCTTTCGCTGGTGACGCAGCCGAATACCCGGCCCTCGCGCAACATGGTCAGCGTGTGATCCTGATCGTCGAGACGGATCTGCAACATGCAGTCGCCGGCGCGCATCAGCGGGGCGACGGCTTCCTGCAGCCAGGTGGCGGCGCTGTCGGCATTAACGGCGATGACGATTTCGGCGGGCGCGTCACTGTCGCCGGGACGCTTGTCCAGCGCCGACTCCAGTAGCCGCACCTGGCGGTAATGGGCGATCAGGCGCTGGCCGGCTTCGGTCGGGACGGGCGGCTGGCTGCGCACGATCAGCAGGGGACCTCGAATTACTGCTGATTTGAACTGATGTGCTGAGAAAACGCCGGCTGTGGACGGATTCGCACGGCGGCTTCAGACCTTTTGGCACTTGTCTTGCTGTCCAGAACCACCTTTTTCGTGGT
>NZ_WWCP01000068.1 GCF_009857505.1 Duganella lactea
TCAAAGCTTGATGACCATAGTAAGTCGGTCCCACCCCTTCCCATCCCGAACAGGACCGTGAAACGACTCTACGCCGATGATAGTGCTGCAACCAGTGTGAAAGTAGGTTATCGTCAAGCTAGTTATTCGCCAAGAAGGCCCGCTCAGTTATCTGTGCGGGCCTTTTTGCATTAGAAGAAAATTGTTGTTTTCGGTTCTGAAGGTAATATTTTTTGCATTTGGGCACTTATACTTGTGAATCCAGATTAACTCACAAGGTGTCTCAATGAAATTTTCCACAATGGGCCTGGCCCGGCGCTTTGCGCTGCTCATGGCGATTATCGTCGCCGGCTTCGCCCTGTACGGGACCTGGTCCTTTTACGTGCTCAATCAGCTCAAGGTCAATGGCCCTATCTACCAGCGTGTAGTACAGGGCAAAGACCTGATCGCCGATATCCTGCCGCCGCCCGAATACATCATTGAGTCATACCTGGTCGCCCTGCAGGCCATGAGCGCGCAGCCGGCCGAGCGCAAGGCGCTGATCGACAATCTCAAATCGTTGAAGACCGACTACGACACGCGTCACGACTTCTGGAGCAAGGAAGTGCTCGAAGACGACATCAAGGATCTGCTGCTCAACGGCGCCGATAAGCCGGCGCAGGCGTTTTACCAGACCTCCTTCACGCAGTTTGTGCCGGCGCTGGAAAAAGACGATACCGCTGCCGCCTCGGCAGCGCTGAACGACATGAAGCAGCACTACTCGGCGCACCGCGCCGCCATTAACAAGCTGGTGGAGCGTGCCACCAAGCGCAATGCCGACGATGAAGCCGACGCCAAGACAAAGATCGCCAGTTCATCCGCCATCATGCTGGTCATCCTGCTCGGCTCCGTGGGACTGACGGCCGCCGTGCTGTATGCGCTGGCGCGCAGTCTGATTGTGCAACTGGGTGGCGAGCCGCGTGACGCAGCCAAAATCGCCCGCAGCATTGCGTCGGGTGATCTCGGGGTGACGATCCACACCGCGCCGCGTGACGAGGAAAGCCTGCTGGCGGCGATGAAAGCCATGCAGGGAGGGCTGATCGATATCGTCGGCCAGATTCGCGGCGGCACCGGCACCATCGCCAGCGCATCGGTGCAGATCGCATCGGGCAACCAGGACCTGTCGGCCCGCACCGAAGCGCAGGCTGCCGCGCTGGAGCAAACCACATCGTCGGTCAAAGCGTTGGCGGACGCGGTTCAACATAATGCCGGCAACGCGCGTCAGGCGCAGCAGCTTGCGCTGTCGGCATCCGACGTTGCGGTGCGTGGCGGCGCAGTCGTGTCCAAGGTGGTGGATACCATGGGGGCGATCAACAGCTCGTCGAAGAAGATTGTCGACATCATCGCGGTCATCGACGGCATCGCCTTCCAGACCAATATCCTGGCGCTGAACGCGGCGGTGGAAGCGGCGCGTGCGGGCGAGCAGGGACGCGGCTTCGCGGTAGTGGCCACCGAGGTGCGCAATCTGGCGCAGCGTTCTTCCGCTGCGGCCAAGGAGATCAAGACCCTGATCGACAATTCGGTGCAAACGGTGGATGCCGGCGCCCAGTTGGTCAACCAGGCCGGCGTGACGATGGCCGAAGTGGTGGACAGCGTGCGCCGTGTGACCGATATCATCAGCGACATCAGCGCCGCCAGCGAAGAACAGACCAGCGGCATCGCGCAAATCAGCGAAGCGATCCGCCAGCTCGATGACGTGACGCAGCAGAATGCCGCGTTGGTGGAGGAAGCCGCCGCCGCCGCCCTCAGCATGCAGGATCAGGCGCAGCATCTGGAGCAGTCGGTCAGCATCTTCAAGCTATCGGGTGCTGCTGCCGCTCCGCTGGCCCGGGCTTCGCGCCTGGCATTGCCGGCTTAAGCTAAGCGCCGCGCTGGAGGTTCAGGATAAAACTGACGCCGCCGGCGCGGTTCTGCGCCACGATGGTGCCGCCCATCTTGGCCATATAGGTCTTGGCGACGAACAGGCCTTGACCGCGATTGCCGTCGGCGCCGGACTCCGGCTGGTCCGACACGCCGTATTCAAATATCTTGTCGAGCATGTCCGCAGCAATTTGCGGCCCCTGATTGTGGATGGTGATCGTGGCGCCGGTATCGCCGGCTTCCAGCGTGATGTCGATCGGCGTGTCCGGATGACGGTAGCGCTGGGCGTTGCGCAGCACATGCGTGACCACGTCTTCCAGCGAATATTCATCCGCGCGCGCGCTCACCGTTTCCTCCGGTCCGTGAAACAGCACATTCTCTATCCCTACACACGACGCGTTGGCTGCAACGTGCCGCAAAAATGCTGTCAAATCGATTTCCGCCACCTGCAGTTCGGATGACTGGAACGCCTCACTCGGCGATGCGCGTCCATACAGCACGCGGATGGCCTGCTGCATGCGGTTGATGTAGCGGTGGCTTTGATCCTCCGCCGCGCCATGCAGCACCATCAGCGATTGCAGCGGCGACATGATCTCGTGACCGACCGCATGCCACATATTGCGTTCCTGCTCGGCGCGGATGTTTTCCCGCTCAACGTCTTCGCGCACACGCCGCAGCAAATCATGCAGGCCGGTCGCCAGCACGCCCAGTTCATCTTCGCCGCGCAGATCGGCCAGGCCGGCTTCCGAAAAACCGCGCGCCGCCGTCACCTGTTCCCCGACATCGTCGGCGCGTTTGACCAGCACTTTGATGCGGCGGATGATGCCGATCTCGATCACCAGCCACGCCAGCATCAGCGCCGCCAGCATGGCGCCGACGAACCACACCAGGCGGCTGGCCACCACGCTCAAACTTTTGCTGACGCTGCGCACATCTCCCTTCAGCAGCACCTCGTAGCTGCCGGCCGGCGTGGCGATGATTTCTTTCGCGCTCAATGGCACATCGTAGGCATCCACCGGCAGACGGCGGATCAGCGCGGTAACGAAGTTCCAGCTCTGCTCTTCCGGATCGATGGGCGCCACCAGCAGCGGTAACTGAACGCCGTCGCTGAGGCGTTTGATTTGCAGGCTCTCGCCCTGTAGCAGCATCGGCTTCAGGTCAGTCAGCGAAAACGGCGGCGCGGCCGGGCCGGTGCCGCTGTCCAGCAGCGGTGCGCCATCGCCCGGCGAGAACACGGCGATGCTGACGTTGATACGATCCAGATCGGCGGGCGGCCACTCGGGGCGGCGCTTGTCAAACAAGGCTTCCTGCAGCGCGGTGATGGGCAGACGCAGGGAGAAGAAGGCGCTGCGCGCGCAGCTAGGGTCATCATCGGCGAGATCAGGGCGATTACAGCGAGGGTTTTGCCAGATCCAGCCGCGGAAGTCCTTGACCACCGGCGCCTTGCCGCGCGCGACATCGGCGGCGGTGAAGCCGGTCAGCCGTCCGCGCATGCCACCATAGCGATGGCCGGGTGTCTGCGGTGCGCTGCTTTCCTCAAAGGGCGCGATCCATTCGTCGGTCTGGTCGCGCAGTGTGACCTTGACCTTTACGCGGTGGGCGTAGTCAACTACCTGATCGCCACGTATATGCGGCACCAACTGCGCGCCATCGAAGCTGCCGGCGACGTAGATGAAGCCACCGGCCCACGGGTTGTTGCCTATGCCAACGCACAGCGAGCCGTTGTTACCGTACTGCGCCAGGCAGCCGGACATCGCCACCGCCTGCTGCACCTTTTGCAGATCGTCGAAGTCCAGCGCGGCGAAGGGCAGCAGCAGCGGATGTAGCGCGCCGCCGCTGGCCATCGGCTGTGGATTGAGCAGCGCCAGTTGGCCGGTGGGATGGCGCAGCGTGGCCGCGATCTGTACCCGCGTTTTCTGGAAGCTGCCCTCGTAATTCTTGTAACTGAGCTGTTTTTCCTGCTGCAGTACCGACAGCGCCAGGCCCACCGTCGCCGCCATCAGGAACGCGAAGGCGGCGCGCAGCAGCAGCCGCGCGCGATACGGAACGATGCTGAGCCGGCGCCAGTTCATTCCGTGTCAGTCCAGCGGAAGCCGCGCATCGGTACGTTCTCGATGCAGGCGAAGCCGGGATCGATTTCGCGGAAGGCGTCGCGGATGGTGCTGACGTGTTTTCGGATGTTGTCGCGATTGCGGCCACTCTTCACCACATCGAACAACTCGTCGTAGGAGACGACCTGCCCGCGCTTGGCGAACAGCGCCGCCAGGATGCGCTGCGCCGTCAGTGGCAGGTTGATACGGTGGCCGCGCCACATCGGTGTGCGTTGGCGCAGCGGGTCCATGCTCAGTTCCGCCGTACTGGCAGCCGGCGCCTGGGCCGGCACGGCGCGCAGGATTTCGAGGAAGGTCTCGACGAAATCGGCTTCCTCGAATGTGGCTTTCTGCAGATAGTCCCAGGCGTCCAGCGCCTTCATGATGCTGCGGTAGATGGTGGCCGGCATGGCCGATACCACCAGCACCGGCGTGGCATGTCGTTTATTGATGGCGTTGATGATGGCGACGCCGGCGTGCCGTTCGCGTCCCAGCTCGATATCGAGCACCACCAGGTCGTAGCGTTCGCGGGCGATGGCCGCTTCGGCGTCGTCGCGGCTGAACCATTGATCGACCACGATGCCGGGCCGCGCGGACTCTATCCAGGCCCGCAGCTGGTTGCTGGTGGGCTGATCGTCCTCGATAACGGCGACTTTGGCCATGCTGCGCTCCACATTCTGTCAATGGAGCGAGTATCCACGCTTTTGAGCAAAAAGTCACAAGCGCGCTGTGAGGATTTCCTCACACGGTCGGAAGAGAGACGGACGGCGGCCGCGTTGATACTTCCGTATCATCAGGCGCACCATGCTGTTCAGGGATAGGCCCGGAACTCAACGAAAGGTGAACATCATGGCAGAGCGGATCAAACGGATGGTGCAGGCGGTGCGGACGGCGTTCAGTGGCGCCGGCGGCATGGCGCTGAAGGGCGTGCGGCGCAACGGCACGCTGCTGGTGTCGGCGGCGCTGGCCGCTGGCGCCATCTACGGTCTGGTGATGCATCCGCCGCTGGCCAAGCTGGCACCGGGGAATGTCGGTATCCGCACCAACCAGCTTACCGGGACATCGGTGACGGTGCGCGATGGCGCGGTGTTCATGATGCCGGGTGTGCATGTGCTGCGCCAGGTATCGCTGCTGGATCAGGTGTATCGCCCGGCGCGTGCGGACAAGGCGCCATTCCAGTCGGTGGAGGGCCTGGCGCTGGGCGTGGATATGTCGGTGCGCTATGCGCTCGATCCGGCGCGGGTGGTGGCGATGACGCAATCGCTGCCGCCGGATATCAACGGCGCCATCGTGGAGCCGGCGGTGCAGGGCGTGATCTACAAAGTGTTCACGCGTTACACGGTGCGCGAGATTTATTCGTCCAGGCGCGCCGAGATCCAGAAGGAAATCGAAACGGAGCTGAAGCCAAAACTGGCGGCCGATGGCGTGACGCTGCGAGGCATCACCATCGGCAAGATCACGCTGCCGGAAGAATACCAGGCAGGCATGGAGAAGCTGCTGGCCGAGGAACTGGAAACCGAGAAGATGCGCTACACGTTGGAGTTGAAGGAGAAGCAGGTGAAACAGAGCGCACTGGAGGCGGATGCGGAGAAAGTGCGCCGCGAGAAGGCTGCGGAAGCCGCCGGCAATGAGCAGATCATCGCGGCGCGTGCGCAGGAACAGGCGATGGCGCATGTTCTGCCGTTCAAGCAAAAGCAGATCGAGCAGCGCAGGCTGGAGGCGGAAGCGGAGAAGGAGGCGCGCATCAAGACCTCGGAGGGCACGGCGCAGGCGCGTGTGATCGAAGCATCCGGCGAGGCCGATGCGCGTCGCAAGCTGGCGGAGGCGGAGGCCTATCGCCACGAGGTGGTCGGCAAGGTGGAGGTGGCGCAGATGGAGCGCGAGGGGGAGCTGTTGACGCGTAATCCGCTGCTGATCCAGAAAACGATGGCGGACAAACTGTCGGATAAGGTGTCGGTGATTATCGCGCCGCCGCCGGCGGATGGCGGCTTTGTTGGTTCCGCCCTGTTGGGCAAGCAGCCGCGCGTGGCGGCGGAGGTACGGTAATGATGGCGATGACAATAATGGCGGCGGCCCTGACGCTGGCGATCGTGACGCAGGACCAGACGGCACTGCGCGCGACGCCCAAGGACTCGGCGCAGCAGCAGGCGGTCCTGTGGCAGGGCGATAGTCTGGAGATACGCGGCGAGAGAAGCAGGACTTTTTACAAGTCTACGATTATCGCCGCGAGCGTGCCGGCTATATCCGTGCGGCGCAGGTGCGCAAGGTATCGCTGGAGGCGGCGGACGCGCCGGAGCTGCTGTCGGTGGTGCGCTTCCTGCGCGATACGCCGGGTGCGGAGTCGCTGGGCATCAGCTATGCGGCGGCTTATCTGAAGGCGGCACCGGCGGCGTCGATCACTGCGGAGCCGTTCGACGCGCTGGGGACGATGGCGGACCGGCTGGCGCGGCGCGCCTCGGCAAAGCAGGGCAAGCAAGGGGATGCGGTGATCGCGGCGCATCTGGAGGCGGTGGCGCATTACGGCGTCGGCATCCGCAGCTTTGAGCGCGAAGGCCGCATGCAGTTGTGCTATGACGGCGAGGCGTTCCGCCGTGTGCTGGCGATGGCGTCGGCTCAGCCGCAACAGCGTGCTGCCGCTGCACTGGGATTGACGCGGCAGGAGTGCATCGATCCCGCGCTGGGGCCGGGCGCGCGGGCGGCGCTCGATGACTGGCGCGGACAGGTGCTGGAACGTCTTGAGTTGAAGGATCTGCCGGGACATGTGAAGAACCGCGTGACCATGCGGCGGGCGATGGTGTGGTCGTCGGTGGCGTTTGAGCGGGCGCGCAAAGGGCAGTCTTTCAGCGAAGCAGGGCAGCGGGCGCTGGATGAGCTGGGGATGGTGGAGCCGGCCGACCTGACCGAGGACGATGCGGCCGCCTACGCCGAGGCGGGCGTGCGCGTGGGCAGCGCACGCTGGGCGGGGGAGGTGGCGTCTGGCGACGCGGTAGCCGGCGGTGGATTGCGCGTGGTGACGGTGGCGGGGCAGCCGGGTGAAACCTGCGTGCTGCTGGTCGATGACAAGCACGATCAGCAGCATGCGCTGGCGCGCCGTTGCAGTTATGGCGTGGTGTGGCCGGCCTCGGCGCGGGGCAATGCGCAGGGTAGCGCGCTGGCGTTGGCGGTGCAGCCGATCGACGGCTGGCGCGAGATGTGGCTGTTCCATCAGACCCGCGACGGCTGGCTGGTCGATGTGCTGCCCCCGGCCGCCGCCGATCCGGACCTGGGCTATGCGGAATTCGCCGGCTGGGTGCCAGGCACGCAGAACATGCTGGTGGCGCGCGAAGCGCGCGTCGATGGCCGCTTCAAGCGCAGCTTTGAGCTGGTGGACATCAATACCCTGGCCACGCTGAAGTCGGCCGACAAGCCATCTTCCCTCAGCCTGTTCTACCGCTGGCAAGACCCGGCCTGGAAGCGCCAGACCGTCGCCCTGCGCTAGAACGGATAGCGCGCGCTGGCGCCCAGCAGCCAGTTGCGTTGCGGCGCCGCTTCGTAATAGCGCTTGTTGGTGTCGCCGACGATGACCGAGCCGACGTAGTTTTTATCGAGCAGATTATTCAGCCGCGCGAACTGTTTGAAACGCCAGCCACGCCACTGCTGGCTGGCGTTGACGCGCACATTCAATACACCGTATCCCGGCGCCGGCTGTTCCACGTTGTTGTCCTCGACGTAGATCTTGCCGGCGGCGACCGCCTCCAGTGCGGCGCCAAAGCGGCCGGCGCTTTCCTTCCATGCCAGCTCGCCGTACAGGTTCGCGTTCGGCACGCCGGGCAGGCGGTTGCCCTGGTCGTAGACCGCGCGTAGCGTGGTGAGCGCCAGCCGCGTGCTGAGTCCATGGCGCCACGATGAGTCGAGCGACAGCTCCAGCCCCTGGCGCAAGGTGTTGCCGCCGTTGCGGTAGCTGGTGCGGCCGCCGCTGGAGGCATCGACCACCAGTTCATCGGAGGTCTTCACCTGGAAGATGGCAGCATTGATGCGCGAGCCGGCGTCCAGCTTCGCCTTGACGCCGGCTTCCACGTGCGTGCTAAGCGCCGGCTGCAAGCGGAAATTGAAGCCGCCGCCCGCGCCGGAGTAGAACAGTTCATTGAGCGTCGGCGTTTCAAAGCCGCGCGCCGCGCTGGCGTAGACATTCAGCTGCGGTGATACGCGATACAACACGCCCAGCACCGGCGTGGTATGGCTGTAGTTGAGCGAGCCGCTGTCATTGCCGTTGCCGAGGAAGTGGTCGTCGACCGAGATCTTTACCTGGCTGTGACGCAGGCCCGCGCTAAGCTGCCATGCGCCGGCGTCCCATTCGGTTTGCAGATAGGGATCGAGGTTGCTGACCGTATCGTCTTCGTCGCGGCGCAGGGCGCCTTTCACGCCGAAGGTGGCGCCGTCGAAGTTTTCATAGCCCTGGCGCGCGTCGTTGGAGCGGCCATATTCGACGCCGGCGGTGGTGTTCAGCTTGCCGCCGGCCAGTGGAGCGACGTGCGACCAGTTGATATCCGTACCGGAGAAGTCGCGCGCAAAATCGACCACGCCGCCCGAGTGCGCAGGCGGCGCCTGGAAGGCTTTCGAGAATGCCTGGTACTGAATCACTTCGCGGTTGCCGCCGTAGGCGGTCACGCGCAGGCGGTCGTCGCCGAAGCGCTGCTCCCAGGTGGCGCCGACCTGTTTGTGATCGATGCTCTTGCGCGTGTTGTAGCGGTCGGCCAGCGTGCGCTTCGGCGATTGCGTATCGGCGTTGTCGATTTCGCCGGCGCGCGGGTCGCGCTGGTAGGTGGCCCAGGTGACGCCCAGCGCATCCTGCGTGTCGTTCTGGCGCAAGGCGTTGGCGACGATGTTCAGTGTTGCGCCGGCTATGGGTGTCAGTGTCAGTTTGGCGTAGGCCTGGTCGCGGGTGGCGGCGCTGTGGGCGCGGTAGCCGTCGGTGTCGAAGCGCGACGCATCGAGCACATAGCTGATCGCTCCCTGCTTGCCCTGGGCGTTGAGGTCCGTCTTGCGCGTGCCATAGCTGCCGCCGGACATATTCAGTTCGACGGACGGCGCGCCTTCGCCTTCTTTGGTGAATAGCTGGATCACGCCGCCGGCATGGTTGCCGTAGATTGCCGAGTAGGGCCCGCGCAGCACTTCGATGCGCTCGGCCATGTCCAGGTTGAAGGTGGCGGCCTGGCCCTGGCCGTCCGGCATGCTGGCGGGGATACCGTCCGTGATCAGATGCACGCCGCGCACGCCAAAGGCGGAGCGGGCGCCAAAGCCGCGCGATGAGATCTGCAAATCCTGCGCGTAGTTCTGGCGGTTCTGCACCACCAGCCCGGGCACGGCCGCGAGCGCCTCTGAAGCGTTGGTGCGCAGATTGCTGTCGTCGACAGTGACCGCGTTTATAGAAGCGGGGATGTCGAAGCTGGCGTGTTCGGTACGCGTGGCAGTGACGACCACGACAGGCACTTCGATGGCGGCGGCAAACAGGACGGTGGCGAACAAGATGGTTTCCCGGGAAACGATGAAAACGAAATATAACAAAGCCCTTGCCAGACCAGCGCCGGCTTGTTATGATTCTGTCCCTCGCGAAACGCTGCATGCAAATGCAGAGTGAAGCGAGAAAAAAGAAGGTTGACGAAATGCTGCAAACGCTTCATACTCTTCCTTCTTCGCTGACGAACAAAACGCTTCTTCAGCTAGCAACACAGAATGATCTTTAAAAATTAACAGTCGATAAGTGTGGGCATTTGGTGCTGCAACAAAAAGCATTAAATGCTCAACAAAGAAATATTCAGTAGAAATACTGTCAGTATTTTTGAGAAGAGCGAACCAGTGACC
>NZ_WWCP01000069.1 GCF_009857505.1 Duganella lactea
ATTGGAAGATGCCACAGCGGACTTGGAAGCTGGCGGCCAATCAATTTGCCATCATGTTTGGCGAACGCTTCACGAACGCGATTAACTAAAAACCGGCCCCGCACACACAGAATTTCTTACACGTCCTTGGCGAACGCTTCACAAACGCGATTAACTAAAACCCGGCCCCGCACACACAGAATTTCTTACACGTCCTGAAAGTCGCCATTCAGGCCGTGCATCGTCAAAGCCGCGAGACCTACGGCACCCGGCGTATCCAGCCCGAGCTGCTAGAGCAAGGCTTCGTCGCCGGCCGTGGCCGTATTGCGCGGCTAAAGTGGACCCACTAGTCAAGACACTCAGCCGGTTAATTTAAGCTGTGCCCATTCCGACTTCTGCAGCTGCCCGGCGCTGCCCCGTGCCACTCAGTTTTTCTCCGTCTTGGTCCGCGTCGCCGAATTTGTCGACGATCAGCGCACCGCCACCAGTGCCCGCGCTGTAGACGCGGCTCGGCATCTCATATGCGGGCATCGATGTCGCGCAAAGGGAACTGCTACGACAATGCGCCGATGGAGAGCTTCTGGGGCAGCCTGAAAAACGCACTGGTTCATCATCAACGTTACACAACGCGCGCTGAGGCCGAGGCGTCGATTCGGGTGGATGGTACTGATCATTCCGATGATCGCCATGCGAGGCATGCAATAACTGCCTCACAGCATGTCCCAATTTACACCCGTCGTCATATAACAGATTTAATATATAGCGAGGTCAGACATTTTTCACCTCTGAGCTGAGGTATAATCCAACCTCCTTTGGGGAGTAGCCTGCTACTAGACTAGTAGCGTTCGCATCAACATACTCGGCAAAATTGCCGTGGTGCGGACAACCGTTTCTCGTTTGGCAAGACCATCGGCATGTCACGCGCTCAGTCGGGCCGCTGAAATGCCTTTCGTCGTGCCCGACATGGAAGCCATATGAATTTCCTAGCTACCGTTGCCCTATCACTCGCCATGTCGACCGATGCCTTTGCTGTTGCCATCAGCAAGGGCGCTGCCATTCAAAAACCGAATCTGCGCCAAGCTCTGCGCATAGGTCTGATCTTTGGCGTAATCGAGGGTATTACCCCAATGATCGGATGGGCTGTCGGCCAGGCCGCTTCACGTTATGTCGAGCAATGGGATCACTGGATCGCCTTCGGTATGTTGCTGGTACTTGGCGCGCTAATGATCCGAGAGAGCTTTTCTAAGGAAGACGAAAGCGAAGTCACTGCAGACCACCAATCATTCGCGCTCCTGGCAGTTACAGGCATCGCCACAAGCATTGATGCTATGGCGGTTGGCGCCAGTCTTGCCTTTATTAATGCCAATATCTATGTAACTGCCGCTGCAATCGGAGCCTGCACATTCTTGATGGTTACCATCGGCGTGATGCTCGGCCGAGCGCTCGGTACATTAATCGGGAAGCGTGCAGAACTTATCGGCGGCATGGTACTGATCCTGATCGGCTGCACTATTCTGTACGAGCACTTGGCCGGCGCGGCTTAGTCTTTCACCACCCGCAGGATGCGAGGGAAGTCATTTCCCTCGCAGATGATGGGTGTAAATTCGACCTTGTCGTGTTTTGTGATCTGCAAACTATTCGGCGCATATACAGTCGCATACTTACGCAATCGCATCGTGCCATATTTGAGATCAACAAAGCGGCCATCGGCCAGTTGTTGGGACGTCAGTGCCGACAAGCACGCAGGCAAATCTACAGGCTTTTCTCCCGCCGAGTACACTTTGCTTACATAGCCGTGGCGAACACCATCGGGACTACGAGTGGCGCAGCCAACAGCGCTCACAGCGCAGACTACTGCCACTAGATGCACAAACTTAATCATCTCTTCTCCTTACTCGAACGACCACAAGGCATGAGCGTCCAGCTTGACGCGCGCACTGGAAGCTAACGCGCCAATCTGTGCTGTTTGTGCTGCTAGCGCCGCGTCAAGAGCCTGACGGCGGCTAAGCAAGGCATCGCTCAGGGTGGATTCACCGGACTGATAGGCACGCTCCATTAATAGCGCCTGCCTGGCGCTTTGCTCTGCCACTGCACGCAGACTGCTCCAAATTTGATAGCTATGCCGCTCTTCGGATACAGCACGCTGTGCATCCAGCTGGACCTTGTTGCGGACCTGTGTGACCTGCTCATCGGCCATGCGCGCACGTACTGCGGCGGCTGTCGCCTCCGACGAGCGGTACTGCCCTGGCAAAGGAATCGATAACATCAGCCCTAGCGTGCGCTCTTGCCCATCACGCTCTCGCGTTGCCTTTAATGCGATGGTGGGATCAGGCATGCGCTCACTAGCCGCACGGCGTGCTTTCAGCCCCTGTAACTGAGCCTCTGTTTGGGCCAATTCCAGCTCATGATTGTCCTGCGTGATGAGGGCGATCTGTTCCGGTATGGCATCTTGAGCGCGCTGAGGCTCAGGCAAACGTTCTAGATGCGGTTGAGGTAAGTGTTGATACGTAGTCGACAGCAAGGTCAATGCCTGCGCTACGTCCTGACGCGCTTGCTCTACCAGCGCCTCAGAACGGCGCAGTTCGGTATCGGCCTGCATCACTTCCAGCGCAGGGCTATCGCCAGCCTTGACGCGTCTTACTGCTATGGCCTTTAGCTGCTGTACCAGCACATGCTGTTCAGTCAGGCGCTGCAACGAAGCTTGCGCGCGCAGGGCATCGTACCAGTCTCGCATCAAGGTTCTGCAGCTCTCGTGCCAGACGTCAGCATGCTGGGCCTGCGCGAGTGAAATGCTTTTCTCACCGATGACGCGGTCCTGATCTGCTTTCCCGAACCAGCGCACGCCGCGCTCCATTCCGAATTCCTGTTCACGGTAACGTTGCTCGCCTATCACTCGACGCTGGGACGCCCCCGCACTCAAACGCCACTCATGCGGCCCTGCGTTTAACTTGGCTTTTTCCGCCGATGCCAGTTCGTTATTCATCGCACCAAGACGAAGTTGAGGCAAAGCTTCCAGCGTGCGGCGAACCACAGGTTCTGGAGGAAGCGCGTACAGCAAATCCCCCGCCAGGGGCAGGGTGGCGGCGTTTGCGCCAAAGGTAATCATTCCGATGGCGACTGTGATCGCTAATTTCAATTTAACCATTATGCCAACCTCCCGTTGGCCAACATTGGGCTCATCCAATAAGTCACATCTGGCGTCGGCATTTCCTCCGCCAATGCCTGTAGCAATTGTTGAAGGTCGGCCAGGGAACCTGGAATCAGCACCAATTTGCGGGCGCTACGCCCTTGTACCAATTCCATTGCCGATTGAAGCGGCGCGCCCTGGCCCATCCCCTGAGCAGCCATTAGAGAGAAGCCACTGGCCCAATTTGGGTGCAGCAACAGAAAGTCCAGAATGTCTTCCTCTAGGCTGACGGGAATCACCAGCGTCAGTAAAGTATCGTTGGGTAAAGTTTTCATGCATTTTCCAATTTAGCGCTGCCAGGAACACCGAAACGGCGGAATAACAATGGCAACAGAATCAGCGTCAACAAAGTGGCGCTCAGCAGACCGCCGATCACGACGATGGCCAAGGGCTTTTGAATCTCCGAACCAGGACCTGTGGCCAACAGCAAAGGAACCAAGCCGAGGCCAGTAATACTCGCGGTCATCATCACTGGACGTAGACGGCGCAGCGCGCCTTGAACCACCACTTCAGCCAGCGGTACGCCACGGGCCACCATCTGGTTGAAGCACGTGATCATCACAAGTCCGTTCAATACCGCTATA
This sequence comes from Duganella lactea, assembly GCF_009857505.1. GTDB lineage: Bacteria > Pseudomonadota > Gammaproteobacteria > Burkholderiales > Burkholderiaceae_D > Rugamonas > Rugamonas lactea. The sequence continues at coordinate 3,751 of NZ_WWCP01000069.1, forward strand.
CCCATCAGTGCGATAAAGCCCACCGATGCAGGTACAGAGAGGTACTCTCCCGTCACCGCCAGCGCTACGACTCCACCAATCAGTGCAAACGGGATGTTGACAAACACCAGCACCGCTTGTCGTACGCTACCAAGCGTGCTGAATAGCAGCAGGAAGATCAGTGCCAATGCTGCCGGCACCACCACAGCCAAGCGCGCAGCGGCTCGCTGCTGATTCTCGAACTGCCCGCCCCACGAGAGGCGATAGCCTGCCGGCAACTTGATCTGCTGCGCGACAGCCGCCTTGGCCTCGTCGACAAAGCCCACCAGGTCGCGCCCACGAACATTCGCGCGTACCACAGCCATTCGACTACTGTTCTCACGCTCGACCTTAACTGGCCCATCAACTGCGCGCATCACTGCAACCTGGCTCAGCGGCACCGACTGTCCATCTGCCAGCGGCAAACGTATTTGCTGGAACAATTCTGGCGACATACGCGTTTCGTCACCTCCGCGCAGCAGCAGCGGCAGGCGCTGCACGCCATCAATGACGATACCGGCAGTCCGTCCCTCAATCATGGTTCGCAGGTCGTTCTGCACCTGCTCAGCGCTCAGCCCCAGTCGTCCGGCCGCAACGCGGTCGATATCAACTAGCATGTACTGAACGCCTTCATTTTTCACGGTCAACACGTCTTCGCTGCCGGAAATCTTCTGGACAACGCCGACGATTTGCTCAGCCAATTCGGCAAGCTTCTTGGAGTCCGTACCGTAGACTTTGATGGCCAGATCACCTCGCACGCCTGATAGCATCTCCGAGGTGCGCATCTCGATCGGCTGTGTGAAGCTGAAATTAATACCCGGATAGTCCGCTGTGGCCTTTCGCAACGCATCGATGAGCACTTCCTTGTCTGGATTGCGCCACTCAGATCGCGGCTTGAGCGCCAGGAATGAGTCAGTCTCGTTTGGTCCCATCGGGTCCAAGCCCAGTTCGTCAGTACCGAGTCGAGCAACGATACGTGTCACCTCGGGTACCTGGCTCAGTATCCTGCGTTGGATTGCAAGATCCTGCTCTACAGCCTGGTCCAGGCTAACAGAGGGCAACTTCTCGGCTTGCATAATCAGGTCCCCCTCTTCGAGTACAGGCATGAAGGATTTTCCGACGACCATGAACAAGGCAATAGCGATCACCAGTGCGCCTGCAGCCGAACCCACGACAACCCGTTCATTGCCAAAGGCGCGCTTCAGCACTTTCTGATAGACCGATTCCATCCACACCACGATGCGCGGAGACGGGCCGTGATGGGCCTTTAACATGAACGATGACAGCACTGGAATGACAGTCAGCGACAACAGCAGAGATGCACCCAATGCAAAGATGATTGTCATTGCAACTGGCGCGAACATCTTGCCCTCCAGTCCCTGCAGCGTCAGCAGTGGAATAAACACCACCATAATGACCACCATGCCGGCCGTGACTGGTACCGCAACGTCGCGGACTGCACGATAGATCACATGCAGCCACGACATGCCCGGTTGCGCTTTGCTGCTGTGTGCTTCAATGTTTTCGACAACGACCACAGCGGCGTCAACCAGCATGCCGATAGCAATCGCCAGTCCCCCTAGTGACATCAGATTTGCACTCAGCCCAAACTGTCGCATCAGTACGAACGTGCCCAATGCGGATAGCGGCAGAATACATGCCACTACGACTGCCGCCCTGACATTGCCCAGGAATACGTACAGCAGCACTACCACCAGGACGGTGGCTTCTAGCAGAGCCTTGCTGACTGTGTTGACGGCGCGTTCAACCAGATTGCCACGGTCATAGAATGTACTGATGGTGGTTCCGGTCGGCAGCGTCTTACCAATCTCATCAAGACGTTCACGCACCTGATCGACCACATTCAGCGCATTGGCGCCGCGCATGGCCAATACCAACCCTTGCACCGCTTCGCCCTTGCCGCTTTGCGTAACGGTGCCATAGCGCGTCAGTGCACCAGTGCGGATCTCTGCTACCTGACCTACTGTCACTGCCACACCATCTCGGCTGATGATGCTGATAGCTCCCACATCTTCCAGCGCACGTACGCTCGCATCGCTGCGAATCAGGAACGACTCTTCACCGCTCACGAGACGGCCGGCGCCATCGCTACGATTATTGGCAATCAGCGCCTTTTCGAGCTGCTCCAGCGATACCTTGCGTGCTGCCAATGCTGCCAGATCAGGAATCACTTCAAAGCTACGTACTTCGCCACCCAGCGAGTTCACATCGGCCACGCCGGGAATGTTGCGCAGTTGTGGACGGATGGTCCACTCAAGCAGAGTACGTTTTTCCATCAGGGACAATGGGCCTTCGATAGTGAACATGAACACATCACCCAATGGCGTAGTGATCGGCGCTAAGCCACCACTAGCTGAAGGCGGTAGATCCTTCAGTACCGCCGCCAGCCGTTCGGTGGCTTGCTGGCGGGCCCAGTACATATCTGTACCCTCTTCAAAATTGAGCGTGATATCGGCAATTGCGTATTTGGATTGTGAGCGCAACACCGACTGCTTCGGGATGCCCAGCAACTCCTGCTCAATCGGCGCAACGATGCGGGTTTCCACCTCCTCGGGTGTCATGCCTGGCGCCTTCATAATGATCTTGACCTGCGTGCTCGATACATCAGGGAAGGCATCAATCGAGAGCTCGCCGACCGCTTTGACGCCAGCCAGGATCATCAGTACAGTTAGCACCAACACCAACAGGCGCTGTGCCAAAGACATAGCAATCAGACGGCCCAGCATTATGGCTGTCCTTTCGCTTCAACGGCGGGCTCGCCCAGACCGCTCCAGGCCCCTTTGATGGCGACCAAGCCTCGCATCGCCACGGGTGCACCGGCACGTAGCCCACCTCGCACCCAAACCTGATCTCCTGCAGCGGCACCGGGCTGGACTGGGACGGCTTGGAAGCCCTTGTCATTGCGAACAAAGACATAGCTCGTAGTACCGCGACGCACCAGCGCGGTAGCCGGCACTGCCAGCGCACCTGCCTGAGTACGCGGCCTTGCCAGACGCGCTTCTACAAAGGCGTTCACTTTCAAACACCCATTACGCTCGACCTGTTCTGCACGTATCAAAGCGGTCTGATTAACGCCATTGACGAGTGGTGAAATAGCGCTCACCTTCAATTGGCAGTTCTCTGCCACGAACAGCTTGTCGCCTACCGAGACCGAGGTGAGCTGTTGACGTGACGCCTGCAGTTCGACCCACAATGGCCCTTCCCGCACAATCTTGGCCACACTGCTACCCGGTTCGACTTGCTGGCCAACGGACAATGGCAATTCGACCACCGTGCCAGCAGTCTGCGCACGCACCGTCTGCAGAGGGCTCAATTGTCGATTCTCCGGCAACTTCGCAATCGCGGCCTGATTCATATCACCGGCACGAAGCGCCTGTGCCCGCTGGTCAGCCGCCAGCCGTGCCAAGTGTGCAGCGGAGCGACTTTCTTCCAGTCTTACACGCGATATGATCCCATCAGCATATAAACTTTCGTCGCGAGCCAGCTTGTCGGCTGACAACCTTGCCTGCGCAGAGAGTTCCACATACTCGCGCTGCAACTCCATCCACGGCTGGCTAAACAGCGTAACCAGAGGCGCCCCAACTTTCACTGTTTGAAGGGTTGCAACGTGAACTTCCTGTACCATTCCCCCCCATACGGCACCGCTTACCACGGTGGACGTGGTGGGCGCAACCACGGTACCAGAGAGCACGATTGCGTCGCCGCTTATCGCACCACTATCAGGCAAGGTGGCCAATGCCGGCGCAGTGGCGATGCCGGCACGCGTGATCTGCTCGGGTGTAATTACCACTTGCTCTACCGAGGCAACCGGCGTCACAGCGGCGGCTGACATTAAGATGAATGCATTTAACATGTCGGGACAAGTTCCATAGTAAGGGGACGAAATGCAGGCGATGTTGCTAAGAAGTTCTTAAGAGGTTCTTAACAAGTTCTCCGTACGATTCCGGCATCTTTTTCAGACTAGCCCTATGCGTATCTTGCTCACAGAAGACGACCCTCAACTTGGCCGCGCCACTCAAATTGGATTGGAACAGAGCGGCTATGCTGTCGACTGGGTGACCACGGCAGCGCACGCAAAAACAGCGGTGCAACTGCATGACTACGGCTGCGTTTTGCTCGATCTTGGCCTGCCCGACCATGATGGAATGACTGTGCTCTCCAGCCTTCGCGACACCGGCTACCAAGGCGCCGTGCTCGTAGTGACGGCACGCGACCAGATTAAGGAGCGCATCGCCGGCCTCGACGCAGGCGCAGATGACTTCATCATCAAACCATTCGACCTCGACGAGCTGTCGGCCCGAATTCGTAGTGCTAGTCGGCGCGCCACCGGCCGTTTGCGCGAAGAACTGGTACACGGTGATTTAGTGCTAGATATCGCTGATCGGCGTGTCACGAAGGCTGGCCAGACGGTCACACTTACCGTCAAGGAGTTCCGCATCCTGCAGATGCTTGTCGAACAGGCCGGCCGCGTTCTCAGCCGAGATCAACTGGAGAAAAATCTGTACAGCTGGGGCGACGAGGTAGAGAGCAATGCAGTGCAGGTACATATCCATCACCTACGCCGCAAACTGGGACGAGAGCTGATCCGCACCGTACACTCGATCGGATACTGCATCGACAAGCCGGCGGCAACATGAGCGGCAACGTATTCGGCAAACGTTGGTCGCTGAAGCGAACCTTGCTGGCATCGCTGCTGGGGCTAACGCTTACGTTATGGACCAGCAGTGCCGTTATCGTCTATCTCGAAGCACAGCAGGAAAGCGATGAGCTGTTCGACCAATCACTGGTAGAGACGGCACATCTATTGCTATCGCTAGTGGAAAACGAAATGCGGGAGCATGGCCTTGCACAGCCAATCAGCCTGCCAATGAAAGGTCACGCAAATCCACACCGCTATCTGATGTTCCAAGTTCGCGATGCCAATCAACGGGTTCTGTACAAGAACGACGGCGCCCCCGACGGCATGTTTTCGCCTGAAACACCCGATGGCCTGTCGTGGATTCGCATAGGAGGTAAACGCTGGCGATTATTCACGTTATGGGACGAACGGCATGAACTAGCGCTAGTGGTAGCAGAGCCAACTAGCCACCGCGAAGATATCAGCAGCCGTTTCTTCTACAAAATTGTCATCTTCGGGACGTTGTTGGCATTGCTAGCAACGGCAGCCATCTGGTGGAGCGTCAGCCGCGTAGTACGCACGTTGCAAACCTCCGCTGAAGAAGTCGCGGCGCGTACACCTAATGACCTCGCAGAGGTTAGTTTGAACGGAGTTCCCAGCGAAGTGCATCCGCTACTGCTTGCAATCAATCGTTTGTTTGGTCGCGTAAGGCAAACGATGGAACACGAGCAGCGCTTCACCGCTGATGCTGCCCATGAATTGCGTACACCGCTGGCAGCTATTAAGACCAATCTGCAAGTGCTAAAGCGAGCCCGTAGTGTGGAGGAGCGGGATGAATTCATTGCTGGTCTGAGCGCCAGCGTGGACCGGGCGACCCACCTCGTAGGTCAGTTGTTGACGTTAGAGAAGATGGATCCGCAATCAGGGACGGTCACCACCACAAACGCTGGAGACCTCGCCGATTTGCTGCGTGAACAGAGCTTCTATTGGCGCGACAGTTGCTCCCATCTTGATTTACAAGTAGAAATCGCCCCGGCCCCCTGCGTGCTGCATTTAGACAGCATGCGAATTCTGTTAAGAAATCTTGGGGACCTCGAATTACTGCTGATTTGAACTGATGTGCTGAGAAAACGCCGGCTGTGGACGGATTCGCACGGCGGCTTCAGACCTTTTGGCACTTGTCTTGCTGTCCAGAACCACCTTTTTCGTGGT
>NZ_WWCP01000006.1 GCF_009857505.1 Duganella lactea
CGCTGCTGGCTGGCGTGCTGTTTAAAGATGGACTTCCGGCGCAGGACAATCCGCCGGAACAACAGAAACTCGCCGCCTGATGGCCCTACGCTTCAGGATTGGCATACACCAGATTTGACATTAGCTCCTTCGATGATGAGGTCAGCCAAAGTGTTCGACTCAGAATAGTCCACTCCGCTGGATAACTGATTGATGACGTATTCAGCGGTATTTTCAATGGATATGGCCCCATTTTCGGCTGTAGCTTGGACAAACAATGGAGTGTCGACGATACGAGAAATATCAACGCATAATGCTTGCCAGTCATTCACTGAGCGGTTCCCGAATTCCATTGCACTATATGCGTCTGCTAGCGTCTCTAGGAACCCGATACAGTTATCGGTGGTGAGCTGTTCGCGAATTCCCGCACGCCTCTCTGGCTCCGCTAAATACCTACGGGCTAGCACGAGGCTGACGTCACTCATACTGGTTCCAAGCTGTAGCGCTACGATGAGTCGGGTAGGGTCCGCCAGGTGGCCTTGGATGTATTGAACCCGACCTCCGTTGCCACCGTCAGAATGTGCTACTTGTGGGAACAGGAACTGTACTAAGTCCTTCACAGCGGCAGGTCTCGTGCAAAGCTGGTAGGCTTCTTCACGCGCTACACGGCCTCCCAGCAAGATTTCTTCATTCTGATTGGGCAGATTGATTTCATGTGGCAGCGCCCCTACAAACCGTTTCGGCTCCTTCCGCAACAAGTCGTAAACCGACGGCGCTTTAACCTTCAATGCAGCAAGCGCCAAAATGTCCGCAAACACTATCTCACCACGCAACGACGGCTCGATGAGCCTCATTGTGTTAATCACGCGAATGACATCCCTTGGATGCTCAAGAAGGTCCCGCAACCCAGAAAAATAAACCTCCGATACCCGGTCAGAGCGGCTACTGAAATACTCAGCCATTGCTTGACGTGGAAGCTCGTCGAGCGCAGCGTTGAGCAACTTCCTCCGAGCCGATGGCGACATGTTAGGAACTGCCATGCGAACCTGCACAATTTTGTCCAAGTACCCCCTAGAATCAGGAACTGAGGCTTTCTCCAATGCCGCACAAACATAGCTAGGGTCCCATGCGAGAACGTACCCTACATTCCGGAGATTGCCCACTGCCTTAATGATTCGAATCATCTCGTAGACTTCCAATGGAAACAGTCTATCGATGTCGTCGATAACGACAATGATTGGCCTAGGAAACTCCACTAGCGCAGCCTGTACTTCGTTTTTTCGCGTCTCAATGTCTGTTTTTTTCAGATTCAAGACTGCCGATAGAAATGTGCCAACACCAGAGAACACGGACTTTCCGACCGATGCCCAAGGCTCACTACCAGGTAAGAGTTTTATGACGTCAAATGCATTAGCATAGGCCTTCAGTGCCTTTCCCAGTTTCTTGCCAACTGCTACGTGGTCAACGAGCTCCACTGCCCCAGCGAGCTTTGCTAGGAATTGCCCTAGCAAGGCGTCCCGCTCTCCGATTAGCCACGGATTAAAATGTACGACGACGGGTGGACCTTGGACAGACTCTCGTAAATGTTCCTCGATGAGCGCCAATACGGAAGTCTTTCCACTGCCCCAGGCCCCCTCGACTGACAGAACCAGTCCGCGCGAACTATCGACGCAGCGAAGCGCATTGGCTGCGTTCTCCGAGAATCCGACCCTGCCCAACCTATCTTGTGCGCGTGCTTCTCCAACCTTTAGTGGAGCGTCCGAATTTACTAAAAATTCTTGATAAGGCATGTATGTTCTAAAAATGGTGACTGCGGGGGATAAATCTAATCAATCCCCGACAGAGTCTGCGTCGTTCAACTCATCGCCCAACAAATCGTGTTTTGCTCTCAAATCTGCCGCGTGTGCGGCCGCCATAGATGCGAACGTCTCGAGTTTTTGTATCTTGTCTAGCAATGTCTCGCGCGCAAGCTTCGCTTCCGCCCCATCGCGGTCAAGGCCGCGGTTCAGGAAACCTATAATGCGAACCTCGAGTGTCACGTCCGCTCCAGCATCAACAGCGCTTTGTATCCAAGGCTTCGATTCTTCCGAAGCCACCTCAGCTGCAGCTGCCAGAAAGTACTGCACCAAAATTCGCGACGCATCGTCGAGATTCGCCGCTAAGCTCAGCAACTTCGCGGCATCCTCGTCGGCCATAATATCTGCTGGAGGCTCGTGCATAAAACGAAACCGCGGTCCGCTGTTTGCATCAAGTGCGTCTAGCGTGCGCAGGAGCGGCTCCAGCTTCGCTAACGGGCGAAGCCGAGGCGGGAAACTATACCGTTGCGCCCACAACTGGAAGACCAATTCAGCACATGAATTTTGTGCAGCGAGTCTATCTTCGGGTGGGGCCTTCTCAGCGCGTTGAATGCGCTCGGCAAGCATGTGCGCCATCCACTGAGTTAGCTCGTCATCTCCAATTTTCAGCTGTGCGATAAGCCGCTTGCCGAGTTCAATCACTGCTCTTGAGCGTTCTAGCGATTCCATCTTCTTCAATTAAGTAGTAGCGGTTGTAAGGGGGTACGAACGACCCATTGTCGTCATCTGAGCTACTGCGCGGGACCCGCCGATGAAGCTTGAGACTAACGATAAGAGAGTACCCTGGATTGGCAGCAAGAAGTTCTTTCAAAAAAGCTCTATCAGCACTCAAGCGAGTGCCAGGAATTGTTTCCTTTTCGCGACCGTAACCGCTCGACTGCGTCCATGTCTCACTTCGTATGAACGCACCGCTTTCAGTCACCCATCGACGCCCATCATCAACGGAGCATAAGCCCATTGCCAAGATAGTGGCTGCGGTCGGCACTTCGCCAGGAACGCGCACGCGCTCACCCCAAGGGTCGTATTCATCGACACCAGAGGATTCGCCTTGGTCAGACTTCCACCGACGTAGCTTAAATTGACCACTCTGATTGCCCTCCGGTGTCAACTCAGGCGCTTCGCCGCCAGTGCCCGCAACCTCATCTTCGCCCGGTCCAACGTGGTCCTCATCAAATCGGAAGAAATATCCTCGAGCGTCTGTGGTGGTTTGCGCCGCGCAGAGCAATGCTGCCGCAGAGCGCTTTGGCACCAGCGCACTGTTCACGAAAATGGTCTCGACGCATTCGCTTATACCGCTTGTCCAGTCGCCTGCAACAACCTGCAGTCCCTCGTCGGTCTTCATGAGACTGTCGAGATGGTTAGCAGTTATCTGCCAACGCCAATCTTTGTCACCGTATCTCTCCGGCGCTGGAGGCGCCTTCGTAAGTTCAGGGTCGCGCCGGTCCGCAGCCCACTTACCATCTTCGCGAGTTAGAAGTCGATATTCAATCCAATCATCAAAGTCATTTTCGGCACTGTACGTCGCCTTGCCGACTGAGTGAGTTTTAAGCAGCCTTGCAGCCACTATCATCATTGCATGATACGCGCTATAGGCCGCGAGGTCCTCCACTCGGGGCATGGTGCCGTGTGAGTGCCTGGTCTGCTCGTCTGCAAACACGCCATGCTTGTAGCGCGCATCATGGCTATACCCTGCGGGGAGCCGCCCCATACGGCCGCGTATGGCCTGTGCGGTGCGACGAGCAATTCCATTTGGCGAGATGCCGAAAACTCGTCCCAGCGGAGTAAGCCAATACGGGCCAATGTCTATTCCAAAGTGGTACTCATCGATTTCCTCGCCTGTCTCGTCGTCCAATGCTTGGGGCTCTGCCTCTGGCTCTCGATAGGAAGAATGTTCAACGAGCGGCAATGCAATTTCGTTGATTTTTTCTAGCTCGCTCAGCGTGCTTCCGCCACCAAAGATTTCAGGTAGTTCGCGCAAAGCGACGGCTGCAAAATGGCGAATCAACACGTGCTCTTCCTTGACTGACAAAAGGAGAAAATCGCCAAAAAGGGCCACCATGTCACGGTGCCCGGTGCCGCACCGAGCTAGCGCAATGTTGAGCCACAGACGAGAATGCCACTCGTAAAAAACAAAACTTTTGTCAACGAAAGCAGTAGGTCCGCTTACGAGCGCTTTTTTCGCGAGCGAAGACAGTACCGGGTGCCACCCCAGCTCAATGGCCGCCCGCACGGCGTGCGCAGCCTCCCAGCGCACCGAAGTATTTGGTGACCCAAGAGCGGCCCACAGATAACCAGCAACGGCCGCCTCGCAGCTCTCCTCTAACTTCATCGCATCGCTCCAAGGGCCGTCTCCATCTTCCGGCCGCATGTCCATCTCGTGAAGCGACAGGCCAAAGTTCAGCGCATCGTCGGCCTCATCGCTCGTCAGAACGTGAGACAGCGATTCCAGCATCTGAAAGAGCTCTCCTGAGTTAAGCGTCGTCACATTCAGAAGAAATCCCTCAAGCGTAGCTTCAACAATCTCGTCATCGGTAACAATGCCTTCGCTGATTAGCTGACGGTACGGGAACGAGCTTCCCCATCTCCGCCTCCTTGCCCACTCGGGACTTCTTCTACATACGGCTAACGCTACGGCCGCCATCGCCTTACGCAAGGCGACCGGCTTCGTACTTTTTTTGCTGAGCACATCTAAGAGATGCCTTAATTCATAGTTCCCAAAATCTGGCCACTGCTCGATGGCTAAACAGAACTCGGCGGCGCCCGCCAAGCCACTTCGCAGCAGAGCCTGTGTGTAAAACTCCTCAATCTGGTAAGGCGGGTCAAAGGTCTTGAGTAGCAAGTAGGCACTGCGAAGCTGTACAGCGCTTGACAGGTCAACTCCTTCGAAAAGGACATTCCAATCGGGGTCGTTGCGCTTCTCTAACGTTTGTGGCACGTACTGCCGGGCGGGATTCTCGCTCTCGGTCTTGGGGGTACGCACTGCCGCTAGTAGCCTGTCAAGGTCCGAGGCCGCGAAATCGCAAGTGCGTGCCAGCTTTGAAACTCGCTCAAGGTCACTCTCGGAGGGCGAGCTGAACCTAAGATAGCGATAGGCAACATCTAGAATTTTACGCTGAACATCCTTGGCGGACTCATTTTCCATAGCTTTCGCTAAGTCATCTACCCGTGTCCACTCGTCGCCAATCGGACATAACGCAATTGGCGCAATGGGCGGTAGCAAGCCACGCGCCACTGCTCGGCCAACCGTGATTTTCAAAAGTCTGTCTGCATAGCCTATCTTCCGGTCCCGCCACCGGCTCAAAGTTGCGATGGTTGATGCCGGACATAAGCTTAGTAGTCCATCAATGGTGTGGTTCCAGTCGAAATGCTTGTCTCTTTCGACATAGTCGTACGCTAGCTCTGCGCTTCGTGCCAGCCTATAGGCGGACTCGGGTCGGGCTGGGCGGTTCTTTCCACTCGCCTCGGCAAGGCATAATATAGCCCCCCAGCGGTCTGAGTTTTCCTCACCGATGCGGTTCGAAATCTCTACCGCCCGCTCGAAATAGGAACGAGCCTCGGCTTTACTGGTCGGAAAAATGGCGCGCGCAAGAGTTTGATAGGAATCGACTCTCGATTCAGCGTGCTCGCGGTGATTTTCTATAGCTTCGTAGACCCGAACAGACACTTCGAGTGCAATACTCTCAAGGGCTTTTTCCCGGGCTGCCAAGCGGCAAATAGCCGTCATGGCTGTGGTCCCGAAAGCATCTGCCTTCTCTTTAAACCAGTTCAGAAATTCGGCTAAGGAAGTTGTGTCCGATACCGACGCATCGCGTATCGCTCGTATCCACTCCAGTGCCGCGATTTGCTCTAAGTTGAAAACGTTGTTGTAATCTCTGGACCTAGCGGACTTCGTCGAACTGAGCGCAGCCTGCACAGCCACGTTAAACACTGCTGGTACCCTTCCACACGCGATTTCCGCACTCAGGAGAAACCAATCTAGAAGACCTCCGGTAGACCTTTCGAACGCTTCGGCTTCGGAACTTCTGCTGTACTGGCTTGTCTTTTTCTCCAGTTCGTCACGAATTTCTTTAGGGGCTAAATCAATAAGCACAAGCCGACTTCCCAATAGAGCGGCCTCAAGGCAATACGCTCTCAGCAATACGGGTCTATCCGAACCGTGACGCGCCATCAACTCTACGGGTGGATGGTCTGGCAGGTAGCGACGAATTACCTTCGCCCACTCCACGTCATCCCGAGGCAGTACTCGTAGTGCTTGTGAAACAGCGGACGTGACACCATTGAGTACGCCCCAACTGGAAATCGCCCTATCCGGGTCATGAAGTCGAATTCGGCGACTAGCCAGCGCCCTCATAAGTGTCCCAAGCGGTATAGCTGGGAGCGTGTGACCACCCTTGCACGCTTCGATGGCCAGTCCCAGCATTAGCCAGATATCCCGCGCACCATGCTCCGCCACTCGGTCAAGCAAATCGTATCTCCCAAGGTCTACAAGGCGACGTGCCAGAGTACCTCCTGCGGTCATCGACAGATGCCTTGGACTCCACCCACGAAGAAACTTGGCTGCATCTTCCGGCCCTTCTGCTAGCAACTTGGCCATTGCCAATTCGACGATGTCACTAGTGTCGACGTTCTCGTTCGATTTTTCACGCTCTTCATGGGGCATGCTTGCCCAAGAATATAGCCAATCTATCGCCATCCTCAAATGGCTTCGTGCTTCAGATAGGAATTCAGCACGCCCCGCCATCAAGCCTGCTTCATAGGCGTGATGAGCTCCGGTCCAAGTTCCTCGAAATGCACGTCGTGAAACAAGTTCGTCGATACGGTCTAAAGAAAGAAGCGCAGACGCAATATCTGTATTTCCTTGTATTAAGCTATTCTGGCGCGCGACCCCGGCGAGTTCACCGGCTACTTTGAGCGCGAGTTTTGCTGCGGAAGCGAAGCGCTTTTGTTGTAGGCAAGCCTTCAGTGCGAAGGTCAGGCGTTGAACCTCCACATCACGACGTTCGAGCGGGTTAGCTGTTGGCAGCCCTTCAGAAGAAAGCGCCAGTTCGACCAGCTCATCCATTCGTCCCGCTGCCAGCAGTAGTTGGGGAATCGTCGATGCGACATAGGAGCTGGAAGCTGCGAGGGGCTTCAGTCGAGTCAAGAACGTCGCCAGCTTTTCCTTTTCTGGTTGGAACCTCTGGCGGAACCAAGTTTCTGCGGGCTCATCTAAGAAGTGCAGGCTTCCACCCTTTACAAGTAGCGGACGCCCCAAGTCAAAGGCAAAGCTTCTAACTGCGCTTTCAGTGGTGCCTGAAATCTCAGCGAGCACTGCAATCGGAACCAACGGTCGCAGCACCGCTAAGCCTTCGCAGATTAGTCCAATCTGCTCAGCCTCGACATGGCCCTCTCTATACTTCAGCTTCTCGACCGCTTGCGCTAGCAGGTCGGCGATGGCCCGCTCAACTGTCGATGGTGACGGCCCCAGCGCCTTAAGCATCTCCGCTAATGGAAGATTACGACTCAATGCTACCGCCTGAACTCGCGGGTTGGAACTGCTTAAAAAACCGAAGTCGGAGATGTCGGTATCGGTCGCGTCTGGATAGACGGTTCTTAGATGTTTAGCTGTCTCGTCATGACTGAATGGGCGGAGCTCAACGTGAATCGCGTCAGGGGGCGGCTGCAAGTGGTCACGCCGATGAGTCCGGCAGGTGAAAACAAGCTTCACGCCATCTGGCATAGCAGTACGAATAAGGTCTGGCACGAATGCGGAGTCATCAAACTCTTTAGCCGCCATAACCGCGTTGTCCGCAGCGTCGATTATCAAATAAAGGTTAGCATGGGGAGTTTTAGCTCGAAGCAAGCTGACAGCCTGAGCCAGTCTGGTCACAAATGCGCGCATGTACTGCTTGCTATCCGTTCCCCGAACCGGAATCAGCGGATTACACAGACCTCGAGCGGCAAGCTCATTAGCTATTTGCGGAAGCGCATCCTTTTCTCGGTGGCGGTAGTGTTGCGCGCTTCTGTAGAGCCCATCACCAAAGCAATCGTAGAGCACTGCGACTGTCCCCTCGGAAACAGACTGAGAAAGCTGCCATACGAGAATTGACTTACCGACACCACCCTCTGCGTGTAAGACAATTGGTTGAGTCGCAGATTCCAGAATCGCACGAATCTCCACATCCTGTTCCCGCGGCAGTGCACCGCCTGCAGGACCTGCAATCAAACATTCTGCCGGCCAGAGGTCCTCCTCATCAGCGCCGAGCGCTCGGAGTACATCAACGCGAAGAATAGAAGGGTTCGAAGCGAACTCAGTTGTAGCTTTCCTCGTCACCAACTCTTTGAGCTGAAGCGAAGCTTCCGAACCACCCTCCGCCAGGAAGGTTCTCACGTCCTTAAATAGTAGATTCCGCTGGTTCCAGAGGTCGGGTTCGCCCGGTTCGACTGAGAACAGTTTGAAGAAATTTGCAGTCTCGCTTCCGAGCCCATTCACGTACCCCAGTATAGTCGCCACGACTGAAGGATGCCGCGTAATTCTTTCGACTGCGAGGTCCTCAAGTGTCTCAATCACTTTCTCATCAACGGGTCGATTGGTTGTGAAGGTGAAGTGTAATTTGTCCTTCAGTTCGTCCCACGCGTACATCGTACGCAGCTTCGTAAAGCGCTTCGAAAATCCAGTAAGTGTCTTGCTCAACCCACTGGCAGTCCACGGCTCCTGCACACGCTTCGTCGAGTGCTTCAGCTGTACGTACCGAACAAGGCGTGCCGCTTCGAACCGCTCACTACCAAAGTAAAACCCAACATCTATAAGTTCATCACCTTCGTTCGCCGAGCCAGGCCCCTCAATGGCCGATGCGCCCTCAATTGAAATGGCAACCAAGTCGCTAACCCCAGGCAGAAGAGACAGGCAATGGCGGGCGGCCCAGTGGTAGTGGAACTGGTCACCATCCCTGCTTGCTCGCACCAAGTCCGACTCGGTTGTCGCAGCACCAGTGGAAGTATTTTTCGATTTCATGAGACTTCGGAACTCCAGTTCAACGTGCCTGCATCTTCTGAAATTACAGTCGGGCCGATGGTAATTAGATTCGCAAGAATCGCATAAAACGGACTCGCGACTTGAACAAACTCGGCTTTATGCCGACCATGGTGGTTGGGGGTCATTTGAAATGTATGCTCATGCTTTTTTTTCACCACATCATATTGCCACGTTGGAAGCATTTCAGATAGGTCTCAGCCAGGGATTCGCAGCACCGAGAAGACCATCTGCGCCGCAAGACGACGCTTTGTATTGTTCATGATTTCCACCTGAGCACCGAATGTCTCAAAGTCATCTTGCAATACGCGCGCTTATTGAGCAGAATTCGATAAGGCGAACACATGGCGAAGGGGGCATCATGGCTGCTTGGCAGTTTGACCTGTACTTCACTCTTCGGGGCTCGACCGCGCCGGATACTTCAATCCCAGACTGCGAGCCAGTGCTCCCCGCACCCGTCACGTACGCACTTCAAGAAGACTTCGTACACTACCTAGGTTGCCCTTGGTTCATGCTGCCCGACTGGCTTGTCTTCGGCCCAGAAAACGGAAATCGAATTGATTTCAATTTCTTCGATGCCGGCGATGCAATTGTGCAAGTTAGGCTGGACACTCGTGATGAAGCGCCGCAATTTGTCGTTCTCATCGCCGACCTGGCCAAGTTGCATGGGTGCGTGCTTTTCAATGCTGACAGTGGCGAATTCGTTCCGGCAGATAGGGACCGGCTCAACGAGGCTATAGTTCTGCGAGAAGCACAGCTGCTTGGACTTAGATAGTGGTAGAGATGGAGCAACGCGGCCACTCAACCGTTTCCGATTAGGTATTCCGAGTTCTAGAGTTCCCATTTCGGCATTTCAACGGCCGGGTAAAGCGCTGGAAATCACAGCGGTCAACCTCTGATGCCTCGCGACGGACGAAAGATTGACTCCTGAGCATCCGCGAGTGACCGAAGCTCATCGACTACGACTCGTACCTTGGGCTGCAGATGCCGAGTCTTTTGCCATATCAGGTGTATCGGCGCCAGCATACCCGAAAGGTTATCCAACACCGAAACGATACTACCCTTTTCCAGTTCTTCGTTCGCGAGCCAGGTCGGGAGCTGAGCGAGGCCAGCGCCGGCAACACAGGCACAAAGGAGAGCATCACCATCGGTAAGCTCATGCCGCGGCACGAATGCAAAAGGCTGAAATGCCCCATGCTCATCCCGGAGGTGCCAGTTCGGCCTCGTGCCGCGGTACCAGCCCACTAGGCAATCATGCTTTTGCAGGTCTGCGCGAGATTGAGGAGCGCCCATCCGTTCAAGATATCCCTGAGATGCGCAAATGACGGTTTTTTGCTCGCCGATACGGCGTGCGACTAGGTCGGGCAAATCACCGAGTTCACCAATCCGTAACGCCAAGTCAATGCCTTCCCCCACCATGTCGACAGCTCGGTCACGGAGAGTCACCGACAAATCTAACTTCTCATAGCGCAACCCAAGCGCTACCAGTGTCGGCATCACATGGCGCCTGCCGAACGTCGTGGGTAAATCGACACGCAATCTTCCAATCGGCTCCTGGTGCCCGGTGGCCAGAAACGCTTCTGTTTGTGCCAGCTCCTCGAGGACGCGCCGACAACTAACCAAGTACGCTTCTCCTTCAGTAGTAAGGTCCATGCGACGTGTAGTTCGATGGAGGAGCTGTACACCCAAACGTGTCTCCAAGCGCGAAATACTCTTTCCAACTGCTGAGCCGGTCACGCCCAGGCGAGCTGCTGCAGAGGTGAGGCTCCCGCCATCCACGACGCTTACAAACTCACGTATTCCAGCAAATCTGTCTTCCATAGCAATACCCTATTGCGGAATTTAAGGATTGAATGTCGGGAATTATAACTACTAACTCAATCACAGTTCCTTAATTACACTGACTCCTCACAATCATTGATGGAGAACAAAATGAAAGCATGGCTACTGAAAGACTTCGGACTGGCAAACCTCGAGATGGGCGACGTACCGACGCCAGTTCCACAGGCCGGCGAGATGCTGGTAAAAGTCGGCGCAGTGTCGCTGAACTTTCGTGACAAAGCTATCGTTGATGGCATCTACGAACCCCATAAGGTTCCGAAGCCGCTCATTCCAGTTTCCGATGCTGCGGGTGTGGTTGTCGCAATCGGCCCCGGCGTTACTCGCTTTAAAGTGGGCGACCGCGTCAATTCACACTTGTACTCGCGCTGGCTTGATGGCACACCGGCCGCTGACGAACCTGAATACTGCCTTGGCTCGCCCCTGCCGGGTGGCTTGGCAGAGTACATGATTTTGCATGAAGACCGCTCGGTTGCGGCTCCAGCAAACATGACTGACGAAGAAGCCTCCACGCTCCCGATTGCGGCACTGACCGCGTGGTACTCGTTGATGGACGTCGCAAAACTTCAACCCGGCCAAACCATGCTTGTGCAAGGCACTGGCGGTGTGTCAATCTTTGCCGCTCAAATCGCAATCGCGCACGGCGCTCGCGTAATCGCGACCTCGAGTTGCGATGAGAATCTGGCCAAGGTTAAAGCTCTCGGCGTAAGCCACGGTATCAACTACCGCAGGAGTCCTGATTGGGAGCAGGAGGTATTAGAACTCACCGACGGCAAAGGCGTTGACGTGTTGGTCGATGTAGCCGGCGGCGACGGTCTGAACAAGTCAGTCCTAGCTACCAAGGTGGCCGGCGTAATTACCCAGGTCGGCTTCCTGACCGGTCAGGCCACGCCCCTGCAGCTCATGCCTCTGATTTTCCGCCAGACGACCATTCGTGGAATCGCCGTCGCACCACTTACCTCGTTTGACCGCATGAACCCATTCCTCACCAAGCACAACATCAAACCAGTGATTGAACAAGTGTACAAGTTCGAAGATGCGGTAGCAGCGTACGAGCATCTCGCACGCGGCGCATTCGGTAAGGTTGTAATTAAAATTTCTGAATAATACAGTAAGGAGGTACCGGAATTACCGCGACAGGTCTTGCGCGACTAGTAGTCACCAGCGTCGGTCATGGCCGTCGTGGATAAATCCTAGGGGCGCAAGGGATTCACGCTCCCCCTTACGTCTGTTTAGGGCCGCGCAGCCATTCCTTCATACTATTCCGAGTCTCTTCGTCTTGAGGGTCTTCGTTCAATGCCAATTGCCGAAGACCTTCCGCAATGTCCCGCCTGTTTACCATACCGAACGTCGTTATGACTCCATCGTCCAATTCGTAATCCAAGGCACCACACCAACGATTTATCGTCCCATAGGTTGGCGAGCGCGGATACCTGGAGTTCCCACCACCTTTCGGCAGTTCGTGCTTGGCCAGACGAATTCGAATTGCTTCGACCAAGAAGAAGATTGTATCGGTACGTGCATGGTCTCGCTCCAACCCAGTCACTAAATTCGAGTCATCGATGAACGCTTGGATTTGAGCCTTTCTAACGACGCTTGATTGATTCAGAATCCCAACTTCTACTCCGTCACGCATCTTTTGCAATATGCCGTTCTTACCCCAAACAATTATGTCTTTTGCTTGTCCGCGCCAAGTTCGAAGATGCTCGTAAACTGCGAATATCCACATCTGCGACTGAGCTGACACGAAAACAGCTTTGTCGACGGGAGTCCGCTCCTCTTCAAACTGCGTCTTCAACAAATCATATTCGAGATGGGTTATGAACTTGTCGACGATACCAATATTCATCGCTTGGAAGCTGAGGTCAGGGCCATCACCTAGCAAAAGTGAGCGGAGGCCACTTGCTGTGGCCGCGAAGTCTATCTCTCTGAAAGAGATGTATGGGACAGAATCCATCGAGTCCATCGCAATCCTCACGGTCATATTTACTACGCATTTTAGAATACAATTCGAGCTCACAGCAAAGTAGCAGTTCCTGCAAATTACCCCTCAATATGTAGATGCGATACCAAATCTCACGCATGATGTATCAGTTCCGGAAGTTTCCATTTATCCGCGAAGGAATCAATGCTGAACACGGCGGAAACGTAGAGTTTGAGCTGTTTTCCTTCTTCGAAATTTGCTATCACCTCAAAGATTGGATTTCGCAAGACGATGCTTATGACAGAGCGGTACACGACATTGAGAGCTTCATCAATAATTCTCCCGCACTGAGAATTTGCGCTGATATCTGCAATCGATTGAAGCATCGAACACTTAGCAAAAGAACCCGCTCCAGCAACCTTGGAGCATTTCACATCGAGATGGTGCTCTCGGTTTTTCCTAAAGATGCCGGGCCTCCGCTCGCCGCGATTTCTAAGGCACACATCGACACTGAGCGCGGCCAAGAAGATGCTTTTGCTTTGGCCGCAGAATGTATCGAAGAGTGGCGCCGCTACTTCGCGACATATCCTGCTCTTCCTGCAGACATACCGGCTGATTAACCTCTGGTTCGGAACCGGCGGCATTCGACCAGAAGCCGAAGAACGTAGGCTAGAATGGAAATGACCTCTACGCCTCCGGGAAGCTCGAACTGAGAATTCGAAATAGGACGGCCAGATAAAAGAAATGCAAAGCGCCTCAGAGCGTGCGCTTTGACCCAGTCGATGGTTTTTAGTTGGCCGCACGCACGCCATAGGCATAGTGTGCAATTGTGCGCTGAGTCGGTTTTCCAAAACTACAAACGGGTACCGGGTCGATGGTCCGGCAGCGAAACAGCCATTACTTGCTGCATCTCCACCAAGCAAATGATAATTTCCGACTCTGCAGCGCCACACGATAAAATGGCCCTATCTTGTCAATCTTCGGGGGCGGCCCACCTGGGGCGCGGCCAGCGCCGAAGGGGGCGACATTACCGCATATGGAAATTCGACCTGCACTTCAAATCCTGAGGCCCGCAGCTGCCAGACATGTACTACGTTGCTTGAATCAAAACACAGAAAAATCACTACGCAGATTGCTGGAGTGGGGCCAGTTCCCAAGTGTCCTCGCTATCGAATCGAGTTCCCAAGGTTGCTCTCGGCACCCCGCAAGCACAAACTAACACCGCGTTCACTATCTTGCCGCGAGACGTGCCAAGCGCGATGCAAACTTCCATTGCGTCTCCATGGCACGTGATTTTTCTGTGGGCCTCACCAGTAAGAAATGTACTCATCGCTGATTCAATGCGGGATTGATACTCCGGGCTGACTTGCCCCTCAGGCCAAACGAAATTCCAATTCCTCATCTCAATCTCCATGATGTAAGCTAACGATTCTACCGCATCCTCTTTCCACCATCGAAAGCGATTTCCCCAAATGCCCACATCCACTCCGGCGCCGAAATCAACCGTACAAGCAGTACATCCCACACTCATCATATCCTGGTGTTCAGGAGAGGAGTTGCTAGACCTTCATGCCATCGAGACCGCGCTGATGAAATATGGGACCGGAGAGTCTGTAACGATTCAAACGACAGAGTTTAGAAAAAGGGAGAAATGGGACGTAGTTTACGAACCTGTTGTCAAAGCCTCCTCAGAAGGATTCACATTAGAGTACAAGGACGGGGGATACTGGGTCGATGAGAACGATGAGCTGCAGCCAGCGCACGGCGACCTCGGCAAGGCGCACTACCAGAAACTGACCAAGGACGGTAAGACGAAGTGGGAATGTCATTGGGAGGGTGATGACAATTCAGAACGTATTTCAATCCCCAGCGAACAGTCGGGTGAAGTTCGCAACACGCGAGAAGTCAGGTCTCTAGTACGCAACGCAAAGTTTAGAAGGCTCATTCTGGACACCGACCGACCTTGTTTGATAACGGGAGAAAAAAACCGAAGTGTGCTTGAAGCCGCCCATATTTGGGAGGTAAAGAACGGAGGCACCGACAGCTACGACAACGGAATCGTGCTCCGCGCAGACCTCCATAAGCTCTTTGATAGGCACATTTTGACCCTCAGCAGCGACGGCAGATTTTCGATGAATCCCGTACTGGAATCTTACAAACATCTGTTTGATAAGGATGGGAAATCTTGGTTGCACGAGCCGCGCATAGAACAGGACGAGCTGAAGCAATATGTCAGGAACATCGAGAGGCGGAACGCGAAACACGAGTGGTAATCCAAGTCGCATCGTACAAGCCTCACCACGCATCCGCCAGATGCTCTAATGCGCCACGAATATTCGTCACAATGAAGTACTAGGAGAGTACGTGTCATACACTATCGAAGAACACAAACATCGGTATGCGGCTTGGGCAGCTAGTCGCGCGGCAAGTACCAAGACCTGCCGGTTTAGCGTGTTGCAGGGGAAGAGTATCGTTGACGCGACTGGACTCCCCTTGCTCATCGCTGCCCCCTCGTTGCTGCCTTCTCCCCAGGATTTGGATGCAAAGCACCGTGAGTGGCGAAATGCTGCTATCAAGTCAGCCAACACAATGGGCTTGAATGACTTCACGCACGGCATCGCCGCTAAGCTAATCAATGTCTATCTAAAGGGGGCCTTCGTTTGCGCTGGACATCAAATGCATGCAAATGTCGCCGCACTTCATCCGCCCATCGACAGTTTGCTCTTGGATGAATTGTACGATGGCGCCATTGGCGGGCAAAGGCAGGTCTGGGCTGCGGCGAGGAAAATCCGATGGTCAAAATTCAACTCCGACCAATATGAATCTGTCATAGACGGAATTCGAATTGCATTAGGTGACTCGCCTCTATGGCACGTCGAACGATACTGGCGTGGTTACCAATAAAGCCAGCTGAGCGCTCAAACAGGCAAGGAGCCTTCGGTGTCCGTCAGTTTGAGAATTTGACGCGCTTGCCGAGTTCCGCCTTGCGCGGCTGCTAAAGCCGAACTCAAACTCAAAACAAGGCGTTTACCGGCCACTTACCTCGGCAGAGATTCAAAATTTGAGTGAGCGCAGAGCTTTTTTCAAGCCAAGTCTCACCCGGAGGAGATGATGGAAGATTTGACTACAGAAGAGACTGCCAAGTTTCTTAGCCTATCGCGGAGTCATGTTAACTCGCTGGTCGATGCGAATGCTCTTCCGGCTATTCGTACGAGTGGTGGTCATCGACGAGTTCCGAAAGCAGCACTGGTGGAGTACAAGCAGAATATGAAGGCGAGACAAGCTATGGGCCTTGATGCTATGGCAGAGGCATCATCGGCAATGGGCCTCTACGATGGAGAACTTGACGGAATTCCTAGTCGGCATAAGCGTAAAGTATGATGGCTCGTGCGCACAAGCCAACAACGACATTGCCTCGCTTCTTGGTGGGCGCCAAAATACTCCCTCGTTCGCGCTGAGGCGGTACACTAGGCATGTGTAAAACTGAAGGAGAGAATATGCTGCAGCTTATGAATGAATTGACCGCAAGCGACGCCAAGTATGGGAAGGTCATGGCAACCTTAGGCGCCTTTGCAGTTGTCGCCGCCGCGGCAATCATCGTTCTGGTGACGATGCCCCAGTAACAGCTCGCACGCCACCCCATGCGCATCGATTCAATATTTTGGATGCACCTTCCCCCCTCCCCCGCGCTTGACTTACCGGGTTCCTGCTGCGCGCCAAGTCGTGCCTCGTCGGACCGAACATATTCAAGGTTGCCGGCATTTACCCAGCCGATTGTTCCGATATAATTTTTATCTAAGAAACATGCTTACAACCAGAACCGTTGGGACTTGCCAATGTCGACACTTGTAAAAATAGATGCGCGTGGACGGGTCACCTTACCTAAAGCGCTTCGAATCGCTCTCAAGATTTCCGCTCGGGACCGTCTCACGTTTTCACAGGTGGGCAACGGTACTGTCATATTGAGCCAGAAAGATAAGACCGAGTCGGAAAATCAAGCGGGGGAAAGCGCAATTGAATTGCTGGTCACTGAGGTCCTGCTTCCGCAGTACAAGTGCTAGTCGCGCAAGTTGCCAGAGCACCGGCCGCTCTTCGCCTCGCGCTCACCTTGCAAACAAACGTCATCGACAGGTGGTACCCCGCGCTTTGATGGCACCTGACAAAGCTCCGCCATTCGCGCCATATCCGCCTTGGATACAAGGCCGTATGCGCTCAAGTCTGCGGCGGTTTCCAGCAGCTCGTGAAGCACGCGGCTAGCTGGGTGTGGTGTCTTGCTCATAGATTGCTATCGCTCTCGCGAAATTCGGACGGTGCAATGACTGCTTGCAGCGTGCATCCTATCGGCGTATCGCCTGGCGCAGCCGGCACGAAGCTCGCAGCTGGTGCGCCGCACTTGAAGCATTTCCGGTACATCTCAAGCGACGCCGGCTCTGCGCCATATTCCGTCCGTGCATCGGGACTAAGAGTCGTAAGATATGAGTTGAACCCAGCAACAGCATCGACAGCGTCTGCTTCGGCATCACCGGCATGAACCCAACCGCAATTCAAGCACTTAAACTCACCTAGCATTTTCATCTCCACTCCTTGGACAACACATTCTTCTCTTTGTTCAGACTACGGTCGCAGCGTATCAGTCTGGGGACGTCGCCGTCGATGGCCGCAAGTCCCACAGCTCGAAAAAGAACACTCACATTCCTCGACTATTTGCGAACAGCTTAGTCCGGGATGTACTCATCGCTGACAGCTACCGGCGCCTTGAGCATGCTAATCACCTTGGCAGCACGCTTTTTCTCTGACACCACGGTGGGGTCTGCGGGGTTCATCGTTTTCAGTCTTTCCGCGTAGGCTTCCCAAACACTGGTAGGCGTAAAGAGCGATGGGGCATCGATAAAGTTCATCTCATCTCTTTTCCAAGCGCCTCTAACGCTGTCTAAAACCCGCGGCGGCTGTCAGTACGTCTTCGAGCCGGCCTTGGACAAGGGCTTCGAGCGGGGTCTCTCCCAAGAACGTGGACTTGCTAGTGAAAAAATGAAACTTCGAAGTAGCCGGAACCCCCACCAACGCCTTCGCGACCGTCTCCAGCTGGTCACGACTTAAGCTTCTGTCTGCATAAAATGCTGGGTAGAATTCCTCGCCGGCCGGGTCCGAAATTGCAAACATCCGGCCATCCATCACAGCATCATCGATAGACTGCACGCTAATCTTCAAAGCCTCCGAGAACTCACACAACGGCAGGAACTCTTTGCTCTCGATGCGTAGTTGCAGCGCTGCTGCAGATTCTCGTCGCAACCGTGTCATGACATTGGCATTCGCTACCTCCTGCTCTGCAGTCAATTTCGGCTCGCGTTCATCTCGCGGAGCCGCCGATAGTAGTCGAGTCAAGTCTTCATCATCCATCATGGCCATCCAATTAAGTGTGCACACTTGAGCGAAGGAGAAATCGTTTAAAGCGTTTCGAGAATTTTGCGAACAGCATCCTGGGCGCGCGGGGCACTCAAACCCAGATGCCCTTCGGTCTGGACAAGCCGGTCTATGCACCTGGCCGGCCAGCCAACAACGTCGTCGTCGATAGCGAACCACCTTTTGAGCTTTCGCCGCTCGACGTAGCTCAACACTTGCTGGCCGCGGCTCATGAAATCAAACTCAAGTTTTTGCACTTCCCGGTTGTCGAAAGTCGCATCGATGACGCGAGCGCGTAATGCCAGTGGCAGCGCGGTTTTGGTAAACTCGTAGCCGCGTGACCTCACCCAGCTTGTAGATAGTACTATTCGAACGTCAGGGTATGGCGCCAGAAGGTCAGAAAGAATGCATACCCATTCGAAAAGCTCGTGATTTGGCTCGCGCATGTAAACGCCGCGACCCGGCTGGTAATAAACTTCGTGGTGGTGAACGACACCGTCGAGGTCCAGGATGCAAAGTGGCGTATCTTCCAACCGAGAATTCATCATCTCGCCCTCATCAGCTCTCATCTCTAGGATTCCACATGCTGTTTGGTCAAAGAGGACAGAGCTGTCGGCGGTGGCGTCAGAAATGGCAGTAGGCGCCGCAATACTGTACGTCGACACGCACGCTCAAATGCCCGCTCCACTGTGCGGCAGTCGTCTGCGCAATAGTGAATATCAAGTCCGTCCAGCGTCGCACTGACGTCGTAGCCAGTGCCCCGCTGCGAACGCCAGCCGGTAAAACCGCCCCATAAGCTAAATAATTCGGTTGCCATCAAATATCCTCTATCGATATCGTCGAAAGGTACTCTCCGCGAATGCTAAAACGATGGGACAGGTCGTCGCTCCAGAGCTCGATGTTGTGTCCGCTCAGTGCTCTTGAGGTTCATGATATCCATCAGTAGGTATCTTTACGCGTGCCCTGCTCGGCGGGGTACCGCCTCAGAGCTCTGCCTTGTTCATCAAACATTGGCGTGAACGTGAATCCGTATCCTCTGACACTTGCTGGGAAAGGTGTGTTGGTAAAGCCAAAACCGGCAATGCGCCCGGTTTTCGGCGTTTTATCGACGCAAGCCTTATAGGTCGAATCGGCGGCATAGCAGAGGACACGGACAACGATGTTGCCCTCGCCGGTTACAGAGAAGTTTTCCATCGACATCCAGGAGGCAGTCTGGCGAATCTCGACTACGTCACCTGCATGCAGTTGCGGCATGTGGTCGGGGACGATTGCCCCCGTGGGGAAGGCCAATTCACCTTTCGCAATCCATAAAGCACTCCCAGTATTGCTGAGATTGATTCGGACCACTCGCAGGTTGTACTCCGGTTTGCCACGTTCAATACCTTGCGTGTACAGCTGATTACGCGCGACGCGTCCGTACTCGTCAGCCCACATTTCATCGAACGCAACGATGCCGGCCAAGTGAGTGTTCAGCATCTCATCCGGCAAGCCCTGGCCCATATTGATTGCGGCGTTGGTCACCCGTAGCAGCGGGCTTGGTCCGCAGCCGGACAGCGACACCAGTGCGGCAGCCCACAAAACCAAGGGCAGTAATTTTGAGCCTCTTTTCACGATGTTCGTCTGTTCAGGAGTATGAATTACTGCAGCAGAGACAGCGTCATCTGCATCACGCCATTAGATTGCTTGAGCATCGCAGCGCTTGACTGCATGAGCATTTGATTTGTCACTTGCCGTGCGCTTTCGCTCGCATAGTCAGTGTCGACGATGCGGCCTTTGGCAGCTGTCGTGTTGGTCAGCAGATTGGAAGCGTTTTGATACGCAGCCTCCAAGCGGTTACCAACAGCGCCAAACACGCTACGCGCACTGGCCAAGCCATCGACTGCTTTCGTCATATCGTCGATAGCTTCCGACGCATGGTCAGTCAGCAAGTCAACAAGGTCCGTCGGGTCGGTGTAGGCGAACCCAGCGCTCATGTTGTACTTAGCGTCGTTGAAGTCGACTGTCATAGCATTGCTACCCCCTGCTCCTATTTGGAACGAGAGTGGCTCATCGAACTTTGCCGGTGTAAATCCTGATGCGTCGAGGCGACCGACAAACAGGTGCTCGCCGGCATACGACGTGTCCAGCACTTCACCCGCTTGCCGATACAGTTGAGTGAACTCTGATTGCAGCGCAAGTTTGTCGTCGCGTGTAGTCGACGCATCTGCGGCCTGAATTGCCAGGTCACGCATGCGGCTGAACAGCGTAGTCAAGCCGGCTACAACGCTATCCGCGACCTGCATCAAGGAAATGCCGTTTTGGATGTTACGCATGGCGGTTTGAGTCCCTGACATCTGGGACGCCAAACGGGTTGCAATCTGCAGGCCGGCAGCATCGTCCATCGCAGAGTTGACACGATAGCCGGTGCTAAGCCGGGTTGCTGCAATAGACTGCGCGCGTCCTGCTCGGGTCAAGGCGACCACTGCGGCTAATCCGGGGCTATTTGTTTGCAAACTCAGCACTGCCGTCCTTCGGGTTGCACGATTACTTTTCCCTAAAATGTGCGCAAAAACGCGCCTTAAATGTCGCTGAGCAAGAGTTACCCTAAACTCAACCGCTATTTTCCACATAATCTGTGGTTATAGCAACACATTTCACCATTATCAAAGTTGGCGGATGGGGCCACCATTTGTGTGGTTATTACAACGAAAACTGTGGAAATGGGACGAACTGAGCAAATTGAGCTGATGAAGCTACGCGTCGGGCGCGCGTTAGCCGCAGCACGTGGCGCGCGAGGCTGGTCTCAGCCACATGTCGCGCAGCTCCTAGGAATAGACTCCGAGACCATTAGCCGCATCGAAAGGGGTCACGTCGTGCGCCTGGACCGCTTGTACGACCTCGCGCTGCTCTACGAAGTGCCCATGGCGTCTCTCTTCTATGACGCCCCTGGCGTCAAGCAGGACCACCTGGAGGAATTGGTGTCCGCCGTCAAGCTCCTAGACGAGAAAAATCGGGAGTGGTTGCTGCAGGCCGTTCGGGCCGTCGTTTCAAAGCCAGAAGGCTAGAAGCACTTCGAGCTAACATCCGCATCTTTGCGGCTGAGCGTCCCGAAGCGAGATGCATTGTGAGTTTTGACGTCGTACTTCCAGCCGTTATCCTAAATTTTCCGAGACTGGTACAACGAATTTTCTTCATATATTGGCTATCCGGATTATTGTGTGGAATTTCGGATTGGCGCTATTTCGATTCGGGGGATGTCAGCTTGAAGTTTTTCAGGTCTTCTTCAAAAGCATTGCACTGCCGGAGCGCCTCATAGACTTGGCTTCGGTCTTGGCCTTAATCAAACGCGGCCGTCCATTTCTGGATTCGGGCCATGGCGCGAATGTACGGAGTCGCATCGCTGTTGTTCGACAATGCTTTCAATGGCAGTAGGTAGTCTTCGCGGCAGACCGTCGGTACGATGATGCGCGACCGGCCTGCGGCGGTGCTCGTCTACCAGCTTTGCGTCATAGCCGCTGCGATAGCTGAGGCCCCCCTCTGGTAGAAAGTGACTTACAATGCTCCCCCAATTGCGCAAGACCACCGCCTCCGGAAGGCTGGATACGTTGCTCGTGTAGACGCCCTGATAGAGCTTGTGCAGAACGCCGTCATCGGCCATGCGCAGAATTTTTCGGTCAGCGGCAGCATCACCTTGTCCCGTAAATATGCCCTCAGGCAGTGCAATGTCGGATTTCTGCTTGATTGCCATTCCTATGTCTCCGCAGATGTCTGAAAAATGCCTTATTCCACCAAGAACTGTCTGAAAAATACAGAATTTCCATCAGGCATGCTGTCGGATTTTTAGTGGATTGGGCAGCTTCAGTACTGGTCTCTGTCTGAAAATTGCTGCATATTCCAATATTTTGTCGGATTGTTGCCTTATTCAGAGGGCGACCAGCAGAAAACGTAGTGCCTAACAACAAAAATGTAAACTGGAAGGTGGGCAGTTTCAATCATGCATCGTTGGGTGGAACGATGGCTTACGCCTCAGCACTTGCAGCGGGGACACGCGACGCACGGGCGGCTGAGCTTGGAAAGAAGGAACGGCGGCGCAGCTTGCCAGCCCAAAATTCCACACGATAATCCGAATAGCCCATATATTAACTTACGCCAACCTAATGCATATGAAGCGCTCAAAGCACCTGCATCCGCTGATTTGGCCGTCCCTCAAGAGTCCCAACTGCCTCCAATTGAGGTGATACGAGCCCCTATCCTAGGGCCCCGGCATAGTCTCGACGGTCGAGGAGCAGAGTTTGTTAGATGGGCCGTCTGAACGGCTTCGTGCCTTCATCCAAAATTATCTAAGATTGGCATGATGATTTTTTTCATACATGCCTTCGCCGGCATCGTACGTAGACTTGGCATCCGAAACGCGCCACTTATCAGAATAGACCAATTCGCGTCTTCGCCTTGTTGTTGCGTCAACGGCCCCAACTGCTCAGCAGCTTCCTTATCCCTGAAGCGAATCCAGGGTCAAACACAGTTCGTCCCCTGGAGTTCACCACTTCACCAAAGTCCACCTCCCGCCAGCCTTGACTCTCAATGAACTCGGGAGACACCGCTTTGGATAATGCCTTTCGCTCGGAATCGGTAAATACGGCCGACGTCCCATGCGAGGCTGGGGCCTGCAGCGGTCGTCGGTCAACGACAATCGTGGTGTTTGCTTTGAGAGTATTCAGCTGCGCCTTCAACTTATTTCGCTCTGCAATGACACCTTGCACAATCGCGCGAATTGCCGGGTCATCAATTCGCATAAGGTAGTCTTCACTTGCCAGCTGCTTCACAGGCTTCGGAATAGAAGGGCCGGCGTAAGCGGCCCAACTTTCAATCAAAGCTCGGTAATCTGCCAAGGGGGCGTTGTAAAGCCCCCTTGCCGTAAGAATCCCGGCGCGTTCACAGAGTTTCCCGATACTCGCTACAGAAAAATCACGTGTACCGGCTTCATACTGCGCGCGGCAAAGCTCGTGAATTGCCTGCAGGTTGCGAAGCTTGACGGGGCGCCCTCCCTTCGAAATTAGCTCGGCCAGGTGGATATCAGGGTGTTTAGCCTGGACCATCATTTTCAATTCTCGCAATCTTTATGTACTTATTCGGTTTGGTGTGCGTCGGCAGTTGGGGTAAGAAGCTCGCGTCAAGCTCAACTCCAAGATGTTCGCTCAGCCGCTTACCAGCGTCCATCAGCGCAACAACTTGCCGCTTCCCGACGGCGGGATTGGTCGGATTAAGCTCAAGCGCCAGTCTCTGCATAAAAGCATTCCCTGCTAGCAGTTGTTCATGCTCTGAGAGTTGCATGAACACTGGGGGCAATCCTTCGTTGTAGAGGGCCGAATCCAACAGCTGGCTGCGACGTATCACCGCCTTATCTGCGTTTAAGTCAGGGTACAACTGCAAGCTATCACACACCCCGGATAGTTGAAGTAGTTCGGACTCGGTTTCTTCAAAAATGGCCTGAACCTGAAATACATCACCCTGTACGAGAACCTGCTGCCCTCCTTCGTCCTGCGGTGAGTTTATGAGGACCTGGCATCGCTCGACTAGACGCCAGCATGCCACTAAGTCCTCGGCAAGGTCGTTAAACGCACTCATCTGCGATTCCATTATGCGCTCAGCTTCACGAAGCTCGCGATATCGGTCAAACGAGGGGCCATCTTGCACGGCCTCCATCTGAGCCTTTTGACGCTTAATCTCCTGCAACTTTCGCTCCGAATCCATCGACCTATTTCGAGCCTCGTCAAAGTGAAAAGCGATAGTATTGAAATGCGCGGCCAAGGACGGTAAGAAATGAGGTTCGGTTACAAACCAGCGGCAGCGGATGCAATTTCGGGTACCGCCGGGGGTTGGACCATGCCTCGGTGCTTTGGAAGACCCAAGGTTCGGACCGCCGTTGTAGCACCCTCCAATTTTTTTGTTGTCTTCAATTTTCCCGGTGTTGCCCCCCACAAGGCACAGTCCAATATGCATCAACATCCATCCAGCGGGATTACGCCAGGCTGGGTGCTGCGGTATGCTGGCTGCAAATGTCTCTTGATTATTCCAAATGGCGTTCGCAAGCAATTTCTCGTAGTCTTGATTCAGCAGATAGTCGGAAATACTCTTTTCCTTGTTTAAGTCCAACTTTGCTGCGGCTTCGACCAGCACCGCTGCGGTTTGGGTCGCACTGGGCTTGGTGTAGTACAAAGTCATAAGCAGCCGACTGTGCCCAACCAATTTTTGGAGGATAGGGAATGGAACCTCTCCCAACAACGCCAATGCAGTCACGAGCGAAACACGCAGGGAGTGCAGCGGATACGCGGTACTAAATCGCCCTAACTCATCGACGTTAATAAACTGAATAATCGAGCCATCTAGGTGCCGTTCGCCCCTCGCTGACAGGCGAATTTGAAACTCCTCTAGTAAATTGCACCACGCGATGTCCACAATTCCATCAGTAACCGGAAGGTGCTTTTCATTATCGGCCACTTCGGGCATCCGAAATAAGAAGCAGGCGTCAGGGTAACCCGCCAGTTGCACTTCGCTTTTCAGGTTAATATGACGGGCATCTAGTTCTGACCAAGAAGTGAGACGGTCAACGGGATTGTATTTGGCCTGCCAATCGCGCAATTTTTCGAGCCAGTAGTAAACATTTTCGACGACGTCAGGGGATACGTGCCATGCTACTTCGTAACCCTTAGCGGGACCATCCTTGCCCTTATCTGCCGACTTGTTCGTGTTGAAATACAGAATCACATCAGTATCAGAACCTTCCAGCTTACGCAAAACCCCTTGCCGCCTCTTCGCGGTATTTTTCCCGAACGCCCGCTCACGTTCGTTAACAGTCC
The DNA here is from genome assembly GCF_009857505.1 of Duganella lactea. Classification (GTDB taxonomy): domain Bacteria; phylum Pseudomonadota; class Gammaproteobacteria; order Burkholderiales; family Burkholderiaceae_D; genus Rugamonas; species Rugamonas lactea. The sequence continues at coordinate 24,847 of NZ_WWCP01000006.1, forward strand.
ATTGGCCATCAACAAAAATCTCAGAATCGAATTCTCCTGAGTCCAAAAGCCGCACTTGAGCGGTTCTCACCGGGAGAAGCAGCTTTATCAGAACCGCCACCCAGCGAACGGGACTCCACATTTGAAGCACGTTTTCACCGCCTCGCATGCGAACTCGAAAAACGCAATCCGGGTCATTACGGTCGACCATATCCTCGGTTACATCAAACCAATCCCGCCCTGGCGCGCCTTTTTCGCCAATGTCTGCTCCCAAGGCTGTCTGGGCAAATTTCCAATCCCTGAAATACGGCCCTTCTGCAAGTATGTGCCTCAGCTCATCGATGTAACCGTATGGCAAAGGCGACCGAACACTTCCCTCTCGGTTGACGGCATCCCCAGATTTTTTAATGTGGGAGAGAGGATTTCGGAAGGCCGGCAAGACAACACGACTTCCGTCGTCAGCGACCATGCTGAACTCTTTCAGAAGAACCCAATCCATCATTTCCCAAATGTAATTGTTATAGCTAACACCTGCACTGGATGATGGGCACGCTGTAGTGCGGAAGTCAGGAAGATTCCGCCCCAGCATCAACATATCTTTCGGCTGTTTTGGAACGGCTGGGTGCGCGAGATAGACGTCGAAAAACGCAATAACTGCCGCCATTCTGTGCCCAATCCCGACTGTCTGCACCTTTAGCCATTCCACTGCCAAGCTATGCCACTCCGCCAAATCCGGATGGTCTCTAGCTATCCAGGTCAGTTGAAGGTCGTGAGACTTTTGCAATCGCTTTCGAGTGGCTGACGCTTGCGAATCAGCGTCAAACCATGGCCTAGCAAACGCATACCATGCCTGAATAACGAAACGGTGGTCATCAAAGTCCTTATGTCTCAGGCTGTTTCTTTGCAAAATTCCTCTGGCTTCGCAGAGCTCCCCGATAGTCCTTAGCGAAAAATCTAACGAGCCCGCTGCGTGTTGTTCGCGGCACACGTCGTTCAAAAGTCTCAGACTGCGCTGTTTGTTGGATTGACCTCCCTTTGCTAACACTTTTCGAAGCACAACTTCGGGGTGCTTGTCGGACAATTGGCTGAGTTCATCGATAGATAAGAAGTTTGAATAAGCCGCCCACGCTCCAATCAATTCCCGGTATGGTTCAGCACCTTTATTGAACAAACCCTTTCCGTTCATTAAATTTAGAGATTCGCAGAGCCTACCGATGGCTGGTATTGAAAAGTCAAATTCTCCAGCTAAGTAGCGCACGTCGCAGAGCGCATGAACAGCCTTTAATTTGGTTTGCCGTTGAGGAGATGTAGTGCCAGCTAGTAGTGTGTCCAAGACATCAGAGGGGTGTATCTGGTTAGGCATGAGTTACCATTTCAAAGTCTTCAACAGCCACCACTCGGTGGGGATGAGCACTACGCATATTTTCAGAAGCAGCCTGAAGAACATTTCGGGTTTCTTCAGCTGAAGGACTTGTATAGACGGTTTGGCTATCTTCGGAACTGTGATGCATACATTTCCGAAGAAACGCGGTCCCGACACCACCTTTTTTTAGTCGGCGACCATATGAATGTCTATGCCCGTGAGGAGTAGTGCCGAGCTCCTTACTTACTACTAAACCAATGCGCCTACACGCATTGGCATGTGCCCTAGCAAACTGCGCTATGGTGTACATATCCCCAATCGGTTCTCTACGCAAATTTATAAACGCAAAAGGATGAGTCCGGTTCACTTTGGCTACCTGATGTAAATATTTTTGCCAGACGACTAAAAACAGCTCCCCAAGCTCAGGCTCAAACCAGTGAGCCTCTTTGTAATAATCCCCATCTAGGGCGCCCCCCTTCCATCCGGCAGCTCTATTGCTGAGCATTTCATTTCGGGGTACCAATCCAAACCTCTTCCCCAGGTATGATGCTCGATTCCCCTTAAGCTCTCTGCCTCGAGCGTCTCGCCAACCACGTGGGGCAAATCCCTGGGATGGATGATGAATCCGGACCAAAGCTGATTTCGGATTAAGCGGGTCTTGAACTACATCTTCGATGTAGAGATGGAACGGCTCCGACTCTCGAAACCCGCCGCCATGGCAGAGCAAAGTAATGAGAATTCCCCGATAATCGAAATCATTGCCAACTTTAAAACCAATATTGAGAAGCTCCTTAAATTTGTCGTCAGGAAATGCTGGTGGATTGGCCGTATCAACGTGCGGTCTACGTTTGGCACGCACCTTAAAACCTAAAGCGTGAACGGACGGCTTCGCGCCCCAAGTATGTCCTAGCAAGGCCGCGTCACGCCGCTGGAGATAAGCCGCGCTATCGCACGCGCTATCAAATGCGCTACCTGCATAACGGGGATTAATTTGAGCGGCCCTCGGCCTCTCTTTTCCGAGCCATTCGAAAAACAATGAAAGGTCAGTAATGATATGTTGAGCGTCAGGCGCAGAACGTGGCCACCACGTCAACCAACTTGGGTCGAAACCGGTCTCAAGGTCGAAGGTTCCCGTGTACAACCGCTGGGCAAAGTTTCGAAACAAGATATAGGTATCCTGTTCTGATGGGTTAGCGTGCATATATTCAAGGAACATCTGCACAGAACGGACAACCTTACTCATCCAGACAATGCTTCTGTCATGTCTGCGCGTCAAGCAATAATCCACCAACGGTGTCAAAACTCCTGCAGGAGTCACCAATCCCGGAATCTCGACGCTAGCGCCAGTCTCGTCCGTGAGCACACGAATCTTTGAGGATACGAACATCTGAAATCTCCAACCATGGCGGTATCGAGAACGCAGGAACTCCCGTCCAAAAAAATAATCCCAACTGCTTAAAAGCAATTGGGACCATGACAGAATCAATTATAAAAGCACCTTGCACATACTTGCCGATAGCGACTATTTCCGCCAATCATAACTTGGTCGCCCTCACGAACACGAACGCCGTTCTCATCAGTTCGTATATTCATAGTTGCCTTCTTTCCACATCGGCAAATAGTCTTAATTTCCTCGAGGTTGTCTGCCAACGCCAGCAATGCCGCTGAGCCGGGGAATGGGTTTCCTTGGAAATCAGAACGTATGCCGAAGCACATTACAGGAATATTGCGCGTGTGAACCCATTCGTGAAGCTGGTGAACCTGTTCAACCGACAAGAATTGAGCCTCGTCGACCAATACACACGCGACATTTGCATCCTTTAGTAGTACGAAGAAATCGGTATCTGCGCTGTAGGTCGTCGCGCTACGCTTTAAGCCGATACGTGACGAAATCATCCCAAAACCATCACGCTCATCGAGCGCGGAGGTCAGGAGCAAAACCTCCATGCCATTCTCTTTATAGTTGTGTGCGACCTGAAGCAAATAAGTGCTCTTACCTGCGTTCATGGCAGAGTAGCGGTAGTGAAGACTGGACATGTAAACCTTTCCCGCGAGAAAGTAACGTCGGCGACGTTACTCCCCGTTTCAATGATTGATAGTATAGGGTATAGCAATGACCCGCACCTAGGTATATTCGTACTGGTGACGACTAATTCTTTGCGGAGTTTTGATGTTTTCGGACGGGTTTGGCCCTGCGCGCTCTAAACTTTGTATTTCCGTCTAGGGTGGATAATCGCAGAATATCGGAAGTAGAGTTTTGCCATGGCGCGGATTATAACGAAGATTTAGGGGATTTTAAGGCCGATATTCGCCGTTCGCGGGAGGCGATTTAGCTGTTAATATCCCGCCATGATCTACTTAATTATCATTGCCCTGGTGTTGGCCCTTGGCTTCGCCTACTCTATTCTGGTCGCCAGCGCCAAGCCGGTGACCGGCAGCGACTATTACAAGGTCTCCCGCGATGGCCGGGTGATGCTGTCGGCCGGCTCCAAGGTCACCGTGCTGAAACCGACGCTGTATCCGGAGGGCCTCAAGGTCAAGCTGCGCGGCGGCACCCGCGAGGGTGAGTTCTATGTGCACGACCTGGTGGCCGAGGTGTTCCTGCCGAATCCGAACAAGCTGCCGGCGGTGCGCCACCGCGACGGCAATGTGCGCAACAACCGGGTCGAGAACCTGCAATGGGTGCGGATCGAGGAGGCTGAAAATGCCGAACCCGAGCAGGTCGCGCTTCCGCAGCCCTGACTATTCACCGGGGCGATAGCGGCGCTCCAGATTTTTCTCCACATCCGCCTTGTAGAACAGGACGTCCTTGAATTCGCCGTGCGCGTACATCGCCGCCTGATCGTTGAAGTGCGGCGATGCCGGATCGCCGCTCTGGCCACCGGCCAGAATGCTGCGCGCCTTGATGCGCGGCCCGAACTCCACCGCCGCCACAAAACTGTTGCCACGTTCACCGTAAATGCGCTTGGTGGTCTGCTTCGAGGTCGGACCGTAGGCGGCCAGCGATCCCCAGTTGGCCGAGGCGAATGGCACCGGCAGGCTAGGCTTGCTGTCGTCGAAAGGCTGCACAATGTCGCCGGTCAGCCGCTGGAAGCGGTTGATTTCGCCCCACGGCGTTTGCCAGTTGCCGAAATCGGCGGTCAGTTTCGCCACCGCGCGCTCCAGCGCCTCGACGCGCTGCTGCGGCGTGACGGCGGCTTGTATGTACTCCAGCACCGGCACTTCCCGCGCCTTGGCGGCCGGCTGGCAGGTGTTCCATAAATCCTGCGCCCAGAAGACCGCCAGCGAGGTGCTGGTCGATTCCAGCGAATAGCGCATGTCCCATGCGCGCAGCGCCTTGATCTGCGGCGCCAGCGCGGCCTTGCGGTCATCGTCCGGCAGCGCATCATAGGCCTCGAACAGCTGCGGCAGCAGCGCTTCAAACGCCGGCAGTTGGGTGTCGTAGGCGGCGGCGATCAGGCTGTCGATGGTGAAGTCTTTTTTATTTTCCAGCACACGCACGGCGTGGATGCCGCGCGGGTTTTCCGGGAACACCGACATATAGGCCGGATAATCCTGCACCTTCGGGCTGTCCGGGCCGGCCGCCGTGAACGGCCAGTTGTTGGTGTTCTGTATCCAGCCATTCTTCGGATTGCGCAGCGTGATGGTTTCCTTCACCTCATGCAGTCCTTGCCACTCGGTGGCCGGATCGCTGCCATCGACCGGATGCTTCCAGTCGAAGCGCGGATCGCGGCGCGGGATGAAATTACCGTGGAAGTAAGCGATGTTGCCGTCCGCGTCCGCATATACGGTGTTGTTGGACGAATTGGTGCGCAACTCCATCGACTTGTAGAACTCTTTGTAGTTGCGCGCCTTGGTGCGGATAAAGGATTGTGTCAGCGCCTTCAGCGGCTCGTTCATCAGCCGCACCGCCACCCACTTGCCATCCTTGGCGCGCACGATCGGGCCGTGGTGGCTGTAGTAGACCCGCACCGTCTTGCTGGCCATGCCGTCCCTGGTTTTGTACGGCAGCGCGATATCGACCGCCTTCAGCGCGCGCTGTTCGCCGCCATACAGATAGAAGAACTGGCCGTCTTTTTCAGAGATGGTTTCCAGATACTCGTCGATCACGTCGCCACCGCCCGACGTGTGCATCCAGCCCACGCGGTCATTGAAACCCTGGTAGACGAAGAACTGGCCCCAGGTGACGGCGCCATAAGCATTCAGACCTTCGCTGCTCTGCACCTGTACTTCCGGCCGGAAGTAGAACGAGGTGTGCGGATTGATCATCAGCAGCGCGCGCCGGTTTCTGGTCAGCGCCGGCGCGATGGCGAAGCCGTTGGAGCCACCGGGTTCCTGGTCCAGGTCAACACCGTCACTGGACGCCATCAGCACCGGCGGCATCAGCGGCAGCTTGGCGCCGCCTTCATACAGCGCCTGCAACTGCGGGATGTCGATGGTTTCGATATCGCCGCCGATGCTGCCCTCGCTGAAGCTGAGCGCCATCCACGGCTCGAAGTGCGTCAATAGCGCGGGCTTCACGGCGGGATGCGTTTGCAGGTAGAAGTTCAAGCCATCGGCCCAGGCGTTCATCAGTTTTCTCAGCCACGCCGGCGCGACGGCGTACTGGCGCCGCAGTTCCTCGGGACTGATGAAGAGCTTCATGCGCAGGTCTTTATACAGCGCGGCCTCGCCCTCCACTTCCGCCAGACGGCCCATGGCGTTGATGAAGTTCAGCTCCACGCGGCGGAAGTCATCCTCCGCCTGCGCGTAAATCAGGCCGAACACAGCGTCGGCGTCGGTCTTGCCATAGATGTGAGGAATGCCCCATTTGTCGCGCAGGATGGTGACGCGACTGGCGGCGGCTTTCAAGCGCGCCGTTTCTCGGACCTCGGGTGCCGCCGGCGCAGCGATGGCCGCGCTCATCGCGACGAAACAAGTCAGGGCCAACGGCACGCGCAGTCGCTGCATCAATCAAACTCCCATCGGTCAGGCGCTGACGAGCTCCGAAATCCGGCGCTGCAGCACCGTGATCTCTTCCAGCAGGGCGGCGTTCTTCTCGCGCAGCGCGGCGTTTTCCGCGCGCAGTTCCTGCACGTCCATCGGCATGTCGCCGTAGTCGGCCGGCGCGGCCTTCGGCTCTTTCGGCTCCTTGGCCGGACGCGTGGCGGCGCGCATTTCCCGCACTTCCTTGGCGGCCTTCTGCAATTCCTTCTTGCCGCCGGCGACCGCCGCCAGTTGCGCCTCCTCCGACAGCGAGGCCACGGTGGCCGCCGCGTTAATCGAGATGGTGCCGGCGCGAACCGCCTCCACCAACTCCGGTGTCGCCGTTTTCTGGATTTTTTCAATCTGGCCGATGGTCGCGCTGCTCAGGCGCGCGGCGCGGGCGATGTCCTCGCGCGAGGCCAGCGGCATGGCGGCCGGCTTCTTGGCCGGGGCCTCGCCGTCTTCCGGCGGCGCGATCTTGGCGTCTTCGGCGGCCGCCTCGGCGGCCATCTCCAGCGCGCGGGCGGTCATGATTTCCTTCTTGCGCAGCGCCAGCACGCCGCGCTGGAAGTCGGAAATGCTGCGGCGACCGAGGTTGTTATCGATCATCCACAGCTTGACATCCTCCAGGCTGCGGAAGCTGGTGTTTTCAATCGCCTTGAATGGAATGCCGTGTTGCTGGCAGATCTGGTAGCGGTTATGACCATCCACCAGCACGTCCTCCCACAGCACCAGCGCGTCGCGACAGCCTTCGGTCAGGATGCTGCGCTCCAGCGCCTGATATTCGCTCTCCGTCAGCGGCTCGATATAAGCGCGCAACGTCTCGTTAATTTTGATTTGCATAGCTTTCCTTGAATTGCCTGCGCGGGCCCCGCCCGAACGCCATCCGGCATGCTACACCATCCGGCCGCCGGCCAAAAGTGTGACATGCCGGATGGTTACTAAGGCAATTTTAAGAAACAGCTATTACTATCTGATCCAGTCAAACGTGCTTTCTCCGCAAATTGACCCAAAGCCCCGACAGGTTCCCCGCCTGGCGGGGCTTTGTTTTAGTGGGCCGCCACTTCCGGCATCGCCGACGAGTGGTGGTTCAAAATCTTCCAGCCGCCATCGATTTTCTTGTACACGTAGGTGTAGCGCGCCTGCACGTGCTGCGTCTTGCCGTCCTTGGTCAGCTTGAAGGTGTAGACACCGGTGTCCAGCGCCGATTCATTGCCCAACAGGCGAATCTGGCGATAGTTGATGGTGCCCACCGGCTGCATCTTGAGGAACTTGACAAAATAGTCCTTGATGCCGGCCGGCGTGCTGCGCACTTCGTTCGACACGGTCGGCTCCAGCACCCCATCCGGCGCATATAGCGCGGCCACCTGGGCGGCGTCGCCGGTGGCCAGCGCCGCGTTCCAGCGATCGAACAGCGCGGCGATTTCCGCTTCACGCTTGTCGGCCGGGGCTTGCGCCACTTCGGCATAGAATTTCGGCGCGCCGTCGGCGTGGGCGACTGCGGCGGAAGCGGCCAGGACCAGGGAAATCAGGATACGTTTCATAAGGACTCCAATAGTGGTTGCGTCGATTCGGCGAGCGAAAGTGCCGCCGATGAAGCCAGTATGCGGCGCCGGCGCATGTTGAAAATCTGCCGCATGGGGATGGCGGCATACGCCGAATGGCATATAATTTATTCATGACGACCACCACTACGTTCACGCCGGACAGCGCGCGCGCCGCCCGCAGCCGCTACCGGGAAATCGAAAGCAGCGCCGCCCGCTGGCGCCTGCTGGCCGACGCCGCACTTATCGCCGCCGAGGAAGGCCGGCGGCCGGCCGCGCTGGCGTCGATCCTGGCCAAGGCGCTGGCCTTTCTGTCGCTAGAGGACGGCGTGCTGATGCTGCTGCACGACGACGCGCTGCAAGTGTGCGCCAGCCAGGGGCCGGTGCCGCCGGCCGGCGCGCGCCTCGCCTACACGGCGGCGATGCAGATGGCGCTGCAACCGGGGCCGCAAGCGCCGCTGGTGCGGCAAGACATCGTCAGTCCGCTGCGCATCGGCCGCGAACAACGCGTCGGGCTGGAGGTGCTGGTGCCGCTGTGCCTCGAAGGCAGGCAGCGCGGCATCCTGGCCCTGCTCAGCGCCCACGCCGCGCCGCAACCGAACGCCGACGATCTGACCACGCTACAGGCCCTGGGCACGCTGCTGGCGGCGCTGCTGACCGGGCCGGGCCAGAATCCGGCGCGCACGCCGGCGCCGGAAGCCGCCGCCCTGTTGAAGGCACTGACGCCGCGCGAGCTGCAAGTGTTCGCGCTGCTGCCCAGCGGCGGCACCAATGCCGACATCGGCGAACAGCTGGGCATCGCCGCCGGCACGGTCAAAGTACATATCGAACGCATTCTGCACAAGCTGGACCTGCGCGACCGCACGCAGGCGGCGGTGCGCGCCGCCGACTGCGGGCTCGGTGCATGAGCGCCCCGCTGCATCCGCGCCACTGGTCGCTCGGCGTCAAGGTCGGGATGATCGTGACGGCCTCGCTGGTGCTGCTGCTCGGCTCCGCCCTCACCAGCTACACGCTGGAACGCAACACCGCCGCCGCCACCGCCGAAATGCTGCGCACCATGCAGACGCAGGCCGACATCCAGCGCCTGCACACACAGATCGCCGAGGCGGCGACCGGCGTGCGCGGCTACCTGCTGACCGGGCGCGACGACTTCCTGACGCCATACAGCGTGGCCGCCCGGCAGTTGCCGGCCACGCTGGCCAGCCTCGAAGATAAAGTCAGCGATGCCGACCAGCGCGCCAGCCTGCGGCGCATCCGCCCGCTGCTGGAATCCAAGCTGGCCAGCCTGGACGTGATGCGCGGCCAGCGCAACGCCAGCGCGGCCGAGTTGCAGCAGCACCTGTTGAGCAGCAAGCAGATTCTCGACCAGCTGCGCGCCGAAATCGCCGTCATGAACGCGCGCGAGGCTGAGCTGGTGGCACAGCGCACCGCCGCGCTGCAAGGCGCCTCCAACCGCAACCTGTGGATGACGATCACCGTGGTGGCGGCCGGCCTGGCCGGCACGCTGGCGACGCTGGCGTTCACCATCGGCCTGGTGCGGCGGGTGCGGCTGGCGGTGGAAAACGCCGAGCGTCTGACCAGCGACCAGCCGCTCAAGCCCACGCCGGCCAACACCGATGAACTGGGCCAGCTGGCCGAACGCCTGCACCAGGCCTCGGTGTTGCTGGCCGGGCGCGCGTCCGCCGCGCAGGCGGCCAGCCAGGCCAAGACCGCCTTCCTGGCGCGCACCAGCCACGAGCTGCGCACGCCGCTGAACGCGATTCTCGGCTACGCGCAATTGCTGGAGGCGGGCCTGCGCGCGCCGCGCGAGCGCGAACACGCCGAGCATATCCGCCAGGCCGGCCAGCATCTGCTGTCGCTGATCGATGAAGTGCTGGACATCGGCCGCATCGAAGCCGGCAAGCTGACGCTGAACTGCGCGCCGGTGGCGCTGGCGCCGCTGGTGGCCGAGGCGCTGACGCTGATGGCGCCGATGGCGCAGCAACGCAACGTGCAGCTATGCGCCGCCGTCATCGGCGACACGGTGGCGGTGATGGCCGACCGTCAGCGCCTGCTGCAAGTGATGCTCAATCTGCTGTCCAACGCGATCAAATACGGCGGTGGCGCCGACGTCGCCGTCGTGCAGGCCGACGACGTGGTCAGCCTGCACATCGACGACGATGGTCCCGGCATCGCGCCCGAGATGCGGGCGCGCCTGTTCACGCCATTCGACCGGCTGGGCGCGGAGCGCGGCAAGGCCGAAGGCGCGGGCCTGGGCCTGACCGTGTCGAAGGCGCTGATCCAGGCCATGCAGGGCGACCTGCGATACAGCGCCAAGGCGCCGCGCGGCAGTCGCTTCACGCTGACGCTGGCCATGGCCGACACCAACGCCAGCGCCAGCGCGCCAGGTCCGGACAGCGGCCCGCCGGCGCCCGCCGACGCCGCGCCTGAAACCAGCACCATCACCCATCGCCTGCTGTGTATCGACGACGATGCCGCCACGCGGGTGCTGGTCGCCACGCTGCTCCGACGCCGGCCGCACTGGCGGCTGGACACCGCTGCGGACCGCGCCAGCGGCCTGGCGCAGCTGCGCGCCAACCGCCCCGACCTGCTGCTGACCACCGCCGCGCTGGCGGACGACGAGCTGCGCGCGGCCGCATCGGCGACGACGCTGGCCCTGCTCGACAAGCCGCTGAACGTGCCCGCCTTCTACGCCCTGCTGGACGCCACGGAGAAACCAACATGATGGAAAATGAAGTACTGGCCTCGCGCATCCTGATCATCGACGATCAGCCGGCCAATTTGCGCTTGCTGGAAGACCTGTTCATCGGCGAAGGCCTGACCAACGTGGTCGGCACCACCGACGCCAAGACCGCGCTCGATCTCTACACCGCCTTCGACCCGGACCTGATCGTGCTCGATCTGATGATGCCCGATCTGGATGGATACGCGGTGCTGGAACGCCTGAAGCGGCGCGGCGACCCGTATGACTTCCGCCCGGTGCTGGTGATCACCGCCGACGCCACGGCGGAAGCCAAGCGTCGTTCGCTGGCGCTCGGCGCCAAGGACTTCCTGACCAAGCCATTCGATACGCTGGAAGCGATGCTGCGCGTGTGGAACCTGCTGGAAACGCGCGTGCTGTACAAGCGCCTGCAAGCGCTGGCGCCAAAAGAAGACCTGGCGCCGCAAAGCTATCGCGGCCGCCAGGCGTCATAACAGATTACTGCTTACTGTTTATTGTTTATTGGCCGCCTTGGCGGCGGCCTTGATATCGGCGCAGGACATCGGCTTGCCGTTGCGGGCCGCGTCGGCCTCCAACTGCTGGCAGCCCTGATAGTTATGCCAGAACACCAGCACATAGCCGGCCACGCCGAGCACCACCGCCACCATGGCCGCCGCCAGAATCACCTTCGTCGTTTTTTCAGACGCCATTTCACCAACCCGTTCAACAAAGAGCGCCATGTTAGCACGCCCTCGTTGTGGGCAGAGGAGGATCAGAATGCGCCGACGTAGTTCTCCGCCAGCGCGGTCGACATCGCGCGCGAGCTGACCACGCATTCCAGCTCGGCGCGCCGCACCTCGCGTTCAAACGGGGTGGCGTCGGCAAAGGTGTGCAGCATGCTGGTCATCCACCACGAGAAGTACTCGGCGCGCCAGATGCGCTTCAGCGCCGCCGCCGTGTAGCCTTGCAGGCGCTCGTCGCGGCCTTCGCGGTAGAACTGCTCCAGCCCCTGGGCCAGCAGGTTCACGTCCGACACCGCCAGGTTCATGCCCTTGGCGCCGGTCGGCGGCACAATGTGAGCGGAGTCGCCGGCCAGGAACAGGCGGCCCGCCTGCATCGGCGTCGACACAAAACTGCGCATGCCGATGATGTTCTTCTGGAAGATGCGGCCTTCGTTGACGCGCCAGCCATCGTTGTTCTCCAGTCGGGTGTGCAACTCGGCCCAGATGCGGTCGTCCGACCAGTTGTCGACGTGATCGGCCGGATCGCACTGGAAGTACAGTCGTTGGATAGTAGGCGTGCGGGTACTGATCAGCGCAAAGCCACGTTCATGCTGCGCATAGATCAACTCTTCCGACGACGGCGCCGATTCGACCAGGACGCCGAACCATCCGAAGCCATAATTGCGCTGGAAGTCCTGGCGGCCCTGTTGCGGCATCGCCGGCCGCGCCACGCCGTGATAACCGTCGCAGCCGATGACAAAATCGGCCTCGATGCGCGCCGCCTCGCCGCGATGGACAAAGCTGACCGCCGGCGTGGTGGTGTCCACATCGTGCAGCGCCACATCGGTCACCTCGAACAGCAACTGGCCCTGCGCCGCCAGACGCGCCGCCACCAGGTCCTTGATCACCTCATGCTGCGGGTAGACCGTGATCGCCTTGCCGGTCAATCCGGTCAGGTCGATACGGTGACGCTGGCCGCCGAAGGCCAGATCGAAACCGTGGTGCAGCGCGCCCTCGGCCTCCATGCGCGCGCCGACGCCGGCGTTTTTCAGAATGTCCATGGTGCCCTGCTCCAGCACCCCGGCGCGGATGGTCGCCTCGATATCCTCGCGGCTGCGCGATTCCAGCACGACCGATTCAATGCCATTCAGATGCAGAAGATGGGATAGCAGCAGGCCCGCTGGGCCGGCGCCGATGATGGCTACCTGGGTACGCATGGTGTCTCCGTTATTTTGGTTGGAATGTGCAACCATCGTAGCGTCGGCCGGGCGCGAAAAAAATGGATGAAACTGGATAAAACTTGTACTATTTTGACAGTCATCACTTTTCCCTCGGGCGCCGCCACCATGAACCGCAAGCTTGCCCCCGCATCGCCGGACGTTCCCCAGTTTGCCCTTTACGGCGAGCAAGAAAAAGGCGGAAACGCGGAATTCGTCCACATCGAGCTGATTGAAACGCGCAGCCGCGTCCACCATTGGCACATCGACAATCACACCCACAGCGGCCTGTTTCAGGTACTTTTTCTGCTGGGCGGCGAGGTGCGCGCCAGCATCAACGGCGCGCTGTGGGAATGCGACGCCCCCACCGTCATCACCATCCATCCGTCGGTGGTGCACGGCTTCGACTTCTCGGCCGAGGCGCACGGCTACGTGCTGACGGTGGACCAGAACGTGGTGTTCGCGCTGGCGGAAAACCACGGCGACCTGTACTCGTCGCTGTTCGTCGAGCCGCTGGCGATCGACCTCGGAAGCGTGCCGGAGCTGCGCGCCCGGCTCGAATCGCTGTTGGAAAACCTGCTGACCGAAGCCGCCTGGCCACAGTACGGCCACACGCTGATGCTGGAATGGCTGGCGCGCAGCGCCCTGCTGCTGCTGGTGCGGCTGCACGCCGAGCGGCGCTTCGCCGACCAGTCGGGCCGCAGCGAGTTTGAGCTGTTCAGCCGCTTCCGCGCCGAAGTCGAACGGCATTACAAGGAACAGTGGCAGGTCGGCCAATATGCCGAAACGCTGCGGGTGACGCCGACGCGCCTCAACCGGCTATGCCTCAAGCTGTCCGGCAAATCGGCGTTCGACATCACCCAGGACCGGCTGATGCTGGAAGCCTGCCGCAAGCTGACCTATCTGCCGGCCAGCATCGCCAGTGTGGCGTATGAACTGGGCTTTCAGGACCCGGCCTACTTCAGCCGCCTGTTCAAGAAGCGCATGGGCCGCACGCCCAAGCAGTTCCGCGCCGGCTGAGCGGCGCCTCACAGCAGCGCGCTCAGCTCCACCTGGATCTTGATCAGCGCCGGCAGGCAGCGCTCCACCATCTGCTCCAGCGGCATGCGGCCGGCGTGCACGCTAATGTTCATCGCCGCCACCACCTCGCCGCGGAAATTCTTCAGCGGCACGGCGATGGTGCGCAGGCCCAGCTCCAGCTCCTGATCGACCAGCGCATAGCCCTGCGCGCGGGCGCGGGCGATCTCCATCGCCAGACGCTCGCGGTGGACGATGGTGTGCTCGGTGATGCGTTCCGGCTCGGCGCGCGCCAGAAAGGCGTCCAGCTGCGCCTGCGGCAGATGCGCCAGCAACACGCGGCCATTGGCGGTGCAGTAGGCCGGCACGCGGGTGCCCGGTTGCAGCGTCACCGACACCAGCTGGCCGGCGCTGACCGCCGCCACGCACACCAGCTGGTCGTGATCCAGCACGCCGGCCGATGCCGCCTCGCCGACCGAATAGGCCAGCCGGTACAGCAAGGGCTGGACGATGCGCGGCAGCCGCGCCGAATGCAGGTAGGATTGCCCCAGCCGCAGCACCATCGGCGTCAGCGCGAACTGCTTGTTCTCGTGGCGCATATAGCCCAGGTGCGTCAGCGTGATCAGGTAGCGGCGCGCGGCGGCGCGTGTCAGGCCGGTGCGCTCGGCCACCTCGGCGATGGTCAGGCGGCTGCGCTCCTGGTCAAAGGCGGCGATCACCTGCAGGCCTTTTTCAAGGCCGGCCACGATGTCGCGCTGCGCGGGAGTGTCGTCTGTCGGGTCCATCGATGCAGAAAAATGGTGATTTGTGCGAGTATCGCACATTTTGTGCGAATAGCGCATGCCGCCCGTAGTCGCCCCATTGCCGTGCCGCCGGGCTTTTCCTACCATGGCCGATACATAACCACAGGAGACAGCCTTGAAATTTGACGCCATCGAGCCCGGTGTGTATCCGGAGCTGATCTACCCACCGTACAAATCCACCGTCAAGCGCGGCCCGCGACAGCCGCTGCTGCGCATCCGCGCCGAGCAGCCGGTGCGGGACAACCTGGTGCCGTCGCCGCGCATCCTGCTGCCGAACGACACCGACCTGACGGCGCACGGCAACGGCCAGCCGCTGGGCGAGAAAATCGTCGTCACTGGCCGCGTGGTCGATGAGGACGGCCAGCCGGTGCGCAACTCGCTGCTGGAAGTCTGGCAGTGCAACGCGGCCGGCCGCTACTGGCACAAGAAGGACCAGCACGACGCCCCGCTCGACCCCAACTTCTACGGCCTGGGCAAGATGATGACCGATAACGATGGCCGCTACCGCTTCGTCACCATCAAGCCCGGTCCCTACCCGTGGGGCAATCACGACAAGGCCTGGCGTCCGGCGCACATCCACTTCTCATTGTTCGGCAATGTGTACGCGCAGCGGCTGGTGACGCAGATGTACTTCCCCAGCGATCCGCTGTTCGACTACGACCCGATCTTCCAGAGCATTCCGGACCTGGCCGCGCGCCAGCGCCTGATCTCACGCTATAGCCTGGAACATACCGACAGCGACAAGATGCTCGGCTATGAATTCGACATCGTGCTGCGCGGCCGCGACGCCACGCCTTTCGGCATCTGAAGGAAACCATCACATGACCAACATCACCACCTCGCAGACCATCGGCCCGTTCTCGCACGAAGCATGGCAGTGGGCGGCCGACGCCAGCGCCGCCGGCACCCTGCAAACCAGCGCGCCCACCATCACCATCAGCGGCACGATTTACGACGGTGACGGCACGCCGATCAACGACGCCCAGATCGAAGCCTGGCAGCCAGCGGCGGCCAGCGCCGAAGCGGCGCAAGCGCTGCCTGGCTTCCGCCGCGTGCCGAGCGGCGAAAAGGGAGAATTCAGCCTGCGCCTGTCGCAACCGGCGGCGCCCACCAGCGGCGAACCGGCAACGTTCATCACCGTGTTTGCGCGCGGCCTGGTCAAGCACCAGTTCACCGCCGTGTTCCTGGAGGACGACAGCGGCCTGGCGCAATCTGCGATACTGGCGCAGGTGCCCGAACAACGGCGCCCTACCCTGATCGCCCGCAAAACCGCCGCCGGCGTTTATCATTGGGATATCTGGATGCAGACCGATAAGGAAACCGCATTCTTCGACTATGTGTGACCTGCCAGCGGAGTTCTCTTGAGCGTATCGATCTTCGACAGTTTCCTCACCACGCAGGACATGATCGCCGTGTTCGACGACGCGGCCATCGTGCAAGGCATGCTGCGCTTCGAACAGGCGCTGGCGGCGGCGCAGGCCGAGCAAGGCATGCTGCCGGCGGCGGCGGCGCGCGCCATCGCCGGCGTCTGCAAGGCCCAGCTGTATGACATTCCCGCCATCGTCGGCGCCGGCCGCCGCGCCGGCAGCCTGGCGATTCCACTGGTGCGCGAGCTGACCCGCACCGTCGCGCTGTACGACGCCGAGGCGGCGGCGCGCGTGCACTGGGGCAGCACCAGCCAGGACGTGATCGACACCGCCATGGTGCTGGCCACGCGCGACGCGCTGCGGCTGCTGGACGACGGCCTGCACCAGCTGTGCGGCCACCTGCTGCAACTGGCGGCGCGGCACAGCGCCACACCGGTGCTGGCGCGCACGCTGATGCAGCCGGCGCAGGTCAGCAGCTTCGGTTTCAAAGTGGCCGGCTGGCTGGCGCCGCTGCTGCGCGCCCGCGCGCGACTGCGCGACTGCGCGGCGCGCGCGCTGCAACTGCAACTGGGCGGCGCGGTCGGCACGCTGTCGGTGATGGGCGAGCAAGGCGCGGCCGTGGCGGCGCGCGTGGCGGCCGACCTGGGACTGAAACTGGCCGACGCCACCTGGCACACCCAGCGCGACGAATGGGTGCGCCTGGGCCTTGAAGTGGCGGTCCTCAGCGGCAGCATGGGCAAGATCGCCACGGACCTCAGCCTGATGGCGCAAGGCGAAATCGCCGAACTGGCCGAACCTTCGGGCAATGGCCGTGGCGGTTCTTCCGCCATGCCGCACAAGCGCAATCCGGTATCGGCCATGATCGCGCTGGCCGCCGCCACGCGCGCGCCGCAGCACGCCGCCGCGCTGCTGGCCAGCATGGGACAGCAGCACGAACGTGGGCTCGGCAACTGGCAGGCGGAATTGGCCGAATGGCCGCAGCTATTCCTCAGCGCCCACGGCGCGTTGCAGGCGTTGAACGAGGCCTTCGCCGGCCTGGTGGTGGACCCGGACCGCATGCGCCGCAATATCGACGCGCTGCAAGGACTGGTGTTCGCCGAAGCCGCATCGGCCGCGCTGGCCGTCGCCATCGGCCGCCCGGCCGCGCACCAGTTGCTGGAAAAAATGAGCGCGGACACCCTCGCCAGCGGGCGCCAACTGGCCGACGTACTGGCCGACGCCGTGCGCGCGGACCCGCAACTGAACGAAAAAATCGACCTGCCCGCGCTGGCCGCGCTATTCGACCCGGCCACCGCCGCCGAGCCGGCGCGCCGCCTGGCCGCGCGGCAGCTGGCCGGCCTGCGCGAGCAGAACGCCGCATTTAACGCCTATCCATTCCATCACAGGACGAACGCATGAGTTTTGATCCCATCGACCACGATTTCGAGCGTGGCCTGAACCAGCGCCGCGCCATCCTCGGCGACGCCTGGGTTGACAAGTCGCTCGGCAACGCCAACAGCTTCAACGCCGAGTTCCAGAACATGATCACCCGCTTCGCGTGGAACGAGATCTGGGGACGTCCCGGCCTCGATCAGAAAACCCGGCGCGCGATGGTGCTGTCGACCACGATCGCCCTCGGGCGCTGGGAAGAGTTCGACCTGCACGTGCGCGCCGCCCTGCTGGGCCAGGACGCCAACCGCCTGACGCCGGACGAGTTGAAGGAAGTGCTAATGCAGTCGGCCATCTACGCCGGCGTACCGGCCGCGAACACCGCCTTCACCCACGCGCTGGCCATCCTGCGCGAAGTCGGCCCGCAGATCGGTTACGAACTGTACGCGGCCACGCCGGCCGGTGCCTGCCATCCCGGCGTCGGCCGCGAAGGCCGCAGCAGCAGCGGCACGGCACTGCACTACACCGTGCGCGAACCGCGCAGCGGCAAGGCGCCGCGCCACACGGTGGTGCTAAGCCACGCGCTAGGCTGCGACCTGACCATGTGGGACGCGCTGGCCACCGAACTGGCGCAAGACTGCCGCGTGATCACCTACGACCATCGCGGCCATGGCAGCTCGGACGCGCCGGCGGGACTGTACGACATGGCCGATCTGGCCGACGACGCCGCCGCGCTGCTGCGCGAACTCGATACCGGGCCGGTGGTCTGGGTTGGCCTGTCGATGGGCGGCATGGCCGGCCAGGAACTGGCGCTGCGCCACCCGTCGCTGGTGCGGGCGCTGGTGCTGGCCAACACCACCTCCGCCTATCCGGAAGCGACGCGCGAGGTCTGGCGCCAGCGCATCGCCACCGTGCGCGAGCAAGGCATTGAAGCGATCGCCGACGCGGTGATGGGCCGCTACTTCCACGACGGCTTCCGCGGCGAGCACGCGGCCACGGTGGCGCGCTTCCGCCGCCGCCTGGTCAGCACCGGCAAGGAAGGCTACATCGGTTGCTGCAACGCGGTGGGCAATGTCGACACCACGGCGCGGCTGGGCGCCATCGCCGTGCCGGTGCTGGTGGTGGCGGGAGAAATGGATCAGGGCACGCCGGTCAGCATGGCGCAAACGCTGCAACAGGCCATTCCCGGCGCCGCGCTGACGGTGCTGGCCGAGGCCTCTCACCTGTCGGCGATTGAACAGCCGGCGGCGTTTGCGGCAACCGTCACCGCCTTCATCGCCGGCCTGTAAGGACAGGCGAATTACACGCCCGGGTCGCGCACCTTGTCGACCTGGTCGAACTCGATGTTGTAGTACGAGCCGGCGCTGGCTTCCGCCTTGCGGATGTAGACGGTCTGCACGATGTCGCGGGTGGCGGCATCGATGCTGACCGGCCCGCGCACGCTGGTCCAGGCCACGCCCTTCATCGCGGCCAGCAGCTTGTCGCCGTTGCTGTCGCCGTTGGTCTGCTTCAGCGCGTGGTACAGCAGGTGCATGCCGTCATACGCGCCGACCGAATGGAAGTTCGGCCGCATGCCGGGATTGGCCTTGCTGAACGCCTCCACATACGCCTTGTTCTCGGCCGATGCATGCGCCGCCGAATAATGGTGGCTGCTGACCACGCCCACCGACGCCGGGCCGATGCTGGCCATCAGATCATCATCCAGCACGTCGCCGGTGCAGATCAGGCGCACGCCGGCGGCGGCCAGGCCGCGCTCGGTGAACTGCTTCAGCACCGCCGCGCCCTCGCCCGATGGCACGAACACGAACAGCGCATCCGGTTTCAGATCCCTGACGCGCGCCAGGAACGGCGCATAGTCCGGATTGCGGAGCGGCGCGCGCAACGTGTCCACCACCTTGCCGCCACCTTCGGTAAAGCCCTTGACGAACACTTTTTCCGCATCCAGCCCCGGCCCGTAGTCGCTCACCAGCGTGACCACGCTTTTGATCTTGCTCTTGCCGGCCCATTGCGCCAGCGGCGCCGTCACCTGCGCCAGCGTAAAGCCGGTGCGCACGATGTACGGGGAGCGCTGCGGAATCGACGACGTGGCGGCGGCCATGACGATCATCGGCACCTTGGCCTGGGTCGCCACCGGCGCGGCGGCGAAGGCCAGCGGTGTCAGGCCGAAGCCGGCCAGCACCTGCACCTTGTCGCGCGCCACCAGCTCCTGCGCCAGGCGCTTGGTGACGTCCGGCGCCACGCCGCCATCGTCCTTCAGCAGAATCTCGACCGGGCGGCCAGCCACGCTGGCGCCGTTCTGCTGGATGAACAGTTTGACGGCGGCATCGATCTGGCGGCCGGTTGAGGCGAACGGGCCGGACATCGGCACGATCAGCCCGACCTTCAACGGCTCGGCGGCGCGCGCCACGACCGGCAGAACGCCGGCCGACAGCGCGGCGGCGCCCAGCACCAACTGGCGACGTTGTTGATTCATAGTTCCTGGCATGGTGTCTCCTTTTTTATAAGTCCAGCGTCAGCATGGCGGTTTTGGAACGGGAACAGCAAGGGGTGAACTGGTCGTTGGCGGCCTGCTCGGCTTCCTCCAGATAAAGGTCACGATGATCGGGCACGCCGTCCAGCACGCGCGTCAGGCAGGTGCCGCACACACCCTGCTCGCAGGACGCCGGAATGAACACGCCGGCGTCGTTCAGAACACGCAGCACGGTGCTGTCGGCCGGAATGGTGTACACCTTGCCGCTCGACGCCAGCTTGACCTCGAACGGCTGGTCGCCACCGGCGGCCGGCGCGACAGCTGCGCCGAAGTATTCCAGGTGTACCTGCTCCTGCGGCCAGTCGTGCGCCTTGGCGCATCCCTTGACGTAATCGATGAATCCCTGTGGCCCGCACAGGTAGATATGCGTGCCCCGGTCCAGCCCCGCCAGCAATGCGGGCAAGTCCAGCTTTTGCGCGGCGTCGCCGCTGTCGTAGTGGAAGTGCACCTGCGGCGCGAACGCCGACGCCGCGATGCGATCGCGGAAGGCGGCGCGCTCCGGCGAACGCGCACAGTAATGCATCTCGAACGGCGCGCCCTGCGCCGACAAGGCCTCCGCCATCGCCAGCACCGGCGTGACGCCGATGCCGCCGGCCAGCAGCAGGCTGCGCGACGCCTCGGCCAGCGGGAAGTGATTTTTCGGTGCGCTGATTTGCAGCGTGGCGCCGGTCTGCACCTGCTCGTGCATCGCCCGCGAGCCGCCGCGCGACGCCGGGTCGCGCAGCACGCCGATCAGATAGCGGTGACGTTCATGCGGCGGATTGCACAGCGAATACTGGCGCACCAGGCCATCGCCCACATGCACGTCGATATGCGCACCGGCGGTGAACGGCGGCAGCTCGGCGCCGTTCACGCTCACCAGCTCATAACTGCAAATGTCCTCCGCCTCATTGCACCGCTGCGCCACGCGCACCTGCAACAGGGCCGTGCTCATGACGCGCTCTCTTTCGCCATCCACTGATCCAGCAGACGGCGCGACTGCACGCCGCCGGCGTCGATGTTCAGCATCAGCAGCTTGCGTTCGGGGTGGCGCAAGATGTTGGCCTGCTGCTGCTCCAGCATTTCGCGGTCCTCGCCGAAGATCTTGCCCTGGCCTTCGCGGATGGTGTCGGTGAGCGCCTTGTCTTCCGGCTTGAAGTTGCGCGCCATGCCCCAGAAGTACCAGTGTGAGGTCGCCGTTTCCGGCGTGATGAAGTCAACCACGATGCTGGATGCCTTGAACTCCGGCGGCGCGTCGTAACCGCCCCTGCCGGCGTGCGCCACGCCCACTTCGATCATCACATGGCTGGGCGGCGAGAAACGGCAGATCTGCCAGCGGTCGACCGGCACATCGTCCGCCAGGCCGTTACCGCGCAGCGCGGCGCGCCAGAACGGCGGTGCCATGATGTTTTCCATGAAGCGGCTGGTGATGACTTCCTCGCCCTCCACCCGCGTGTTGACCGGCGCCTCGTCGATTTCCTTCTGGCCGATGCTCGACGCGTGCACATAGGTCTCGTGCGTCAGGTCCATCAGGTTGTCGATCATCAGGCGGTACTCACAGTTAATGTGATACAGGCCGCCGCCGTAAGCCCATTCCGGATTGTCGGCCCACTCCAGATGGTGAATCAGCGCCGGATCGGCCAGTTCCTGGTCGCCGGTCCAGACCCAGACGAAGCCATAGCGCTCAACCACCGGGAAGCTGCGAATGCACGGAAAGCCGCGCACGCGCTGGCCCGGCATGCTGATCACCTTGCCGTCGCAGCCCATCTCCAGCCCATGGTAGCCGCACACCAGCTGACCGTCGCGCACAAAGCCCAGCGACAGCGGCGCGCCACGATGCGGACAGAAGTCCTCCACCGCCGCGACCTTGCCTTCGGGCCCGCGATAAAACACGATTTTTTCGCCGCAGATCTGGCGGCCCAGCGGCTTGCCGTCGATTTCGTCAGGGGTGCAGGCCACATACCAGGTATTTTTCGGGTACATCACGTCTCCTTATTCATTTTTATATTCAGTGCACTGAATGTTGTAAAGTATAGGCGCTAAAATCTGAAAGTAAACAAGCTTTTCATCTACCGGGTTACCCCATGCCGCACACCGAAAGCCAACTGATCAACCTGTACGAACATCCCGGCCACTTGCTGCGCCGCGCACAACAAATTTCGGTATCGATCTTCTACGACGAAATGGGCGACGAGCTGACGCCGGTGCAATACGCCATACTGCGCAACCTCGCCGGCCATCCCGGCATCGACCAGGTGTCGCTGTCGGCCGTCACCGGCATCGACACCTCGACCGGCGCCACGGTGTGCGCGCGGCTGGCGGAAAAAGGCCTGCTGACGCGCACCGTGATTCCCACCAACCGCCGCCAGCGCGCGCTGACCATCACACCGGCCGGCGAGCAGCTGCTGCAAGACCTGATTCCCGGCGCGCAGCGGCTGCGCCGGCGCCTGCTGGCGCCGCTCACCGGGCAGGAACAACTACAGTTCATGGAACTGCTGACCAAGCTGGTACAGGAAAACAATGAACAAAGCCGCGCGCCGCTGGCGGCGCGCGAGAGTAGCTAAGTCATTCCGGCGCAGGCCGGAACGACATCTGTCAGGCCACCGCCACCAGCTTATCCAGCTTGTCGCCATCGGCCAGCAGGCTGGCGCTGTCGGAGTCGTGCACGATGCGGCCGCGATCCAGCACAATCGCCCGCTGCGTCAGCGACAACGCCAGCCGCGCATGCTGCTCGACCACGATCACCGACATGCCCTCCTCCTGCACCAGCTTGCGGATCACGCGCACCAACTCCTGCACGATGATCGGCGCCAGGCCCTCCATCGGCTCATCGAGCAGCAGGATGCGCGGATTGGTCATCAGCGCGCGCGCGATGGCCACCATCTGCTGTTCACCGCCGGACAGCTGGTTGCCCATATTGTTGCGCCGCTCGAACAGCCGCGGGAACAACTGGTAGACCTGCTGCAGATTCCAGCGGCCCGGCCGCGCCACCACCGTCAGGTGCTCCTCCACCGTCAGAGATGGGAACATATGCCGCTCCTGCGGCACCCATCCCAGACCGGCGCGCGCGCGCTTGTGCGTCGGCATGCGCGCGATGTCATCGCCGCTCCAGCGGATGCCGCCACCATGCAGCCGGGTCAGGCCCATCAGCGTCACCAGCAGGCTGGTTTTGCCGACGCCATTACGGCCCAGCAGCGCCAGGCTGTCGCCCTCATTCAACGTGAACGACACGTCCTCCAGCACGATCGATTCGCCGTAACCGGCGGTGACCTTGTCCAGCACCAGCAATTCAGCCATGTTCCGCCTCCCCCAGATACACTTCGCGGACGCGCGGGTCGGCGGCGATTTCCGCCGGCGTGCCCTCGGTCAGCACTTTGCCGCCCACCATGACCGTGATGCGGTCGGCGAAGCGGAACACCAGTCCCATATCGTGCTCGATGAACAGCACCGTCACGTCGCGCGGCAGCTGCGCCAGCACCTCGAACAACTCCTTGCTCTCGGCCTGCGGAATGCCGGCCGCCGGTTCGTCCAGCAGCAGAATGCGCGGCCGGGTCGCCAGCGCCAGCGCGATTTCCACCAGCCGCTGTTTGCCGTAAGCCATGCTGCGGGTGATGCTGTTGGCCTGGTCGGTCAGCTTGAGCGTGGCCAGCAGCGCCATCGCCTCCTCGATCACCTCGGCGTGCTTGGCCACGGTTTTGTACCACACCGACTGCAGGCCGCGCCGTTCGCAAATCGCCAGCGCCACCGATTCCAGCACCGTCATGCCGGCGAACAGGGTGTTGAGCTGGAAGGTACGTGTCATGCCGCGCTGCACGCGGCGGTGCTGCGGCAGGCCGGTGATGTCCTCGCCGCCCAGATAGACCTTGCCGCTGCTCGGCATGAAGCCGCCCGTCAGCAGGTTGATGAAGGTGGTCTTGCCGGCGCCATTGGGGCCGATCAGCGCGTGGCGCGCGCCCGGTTCAAACGTCAGACTGACATCGCTGTTGGCGACGAACTGCCCCCAGCGCTTGGTCAGGCCTTCGGTACGCAGGGTGATGTCCTGATTCATGGCTGCTCCTTGCGTTGAAAACGACGCGCTAGTTTTTCCAGCCCGCCCAGAATGCCGCCGCGCGCGAACAGCACGATCAGCACCAGCAGCAGCCCGATATAGAACTGCCAGTACGCCGGATTGAGGCCGGCGATGTAGTCCTGCGCCACCATGAACACGGCGGCGCCGATCAGCGCGCCGTACAGGCGCCCGGTGCCACCCAGCACCAGCATGATCAGCAGCTCGGCCGAACGCGGGAAGCCCAGCGCATCGAGACCGACGAACTGCGTGGTCTGCGCCAGCAGGCCACCCGCCAGGCCGGCGATGGTCGCCGCCAGCGTGAACACCGCCACCAGCCGGCGATTGATATTGACGCCCAGCGCCGGCATGCGGCGCCCGCCCTCGCGGATACCGATCAGGCTTAAACCGAAAGGCGACTTGACCAGGCGGCGCAACAGCAGGAACACGATAAACAGCACGGCGAAGCTGTAGCAGAAGGCGACCTTGCCCTGCAGGTCGAACTCGAACACGCCGAACAGCTTACCGACCATCATGCCCGACAGGCCATCCACGCCGCCGGTCAGGAACGAGGCCTTGTTGGCCGCTTCATACAGCATCAGGCAAATGCCCATCGTGACCATCAGCCGGGTCAGATCCTGGCCGCGCACCACCAGGAAAGAGGTCAACAGGCCAAACAGGCCGGCCACCACGGCGCCCACCAGCAGGCCGCTGATCGGCTCACCCCAGCCATGCACCGACAGCAGGCCGGCGGTGTACGCGCCCAGTCCGAAGAAGGCGGCGTGCCCCAGCGAGACGATGCCGGCGTAGCCCAGGATCAGGTCCAGCGACAGCGCGAACAGGCCGATGATCATGATCTGGCTGATCAGCACCAGATAGCCGGGGAAGGCGAAGTAGGCCGCCACCGGCAGCAGCCAGAAGACGATTTCCAGCGCCGACCAGCGGTCGTTCGGCAGACGCGGCGTGATACTGGCCGTTGCCAAGGGTTTGATTTCCACTTCAGTAAATGCAGTCATGCGCGCCTCCGCATCAGGCCAGCCGGGAACAGGATCAGCAGCACCACCATCATCGCGTAGATGACGAAGGCGCCGATTTCAGGGACATAGTATTTGCCCGCCACGTCGAACACGCCAAGCAGCAAGGCCGCCACCAGCGGTCCCTTGATGGTGCCGGCGCCACCGACGGCCACCACCAGCAGGAAGTAGACCATGTACTTGACCGGGAAGGTCGGGTCCAGCCCCAGCACGTCGATGCCGAGCGCGCCGCCCAAGCCGGCCAGGCCGGAGCCGAGCGCGAAGGTCAGACTGAACACCAGGTTGACATTGATGCCCAGGCCGCGTGAGGCGGTCTGGTTGTCCACCGCCGCGCGGATCTGCGCGCCGAAGCGGGTACGCTCGATGACCAGGCCCAGCGCCACCGTCACCAGCACCACCACCGCGATCAGAAACACCCGATAGGCGCCGACATCAAGGCCGAACAGCGAGACCTGGCCGCGCAGCCAGTCCGGCAGCGTGACCGGCTGCTGCGACGGGCCGAAGAAGTAGGTCGCGCCGGCCACCGCCATGAAGGTCAGGCCGATCGAGAACAGCACCTGGTCCAGATGGCTGGCCTGATACAGGCGGCGGTACAGCAGCCGCTCCAGCACCAGCCCCACCACCGCCGCGGCCACAAAGGCCAGCGGCAGCGACGCCAAGAATGGCACGCCCAGGCGCGCCAGCAGCAGCGCGCTGACATACCCGCCCAGCATGGCGAAGGCGCCGTGCGCGAGATTGATAAAGTTCATCATGCCCATCGTAACCGACAGGCCGACACTGATCAGGAATAGCAGGCTGCCATAGGCGACACCGTCAAACAGCACGCCGGCGAAATTGGCTAGCATGGCTGCCTCCTGTTTTTATTTTGCTTTGTCATTGTTTGTCTCCTCTACTGCTCGTTGTCAGCGGTCGCTTATACGCGTTCGATGATCATGGCGATGCCCTGCCCGACGCCGATGCACATGGTGCACAGCGCATACCGTCCACCGCTGCGCTGCAACTGGTAAGCGGCGGTGGTCACCAGCCGCGCGCCGCTCATGCCCAATGGATGGCCCAACGCGATCGCCCCGCCGTTGGGATTGACGCGCGGATCGTTGTCCGGCAAGCCCAATTGGCGCAACACCGCCAGGCCTTGCGCGGCGAAGGCTTCGTTCAACTCGATCAGGTCCATCTGTTCCAGCGTCAGGCCGGTCTGGCGCAGCAGCTTTTGCACCGCAGGCACCGGGCCGATGCCCATCACGCGCGGCGCCACACCGGCCGTCGCCATGCCGACGATGCGCGCCAGCGGCTTCAGGCCGTGACGCTGGATCGCCTCATGGCTGGCGATCAGCAAGGCACAGGCGCCGTCGTTGATGCCGGAGGCGTTGCCGGCGGTGACCGTGCCATCGGCGCGCACCACGCCTTTCAGTTTGGCCAGCGCCTCCAGCGTGGTCGCGCGTGGATGCTCGTCGTGCTTGAACACCAGCGGCTCGCCCTTTTTCTGCGGCAGCGTCACCGGCACGATCTCGCGCTCAAAAACGCCTTCGTCGATGGCAATGGCGGCCCTGCGCTGGCTCTCCAGCGCAAACGCATCCTGGTCGGCGCGGCTGACGCCAAAGTCCTGGGCGACGTTTTCCGCCGTCTCCGGCATGGTGTCGACGCCGTAGGCCGCCTTCAGCGCCTGGTTGATGAAGCGCCAGCCCATGGTGGTGTCCTGCAGCGCGGCGTTGCGCGCGAAGGCCGCGTCGGGCTTGCCCATGACGAACGGCGCGCGCGTCATCGACTCGACGCCGCCGGCGATCATCAGGCAGGCGTCGCCGGCCTGAATCGCGCGCGCCGCCGTGCCGATGGCGTCCATGCCGGAGCCGCACAGGCGGTTGACGGTGGAACCGGGCACCGCTTGCGGCAGGCCGGCCAGCAGCAGCGACATGCGCGCCACATTGCGGTTATCCTCGCCGGCCTGGTTGGCGCAGCCGTAGATGACGTCGTCCACCTCGGCCCATTGCACGCCCGGATTGCGCTCGATCAGCGCGCGCAGCGGAATCGCCCCCAGGTCGTCGGCGCGCACGTCCTTCAATGCGCCGCCGTAGCGGCCGATCGGGGTGCGCACCGCGTCGCAGATATATGCCTCATTCATACCTTACTCTCCTTTAGCCGGCGGCAGCAATGGCGCGCCGGTGACTGCCTGCAGTTCTTCAAAGCTCAGCCCCGGCGCCATCTCGCGCACCGACAGGCCGGCCGGCGTCACGTCCAGCACGGCCAGGTCGGTGTAGATGCGGTTGACGCACGCCACGCCGGTCAGCGGATAGGTGCACTGGCCGACGATCTTGCTGTCGCCGTTCTTGGTCTGGTGTTCCATCATGACGAATACCTGCTTGGCGCCGATCGCCAGGTCCATGGCGCCGCCAACCGCCGGAATCGCATCCGGCGCGCCGGTGTGCCAGTTGGCCAGGTCACCGTTGGCGGCCACCTGGAAGGCGCCCAGCACGCAGACATCCAGATGGCCGCCGCGCATCATGGCGAACGAGTCGCCGTGGTGGAAATAGGCGCCGCCGGTCAGCAGCGTCACCGGCTGCTTGCCGGCGTTGATCAGGTCTTCGTCCTCGTCGCCAGGCGCTGGCGCCGGGCCCATGCCCAGCAGACCGTTCTCGCTGTGCAGGAACACTTCGCGCTCGGCCGGCAGATGGTCGGCCACCTTGGTCGGCAGGCCGATGCCGAGGTTGACGTAAGCGCCTTCCGGAATGTCGCTGGCCACGCGGGCGGCCATCTGGTCGCGGGTGAATTTGTTCATCGTGCGTCCTCCTGTACCACGCGCTGGACAAAGATGCCGGGCGTGACGATCACCTCCGGATCGAGTTCGCCCAGCCCCACCACCTGCTGCACCTGGGCGATGGTGGTCTTGGCCGCCATCGCCATGATGGGGCCGAAATTGCGCGCCGTTTTACGATACACCAGGTTGCCCCAGCGGTCGCCGCGCAGCGCCTTGATCAGCGCGAAGTCGGCATGAATCGGCGCCTCCAGCACGTAGTGCCGGCCATTGATCAGGCGCGTCTCCTTGCCCTCGGCCAGCAGGGTGCCGTAGCCGGTGGGCGTGAAAAAGCCGCCGATGCCGGCGCCGGCGGCGCGGATGCGCTCGGCCAGGTTGCCCTGCGGCGTCAGTTCCAGTTCGATTTCGCCGGCACGGTATAGCGCGTCGAAGTGATGGGAGTCGGTCTGGCGCGGGAACGAGCAGATGATCTTGCGCACCCGCTTGGCCTTCAGCAGCGCCGCCAGCCCGGTGTCGCCGTTGCCGGCATTGTTGTTGACGATGGTGAGCTCGCGCGCGCCCTGCGCGATCAGCGCGTCGATCAGCGCCGACGGCATGCCGGCGTTGCCGAAGCCGCCGATCATGACCGTCGCACCGTCGGCGATGTCCGCCACGGCCCGCTCCAGTGATGCAAAAGTTTTATCAATCATATGCCTGCCCTGAAATTAGTTGTGCGATAATCGAACTAATGATTGATTATCGCACACCCAGTGTACCAACGCCGAAGCGCGATGGTCAACAAAAAAACACCTATCGAAGCGAGTCCCTGGATTAAAATCACGCCATGCCGAAGACACCTCCCTCTCCCACCAAGGCCGCCCCCGCGACGGCAGAGCAAGAACCGACGATCTCCGAGCAGATCGACGCGCTGACCGATCCCAGTTTCATGACCTCGCTGGCGCGCGGGCTGGCGGTGGTGCGCGCCTTCAGCGATTCGCGCAAGCCGCAGACCATCGCCAACATCAGCCAGAAGACCGGCATTCCGCGCGCCGCCGTGCGCCGCTGCCTGCACACGCTGCGCGAGCTGGGTTACGTCGACGCCGAGCTGAACAATTTCTCGCTGCGCCCCAAGGTGCTGACGCTGGGCTATTCCTACCTGTCGTCGACGCCGCTGACGGTGTCGGCCCAGCCCTACCTCAACAACATCAGCCGCACGCTCAACGAATCGAGCTCGCTGGCGGTGCTGGACGACGGCGAGGTGCTGTACGTGGCGCGTGCCGCCACCTCGCGCGTGATGTCGGTGGCGCTCAACACCGGTAGCCGGCTGCCGGCCTACTGCACCTCGCTGGGCCGCGTGATGCTGGCGCACCTGCCGCCGGAACAATTGGACCAGTATCTGGAAAGCGCCCGGCTGCGGCCGATGACGGAACACACGGTGGTGCAGCCCAAACGCCTGCGCGACGTGCTGGCCGGCGTGCGCCAGGCCGGCTACGCCATCAACGACCAGGAACTGGAGCTGGGCCTGCGCTCGATCGCGGTGCCGGTGCGCGGCGCCTCGGGCATCGTGCTGGCGGCGCTCAACGTCGGCGCGCAAGCGTCGCGCGTCAGCGTCGAACAACTGGAGAAAGAGTTCCTGCCGGTGCTGCTGCGCGGCGCCCAGGAACTCTCGATTCTGCTGCCTTAGAAGCTGTGGCGCAGGCCGGCCATCACGCCGCTCTGCGTCATGCCGGCACCCACCGTGCCACCGGCGTCCAGCGCCACCGCCGAGGCGCCAGAATTCTTCATGCGACCGATGCCGCCATACACGGCGGTGCGCTTGGAGAAGTAGTAGGTCAGCCGGGCGACGATCATGTTGACGTCGTTCGGGCTGTTCTTGGTGTCGCGCCGCGCCACCTGCGCGTCCAGCGTGGTGAACGGCGTGACCGGATAGCTCACCCCAAGGAAGTACAGGTCCGATTCGGTCAGGCCGGTGGCCGCGCGCGTGGTGCGGTCGATCACGCCGGCGCCGATCTTGGCCTCGCCCACTTTGGCGTAGCCGCTGGCGGTGACGCGCTTGTCGCTGTTGTCGCTGCTGGTCAGGCCGGCGGCGGCGCCGGTGTTCCCGTACAGGATGTCGTAGGAGGTGGTCAGGCCGAACTGCGGCGTTTCATACGACAGCATGCCGGTGATCTGGCGGCAGGCCTTGGAGTTGCCCGGCACCTCGCCAGGGCAACCGGTGGCGGCCGGGCCGCCGGCCGCCGACGCATCGCGGCCGGTGCTGTAGGTCGCGCCCACCACGAAGTTGTTGAAGTTACCCAGGTAGCCGATGGCGTTGTCGCTGCGCGCGTTCGGCAGGTACGGATCGATGCTGCCGATGGCGAACAGGTTGGGGCCCATCACATCGGCCTTCATGGTGGCGATGTAGGTCATGTTGATCTGGCGGCCCAGCGTCACGGTGCCGAAGTCACCCTTCAGGCCAATCGATGCCTGACGCCCGAACAGGCGGTTACCCTGCCCCATGGTGCCGGTATCGAGCGCCAGCCCGGCTTCCAGCGTGAACAGGGCCTGCAAGCCACCGCCCAGGTCCTCGACGCCACGGAAGCCGATGCGCGACGGGAAGGAGCCGGTCAGCGACGGCATCTTGGTGGCGCTGTCGCCGGCGGCGTTGACGTTGTTGGTGTACACCAGGCCGGTGTCCAGCAGGCCGTAGACGGTGACATTGCTTTGCGCGACAGCGTTGGAGGCGCCGGCGGCGGCCAGCAGCGCGAGCGCGCAGCGGATTGCGTTCTTCATTGTTTGTGTCTCCTGTTGTGTTGTTGTACGTGTGCGATTATCGAACAATCGGTTGTTAATCGCACACATATCCGATAGTATGAATGGCGCGCCGCGCTGTCAAGCGGGACGACGCGACGCAACGCGGCACACCCGGCGCCGAATTGCCAGCGACGCCACCGCGATGGCCCGACTTCATAGAGAAAACAGAACGCCACAGGAGACCAGCATGCTGCTGAAAAAATTTGTACCAATTGCGACACTCGCGACACTCGCGACCATCATCGCCACCGGCCTGGCGCCGGCGCCGGCCCACGCCGGCGACACCATCAAGGTCGGCGTGATCGCCGCCTTCTCCGGTCCCTTCGCCGATTACGGCAAGCAGATGGAGGGCGGCATCAAGGCCTGGATGGCACAGAATGGCACCACCGTGGCCGGCAAAAAAGTTGAGATCATCATCAAGGACACCACCGGCCCGGCGCCGGAAATCGCCAAGCGGCTGGCGCAAGAACTGGTGGTGCGCGACCAGGTGGACTTTCTGGCCGGCTTTGGCCTGACGCCGGAAGCGCTGGCCGTGGCGCCGATCGCCGAGCAGGCGAAAAAGCCGATGATCATCATGAACGCCGCCACCTCCGCCATCACCACCAAGTCCAGCTACATCGCCCGCTTCTCGATGACGCTGCCGCAGGTCTCCGCGCCCATGGCCACCTGGGCGGCCAAAAACAACATCAAAAAAGTGGTGACGCTGGTGGCCGACTACGGCCCCGGCATCGACGCCGAAGCCGCCTTCAAGGCGGAACTGATCAAGGGCGGCGGCACGGTGACGGAAGCGATCCGGGTGCCGCTGCGCAATCCGGAATTCGCGCCCTATATCCAGCGCATCAAGGACGCCAAGCCGGACGCGGTATTCATCTTCGTGCCGGCCGGCGAGCAAAGCATCGCCTTCATGAAGGGCTACCGCGAGC
Source organism: Duganella lactea (assembly GCF_009857505.1). Lineage (GTDB taxonomy): Bacteria > Pseudomonadota > Gammaproteobacteria > Burkholderiales > Burkholderiaceae_D > Rugamonas > Rugamonas lactea. The sequence goes on from NZ_WWCP01000006.1 coordinate 55,922, forward strand.
GCGGGCTGGCCGCCGCCGGCATCAAGGTCATCGCCACCGGCGACCTGACCGACGATCACGTGCTGCCGGCGATGGGCGACGCCACGCTGGGCGTGATCACCACCTTCCACTACTCGGCCGCGCACAAGTCGCCCGAGAACGCGGCGTTCCTGAAAAGCTTCGCCAGCGCCAATCCGGACGGCGGCCGGCCCAACTTCATGGCGGTGGCCGCGTATGACGGCATGGCCGCGATCTACGAGGTGGCACGCAAGTTGAACGGCAATATCGATGGCCCGAAAGCGATGGAGGTGCTGAAGAACATCAAGCTGACCAGCCCGCGCGGCCCGATCGCCATCGATCCGCAAACGCGCGACATCGTGCAGACGGTGTATGTGCGCAAGGTCGAAAAGGTCGGCAATGAGGTCTACAACATTGAGTTCGACCAGTTCGACCATCAGAAAGACCCGGGCAAGTAAGGCGGCCAATAACCGCCGCGGGCTACTCCTCGAAGATCGCCACCGCCCGCGTCCAGCCGGCGGAGGCGCCGCGTATCTTGTGCGGGAAGCAGCTGATGGTGAAGCCGGTCGGCGGCAGCGTCTCAAGATTGTGCATCTTCTCCAGGTGACAGTAACCGATGTCGCGGCCGGCCTTGTGGCCTTCCCAGATCAGGCTGACGTCGCCGGTTTCCTGGATCTTCCTGGCCGTGTAGCTGAACGGCGCATCCCAGCTCCAGGCGTCGGTGCCGGTCAGGCGCACACCGCGTTCCAGCAGGTACATGGTGGCCTCGTAACCCATGCCGCAACCGCAGTTGACGTAGTCCGATTGGCCGTAGCGTGCGCCCGCGCGGGTGTTGATGACGACGATTTCCAGCGGTTGCAGCGTATGGCCGATGCGCTGCAGTTCCGCCGCCACCTCGGCGGCGCTGACCACATGGCCGTCCGGCAGATGGCGGAAATCCAGCTTGACGCCCGGCTGGAAGCACCACTCCAGCGGCACTTCATCGATGGTGATCGAGCGCTCCGCCTCGCCCAGCTTGCGGTTCATGGTCGAGTGGAAGTGATACGGCGCGTCCAGGTGGGTGCCGCTGTGCGTGGTCAGGCGCACCCACTCGGCGGCGGCGGCCTCGCCGTCCGGGAAGTCGCCGGCCTTGGTGCCGGGCAGCAGGTGCATGAATTCACCCAGCGTATCCTGGTGGGTCTGGTACTCGATCTTCGGCGCCAAAATGGGCGGGTCGGACAGCACTTCATTTTCCAGATAAATCGACAGATCGACAAAACGGCGCGGCATGGCAATTCCTTTCTCTTGCGGAGGCGCCCGCGGCATGCAGGCCCGTGGCGCATACTATGCAGTGGGGCGCGCCCCGTACAATGATTTATATCGATTGCTGCTATTTATACGGTCGATATCACTTGCGCACCGGGGCGATCGTCACCGGCAGCTCGCTGCCCAAACCCAGGCTGCGCGCGCGGCGCAGCAGCATCTCCGCCGTCACCACGTCCTGCAGCGCCGAACCGACCGATTTGTACAGCACAATATCGTCCGCCGAGGCGCGCCCCGGAACACGCTGGCCGATCAAGTCGCTCAGCGCGTGCAGCTTGTGGCCGAAGTCGATGCCGGCGCGCGCGGCCGCCAGCAGGTCGCCGGTATCGTGGGCAACCTCCTCCACCATGTCGGCCACGATCAGCGCGGCGCGCCGTATCACGTCGACATCGACCTCGCGCTGCTCCGGCAGCGTCGAACCGATCGACACCACCGTCATGCCCGGCGCCAGCCACTCGCCCAGCAGCACCGGCGACTCGTCGCGCGAGCGCGCCGCGCAGATCACCACATCGGCGCCCTCCAGCGCCATCGGCGCCGTGCTGGCGGCCCGCACCGCGATCCCCAGCGAGGCCGTGAAGTCGTCGGCATAACGCTGACGACTGGCCGGCGTGGGACTGTACACGGCCACCGATGCGATCGCGCGCGCGGCCGCCAGCGCCTGCAATTGCGAGCGCGCCTCGAAGCCGGCGCCGAGCACCGCCACCCGCAGCGGGCGCGCGGGCGCCAGCGCGTCCACCGCCAGCGCCGCCGTCGCGGCGGTGCGGATGGCCGTGATCTGGTTGCCGTCGATGAGCGCCGCCAGCGCCATGGTCTGAAGATCGAACAACGACACCAGGTAGCTGGCGCGGCCGGCGCGCGGCGAGGCGGCGATCTGCTTGCTGCCCATATGGCCGCCGTTGGGCGACACCGCGCTCAGTGCGCGCAACCAGACACCGTCGCCGCGCGCCATCGACCGCGGCGGCACCATCTGCGGCGACATCGGCACCGCATAGGCGGCGCGCAGCGCTTCGATGGCGTCGTGCCAGTCATGCAGTGCGCTGACATCGCGGTCGGTTAAGAACAGGGTGGACATGGCAGACTCCTATCGTTGTGTGATGGGTCTACCTTAATCTCAGGCGCCGCGCCGGGGAAGCGCGGTGGCGCGATAGCAGCTTTGGCGTATGCGGATAACGACGCGCGCTCAGGCGGCAAACAGCGCGGCGATCAGTTGCGCGACGCTGCGCGTGGCCAGCGTGTGCGGCCGGTGCTGGGTGGTGCCCAGCACGATGGTGCGCAGCAGTTCCGGCTGGACGATGCGCGCCGCGCCCAGCCTGGCGTCGGCGGCCACCGCCGCCGTCTGCGCCAGCGACGCCACCAGCGCATAGCCGGCGCCGGCGATCGCCAGCTCCTTCTGCAGCGCGATGGTGTCGGCCTCCATCGCCACCGTCAGCTGCAGGCCGCGCGCGCGCGCCAGCGCGTCGAGCCGCTTGCGCAGCACATGCGGTGCGGCCGGCAGTATCAGCGGCAGGTCGCACATCGCCTCGAAGCTGATGCTGCCGGCCGCCAGCGCGGCGTCGCCCGCCGGTCCGATCAGATCGAGCGCCATGCCGCGCAGGCACACCGCGCCGGGCTCGGGCTGCTCGCCCTCACGCAGCAGCAGGGCCAGATCGAGCCGCCCGGCCGCCAGCCACTCCTCCAGCTGGGCGCTGGAGCCTTCCACCAGATGCAGGCGCACCTTGGGGAAGCGCGCGCGCGGCGCGGAACAACTGTCCGGCGAACGACGGAATGGACGACGGCAGCAACCCGACATGCACCTCGCCGATGGGAATGCCGTTGGTGGTGAGGATGGCGTCGGCCAGCTGGTCGGCCGCCACGATCATGGGCAGGATGCGCTGCTGCACCGTCTGGCCGAAGTCGGTCAGCACGACGCCGCGCCCGGTGCGTCGAAACAGCCTGGCGCCGCACTGCGTCTCCAGTTGGCCGATCTGGCGGCTGATGACCGATTGCGGCAGGTTGAGCGCGTCCGCCGCGCGGGTCAGGCTGCCCAGTTGGGCAACCGTCGCGAACAAATGCCAGCGTGGATCGAGTATCGGCAGCATGGAAGGGAGAGGGATCACCAGGAGACGCAAATATACTTCGATTCGAGGTACGCCAGCAAGCCATCATGTCCACCCTCGCGTCCCACGCCGCTTTGTTTCCAGCCGCCGAACGGCGCCGCCGGATCGGACACCACGCCGCGATTGATGCCGACCATGCCGGCCTCGATACGCTCGGCCACCGCCAGCGCCCGCGCCAGGTCGCGCGAATGCACGAACGCCACCAGCCCGAACTCGGTGTCGTTGGCCAGGGCGATGGCCTCCTCCACCGTGTCGAACACGCACACCGGCGCCACCGGGCCGAAAATCTCCTGCCGCAGGATGCGCGCGTCCGGACGCACATCGGCGAGCAGCGTCGGTTCGTAGAAGAAGCCCGGTCCCGGCCTGGCGCGCCCGCCGGTCAGCACCGTCGCGCCCTGGGCCACCGCCTCATCGACCAGCCGCGCCACCTTGTCCAGCGTGCCGCGGTTGACCAGCGGGCCAAGCTGCACGGCGGGGTCCAGCCCCGGCCCCAGCGTCAGCGCGGCCATCGCCGCCGCCAAGCGGCGCGAGAATTCCGCCGCCACCGGGCGCGCCACGTAGAAGCGGTTGGCCGCCGTGCACGACTCGCCGCCGTTGCGCAGCTTGGCCACCATGGCCGACGCCACCGCCAGCTCCAGGTCGGCGTCGTCCAGCACGATGAACGGCGCGTTGCCGCCCAGTTCCATCGAACACTTGACGACCTTGTCGGCCGCCTGCGCCAGCAGCACGCGGCCGATCTCGGTCGAACCGGTGAAGGACAGCTTGCGCACGCGCGCATCGTGCAGCATGGCGTGGACGATCTCGCCGGACTGCCGCGACGGCACCACGTTGATGACGCCGGCCGGCACGCCGGCTTGCGCGAACAGCTCGGCCAACAGCAGCGCCGTCAATGGCGTCTCGGAGGCCGGCTTGAGCACCACCGTGCAGCCGGCCGCCAGCGCCGGGCCGATCTTGCGGGTGGCCATCGCCGCCGGAAAATTCCACGGCGTGACCAACACCGCCACGCCGATCGGCTGGCGCAGCACCATGATGCGGTTGGCGCCGCCCGGCGCGGTCGACACCTCGCCGCAGATGCGCACCGCCTCCTCCGCGTACCAGCGCAGGAACTCGGCCGCGTAGGCGACCTCGCCGCGCGCCTCGGCCAGCGCCTTGCCGCTTTCCAGCACGATCAGGCGGGCGAATTCCTCCTGGCGCCGCATCAGCAGCGTGTAGGCGGTGCGCAGGATTTCGCCGCGCTGGCGCGGCGCGGTGGCGGCCCAGGCCGGACCGGCGGCGTGCGCGGCGGACACCGCGTCCAGCGCGTCGGCCACGCTGGCGCTGGACACGCTGGCCAGCGGCGCGCCGTCGGCCGGATCGAACACATCGAACGTCGCCGCGCCGGCGGCCTGGCGCCAGGCGCCGTTGATGTACAAGCCTTTGGGGGTCTTGCTGACTTCGGGATGGGACATGGGAAGACCTCGCGGATAAATGTCAGACAGGGTGGCGGCCGATGATGAACTGGCTGTCGGCGTCGGCGGTGGGGACGACGCCCGATGCCGCCAGTCCCTGGCGCAGCAGCTTCATCAACCGGTCCGGCACCCGCATCGCTGGCGCGCGCAACGGCCCGCCGTTGAAGCCGGCCAGCCAGTCCTGATACTTCCACATGCTGCGGTTCAGCACCCCGGTGCCGGCGGCATAGGTCTGCGCCGCCGCGCCGTTGGCGTTGCGGGCCGGCGCCATGCGCCAGAACAGCTGCATCGCCTCCTCCCACTGGCCGCCGCGCGCCAGCGCGAAGGCCTTGGGATAGTAGTCGCCCATCCACTGCGTGTTGCTGGTACCGGAAAATTGCAGGTCCATCAGGCTCATCATCGGAATCGCGTCGCCCTCGATCGGGCAGCTGATCACCACCTCATCGCGGAAGTGGTGCCACATCTCGCACAGGCCAGACACCAGCGGGAAGCCCTGCTCCGACTTGATGGCCACGATGTTCGGAATGTCGTCCAGCAGCTTGCGCACAAAATCGACCGGCATGCCGGCCGGGTGGACCCGCTCGAAACCCCACAGCGGAATTGGAAACAGCATCACCGGCAGATCGGTGGCGTCGCAGAATGCCTTGGTGTAGTCGTAGATTTCCTGCAGCGTGGTCGGCCAGAATTGCGGCGGATAGGACAGCAGCACGATGTCGGCGCCGGCCTTTTCCGCCAGCTTGACGGCCTCGATGTTCTCCCGCAGCGTGCCGAACGCCGCATGGAAGAACAGGCCCATGCGGCTGCCCGCCGTGTCGCGCGCCCAGGCGGTGAACTGCGCGTTTTCCTCCGGCGAGATGGCCACCTCGGCGCACAGCAAGGTGTGGCTGTAGCCGTACTCGATGGCCAGGCCGATGTCGTGGCGGATGCCGCGTTCGTTGAGCCGTTTCAGGTCGGCGCTGTAGCTGGGAATGGTGACGCCGCTGCATCCCACCAGGTGTTCCCGCGCCCATGCACGAGCGTCCTGTTTGCGATATTTGGTCATACTGCCTCCGGTTGTGTGTTTGCCTGCGACGCATCTTAGGAGGCCGGCGCCCCCCATGGAAGGCCGCGGTGGCGATAGCAGCTATGACGGTTTTGCGATAACCCGCGCGCCGGCCGAACGTTATGCGTTACCGGCATAGCTGATTTGCGGCGGCGTGCATGGCGCCCGGCGGACGACGCCATGTAACATCGGTCGCTCCAACCCGATTCAGGAGACAGCCATGATCAAGATGTTAGCGGCGATCTGCCGCCGCCCGGGCATGACCCATGCCGAATACCTCGCCTACATCGTGCACGTGCACGGCGCCATCGCCAGCGAAAATCCGCTGGCGATGCGACGCTATACGCAAAACCATGTGTTTGACGCCGCCTTCGGTAGCACGGCCGAAGCGGCCCACGCGATGGTGGCCGCGCGCGATTCGGTGACGGAGCTGTACTTCGACAACGCCGACGACATGCGCACCACCTTCGCGCATGAACATGTACGCACCAAGGTCGGTCCGGACGGCGCCAACTTCAGCGACACCAGCGTGGCGCTGAGCATGGTGGCCACCGAGGTTGAACAGCCGGTGACGCATCCGGCCATCTTCAGCGGCGCCAAGGTGCTGCACTACCTGCGCGCCGATGCCGGCATCGATCTGGCGGTTTTTTTCGCCCGCTGGGAACGGGCCCACGCCCACGCCATGGCCACCGCGCCGGCCGCCGCCGCCGCGCTGCGGCGCTGCGTGCATCACCGCCAGCTGCCCCAGTTCAATCCCATGCTGGCCTATTTCGGCGGCAGCGAGGTCCCTGTCTACGAGGGCGTCGGCAGCCTGTATTTCGATAACGCCCACACGATAGGCGCCTTCCGCGCCTATGAAAACGCGCTGCTGGCCTACAACGCCGATCCGGCCACGCGGTTCTACGCACCGGCCCAGTCCTTCTTCCTGTATGCCACCGAAGCGACGATCTACGAACGCCGCGCCGTGGCTGCAGTCGGCCAGCAGCACCCCCAGCAACCCCACTGAGGCGGGGGCCCGGCGCGTGAGGCGATTTTGACAAGAAAAATCAAGCAGGCGTCTGGCCAGCGCCGCCCTCGTCCATGCGCAGCACCGCGCGCTGCAGCAGATCGCGCAGCCAGATCAGGCCGGGGTCCTGGCTGCGGTATTTGTGCCACTGCACCACCTGCTCCATGCGCTGGGCCTGCATCGGCATGGGCATCGGCAGCAGCGTCAGCGGCAAGCCGCGGCTGACCTCCCGCGCCAGCCGCCGGTGCACCGTGGCCACCCGCTCCGTGCCCACCACCAGATAGGGCGCCGCCAGGAAGCTGAACGACGTCACCTCGACCCGGCGCGTCAGGCCGGACCCCTGCATGAACATGTGCTCGAAGCTGCGGTCCATGCCGGGCGGCTGCATCACCACGTGGCCGGCCGCCAGGTATTGCTCCAGCGTCATCTCGCCGCGCCGGGCGTGGACGCTGCGGTTCCACACCACGCAGCTGAACGCTTCGTCGAACAGCGCGTCGGTCGGATGGTCGGGGGAGCAGTAATGCTGCGGAATCACCAGCAGGTCGGCGTCGCCCTGCTCCAGCGTGCGTTGCGGCTGGCGCGTCTGCGGCAGCAGGTGAAAGCGCACCTTGCCGCCTTCCTCCTGCGCCAGCGCCAACACGTGCGGGAACAGCACCGCCATCGAGAAATCCGACACGAAGATGCGGAACTCGCGGTCCGACTGGGTGGCGTCGAAGTACGGCATGGCGGTGATGGTGGTGTTGACGCGCACCAGCACATCGCGCACCGCCTCCTGCAACACTTCGGCGCGCGGCGTCAGCTCCATCTGGCGGCCGACCTGCACCAGCAGCTCGTCATTGAAGTAGTCGCGCAGACGCGCCAGCGAACTGCTCAGCGCCGACTGGCTCATGTGCAGTTGTTCAGCCGCGCGGCTGACGCTGCGCAGCCGGAACAACGCGTCCAGCGCCACCAGCAAATTCAAATCGAGCTTGTTAAAGCGCACAGCGTCTCCTGATTTTTATATGTATCGACAATATCGATACGTCGAATGCATGCAATCAATTTTACACATACTCGCGGCGGCGGCAAACTCCAGACTCCACACAAAAACAACGATGGAGACAATTTATGAAGACCTGCCTCACCTCCCCCGGCGGTGTAGCGCTGCGCCGCGGCGTGCTGGCCGCCGCGCTGGCTGGCGCGCTGGCCGCGCCGGCCAGCGCCGCCGAAATCACGGTCGATAACCCGGACTGGAATCTGCGTTTCGACAACACTCTCAAGGCCAGCGCCATGTACCGGCTGCGCGACGCCAACCCGCTGCTGGTCGATACCACCCGCCAGCTGGTGCCGGGCGTGCCGGCGTCGGCCTTTCCGCAGGCGCTGAACTTCAACGCCGGCGACGACAATTTCCGCAACCAGGGCTGGGTCTCCAAGCGCATCGACCTGCTGAGCGAATTCGACGCCGTCTATCGCCGCGATTTCGGCCTGCGCGTCAGCGCCGCCGCCTGGTACGACCAGGCCTATGACGGCGCCACCGACGCCAGCGACCCACTGAACGGCCAGACGCCCTACCACCGCCTGCCCGACAGCACCCGCAAGCTGGCCGGACGCAAGGCCGAAGTGCTGGACGCCTTCGTCTTCGGTGGCTGGGAACTGAGCCCGGGCCACAAACTCAGCGCCCGGCTCGGCCAGCACGCGCAGGTCTACGGCGAAACCCTGTTCTTCGGCGACAACGGCATCGCCCGCGCGCAAGGGCCGACCGACGTGATGAAACTGCAATCGTCGCCCAACGCCCAGTTCAAGGAGATCATCCGGCCGGTGCCGCAGGTGTCCGGCCAACTGCAACTGAGCCCGGAGCTGACGCTGGGCGCCTACTACCAGTTCCGCTGGGAGGCCGACCGCATGGCGCCGGCCGGCAGCTACTTCAACACCTCGAACAATATCTGGGGCGGCTCGCCGCTGCCGGAAATCATCAACGGCAGCGTGCTGCTGCCCGGCGCCGACCACCAGCCATCGAACAGCGGCCAGTACGGCGCCCAGCTCAAATGGCGTCTGGACGAGACCGACCTCGGCCTGTATGCCGCGCGCTACCACGACAAGTCGGGCCAGTTTTATTCACAGCTCAACGTCACCGGCGCGGCGCCGGGCAGCTGGTACTACATCTTCCCCGAGGGCATCACCACGGTGGGCGTGAGCGCCACCCACGCGATCGGCAACACCAGCGTCGCGGTCGAGGCCTCGCTGCGCCACAATATGCCGCTGACCAACCAGAATGTGGTCTACCCCAACGTGCAGCCGGCGCCGCAGTACGCCACCGGCCGCACCGCCCACGTCAACCTGTCGTGGATCAGCTCGCTGGGACCGAACTGGCTGGCGCGCGAATCCTCGCTGGTCGGCGAGCTGGCCTGGAACCGGGTGCTGTCGCAGGACGATCCCGGCCACACGCTCGACGGCTTGCGCACGCGCGACGCCAGCGCGCTGCAGGTGATCTACACGCCGACCTACCGCCAGGCGCTGGCCGGGCTGGACCTGAGCGTGCCGGTCGGCCTGCGCTACGCGCTGGACGGCTACTCCTCGGTCACCGGCCTGGGCTGGGGCGCCAAGCACAGCGGCACCGCCACGCTGGGCCTGGACGGCACCTGGCAAGGCGTGTGGCTACTCTCGCTGAGCTACAACCGCTACCTCGGCAAAGCCGAACCGTTCGTCAATTACCGCCCGCTGCTGAGTAACGGCGCCGCCGTCTACACCAGCGGCAACGCACTGGCCGACCGCGACTACCTGTCGCTGTCGCTGCGCCGCACGTTCTGATAAAAACCAAGGAGACACTGATGCAGCAATCACACCTCAAACACGCCTTAACGGCCATCGGCACGCTGGCGGCGCTGGCGGCCAGCCTGTCCGCCAGCGGCGCCACGCCGGAAGAAGCGGCCAAACTCAAAACCGAGCTGACCCCGTTCGGCGCCGAGAAGGCCGGCAACAAGGACGGCAGCATCCCGGCCTGGACCGGCGGCTACACCACCGCCATCGCCGGCGACAAAGCCGGCGGCCGGCGCGGCGATCCATTCAAGGACGAGAAACCGCTGTTCGTCGTCACCGGCAAGAACGCCGACCAGTATGCGGCGCTGCTGACCGACGGCACCAAGGCCATGCTGAAGAAATACCCGGACTACCGGCTCGACGTCTACCCGACCCACCGCACCGCCGCCGCGCCGCAGTGGGTCTACGACAACACGTTCAAGAACGCCACCCGCGCCAAGCTGGGCGCCGGCGACGTGGTCAGCGGCGCCTACGGCGGCATCCCCTTCCCGATTCCGAAGAGCGGCGTGGAAGTGATGTGGAACCATCAGTTGCGCTGGCGCGGCACGTCGTGGCAGATCCCGCTGACCCAGTACCAGCTGACCGCCGACGGCAAGGCCGTGCTGACCACCAGCGGCGTCGCCGACGCCCAAAGTCCCTACTACTTCCCCGAGGGTACGCCGGAGCAGTTCGCCAAGAGCAACGAGTTCTGGCTGCTGCGCCTGATTAACTCCGGGCCGCCGATCCGCGCCGGCGAGGCCATCGTCGGCCGCACCAACCTCGATCCGAGCAAGGACCAGGCCTGGGTCTACCTGACCGGCCAGCGCCGCGTGCGCAAGCTGCCCAATCCCTGCTGCGACACGCCGACGCCGGCCACCGCCGGCGTGATGAGTTTCGACGAGCTGTACACCTGGACCGGCCGCACCGACCGCTTCGACTGGAAGCTGGTGGGCAAACAGGAAATGCTGATTCCGTACAACGGCAACAAGCTGCTGCAACCGAAGACCGACGCCGAAGTGCTGGGCAAAGCCTACCTCAATCCCGACCACGTGCGCTGGGAACGCCATCGCGTGTGGGTGGTGGAAGCCACGCTGCGCGCCGGCCAGCGCCACCAGGCGCCGAAGAGCCGCTACTACTGCGACGAGGACACGTGGAGCTGCGTGCTGGGCGACCGCTGGGACGCCAACGGCCAGCTGTGGAAAACGCTGTGGTCGCAGACCTTCGTCGCACCGGACCTGCCGGGCACCGTGATCGGCGCGTTCGGCTTCACCGACCTGATCTCCGGCAGCGCCTTCGCCGGCGACCTGTACACCTCGCGCCCGGCCCAGTATCCGCTCAAGCCGCGCTATCAGGACAGCATCTTCACGCCGGACGCGATGGCTGGCGAGGGGGCGCGCTGATGGCGGGCAAATCGTTCTTGTCGCAGTGCGCCTGGTTCAGCGCCGTGGCGCTGGGCGCGGCGCCGCTGGCGGCGCCGGCTGGCGACGCCAGTGCGGACGCGGTCACGGCGGCCCGGCTGCGGCCGGCCGTGATGGCGCGCCAGCCGACGCAGTCGGTGATGCTGGGCGCGGCCATGGCCGGGCCGCGCATCGTCGCCGTCGGCGAGCGCGGCGTCATTCTGCTCAGCGACGACCACGGCGCCACCTGGCACCAGGCGCCGGCACCGGTCAGCGTGACGCTGACGGCGGTGCGCTTTGAGGATGCTTTGCATGGCGTCGCGGTCGGCCACGCCGGCGTGGCGCTGGTCACCGCCGACGGCGGCGCCAGCTGGCGGCAAACGCTGGACGGCGTGCGCGCCGCCGCGCTGACGCTGGCGGCGGCCAAGGCCGGCAGCGACGCCGCCGCCATCCGCGAGGCCGAACGCCTGGTGGCCGACGGCGCCGACAAACCGCTGCTGGACGTCTGCCTGGCGGGCAACGGCCGCGTGCTGGCGGTCGGCGCCTACGGCCTGGCCTTCGGCAGCGACGACGGCGGCCGCAGCTGGAGCGCCTGGAGCGGCCGCATGGACAATCCCAAGGGCCTGCACCTGAACGCGGTGCGCCAGCGTGGCGACACGGTGCTGATCGGCGGCGAACGCGGCCTGGCGCTGCTGTCCACCGACGGCGGCAAGCGCTTCCAGCGGCTGGCGGTGCCCTACCAGGGCAGCTTCTTCACCGCCGAACTGCCGGCCGGCGGCGCGCTGGTGCTGGCCGGCCTGCGCGGCAATGTCTGGCAATCGGCCGATGGCCGCGACTGGCGCCAGCTGGCCAGCCCGATGCCGGTGTCGATCACCGCCTCCACCGTGCGCGCCGACGGCTCGCTGCTGTTCGCCAATCAGGCCGGCCTGATGCTGGACGTGCGCGGCCAGGCGCTGGCGCCACTGGCCGCCGCCCCGCTGCCGCCACTGAACGGCGTGCTCGACCTTTCCCAGGGCCGCCTGCTGGCGCTGACCATGCAGGGCCTCAAATCCGTGGCCGCGCCCGCCACTGGAGCGGCGCCATGAACCTGCCCGATCACACCACGCCATTCGATCCGGCCTCTGGTTCGCTGATCGAACGCCTGCTGTTCAACCACCGCTGGCTGGTGGTACTGGCCTGCGCGCTGGTCACTGTGCTGCTGGGCTGGCAAGCCACCCGGCTGGAGATCAACGCCAGCTTCGAGAAGACCATCCCGGCCAACCACCCGTACATCCGCAACTACCTGGCCAACCAGGCCGAGCTGACCGGACTGGGCAACGCCGTCCGCATCGCCGTCGACAACCCGCGCGGCAACATCTACGACGCCGCCTATCTGGACACGCTGCGCCAGATGAGCGAGGAGGTGTTCCTGCTGCCGGGCGTCGCCCGCAACCAGATGAAGTCGCTGTGGACACCCGGCACGCGCTGGGTCGGCGTCACCGAGGACGGCCTCGAAGGCGGCCCGGTGATCCCGGACGGCTACGACGGCGGCGGCGCCAGCCTGGCGCAATTGCAGGCCAACGTGGCGCGCTCCGGCGAAATCGGCCAGCTGGTGTCGGCCGACGCCCGCTCCAGTGTGATCTACGTGCCACTGCTGGCGCGTGACGGCGACGGCAAGGCGCTCGACTACGGCCAGTTCGCACGCCGCCTGGAAACCCTGCGCGCCAAGTACGAACAACAGGGCGTGCGGGTACACATCACCGGTTTCGCCAAGCTGATCGGCGACCTGATCGACGGCGTGCGCGCCGTGCTGCTGTTCTTCGCCATCGCCGTGGCCATCGCCACCGTCATGGTGTACTGGTACACCCGCTGCGCGCGCTCCACCGCGCTGGTGGTGCTGGCCTCGCTGGTGGCGGTGCTGTGGCAACTGGGGCTGCTGCCGGCGCTCGGCTATGCGCTCGACCCATACTCGATCCTGGTGCCGTTCCTGGTGTTCGCCATCGGCATGAGCCACGGCGCGCAGAAGATGAACGGCATCATGCAGGACATCGGCCGCGGCATGCCCAAGCTGGTGGCGGCGCGCTACACCTTCCGCCGCCTGTTCCTGGCCGGGCTGACCGCGCTGCTGGCCGACGCGGTCGGCTTCGCGGTGCTGTCGGCGGTCGACATCACCGTCATCCGCGAACTGGCGGTGGCCGCCTCGCTGGGCGTGGCGATGCTGATCTTCACCAACCTGATCCTGCTGCCGATCATGCTCAGCTACACCGGTGTCAGTGCCGCCGCCGCCACCCGTAGCCTGCGCGCCGAAACGGCGGCCGCCTCGGGCCAGCGGCGCCACGCGCTGTGGGCGTTGCTGGACCGCTTCACCACGCGCCGCTGGGCCGCCGGCGCCATCGCCGTCGCGCTGCTGCTGGGCGTCGGCGCGTATGCGTTGAGCACGCGGCTGAAGATCGGCGACCTCGATCCCGGCGCGCCGGAACTGCGCGCCGACAGCCGCTACAACCGCGACGTGGCCGCCATGAACGCCGCCTACGGTGCTTCCAGCGACGTGCTGGCCATCATGGTCAAGACGCCGGACGGCCAGTGCGCCCAGTACGACACGCTCAACAAGATCGATGCGCTGGAATGGCAGTTGCGCCAGATCGACGGCGTGGAAAACACCAACAGCCTGGCGCTGCTGAACCGCCGCGTGCTGGCCGGCCTCAACGAAGGCAGCCCGAAATGGTATGAGTTCCTGCCCAACCAGGACATGCTCAACACCGTCACCGCCGGCGCCCCGCGCGGCCTGTACAACGACAGCTGCAACCTGCTGACGGTCTACACCTACCTGCGCGACCACAAGGCCGACACGCTGGCCCGCGTCACTGGCCACGTCGAAGCGTTCGCCGCCGCCAACAACAGCCAGGACGTGCGCTTCCTGCTGGCCGCCGGCCCGGCCGGCATCGAGGCCGCCACCAACAGCGTGGTGCACGCGGCCTGGCGCAGCATGCTGCTGCTGGTGTACGCCGCCGTACTGGCGCTGTGCTTCGTGACCTTCCGTTCGTGGCGCGCGGTGCTGGTGGCGGTGCTGCCGCTGGTGCTGACCTCGGTGATGGCCGAGGCGCTGATGGTGCTGCTGGGCATGGGGGTCAAGGTCGCCACGCTGCCGGTGATCGCGCTGGGCGTCGGCATCGGCGTCGACTACGCACTGTACATCCTGAGCATCACCCTGTCGCGGCTGCGCCAGGGCGCCAGCCTGTCCGACGCCTATTACCACGCGCTGCTGTTCACCGGCAAGGTGGTGATGCTGACCGGCTTCACGCTGGCCATCGGCGTCATTACCTGGACCGCCAGCCCGATCAAGTTCCAGGCCGACATGGGCCTGCTGCTGGCCTTCATGTTCATCTGGAACATGCTGGGGGCGCTGGTGCTGGTGCCGGCGCTGGGGCATTTCCTTTTAAAACCGCAACAGTCACAACAGTCTCAACAATCGCAGCAATAACGTACTGAGCAAAGGAGCATCGATGTTTCGCTATTTCCCCACCAACTACGTCTGGAATCTGTCGGTCAACCTCGCCATTGAAATGGGCGCGAAGATCGGCGAGATCGAAGAAATGTGCGCGCCACTGCAGGAGGCCGCCAAACAGCCCGACGCCGCCGGCACCCAGGCGTTCCGCGCGACCTGGGTGCGCATGGCCGACAAGCTGTGCGAGCTGGCCGCCGAGGACGAGCAGCGGGGCCGCCTGATCTCGGCCGGCGACAAATACGTCCGCGCCGCCACCTACTACCTGACCGCCGAACGGCTGCAGGCGCACGGCGCCGAAGGCCGCCTGGCGCTGTACCAGCGCTTCCTCGAGGTGTTCAACCGCGGCGTCCGGCTGGCCGGCGACAACTGCGAACGGGTCGAGATTCCCTACGGCGACGCGCATATCTCCGGCCTGCTGGTGCGGGCCGAGGGTGTGGCGGGGCGCGCGCCGATGCTGGTGCAGGTCAATGGCCTCGATTCGACCAAGGAAATGAAGTACGCGGTCAGCCTGCCGCGCTGGCTGGCCAAGCGTGGCGTCGCCTCGCTGATCATCGACCAGCCGGGCACCGGCGAGGCGCTGCGCCTGCACGGCCTGACCGCCGTCTACGACAGCGAGCGCTGGGCCAGCAAAGTGGTCGATTGGCTGGAGACGCGCGACGACGTCGACCCGCAACGCATCGGCCTGGAGGGCGTGTCGCTGGGCGGCTACTACTGCCCGCGGGCGGTGGCCTTCGAGCCGCGCTTCGCCTGCGGCGTGGCCTGGGGCGCCAACCACGACTGGCGCGACGTGCAGAAGAAACGCCTGCAAAAGGAAGGCAGCTTCCCGGTGCCGCACTACTGGGAACACGTGCGCTGGGTGTGGGGAGCCAAGGACATGGACGCGTTCATGGCCATCGCCGAACAGGTGCATCTGGACGGCGTGGTGGAGCGCATCAAGGTGCCGTTCCTGGTCACCCATGGCGCCAAGGACTCGCAGATTCCGCTGCACTGGGCGCAGCGCACCTACGAGCAACTGGTCAACAGCCCCAAACGCGAACTGAAGATCTTCACCGAGCGCGAAGGCGGCGTGCAGCACGCCAGCTTTGACAACTCCGCCAACGCCGGCGCCTACATCGCCGACTGGGTCGCCGAGACGCTGGGCGCGCGCACCGCCGTATGAACCGACCAGGACCACACATGAATACACCCATGAATATTATCGGACCCGATGCACTGATCTTCGGCGTCGACGACATCGCCGGCTGCGCCCAATACCTGACCGACTACGGTCTGACCCCGGTGGACGTCAGCGCCGCCGGCGGCCGCTTCGAGGCGCTCGACGGCACCGCCATCATCCTGGCCCGCCAGGATGACCCGGCGCTGCCGGCGCCGCTGCCGACCGGCAGCATGCTGCGCAAGACCGTCTACGGCGTGGCCGACAGCGCCACGCTGGAAGCCATCGCGGCGGAACTGGGCAAGGACCGCGAGGTACGGCGCCTGGCCGACGGCGCGCTCGAAACCCAGGACGACCTGGGCTTCGCGCTGGGGTTCCAGGTCAGCCGCCGGCGCGCCATCGCGCTGCCGGCCGAAACGATCAACGCGCCCGGCGCGCCGGCCCAGCGCGCGCCCAACGTGGTGGCCACCGACGAACACCGCGTGATCCAGCCGCGCACGCTGTCGCATGTGGTCTACTTCGTGCCCGACGCGGTGCGCGCCGAGGCGTTCTACGTCGAGCGCCTGGGCTTCCGCTGCACCGACCGCCTGACCGGCGCCGGCCCCTTCCTGCAGCCGGCCGGCACGCTGGACCACCACACGCTGTTCCTGATCCAGACCCCGCCGTTCATGCAGGGCGTCGAGCATTTCACCTTCCACATGGGCGGCCCGACCGATCTGATGCAGGCCGGCACGCGCTTCGTCAACCAGGGTTACCAGTCGTTCTGGGGACCGGGCCGCCACAAGTTCGGCTCCAACTGGTTCTGGTATTTCAACAGCCCGCTGGGCTGCCACGTCGAGTATGACGCCGACATGGACCTGCACGACGCCAGCTGGCAGCCGCGCAGCGTGCCGATGAGCGCGGACGCCTCGCAGCTGTTCCTGTTCCAGTCGCGCGACAAGTGGGCGCCGGCCGGTCCGCCGCCACCGGCCGCCTGAGCGGGACGCCATGCACGCGCCAAGACTGCGGCTCTGCCGCCTCGACGAGCTGGCCGACGGCGAGGCGCGCGGCTTCGATCCGCTCGGCCACGGCCAGGACAGCGTGCTGCTGGTGCGCCAGGGCGCGCGGCTGCACGCCTACCGCGACCTGTGCCCGCACTACGGCGACACGCCGATGGCGTGGCGCCGCCACGCCTACCTGAACGCCGAGCGCAGCCACATCGTCTGCGCCGCCCACGGCGCCTGGTTCGAGATCGACGGCGGCGCCTGCATCCGCGGTCCCTGCCTGGGACAGTCGCTGACGCCGGTCGGCGTCAGCGTTGACGCCGAGGGCGACGTCTGGCTGGACAGTGATACATTTAATCAACCATAGAAACACAGCAACACTAAACCAAACACAACAAGGAGACCCACATGACATCCCCAGCAAAAACCATTCTGATCATCGGCGGCGGCTTTTCCGGCATGGCGGCCGCCATCCAGCTACGCAAGCAAGGGCTGGACGTGGAGGTGGCCGAGATCGATCCCGGCTGGCGCTCCTATGGCGCCGGCATCAGCCTGGGCGGCGCCACGCTGCGCGCCTTCAAAACGCTGGGCATCCTGGAGCAGTTCCTGGCGCAGGGCTCGGCCGCCGACGGCGCCGACCTGTTCCTGCCAAACGGCCACAAACTGGCGACGCTGCCGACGCCGCGCCTGGCCGGCGACGACGTCCCCGGCGGCGGCGCCATCATGCGCCCGGTGCTGGCCAAGATCCTGGCCGACGCCACCGTCGCCAGCGGCGCCCGCGTGCGCCTCGGCTGTACCTTCACCAGCCTGCGCCAGGACGCCGACGGCGTCGAGGTCGGCTTCACCGACGGCCAGACCCGCCGCTACGACCTGGTGATCGGCGCCGACGGCCTGTACTCCAAGGTGCGCGAGACGATCATGCCCGAGGCGCCGCGACCGCGCTACACCGGCCAGTGCGTGTGGCGCGCGGTGCTGCCACGCCCCGCCGAGGTCGAGCGGGCCACGATGTGGGTCGGGCCGCGCGTCAAGACCGGCGTCAATCCCGTCTCGCGCGACCAGATGTACCTGTTCGTCACCGAGGACCGCGCCGACAACGTGCCAATCGATCCACAACAGTTCGCGCCGATGCTGCGCGAACTGCTGGCGCCATTCGCCGTGCCGCTGATGCAGCACTGCCGCGACGCCCTCGACGCTAACGCGCAGATCGTCTACCGGCCGCTGGAACAGCTGCTGGTGCGCCAGCCGTGGCATCGCGGCCGCGTGGTGCTGATCGGCGACACGGTGCACGCCACCACGCCGCACATGGCCTCCGGCGCCTGCATCGGGATCGAGGACGCCATCGTGCTGGCCGAGGAACTGGGCGCGGCGGCCAACATCGAGCAGGCGCTGACCCGCTTCGGCGCGCGCCGCTGGGAACGCTGCCGCATGGTGGTGGAAAACTCCGGCCGCCTGGGCGAGATCGAAATCAGCGGCGGCGACAAGGCCGAGCACGCGCGCATCATGCACGACACCCACCTGGCGCTGGCCGCCCCCATCTGAGCGCGCCGACCGTCATGAACAATCAGACCCGATTGAACGAACGCTGGCCCGGCCGCCTCGCGCTGATGGTGGCGCACTGCGCCGGCATGGTGGACCTGGTGGCGTTGCCGGTATGGGTGGGCGCGCTGATCAGCCACTACGGCTTGACGCCGCAGCGCGCCGGCGCGCTGGCCACGCTGTTTTTGCTGGGCGCGGTCGCCGCCAGCCTGTTCTGGTCGCCGCGCTTCCACCGCGCGCGGCCGGCGCGGGTGGCGCCGTGCGGCTTCGCGCTGGCGGCGCTGGCCTTTGTCGGCCTGGCCGGCACCGGCGATTTCATGCTGATGGCGCTGCTGCACGCGCTGGCCGGCGCGGCGGCCGGCAGCGCCTTGAGCATGACCCACGGCAGCATGGGCCGCAGCCGCAATCCGCACCGCATGTTCGCGCTGGCCGGCATGGCGCTGGGGGTGTTCGCCATCGCCTTCCTCGGCCTGACGCCGGGACTGGTGGCGACGGCCGGCGGCGCGGCGCTGTTCCTGGTGTTCGCCGGCGTGATGCTGGTGGCCGCCGCGGTGGCCGCCGTCGCCTTCCCCACCGGTGACGCGGCCGCCACCGGCGCCGGCCACGCGGCCCCCGAGGGCCGCCTCAGCAACGCGGTGTGGTTCGCCGCGCTGGGCATCGCCTGCATGGGGCTGGTGCAGGCGATGCTGTTCAGCTTCCTCGAACGCATCGGCGTCGACCGCGGCTTCACGCCGGCCGCCGTGACGGGCGTGTTGATCGCGCTGGGCTTCGTCAATCTGCTGCCGGCGCCGCTGGCGGCGCTGCTGCAACAACGCTGGCCGGCGCGCCGGGTGGTGCTGGGCGGACCGGTGGCACAGGCGGCGCTGGCGCTGACCATCGCCACCAGCAGCGGCTATCTGCCCTACGCGATCGCCGGCGCGCTGTTCGCCGCCGTGATGATCTTCACCCACACCTTCGCCTTCGGCCTGGTGGCGCAGCTCGATCCGGGCGGCCGCGCGCTGTCGGCCACGCCGGCCATGCTGATGGTCGGCGCCGCCATTGGCCCGCTGCTGGGCGGAACGCTGGTGCAGCACGCCGGCTACGGCATGCTCGGCAGCGCCGCCGTGGCGCTGGCGGTGCTCGCCGTGTATTGCTTCGCGCAGGCCGGCCGCCACCCCGCCACCGCCGCCGCCCCGACCTGATGGATTTGATTTGATTTGAAAACCGGAGTCCCCATGAGCTTTCCCCCGATCCAACGCATCGTCACCGGCCACGACGCCGCCGGCAACGCCATCGTCAGCAGCGCCGGACCACTGCCCACGGTGGTCGAACTGGCGGCCATTCCCGGCACGGTGTTCCATGAAGTGTGGAGCACCGCCGCCACGCCGGCGCCGGTCGACAACGGCGCCGATCCCACGCCCGGCGCGCTGACCCTGCCACCGCCCGCGGGCGGCACGCGGCTGCGCTTTGTCGACATCCCGCCCGACACCGCCGACTTCCTGGCGCACGGCGCGACGCGCATGCATGCGGCCTTCACGCAGATCGGCGACGTCGCCGCCTCGACCGTGAAGCCGCACTCGCCGCACCCGCTGATGCACCGCACCGAATCGATCGACTACGGCGTGGTCATCGAGGGCGAGCTGACGCTGGTGCTGGACCACGAGGAAGTGGCGCTGCGCCCCGGCAGCGTGGTGATCCAGCGCGGCACCAATCATGCGTGGGCCAACCGCTCGCAACGGCCGTGCCGCATCCTGTTCGTGCTGATCGACGGCGCCTACGATCCGCTCATCGCCGCCGCGCTGGCCAGCCATTGACCCACCCTTCTTCCAACGGAATCCAACGATGAAATTCGCCACCCTGCAAGACCACACCCTCGATGGCCAGCTGTTGCTGGTGTCCCGCGACCTGCGCCGCTGCATCGCGGCCGGCCCGCTGGCGCCGTCGCTGCTGCACGCGCTGCAACACTGGACCGAGGTGGAGCCGGCGCTGCAAGCGCGCTACGCGGCGCTCAACGCCGGCGCGCTGGCAAGCCAGCCCTTCGATCCGCGCCAATGCGCCGCGCCGCTGCCGCGCGGCCCGCAATGGTGCGACGGCTCGGCCTTCCTCAATCACGCCCACCTGATGGCGCAGGCGTTCAACACGCCGCCGATCCCGGACCTGGAGACGATCCCGCTGATGTACCAGGGCGCCAGCGACGACTTCCTCGGCCCGCACGTTGATGTGCCGTTGCCGAGCGAGGCCGACGCCATCGACTTCGAAGGCGAATTCGGCGTCGTCGTCGGCGCCGTGCCGATGGGCTGCGCGCCGGCCGAGGCGCTGGCGGCGGTGCGGCTGGTGGTGCAGCTCAACGACTGGAGCCTGCGCGCCATGGGGCCGCGCGAGATGCGCACCGGCTTCGGCTTCCTGCAAGCGAAGCCGTCGACCAGTTTCGCCCCGGTGGCCGTCACCCCGGACGAACTGGGCAACGCCTGGCACGATGGCCGCGTGCAGTTGCAACTGGAGGTCGATTGGAACGGCGAGCGCTTCGGCCAGCCGCACGGCGGCGAGATGAGCTTCAGCTTCGGCGACCTGATCGCGCACGC
This sequence comes from Duganella lactea, assembly GCF_009857505.1. Classification (GTDB taxonomy): domain Bacteria; phylum Pseudomonadota; class Gammaproteobacteria; order Burkholderiales; family Burkholderiaceae_D; genus Rugamonas; species Rugamonas lactea. Next base: position 76,702 of record NZ_WWCP01000006.1, read on the forward strand.
GGCACGCACGCGCCGCCTCACGCCGGGCACGCTGATCGGCTCGGGCACGGTGTCCAACGCCAGCCGCGCGGCCGGCTCGGCCTGCATCGCCGAACGGCGGGTGATCGAGATCATCGACCGCGGCGAGCCGCTGACCGGGTTTATGCGTTTTGACGACCGCGTGCGGATGGAGGCGCGCTGGCCGGGCGCCGGCGCCGGGCCGTTCGGCGTCATCGAGCAGCGCGTGGTGCGGGCGGCGAACGCGGGCAACGCGGAGCCGGCGGCATGAGCCACATCGTCGTCACCGGCGCCAACGGTTTTGTCGGTGGCGCGCTGGCGCGCCGCCTGCAAGACAGCGGCCACCGCCTGACGCTGATCGACCGCGACTTCGACGCCGCGCCCGCGCCCGGCGCGCGCCAGTTGCGCGGCTCGTTCGGCGACCCGGCGCTGCTGGACGCGGCGCTGGACACGCCGGCCGATACGGTCTTCCACCTGGCCAGCATGCCGGGCTCGCTGGCCGAGCGCGAATACGCGGCCGGCTACCAGGTCAACCTGCTGGCGACGCTGGCGCTGGCGCAGCGGCTGGCCGCGCACAAGGACGGCGCACGCCGCACACGGCTGGTGTTCGCCAGTTCGGTCGCCGTCTACGGCCCGCTTGACGCGGACGCGGTGCACGAACACCAGCCGCCGCAACCGGCGATCAGCTACGGCGCACACAAGCTCATGACGGAGATCGCCCTGGCGGACCTGAGCCGGCGCGGCCTGCTGGACGCGGTCAGCCTGCGCCTGCCGGGCATCGTGGCGCGGCCGGCCAGCGAGTCGGGCCACGGCTCAGCGTTCATGAGCCTGGTGATGCGGCGGCTGGCGGCGGGCGAAGCCTACGTCTGCCCGGTGTCGGCGGCGGCGACCGCGTGGTGGATGTCGTTGCCCTGCTGCGTCGACAATCTGCTGCACGCGGCGGCCATGGACACCGCCGGCGCACCGCCTTCGCGCACCTGGCAACTGCCAGTGCTGCACCTGAGCATGGAGCAAGTGCTGGCGGCGCTGGCGGCGCGCTACGGCGACGCCTGCCGCGATCTGATCCGCCACCAGCCCGACGCCGCCATCGAGGCGCTGTTCGGCCGCTATCCGGCGCTGCATACGCCCGCCGCGCTGGCGGCCGGCTTCCGTCACGACGGCAGCGCGGCCGAGCTGGTGCGGCGCGCGCTGGCCGAGGCCGTTATTTGCAGCTGAAGTTGGCGGCGTCCTCGATGCTGCCGCTGCCGTTGTAGCGCGCCACCTGCGGGTACGGGCACAACGGCCGGGTGCGCGTCGCCGCCCACGTCGACGGCAGGTCGGCGTTGGCGCCGCCGGCATTGCCCGCGCCGCGCGCGCCGGCCTTGACGCTGGCCGGCGCCTGCCCCTTCTCCACCCACGCCACCAAGGGTGTCAGCATGTCGAACTGATCGGTCGCCGGTCCGCCCGAGCAGTGGTTCATGCCCGGCACCTGGAAATAGCGGGCGAAGTTGCCGGCGTCGCCGCCGTTGGCCGCGCGCAGGTTCTCATACCAGTTCTTCGTGTCGTCGCTGGAGAAGATCGGATCGCTGGTGCCGTGGTACAGCATCATCTTGGCGCCGCGGTTCTTCACCTTGCTGAAGTCGGTCAGGTTGGGCGGCAGCATGAACGACAGCGCGCTTTCCTGGTAGGTGGCGTTGGTGGCGGCCACCTGCGACAGCAAAGTGTCGACGTTGGACGTCAGCGCGAAGTTGGCGCCGTTGAAGGTGGCCGGATCGACCGGCGGCACTTTCCAGATCATCGCCACCGCGCCGGAATCGAGCTGCAACGGCGAGAAAAACTTCCAGAACGCCCAGCCGCTGGTGCCCAGACCGGCGTCATACGGGAAGCTGGCGTAGATGCGCGTCTTGTCGCTCTTCAGCGCGCCGCTGAACAACTGGCCGATGGCGGTTTTCTGCGCGCCGCTCAGGCAGGTGCCGTCGCGGCCTTGCGCGCCGCAGGTCGGCACGTCGCGCTCCAGGCTGAAGGCGGCCTGACAGGCGCCGGTGTCCTGCACCAGACCATCCTTGACGCCATCGAGCGCATCGCACTTGTCCAGCACCGCGTTCGATACCAGCGCGCGCTCGGCGGCGGTGAAGCCGGTGCCGAGGTCGCCCGGTGTGGTGGCCAGCGCGGCATAGGCCTGGCCGCCGGCGATGTTGGCGATCGCCGCCAGCGGCAGACGGAAGCCGGGGTCGCCGACCAGGTAGCCGTCGAACTGCTCGGGATAACGCGCCGCCGCCACCATGGTGTGACGGCCGCCGTTCGAGCAACCGCCGAAGTAGGAGCGGTCCGGCCCCTTGCCATACGCGGTCTGGATCACGCTCTTGGCCATCGGCGCCAGCTTGCCGGAGGCCTGGTAGCCGTAGTCCAGCCGCGCCTGCGGATCGATGCCGAACAGCGGCGTGGCGGCGCCATGGCCGGCGTCGGAGCTGATGACGGCAAAGCCCTGGTTCAGCGCGTTGTCCAGCTGTCCGCCGCCGCCGACATCGCCGGTGGCGGTGACCACCGCGCCATCGAGGCCGCCGTTGCCCTGATAGAAGAAGCGGCCATTCCAGTCGACCGGCAGGCGCATCTCAAAGCCGATCGCGTAGTTCTGTCCATCCACCGGGCTGACCCGCTGAAACATCGAACCCTTGACCAGGCAGTGCGCCGGCACCGGTTTGCCGCCCACCGTCAGCCCGCCAGCCGCTACCGAGGTGGCGCTGGCGATGCTGGTGTTCGGATAGCTGATGCGAGCGGCCAGGTCGGTGCAGGAGCCCAGCTTGGCGCCGGTGGCGGCGCTCAGTTGCGGCAGCGGGGTGCCGCTACCGGCGCCTGCGCCAGTAGCGGGATTGACCACGCCGGCGTCACTGCCGCCATTGCTGCCGCAGGCGCTCAGCGTCAAGGCGCCGAGGCAAAGCGCCGCCAGCGGCGCGCCCTTCAAGACACGTCGTTGATTCTTCATGGCGAGGCTCCTTAGTTAGGGCTGACGTCGCGCAGCACCGCGATCGGCTCGTTGACCAGCTTACCGTTGACCTTCTTCACCTCGCGGATGTACATGTTCTGCACAATGTCGCGGGTGGCCGGATCGATGCTGATCGGGCCGCGCGGGCTCTCGCGCTTCATACCGGTCAACACCTTCATGGCCTGCTCGCCGGTGACCGTGCCGTTAAGCTGGCGCACGGTTTCATAAATCATGCCCATGGTGTCATACGCCGCCACCGTGACGAAGGTGGCCGGCGGGCGGCCCGGATTGGCGGCGGCGTAGGCTTTCAGGAAGGCCTTGTTGGCGTCGTTGTCCAGCGTCGGCGCGTAGTTCAGCACCGTCACCGCGCCCAGCGCGCGGTCGCCCAGCGCCTCCAGCGTCGGATTCTCGCTGGTCATGTCGCCAACGCCGAGGAACTTGATGCCGGCCTTGTCCAGCCCCTTGTCGCTGAAGGCTTTCAGCAGGCCGATGCCATCCTCCACACCCGGCGCGAAGAAGAACAGCGCATCCGGCTTTTCATCCTTGATGCGCTGGATGAACGGCGAATAGTCCGGATTGGCCAGCGGCACCCGCGCCGAGCCCACCAGCTTGCCGCCGCCGGCGGTGAAGGTCTTGTTGAAGCGCGCCTCGGCATCCAGTCCGGTGCTGTAGTCGCTGACCAGCGTGTAGACCTTGCCGATCTTGTTCTGCGCGGTCCAGCTGCCGAACGGGCCGGTCATCTGGTGCATGGTCATGCTGGTGCGCAGCATATAGGGCGACTTGGCGGTGATGCCATTGGTGACGGCGTTCATGACGATCATCGGAATCTTGGCCTGGGTGGCGATCGGCGCCACCGCCATCGCGCTCGGCGTCAGCGAAAAGCCCACCAGGAAGTTCACCTTGTCGCGCGTGATCAGCTCCTGCGCCGCGCGCTTGGACTCATCGACCTTGGTGCCGCCGTCGTCGCGGTAAATGATCTCGATCTTCTTGCCGGCCACTTTGTCGCCGTACTGCTGCATATAGGTCTTGATGCCGTCCTCGAACGGCTTGCCGGTGTTGGCAAACGGTCCGGTAAGGGCGGCGATGACGCCGATACGGATGGTGTCCTGGGCTACGGCATGGCCGGCCGCCAATTGCAGGCAGGCCGCTACAACGGTCGTCAGTGCGAAGGTCTTCATGGTGTCTCCTCCTTGGGAAGGTGTTTTTGAATTTAGTTATGTTTTATAACGATTATAGGCTATACGCATTTTGGCCACATTGCAAGCGCGCAGATGGCCCCGGCGCGGCATTTTTGCTAGAATCCGCAGATGACAAAGCAGATCAAGAAGAAAGCGCCGCCGGCCGCAACGCCGCCAGAGACGGGCGAACCAGCGCTCGATCAGCGCACCTTGCAGGCGCTGGTCGGCTATAACTGCCGCCGCGCCTATATCAACATCATGCCCTTGTTTGAAAAGCGCATGGCGAAGTACGAGCTTCGTCCGGTCGACTTCAGTGTACTGAGCCTGTTGAAGGCCAATCCGCACATCAATCAGAAACGGCTGTCGGTGGCGGTCAAGGTATCGCCGCCCAATCTCGCGATCCTGCTCGACAAGCTGCAACAACGCGGCCTGCTGCTGCGCGAACGCAGTCCGCTGGACCGGCGCTCGCAGACGCTGGCGCTGACGCCGGCGGGCCTGAGCATGTGCGGCAAGGCCGAAAAGACCGCCGCCGAACTGGAACTGGACGCCACCGCCGCCCTCACCGACGACGAGCGCGCCCAATTGATCCGCCTGCTGCAAAAAATCTACCTGAACTGACGCCGGCTCAGGGCTGCTGCAGCTTCTTCATGCGGTAGGACAGTTGCGGCCGCGTCAGGCCCAGCATGCGTGCGGCGGCCGACAGATTGCCGTCGGCACGCTGCACCGCCGCCAGGATCAACGTGCTTTCCAGCTGATCCAGCGACCACCCCTTGCCCTGCGCCTGCTGCCGCAGCATGGCCGGCAGCACATCCAGCAGCGCGCCCGGCGCCGGCGTTTCCTGCTGCGCTGGCGCCGTTGGCGTGGCGCCGCCATGGCCCGTCAGGCGCCCGGTCTGCGCCAGCGAAAAGTACGAGGTCTGCGACTCCTCGCCGCTGGTGAACAAATGCGGCAGGTCGATCGGCCCGCCTTCGTCGGCATAAATGACGCCGCGCTCCACCAGATTCTGCAACTCGCGGATATTGCCCGGAAAGTGATAATTGAGCAGCGCATCGACCGCGCGCGCCGTGAAGCCGGTCACGCGGCGCTGGTGCTTTTGCCCATAGTGCCGCATGAAGTAGCCCATCAGCAGCGGAATGTCGTCGCGCCGGTCGCGCAACGGCGGCAGATGGATCGGGAACACGTTCAGGCGGAAAAACAGGTCTTCGCGGAAGCGCCCCTGGCGTATCTCCTCGCGCAGATCGACATTGGTGGCGGCCACCAGCCGCACATCGACCTTGACGCTGCGCACCCCGCCCACCCGCTCGATCTCGCCCTCCTGCAGCGCGCGCAGCAGCTTGCCCTGCGCCACCAGGCTCAGTGTGCCGATCTCGTCGAGGAACAGCGTGCCGCCGCTGGCGCGCTCGAACCGGCCGGGCCGCGAGTGGCTGGCGCCGGTGTAGGCGCCGCGCTCGACGCCGAACAGTTCCGACTCGATCAGCGTCTCCGGGATCGCCGCGCAGTTGACCGCCACAAAGGGCTGTTCCTTGCGGGGGCTGATCTGGTGCAGCATGTAGGCAAACAGCTCCTTGCCCACGCCCGACTCGCCGGTGAACAGCACCGTGGCGGCGGTCGGCGCCACCCTTCGCAACATGTGGCAGGCGGCGTTGAAGGCCGATGACACCCCCACCATCTCCTTGTCCGCATACGGACGCTGGTCATCACCGGGCAGCTCGGCGGCCTGCTGCGGCACGCCGTAGGCGGTGGTGCTGACGAAGGCCTCGGCGTTCAGGAAGCGCAGGTCTTCCTCCACATTGTCCCATTCGTCGGCCGGCTTGCCGATCAGCCGGCAGCGGTGGTGGCCCATGCAGGTGCATTCGACTTCGCGGTAGATGGTCAGGCGGCCGATCATCGCGCTGGTGTAGCCGATGGCGTAGCCGGTCTGCATCCAGCACGCCGGCTCGGTGCCGATGCCGAAATCGGCCTGGTGCACCTCGGCCTCGCTGGAGTGGTGCCACAGGAATTCACCGTGGTAGGTGCCGCGCTCGAAGTCGAACTCGAAGTGCAGCGGCTCGACCTTGACCGCCCCTTCCAGCGAATGCATGCGTGGGCCGGCGGCGAACAGCGAGCCCGGTTCGGCGTTCGGCCAGCGCTCGCGCAGCAGTTGGGCGTCGCGCGCGCCGGCGGAATAGCCGACTCGCGTCAACAGGCCGCGCGTGCGTTCCGCGCCGATGCTCTCCAGCAGTTCGCGCCGCAGCGCGCCCAGCGAGGTGGTGTGCAATAGCTGCATGCGCTGGCCATTGAGCCAGATGCGGCCATCACCGGGTGAAAAATGCAGGCTTTGCGTCAAGTCGTCCAGCGTGGGCGCAGCGCCAGCGGTCAAGTGCTGGCTGTCGCCGTGATTCAGCATCTTGCCGGTCACGCGCGACATCTCGGCCAGCGATACGCGAGGGGGTTTGCTCATGTCTCCACTTTCTACGTTTTTTATCAAATCATACATCGGCATTTCTCCTGGTTGATCATTTCATCAAGCGCCGCCACCGTCATTGTTGTGCTGCATTGCGCCAACGCGCGCCGCCTCGCCGTAATGTCGTCATTCGGTGGATGCGTCATGCGGCGACGCAACGCGCATGGCCTGGCATACAACTTGATATGAGCATTTGCATGCAACTAGCGTGCACACCACACATCAACAACCAGGAGACAACATGAACGACGCACAGGCCCTGCTGCCGGAAGCCATCTGGCGCGACCGCATCTTCAACGGCGATTGGATTCCAGCCCTGGGCGGCAGCCACACCTTCACCGAGCCGGCCACCGGCGAGCAGTTGGGTCGCGTGGGACTGGCCAACGCCGACGACGTGACGCGCGCCGCCGGCGAAGCGCGCGCCGCGCAGGCGGCATGGGCGGCCACCGATTACAAGGAGCGCGCCGGCGTGTTCCGCCGCGCCGCGCTGCTGCTGTCGAAGCACCACAACGAGCTGTCGACGTGGATCGTGCGCGAGACCGGCGCGATCCGGCCCAAAGCCGACCTGGAACTGCGCGAGGCCGGCGCCCACCTGCTGGAGGCGGCCGCCATGCTGACCCAGCCCAAGGGCCAGTTGCTGGCCTCCGCCAGCAACCAGTTGAGCATCGCGCGGCGTGTGCCGCATGGCGTGGTGGGCGTGATCTCGCCGTTCAACTTCCCGCTGATCCTGTCGATCCGCTCGATCGCGCCGGCGCTCGCCACCGGCAACGCGGTGGTGCACAAGCCGGACCTGCAAACGCCGGTCAGCGGCGGTGTGCTGATCGCCCGCGTGTTCGAGGCGGCCGGCCTGCCCAAAGGCGTGCTGCATGTGCTGCCCGGCGGCGCCGACGCCGGCCAGGCCATGTGCACCGATCCCCATATCGCCATGATCGCCTTCACCGGCTCCACCGCCGTTGGCCGCGGCATCGGCGAGCTGGCCGGCCGCCACCTGAAAAAAATGTCGCTGGAACTGGGCGGCAAGAACTCGCTGATTGTGCTGGACGACGCCGATCCCGACATCGCCGCCGCCAACGTCGCCTGGGGCGCCTATCTGCACCAGGGCCAGATCTGCATGGCGTCCGGCCGCATCCTGCTCCAGCGCGGCATTGCCGACGCGGTGATCGAACGGGTGGTGGCCAAGGCGCGCAACCTGCCGGTCGGCGATCCGGCCGGCGGCGCGGTGGCACTGGGGCCCCTGATCAACGCGCGCCAGGTGCAGCGCGTGCACGGCATCGTCGAGGACAGCGTGGCCGCCGGCGCCACGCTGCTGACCGGCGGCAGCTACGAGCGCCAGTTCTACCAGCCCACCGTGCTGACCGGTGTGTTGCCTGGCATGCGCTGTTTCGAGGAGGAGCTGTTCGGACCGGTGGCCTCGATCACCGTGTTCGACACCGACGACGAGGCCATCGCGCTGGCCTCCGCCACCAGTGGCTGTCTGGCGCTGGGCGTCATCACGCCAACGCTGGCGCGCGGCATGCGCATCGCCGACCACGTGCCGGCCGGCCATGTGCACATCAACGACCAAACCGTGCTGGCCGAGGCGCACGCGCCGTTCGGCGGCGGCGGCACCTCCGGCAACGGCGGCCGCCATGGCGGCGGCGCCGACTGGGACGAGTTCACCCAGTGGCAATGGATGACCATCAAGACCGAAGCACCGCGCTACCCGTTCTAATCACCACAACTACAACCGCAGGAGACCTTATGAAGTTACGTAACAAGACCATCGTTGTCACCGGCGCCGCTTCCGGCATCGGCGCCGAAGTGGCGCGGCTGGCGCGCTTTGAGGGCGCCAGCGTGATCGGCATGGACCGCAACGCGCCCGGTCTGACGCTGGACGGATTTGTCAGCGTTGACATGGGCGACACCGCCAGCATTGACGCCGCCATCGCCCAGCTGCCGCAGCGGGTGGACGCGCTGTGCAACGTCGCCGGCGTGCCCGGCACCGCCGATCCGGCGCTACTGGCGCGCGTCAATTATCTGGGGCTGCGCCATCTGACCGAAGGCGTGCTGCCGCGCATGCCGGCCGGCGGCTCCATCGTCAACGTCGCCTCCATCCTCGGCGCCGAGTGGCCGCAGCGCGTGGCGCTGCACAAGCAGCTGGCGTCGGTGCGCGGCTTCGCCGAGGGTCAGGCCTGGCTCGACGCGCACCCGGTGCCGGCCGACACCTGCTACCAGTACTTCAAGGAGGCGCTGATCGTCTGGACCTATGCCCAGTCGCAGCCGTGGTTCCTGGCCCATTCGGTGCGCATGAACTGCGTGGCGCCAGGCCCGGTCTTCACGCCCATCCTTGGCGACTTCGTCGCCATGCTGGGCGAAGAACGGGTGCAGCGCGACGCCGGCCGCATGAAGCGCCCCGCCTATGCCGATGAAGTGGCGGCCGCCATCAGCTTCCTTTGCAGCGACGACGCGCGCTGGATCAGCGGCATCAACCTGCCGGTGGATGGAGGTCTGGCATCCACCATCATCTGAAGCAGCATCCGTAATCCAACCATAAAAATATCAAGGAGACATACCATGCAAACCAATCAACGCCGCGCGCCGGCCGTGCTGGCGCTGGCCATGGCGGCCGCGCTGCCGGCGCAGGCCGTCGAATTCGACAGCGGCAATCCGGACCTCAAGATCACCTGGAATAACACCTTCAAGTACAGCAGCGCCTACCGTCTGAAGGACGCCGACCCGCGCCTGCTGGCGGGCGGCTATCCATCCTTCGGGGCGGCCGACTTCGATGGCTACAACATCGACGACGGCAATCAGAACTTCCGCAACAAGGGCATCGTCTCCAGCCGCGTCGACTGGCTCAGCGAATTCGACGCCGGCACCCGCAACCTGGGCATGCGGATCAGCGCCGCCGCCTGGTATGACGCGGTCTACAACCGCGGCAACGACAACGCTTCGCCGACCAGCAACGCCGTCACGCTGGGCGGCCAGGCCGGCAACACCTTCGCCAACGGCACCCGCGTGCTGCACGGTCGTAACGCCGAACTGCTGGACGCCTTCGTCTTCGCCAAGGGTGCGCTGGGCGAGCTGCCGGGCACCGTGCGCGTCGGCCGCCATACGCTGCAATACGGTGAAAGCCTGTTCTTCGGCGCCAACGGCATCGCCAATGCCCAGGGACCGGTCGATCTGGTCAAGCTGCTCAGCGTACCGGGCGCGCAGTTCAAGGAGATTCTGCGGCCGGTCAATCAGGTGTCCGGACAGTTGCAGTTGCTACCGAACGTGTCGCTCGGCGGCTACTACCAGTTTGAATGGCGGCCGACGCAAATTCCCGGCGCCGGCAGTTATCTGAGCTCCTACGACGCCGCCGGCGCCGGCTACAGCGCCTATCTTGTGGCGCCGACCAACAGCGGCGCGCCGGCGTTCCGCGCGCTGCCCGACCTGAAACCCAAGAACTCCGGCCAGGGCGGCCTGCAACTCAAATACACGCCGGAAGGCTCGGACGTGGAGTACGGCCTGTATGCGGCGCGCTACCACGACAAGACGCCCTACTTCTACCTGGGCTTTGCGCCCGGCTTCCCGCCCGGCGCGCCGTCCACCGTGCAGGCGGTGTACGCCGAGGGCATCCGCACCTTTGGCGCCAGCGCCAGCACGGTGCTGGGCGGCGCCAACGTCGCCGCCGAGGTATCGGTGCGGCGCAATACGCCGCTGGTCAGCGACCCGACGCCCAACTTCCTGTCGCGCAGCGGCACCGGCGTGTTTGCCGACAACAGCGGCAATCCCGCTTACGCGCTTGGCAATACCGCCCACGTCAACCTGTCGGCCATCTACGTGATGCCGACCACGCCCTGGTTTCAGGGCGCGTCGCTGCTCGGCGAAATCGCCTGGAACCGCGCCACCAGCGTAACCTGGCAAGGCTCGCTCGATCCCAACACCACGCGCGACGCCACCGCCGCGCGCTTCATCTTCGAGCCATCCTATTACCAGGTGATGGATGGCCTCGACCTGTCGGTGCCGATCGGCGTTGGCTACAACATCTCGGGCCGCTCGCGCGCGGTGTTCAACTTCAACGGCGGCAGCTCACATGGCGGCGACTTCAATATCGGCGTCAACGCCACCTACCACCAGGACTGGAAGTTCGGCATCAGCTACGTGCGCTTCCTCGGCGGCGCCGGCACCTTCATCCGCAACAACCCGGCCACCAACACGCCGATGCTGGGCTACGCGCAATCGCTGGCCGACCGCGACTACATCTCCTTCAACATCAAACGCGCTTTCTAAGGACAAAACTATAATGAAGACGACCCTGAAATTTGCCACCGCCTCCGCCCTGTCGCTGGCCTGCGCCCTGCCCCACGCCGGCGCCGCCGTCACCGCCGAGGAGGCGGCCAAACTCAATACCACGCTGACGCCGCTGGGCGCCGAGAAAGCCGGCAACAAGGAAGGCACGATTCCGGCCTGGGAAGGCGTGTACGCCAAAACGCCGGCCGGCTACAAGGCCGGCGACTTCCGCGCCGATCCTTTCGCCGGCGAGAAGCCGACGCTGGCCATCACCGGCAAGAACGCCGACCAGTATGCCGGCAAGCTGTCGGCCGCCACGCTGGCGTTGCTGAAGAAGTATCCGAACTACCGGCTCGATATCTACCCGACCCACCGCACCGGCGGCGCGCCGAACTGGGTGTACGAGAACACGCTGAAGAACGCCACCCGCGCCAAGTCGATCGACGGCGGCTTTGGTGTCGAAGGCGCCTACGGCGGCATTCCGTTCCCGATTCCAAAGACCGGTTATGAGGCCATCATGAACCACCGGCTGGCGTGGACCGGCGAGAGCGTGATGTTCCCGCTGCGGACCGTCATCGTCACCCCGGATGGCAAGCGCGCCACCGCCACCGAGGCGGAACAGACGCTGATGCGCCCCTACTACTTCAAGGACGGCAGCCTGGAAAAATTCAACGGCATTTACCAGTACGGCCGGCTGATCACGCGCGCGCCCGCCTCCAAGGCCGGCGAAGGCATCCTGGTTCACGACGGCATCAGCGAGGCGCAGCCGCGCGCCATCTGGCAGTACCTGGTGGGCCAGCGCCGCGTGCGGCGGGCGCCGTCGGTGTCCTACGATACGCCGGACTCGGTCACTTCCGGCATCGGTCTGTTCGACGAGGCATTCATGCTGTTCGGCCCCATCGACCATCATGAGCTGAAGCTGATCGGCAAGAAGGAGATGTACATCCCGTATAACAACAACCGCGCGGCGTCGGCCAGGATCGCCGACCTGGTGGGACCGCAGTTCCTCAACCCGGACCTGGTGCGCTGGGAACTGCACCGCGTGTGGGAGGTCGAGGCCAGCCTGATTCCCGGCAAACGCCATGTGGTGGCCAAGCGCCGCTACTATCTGGATGAAGACACCTGGCAGATCATCATGGTCGATGGCTACGATGCCCAAGGCCAGATCTGGCGCGGCAACTACACGCTGACGCTGCTGGCGCCGGACGTGCCGGCGGTGGTCGGCAACGTCATGTGGGGCACCTACAACGTGCAGACCGGTGCCTATTTGCTGAACGAGGCGTCCAACGAACTGCAATCCCAGTACAAGACCATTCCGCGTCTGCCGGCCAGCTACTTCGGGCCGGAGGAACTGGCCAACCAGGGTTCGCGCTGATGAGGAGGCGACCGATGAAGCGATTGCCTATTCTTGCCGTGGCCTGCGCGCTGCTGGCGCCGGCCATGGGCGCCGTGCCGGCGGCGCTGACGCAGCCGGCGCTGGTCACGCCCAAGGCGCTGCACGCAGCCATGTTAACGGTGGCCGCCGCCGGCCAGCGGCTGGTGGCGGCCGGCGAGCGCGGCATCGTCCTGTATTCGGACGATGCCGGCGCCACGTGGCGGCAGGCGCAAACGCCGGTCAGCGTCAGCCTGACGGCGCTGCAGTTTGTCGATGCCGGCAACGGCTGGGCGGTCGGCCATCAGGGCGTGGTGCTGCACAGCGCCGATGGCGGCCTGACATGGCGCAAGCAACTGGACGGCGTGCAGGCGGCGTCGCTGGCGCTGCGCGCGGCCACCGACACGCCGGGCCCGGAGCAGGCGCGCGCGCTGACCGAGGCCAGGCACCTGGTCGAGGATGGTCCGGACAAGCCCTTCCTCGATGTGTACTTTGAGGACGCGCGCAACGGCTACGTGCTGGGCGCCTACAACCTGCTGTACCGCACCGCCGACGGCGGCGCCACGTGGCAGCCGATGCAGGCGCGCGTACCCAATCCGAAAGGCCTGCACCTGTACGCCATGCGCGGCGGCGGCGGCTCGCTGTACCTGGCCGGCGAACAGGGGCTGCTGCTGCGCTCCAGCAATCGCGGCGACAGCTTCACAGCACTACCGACGCCCTACAAGGGCAGCTTCTTCGGACTGCTGGCGACGCGCGCCGGCACGCTGCTGGCGTTCGGCCTGCGCGGCAACGCCTACCGTTCGGACGACCAGGGCGCCAGCTGGAGCCGGATCGACACCGGCGTGCAAGCCTCGCTGGCCGGCGGCGCCGAACTGGCCGACGGCGAGCTGGCCCTGGTGAGCCAGGCCGGCGAGGTGCTGCTGAGCCGCGACCAGGGCCGCAGCTTCGCGCTGCAAAGCGTGCCCGCGCTGCCGCTGGCGGCGGTGACGCAGGCCGCCGACGGCGCGCTGGTGGTGGCGGGCCTGCGCGGCCTGCGCCGCATCCCACTCAAATGACGATGGCTGGAGCATCATGAACACAGACCAAGACCTGGAACAACAGCCGGTGGTGCGACGGCTGGAAGACTTCGACACCCGCTCGGGCAACCTCGGTGAACGTGCCCTGTTCAACTATCGCCCGCTGGTGATTTTGCTTTGCCTGCTGGCGACCATTGTGCTGGGCTACCAGGCCACACACATCCGGCTCAACGCCAGCTTTGAAAAGATGATCCCCAGCGCCCATCCCTATGTGGCCAACTACCTGGCCAACAAGGCCGACCTGAATGGGCTGGGCAACTCGGTGCGGGTCGCCGTCGAAACCGGCGGCGACAGCATTTACGAGGCCGGATACCTCGACACGCTGCAACGCATGAACGATGAACTGTTTTTGCTGCCAGGCGTGGACCGGCCGTTCATGAAATCGCTGTGGACGCCGAGCACGCGCTGGGCCGCCGTCACCGAAGATGGCCTTGACGGCGGCACCGTCATCCCGGACGGCTACGACGGCCAGCGCGCCAGCCTGGCGCAGCTGCGCGCCAACGTCGCGCGGTCCGGCGAGATCGGCCAGCTGGTGGCGGCCAACCTCCGCTCCAGCATCATCTTCGTGCCGCTGCTGGACACCAACCCGCAGACCGGCCTGCCGCTCGACTACCGCATGCTGTCGGAGAGCCTGGAGCGCATCCGCGCCAAGTACGAGCAGGAAGGCGTGCGCATTCATATCACCGGTTTCGCCAAGATCGCCGGCGACTTGATCGCAGGCCTGCAACAGGTGCTGGCCTTCTTCGTGCTCGCCATCGCCATCGCCGCCGCCGTGCTGTTCTGGTACACGCGCTGCTGGCGCAGCACCACGCTGGTGGTGGTGTGCTCGCTGGTGGCGGTATTGTGGCAATGCGGCCTGCTGGCGACGCTGCACTATGAGCTCGACCCGTACTCCATCCTGGTGCCGTTCCTGGTGTTCGCCATCGGCATGAGCCATGGCGCGCAGAAGATGAACGGCATCATGCAGGATGTCGGACGGGGTACGCACCGGGTGGTGGCGGCGCGCTACACCTTCCGCCGCCTGTTCGCCGCCGGCCTGACGGCGCTGCTGTGCGACGCGGTAGGTTTTGCGGTGCTGGCCACCATCCAGATCAAGGTGATCCAGGACCTGGCGCTGATCGCCAGCATCGGTGTGGCGGTGCTGATCTTCACCAACCTGGTGCTGCTGCCGGTGCTGCTGTCTTACACCGGCGTCAGCACCGCCGCCGCCGCGCGCAGCCTGCAGACCGATAGCGGCGCGAAAAACGGCCTGTGGTCCTTCCTCGACCGCTTCACAGGTCGCCGCTGGGCGGCGGTCACGGTGGCGGCCAGCGTGCTGCTGGGCGGACTCGGTTATCTCTACAGCTTGAAACTGCAGGTCGGCGATCTCGATCCCGGCGCGCCCGAGTTGCGCGCCGATTCGCGCTACAACCGCGACAACGGCTTCATGGTGGCCAACTACGCCGCCAGTTCCGACATTCTGGTGGTGATGATCAAAACCCCGCCCGACCGGTGCACACGCTACGACACGCTGGCCAAGGTCGACACGCTGGCCTGGCAGTTGGAGCAGTTGCCGGGCGTCGACGCGACCAACTCGATGGCTGCGCTCAGCAAACTTGCCACTACCGGCTACAACGAAGGCAACTTCAAATGGTACGACTTGATTCCGAATACCGGTGCGCTCGGCGCGGTGCAAACGCGCGCGCCGCGCGAACTGTTCAACCAGAGCTGCTCGCTGCTGTCGCTGTACGTCTACCTGAAGGACCATAAGGCCGCCACGCTGACGCGCGTGGTGGACGCGGTGGAAGCCTACGCCGCCGCCAACAACACGCCCGAGGTGCAGTTCCAGCTGGCGGCCGGCAGCGCCGGCATCGAGGCCGCCACCAACATCGTCGTCAAGCAGGCCATGCACGACATGCTGTTCTGGGTGTATGGCGCGGTGATCCTGCTGTGCTATGCGACCTTCCGCAACTGGCGCGCGGTGGTGGTGGCGATCCTGCCGCTGGTGCTGACGTCGATCCTGTGCGAGGTGCTGATGGTGGTGCTGGGCATGGGTGTCAAGGTGGCGACACTGCCGGTGATCGCGCTGGGCGTCGGCATCGGCGTCGACTACGCGCTGTATGTGTTGAGCGTGATGCTGAGCCGCATGCGCACCGGCGACAGCCTGTCGGCGGCCTACCTGCACGCGCTCCAGTTCACCGGTCGGGTGGTGATTCTGACCGGCGTGACGCTGGCGGTCGCCGTCGCCACCTGGGTGTTCTCGCCGATCAAATTCCAGGCCGACATGGGCATCCTGCTGGCCTTCATGTTCCTGTGGAATATGGTCGGCGCGCTGGTGCTGGTGCCGGCGCTGGCGCATTTCCTGATGCCGCGCCAACCCGCGCCGGAGACCACGCCGGAGCCGGAGGCCCTGCTGCCGGCGCCGGACTCGCTGCGGCACACCGCACTGGGCGATGTCGTCGGCCGCGAGGACCGGCACCACACCCATGCCTGGCTTGGCCTGCCGTATGCGGCACCACCGGTCGGACCGCTGCGCTGGCGCGCGCCAAGGCCAGCGCCAGCCTGGCCAGGCGTGTGGCAGGCGCTGACCTGCGGCGCGCCGGCGATGCAGTTGGGCGGCATGACGCTCGACCTGCCGCCGGTGCAATGGGGCCGGCCGGTCGGCGCCGAGGACTGCCTGACGCTGAATATCTATGCGCCGCGCATGACGCCGGAACAGGCGCCGGCCGCCGGCCTGCCGGTGATGTTCTGGATTCACGGCGGCGCCAACACCGCCGGCAGCGCCAGCACCTACACCACGCTGCGCAATTTGGCGGGCCAGGATAATGTGGTCGTGGTCTCCGCCAATTACCGCCTCGGCATCCTGGGCTGGTTCAGTCTGGAGGAACTGGCGCGGGACGACGACAGCGCGGCCGACCGCTCCGGCAATTTCGGCACGCTGGACCTGATCGCCGCGCTACAGTGGGTGCGCCAGCACATCGGCGCCTTCGGCGGCGACGCCGACAACGTGACGATATTCGGCGAATCGGCGGGCGGGTTGAATGTCTACACGCTGCTGGCCAGCCCCCTGGCCAAAGGCCTGTTCCAGCGCGCCATCGCGCAGTCGCCGCTGACCACCAGCCACACGCTGGCGCAGGCGCGCCACTACCACGACGACGCCCTGCCCGGCCATGCCCTCAGCTCGCGCGAACTGCTGTGCGCCTGGCTGCAGCAGGCCGGCCGCGCCGCCAACCGCGACGCCGCCAAGGCCTTGCTGGCCGCCATGCCGGCCAGCGAGATCGCCGCCTTCGCGCGCGGTCTGCCGCCGGAGGCACTGCTGGCGCCCGTCAAACCGGGAGCGCTGAGCTTCTACGACGCGCCGTGCGTGCTGGAGGACGGCCATGTGCTGCCGGCCATGCCGCTGGCGCGGGTGTTTGAAGACCGCCGGCGCTACCACGCGGTGCCCATCATCATCGGCACCAACCGCGACGAGTACAAGCTGTTCATGGCCAACGACCCGGCCCACGTGCATAGGCTGTTCGGCCGCATCCCGCTGATGCGCAACCGCCGCCGCTACCTGCGCGAGGCCGCGCGGCTGTCGGATTTGTGGCAGCAGAAAGGCGCGCTTCAACCGGCCAACGCCATGCTGGCCTCCGGCCACGATGACGTCTGGGTCTACCGCTTCGACTGGGACGAGCAGGCCAGGGTGCCGCTGATCCGGCCCGACCTGCTGCTGGGCGCCGCCCATGTGCTGGAGCTGGCGTTCGTGTTCCGCGACATGGCCGGCGAGTTCGATCCGTTCCGCTGCTTCAGCGCCGCCAACCTGCCGGGAAGGATCGAAGTATCGGAGGCGATGGCCGGCTACTGGATTCAGTTCGCCCGTAACGGCCAGCCGGGCGCCGGTCCGGGCGGCGCGTTGCCCTTGTGGAAGCGCTGGAGCCGCGACGCGCGTGGCCAGCGGCTGATGGTGTTCGACACGCGCGCCGATGGCGGCACGCGCATGGCGCCACAGCCGGCGGTGACGCACGACGACGCGACCGCACCGGCCGCGCAGCTGGCGCCGGCGCTGCCGCAATGGCCGTGAGCGCGGCGCTACAGCACCATCGCGCTCAGCGAGCGCAACACCTGGCGCAGCTGCGTCTGCAAATCGCCGCGCTGGCCGTCGTCCAGTTCGGCCAGCATGGCCTGTTCCATCTGCGCCACGGCGGCGTGGCACTGGCGCAGCAGCGCCCCGCCCTCGTCGGTCAAACGCAGGTGGATGATGCGGCCGTGGTTGGCGTCTGGCTGGCGCGCGATCCAGCCGCGCGCCTCCATCGCCTTGACTATTTCGTTGGCCGATTGCGGCGAGATCATCGACCGTTCCGCCAGTTGGGCGTTGGACAGGCGCTGCTGCGTCTCCAGCACCGACAAGGCGGTGTACTGGGCGGCCGTCAGCCCGATCGCCCCCAGGCTGTCGCGCAGGCGGCGGCTCAGCACATGGTCGATGCGGCCGATCAGGTAGGCGACGCCGGTCGGCCGGTGCTGCGCGGTGGCGGTGTTTTTCATCGTCATTCTAAAGTTTCGTCAGCGTTTAAAAAGCGCTTGCATTTCCGGGCAAGCAGAATATATTATAAGCCACATATCAGGCAACCTGATATCAACCTACCATAAAAAGTGAGACCAAGATGAGCCAATACGACAAGCGCTGGAGCACGGTGTTAGTAAATATCGAGGGCGGCATCGCCTGGGTGACGCTGAACCGTCCCGAAAAGCGCAACGCCATGAGCCCGACGCTGAACCGCGAGATGATCGACGTGCTCGAAACCCTGGAGCTGGACCCGGACGCCCAGGTGCTGGTGCTGACCGGCGCCGGTGAAAGCTGGACCGCCGGCATGGACCTGAAGGAATACTTCCGCGAGAACGACGGCAAACCGGAAATCTACCAGGAGAAGCTGCGCCGCGACTGCTCGCAATGGCAATGGAAGCTGCTGCGCATGTACAGCAAGCCGACCATCGCCATGGTCAACGGCTGGTGCTTCGGCGGCGCCTTCTCGCCGCTGGTGGCGTGCGACCTGGCCATCTCGGCCGACGAGGCGGTGTACGGCCTGTCCGAAATCAACTGGGGCATTCCACCGGGCAACCTGGTCAGCAAAGCCGTGGCCGACACCATGGGCCATCGCCAGGCGCTCCACTACATCATGACCGGCGACACCTTCACCGGCAAGGAAGCGGCGGCCATGGGTCTGGTCAACAAGAGCGTGCCGCTGGCCGAGCTGCGCGACGCCACCATCGAACTGGCGCAAAAGCTCCTGGCCAAGTCGCCGACCGTGCTGCGCATCGCCAAGAACGGCTTCAAGCGCTGCCGCGAGCTGACCTGGGAGCAGAACGAGGACTACCTGTACGCCAAGGTCGACCAGTCCAACTACCGCGATCCGGAAAAAGGCCGGGCGCAGGGGCTGAAGCAGTTCCTCGACGATAAAACCATCAAACCGGGCCTGCAAACCTACAAACGCGCATAAGACGCGACGCAGCCCCCCCCCATACAACAGGAGACATCACATGCTAGAAGCTCGTTTGCTGATCGGCGGCCAGGACCTGGCCGCGTCCACCGGCGCCACGTATCAGCGCCTCAATCCCGCCACCGGCGACGCCGCCTCGGTGGCCGCCGCCGCCTCGCTGGATGACGCCGACGCCGCCGTCGCCGCCGCGCAGGCGGCCTTCCCCGCCTGGTCGGCGACGGCGCCGGGCGAACGCCGACGTCTGCTGCTCAAGGCGGCCGACGCGCTGGAGGCGCGCGGTCCGGAATTCATCGCGGCCGGCGTGGCCGAAGCCGGCGGCGTGCCGGGCTGGTACGGCTTCAATGTGATGCTGGCGGCCGGCATGCTGCGCGAGGCGGCGGCACTGACCACCCAGGTGGCCGGCGAACTGATTCCGTCCGACGTGCCGGGCCTGATGGCGATGGGCGTGCGACAGGCCTGCGGCGTGGTGCTGGGCATCGCGCCATGGAACGCGCCGGTGATTCTGGGTACGCGCGCCATCGCCACGCCGCTGGCGTGCGGTAACACGGTGGTGCTCAAATCATCCGAGGTGTGCCCGGCGCTGCACCGGCTGATCGGCCAGGTGTTCGTTGACGCCGGCTTCCCGGCCGGCGTGGTCAACGTCATCAGCAACGCGCCGCAGGACGCCGCCGCCGTGGTGGCGCGGCTGATCGCCCATCCGGCGGTCAAGCGCATCAACTTCACCGGCTCGACCAGGGTCGGCCGCGTCATCGCCCAGCAGGCGGCGCAGCACCTGAAGCCGGTGGTGCTGGAACTCGGCGGCAAGAACCCGCTGCTGATCCTCGACGACGCCGACCTCGACGAGGCGGTGCAGGCGGCCGCCTTCGGCGCCTTCTTCAACCAGGGGCAGATTTGCATGTCGACCGACCGCATCATCATCGACAACAAGATCGCCGACGCCTTCGTTGAAAAACTGCGCGTGAAAACCGCCGGTCTGCGCGCCGGCAAACCGGGCGAGGCCGGCGCGGTGTTGGGCGGCATGGTCGAACCGGCCGCCGCCGCGCGGGTGGCGGCGATGGTGGCCGACGCCCAGGCCAAGGGCGCGACGCTGGTGTGCGGCAGCGCCAAGGCGGATGGCAACGTGCTGCAACCGGCCATCATCGACCACCTGAAGGCGGATATGCTGGCCTATCAGGAGGAATCGTTCGGCCCGATCGTCGGCATCCTGCGCGTGGACGGCGACGAGGCCGCGCTGGCCGCCGCCAACGCCAGCGAGTATGGCCTGTCGGCCGCCATCTTCAGCCGCGACGTGTCGCGCGCGCTGGCCCTGGCGCGCCGCATCGAGTCCGGCATCTGCCACATCAACAGTTCCACCGTGGCCGACGAGGCGCAGATGCCGTTCGGCGGCGTCAAGGCCAGCGGCTACGGGCGCTTTGGCGGCAAGGCCGGCATCGCCGAATTCACCGACCTGCGCTGGATCACCATCCAAAGCGGCCATCGCCACTATCCAGTGTAATGAAGGAGCGTGCCATGACGCAGCTCCCCACTACCGCCGGCGTGACGCTGGACCTTTCTCGCTACCGGCCGGTGCGCGTGGGCAGCGCGCCGGTGCGGGTCGCGGCGGACGCCGAGGGCAACTGGCGCCTGCGCTCGGAAGAGCCGCTGGGGCCTTACCCGGACCGCATCACCGATTGCCTGGTGCGCGGCGCCGCCGCCCATCCGGAACGCACGCTGGCGGCCCGGCGCGGTGTCGACGGCGCCTGGCAGCACATCAGCTACGGCCAGATGCTGATACAGGCGCGCGCGATCGGCCAGGCGCTGCTTGATCGCGGGCTGTCGGCCGAACGGCCGCTGATGATCTTGTCCGGCAACGACCTGGCGCACCTGCAACTGGCGCTGGGCGCGCTGTACGCCGGCATTCCGTACTGCCCGGTGTCGCCGGCCGCCTCCGCCGCCGCCAATGACTACACCAAGCTGTCCTACTTCGTGCGCCAGCTGACGCCCGGCATGGTCTACGCCAGCAACGGCAGCGTCTGTGCGCAGGCGCTGGCGGCGGCGGTGCCGTCCGAGGTCGAAGTGGTGATCGACCAGGGCGACGCCGGCCGCGCCGCCACGCCGCTGGCGGCCTTGCTGGCCACGACGCCGTCCACGGTGGACGCGGTCAACGCCGGCGTCGGCCCGGACACCATCGCCAAGTTCCTGTTCACCTCCGGCTCGACCAAGCTGCCCAAGGCGGTGATCACCACCCAGCGCATGCTGTGCGCCAACCAGCAAATGCTGCTGCAAACCTTCCCGGTGTTCGGCGACAAGCCGCCGGTGCTGCTCGACTGGCTGCCATGGAGCCACACTTTCGGCGGCAGCCACAATGTCGGCATCGCGCTGTACAACGGCGGCAGCTACTACCTCGACGACGGCAAGCCCACCGCGCGCGACTTCGCCACCACGGTGCGCAACCTGAAGGAAATCGCGCCGACCGTGTTCTTCAACGTGCCCAAGGGCTGGGAGCTGCTGACCGCCGCGCTGCAGGACGATGCGGAACTGTGCCGGCATTTCTTCTCGCAGATGGAGCTGTTCTTCTTCGCCGGCGCCGGCTTGTCGCAGGCGGCGTGGGACGCATTGGAACGGGTCAGCGAACGCCATTGCGGGCAGCGTATCCGCATCATGGCCGGGCTGGGCATGACCGAGACCGCGCCCTCCTCCACCTTCACCACCGGTCCGGTGATGATGGCCGGCTACGTCGGGCTGCCGGCGCCGGCCTGCGAAGTGAAGCTGGCGCCGGTGGACGGCAAGTACGAGGTGCGCTTCCGCGGACCGCACGTGATGCCCGGCTACTGGCGCGCGCCGGAAGCGACCGCCGCGGCCTTCGACGAGGAAGGCTACTACTGCAGCGGCGACGCGGTGCGCTTTGTCGATCCGGCACAGCCAGAGCTAGGGTTGATGTTCGACGGCCGCCTGGCCGAGGACTTCAAGCTCAGCACCGGCACCTTCGTCAGCGTCGGACCGCTGCGCGCGCGCGTCATCAGCAGCGGCGCGCCGTATATTCAGGACGTGGTGGTGGCGGGCATCAACCGCGACAACATCGGCTTGCTGGTGTTTCCACAGCTGGAGCGTTGCCGCGCGCTGGCCGGGCTGGGCGAAGATGCCAGCGTGGCCGAGGTGCTGTCCAGCGTGGCGGTCGGCCGTGAGTTCCGCCAGTTGCTGACGCAACTGAACGCCAGCGCCACCGGATCGGCCTCGCACATCGCGCGCCTGCTGCTGCTGGCGGAAGCGCCTTCGGTGCAGGCGGGCGAGCAGACCGACAAGGGCTCGATCAATCAGCGCGTGGTACTGGAGCGCCGCGCCGCGCTGGTGGAAGCCATGTATGACGGCGTAACACCGCCGGGCTGCGTGCTGCTGGAAGCCTAAACCGGCCTGCCCCGCGCGCGACAGCGATGCGCGCGGGGCAGGTATTCCTTCCTTCTTAATTCACAGTCAGCTTGCCGGTGCCGGCGTTGTTGAGCACCGATTGCTTGACCGCCGACGCGTTCAGCAGCGTCGCGCTGTAGGGCACGGTCCAGCCAACCGAGGTGCTGAAGCTGCAGGCGCCACCGGCCGTCAGCGCGGCGCCGTTCAGCAACGAGCCGCTATCGGTGGCGGCGCCGGTCTTGCTCGACGAGCCCGGATTGGTCATGATGTCAGCGCACTTGCTGGCGCCGACGATATCAAACGCGTTGTTCTGCGAAATGATCTTGGCCTTGTACGCCACGCCAATGCTGTACTGGTGGCGGTACACCGGATGCGAACGCGACCCCTCGAAGTAGTTGTTGTAGATGTGGACCTTGCCGAAGCGGACCCGCGGCGCGCGCTCGGCCACATTCAGGAAGTGGTTGTTGTTGAAGGTGACCGTGAGATGGCCTTCATCAGTGGTCTTGCTGTCGGAAGAACCGATCAGGTTATTCTTCTCGTGCAGCTCGAAGCGGTTGTTGGAAATGGTGATGTAGTCGGAACCATTCTTGACGTCCAGCGCACCGTCGTGGCACTGCTTGAGCTTGCCATTCTGGGTCGGCAGCTTGTCATCGGTCTTCGGCGCGTCGGTGAACGCGTTGTGGTCGATCCAGACGTTTTTCGAATTCAGCACGGTGATGCCGTCGTACTCCGAATTCCAGTTGCCGGCGCTGCCGTCGTTCGGGTCCCACACCGGGTTGATTGAGCAGGGATTGACGATATTGAGGTTGCGGATGATGACATTCTGCACGCCGTTCAGCACCAGGTTAGCGTTGACCAGCTTGGTGTCGCTGCCCATGCCGATCAGCGTGGTATTGCTGCCGAGCTTGACCTGGATGCGCTGGCTCTCGTCGGCGGCGCTGCTGAAGGCGCCGCCATTGTCCGCCGCCGCCATGTCGACCGTGCCGTAGAGCTTGATGATTTTCGGCTTGTCGCCCTGAGCCTTGACGGCGGCCAGCAGCTGCGAGGCGGAGTTGATTTTATAGATGGCCGTCGAGGCCGCCGCCGCGCCGCCGGTAGTGCCGCCGTTCTGGCCGGCCCAGCCGGTGGAAGGCGCACTCTCCACACTGGCATCGGCCGCCGAAGCGGTCTGCACACTAGCCGCAGCCCAGCACAGCGTGATCGCGCCAAGCAGCGCGTTACGTTTGAAATTCATGGTTGTCCCCTTTTTGATTATTAAAATGAAATATAGCGGCAGTGAAAGTCATCCTACAACCGCTAAAGTCATCATACAACCAGTCCGGGTTTTAATCGACAAATCCGTGCATCCGTTGCTTAAACGCTACGGATGACGACAAGTCATCACATCACAAAGGGGAAGTGGTACGACGTGGCTGAGAGTCGTGTTGGTGGACGGGCTGATCCAATCATCAGCCCGCTCGTTTCATGTGCGCAGCGTCAGCAACAGCTCATCTAAGCGCTCAAGGGTAGTGAGTATTCTCATCAAGCCGGACACTCATTCTCATCTCAAGCCGGACACCCAGTGGCACTTGAAGTCGGACACCTGTTGGCATGACAAGCCGGACAGCGATCCTCCTATCCGGACACCGTCAAGTAGCAAATGATACGCAGGCCTGCCCTCCTCGTCGAATTGTGGGAATGTGTGATATTTTCATTTCAGCAAGCTGGTATCCTGTTGCCTTGGGCCGAGATCGGCCAGAAGCTGTCATAGACACCATAAATTAAATTCAAGCATGCCTACTCCGATACAAGACGAAATTGCTCACTCAATTCTGCTCAAAGAACAACGCAAGGCGCGTGCAAAAGCGGTCTTGAACCGCCCATCCTCATCAGTCCCGACACTTCTCGTGACGATGCTGATTGTTGGGCTTGGCGCATACCTGCAAGGTGCCTACCAGTTTGAAGCTCCGATGTGGGTCAGCGTATTCCTCATGGTAGGCGTTAGCGGTTCGGTCGCGAATATGATGGACTTGTGGACGACACGTCGCCGACTCGAAGCCGCCATCATCCTTCTTCAGCTGCAACAGGATTCTCAACATTGACTAGCCTCTTGCATCAATATTGGCACTCGACAACGTCAGCTTCGGGGCCAGGCTGTGTAAAAACGCAGAAAAATTCGGCGAGAGAAAAAATCGACCGCCTAGAACGGCCGCTACGCGATTTTCTCGAAATAGGGAATGGTCACCCTCCCCATGAAAATTTCGTGTTTTACGTTTTTACACTGTCTAGGGCGGAAGCGGTCCTTCGCGTCGCGTAGCCCCTGACGCAATTTGATGTCCGGATAGTAGAACAGGTGTCCGGCTTGACATGCCATTCGCTGTCCGGCTGGCCGTGAGAATCGCGGTCCGGATTGATGATCATACTCAGTAGAAGCCGTGTGGACTTGAGCTAGCCTGCGTGGCCGCCGGCACGCCGGTCTATTTTGACAGAAGGGGTACGCCGGGTGTGCCCATGCCTGCCGAACGCCGTCACGCAGGGATGCGTGCTAGGATACTTTCGTCGTCGAGGAGGTGATATGTCAATTTATCGTTCTGAAGGATTGCGTGCCTATTGCGAGTTCGAAAAGGCGCTTGCTGAAGAGCACGCGGTGGTTCACGAATTGGCTCAATGCGCGAAGATTGAGGCTTATCACTTGTTAGCCAGCGATTTGTTCGACCGCGTTACAGTCGCGCACGCGAAGACAATCGCCGCTTATAAACAAATTGAATGCTTTAAGCAATAAGTTACGACCAGCCCAAACCATACTGCCCATGATGCGGAGACGCCATGCGCATTTAAGCAGCTCGGCATCGATTTTCCGCAGATTTTCAATTGGGACTGGACGCTGCCCTTGCGGCACCATAGTGGCGATCACCGGAGAGACAAATGGATGACATCACGCAAGACAGGGCCCATTGGGCGGAAGGGATATTGCGCGCCGGGCGGGAGTTGGTCCTGGCGTCGATCCGGCCGGATGGCAGCCCTCATGCCTCAACGCTGAGCTATGCCAATAACGGTTTGAACACTTACTGCTCCATTTCACTCGATAGCCAGAAAGCCCACGATATACAACATGATGCGCAAGTGGCCTATGTGGTCAACCGCCCCTATGGTGCGTGGGCGGAAATACAGGGCATTTCGGTTGATGCCAAGGCCAGCATGCTGAACGAGACTGAAGAGCTTCAACTGGCTTCAACGCTGTTGCTGCGAAAGTACCCGGAATATTCTAAGGTGATTTCCGATACCCAGACACTACCATGGCCAGGCTTGCTGTTCATCGTTTTGCGGCCGCAGGTGATTTCCCTGCTCGACTACACCCAGCACTTTGGACACACTGAGCACTACGCGGTGCCGACCTCGATTCCCGCTTAATATGACGTGGTCTGCATCACCCCACGTATGCCCGATTTTTATTCGTATGGGGTAGCTGGGCCCGGGCACCATATGACAGCGCCAGCCAGCATCGGCACCGCTATTTTTCTTGCCTGATGCTGGTTATCGATATCGCCACCGGGTCGCTTGCCGGAAAGCTGTATTCCAGGGCTTGGTCAAGTGCCAACTCGACATTGGCCATTAATTTTTCCCCGGTGGCGTCTCTTATCGCAGCGCAGGCCGTCGCATGTCTCTGACGAAGTTGGAGATAGGAACGTTGGTGAGCCGCTGACCGTCTGTCATCAAAAATTTTTTGATACCGCAGAACAAAAATGGATTCACGTGAAGTAAGCCCGGTGAGGATTTCATTTCCGTCGGCATCCGAACAAAGAGCGCCATGAGAACTGAGTTGCGCGCGTTCTTGTTGACTGAGGTTAAGCATGACATCTCCAATTAAGCATGACATCTCCAATTTGTGTCGCATAGTGTATCGAAGGAATGAAATGTCGGTCGTTCGATATGCACAGCATGGAGCGGGATAGTTCATCGCAATTGTTGAGGATGATTCAAACCGGCACCGGTGCCAACTCGTTCTACGTCGTGTTTGAAGAGCTTAAACCGTCGGACTGGGCAGGCGCGGGTATGCTTCGGATAACGTCCGCGGAGCCTCAGAAAGTGTGGCGCAGGCCGGTCATCAAGCCGTTCTGGGTTTTCCCCGCTCCGACTGTTCCGCCCGTATCCAACGATACCGCCGAGGTGCCGCTATTTTTCATCCGCCCCAGTGCCGCATACACGGCGGTACGCTTGGAGAAATAATAGCTTAGGCGGCCGACCAGCAGGTTGACGTCATTGTCACTGTTTTTCTGGTTGCGGCGCGCTACCTGCGTATCGAGCGTGACAAATGGCGTCAGCGGATAGCTGACGCCCAAATAGTACAGATCCGTCTCAATCAGCCCCGTGGCCGCATGCGTGCTTCGATCCATGACACCAGCGCCGATCCTGGCTTCGCCAGCTTTGACGTAACCGTTGAGCATCAGGCGTTTGTCGCTGTTATTGCTGCTGGTCAGGCCGTTCGCCGCGCCGGTGTTGCCGTACATGATGTCGTAAGCAACGTTGAAGCCGTAGGCCGGGGTTTCATAACCCACCAGGCCAGTGACCTGCCGGCATGCCTTGGCGTTGCCCGCGACTTCACCGCCGCAGTTGGTGCCGCCCGGACCACCCGCCGACGAGCTGTCCCGTCCAGTGCTGTACGTCGCCCCCACGACCACGTTGTTGAAGCCACCGTAGTAGCCGACCGCGTTATCGCTGCGCGCGTTGGGGATATACGGGTCGATGCTGCTGATCGAGAACAGGTTTGGCCCCATGACATCCGACTTGAGCATCGCCATAAACGTCATATTGACCTGACGGCCAAGCGTGACGGTGCCGAAATCCCCCTTCAGGCCGACCGATGCCTGGCGCCCGAACAGGCGATTGCCCTGACTCAGAGTGCCAGTATCCATCTGCAGGCCAGCTTCCAGCGTGAATACCGCCTGCAAGCCGCCGCCCAGATCTTCCGTTCCGCGAACACCGACACGCGAAGGGAAAGAACCGGTCAAGCTTGGCATTTTCGTCATCGAGTGGCCGGCGGCATCGGCATTGGTGGTGTGCACGACACCTTCATCCAGCAAGCCGTAGATGGTGACCGCGCTTTGCGCCATCGCCGTGCCGGCACTCATTACGGCCAGCAGTGCGGCGGCGCCTTGAATCGCATTTTTCATTGTTGTCTCCGTTTTTATGGTTTGGTACTGCTAACGACGTCGCTTATTCGGCGTCGGGTTGGTGCGCGGGATGGGCTTGCGCGAACGCCGCCAGTTTCTGACATTCGGCATCAATCGCCCGCAGCGTCGGATAAGGCGCCAGATCGATATTGAAGCGTTGCGCATTAAACAGTTGCGGCACCAGGCAACAGTCCGCCATGGTAGGCGTATCGCCGAAACAGAAGCGACCACGCTGCGGCGCGCGTGCCAGCTCCTGTTCCAGGGCATCCAGTCCAGCCTTGGTCCAGTGTGCAATCCAGGCTTGCCTGGCTTCGTCGGACTGGCCCATCGCGCCGGAAATGTATTTCAGCACGCGCAGGTTGTTGAGTGGATGGATATCGCACGCCATTGCCAGCGACAGTTGCCGCACATAGGCACGGTCGGCCGGCGATGCGGGCAGCAGCGCCGGCAACGGGTATTGTTCCTCCAGGTACTCCATGATCGCCAGCGACTGGCTGAGGTTGACGCCCTGCTCGCTCAGCACGGGGACCAGGCGTTGCGGATTGAGCGCGACAAACGGCGCGCCGAACTGCTCGCCGCCGTTGCGGTTCAGGTGCACCGGTACATATTCGTATGCCAGTCCCTTCAGGTTCAGCGCGATCCGGACGCGATAAGCCGACGAGCTGCGAAAATAATTGTGAAGCACGCGTTCTGCCATTTTATACTCCGAGGTATTGGTGAATGATTTGCGGTTCGGCGCGCAGTTGCTGTGAGTCGCCACGCCACACCACGGCGCCGCGCTCCAGCACATAGTGGCGATCGGCCAGCTTCAGCAGTGCGCCGACGTTCTTATCGATCACGATTTGCGACAGACCTTGCTGTTTCAGCGCCGCCAGCGCGTTCCAGATTTCGGTGCGGATGATCGGCGCCAGTCCTTCGGTTGCCTCGTCCAGCACCAGCAGACGCGGATTGGTCATCAGCGCGCGGCCAATGGCCAGCATCTGCTGCTCGCCGCCGGACAATTGCCAGCCCAGGTTACCGCGCCGCTCCTGCAGTCGTGGGAAGAAGCGATAGACGCGCGGCAGGGTCCATGGCGCCAGCGGGTTGGCGGCGCGCGGCGCGCGGGCGGTCGCCACCAGGTTTTCCTCCACCGTCAGGTTATGGAAAATCTGTCGCCCTTCCGGCACCAGTCCCAGCCCCAGTTGCGCGATCTGGTGCGACGCCATGCGCGCCAGCGGCTGGCCGCCGAAGACGATGCTGCCGGCCTTCGCCGCCAACAGCCCGAACAGGCACTTGATGGTGGTCGAACGGCCCATGCCGTTACGCCCGAGCAGCGTGACGACCTGGCCGGCATCGACCGTCATCGACACGCCGAACAACGCTTGCGCATGGCCGTAAGATGCCTGCAAACCGTCGATTTTGAGTAGCGTATTCATGCTGCGATGTCCTCCTCTCCGAGGTAAACCGCCTTGACTTCGGGATGATTCCTGATCTCGTCCGGTGTGCCAGTGACAATCACCTTGCCGTAGACCAGCACCGTGATACGGTCGGCCAGCGCAAACACTGCATCCATGTCATGCTCGATCAGCAGGATCGAATACTTGCCTTTCAGCCCAGCCAGCATCCGCACCACAGCCTGCGACTCCTGCACGCTCATGCCGGCCATGGGTTCGTCCAGCAGCAGGAACCTGGGCTTGGCAGCCAACGCCATCGCCAGTTCCAGCTGGCGCCGCTGACCATAGGCGAGATCGCCGGCCGATATTTCCGCCTGCGGCGCCAAGCCGCTCGCCGCCAGCGCCTGCTCCGTCTGCTGTGCCAGATCGCGACGACCGCGCAGCGGCTGCCAGAAGCGGAAGCCATGTTCACGCGCCCCCAACGCCGCCAGCGCGAGGTTTTCACGCACCGAGAATTGCTCGAAGATCGAGGTGATCTGATACGAGCGCAGCAAGCCACGCCGCGCGCGTTGATCGATTCGCAGCGCGGTGACGTCCTCACCGTTAAAATGGATGGTGCCGCTGTTGGCGGCCAGCTCGCCCGACAGCAGGTTGATCAGTGTGGTCTTGCCCGCGCCGTTAGGGCCGATGATGGCATGCAACTCGCCGGGACGGATATCCAGCGCAACGTGGTCGGTCACGAGGATGCCGCCATAGCGCTTGACCAGCGCCGAGGTCTGGAGCGCGCTCATGGCTGATCTCCCACCGCCACCGCCGTCTTGGGTTGCGCTGCGTTGGGGCGGGGGTGACGCGCGCCCCAGCTGTCGAGCAACCCGGCTATGCCGGCCTTGCCCACGAGCCCGATGAGCACAATCGCCAGGCCAAATACGGCCATCCAGTATTCGGTGGTCATTTTCAGCATTTCTTCCAGGCCAAGGAATGCCAGCGCACCGAGCAAGGGCCCATAGACGGTGCCGATGCCGCCCAGTACGAGCATGACAATCAGATCGCCGGACACCATCCAGGTCAGCGTCGATGGCGATGCAAACGCGGTCAGATTGGCCAGCAGCATGCCGGCCACACCGCACACGACGGCCGACAACACATACGCCACCAGCTGATAGCGCGTGCTGCGCAAGCCGATCGCATTGATGCGACGCGGATTCTGCCGCGCCCCGCGCAGCACCATGCCAAACGGCGCCACGCGAAGGCGCGCGGTCCACCACAGCACCAGCGCCAGAAGAGCGAGCGCCACCCAGTACACCGTACCGGCTTGGCCCAGGTCGGCGCCGAAGAACTTGCTGGTCGCGGCGATGGTGGTGCCGTCGTCGCCACCATACTGCTTCAGGCTGACGAACACGAAATACCCCATTTGCGCGAAAGCCAGCGTGATCATGATGAAGCCGATGCCTGAGGTGCGCAGGCTGACCGCCCCCGTCACTAACCCGACCAGGCCGCACACCAGCACGCAGCACAGCAAATGCACCCAGCCGTTGTCGATGCCGTGGTATGCCGGAATCGCCACACTGTAAGCCCCGAGTCCGAGGAATAAGGCATGGCCCAGGCTGACCATGCCACCGAATCCCAACGCCAGATTCAGTGCACTGGCGGCAATCGCATAGATAATGATACGGGCAAAGAAAGCCAGATAGAACGGCTGTCCGGTCAACTGCGCCACAACCGGCACGGCCGCCAGCGCAAGCACCAGCAGCAGCGGAACGCCTGTGGCAGGTTTCAAGGATATGAAGGACATCAATTTCTCCCTGCAGGGAACAGGCCCTGCGGACGGATGGCCAGCACCAGCGCCATCAACACATAAATCAGCATCGAGGCCAGCGCTGGAGCGGCCGCATTGGCCACCTCGCGGCTGGCGACTTCGCGCAGCAAGGCTGGCAGGAAGGCACGGCCCAGCGTGTCGGCCACGCCAACGATCAAGGCGGCGTAGAAGGCGCCGCTAATCGAGCCGATGCCGCCGATGACGATTACGACCAAGGTCGTGATCAGCACCGGTTCACCCATGCCGGACTGGATCGACAGGATCGGCCCGGCCATGACCCCAGCCAGGCCGGCCAGCGCCGCGCCGAGTGCAAACAGCCAGGCGTTGAGGCGCTTGATATCGACGCCCAGCGCGCCGACCATGGCAGGGTTGACAGCGCCGGCGCGGATCAACATGCCCAGCCGGGTGTTGTGCATCAACAGGTGTGCGCCCAAGGCCACCAGCAAACCGACCACGATGATCGCGAAGCGGTACGACGGGTAGCTGATGCCCAACAGATCGACCGTGCTTTCCAGAAAGGCCGGCACCGGCAGGAAATAAGGCTGCGGCCCCCAGACCATCCGTACCAGCTCATTGAAGAACAGCACCATGCCGAAGGTCGCCAGCACATGGTCGAGGTGATCGCGCCGGTACAGCCGGGAGATCGCCAGCCGCTCCAGCAAGAAGCCCAGCACCACGCAGCCGCCGACGCCCGCCAGCAGCGCCAGACCGAACGACTCCGTATGGGTATATGCGCTGGCGGCGAAATAGGCGCCCAGCATATACAGCGAACCATGGGCCAGATTTACAAAGCTCATGATGCCGAACACCAATGTCAGCCCAGCCGCCAGAAGGAATAGCAGCACGCCCAGCTGCAAGCCGTTGAGCAGTTGGGTCAATACAAGACTCATACTCATGATCCGCTCCGTTACGGCAGGCGGCACTGCGCGACGTAGGCATCGCGATGCTGCGTCAACGGCGTGGCCACGTTCTTGACGACCGGTGCGCCGCCCTCCTTCACCACCTGGAAGGCGTAATAATTCTGGATCGGCAGATTGTTCTTGTTGAAGCTGAATGGTCCGCGCACCGAACGGAACTGGTCACCGGACGCCTTGACGGCGGCGGCCAGGGCACGCTTGTCGCCCGCTTTGCCTTGCAGCTTGCCGACCGCGACGTTCAGTAGCCGGCCTGCATCATAGGCAGCCGCCGCATATTCGCTCGGGACGCGCTTGTACTTGTCCGTGAACGCTTTCACGAAGGCGCGATTGTCGGGATTATCCAGCGCGGCATCCCACATGGCGCCGAAGGTGGTGCCGACGGCGGCATCGCGCAACGCCGGCAGGGTGACGCCGTCCACGGTGAAGACGGAATAGTTCGGCAGCTTGGCCAGCAAACCCGCCTGGCTTAGCTGACGGATATAGTTGACGCCCATGCCGCCCGGATAAAAGGCAAACACGGCATCAGGCTTGGCAGCCTGCAGTTGTGCGATCTCCGAAGAATAGTCGGACTGGCCTACCTGCGTATAAACCTCATCGACCACTGCGCCCTTGAAATAGCGCTTGAAGCCGGCCAGCATGTCCTTGCCGGCCTGGTAGTTCGGCGCCATCAGGTAGACCCGCTTGATGCCCTTGTCATGCATGTACTTGCCCATGCTCTCGGCGGCGCCATCGTTCTGCCAGGCGACCGAGAAGATATTCGGCGCGCAGCTGGCGCCGGCGACAGGCGACGGACCGGAGTTGGTCAGCAAGGCCACGGTGCCCGATTCGGTCAGGCTTTTCAGGCTGGCCATCATCACGTTCGAGAAGCTCAGGCCGACGATGGCGTCCACGCGGTCCTTATCGATCAGCTTGCGTACAGCCTGGCTGCCGATTTCCGGCTTCAGCTGATCGTCCTCCTTGAACACTTGCACCGCCTGGCCGCCCAATTTGCCGCCGGCCTGCTCCAGCGCCAACATGAAGCCATCCACCTGATCCTGACCGACCACCGCCTGGCTACCGGTCAGCGGCGCCATCAACCCGACCTTGATTTGCGCCATCGCGCCGCCGGCGGTGCACAGCATGCCGCACAGGGCCAGACTTGCCCAACTATGCTTCGTTTTCATCTTTGTCTCCTGTTTATTTTTTAGTGGTTCAGATGTCGCCGAGGTCGACGAATACCCGGCCGTTTTCGATCTTGACCGGGTAAGTCCGTAGGTCCACGGTCAGCGGCGCACACATCGCCTTGCCGCTGCAGACGTCGAACTTTCCTTGATGCAGCGGGCACTCGATTTCGGTGCCCTCCAAAAAGCCATCGCTCAGGCGAGCATGGCCGTGGGTGCAGAGGTTGTCGGTCACATAGACCTGGCCGTCGACACCGTAGAAGGCCAGCTCGCGCCCGCCCACGTCAACCGCCATCACATCCTCGTCCGGTATCGCGTCTTGCGCGACCGCGTCTATCCAGGTTTGTGTCGTCATGGCCGCCTCAGATCGGATAAATAAGTGAGTTAGGTATCATCTCGGTGTCGTAGATGCACAGTCGCGACGCCAGTCGCAGGCCGTCGGCCGTACGGCGCACGCGGTCCAGGTAGCGACCGGCATTGAACACCGTGGTTTCCTGGCTCAACTTGGTGCGGAACACCGTGTAGTTGGTCTCGGTCACGATAACGTCGCCGTCGTCGCTGATGATCAGCGGTTGACTGACGACGTGACGCTGGTAGTACGGGTCGTGGAACAGCGTTTCGCGGATGCCGTAGGCGCGGTCGCGCAGCATGCCCTTGCTCAGCAAGGCCAGCGTGGCCAGCGGGAAGCCACGTTCGTAGTTCTCGCGCGGTTGCACTTTGTACTCACAGTCATCGATGAACAAGGCGATCCAGCGGTCCCAGTCGTTGCTGTCGACGGCGGCGCTATAGGCCGCGTGCAGCTGGCTAAGGTCGAAATAGGTTTGCAGTTGGCTCACGATCACACCTCCATCACTTTGCGCCAGTAGTTGTACATGCCGCGTATCAGCGTTTCCGTGACCATGTGCTCGGTGTCTTCGCATTCCGTGCCGCCGAGTTCCGCCAGCGCGCGGTGGAACGGCTTCTGCTCGAAACCCTGCTGCGAGAATTCGATCACCTCGCCGTCATCGGCAGAGACGAAGCCTGCCGGTCCGAACAGGTTGGCCTGAATCAGGCGGCGCTGCGTCATTTCCTCGCTGTCGTCCTCGAAGCCGAAGTGGGTCCAGACAAAATCGAAGGAACCGTTGCCGTTCGGCTGGATATGGCGGGTCGATACGCTGTTGACCTGCTGCTGGAAGATCACGCTCGGGAAGACCGTCATCATCACCGCGGTCGGGCCGCCCCACCAGGATTCCGGCACGATGTCGAGCAAGCGCTTGTCCTCGATCTCCATGCTTTCCTTGAAGCTGGTAACCCCAGCGGTGACCTCGGCCTTCTGGCCGCCGGTGCCGCGCGTGGAAATCATGGCGGCGTGGCGGCAATGCGCATCCATGCGCAGCGACGACTTGTTATCGGCGCGCCACAATCCGTAGGTGACGAACCAGGTGTGCAGCAAGCCCGGATGGTAGGGGTCCTTGATGTTTTCCTGCATCAGCTTCCAATTGCCCGGAATGCGCTGGCGGTTGTAGCCGAGGATCTTCAACGGCCGGCCGTTGAACAGGCGGTCGAAGTACGACAGGATTTCGGGGCCGAGGAAGTCCTCCAGCGGCTCGACATCATGGTCGAACGAGGCAAACACCACGCCGCCACGGGTAGCGACCTTGAGCTTGGTCAGGCTGTTCTCTTCGGTCTTGAAGTCTTTCGGCATGCCGCCGTTGACCTTGCCGTCCTGCTTGACGCCACGGCGGAACGGCACCCCCTGCAAGTCACCGTTCAGGTTGTAGTTCCACTGGTGATAAGGACAGACCAGCTCTTTCTTGTTGCCGTGGCGTTCACGGCAGAACTGCATGCCGCGATGGGCGCAGACGTTTTCCACGACGCTGATGCCGCCGTCTTCGCGGCGCACCATGACCACCGAGCGCTCCCCGATCACGGTACGCTTGAAATCGCCGTGGTTGGGAACCTCTGCTTCCAGGCCGACATAGCACCAGTGGTTCTGGTAGAAGAAGCGTTCCAGCTCGCGCTTGTACAGGTCGGTATCGGTATAGGCCCAGAACGGGATGCGGCTGGAACCCGGTTGATCCCACACCGGCTTGATGGGAAAAATGGGCTGCTTATTCATGCTCTTTCCCTTTGCCGACGCGGACGACGATCTCGCCCAGGCCGGCGATGGCGCCACGCATTTCATCGCCCGCCACCACGGCGTTCACGCCCTCCGGCGTGCCGGTCATGATGATGTCGCCCGCTTCCAGCGTTTCGTACTGCGACAGGTAGGCGATCGATTCCGCCACCGACCAGATCAGCTTATTGATGTCCGAGCCCTGGCGCGGCGCGCCGTTGACCGTCAACGTGATGGCGGCACTCTGTGGATGGCCAATGGCGCTCGCCGTATGCAGCGGACCGATCGGCGCCGACTGCGAGAACGATTTGCCGAATTCCCATGGGCGGCCTTTGTCGCGCGCCTCCAGTTGCAGGTCGCGGCGGGTCATGTCGAGGCCGACGGCGTAGCCGTACACGTGTTCCAGCGCCTGCTCGACCGGGATATTCGCGCCGCCTTTGCCGATCGCCACCACCAGCTCAATCTCGTGATGATAGTTGGCGGTCTTCGGCGGGTAGGCGATGGTGATCGCCTCGGCGCCGGCGCGTACCGCCGCATTGGCCGGCTTCATGAAGAAGAATGGCGCTTCGCGCGTTGGGTCCTTGCCCATTTCGATGGCGTGCGCGGCGTAGTTGCGGCCGACGCAGAAGATGCGGTTGACCGGGAACGCGGCGTCCTGACCGGCGATTTCCAGCGTATTGATGGCGGCTGGTGGCATGGCGTATTGCATGATTTGCTCCAATGGTTATCGTTATGCGTGGCGTGGATTAAAGCTTTTCTTCGCGCCACATGCCCAGCGCCTGCTGGACCGGACGATCGGAAAAACTGAAGAGGACGGTTTCGCTGCCGGCGTTCAACGTCAACGTGTACCAGGGCGGCACGACAAAGACGTCGCTCTCGGCGAAAGCGAAGGTTTGCTCACCGATCTGCGCGCTACCGGCGCCTTCAAGGCAGACGTAGACGGTGCCGTCGGTGCAGCGGTATGGTGCCGTCTTGAAGCCGGCCGGCAGCAGCTGGGCAAAGGCGCCCATGGTCGGCATCGGCGACGCGCCAGTGGCCGGGTTCACGTAGCGCATCTTGTGGCCGAGATGTTTGTCAGCCGGCGCGCCGGCGGCGATCGCAGTCAATGCGGCGCGGGTTTGCGCGTAGGGATAGACGAAGATCCTGGTGGGCTCACTGGACTCCTGATGGAAGTCCACCGGCAGCAAATTGCTGCCGTAACGGGCCAGCGCGTCCCCCTCCGGACGCGCGGTTTCCTGCGTGGCGTGATCGCCGTGCTCGTGAAAACCCGTGTCGAAGAAACGCACCAACGGTATGTCAAGACCGTCCAGCCAGACCACCGGTTGGTCGCCGAGATTGCCGTGGTCGTGCCAGGTCCATGCCGGCGTGATGATGAAGTCGCCGCGATGCATGGTGGTGCGCTCGCCGTTGACAGCGGTATAAGCGCCCTCACCGTCCAGCACCAGACGCAGCGCTGTCTGAGTGTGGCGATGCGCTGGCGCCACTTCGCCCGGCATAATCATTTGCAGGCCGGCATACAGCGATTGCGTGATCGACGCGTTGCCGCGCAGTGCGGGGTTTTCCAGGATCAGGACGCGGCGCACCGCTTCCTCCGCGGTGATCAACTTGCGCGACTCCATCACGTGCTCGCGCACATCGGCATAGCGCCAGAGCGCCGGTACCTGCTTGGGACGCGGCGTGTTCGGCACCAGCGTGCCCAGCACTTCCCACAAGGGCGTCAGGTTATATTCATCGATGCGACGATAAAATTGTGCGCGTGCCGGATCTTGCGTCGCGGCCTTGGTATTCGAGTTCATCGGGGTCTCCATCAGGTGGCACTGGCATAGAACGCGTCGGCATAGACGTGTTCTGATTGAATTCCGCGTCGACGCAGCAGCAGTGTGGCGGCGTCGACCATCGGCGGCGCGCCGCACAGGTAGGCGCGCCAGCCGGCGAGATTGGGCAGGTCCTCGGCCACCGCATCGGTGACCAGACCACGACGATGCACGCCGTCACGGCCACCCATCGCGACGATGGTTTGTACGTGCAGGTTGGGATGTTGCTCCGCCATGGCGGCCAGTTGGTCGGCGCAGTAGATGTCCGCCGGTGAGCGCACGCCGAAGTAGACATGCATCTCGTTGCGCATGCCGGCCGCCAGCGCACCGCGCACGATGGACAGCACCGGCGCCAGTCCTGTTCCGCCGGCGATGCACAGCATCGGGCCGGCATGCTTGCGGCGCAGATAGGCGGTGCCCATCGGACCGCTGACGCGCACGCTGTCGCCCACGTTCAGGCTGGTGCGGATGTAGCCGGTGACACGGCCATCGGGCACCAGGCGGACGTGGAACTCCAGGTGACCGTCGGAGTCCAGGCTGGCCATCGAGTACGGACGGATGTGTTGCGGCGTGAATTGCAGCATCGCGTACTGACCCGGCGAGAACGACAATGGCTTCGCACTGCGCATGACGATGCGTTGGATGTCGTGGGTAGCGTCTTCGATCGCCACCACCTCGGCTTTGACGATGCGCGCCGGGTGCGTCACGATCTCATCCGGCTCCGGGACTTCGATGACGCAGCTCTCGTTCAGCGTGCTCATGCAGGCCAGCACATAGCGGCCTTCGTTCGGGTTGGTGAGCTTAGCTTCCTGGCCCGATTCCAGCACCCGGCCTTCCAGCACTTTGCAGCGGCAGGTACCGCAGCGACCAGCGGTGCAGCTGTAGGAAATCGGGATATTGTTTTCGCGGAGGACGGCCAGCAGGTTGTCGCCGGGGTTCACGGACACACTTTGGCCCAACGGTTGTACGATCAGTTCCATCATTCGATCCATGTCTCGTCGTTCTGTTTTTTTTACGAGTATAGGAACTGAGGTAATATAAATATATAGAATCTGGTGAATGAATAAAATCACTCAAATGAATATTGCTTTATGGAACTAAAAGACGTAGACCTGAATTTGCTGCTGGTTTTTCATCAACTGTTGATGGAACGGCGGGTGTCCATCGTGGCGGAAAAGCTCGGCCTGAGCCAACCGGCGGTCAGCAATGCGCTCAAGCGTCTGCGCCTGCTGCTCGGGGATGAACTGTTCCAGCGCACCTCGAAAGGGATGGAACCGACGCCCTACGCCAACCAACTGGCCGAGCCGATCGCCTATGCCTTGAGCACCATCCACAGCTCGCTCAACGACAAACACAGCTTCGATCCGCTGACCAGCAATCGCAAGTTCACGCTGGGCGTGACAGATATCGGGGAAATCTATTTTTTGCCCAAGCTGATGGATGTGCTGACCAAAGTGGCGCCGCGCGTGACCGTGAGTTCGGTCCGCAATACAGCGGTCAACCTGCGCGATGAGATGGAGGCCGGCCACGTCGACCTGGCGATCGGCCTGCTACCGCAACTGAAGGCGGGATTCTTCCAGCGCAGGCTGTTCCACCAGCGCTACGTTTGCATGTTCCGCGCCGGGCACGCGTTGGATAAACCAGCAATAACGCTTGATGAATTCTGCGCGGCGGACCACGTGGTGGTGGTGGCAGCCGGCACCGGCCACGCCGACATGGATGCGACCATCGAACGCAAAGGCATCAAGCGCAAGGTCAAACTGACGGTGCCGCATTACGTCGCGGTCGGCCACATCATCAGCACCACCGACATGATCACCAGCGTACCGGAACGCTTTGCCCATGCCTGCGTGGAGCCGTTCAAGCTGCGTTACGTTGAGCATCCGGTGGTCAAGACGCCGATCAATATCAACGTCTTCTGGCACGCCAAGTACCACCGCGACCCCGGCAACCAATGGCTGCGCAGCCTGATCTTCGACCACTTCTCGGATCAGGCCACGCCGCCAAATGAATCCCCGTAGAGCGACGGGCAAGCTGCCTGTTGCCGCCATCGGTGGAAGACTGACTGCCAGCGAACCATGTAGCGCGCTTGATCGTTGAGGTTGCAAGCCATTGGATCGGCTCGACCTGGCATGGTGTTTTACGGTATCGGCTGAATGGGGGGCTGGTGCTCCGAGCCGGAATCGAACCGGCACGCCTTGCGGCGGCAGATTTTAAGTCTGCAGTGTCTACCAATTTCACCATCGGAGCCCAAGCTAGCCCGATATTATGACATGAACCAGCGATAACTGCCAGACAAGCAAACCAACCGACGTCATTCCCACGAAAGTGGGAATCCATAGAACGCCTGCAAGGCAAGCGCCGTCTTACGACGAAGGCGGCTTGCGGTCGCGCGCCACTGGCGGCAGACGGTGTTTAAGCAGGCCAATACGCTGCGAGCGATAAATCCCGCTATGGCCCGAAAACAGGTAAGCCACCACACAGGCCAGCGCCGCGAAAGGTCCGATCT
This sequence comes from Duganella lactea, assembly GCF_009857505.1. Classification (GTDB taxonomy): domain Bacteria; phylum Pseudomonadota; class Gammaproteobacteria; order Burkholderiales; family Burkholderiaceae_D; genus Rugamonas; species Rugamonas lactea. Next base: position 115,658 of record NZ_WWCP01000006.1, read on the forward strand.
GCGGGCCGAATAACTCGATAGCCATGATGGTCGACGCCAGCGGCGTGTTCGCCGCGCCGGCAAATATCGCCACAAAGCCCAGTCCCGCCAGCATCGCAAACGGCAGTTGCAGCAGCGGCGCCAGCGCATTGCCCAGCGTCGCGCCGATGTAGAACAGCGGCGTGACCTCGCCGCCTTTAAAACCGCTGCCCAGCGACGCCACCGTGAAAGCAAATTTGCCGAGAAAATCCCACGGCGCCACCGGCTGCCGGAACGCCTCGACAATCACCGGGATGCCCAGGCCGATGTAGCGCGTGCCCAGCCACCACACCGCCAGCGCCACCACCACGCCGCCTGCCATCGGCCGCAGCGGCGCATAGGCGATGTGACGCTTCATGAAGGCCGACGCGGCATGCGTGGATTTGGCGAAGGCCATGCCCGCCAGTCCAAACACGATGCCGGCCACCAGCACGGCAGCCACGCTCCAGAACGTGATCGGCGCGATGGTGCTGATGGCATAGTGCGTGTGATGCACGCCCCACGCCATGCCCACCTGGTCGGCCGCGATCGCCGCCACCATGCAGGGGAAGATGGCGTCGTAACGCAGGCGTCCGATGGCCAGCACTTCAAGACCAAAGATCGCCCCGGCCAGCGGCGTGCCGAACACGGATGCGAAGCCGGCGCTGATACCGGCCATCAGGACGATGCGGCGTTCGCTGTGGCGCAGCCGGAAGATCGGTGTCAGTTGGTCGGCCAGCGTGCCGCCCATCTGCACCGCCGTGCCTTCGCGCCCGACCGAGGCGCCAAACCAATGCGACACCACGGTGCCGAACAGCACCAGCGGGGCCATGCGCAGCGGCACGATGTTCTTGGGATCGTGGATTTCGTCGAGCAGCAGGTTATTGCCGGCCTCAACGCTGCTACCGACCTTCAGGTAAATCCAGCCGACCGCGAAACCGGCCAGTGGCAGCAACCAGATGATCCAGGGATGGGTTTCGCGCCAGTGGGTGGCGTAATCGAGCGACAACAGGAAGAACGCCGACGCTGTACCACCGAGCGCGGCGATCAGGCACGCCAGCACAGTCCACTTGCCGATATAAGGCAGCAACAGCAAGGGTTCCGGGTAGCGGGAGGGTTTGGTCATAGAGCTGTCCATGGTAGCAAATCCGTCGAGATCGATCAAATCTCATATCGGTTGCCCCATTCGCATCAGGCGAGGCTGGTCTGGATTGATGCGCAGACCAGATCCGGGACGGCATGCGTGCGGCCACGCCCCGCCGACTTGGCCTGGTAGAGGGCGACATCGGCACGCTGCAGCATGTCTTCAATGGTGTCGCTGTTGTGCATCCGCATGGCGATGCCGCCGCTGTACGAGAGCTCAAAGCCCAGTTCCTTCATCGCATGCTGCGCTAACCACTGGCGCATGCGTTCGTCATAAGCCATGATCGAGGCGAAGTCGGCGCGGTTGAGTAGCACACAGAATTCCTCGCCGCCGTAACGGCAGAACTGATCACCGGCGCGCCCCACAGCACGCAAGCAATTGGCAAAAACCTGCAGCGCGCTGTCGCCACCGGCGTGGCCGTGCGTGTCGTTGATTTGCTTGAAATAGTCGAGGTCAAGCATCAGCACGCCGAGCGGCTGCTGATAGCGCAAGCTGTTGGCGAGGTCGATGTCGGCTTTCAGTAACCAAGCCCGGCGATTCAAGGCGCCGGTCAAACCGTCCAAGGTAGCCAAGCGTTCCAACTCACGCGCCGCCTCGTCGCGGTGCGCCAGAAGGATGGCCACCACCGACATCATCATCATCGAGTTCGATGACAAGGCAAACACGCGGTTGACCATGTACGGTCCGAAAAAATTCGGGAACTCCGCGGTGTAGAACGCGCCGAGCACGGCGCGGCAGGCCAGCACCAGCATCTGAACTGTCAGGCATATGATTAAGAGCCAGCGCCAGCGCCCTACTGGCACCTTGGGCGCTCGGCACAGGGAAAATATGATGGCCGCAATCTGCAATGCCAGCAGGCCGTTGGACCAACCTACCCTGAAGGAATAACTGGAAAAACCGATGGTGTAGCCCACGGTCATCAGCACGGCGATAGCGACTGGCACATGAGCAATGGCCTTGCGGCCGTACCATAATTGAAAGGCCATGGCGTTGAACACCATGCCGCCCGAAACACAGCCCATCGAGATAGCCGAAAGCGTATGATCGACCCAGGCGCCCCGCTCAAAGGTGCTTGACCAGAGCAGCAGAATCCAACCCACCGTTTGCATCGCGATCCCGGCCTGTGCATACCGCGCGGCGAGATTCACTCGTCCCATGAAATACGGCAGTGCCACGGCCATGATCGACAAGTTGATTGTCATGCCGAAAAACAGGGTCGATACGTCGGTGGTAGCCACTCATCACACTTTCAAAACACCTCAAGAACCGCATTATCCCAACAAAACCACATCAACATGGAAAATTTGGAAGTAATTAACCTGAGGAAATTTTCTCTTAGTGTTTTTCTGTTTAGCCCCAATGGAATTCATGATGAGCGTGCGCAAGCCGTATCGCGTTGAGAAGGGAGGGAGCTATGAGCAAGGCGTCCGCGCGATAGTCTAGTTAAGGTGTGCTGACATCACTGGGCAAAACCGAGTTCGAGGAAGCCACCGACGGCCACCGCCTTCCACTTTTCGGTCAGGTCAGCAATCACATCACGCACTTCGGAGATCGCTACTGTATCAACATCGAGCATAGAGCACGATCTGGCATTGCACGTGACGCGGTACATTTCGAGCAGATCCGACGCGGGTGCGTTCCCACCAGACCACGCGTCTCCCTGGAAAACTTCGACAAGGCGCTCGACCGCATCGCTCTGTGCCTCGCCCTGCATTTGAAAAGCAGCCGCCTCGCCGTCCTTTACTCTGGTGAGAAATCCACGAGCATTCAGCGTGTGTTCCACCGCGTAATGCACCATGTCGTGCGGAATAATTCCCTGCTTCGGGCAATCGACCAACTCGGACGGCTGCCCTTCACGTACGACCTCCATCAGATCAGTTTTTCCACTGCCCTTTTTGAAGATGAGCTTCATTGCACGTTATCCTTTGTTTCCAATTAACTTGTTGGATTACTTGCGCCCCGTTATCTCAGCTAATAGCTCTGGTGGGATGGGCTGGCCATTCGAACTCAAATGACGTACTGTTTCATGCAATAAATTCATTCGTGTAATTTTTACTGTGGCCCATGCAATGACTCCCGCAATCGGGACAAGCAGCGCGATTATGGGAATTAACAGCGGTGACACATCGCTTAGAAAACTCATTTTTTCTCTATTTTGGCAATAAATTTAACTTCAGAATCGGCGGCGCAAGTGCGAGCGTCAATCATAATGATGCTCAGTTAAGCCGAAAACCACCGCGTCATTCCCGCGAAGGCGGGAACGACAGCGCTTAACTGAACGGCATTGGAGCACTAGAGCAGCACATCATACCGGCGTCTCGAAACTCTAACTCATCTGACAAGTTCTGTCAGGTGAAGTCTGCACCCGCAGCGTTAATGATGATGGTGCATATCACCGTCCCGCTTCACGTCCGCCGGGGTTGACGGCTTCGCTGGCGGCGCATCGGGCGCGCGCGGCGCGGCGGGAAGTTCGCCGGTCCATTCGCGGGCCACCGTGCCTTGCGGATGCGGGTACCAGCCCGGGTCCTTGTAGTCGTTGCGCGCCAGACCTTCCCTCACCTTCACCACCGTGAACATGCCGCCCATTTCCAGACCGCCGAACGGCCCGGTGCCGGTCATCATCGGCAGCGTGTTCTCCGGCAGCGGCATCTTCATGTCGCCCATGGCGGCGCCCTTGTCGCCCATGACCATGTAGCCCGGCACCAGATTGTTGATCTTCTGTGCCACGCCGCTATGGTCAACGCCGATCATGGTCGGCACGTCGTGCCCCATCGCGTTCATGGTGTGATGCGATTTGTGACAGTGGAAGGCCCAGTCGCCCGGTTCGTCGGCGATAAACTCGATCGCCCGCATCTGGCCGACCGCGACATCCGTCGTCACCTCCGGCCAGCGCGCCGATGGACGCACCCAGCCGCCATCGGTGCCGGTCACTTCAAACGTGTGGCCGTGCAGATGCACAGGATGATTGGTCATGGTCAGGTTGCCGACGCGGATGCGCACCCGGTCGTTTTTGCGCACCACCATCGGATCGATGCCGGGGAAGGCGCGGCCATTAAACGTCCACAGATTAAAGTCCGTCATCGTATTGATCTTCGGCGTGTAGCTGCCCGGATCGATATCGTAAGCGCTGAGCAAGAAGACGAAATCGCGGTCCACCGCATGCAGCTTCGGATCGCGCGGATGCGTCACCCAGAAACCCATCATCCCCATCGCCATCTGCGCCATCTCGTCGGCGTGCGGGTGATACATGAATGTGCCGGCGTTCCTGGCGACGAATTCGTACACAAAGGTTTTCCCCGGCGGGATGCCGGGCTGCGTCAGACCGGTCACGCCGTCCATGCCGTTCGGCAGGCGCTGGCCGTGCCAATGCACGCTGGTGTGCTCCGGCAGCTTGTTGGTGACGAAAATGCGCACACGGTCACCCTCCACCACCTCGATGGTCGGCCCAGGACTCTGGCCGTTGTAGCCCCACAGATTGGCGGTCATGCCCGGCGCGATCTCGCGCACCACCGGCTCGGCCACCAGGTGAAACTCCTTGACGCCATCCTTCATCCGCCAGGGCAGCGTCCAGCCGTTCAGCGTGACGACCGGGTTGTACGGCCGGCCGTTCGGCGGCGCCACCGGGGCTGCGGTGGTGGCGGTCGAATGCACATGCGCTTCCGGCAGCGATGCCGCCCCTGCCTTGGTCACCATGCCGGCGCCGATCAGGGCCGCGCCACTCAAGAAAGATCTGCGGTTGGTCATGGTTTTACTCCTGTATTGGTTGGCAGACGGCCGCCCAGCGCGGCCTCCAGGTTGGCTTGGGCGGTCCAGTAGTCTTTCAGCGCGTTGATATAGCCGCTGACGGCGGTAGCTTGTTCGCGCGCATCGGCCAGCAGTTCGAAGACGCTCATCAGCATGCCGTTGTAGCGCAGCAGCGTTTGATCCGAGATCTGTTTGCGCAGCGGGACCACATGGTCGCGGTAGTGGCGCGCCAGCTCGTAGGAGGCGCGATAGTCGGCATAGCTTTCGCGCGCCTCGCTGCGGGCATCGACGGCGGCTTGCGTCAGCAGATTCACCGATTGCATATACGTCGCCTCGGCTCGCGCCACGCGCGCCGAGCCCCAGTCAAACAACGGAATCTCCAGCGAGATTTCGTAACCGCGCGTGGCGGTGCCGCCTTCCGTATTGCGTACCGCGCCCAGATCGAGCACGTTGACGAAGCGCGTGGTGCGGGTCAGGCCCAGCGTGGATGCGGTGTGTTCGGTATCCAGCCTGGCGGCCTGAATGTCCAGCCGTTCGTTCACGGCGGTCTGCTCGACGTCCGCCAGCTCGCGCGGTGCGGCCGGCAAATCCGGCAGATGATCCGGCAGACGATAGGCGGCGGCCTGTTCGCCGCTCAGGCCCAGCAACCTTGTCAGTTTTTCACGCGCGGCGACAGCGGCTTTCTGCGCATGCGTGACCTCCGCCACCGTCTGCGCATGGTAAGCCTGCTCGCGCGCCTGATCCAGCGCGCTCCAGTTGCCGGCCTTGCGCATGCGTCCCGCCAGTTCCGCGCTGGCCTGCGCCGACGCTTCGACCTGTTTGGCGTAGTCGGCAAGCTGCGTGGCGGCCACCGCCTCTACCCACGCCCGGCGCGTGTCGGCGGCAACCTTCAGCGCCTCGTTGGCCACCAAAAGCTTGGTCTGTTCAAAGCGCCGGCCCTCGATGCGGCTAGCCATCGGCGCGGTGATCAGGCTGACCAGATTGAAGGTCAGCGTGCGCTCGTAGCCGACTTCACCGCCGCCGTGGCTGCGCTTGAAATCGAATACCGGATTTTGCATGCGGCCGGCCTGCACCAGATCCGCCTCGGCCACGCCCAGCGACCAGTAGCTGGCCTGCAGGCCACGGTTGTTCAGCAGCGCCACTTGCACCGCATCGTCGGCGGCCAGCGGCTGCGCCAGTTTTTTGCTGATGACGGCGGCCAGCGCGCGCGCGTCGTCTTCGTTGCGCGGCAGGCGTCCCTCGACGCTGGCGCGGGCGCCGGTGCGTGGCTCGCTGATGCCGGCGGCGGTGCTGAAGCCACCATCACCGGACAGCGACGCACAGCCGCTCAACAGCAGCGCCAATCCGGCGCCACTGGCGAATTTATACAGAGAAGTCATGTCCTCTACCTCAAAAATCAATGGAAAATCCAGCTCGTGGACGGAGCTGTCGCGTGATCAGGCGTAGTGGCCTTGAGGGGGACGTTCCGGATGGGCCAGATCGACCGCGGGCAGGAAGCCGGAATAGAAAGGAATCACGCGCGATGCCATCGGCAACGCGGGTTCGGCAACTTGCAGCGTCAGCACCGGCGCGGCGGCCGCGCAGCACGCGGAACCGCTGCATTTCATGCTGCTGTGGGAGGCCGCGCCATCGTTGGCTTTCGGCTTGGCTTGCGCCATCGCCGCCATCATGGCCGCGTGATCGTGCGGCCCGGATGGCATGACCATCTGCGCATGGCTGGCCGACGCTGGCGCCGCGACGGCGCACAGCATCATCTGTGCCGCCGCGTATCCCTGATAAGGGACCGCCAGCAGCACCAGCCAGACGACGAGGGATCGGAACAGGACAGTCATGCCGCAATCTTATCACAGGCGGCAAACGCCGATTCCGAGGCCATGCTTAATCCTGCTTCGGCGTGCGGCCGATATTCTCGTCCATATTGGCCAGGTACCAGGTCAGCGACGTCATGACGGCGACATGGCGCTTCAACTCCAGCGGGCTAACCTTGTCCAGCGTGTCGGCCGGCGTGTGGTGGTAGCTGAAGTACGAGCTGGCGTCGACCAGCGGCATGAACACCGGCACGCCGGCGTGTTCCAGCGGGCTGGTATCGGCCGCGCCGGTGTAGTCGCGGCGTTCGAAGATGCCGGCGCCGATCGGCTGCAACGCGGTCGTCAGTGGCGCGAAGTATTTGACCATCGGCGGCGTCACGCTGCCGACAAAGCCGAATGAACGACCAGCGCCGCTGTCGGACTCGATGGCGGCGAAGTGTTTTTCCACCTTGTTCTTATTGTTTTCAAAGTAGGTCTTGCCGCCCTGGGTGCCGTTTTCCTCGTTCATCCAGGCGATCACGCGGATGGTGCGGCGCGGTTTGAGCTTCAGTTTATTCAAGGTGTCGATCACCGCCATGGCGCCGGCCACGCCGGTACCATCGTCATGCGCGCCGGTGGACAGGTCCCACGAATCCAGGTGCCCGGAGACGATCACCACTTCGTCGGCCTTGTCGGTGCCCGGCAGGTCGGCGATGACGTTGAAGCTGTCGGCGTCGGGCAAGGTCTGCGGCGTCAGGGTCAGGTGCATTTTCAGCGGGCCGCGGGCCGACAGGCGATCAATCAGCATCGCGTCCTCCGCCGTGACGGCGGCGGCGGGAATGCGCGCGCCGTCGGCCAGCAGCGTCACACCAGTGTGCGGAATGCGGTAGTTGGCGCCGCCGACCGAGCGCACCAGCGCGGCCACCGCGCCCAGTTCAGCGGCCGCCTTCGGCCCTTGCGTGCGGAAGCGCGCACCGGCGCCGTAGGCCGGGCCGGCATGGCCGCGCTCCGCCATCTCCTGGTCGAACACCACGTCGAACAACACGATGGCGCCTTTGACCTGCGCCGCCTTGGCTTTCAGTTCCTCAAAGCTGCGCACCACGATCACCGGCGCGGTCAAGCCGGCGGCCGGCGTGGCGCCAGAGCCACCCAGCGCGGTCAGCACCACTTTCTGCGTGATGCCGGCGGGACGGCCGGCATACTCCACCAGCTCCGCTTTCTCTTCGCCGCGTACCCAATGCGGCACCTTGACCGGTTCCAGCGTCACCTTGGCGCCCAGCTTGCGCATCGCTGCCGCCACCTGCTCCACCGCCGCCTCGGCGCCGCGCGAGCCGGACAGGCGCGGACCTACCAGGTCGGTCAGGTCGGCCAGACGTTCGTAGGCCCAGTCGCTTTGCATGGCGCTGTCGCGGATCTGGCCCAGCGTGGCGGCATCGTTGGCGGCGGCGATAGCGCCCATGCTCAGCAAACTGCTGGCCAGCACGGTCAGCGACAGGGTTTTCTTGATAGCGGATTTCATGCGGTTCCTGTGGTGGTAAGAGGTCAGAGGTCAGCCTTAAACGATAACTCAACATGACGCAATTGTCATCATGTTGATTTGCCATCTCAGTTAAACTAGGATGTCGGTTCACCGTTCCGAAGGATGCGTCTATGCTCAAGGGTCAACTCTGCACCGTCCGCCATCTGCTGACCGCCGATCTGAATACCTTCATCGCCCTGGTCAACGACCTGCCATCGCGCGGCGACTATTTTTCGACCCATTTCAAATCCCCGGAAACGATGCGGCGGGAATTCATGCAGAACAGTTTCGTCACCGAGGACAGCGAACTGTTTGTCATCGAGGATGCGCTGCACCACATCGTCGGCGTCATCACCCATTTCAAAAGCCGCACGCCAACCTCGCGTGAAATCGGCTACCGGCTACTCGATACCAAATTGGCCGGACAAGGATATGTAACGGAGGCCTGCCGGCTGCTGGTCGATTATCTGTTCAATGTCCACCAATACCATCGGCTCGAATTACTGACAGCACCGGAGAACGTCGCCTCGGCGCGCATCGCGGAAAAATGCGGCTTCCGGGCCGAAGGCACGCTGCGCCAGTCCTTCTTCATCAATGGCCATTACCAGGATGTGACGGTCTTCAGCCTGCTGCGCCCGGAATGGGAAGCGCGGCGTCTTTGAAGGTGTCTCCAAATGTAACAAGCCATTACCAGCATGGCCGGTTTGTAAGCATCTGTATAAGACATGGCATTTCCCCGTCCAGGATTTATAGTGGAGTCACTGGCTGAAGGATCATTCCGGTCCCGCGCCACAGCAAGGGGATTACCATGTTGAGCAAAAAATTATTGGGTGTAGCGTTACTGGCCACTGCAGCGGTATCGTCGCCGGTATTCGCCAGCGACCGTGATTTCAACACGGTGGCCGGCGCTGTGGTGGGCGCCGCGATTGGCAACAGCACCGGCGGTCGCGATGGCGCCATCGTTGGCGGCCTGGTTGGCGCGGCGGTGGGTAACAGCATCCGCACCTCGGATGACCGCTACTATCGCGGCGGCGGCCGCGACTACGTGGAAACGCGCGTCTACAGCCAGCCGGCCCCGGTCTACTATGAACGTCCAGCGCCGGTCTACTATGAGCGTCCAGCGCCGGTGTACTATGCGCCACCTCCACGCTACTACGAGCCGCCACCACGCGTGATTTACGTTGAGCCGCGCCCGTCCTATCGTGAGTATCGCTACGAGCGCTGGGAACACCGCCACCGCGATCGCTGGGATCGTTAAGCGATAGACAAGACTACAACCAAGCCCCGATTCGTCGGGGCTTTTTTCATGATCCCTCCGCTAACGGTCTTCGACGGGGGAATCATGACGACAGCAGACACAATCATCGCTTTGGAACTGGGCCACTACCGGCTGCGCGAGCAGATCGGCGGTTCGGCCTACGGCATCATCTGGCGCGCCAGTGGGCCGCAGACCACCAGCGACGTCGCCATCAAGTTGATCAACCAGGAGCAGATGACGCGCGCCCTGCCCGCGCAACGGGACCGCTGGACCGCCAGCGCCCATAATGAGATCGCGTTTTTGCAGTCGCTGGAGCCGTGGGACGAGCGGCATATCGTGCGCCTGCTCGACAGCGGCTGGCACGATGGCCTGCCGGTGCTGGCGCTGGAGCTGATGGGGTGCGATCTGGGCAAGCACATGGTCGCGCTGAAGGGTCGCGGCGAGCGTCTGCCGCTGGCGCGGGCGCTGGGCTGGATCGCGCAGATCAATCAGGCGCTGGCCAAGGTGCATCAATACGGCTGGCGCTATCTGGACCTGAAGCCGGCCAATGTGCTGCTCGATCCGCATCTGAACACCGTCAAGCTGGCGGATTTCGGCACCAACCGCGAATTGGGCAGCCTGGCGGCGCATTCGTATGCCGGCACCGCCAACTGGCAGGCGCCGGAGCAGTTCTTCCCGGCGGACGGCGGCGGCTACGCAACCGGCGCGCGCAGCGACTATTTTTCGCTGGGCGCGATGCTGTACTTCCTGGTCACCAGCGGCACGCCGCTGCGCTTTGGCGCCGAGTGCGGGCAGGCCTATCGCGAGCATCATATGGCTGGCGCCGACCTGCTGCGCAGCCGGAATGGCGGCGCGATTCCATCGGCTTTACACGCGGAAGAAGAGGAACACTTCGCCGGCGCCATTCCGCCCGATCAGCGCGATGCGGCGCTGGCGCTGTTGCGGACCTTGCTGCATATCGATCCGGCCCGGCGTCCATGCCATGCCATCCAGATCAGCCGTATGCTCAACGCGATACTGGGCATGAAATCGGCCCGTGGCGCACTTGACGCGGCTGATCCGGTGCTGGCCATGCATCGGCCCTCGTCGGTCAACGGCTGGCAAGCCATGCAGGCGCCATGATGGCCGACGCCACCACTCCCCCATCGGCGCGCCCTGCGCCACGTCGCTTGCCCCAGCAGCCCTACGGCGCGCTGGCCGGCCGGCGTAGCGCCGGCATTATGTTCACGCTGACGGTACTGGCAGTCCTGTGCGGGCTTCAGGCGCTTGCGCTGCTGCGCGCGCCCGGCGCGTGGCTGCCATCCGCCATTACCGTCACGCTCTCCGCTGGCGACAACATCACCTTAGGCCAGCACGAACTGGCGGCGCCACAGACGGATCGCCGTCAACTGTCCCTCAGCCGCGATACGCATGGCGGCTGGATGCTGCGTAACCTCAGCGCATACAGGCCGGTGGTGCTGATGCGAGACGCGGCCGAGCAACGCATGGGCAGCACGGCGCTACAGGGCTTGCAAGGGTTCCAGATCGACGGCGCGGTGTTCGCGGTGCGCTCGGCCGATGCAAAAACCGTGACCTTCGCCCGCGACGGCCATGAATGGCGCTACGACGGCTCGGTGTTGTATCGCGATGGACGCCAGCAGGCCAGTTGTCCGGAATCGCGTCTGTCCACCAGAATGGTAGCGGCGTGGAATCGCACGATGCCGCTGCCAGTGACGATCGCGCGTCCACTCAGCTTCGGCGGCAACCTCTATTGCGACAACCGGCTTGGCCTGGCGCAGGTAACGCCTGGCGCGGTGCAGATCGCCCGCGTGAACGGTAGCTTGCAGCTCTCTGCCGGCAATCCGGACGGCGACCGCGCCGCCTTGCAGGTCCTCAGCAGCGCCGGACCGCGGGAGTTGAGCAAGCAGGAAGCATCACTGGCCGGCGTGAACGCAATCGCGGTCGGCCGCACGCGCTTCCATCTGTCGGCCAGCGGCGATCAACTGACGCTGACGCCGAGCCGCCACGTCAAGCTATTCAGCGAGCCTGAACTCAAGCTGCCGCCTCAGGTCCGTTGGAACTGGCAGCAGCGCTCTCTATGGAGCGGCGCCCATGTGGACGCCGTCTGGATCGGCCTCGCCATCGGCGCAGTTGGTCTGGCAATCGGCGCACTGGCCCGCATCGCGGCAAGCATGAGCCCGGGCACGACCGCGCCGTGGAGCGCGCGCGCGGCGCTAGCCGGCGCGTGGTTGGCGACAGCCAGCTCGCTGGCGGCCGGCCTGATCGCGCTGATTTTACAGCGGGCCGGCCATCCGCCCAGCGCCGCATGCTCGCTGGTGCTGGGTGCCAGTGCGCTGCTGCTATGGCTTGCGCTGCCGGGCCGCCTGACACTGGCGACGGCCGCCGGCGCCATTCTGCTGGCAGCCGGCCTGCTGGCGCAACTGGAACTCGGCCTCGCCGCACCAGAATCATCCTGGTTACGCTTCTATCAAAAGAGCGCCGCGATGCTCGCCATGGGCGCGGGCTTTGGCGGCATGCTCCGACTGCTGGCACAACACTTGATGGCTCGCGGCACCCGCTTGGCACAACGCAGCATCGAATGGATACTGGCGCTGTTCGCCGCCGTGGCATTGGCAGCGCTGGCCGCTCAAGTCCTGTGGGGCGACGAAACCGGCGTCTTCGACCTGCAGCCGGTGGAACTGGCCAAGCTGGCACTGACCGCCCTCACCGCCCACTGCCTGGCGCTGCGGTTCAACTGGCACAACGGGCCGCAGCGACTGGCCGAGCACGGCGCCCGCTGGCTGCAACTGATCGCGCCCGCGCTGCTGTTCCTCGCCCTGCTTGGCCTCGCGCTGGTGCAGGTGGACGACTTCTCGCCACTGATCCTGCTGCTGGTGTGGAGCACCGGCATGGGGCTCGCCTACGCGCTCGCCGCCGGCAATCGCCTGCTGGCCGCGCTGCTGATCTGCGGCGCGATGAGCGCCATCGTCGCCATCGCCGGCCTGCGCGTGGCCGGCACCGATGACCTGATCCGCTGGGGTTTCTACGCCGACCGCTTTCTGGTCTGGCTCAATCCCGCCGAACATCCGCACACCGGCCAGCAACTGCTGCTGGGCGCACGCGCCATCGGTGAAGGCGGCTGGCTTGGCGCCGACCACTGGCTCGGCCTGCGCGCGCTCGGCCAGTCCGCAGGCGGCGCGGTCAACATCCCCGCCGTGCAGGACGACTTTGCGGCGTCCTTCTTCCTCAACCGCCACGGACTGCTGGGAGGACTGCTGCTGTGGACCGTGCAAGCCGCCTTCCTCTGCGGGATCGTGCTGGCCGCAACGCACGCCCATCGCGGCGGCGTCCAGGCCCGCAACTTCCACCACGCCTGGCTCGGACGCTTCCGCTACTTCGCCCTGTGCGGCGGCGCCGCCTTCGTGTTCGCGCACTTCCTGCTGTCGTGGGGGACCAACCTGGCGATCTTTCCCATCATGGGGCAGCCGATGAGTTTTCTATCGGCCGGCGGCAGCCACCTGCTGTTTTTCCTCTGCCCCCTGCTTACCTTCGTTGCGATATCTACTGAAGGAGTCTGAATCATGCCGACCTATGTTCAACACGCCGTCCTGGGGCGCATTCCGGACGTATTCAACGCCGAAGCGATCTGGCAGGCGCCGGGCCTGTCGCTGTTCTCGCGCCGCCCGCTGCTGCGCGACCTGCTGGAACGCAGTCCGCGCGAGCACAAAGGCCGCGCCGCCACCCGCTGCTTCTCGCACGTGACGCTGATGCTGCCGCAGGAAGATGTCGATGACGACTACCACCTGAGTCGCGGCGCCCGCGCGCGCGATCTGGCGCAAACGCTAGCGGCATTGCATCAAAAGGACTTCGGCGACCTGCTCGGTGGTGATCAGGTGCGCTATGACGTGGTGGGCACGGAGGCGCTGGCGCCCGGCGAAATCGAGGTCAAGTTCGGCCACGCCGTGTATCTGCCCGCGCCCGGCGAGAAAATTCTCTACAACGTCAACGTCTCGCGCGACAGCGCCATCTGGCATCCGGTATGCCCGGTCTACCCCAGTCAGCGCCTGGCGCTGATCGGCGGCGAAGGCGGTGAAGCCAGCGCCGTGGCGCAGGTCTGGCCATTCGGCCCGGACGCCGCGCTGCTGCTCCTCAACGATGGCCCGGACGCGCCGCCGGTGCTGCAAATGCGTCCCAAGGACGCCTTCGACTGCCGCTACGATCCGCGCAGCGGCTACTACACCATCAAGTCGCTGCGCGAGCCGCAAGGCGGCCAGCGGCTGCTGGTGAAAGTCGTCCGCGCCTCGACGCTGCCGGCGCGCGTACCGTCGCAAACCGCGCCGTCCAACAAACCAGCCGTGTGGCAAAGCCGCGCTGGTGCGGCGCCGATCGACCTGACCGCCGTACCAGCAGCCGCCAGCCACAAACCGGCCAACCGCGCCGGCGAAAGCGACGCCACCTACGCACCGGTATCCCCGCAGCGCGTCTCGCTGGTGGCACTGGCGCTGCCGCGTTTGAGCCGCTATCGCGACACCGGCGCGCAGTCGCTGGAGCTGCCGTTCGACCGGGCGCTCGCACTGTCGGCCAACGGACAGCCGGCCATTACCCTGGCGGTGGACGCGACCGACGATTTGTACGCCTGCACGACGGAAGGCCGGCAGCGCATCGACGCCCCGGCCACCTTTGCGCCAGTCGATGCGCGCGCCCTGCGCCTGCTGCCCGCCGCCCCTGAAATGGCGGACCGCTATCGCGCCGTGGTCTGCCTGCCGGAACCGGTCAGCGCCGGCGTCGCCACCGGCGTGCGCTTCAGCTTTGGCCGCAACTCGCCGATGCTGGCGTCCCTGCGGCTGCTGGACTCCCCACGTTTCATCAAGCGCGCCGAAGGTGTCTGCACCGCCAGCGCCGACCGCATCGGCTTGTCGCGCAACGCTTTCAGTTTTGAAGCGACCGACAAGGGGTACACCATTGCCCGCCAGAGCGCGACGCAAGCGCTGTACCACCTGGACGACAAGCTGCAATTCGTCGCCGGCATCGGTGATGCCCCGTACCTGCTGCCGCACGGCCACCATCTGGTCGCCGGCCACTACGTGCTGCGCTTCGAGGCTTGAGCACCATGGACGCCGCCAACCTCAACGCCATCGCCGCATTCACGGCGGGCCTGATCGTTACGCTGTTCCTGGCGGCCTACCTGACGCCGCGCGCGTGGTGGCGCCGTCCGAACGCGCGCGCGCTGTGTATCATGCTGACCGGCGCATGGGGATTCGGCAGCCTGATACTGTACGCCACGCACAGCGCATACGCCGTCGCCGCAGCACCGGCGAAGAATGAGGTAACCACGTCGGCCAGCACGCCCGTCAATCCCGGCACACTCACCGCCGGCCTACCGTTCCACGTCCACCGCGACCTGAATCTGCGCTCCGCCCCCGGCGTGCAGGCCGGCCGCGTGACCACCGTGCCCGCCGGCGCCGAGGTCACGCCGACCGGCGCGCGCGACGGCGACTGGTGGCAAGTGCAAACCATCATCGACGGCAGCGTCAGCACCGGCTGGGTCAGCAGCCTGTGGTTGCGCAGGAGTGGCGAATGATCCACACTCTCCCCACCGCCGCCGGCGGTTTTTCGGCTAAGCTGTGGTCTTTCGCCTCCCGCACCACGCCGCCCGCATCGATGACACACATCACCGACCATCTGAACTTCGGCCCCTCGCTGGACGTCGCCGCCCGCAGCGCCGCCAGCATCAGCAAGCTGCAGGAGCCGGAAAATCAGGACAACCTGCTCATCATCGACGCCGACGGCGCCGCCGTCCTGCTGCGCGACCAGCAGCCGCACACCACCACCGTGCCGGCCTGGCCGCAAGGCCACGTGCGCCTCGCTGTCCTCGACGGCATGGGCGGCCACGGTCACGGACGCGAGGCCGCCGAGGCGGTAGCCAGCGGCCTGCTGCGCATCCCCGCCTGCGTCACGCCGGAAGAACTGGGCGCGTACCTCGACCAACTGCACTACGAACTGCAAACGCACTTCAGCCGCCCGGACGATCACGACACCTTCCGCCGTCCCGGCACCACGCTCACGCTACTGGAAATCCCGCCTGGCGGGGCGCCACTGCTGTTCCACGCCGGCGACTCGCGGCTGTACGAAATCACGCCGCACGCCGCCACACCGCTGACGGTCGATCACGTTCCGGCCACCGCCTTCGCCATGCATGGGCTGCTGGGCGAGGACGAATGGCGGCAACAGGTGCATGGCGAGCACCGCGCGCAGATTTCGCAGGCCTACATTCTGGGCAATGCCTTCGCCAACCCGCAAACCCTGGACGACGGCCTGCTGCCGTTGGACGCCTCCAACCTGCCGCCCTTCCTGCGCCAACTGGCAGACCGCCGCGCCGTGGAAGTGAGCGCCGACGCGACCTACCTGCTGGCCACCGATGGCTTCTGGTCCTGCGCCCGCCCGCAGCCATGGATCGCGCGCTGGCCGCAACTGCTGGCCGGATCGGCGGCGACGGCGCTCGACGCGCTGTTCCGGGACTACGCGCACAACCCGCCGCCCCAGCTCCACATCGACAACCTGAGCGCCATCGTGATCCGCTTCGCGCCGCCCGACAACACCGGCAATATTGACGAAACAGCACTACCCACAGCACCAATTGCGTCGCATTTTTGATACCCGCACAGACGGCATTAAAAAATGGTTGCAAAGTTTGCCAAACACCGTGAAAACCGCATAAACTGACGGGTATTCCTTCGGTCGGTTTGTCATGAAAAAATGCAGTAATGCCCAGCACCCGCATTGCACTTTCTGGGTCTTGCCCGGAGCGCACACCTGCGAAGGCGGCCACGCCCAAGCGGAGCCCTCCAGCTTCGATCTGCTGACTGCCTTGCGTTCTACCCGTGCCGCCTCGCCGGCCACGGTGCTGGATGTCGTCCCTGCCCAATCGCCAGCCGTCGAACCGTCCCACAACTACGCCCGCCCGCACCAGCGCGCCCAAGCCGCCCGTCCGCAAGTGCACATCAGCGGCTTCGACCCGCGCGCCGCCGGCGGCCGGCAAACGCTGAAGATGGAACTGCGCGGCATGCCCGAGGCCTGCGCGCCGCAACTGACGCTGCAACTGCAATCGGACCTGATTCCCCACGGCGCGGCGCGCCAGCACTTCGTGCGCGCCGTCGGTGGCGAATGGCGACCGGTGTTCGCCGAGTTTTCGTCGCGCGGCAGGGAGCATGGCCAGTACCAGATCAGCATCGAGCTGCTTAGCCAGCATCCCGGCATGGCGGCGCGCAAATGGGTGTGCACCTTCGTCATCCTGGTGCCGCGCCTGGACGCCACGCTGACCGAAATTCACCGCATCTTCCTCAGCACCCACAAGAACGTGCGCGTGATGGCGGACGACGCCTCGATTGCCCGCGTCAGCGCGCAAGGCGGCGACAGCCTCGATATCGATGTCACGGCCCGCAACGCCGGCATCGCCCATCTGGACCTGAACGCGCCGTCCGGCAAGGTGGACCTGGGCTTCTCGACCATCGCCTGGGATGAGGACCTGATCGAAATCGATATGCCGCAAGCGGTAGCGGTGCATCCGCACGCCAGCCGCGCCGCGTCGCTGGTCAACGCCGCGCCCGAAGCCGGCGCGCAGCGCCAGATCCGCCTGTTCGCGATGGAAGAATGCGTGATCGGCCGCTTCGAACTGGTCGATCCGGAATCGGATGTCATGCTGACCCACTACACGGCGGACGGCCAGGACACCAATGGCCTCACGCGCCGCCTGTCCGGCCGCCATGCCGTCATCCGCCGCTCCGGCCTGGGATTTGAAATTGAGGATGTGTCGCGCTACGGCATCCTGCTCGATGGCGTCTGGCCGGGCAAGCACAAGCCAACCGCGCTGCGGCTTGGCATGCGGATCGAATTCAGCGCCAGCATCAAGGGCATCGTGACGTTGTCGGTGTCGGCCATCATGCCGCATGGCGTGATCCTGCACCGCGTTGACCACGGCGCCAATGCCGAGTGCTTCTGCCTGCTGGCGCCGGACACGCATCCCGGCTATCCGGTCAAATCGTTCGCCGCCGCGCCGCATGCGGCCGCGCTGCCGCTGATGTTCCACCGCGACGGCGGCTTCTGGCACCTGGACCAGTTGACCGGCAAGGAAACCGCGCTGGCGCCAACCGTCCCGCTGGATAAACTGAGCCGCGTGCCGCGTCACACCCGCTTCGCCAGCGATCCGTATCCGGAACACTGGATCATCCGCACCAGCGGCAACGATATCTACAGCACGGTGGCGGCGAACGCCATGTCCACCGCCTGATCCTTCTCTTTTAGGCCAAAGGCTTTTTGGGCGGCAGCGGAATCCAGTCCGTCTCTCCCGGCACCTTGCCAAAGCGCTGCGCTTCCCAGTCCTCCGCCGCCTGCGCGATGCGTTCCTTGCGCGACGAAACGAAGTTCCAGTACATGAAGCGATGACCGTCCAGCGGCTCGCCGCCAATCACCACGAAGCGCGCTTCGGTGTTGGCTTTCACGCGCTGCGGGCCGGCGGTGTTCAGCAAGGCCATGGTGTGCAGCGCCAGCGGTGCGCCGTCGATTTCCAGCTCGCCGACAATCGGGTAGATCGCCGCTTCCGCCGGCAGGTTGGCCAGCACTAATTCATGGCCGGTCTGCAGCACCACGTCCAGATACAGCGTCTGGCTGTAGGTCTGCACCGGCGAGGTCTGGCCGAAGGCCGAGCCAATCAGCACGCGCACCTTGGCGCCGTCCACCTTCAACTCGGGAATCGCGTCGGCGGGCGTGTGGCAAAAGCCCGGCGCCTCCTCCTCGTGCGCCACCGGCAGCGCGGCCCACAGTTGCAGGCCGTGTGTGCGGTGTGGCTTGCCGACCAGATCCTGCGGCGTGCGCTCGGAGTGGACGATGCCGCTGCCGGCCGTCATCCAGTTGACGGCACCCGGCTCGATGCGCTGGAAAGTACCAAGGCTGTCGCGGTGATCCATCGCGCCTTCAAACAGATACGTCACGGTGGCCAGGCCGATGTGCGGGTGCGGACGCACGTCGTGGTCGGCATCCAGCGGCACATCGACGGGACCAAAGTGGTCGAAGAAAATGAACGGGCCGACCGCCTGTTTGACGGCCGATGGCAAATAGCGGCGCACCATCAGGCCACCGCCCAGGTCTTTTTCGTGGCCCTTCAGCAGATTCGAGATGCTCATGATATTCAGCCCAGGACGGTGGTCACTTCGGTGGTCACGGAGGTCATCAGCTTGTGGACCGGGCATTTCTGCGCGGCCGACAGCAGTTCGGCGCGTTGGGTCTCGGTCAGGTCGCCGCTCAGGTGCAGCGTGGCGGCCAGGCGGTAGGTACCCTGGCGCTCTTCGCTGGCGTCGCGCTCCATGCTCACTTCCACATGCTCCAGCGGGATGTTCTTGCGCTTGGCGTACCACACCACGGTCAGCGCCTTGCAGGCGCTTAGCGCGGCGTCGTACAGGTCATGCGGCGATGGGCCGGCGTCGTTGCCGCCCTCTTCCACCGAGCCGTCGGTGGAGATGATGTGATTGCGCACATGAACGATGTGGCGCATCGGCAGGGATTGATCGCGCAGGGCTTTGATAGTCATTCTGTGTTCCTTGATGGCGTTAAATCAGAACCGACAATGTACACCAGTTGCACTCCGCACGCATGTAGGTCAGACTTTGGTTGGAAACGGTCGTTTAACTGAATATTGAAACCAAATGGATAACGTGAGTCCGCAACTGTTGGCAAGCTGGCTGTCGGCCCGCTCGCTCGCGCGCGGCTTGCCCGCGCCGGTGCCGGATCGCGGCGGCCTGCGTGTGGATACCGGCTTGCCGGCGGAACGGCGGCGCCATGTCTTCGCCGGTCCAGATCAAGGCATCAGCGCGCTGGCGCGGGACATCAATGAGCCGCATGTGTTCATCAAGATGTGCGGCCCGCGCGAACAATTGCTGTCGCGTGTGACGCCACGCTGGCACCTGCATCCGACCGCGTATCTGATGACGAAACCAGCGGGCATCAATCCCGTGCCATCGCTACCGCCAGGCTATTGGCTGAAGCTGACGACCGATGCCGGTGTGATCAGCGCGCGCATTTTTACCGAAAACGATATACCGGTCGCCAGCGGCTGCGCGGTGGAACATGAAGGCGTGTTCATATTCGACCGCATCACGGTCGACGTCATGCACCGGCAACAGGGATTGGGCGCCGCCCTGATGGCGGCGCTGGGAACGGCGCAGCGGTCGCAGGCGGCGCAACGCGTGCTGGTCGCGACCGAAATGGGCCGCGCCCTGTACTCCACGCTGGGCTGGCATGTGCTATCGCCGTATTCGACGGTGGCGCTTACGCCACCGAACGAATAATGTCGTGCAGGCTGCTGACCTCAAACGTCGGCACGGCCTCGGACGCGTTGGCCGAACGCTGCGGATTGAACCAGCAGCTTTCAATGCCGTAGCGGTTGGCGCCGAGGATGTCGGCATCAAGACGGTCGCCGATGATGATGGCTTCCGCCTTCGCGACCGGCCGCGCCATCTGCGCCGCGTATTCAAAGAAGCGTACGTCCGGCTTGGCGTAGCCGCAAGCCTCCGAGGTCGCCACAAACGAAATGGCATCGCGCAGGCCGGACTTGACGATGCGCCGATTCTGAATCGACTCCATGCCGTTGGTGATGATGCCAACCTCGCCGACGCCAGCCAGCGTTGTGCACAACTCCACCGAGCCGTCGATCAGGACCACCGTATCGGCCAGCGAGTCCAGATACAGGCGGCTGGCCGCCTCGGGGTCAAGCTCCAGGCTATTCTCCACAAAGGTCTTGCGGAAGCGCTCCACCTTGAGGAAGTCCTTGGACACCGAGCCGGTTTCAAATGCGCGCCACAGCGCGACATTGATCGCCTGATAGTGCAGGAACAGCGCCGTCAGATCGCCGGACAGCCCCAATGCCTGCAAGGTGCGGTCAAACGAAAGCTGCTCGGAAGCCTTGAAGTCGAGCAGCGTATCGTCCAGGTCAAACAGGAACAGCTTGTGCCTCATACTACTTTCTTGACGAATTCCGTCTTCAGGCTCATGGTGCCGAAACCATCGATCTTGCAATCGATATCGTGGTCGGCATCGACCAGACGGATGTTCTTGACCTTGGTGCCGACTTTGACGGTGCCGCCACCGCCCTTCAGCTTCAGATCCTTGATGACGGTGACGGTATCGCCGTCCTGCAGGACGTTGCCGACCGAGTCGCGGTAGACGCGCGCGCCTTCTTCCGCGTCCGCCGCAGCACCCGCAGTCCACTCATGGGCGCACTCGGGGCACACCAGCTGCGCGCCGTCTTCGTAGGTGTATTCGGAACCGCATTTAGGGCATGGTGGCAAAGCGCTCATATCAAATCCTGACTTTCAAAGCCCATCAGTATACCTCATGCGAGCTTGCGAGCGACTCTAAAGCCGACGATGTCATTCGCCAGCACGGCGGAAAAGCCGTTCCTCACCGCCGAGCGCAGATAGCGCGGGTTGTACAACCACGAGCCGCCGCGCAGCACACGCCGCACCGGATCGCCACCCTCTTCCCACGCGGCGCCATCGGCCGGTGCGCCGATGTAATTGTCGTGCACCACGTCCTGCGTCCATTCCCACACATTGCCATGCATGTCGAACAGTCCCCAGGGATTGGGCTGATAAGCGCCTGCCTTGCTGGTCCCCTGCAAATACCTGCCGCGCTGGCCGCCGTTGTAGGTGTAGTGGCCGTCGTAATTGGCCTGCTCGGTGCTGATCGTGTCGCCGAAGCTGAACGCGGTCTTGGTGCCGGCGCGGCAGGAATACTCCCACTCCGCCTCGCTCGGCAAGCGATACAGCTGGCCGGTCTTTTCCGACAACCATCGCAGATACTGCTGCGCGTCGATCCAGCTGACGCCCACCACAGGATGCTCGTCGGTCTGCGCGAAGCCCGGCTCGCGCCAGTCGGTGTCGGACTGCGACTCCCAGCCGCTATCCTGGACGAAGCGCCGCCACTGTCCCACCGTGACAGGGAAGCGTCCCAGCGCAAAGGAGTTCTCGATACCCACCCAGTGCGGCGGCTGTTCGCGGTCCAGCCATTTCTTTTGCGCGCCGGCTTTAACGGCAAGCGCCTGCTCATGTTCGTGAGACCCCATCTGGAAGCGGCCGGTGGGTATCAGCACCAGATCAGGGCCAAAGCCGCTGCCATCGAGGAAGCGGTCTCGCAGCACGCCGTTGGCGTCGGCCACCGGCGTGTTGGCGGTCAGCGCCGCCAATTCAGCCGCGTGGCGCTCCGCCTGCTGCTTGCGGTGACGCTCCTGCTCCAGGCGATACGCCGCTTCCGCCTTCAGCTGCGCGGCCCTGCGCTGCTGCTCCTCGCGTTCTTCACGCGCTTTTTTGGCGTCGGCATCCCGGCGCGCCTGCAACTGCTCGCGCAGCACCTGCTTGCGTGCCTGCGCGGCGGCTTCCGCCTCGGCGCGCTGCTGTGCTTCCAGCGCGCGGCGCTGCTGCTCCTGCCGTTGCTTGTCCGCTGCCGCAGCCTGTATCTCGGCCTGGCGGCGGGCCGCCAGTTCGGCCACCATGGCTTTGCGCTTTTCCTCGGTCTGGCGAGCCTGCTCCGCTTGCGCCGCCAGTTCCTTCCTGCGCTGGTCATCGCGCTCCACCTGTTCGCGGGCGGCTTGGGCGGCCTGCGCGGCCACTTCCTCATCGCTAGGGCCGGCGGCGCGGCGCAGTTCCGCTAACAGCTCGTTGACCGATGCGGGCCGCCGCACGCTCAGGTACGCGAAGCCTTCCTGCAGCACTTTCCACTGCCGCGCATTAAGGCCGCGCGGCGGCGACGGATGAAAATCAGCCGCACGCATATCGTCAAACGGCATGCGGCCTTCCAGCAATTGGTAAATCATGACCGCGACCGCGTACACGTCCAGCTTGGGCGCGGGCTGACGTTGATGCGTGCCCGCTTCCGGCGCGCGGTAGCCGGCGGTGCCGGCGTTCGGCGTCTGCAAGCCAAGACTGCTGCCAGCGCTGCGCGCGCGCGAAGCGATGCCGAAGTCCAGCAGCTTCACCTCACCGCGCTTTGTCAGGAACACGTTGCCCGGCTTGATGTCGCGGTGAACCAGCTTGTGCTTGTCCCAGGCGTAGTGCAGCGCGTCGCCGACCGGCGACAGCAGCTTGTAGATCGCTTCCAGCGACAGCGTGCCCTGCTCGGCCAGATATGCATCCAGATCCTGCCCTTCCAGATACTCCATGATGATGAAGTAGCTGGACGTAGCGGGGTCCTGCGCCCATTCGTAGACACGGACGATATTCTCATGCGCCAGCTTGCGCGCCTGCGTGGCTTCCTCGATCAGCAGCTTGGCGTGGGTAGCGCTCTGCGTCAGCTGCGGCGGCAGAATTTTCAGCGCGACCATGTCGCTGTGGCCCAGCTCCGCGTGCGTCGCCAGATCGGTCGCCAGCCACACCTGCCCCATGCCGCCCATGCCGATCAGGCGCTCCAGCCGATAGCGGCGGTTCTGCGGGCCGATCTCCTGGCCGGTCATCAGGCCCAGTTCCGTGCCCTGGCGCTGCGGCAGTTGCGCAGGCGCGGCTTGCCCTCCCGGCGGCGCGTACTCCGCATCCAGGATAGCGTTCTTGCGACGGTCGAACTCTTGGAGACTCAACAAACCGTCATCATGTAAGGCCCGCAGTTCGCGGATCTTGTCTCTTGCTGTTTGCATCTTTACCCGATAAGTTACTGCAGGGGCGCGCCGCATTCGGCGCAAAACTTGTCTTGTTCACGACCCTGCGGCGCCAGATGGCCGTTCGGGCAGCGGCGCGACGCCACCATGGTTGCCGCAGCCTCCGTCTTGGTGACCTTGATCAGATCGACCTGATGACGGCGGTCCTTGTCCAGTTCCGCGTCGCGGTGCGCGCGCTCTTCAAGCACCTGCGCATGGGCGATACGCGAGGCCTCCGCCGGCGTGACGCCATGTTCGGCGGCCACCACCTGCGACAAAGCCTGTATCTGCTCGGCCGTCATGCCGCCCTGGATTTGCAGCTTCATGATCTGCGCCACCGCCTCCACATTCGATGGTGCGGCCACCGCGGCGATCGCCATGTCGCTCAGGCGATTCATGGTTTCCATACGACGGATTTCGTGATCCTGCTGCGATTGCTGCGTGGTGAATGCGGCCGCGCGTTCCTGCTCGAATTTTCGCAGCTCGTGCTGCCATAGCGCTTCCTGCTCCCGCTGCTTCAGCGCCAGGCGCTGTTCATCAATCGCCAGCTGATCCAGCATCGCCTGTTTGGCGTTGGCCTGGTTCTGGCGCGCGTGAACGCCATCGGCATCGATGGTGCGCAGCAGCTTCTCGTACTGCGCCACCGCATCGGCCTGCGCGCCGGCGCGTTTCAGGTCTTCGATCTTCTGGTTGATTTCCCCGACCTGCACCGCGTTGGTGGCGTCCTTGACGGCGTCGTCACGCAGCAATTCGCGTTGACGCGCGAGGGCCAGTTGATCCTCCCACTCCTGCACGCGCTCCGCCTCTCGGCGACGGGCGGCGTTGGCCATGGTCATACCCTGAATGCGGGCGGCATGCGCTTCCGCTTCGATTTGCAGCGCGCGGGCTTTCTCGTCCTTTTCGCGCTGACGCAACGCGGCCAGCTCGTTGCGCTTGTGCGATTCGTCCTCGATCAGCAGCGCTTGTGCGATCTGGTTCTCGATCGCCTGCTGACGCAACTGGTGCGACAAGCGTTGCTGCGCGATCTGACGCTGCTCGGCGGCGTTCTGCTGCAGCACCTCCAATTCGGTGCGCATGCGAATCTGGGCCAGTTGACGCACATGGTCCCACTCGGCCTGCTCGCCATGACGGAGCGACTTATTCTTTGCCAGTTCATGCTCCAGGTCCGCCAGCACGGTACCCGCGCCTTTATCGATGGCGACCTTGCGCGTCTTGGCGTCCATCACGCGACTGTACAACTCCACTTCACGCGCGCGCAAGGCTTGCACGCGCTCCGCCTCTTTCAGCGTCAGCTCGGCCTTGTTGACGCTGGCGTCCTGGCGCAACTCCGCGCGGCGAAAGTCGGAATGCATCTTCTGCTCTTCGCGGGCGATGGCTTGCCACTCTTCGTCGTTATAAATCTGGTCTAGCTGCTTGGTGTGCTCCAGTTGCACATGGCGCTCGTCGGTCACCAGCCACAGCGTGCCGATGCGGGCGCGGTTATGGTCAAATTTATCGTGGCGTAGCGCAGCGGTTTCCACGCCATCCACCGCCAGACCATAGGTGGCCAGACGCAGTTTGAGCGCGGCTTGCAGACGTTCGTTCAGTTGCAGGCGCAGGTCGGTGTTGCCGGCCATTTCGCGGATCGAGCGACTGCCGACAAATTCGGCGGCCAATTGGCGTACCGATGGCTCCAGCAGCTCATGCAGGTGCGTGGTATTGACCACGCCCGGCACGGTCATGAAGTGCTGGGCGAAGGCCGGCACGTTTTCGATCCGAATGGCGACCGTGAAGCGGGCCGATATTTTCAGATGCTCGGCGGTGTGCAGGTCATCAAACGAGAATTCGACGGGCAGCGGCAAGGTGCGCGTGATGAGGATTTCCGCATGCTGGTTGCGCAGCAGGTGGTTCAGCCGGGTGAAGAAGCCTTCGATTTCGTATTCGCCCTGCGGCACTTCGGTGGCCTTGTCGGCCTGCAGAATATAGGCGCGCGTGGTGGCCGGCACGCGCAGTGTCTTGGTGAAGATGCCGGACAGCGTGCTGACGCCGAAGTACACGGCCAGCTCGTTATCGCCGGGTATCCAGCGGTTGTCGCGCAATACGGATTCGCTGCGCGGCGCTCCCAGCGTCAGGCCGCAGTGCTTGCAGTAGCCCGACTGGTCGCCGTTTTTGTGCTCGCAACGCGGGCATTTAACGCCGCCAAAACCAAACATTTGGAACATGCCAGACTCCTTCTACGATTCATCTTCCAGGCTGCCCTTCGATCTGCCGATTTTAGCAGGGCGAGCCCGATTTACTTCTTGTGCACCGTTTAAATCATGCCAATCTTGTCAATACAGGCCAGTGTCGCACCTTTTTGACGCAACCCGGCGGCGAATCCGGGGGGCAGCAGCTCTTGCCAGTCCCTGGGCAAGAGCACGCGGTCACCATTGTTTACTTGATTGAATATTAATTCCAGCTTCGGTTCGCGGCCATCCACGGTGTCGACGCGGCCCGCATGCCAGGCGCTGGAGCAACCGGTGGCGATGATGCGGCCGCGCGGGACAAATTCCCTGCCCCTTGCGATGCGGTCGGCCATGACCAGCGCCAGTTGGTAAGAACCGCCCTGGAAACGCGGCTGGCCAAAGCGGACCACGGTACGCCAGCGGCCCAGGCCCTTGCCGTCGTAGTGGCGGGCGGCGCTCAGCGTTTGCTTGACTTCCTGCTGCGCGGTCAGCTCCAGCCCCGGCGCGGCGATGCTGTCTTCTTCGCTTGTCGCCGGCGCTTCCAGCGGGAAGACGCTGACTTCGAGCCAGCCGAGGGTATCGTTGACGCCACCACTATGCAGCGGGAACCAGGTACGCACCGTGGAGACGGCGGCCGACGGGTCGGCGTGGCCGCTCAAGGCGCCCAGATGGGTGATGTCCAAGGTTTCATCCACATCGCTGGCGACGCTCACGGTGCCGGTCACGCGGCCGAGATGCCAGGCGTCCGAACTGCCTTGGGCCCAGGTCGGGCGGACAGGCTGGAGGCCACGCACGATGCGGTCCGCCAGGACGGCGGCCAGTTCCCAGTCACGTTCATTGTCGGCGGGGGCGATGTCCATGCTGAGCACCACCTGATCGCGACTATCGAGCCGTGCTTCGGTGTGGCGCGCGAGGCGGACGACTTGCTGCATGCGCGCCGCGATCGCGGGAGCGTTGGGGGCAATGCATTTGACATCGGCGCGATTGGCGCGCGGCCGGCGACTGGCGGTGATGGTCAACGTGCGGCCGTCGGCCAACTTGGTGCGGCATTCGGCGTTGGTTGGGACGACGCTGGTCGAAATGGTGCTCATAGCGAGGGCTCCGTGCGCGGTACATAGACGCTCCGGCGCAGCGACAGGCCGGTTTCCAGGTTGGCGCAAATGCGGTCCGCTTCGTCCAACAATAAAGGCCACTGCTGATGCTCCGCGAGCTGAAGGCGGGCCAGCAGCGACCATGCCTCGTCCAGCGCTGACTGCGCGATCAGCGTTTGAGCGCTGCGCATAGCCTGGTCAGCGACGGGCAGCGGCTGGCCTGGTGCAGCCCATGCCAGCGATGGCATGGTGTTGACGTTGAGTCCAGCCATGCCGAGACGGAGCAACAGGGACGCATGTCGCTGGAATATCTCCAGGCCTTCGGGCAGCACCAGCAGACGCAATTCACCGCTCAGGGCCGGCAGCTCAAGGAACAGACGGCGCAACGCGCGCGCATCCTGCTCGGCGATGTTCATCGCACCCGCCGATGGCTTGTCGTCGGCGTCCGTGATGGCAGGCGTGGCGATGTCGGCGACGCACCCGGCTTCTGCGGCTTGTTGGGTGCGGGCTTGCAGAATAGTGGCGTAGTCGATTTGCTCGCCCAGGTCCACCGGCACGCAATCGTCCACCGTCACGCCGTAGCGCGTGTACATCAGCTGATTCAGGCCGGCGCGGAAAGCGTGCCACTCTTCCAGCGAGATACAGGGCGGCAAATCGAGCGCGCCTTGCGCCAACTCGGCTTGCAGCGCCATCTCGGCAGCCGCCGCAAAATCGGCGAGCTCCAGCCGCCCCGCCGTCTCGCTGTACAAATACAAATCAAACCGCTGCTGCGACACGCGCGGATTGGCCGCATCCACCACAAACCGCAAGCGCAAGCCCCATTCCGGCGCCGAGGCGAAAGGAATCAAATCCACGGTGTACGGCCCCGGATGGAAGCAGAACGCCATCTCGCCCTGCTCGCACGACACCTTGCCAACCGCCACACGGCGCGCGTGGCCGGCAGCATTGAACATCACCATCGTGCTTTGCGCGGGCGCGAGGTCGCCATCATCGAGCCGCAGCGCGATCAGAGTGGCGCCAAGGCCACCGGTATCGGTGGCCTGTTTGCGGCGACGGCTGAATATTCGCATCATCTATGGCGCTACCGGTTCGACGGCAAAGCCGGCTCCATAAAGTTGAAAATGCTGACCCGGCGCGGTGTCGAAAGGCCAGGCACGCTCACACTCGCCGTCCGCGTCCAGGCGGCCTTGCAGCACGATCGCGCCGCCGCCGTCGATCACGCGCAACCGCGGCTGCTCGCGCAGCAGACGTTCCGCAAACGGCGCTTCGGCGGCAAGGCTCAGAATCACCTGCCAGCCGCCGTCCCGCGGCAGGAAGTGCAACGTCCAGTAACCATCATCGGTGGTCAGGGTTTGCAGCGCTTCGGCGGTGGAAGCCGCGCGCAGCATGCCGCTGCTGCCGGTCCATACCGGATCATTGACGGCCTGCGGCTGTGTGGCAGCGCGGCGTTGCAACGACAAGTGACGGAAGCGGCGCAATGTCAGTGGTGACGCGGATAGTGCCTGGCGCTCGTTCGACGTCAGCGCGCGGGTGCCGTCCAGCGCCGCCAGCAGCGTGGCGTCGGCCAGCATCAGACGGTCGCCCGGCGCTTCGCGCGACAACAGCAGGCGCTCTCGCAAGCGCGCATCCAGATCATCGTGTGGCAAGTTCAAATCGTTCTCCTTCATTGCGCGCCGGCTGCCTGCAGCCTTGCGATCGCTTCATTACGGCGCTTGCGCAGCGTCGGCATCGAAATCTGGTCCAGCGCCGCCAGTTGCTGCAGGGTTGGCAGCTCGCCGGTGGCCGGGTCCAGCCAGGCGTCCGGATACGTGTCGTCCGTCGCGCCCAACAGTTTTTGGTACACGGCCAGGCGAATCGGCAGCGATTCATCGCGCAATATGCGCACCGTCCAGCTGCCCGCATCCTGCGCGGCACGCGCCATTTCCAGATAGCGGAGGGGCAGGGAAAGGTCTTCGGCGCGGGATTGTTCAAGGGCCAGTTGTTCTTCGTCGACCAGCGGGCCGCTATCCAGGAGGTCATCGCTGTCTTCAGCGGCATCATCCTCGTCCGGCTCCGGGGCGGCGAGAATGCGGTCGTCTCGCGGTTGTCCGGCGCCGGCCGCCTGGGCGGACTCGCCCAGCACGCGCCAGTAGTCCTCCAGCCATAGCGCGGCTTCGCCTGCATCCGCTTGCCAGTCCTCGGCGCTGTCCATATTGGCCGACAGTTCTTCGTAATCGCCGATCTCCGCCAGCAGCGCGGCAATCTTGTCAGGGCTGTTTTTCAGACTGGCGAAGCGTTTGGATTTGGTGTGCAACGGCCCTGGCGTGCCGCCGAACCGCTCCAGTGTTTCGCTCCAGCGGATGATCCACTCGGCTTTGCAGCCGCTGATGGTTTTCATCTGCCGCACCTCGATCGGTGAGCCGGCCAGCGGGCGGCCCAGGATGGCGCCGACTTGCGCGGCATTCTGCTCCCAGGCCGCAAACAAGCCGGCGATCTCGCGATACGCCGTATCCAGCATGCGATAGGTGTAGATTTTGTTGGGCGAGCAATCGCGGCCTGTGGCGGCGATGTAGCTGTCCGCGTCCACCTTGTCGCGCAAGGTCGCGTACATATCGTTGACCTTCTTGCGCAACATGCCCTCGGCCGCCGGATCGTGCCAGAAGGCGCCACTGCGCGCATGCTCGCTGGCCATGGCGGCGATGAAGACAGTCCAGTAAGTAGTCTGCGCCTGCAACTCGTGCAGCAGCCCTAGCGACAATTCATACACGCTCTCGCCATAGCTGTTGCCTTCGGCCTCGCCGCGTGCGCTGCGGGCGCTGGCGCGCAAGGCGGCGGCCACCGCTTCGGTATAGGCGTCGAGCAGCGCCGCGTGCCGCGCGGAGTCGAGCACCTGGTGCATCTCAATCTGCCGGAAGGCCTGCAACGAACATAGCCCCAGCAGCTTGCGCACTTGTTCCCAGCCGTGCTCCTGATACCGGGTTCCTGGCAAGCGCATAAAGTCCTGTATATAAAGATAAGTCAAAAGGCTTTGCAAGCATGCCACAAAAAGGCGCCCGGCATTATCCCGTTTACAAGGCTATTTCCGCTTCTGTTCACCGTTCTGCGTTGCCAGCGTGGAGAGGATGGCGGCAATCACCGGCGCCGCATGTTCGCCACCGGTGGCGTCGGAGTGGCTGACGAAGGCCGCCATGGCCAGGCGGTGATGCTGGCCTGGCAAGCTGCCCGGCTCCAGCCAGCCGGTGAACCAGACGGTTGCCGTGTCCTCGCCGCTAGGCGCGGTGCCAGTCTTGCCATACAGGCCGGGACGCACGGTTGTCAGCGCAGCACCACGGAAAGCCCCTGCCCCTGTCCCAACATCGACCACGCCCTTCATGCCGGCCTTGATGCGGTCCAGGCGTATGCCCAGCGGCGGCGAGGCCGGCACCGTGCTGCTGACGCGATCCAGCGACAACAGCATGCGCGGCGCCACCACCCGGCCCTGCCCGACCGCCGCCGACGCCAACGCCATTTGCAGCGGCGTGACCTGCATGCGCAGGCCGATCGACATCTGGCGCAGTTCGTGGCGCGTGTGGATCGGATCGATGCGGGCTGGCGTGGCTTGCAGCGCATCCCAGGCGCGCCATTGAAATTCCGGCGGCAGCAGGCCGCCGTCCAGACGCAGTACTTGCTCGAAGCCCAGCCGGCGCGCCGCGCCAACGATGGGGCGCACGCTGTCCAACGCGCCGGCGTCCAGCGCTTGCAGATCGGGCGCGCCGCCGTCCGGACGGCCGAACAGGCTGCGGTCGCTCAATTCGCTGGACCAGGCAAACCAGGTATTCAAGCTGTAGGTCAGCGCCTGTGCGAGTCCGAGACGCCCCTCCTGCGCCCGACGATCCAGGCTTTGCTCGCGGTAGTTGGTGATGTGCGCCAGGCGCGGATTCATTGGATAGCTGGCGGCGTCGGTCTGGAAACCGTAGCCGCGCTGTACTGCCAGGCGGTTGATGGCCGGCAGCGGCAAGCCGCCCAGCAGAGCATCGATCTGCGGATCGTCTTGTGCGGCCAGTTCCAGGCCCAGCGCGCTGATTACTTTGAAGGTTGAGCCAGGGCTTTGGTGCGCGCCGCCATCGTGCTGCAAGGCTGGCAGGCGCAATGGGCTGCGCGCGGGGCTGGTGCGATCAAAGTCGCGCACTTCGGCCCAGTTGACGGCGTTGACCTCGCCCGCGCCGGCGCCCGCTGCGGCGAGAATGTCGCCGTTTTCCGTGTCGAGGATGATCAGACCGGCATGACGGCCTTCAGGCGCGGGCTGGCTACCGGTACAGCGCCCCTCCTGCCAGCGCCCGCGATGCATGGCGACGCATTCGAGCACGCGCTGGCTGAGGGTTTGCAATGGCAGGTCGAGCGTCAGTGTGGCGCTGGCGGTGCCGGAGGGCGCGGGCAACCGTGCCAGCATGCCGGCGACGCTGTTGGCGTGCTCGGTGCTGATGCCGATCAGTGGCGCGAGGCCGGCTTCTATCGCGGATTCGCTGGGCGCGCCGTCGGTCCATAACGTGGTGCCGTTGCGGTCCTGCAGCTGGACTGCCGCGCGCGTGCCGCCGCGTGCGGCGCTGTTCTCGCCGGGCGCGAGCGGCTGCCACATCAAGCGGCCGTCGGCCACGCGCAGGTGACGGTATTTCTGATCTTCCGGCGCATTGAAGTCCAGCGCTTGCAGATCGAACTGGATGCTGCGGACGCCGGCTTGCGGTGTGAGCGTGATTTGCTGAACATCGGTGCTGCTGGCGCAGGCCCGCCCGCTGCAGGCTGGCGTCAACTGGGCGCTGGCGCCGCTGATGCCGCGCGTGCCAACGCGGCCCGCCACCAGCAGTTGCAGTTCCTCACCACCGCTGGCCGCACGGGGCAGATTGAGCGTCAAGCGTACGACAGGATCATCACCAGTCGGCGGCCAGTGCGCGACGCGCGTCCATGGCTGCCAGCCTTGCGGCAAGGATGCGAACAAGCGCGATGCCGCCACCGGCATCTGGCTGGTGGTGGCGATCATGACCGGCGCGTTGCCGTTGGTGGCTCTGGTGGTGGCGCTCCATTCCAGCGGCAGGTCCGCCGGGCCTTTGACGCGCCAGGCCAACAGGCGGCGTTCGCTGTTGTAGATGTCGATTTGCTGGCGGACGTAGGCGCCGTCGGCCTGGTAGTAAAGGCGCTTGAAG
This sequence comes from Duganella lactea, assembly GCF_009857505.1. Classification (GTDB taxonomy): domain Bacteria; phylum Pseudomonadota; class Gammaproteobacteria; order Burkholderiales; family Burkholderiaceae_D; genus Rugamonas; species Rugamonas lactea. The sequence continues at coordinate 147,212 of NZ_WWCP01000006.1, forward strand.
AGTTTTTGCGTGACGGGTCCTGACTGGACCTGCTGCCAGCCATGCAGTTCCGCCGCCCGCTCGCTGGTTTGGGCGGCCTGCCATTGCGGCAGGTCACGTGGCGCAATGGCGACATTGCCGCTGGCGGTGAGACGAATCAAGCCCTGGGCTTGCAGTTGTTCGAACAGCGTCTGGTCTTCCAGCGCGCCGGCGGCGGCCTTGGGCACTTGATAGTCGCCGGCGGCGAGATAGGCGCTGACAGCGCGGCCGCGCGCCGGAAAGGCGGTGACCAGCGCGGCGGGCCGGCCGGCCGGCATGGTAAACGCCGACGGCGCGGCAGGACGGTACATCTGCACCACCAGCTCACCGGCTTGCGGACACATGGCGTTGCTGCGGCGCTCGATCCGCAGCGCGGTGTTGGCGCCCCATAGCAGCCAGCCTTGCTGACGCAGCGCGACCTGGCCACTGGCGCCCTGCTCGATCTGGCCGAAACTGGCGTCGCTGAGCCAGCGGGCATCGCCCTGGCGCACGCGCCAGCTGAGTTGCAACGGCTCGCTCAGCGGGTCGGTGAAGTCGGCGCGGGCGGCGCCTTCGATTTGTACCTCGGGCATGGCGTCGGCGCCGTTATCGCGGTCGGCGATCAGCAGCACGTTGCGCAGGGAAATCTGCGCGCCGCCTTCTTCATTGCGCTTGACCCAACGCTTGACATCGTCGAAGCGGTAGCCGATGCGCAGCGGCAGCAGGCGTGGATCGGTGGGGCTGCGCAGTTGGCTGCACAAGTCCACGCGGACCGCTGGAGCGGCTTGCAGGTTGGAGGCGATCAGCAAGGCGCCGCCGGGGTGCAAGCTGGCGCTGATGCCGGCGTCTTGCGGGACGCTGAAGGCGATACCCGGCAGGACGGATTGGTAGACATGGGCGGCGCGAATGTTGGCGGCCGATTGCGGCGTGCTGGCGGTGGTGGCGGCCAAATGACGGGCATGGCCGGCGATCAGCACACCGCCGCCCGCAGCAAACAGCAGGCCCACCACCGCGATCCAGACGCTGCGCGATGCGCGTGGACTGGCGGGCGCGCCGCGTGACGAAACCAGCCGGACCGCCGGACCGTCGCGCCGGCCGGCGCGCAGGTTGGCGCTACGGCGGCGCGTGCGCCGGCGCTCGGCCCAGGCTTGCAGGATGGTGCGGATAAATGGCGGCATATGCCCTCGCTATCGGTTTGCACTCCTTAGCCGGGGGAGGCGGAAAAACGGACCTTCGTCGCGGCAAAACGCATTTCGGGGCGCGGAAATCGCATCTCGTCGCAATCCCGACGCAGCTTGCGCGGCCTTTAGATACAGTGACTACATCGAAACTCACTCACCCACCGAAGGAGATTAAAATGAACGTCCTGAAAAACTTTGAAGCCCTGTTCGTCGTTGCCGCCACCCTGACCTGCGGCGCCGCTTACGCACTGGCCAGCCATACCGCCGTGACACAAGATCCAACCATGCAAACGGTCGTGGTCAGCGCCAAGCGCATGACGCCTGAACAGAAGCTGCAATCGGTGCTGGAAGAACGCGCCACCATGATGGCGGCGGAATCCAGCAAAGCCGGCACGATCTGATTCCGTACGCCAGCGCACATGAGAATTGCGCGGCTTTGTGTCATATGTAAAAAGTTGCATCAGACAGCACCACAACGAAACTCGCTTGATATAGTTCGTTCATCAGCAGTTCAAAGGAACGGAGGAAGTCATCATGATCAAGCCAATTTTCGTCACCGCCATGCTCGCACTGAGCGCAGCGGCATTTGCTCCCGCCACCGCCTCGGCGCAGGTCGGCGTGAGCATCGTGATCGGTAACGCACCGCCACCTCCACGCTTTGAAAGTCTGCCGCCGCCGCGCAGCGGCTACGTCTGGGCGCCGGGCTATTGGAACTGGGACGGCTATCGCCACGTCTGGGCCGCCGGCCACTGGGAGCGCGCGCGCCCGGGCAATTACTGGCGCAAGGCAGAATGGGTACGCGAGGGCGGCGGTTGGCGCTTTGCCCCCGGCGGCTGGGTGGTCACCAGCGGTCCGACCCGCGTCGATTACATCACCGTCGCCCCGCCACCGCCACGCTATGAGCGCGTTCCGCCACCACGCCCAGGCTATGTCTGGTCACCAGGCTACTGGGATTGGCGCGGCAACAGCCACGTATGGGTAGGCGGCAACTGGATCGCCTCGCGTCCCGGCTATGTCTACCACCAACCGGGTTGGGAACGGCGTGACGGCCACTGGTATCGTCAGGAGGCGCGCTGGGACCGTGGCCCGAACGGCGACCGCGATCACGACGGCATCCCGAACCGCTACGACCGTCACCCGAATAACCCTCGTCGCGATTAATGGACAACACGGCATTTGAACAATTGGCCACGGCCGCCTTCAAGGGCGAGCGCGTGGCCGCGCGTCGTTTGGCCACCCGCACGGACGTCAGCGAGGCGCAGGCACTATCGCAGGTGCTGACACTGGCCGCCGGCGCGCCCGGATTGGCGCATTTGCTGGCGGAGCGCGCGCTGCTTCGCCAGCGCGACGAACAGCGACGCACGGAGCGACAGGAAAACGCCGCCCACAAACTGGCGCGACGCCAGGCCGGCCGGCAGCCATCGGCCGCGTGGCAAGGCTGGTTCGACGGCTCGGCGCATCCGAATCCGGGCCGTATCGGCATCGGCGCCCTGCTGTGCGGGCCGGATGGGCAGCGGATTGAAATCAGCCGCCGCGCCGGACATGGCAACAGCAGCGAAGCAGAATATCTGGCGCTGACGGCGCTGCTCGAAGCGGCGAAACAGATGGGCGTGACCGGGCTGGCCGTGCGCGGCGACAGCCAGGTGGTGATCAACGATGTGAATTTGGGCGCGGCGCGCGGCGCCAAAGGACTGGAAGAACATCGGGCGCGCGTGCAGGCGCTGATGGCGGCGCTGGGCGAGGTGGAACTACGCTGGCTACCGCGCCACCGCAACGGCGAAGCCGACCGCCTGTCGCAACAGGCGGCAGGTCACGAGGATTAGGCGCCGATACGCAACGATGCCTTCTGCGCGCGCGACGGTTGCAGACGCGGCATGCCGTCCACCTTGAACACACTGACCGCATGCGCCAGCGCAGCGGCCTGCTGCTGCATCGATTCGGCGGCGGCGGCGGCCTGCTCGACCAGCGCCGCGTTTTGCTGCGTCACCGAGTCCATCGAGCCGATCGCCTGGTTGACTTGGGTGATGCCGGCGCTTTGCTCGCTGCTGGCGGCGGTGATTTCCGAAATCATGTCGCTGACCTTTTGCACGCTATTGACAATTTCGCCCATCGTGCTGCCGGCATCGGCCACCAGCTTGCTGCCCTGATTGACCTTGTCCACCGAGTCGCCGATCAGCGCCTTGATTTCCTTGGCGGCGGAGGCGGAACGCTGCGCCAGATTGCGCACTTCGGACGCCACCACCGCAAAGCCGCGGCCCTGCTCGCCGGCGCGCGCCGCTTCCACGGCGGCGTTCAGCGCCAGAATATTGGTCTGGAAGGCGATGCCATCGATGACCGAAATGATGTCGACGATTTTGCTGGACGACTGGTTGATCGAATCCATCGTGCCCACCACTTCCGCCACCACGGCGCCGCCCTTGACGGCAACCTGCGCCGCCGATGCCGCCAGCTGATTGGCCTGGCGCGCGTTGTCGGCGTTGTGCTTGACGGTGGACGTCAGTTCCTCCATCGACGACGCGGTTTCCTCCAGCGCGCTGGCCTGCTGCTCGGTGCGGCGCGACAGGTCGTGATTGCCCTCGGCGATTTCGGTCGACGAGGTGGTGATGTGATCGGTGCCGGTGCGCACCTCGGTGACGATGTTAAGCAGACTGGCATTCATTTCCTTCAGCGCCGACAGCAACTGGCCCGTTTCATCCTTGGCGCTGTCGTCGATATGGCCGGTCAGGTCGCCGCTGGCGACGCGGCGCGCGGCGGCCACGGCTTCCTGCAACGGCCGCACGATGCCGGTGGTGAGCAGCCAGGCGCAGGTGATGCCGAACACCAGCACCAGGGCGGCCAGCGCGAACAGCAAACGGCGGCTGCTGGTGGCCACTTCATCGATGTGGGCGGCGCTGGCGTCGATCTTGGCGCGCTGCATTTTCAGCAATTCGACGATCAGTTCCTGAAACTTGGCGGTGCCCGGCCGGAAGACGTTTTCAAAGATGCGGGTGGCCTCTTCCAGTTCGCCGGCGGTCTTCAGCTTGTTGATCTGGTCGCGCGAGGACAGGTAAATTTTGCGCTGCTCACCGATACGGATGAACAGCTCCTTCTCGTCGGCGTCACTGATCAGGCCCTCGATGCTCTTTTGCAGCTGGGACGAAACGGCCGACGAAGCCTTTGCCTCTTCGGCGAAGTAGGCGCCGAGCGACGGGTCGCCGCTGCGCGCGACGGCGGTGGTGCGGCGGATGCCGCTGTCGATCTTGCCCGACCAGTCGGAGATCATGCGCTCCTTGGCCAACGGCACCTGCATCATTTCGCTGGTGGCCGACGCCACGCCCTGCAAACGCCACACGCTGATGCCGGTGATCAGCATCGCAAACGCCAGAATGATCGTGAAGCCCAACCCCAGGCGTTTGCCGATACTGATATTCGCCAACCTATTCATTCGTGCACCTACCTCTCGGAGTAACAACAAAAACTACACTACGGCATCAGCACCGGGTTCTGCCCGCTGAGATCTTCGCTGGTGGTTATGCCGCCAGCGCCGTGCTTTCGATCAGGCCCATGTCCGCGCTGGACATCAGCTTGTCGATGTCGACCAGAATCAGCATGCGCTCGTCGATCGTGCCCAGGCCGACAATGTGTTCGGTGTTCAGCGCCGAGCCGATTTCCGGCGCCGGTTTGATTTGTTCGTGGGTCAGCGTGGTCACGTCCGACACGCGGTCCACCACCATGCCCACCACGCGGTGGCCGATGTTCAGGATGATGACGACGGTGAACTGGTCGTAGCTTGGCTCACCCAGGTTGAACTTGATGCGCATGTCGACGATCGGCACGATGATGCCGCGCAGGTTGACCACGCCCTTGACGAAGCCCGGCGCGTTGGCGATACGGGTGGGGGTTTCGTAGCTGCGGATCTCGCTGACTTTCTGAATGTCGATGCCATACTCTTCCTGGCCCAGGGTAAAGGCCAGGTATTCGCCGGCGGTGGATGCCGAGGCGTTAAGTTCGGTTACGTTGGACATAGGTTTTCCTCATTACAAAGTTATTGGGCATAATGTTACCCCAAGTCAAGATCAAAGACACCAGATAAATGCACCAAAGCAATAAATAAGCTTATTGCAATTTTCAGATTGCCAATTCGACCACTATTTCTGCTGCACAAGGCTGCCGCCAGCCTGTATGATTTGCCACCAATCGCCAATATTTCAGGGAGACTGATGAATAGCTTGCTTACTGGCTGGCACCCACGCCTGGTCGCCCTTGCCGCCGCCGCGCAGGGCACCGACGGCGCGCATGACACCAACCATCTGCACCGCGTCTGGCGCAACGCCAGCCTGCTGCTGGACGATTATCCCGAGGCCGACGCGCTGGTGGTGCTGGCTGGCTGCTATCTGCACGACCTGGTCAACCTGCCGAAGAACGATCCCGAGCGCCATCTGGCGTCGCGCAAGGCGGCGCTGCTGGCCAGCCGCCAGCTGGCGGCACTGGACTTCCCGCCGAACCAGCTGGCCGCCGTCGCGCACGCCATCGAAAGCCACAGTTTTTCCGCCGGCATCCGCCCGGAGACCATCGAGGCCAAGATCGTGCAGGACGCCGACCGGCTGGACGCGCTGGGCGCGGTCGGACTGGCGCGGCTGTTTTATACCGCCGGCCGCATGGATTCGGCGCTGGCCCATCCGGACGACCCGATGGCGCTGCAGCGCGACCTCAATGACAAGGCCTATGCGCTGGACCATATCGACACCAAGCTGGCCACGCTGCCCGGCAAGATGCAGACCGCCGCCGGTCGCCGCCTGGCCGAGGCGCGCATGCAGGAGCTGATCGCCTTCCGCGACAACTTCATCGCCGAATGGGCCGCCAGCCCGTCCTCGCCGTAACCTTTTCGAGCTTCCATGAGCAAAACCGACGCGGCGGCAGCGCCAGGCAATCTGAATTTTGTACTGGTCTGCATCTTTATCGACATGCTGGGCATCGGCCTGATTGTGCCGGTGCTGCCGGTACTGGTCGGCGAATTCACCGGCACCCGCGAAGGCCAGGCCTATTGGTATGGCATGATGAGCGCCGTTTTCGGCCTGATGCAGTTTCTGTTCATGCCGATGCTGGGCGCGATCAGCGACCGGGTCGGGCGCCGCCCGGTGCTGCTGTACTCGATGGCTGGCATGTGCATCAACTTCCTCACCACCGCGTGGGCGCCGAACCTTGCGTGGCTGTTCCTCGGTCGCGTGATCGGCGGCATGTCGTCGGCCAGCATGTCGGTGGCGTCGGCCTATGCGTCGGATATCTCGACGCCGGAAAACCGCGCCAAGAGCTTCGGCAAGATCGGCGCGGCGTTTGGCCTGGGCTTCATCTGCGGCCCGATGCTGGGCGGCCTGCTGGGCAGCGTCGACCTGCACCTGCCGTTCTATGTGGCCGGGACGCTGTCGGCGGCCAACTTCGTCTACGGTTACTTCGTGGTGCCGGAATCGCTGCCGGCCGACCGCCGCGCGCCGTTCGCGCTGGCCAAACTGAATCCGCTGGCGGCGCTGTACAAGCTGGCGCGCCGCACCGACATTCGCGGCCTGCTGGTGACCTACACGCTGGTGACGCTGGCCGCCATGATGTTGCAGACCACCTGGGTGCTGTACACCACCTTCCGCTTCAACTGGACGCCGGGTCAGAACGGCGCGGCGCTGTTCTGCGTCGGCCTGACGGCGGCGGTGGTGCAGGCCGGCCTGTTGGGCATGCTGATCAAACGCTTCGGCGAGGTGCGGCTATCGGTGCTGGGCCTGGTGTCCGGCACGATCACCTATCTGCTGTATGGCCTGGCGACGCAGGGCTGGATGATGTATGTGCTCATTCTGTGCAACGTGCTGTCGTTCGCCATCGGCCCCGCCCTGCAGAGCATCGTCTCCAAGAGCACGGCGGCGCATGAACAGGGCGAGTTGATGGGGTCGCTGCAATCGATCAGCAGCGTGGGCGTGATCATCATGCCGCTGCTCGGTTCCGCCATTCTGGGCGAAGTCAGCCACCTGCCCGCCGACGACTGGCGCGTGGGCAGCACCTTCTACCTGTGCGCGGCGATGCAGGCGATCGCCATCTTTGTCGCGCGCGCCTACTTCCGCAAACACGCGGCGCCGGCATAAAACCGCGCTAACGCATCGCCATTTCGGCGATGAACTGGCAGTAGGCCGGCCGCGCCACGGGATTCGACAGCACATCATTATGTCCCGCGCCAGGCACCAGCACCAGCCGCCTGGCGGGCGATTGCAACGCGGCATAGACCTTGCTCGCCAAACGCGGCGGCGTCACACCATCGTTCTCGCCCACCAGTACCAACGCCGGCCCAGCGTAGGCCGAAGCGGCGGCCACGTTGTCGATCCCCTGCAATTCAGGACTGGTCCGCAGGCGCACGAACGGCCACACATACCAGGGCAGCATGGCATTGCTCCAGTCGCGCGCATTGGTGGTGGTCGATTCCAGTATCAGGCCGCGCACGGCCGGCCGTTGCTGCGCCACATAAGCGGCGACAAAGCTGCCAAGCGACTGCCCATGCAGCACCACCTTTCCCGGATGGCGGGAGTTGACGTCATCGAAGATCCGCAACGCGTCCTGCTGCAACGCGGCGATGCTTGGCTGGCCCTTGCTGCGGCCATAACCGCGGTAGTCAAAGATCGTCACGTCAGCGCCGCATGGCGCGACGGCGGCCAGCACCTCGGCGCCATGCTGGTCCAGATGAAAGGCGTTGCCGCCGAAATAAAGCACGGTCAGCGCGTTGCCGGGACGGCTGGCGGCAACGCCGTGCAGCGCCGCGCCGGCGCTGGGCAATGCCAGCTCATCGAGCTTCCATCCGGGCGCGCTGGCGGCGTCCAACAGCTGGGTGCGCGGCGGATCATCCGGCCGGTCAGCACGCAAAACATTGCGCTCCCCTACCTGTACCGCACATCCCGACAAGCACACCACCATGGCTAGCGCCAACCGCATACTTTTCATGCCCCACTCCCGTTTTTAAATGTACAATTCACTATATAACAGCAAAAACTTACTGTAAAACGATAATTTAAGAAACATGAAAATTTCTCTGATCCGCGCCTTCCTGTGGCTGTGTGTTGCCGTGCAGGCGACGTTCTTCTTTTTCGCCTGGACCCGCTTCACGCCGGCCATTGGCGGCATCAGCATCGACATCACCGGTGAAGGCGTTAGTGGCGCGGCCAGGCTGGCAATGTCCGCGCGGCAGCGCGCCATTGGGGCGGCGCTCGCTGGCGTGCCGTTGCTGGTGCTGGGATATGGTTTGTGGCGGCTGGACCAATTGCTGCGGAACTTTCGCCGCCGTGATTGGTTCACGCCGCAATCGATCGGCCATCTGCGCGCCTTTGCCGGCGCCACGCTGGCCTCGACCTTGCTGACGATGATCGAGCCGCCGGCGCGCGCCCTCGCCTTCTGGTTGCTGGCCGGCGGCGAGCGTCACCTGTCGGCGGCAATCCGTTCGGAACAGTTGATCTTGCTGCTGGTGTGCGGTCTGTTTTACCTGGTCACGCGGCTGATGCAGGAAGGTAGCCGGCTGGCGGCGGAAAACGAGGCGTTCATCTGATGGCCATCGTCATCAACCTCGATCTGATGCTGGCCAAGCGCAAAATCAAATCGCGCGAACTGGCCGCGTATGTCGGCATCACGGAGCAGAATCTGTCGCTGCTTAAATCCGGCAAGGTGAAAGGCATCCGCTTTGCCACGCTGGAGAAAATCTGCGAGCGGCTCGATTGCCAGCCGGGCGATATCCTGGAACGGACGCCGGACCAGGATAGCGACACCGGCGAGCCGGATGCGACGTTGTAATTACTTCGCTTCGATCACCGGCAGTTCGACCGCGCTGTTGTGGTAGACCTTCAGCGTGGCCTTCTGATAGTCCGCCGGCTTGGCATAGAAGATATTCGGCACATAGGTTTGCGGATTGCGGTCGTACAGCGGGAACCAGCTCGATTGCACCTGCACCATGATGCGGTGGCCCGGCAGGAACACGTGATTCACGTTCGGCAGCGAGAAGCGGTAGCGCTCGACCGCGTTGGGCGGAATCGGCGACGGCGTTTCCAGGCTGTTGCGATAGCGGCCGCGGAAGATGTCCATGCCGATGCCCAGCTGGTAGCCGCCCAGCTCCGGCTGCGACGGCACTTCGTCCGGGTAGACGTCGATCAGTTTCACCACCCAGTCGGCGTCGGTGCCGGTGGTCGAGGCGAACAGGTTGACGACCGGCGCGCCGGCGATCTGCACCTTGGTTTTCAGCGGCGCGGTCACATAGGTCAGCACGTCCGGACGGTCGGAGAAGCTGCGCTGGTCGGACACCAGCCATGGCTGCCAAACATTGCGGTCGCCCATGCGCACCGGACGCGGCACGAACGGCACCGGCTTGGCCGGGTCGGACACGTATGCGTCATAGCCGGCGCTGTCCTTCGGCGCCTCGAAGCCCAGCTTGAAACCATCCTGCAGATAGATCGGCTTGAGCGGCGCGGCGCAGTTGTCAGCGCAGGCCAGCGGCCATTGCGGCAGCTTCTGCCAGCGATTGACGCCGGTCTGGTAGAACAGCACCGGCGGCGTGTCGGCCACCGGCGCGCCGTCCTTCAGATATTGATCGAGGAAAGGCTGCATGAAGTCGCGGCGGAATTCCAGCGCGGTGTCGCCGGTGAATTTGAGCGCGCCGAGCGTCGAGCCTTCGTAATTGACGCCGCTGTGACGCCACGGGCCGACCACCAGGTAGTTCTTGTTGTTGTCCTTGTCCTTCGGCTCCAGCGCCGCGTACACGGCGTAGGCGCCGTAGATGTCTTCCTGGTCCCAGTAGCCGACCACGGTCATGGTGGGCACTTTCAGGTCGCGCTTGGCGAGAATTTTGTCCAGCGCCTGATGCTGCCAGTAGCTGTCGTAGGACGGATGCTCGAACAGTTTTTTGGTGAAGTTGAGCTTGTCCAGGCCGAATTGCGCGGCGTAGCTGGCGGCCGACCCGGCGCGCAGCACGCCTTCGTAATCGTCGTAGACGCCGGTGGCCAGTTGCTTGCCGGCGCCGCGCGCGGCGTTCTGGCTGGCGATGTAGCTCAGGTTGGGCATGCGGAAGGCGCCGTTGTGGAACCAGTCGTCGCCACGCCAGCCGTCGACCATCGGGCTCATCGGCACGGCGACTTTCAGCGCCGGGTGCGGATTGGTCAGCGCCATCAGCACGGTAAAGCCTTCATACGACGAGCCGATCATGCCGACCTTGCCGTTGCTTTCCGGGGTATTCTTGACCAGCCAGTCGATGGTGTCCCAGGCGTCGGTGGACTGGTCGTTGCGGGTGTTGTTCAGCGGGCCGATCAGCGGGCGGGTCATCACGTAGTCGCCCTCGGAGCCATATTTGCCGCGCACGTCCTGGAACACGCGGATGTAGCCTTCGCTGAGCATGGTCTCGTCGCCCTGGGCGCCGGTGGCCAGCACGCTCGGGCTGACGTTGCGGCTGGCGCGGCCGCTGGCGTTGTACGGCGTGCGGGTCAGGACGATGGGCGCGTGTTGGGCGCCGTTCGGGATCAGCAGCACGGTGTGCAGCTTGACGCCGTCGCGCATCGGGATCATGACTTCGCGTTTGACGTAGTCGGCGTTGGGGATGATGGTGTCGAACTGGGCGGGAATGTCAGGCGCCATGGGCGGCGTTTGCGCAAAGACGGGGAAGGACAAGGCAAGCAACGCTGCAACGACGGTAAAACGCATGACGGCTCCACAAGAAAATTTCCGATGGAGCAATATACCACTAATGCAGCAGCTTGAAGAGCACAGCCGTCATGCCCGTCTGGACAACAAGTATGCCGCACATCCATTGTATTAGCTCAGCCTTGAGGGCTGCATGCGATTCGCGAAACTCCGCTCGCAGCTCGGTAAGGCGAATGTCCAACTAGTCTTTTGTGACCAAATGGCTATCGATCAATTGAAACAGGGCCGAGGCAAGTGACTTGAAAGCCACCGTATTGAAGTTGTTCGCCATTTTGGTCTCCTTTTCAGCTTAGGCGCGCGCGCAGAATGGTTCCTGAACTTGACAGACCGGTCATGACCTGCAACCATACGGCCATGATTTTTTATGCCCCGCTTCACACCCGCATGTATTGGCGCCGCTCCTAGCGAGCGCGGCCACTGTACACCCATAGTGATGTGATATTTTTATCAACGCCGCCCTAGTCTGGTGGCGTTTTTGCATCTCAAGCGCCAGACTCGGGGCAACGTTAAGGAACCTTGATGAGTCTGACCGAACCAACCACCGACGCCGTCGCCACCGCACTCGCCGCCGCACCGAAAGGTCCGCAAATCATCCTGACCGGCGACCGTCCGACCGGCCCGCTGCACCTGGGCCACTATGTCGGCAGCCTGCGCAACCGCGTCGACTACCAGCACCAGTTCAAGCAGTTCATCATGCTGGCCGACTCGCAGGCGCTGACCGACAACATGGACGACACCAACAAGGTGCACCGCAACGTCGTCGAAGTGGCGCTGGACTACCTGGCGGTCGGCATCGACCCGGCCAAGTCCACCATCCTGATCCAGTCGCAGATTCCGGAGCTGGCCGAGCTGACTTTCTACTACCTGAACATGGTCACCGTCGCCCGCCTGGAGCGCAACCCGACCGTGAAGGCCGAGATCACCCTGCGCGGCTTCGAGCGCGACATTCCGGCCGGCTTCCTCACCTACCCCGCCTCGCAGGCCGCCGACATCTCGGCCTTCAAGGCCACGCTGGTGCCGGTGGGCGAAGACCAGATTCCGATGATCGAGCAGACCAACGAAATCGTGCGCCGCTTCAACCGCATCGCCAACCAAGACATCCTGGTCGAGTGCAAGGCGCTGGTGCCGGACATCGGCCGCCTGCCGGGCATCGACGGCAAGGCCAAGATGAGCAAATCGCTGGGCAACACCATCAACCTGGGCGCCACCGCGCAGGAAATCAGCGCCGCCGTGAAGAAGGTCTACACCGACCCGCTGCACCTGCGCGTGGAAGATCCCGGCCACCTGGAAGGCAACGTCGCCTTTATTTACCTGGACGCCTTCGATCCTGAAAAGGACCAGCTGGAAGAAATGAAGGCGCACTACGTGCGCGGTGGCCTGGGCGACTCGATCGTCAAGAAACGCCTGGAAGTGGTGCTGCAAGAACTGCTGGCGCCGATCCGCGCGCGCCGCGAAGAGCTGGAAAAAGACAAGGGTTACATCATGCAGATGCTGAAGGAAGGCACCATGCAGGCGCGCGAAGTGGCGGCAAAAACCGCCGATGAAGTCAAGGCCGCGCTCGGCCTGAGCTACTTCTGATCGCGCCCGACGCGGCGCTGACCTTGCTGTGGCTGGCGTCATTCTACGGCGTCGCCAGCGTCGCCTGTTTTATCGCCTACGCGATCGACAAGTCGGCGGCCGTCGCGCGGCGCCGCCGCATCGCCGAACGCACCTTGCTGCTGATGGGGCTGTGCTGCGGCTGGCCCGGCGGCCTGCTGGCCCAGCGTCTGCTGCGGCATAAAACGGTCAAGCCCTCGTTTCAGCTGGCCTACTGGTGCAGCGTGGCCGCCAACGTCGCCGGCGTCTGGTGGCTGAGCACTGTCTACTAAGGATTTGCGACGATGTGGCAAGGCGTGTTGTGTGGTTTGCTGGCGGGTGCGCTGTGGGGCATGGTGTTTGTGGCGCCGGTCTTCCTCAGCCACTTCACGCCGCTGGAAATGGCGTGCGGGCGCTACATCGCCTATGGCCTGATCGCCGCCGTCGTGATGTCGACCCGCCTGCCGCCGCTGCTGCGCCGGTTGGACCGGACCGACCTGATCGCCATGGTCAAGCACGCGCTGAGCGGCAACATCGTCTATTACATGCTGCTCGCGCTCGGCGTGAAGTTCGCCGGCGTGGCGGCCACCTCGCTGATCATCGGCGTGCTGCCGATCTCGGTCACGCTGATGGGCCAGAAAGATCACGGCGCGGTGCCGCTCAAGCAGCTGGCGTGGCCGCTGCTGCTGGTCGCGGCCGGCATCGCCTGCATCAATATCGATGTCTTTACCCACGATGTCGGCAACGGCATGCCGCTGAACCACAAACTGTTCGGCGTGCTGTGCGCGGCCGGCGCGCTGGCGTGCTGGACCTGGTACTCGGTCGACAACGCGCGCTACCTGAAGCGCAATCCGCATTTCAGCAGCGGCGAATGGTCGGCGCTATATGGCGTGTCCAGCGGCCTGATCGCGCTGGTGATCGCGCTGGTGGCGCTGGCCTTCTTCCACGGCGACGTGACCGGCGCGGCGGCGGTTGCAAGCGGACGCGACTGGGCCTTGTTCTGGATCGTCAATGGCGTGATCGCGCTGGGCGCGTCGGCCATCGGCAACCATCTGTGGAATATCGCCAGTCGCAAGGTGCCGCTGACCTTGTCCGGTCAGTTGATCCTGTTCGAGACGCTGTTCGCGCTGCTGTACGGCTTCATCTACAAGCAGCAATTCCCGCGCGGCCTGGAAATCGCGGCGATGCTGCTGCTGGCGGCCGGCGTGATGTGGTCGGTGCGCATCCACGCGCTGGACGACCCCAGCGCGGCGCACGCCAATTAATCGAGCAAGCCGTTCTCGCTCAACACGTCCTGCACCAGCTCCAGCCGTAGCACCGGATTTTCCTGTAGCAGCAGACGCTGCTTCTCTTCCAGGTCCAGCCGCAGCAGTTCACACCAGCGGTTGGCCACCCAGCCGGCCTCATCCAAGCGGTACGGCGGCGCCAGCGACATGTTGGCGGTGGAAATCTGTTTCTTCTGTAGCGAGCGGATCAGCGCGCCCAGCGCGTTGGCCACGTCCTGCTGTTCGCTCGGGATGGGGACCACCATGTCTTCCGCCACCTCGTCCACCTCGGCCATCCAGAGGCCGTGTTTCAGCTGTTCGGCGGACTTGACCTGGAAGCGCGTGGTGCCGATGCAGGAAATTTGCAGCAATCCCGGCAGCGGCGCGCTCCAGTCGAGAATGCGCGCCATGGTGCCGCAGGCCGACAGTGTTTCATGCTGATCCGGCACGCGCACTTCGCTGCCGTCGAGCAGCGAGACCACGCCGAATTCCTCGCCTTTGGCGATGCAGCGTTTAATCAAATCAAGATAGCGCACTTCAAACACCTGCAACGGCAAATGGCCGTCAGGGAAGAGGATGGTTTTGAGTGGAAAAAGTGGAATGGATGGCATTTCGCAATCATCTCACGAAACGCTTCAGTCCGGCTCATTGCCGGATGAAAAAGCGACGCGGCGGCACGGCGCCGATTAAATAAAAAAGCTGGCGCGGGTTTATCCGCGATAAACCCGATCGACCAGCTTTTGCGCAGCGATTACTTAATCAGATAATCGTCTTTGTTCTTGCCTTCGAGCCATTTTGGAGCGCGGCCACGGCCGGTCCAGGTTTGGCCGGTCGCGTCATCGCGGTATTTGGTTGGCACCGGCGCGCGCGGCTTGGACGTCTTCACCTTGGCCGGGCCGCCCAGGTCGGCGATGGTCAGGCCATATTCGCGCATGATGGTCGCGATTTTATCTTTCGCCTTCGAGATTTCATCTTTGCGGGCGGTTTCGGCCAGATTCTCCAGTTCGGCGATCTTGGCTTTGTATTCCTGGTAAGTCGTCATCTTATTTCCTTCTTATCGATGGGTCAGATTTTATAAAAACCACAAGTGACAATGTGTGAGATTTGATAGGCGCAATTTACCATAAGTCAGCAGGTATATTCCAGATATATCCTAACAAATACCAATATAGCGATAAAAACGAATATTTTCCACAACTGTTTGCTGGTGAATATATAAACGCACCACATAAACAATCGAATCGCCTTTGCCGCGAATACGCTTTAGAAGCGGGTTTCCACGGTAAGGCGAAATTGCGCCTCGCCGTTGTTCACCGTGGTGCGGTTAAGCGCGCCGTTGGCGTCGGTATAGATGCTTTCGCTGGTGTAGTCCTGCGCCAGCAGGTTGGAGACGGCCAGCCGCAGCTTGTTTTGCGGATCAAGTTGCCACAAGGCGTAGACGTCGAGGTCGCGCCGCACCGAGGTGTAGCCGCCCTGGGTGCCGCTGATGCGCGCCAGGCCGCCATTGCGGAAACTGAAATTGCCGCCGGTGCTCAATTGGCCGCCGGGCGCCTTGTAGTCGACGCCCAACGTGGCGCTGAGCGGCACCTGCTGATCCAGGCGATTGTCCGGGCCCGGCACGGAGTCGACCCGCGACCAGTTGCGGCTGACACTGGCGCGCAGGTCCAGCTTGGGCGCGTTATCCATCAGCACGCTGGCCGGCAGCTTGGCTTCCAGTTCAATGCCGCGCGTGACTGCCAGGCCATCGTTGATGGCGTTCGCGACCCAGCGGCCCGCTTCGTAGAACAAGCCCTGACGGGTGTAGTTGCCGATGCGGCGGACCGAGGCGCTGGCGCTCAGCAAGCCGCCCTCGCCCCAGTAATGTTCAAACGATGCGTCCAGGCCCAGCGCCAGTTCCGGCTTCAGATCGGGATTGCCGCGACGGTCGGGTTCGGTCGGGCTGTTGTTGGTGGAGGTGAATCTGCGCGGAATCAGCGCGGCCGCCGAGGGCGCCTTGTAGGTGCGGGTCAGCGCCAGGCGGATCTGGTCTTTTTTGTTGGGCAGCTTGAGCAGCGTTTGCATCAGCGGGCTCAGCACGCTGGAACGGTTTTGCACGGCGTCGATGCTGCCGCCGTCGGCGCGGGTGTCCAGCCCCTCCCAGCGCACGCCGGTGTAGATCGACCAGTTGGGCGTGATATTCCACTCATCCTGGCCGTACAGCGCCAGCCGTGTGACGCGGGCATTGAAACCCTCGTCGCTATTCATCGGCACGCTGCCCGGCAGATCGGCATCGCGCTGGATGCGGCGGTCATCCCGTCCGGTGACGCCGGCGTCCCAGCCGAGCGACAGCGCATGTTCCACCGCCGCCTCGGTGCTGGCCGGCGTGCCGAAGGTGAACGGTGTCGAATACTTGCCCTGGCTGCTGAAGCCCTGCTCGCTGCTCGCCGAGTGCACGGTGCGGTACAGCGTGGCGGGCGCGCCACGGTTGCCGCCCAACTGCTGCGAATCGGTCGTGTTGCGGTTGGCGCTGACGGCGGCTTTCAGCTCCAGCCTGGCGCCCGCCTCCAGTTTGTGCACCCAGTTCAGGTCGGTGCGACCAAAGCCGCTGTGGCTGCTGTGGCTGCTGTAGCTGCTGTCGATACGGTCGTACTCCGGCCACGCGCCGAATCTCACATCGGTGCGGCTGCGGCCGTCGCTGGCGAAGCTGTTCCAGTTGACGAAGGATTGCGAGGTCAGCGTATCGCCGTTGTCCAGCATCCAGTTGATGCGCGGCGACAGGTTGATGCCGTCGCCGTGGCCGGCGTCCTGCGAGGTGATGTCGCGGCCGAGATTCGGGATGCCGGCGGCGTCGGCGCCGATTTCGCTGGTCGGCGTGGCGCGGTCGTACCGGAAACGCCAGGCGTTGGCGCCGAGCGAATACGAGCTGGCGCCATGTTTGTCCGACATTTGCAGGCTGGCGCTGGACGAACTGGCGCCGCTGCTCTTGGCCTGGCTGAATTTGGCTTCGCGCTGGGCGGATTTGATCGCCTTCTTGAGCACGATATTAATCGTGCCGGCGATCGACTGCGTGCTGAACTCGGCGCTGGCGGCGCGCAGCACCTCGATGCGCTCGATCACATCCGGCGACAGCGAGTCGATGGCGAACCCGGCCGGCGCGCGTTCGCCGTTGATCAGGATCTGCGTGTAGCCGGCGCCCAGGCCGCGCATGCGAATCTCGCCGCCGCCACGTCCGGCCGCGCCACCGACGGTAATGCCGGGCAGGCGCTTGAGCACATCATTAATCGAGGTGTCGCCATATTTCTGGATTTCCTCGGCGCTGACCACCGTTTTGCTGGCGGTATCATCACGGCGCGGATCATATTTGGCGGCGGAGCTTTTGATTTCCACCTTCACTATTTCCTGTTGTTTCGGCTGCTCCACGTCCGCCATGGCGGCGGATGCAACCCCAACAGAAAACACAGCGGCGGCGATTCGCGTCAAACGGATAGGCATCAGGCAAGCTCGGGCAAGTTTTCAGAATGCCGGAATTATGCCTTGGTTCAATAGAAAATATTCAATATTTGGCAATGAAATTTTGCCTGCAATCAAGCTAGCGCGGCTGGCCGCCGCACAATCGGCGATTTTTAAAACAGGTTGAGGAATAAGTCCGTGATCAGCCCCACCCATGAGAATGTGATCAACCTCCGCGCCGTGGTGCGCAAGGCAACGTTATAATGCGCGATCATTAATTTGTATGGATTGCCATCGTGTCCGATCGCCTTGCCGTTTTGCCGCAATACCTGCTTCCCAAGGGAGCGCTGACCAATCTCGCGGGCCGCATCGCCGGCGCCAGGGGCGGCAATTACACCACCGGGCTGATCCGCTGGTTTGTCGGCCGCTATAACGTCAATATGGACGAGGCGCTGGACCCGCATATCGCCCATTACAAAACATTCAACGACTTCTTTACCCGCGCGCTGCGCCCGGACGCCCGCCCGCTGGCCGACGCCGCCTACATCTGCCCGGTCGACGGCCGCATCAGCCAGTTCGGCGACATCGAGGACGACCAGATCTTCCAGGCCAAGGGCCATCGCTTCAGCACCACCGCGCTGGTCGGCGGCGACGCCCAACTGGCGGCGCAATTCCAGCACGGCAGCTTCGCCAATCTGTACCTGAGCCCGCGCGACTATCACCGCATCCACATGCCGGTCGACGGCAAGCTGACCCGCATGATCTACGTGCCGGGCGAACTGTTCTCGGTCAACCCGACCACCGCGCGCGGCATTCCCGGCCTGTTCGCCCGCAACGAGCGCGTGGTCTGCGTGTTCGACACCGCCCACGGCCCGTTCGTCATGACGCTGGTCGGCGCCACCATCGTCGGCAGCATGGCCACCGTGTGGCACGGCGTGGTCAACCCGCCGCGCCTGGCGCAAGTCACCGAATGGCAGTACGGCGACCAGAACATCGTGCTGAAAAAAGGCGATGAACTGGGCCGCTTCCTGCTCGGCTCGACCGTGGTCATGCTGTTCCAGAAGGATGTGCTGAAGTTCAATTCCGGCTGGCAGCCGGCAGCACCGGTCAAACTCGGCGAAACGATGGCCGACTTGAAATAAGCCCCCTGCGGATCGGCGGCTATGCGGACTGCGCGAAACTCTGCTCCAGCATATCGAGAAACGCCCTGGTCTTGGCCGGCATCAGCCGGCGGCCGGGGAACACCGCCCACGCAACCACGGTGGGAAACGCCCATTCCGGCAATACCCGGACCAGCTCCCCCGTCTGCAGCGCTTCCCGCGCAAACACCTCGGTCGAGGCGGCGATGCCGGCGCCGGTCTTGGCCATGCGCACCAGCATTTCCGGCGAGTTCGCCAGCAGCCTGACCGGCAACTCCCGCTGCCATTCGGTTTTACCACGCAGCAGCTTCCAGCGTATCAAGCCGTTCACGCGGGGCGGCAGACTCAGTAAATCGTGACGGAACAGATCGTCCGGATGCTCCGGCAGGCCGCGCAGGTTGGTGTACAGCGGCGAGGCGTACAGTCCCAGCGAGGTCAGCGTGATGCGCCGCGCCGCCAGCGTGGCGTCATCCGGCAAGTTGCCCATGCGGATAGCCAGGTCGAAGCCCTCCGCCACCAGATCCACCCGCCGCGGCGACAAATCCAGCTCCAGCGAAATGGCCGGATAGCGGTCCATGAAGCTTGCCATGGCCGCACTGACCGCGCCGTTGACGAAATCGGCCGGCATCGACACCCGCAGCAGCCCGGCGGGCGCGACCTGCCGGTGCTGCACCAGCGCGCCAGCGGCCTCGGTCTCGTCGGCCACCTTCTGCGCATGGTCCAGCAGGCTGGCGCCGAATTCGGTCAGCACCAGTTTGCGCGTGGTGCGCTGGAGCAGGCGCTCGCCCAGCTTCGCTTCAAGCAGCGTGATCCGCCGTGATACGGTCGATTTCGGCAATCGCACCCGCTCCGCCGCCAGGCTGAAGCTGCCGCATTCCACGATACGGGCGAACAACAACAGATCACCAGGGTCGATATCCATACAATTGTTCCATTTTTGGATTAATGTTATCCATTTTAGCCTCTTCCGGATGGTTTTTGAAACGGTTAAAGTGACTCCATCGACGCAGCACTCACCAACATTTAGGAGCAACACCATGAACATCCTGCAAATCAACTCCAGCGCACGTAGCACCGGTTCCGAATCCACCCGTCTGGCCGATGCGCTGGTCGCCAAGATCAGCGCCACCGCCCCAGGCGCCGCCATCACCCGCCGCGACCTGGCGGCGAACCCGCACCCGGTACTGGACGAGCTGGCCCTGCAAGCCCTGTTCACCCCGGCTGATCAGCGGACGCCGGAACAAGCCGCCCGCGTGGCGCTGGACGACGCCCTGATCGCCCAGGTGCAGGCGGCGGATGTGATCGTGATCGGCGCGCCAACCTACAACTTCGGCGTGACCGCCCAGCTAAAAACCTGGTTCGACGCGATTGCCCGCGCCGGCGTGACCTTCAAGTACGGCCCGACCGGCCCGATCGGTCTGCTGACCGGCAAGAAAGTCTACGTTGCCCTGTCGCGCGGCGGCATCCATCGCGACGGTCCGACCGATACGCAACTGGCACACATCAAGATGTTCCTGAACTTCGTCGGCCTGACCGATGTGCAGTATGTATTCGCCGAAGGCATGGGCATGGGCCCGGAAGCCGTGGCCAAGGCGCAAGCCGAGGCGGCAGCAGAAATCAACGCGGTTCTGGTGTAAGCACCAGCGGCGGCGCAATCCACTAACGAATGGAGAATGACATGACCGATCAAGCAAGCGACAAAGTAAGCACCCCGCGCAGCGTGGAACGCATCATCACCGGCCAGGCCGTGATGGACGGCGCCGGCGTCAAGATCAATCGCGTGTTGACCCAGACGCTGCAGCGCCGCCTCGATCCCTTCCTGATGCTGGATAACTTCGGCAGCGACCAGGCCAACGATTACATCGCCGGCTTCCCGAGCCACCCGCACCGCGGCTTTGAAACCGTGACGTATATGATCGAGGGCCGCATGCGCCACAAGGACAGCGCCGGCAACGAGGGCCTGCTGACCAACGGCGGCGTGCAATGGATGACCGCCGGCCGCGGCGTGATCCACTCGGAAATGCCGGAGCAGGAAGACGGCGTGATGGAAGGCTTCCAGCTGTGGCTGAACCTGCCCGCCCGCGACAAGATGCGCGCGCCGTGGTATCGCGACTTCAACGGCGCCGACGTGCCGGCCTTCAGCACGGCGGCCGGCGCCAAGGTCAAGGTGATCGCCGGCCGTTCGCACGGCATCGACGGCGCGGTGCAGCGCGCAGTGACCGAGCCGCTGTACATCGACGTCGACCTGCCGGCCGGCGCCTCGTTCAGCCAGCTGCTGCCGGAAGGCCATAACGCCTTCCTCTTCACCTACCGAGGCACGGTGAGCGTCGACGGCAAGGCGGTGGCGACCGGCCGCATGGCGATCCTGGCCAACACCAAGGGCGCCGACGGCGTGGTCATCACGGCCGACGCGGCCAGCCGCTTCATCCTGATCGCCGGCCAGCCGCTGAACGAGCCGATCGCGCAGTACGGCCCGTTCGTGATGAACACGCAAGCCGAGCTCCAGACCGCCGTGGAAGATTTCCGCGCCGGCAAACTGGGCGAAGAAGCCCAGGCGTAAGCGTTACCACAGCCACCAGGCGCAGGCCACCTGCTCCTGGGGCTGCCGATTTCATCTCTCCCTGTTTGGCCGGGCTCATGCCCGGCCATTTTTTTGAGATAATCGCCGGATCAATGGAGAGATACGATGGACAGAGACATGAAACAGGGCTTATATCCGGGCCTCGCCCCGCAAGCGGTTGCCCGCCGATGATGCCGATCCTGCTGCAATGGCTGCGCCGCCTGAGCCACCTGCTGGGCTTCGAGACCGCCGACGCCTTCCCGCCCGGCCATCCCTACGAGCGCACGCGCTGGAACGGCGCCTATTTCGATATTGCCTCCGACGTCAAGCCGGAGCAGATCGAAAGCCGCCTGTGCGAGGCCATTGCCAATACGCCGCTGGTGTTCGGCTACATCACCAATCCCACGCCGCGCATGCAGCGCGCACTGCTGGCGGTGCTGGAGGAACGCATGCGCGTCAACCGCGGCCGCGCCAGCGAACTGGCGGAGCTGCTGGTGCAGGCGTACGAAAGTCCGCACATCACCGAGGTGATTCCCGGCCTGCGCGGCGTGGTCGCCTCCACCAGCGGCCACGACATGGGCGACCGCGCGCGCACCGTCATGGCCTTCCTCGGTTCTACGCAGTCGCCGTTTGACGTGATTGAGATGCGCTAACAAAGTTGCTTGGCACATAGCGGTCACGCAGTCGCATGAACGGCGTCTCCACCAGCCGATACAGCAGCCACCCGGCCAGCAAGCTGGCCGCGCCCAGAATCAGCAGCGCCTGCCAGCTCTCGGGGCCCCACCCCTGCTCCCGCAGCGGCGCGCTCAGCAGCACGCACAGCTGCTTGTGCGTCAGGTAGATGGCATACGACCACAGCGCGATGCTGGCCGCGCCCGGCACACGCCAACGCTGCAGCAACGATCCCGGACTCAGCGCCGCCAGCAGCAACAGGCAGAAACTCAGGCCCAGCAGCGGATAGCCGTACACCGTCATCGTGTAGCCGTAATGGTCTTCCAGCAGGTAATGCCAGGTCAGCGCCGTCAGCGCCACGCCGGCGGCCAGGGTCCAGTTGCCATGGGCGGTGATGCGCGACCAGGCGGCGGCGTGATAATTCTTCAGCAGCGCCAGCCCCACGCCGCAGACCAGTTCATCGAAACGGCACCACGAGGCATAATAAATCGTCGTGTAGTACGTGCCGCCGCCCAGTTCGCTCTCGCTGAGGCCGCTCCACAGATGGCTACGCAGGGCCATCCCCGCCAGCAGCGCGCCCGCCAACGCCAGCCAGGCCCAGACCAGCGACTTGCGCAGCATGGCGATCCCCAGCGCCAGCGCCGGCAGCAGGAAATAGAACTGCTCCTCCACGCACAGCGACCAGGCGTGCGAAAACGCCGTGCCCGGCCGGAGATCGATATTCTGGGTGAACGTCAGGAATTTCCACAGCGGCGGCAGCTCGCTGACGCCGCGCATGGCCGGCCACAAGGCATACAGCGCCAGCACGAAGTAAAAATTCGGCAGCGTCCGCAGCAGACGGCGGGCATAAAACCGCGCCAGCGAAAACCGCGCGTCGCCGGCCTGCTGCTTGCGCAGCGCCGACAGGATCTGGTTGCCGATCAAATAGCCGCTGAGCGCGAAGAACAGGTCGACGCCGGCCCAGCCGATCTCGCTGAACCAGCCGAAGGTCGGCCCGTGGCTGACGAAAATCATGTAGTGGTTGGCGAACACCAGCAGGATGGCCAGCGCGCGCAGCGTGTCGAGGCCGGAGTTGCGGCCGATGGGAGCAGTATTCATCGGCGCTATCTTAACCGTATCAGGACGATACGGCCATCGTCAGCACGCTGTTGGAATAGCTCAGTACCGCCGTGCACTCGCCCGGAATGGCCACGTTCTGGCTATGGCAGGAATAATAGTCGGCGACGCCCAGTCGAATGTGGTCGATGGCCGCGCTGACGCCGCTGCTGATGGTGTAGGCCCGCAGCACCAGATCCGGCGCGGTGACGAATTTCAGCGTCACATCTTGCCCGGTGTTGTTCAGAAAAACGGTCTTGGAAGGCTTGACCGTTTTCAGCGACGGGGTTTCAGTGAAGCAGATATTCATCGTCACAGCACCCGGAACAGGCCGGCCGGACGATCCGCGCTGTTGCACAGCAGGCCGACGCTGATGCGCTGGCCGTCATCGACCGGCAACGTCGCCGCCGCCAATTGCTTCAGGTTGTACTCCACGCCGCTTTCGTCCGCCAGCCAGGCGACGGTGGCCAGACCGCGCGCCAGCATCGCGTCGCAGCAGGCGTTGCAGCCGTATACGCCGACCTGGTACTTGCGCTCGGCAGGACCGGCGGCGCTGAAGGCCTGGTTGACGCCCTCGAAATAGCGCAGCGCCGCCTCGCCGTCGACGGCCAGGTCCGGCACCGCGAAGTAAATCGCCGAGCCGGACGGCTGGGCGATCACCGACTGCGCCATCAGGTAGGCGGCGGCGCCGTCGGCGCAACCCTGCGCGCGGCTGAAATAGCTCAGATGCGCGTCGGGCGCCTCCCACACCGCGCCGATCTGGATGCCGGCGTCGGTCAGCGCGCGCGCCTCGGCCAGCGACAGACTCTTGCCGGCCTGATGGGTGTAGTGGCGCATGGCGAAATCAATCCCCTGCTGCTTGATCGCGATCGCATATTGCGTCAGTTCGAATGGGGCTTTCACGCCGGTTAAAACAGTCATGGATTCTCCGTGAGACTTGGTAAAACGATGGTCCTATAAATCATTAACTATTTCCCTATAGATAATGTTAGTATTTCTATGAAACGACTTTAACCAGAACGGGCGGAGATGGCCTTCCGGAAACCTTCCGAAATATAAGCTATTGATTTATAAGAAATAATTTAGGGCAGGAATGAAGCACAAGAGTTTTCGTTTTGGTGAGTGGCGGGTCGATCCGGCCACGAATACGCTCAGTTGCGGGGTATTAAACCGGCAACTAGAGCCGCGCGCCATGGACGTTTTGTTGTACTTGTGCGCGCATCCGCACGTGGTCGTGTCCGCCGAAACCCTGCTCGACGCCTGCTGGGGCGAGGTGTCTCCCAGCGACAACGCCATCCACAAGATCATTACCCAGCTGCGCCGCGCGCTCGATGATTCGGCCACCGAACCACGCTACATCGAAACCATCCGCAAGCGCGGCTACCGCCTGCTGGCCGAGCTCAGCTACGACGACGAGGTCAGCCAGGGCAGCTGGCTGCACGCCTCGCCGTTCCGCGGCCTGGAAGCGTTTGAAGAACAACACGCGGCCATCTTCTTCGGCCGCAAGCTGAGCGTCGACCAGTTGGTGCAGGTGGTGGTCGCGCAAGCCCAGGCCGCCTGTGCGATGGTGCTGGTGCTGGGACCGTCGGGCGCCGGCAAGACCTCGCTGGTGCAGGCCGGCCTGATCCCGGCGCTCAAAGCCGGCGCCGCACCGGCCGACTCCGGCATCGCCATCCGCGCCCACGTGCAGCTCGACTGCGCCGACATGGGCCAGTCCGGGCTGCTGGAAACGCTGGCCAGCGCGCTGCTGGACGCCGAAATCGACGGCAAACTGCTGTTTGAGAACACCAGCGCCGCGGCGCTGGCACAACGCCTGGCGCAGGATCTGCCGGCGCTGATCGAGCAAATCCAGCTGCGCTTGCCGACCATCCGCCTGCTGCTGTTCATCGACCGCTTCGAGGCCGTGTTCCGGCTGCCGCATGTCAGCGATGCCGAGCGCGCGCTGTTCATCGGTGTGCTGGACCAGCTGGCGCGCTCCGGCAGCATGCAGCTGGTGCTGGGCTGCCGCAACGACTTCTACCCGCAGCTGGCATCCTACCCGGCGCTGATGAATCTGAAACTGAGCGGCGGCCACTTCGACCTGACGCCGCCCGCCAGCGCCGACATCGCGCAGATCGTGCGCCACCCGGCACAGGTGGCGCAACTGCGCTACACCGTCGACGGCCAGGGCGAAGGCCTGGACGAAGTGCTGTG
Organism: Duganella lactea; assembly: GCF_009857505.1. Taxonomy (GTDB): domain Bacteria; phylum Pseudomonadota; class Gammaproteobacteria; order Burkholderiales; family Burkholderiaceae_D; genus Rugamonas; species Rugamonas lactea. The sequence goes on from NZ_WWCP01000006.1 coordinate 172,002, forward strand.
CCAGGCCGCCCGTTCCGGCCCGGACAGCCTGCCGCTGTTGCAATACTGCCTGCAGGAGCTTTACCGCCAGCGCACGCCCGATGGCGAACTGACGCATGGAGCCTTCCACGCCATGGGCGGCCTGGAAGGCGCCATCGGCGCCCGTGCCGAGCAAGTGATTTGCGCGCTGGGCGCGGCACAGATCGCCGCCCTGCCGCATGTGCTGTCGCAGCTGGTGCTGGTGGCGGAAGACGAAACCACCGTCAGCTCGCGCCGCGTGCCGTGGTCCGCACTGCGCAACGACGCCGAGAACAAGCTGGTGCAAGCGCTGGTGGACGCCCGCCTGTTCGTCAGCGACCTGCAAGGTGGCGCGCCGACCTTCGGCATCGCCCATGAAGCCCTGTTGCGCCGCTGGCCGCGCGTGGTTGAATGGATCGAAGAACACCGCCAGGCGCTGCAGATCCGCAGCCGCATCAGCGCACAGGCCAAGCGCTGGCAGGAAAGCGGCCGCAAGCGAGACATGCTGCTGCCATCCGGCACCCAGACCAACCAGGCGCGCGAGATCCTGCAACACGGCATACTGAGCATCTCGCCGCAGGATCAGGACTTCATCCAGAACTCACTGCTCAGTGAGCGCCGTGCCGAGCGCATGCGCATGGGCGTCATGATTGTCGTCACCTGCCTGGCCGTGCTGGCCGGCGCCCTTGGCCTGACCGCCCGTTCGGCGCAAACCCAGGCGGAAGCGCATCGCACCGAGGCAGAGGGCTTGATGGCCTATATGCTGGGGGAATTTGTCGACAAGTTACGTCCGCTCGGCAAGCTGGACTTGCTGGATAGCGTGAGCAATCGCGCACTACAATATCTCTCCGACCCAGCGCGTGGCGGCACCAGCGATAGTGCGCTGGCGCAGCGCGCCAAATCGTTGCAGGTGCTGTCCGAAGTGAAGATCGCGCGCGCCGACCCGGTGGGCGCGAAAACCGCCTTGCTGGCGGGACGAGACATTCTGCGTATGCAACTCAAAGCTAGGCCGACCGATCTGACGCTGCTCAAAACGTCCGGCGAGAATGCTTTCTGGCTTGGCCAAATACATCTGGACCAGAAAGAATGGGATAAGTCACAGGCATATTTCGAAGAGTACCGCGACTATGCGGACCGTCAGGCGGCGATGGCGCCGGACGATGTCAGCAGCTGGATAGAACAGTCGTATGCGCACAACAACCTCGGCAGCCTGGCACTGCGGCGCGGCGATGCAGCGCGAGCGGCGCAGGAATTTGCGCTTTCGGTGGCGCTGAAGACCCGCGCCCACGCCGCCACCCCAAAGGATAAGGTACTCGCGGGCGATCTGGCCGATAGTCTGTCGTGGCAGGCCAGCGCCCAGATGGCGCTTGGCGAGCTGGTCGCGGCCGAGGCACTGCACGGCCAGGAATTGGCCTTGCTACAGGATCTGCGCGACGCCTATCCGGAAGACATCTTGTGGGCTAACCGGATGGGCCTGGCGCTGTCGATGCGATCCCAACTGCGATTGGCACGTGGCGACAGCAAAACCAGCCAGGACGATCTCGAACAGGCGCTGGCGTTGCTGAAAGCGACCGTCAATATCGATCCCAGCAATCGTAATTCGCAAAGAAATTTCCACTTGATACAGCTTCGCCTGATCGAAGCCGGCGCCGGCGAGCAACAACCGGAGTCTGTGCTCAAACGCCTGTATGAACTGGAACAGCGCTTTACCGATCTGAGCAAGCTGGAGCCCAAGAAATGGATCTTGCAGGTGATGCTCGCGAATGTACAGCAACGCATCGCCATCACTCATCTCCAACAAAATGACTTCAGCAAGGCCAAAAACCGTCTTACACCCGCGATAGCCAAACTGGAGACGCTGTACGCGACAACGCCCTCCGATCAAGGCATCCGCAATGCCCTGGTCAATGCGCAGTTGCTGCACGCGGAGCTGAATCAGCACCTGGATACAGACGCCTCGGTGCGCGCATGCAAGACGGTTCAGACCATGCTGCAGCCATTGGTCAAGAACACTGCTGATTTTCATGTCCTGGTGCCATGGGTGAAAGCCCATCTCTGCCTTAATCAAGCCGAGTTGGCAACACAGGAACGAAAGAAACTGGAAGCAATGTCTTATCGCGATCCAGCCTATACCTTGTATCTTTCCAACCACCAAAGGAAGTAAACTGATGAGCAAACTGAATGCCGCCACCCAATTCATCAACATTCTCGTGAAGGTCAAGCCGGGTACAACGCCGGGTACCTACGAGGTGCAAACCGCGCCTGCGGTGCCTTGCGTCACCGAGCCGGACACGGTGCTGAACTATCAGATCTACGACAGCGGCGATAAAAACGTCGTGTTTGCCGGTGTCACCGTCGTCCCCGAAGCCCCCCGTCAGTTTAGCCCGGCCAGCATCAGCGTCAGCGGCAAGCAACTGACCTTCAGCGACGCCAACACTGTCAAAATGACCTTGAACATTACCCTGCAATTCAAGGATGAGGACGGTTTGGCGTTCAGCCATGATCCGCAAGTTGTCAACGAGCCTGGCCAACAATAAGCCTGTAAGCTACGGCCTTGTCGCGCATATATGTCTGAGGTCGTAGCATTCATGAACGCATCACGTCACCACCATCTCAAACTCATCCAGCTGAGCGGTGAGCATGCCGGGCCCGCATTGATCATCACCGGCGCCATCCATGGCAACGAACGCTGTGGCGCTCAAGCCATTCAACAAATCGCGCGTGCGCTGGATAGCGGCGCCCTGCTGATTCGCCGTGGCATTCTGACGTTGATCCCCATAGCCAATCCACTGGCCTACGTCAAGGGAGAGCGCAACGGCGAGCGGAATTTAAACCGCCATCTTTTCCCGACCGCAGAACCGCAGGATTTTGAGGATCGTGTGGCAAACTGGCTGTGCCCGCTGTTGGCGCAGCATGATGTGCTGTTGGATCTGCATTCGTTCAGCGGCACCGGCGAGCCGTTCGTGATGGTCGGGCCACGCAATAATGACGGGCCGCTTGAGCCGTTCCAGCATGAGGCGCAGGAGCGCGCGCTGGCGCGGCGGCTTGGCGTACGGCGGTTTGTCGATGGCTGGCTGCGCACCTATGGCGCCGGCGTGCAGCGGCGCCTGCATGGCAGTGCCGCATTGCAGACGGTGCTGCGTTACGGCATGGGCACCACCGAATACATGCGCTCAGTGGGCGGCTACGCGCTGACGCTGGAGTGCGGTCAGCACGACGATCCGCAGGCGCCCGAGGTGGCGTACCGCGCCATCCTGAACACGCTGGCCGTCCTCGGAATGATCGATGCGCCCACGCCGGAGCCGGTCAGCCCCGAACAGATGGAGGCGCTGAGCATGGTCGCCGTCTACGACAAGCAACACGCCGACGACCAGTTCAGTCGCGCCTGGGCCAGCTTCGATCCGGTCAGGCAAGGCGAGGAAATCGGCCGCCGCGTGGATGGCACGCCGGTGCTGGCCGAGTTCGCCGGCCGCATCCTGTTTCCCGATGCCGCCGCCGGTGCCCACAGCGAGTGGTACTACCTCACCCGCGTCAACCCATCGTTTTAATGCTAGCCGCAGCCACCCCGCTCAGGTCATAATGTTCAATTAACATAACTATTATCAGGAGCCCTCATGCATTTAGCAGCCCAGATCGCCGCCGCCCTGGTGGCGCTGATTCACGTCTACATCGTTCTGCTGGAAACCGTGCTGTTCAATTCACGCGGCCGCCGCGTCTTCGGTCTGAGCAAGGAGAAGGCGGAAATCATGCAGGCGGCGATGTCCAACCAGGGTTGTTACAACGGCTTTCTGGTCGCCGCGCTGGTGGTCGGCTTTGTGCATCCGGACCCGGCCACGGCGTCGGCCTTCACCGTATTCGGCCTGGCCTGCGTGGCGGTGGCCGGCGTCTGGGGCGCCGCGACCGTGAAGCGCTCGATCCTGCTGATCCAGACGCTGCCGGCCGTGATCGGTCTGGCCCTGCACTTCGCGGCGTGAGCATGCCTCGCAAGCTCAACTGGCTGCTGATGGGCTGCGCGGCGGCGCTGGCCGTCACCGCCTACCAGCAACTGGGCGGGAAGCCGCAGCCGCACGTCGCCAACGACGCCGGCTGCACGCCGGAAGCGATCAAGCGCATCAACAACATCACCGAGCGGGCGATTCAGTCGTCGCGGTGCGCGCAGCGCCGCCAGTAAGACTATTTGCGCAAGGTCGGCAGCGAGATGGTGACGGTGGGTGCCACCGTCGTTTCGGCCACCGGCTTGGCGCCCGTGCCGCGCAGCGCCAGCAGCCAGCCGACGCCGTCGAACCAGAATGGCGAACCGAGCGACGCCGCGAAGGCGGTCGCCACCCAGCCGATCAGCGCGAACGTCAGCGCCACCACAAAAGCCCACACGCCATCGACGCCGTTAAAGCGCGATGACGGCCAGCCGATCGGCAGCTTTTGCAGTTCCTGCGCTTGCACTTTCGCCACCTTGGTCTGGATCAGCGCGGTGGCGACCGTATCCACCGGCAGCCCCGACACCTGCACCAGTTGCGCCTTGTCCACTATGCCGTCGCGCAGCCCGGCGTCCTTCCACAGGCGCGAGGCCAGTTGCAGCGCGTCGATATTCATCGCCGCCGCGTAAAACAGACCGACCAAAAACAGCACGAATTGCGAGCGCCGCTTGTACCAGCCGCTGATGCGTTCCATCACCGTGTCGTACCAGATGCGCACCGCGTTCTCCAGCGCCGCCGCGTCGTCCGGCCCCTCGCCCATGATGGCCAGCAGCGTGCGCGTCAAGCCTTCATTGCCGACCTGGTTCAACAACATGGCCGCCGTCTGCCCCTTGCCGTAGCGCGTGGTCAGCGTGGAAACGAAGGCCCGCGCGAAAATCGCCGAGGGAATATACGACGGCATGCGGCCGCGCTGCGCCATGCCGCTGATCAGCGGATGCCGCATCACCTCGGCCGTCAGCGCGGCCGAGCCCAGATGCGCCAGCTTGAAGCCACCGTCCAGGCGCAACAGCCGCTGCAACGACGGCAGCATGCCGCGCAGCCGCGACTTGCCGGTCGGCTCGTGCAACATGGTCAGCACGCCATCCAGCAACACCTTGGCCCGCGTCTGAAACAGCGAGGCGATCGCTTCGCGCGTGGCGGCGCACAGCAGGCTGACCGCCAGAAAAGTGTAAGACAGCCCGATCAGCACATCCAGATAAGCACTCGACATATGGCAGAGATAGAATTTCAACAATGTTCCATAACATAAAGGATTTTCCGCCCGCCAGCACGTTTTTTATTTATATCGTAGAATTACGATATTGAAATCGGAAAAATACGATACATATACCGACCATGGACATCGACACTATCCACAAAGCCCTCGCCAACCCGATGCGGCGCCAGATTCTGGCGTGGCTGAAGGAGCCGAACGTGTACTTCGCGGAGCAGCAGCATCCGCTGAGCCTGGGAGTGTGCGCGGGCATGATCGACCGCCGCGCCGGCCTGTCGCAATCGACCATGTCGGCCCACCTGGCCGTGCTGGTCAAGGCCGGGCTGGTCACGTCGCAAAAGGTCGGCCAGTGGAATTATTTCAAACGCGATGAAGCGGTCATTCAGGCCTTCATCGACCAAATGCAACTATAGGGAGCCTTACCATGCCTACTCTGTTCGATCCGATCACCCTCGGCGATATCACCCTGAAAAACCGCGTCGTCATGGCGCCGCTGACCCGCGCCCGCGCCGTCGGCGGTGGCCGCGTGCCGAACGCGCTGATGGCCAGGTACTACGAGCAACGCGCCACCGCCGGCCTGATCCTGAGCGAAGCGACCGCCGTCACGCCGCAGGGCGTCGGCTATGCCGACACGCCGGGCCTGTGGTCCGATGAGCAGGTCGCGGGCTGGCAGCAGGTCACCGCCGCCGTGCACGCCAAGGGCGGCGTGATTTTCGCGCAACTGTGGCATGTGGGCCGCATCTCCGACCCGAGCTTTCTGAACGGCGAGGCGCCGGTCTCGGCCAGCGCCATCGCCGCCGACGGCCACGTCAGCCTGCTGCGTCCGCAACGTCCGTATCCGGTGCCGCGCGCGCTGGACACCGCCGAGCTGGCAGGCGTGGTGGCCGCCTACAAGAAAGCCGCCGAGAACGCCAAGAAGGCCGGCTTCGACGGCGTGCAGATCCACGGCGCCAACGGCTATCTGCTGGACCAGTTCCTGCAAAGCAAAACCAACCAGCGCACCGACCAGTACGGCGGCCCGGTCGAGAACCGCGCGCGTCTGCTGCTGGAAGTGACCGATGCCGCGATCGAGGTGTGGGGTGCGGGCCGTGTTGGCATGCATCTGGCGCCGCGCCGCGATTCGCACGACATGGGCGACGCCAACCCGGCCGAAACCTTCGGTTACGTGGCGCGCGAGCTGGGCAAGCGCAAGATCGCCTTTATCGCCGCGCGCGAAGCGGTAGGCGAGGACAGCCTGGCGCCGTTGATCAAGCAGGCATTCGGCGGCGTGTTCATCGCCAATGAGAAGCTGGACAAGGTGGTGGCGCAAAGCCTGCTCGACAGCGGCAAGGCCGACGCCGTGGCCTTCGGCAAAGACTACATCGCCAATCCGGACCTGGTGGCGCGCCTGCAAGCCGATGCGCCGCTGAATCCGTGGAAGGCGGAAACCTTCTACGGCCCGGGCGAGGAAGGCTATACCGACTACCCTGCCCTGGCATAACATCCGCCCCGCGGCATTAACGCGGTTGCGTGTACGTCACCGGCACGAACACGTAACCGCCCTTGCCGTTGGACCGCACATGGCCCAGCGCCGGGAACGACAGGTGCGGCGCGCCGATCAGGTAGCCTTCCTTGGCCGCCGCGGCGAACGCTTCCTTGCGTTCCTTGATCGCGACCGTGCTGTCGCTATCAAACGAGATGCCCACGCCCGGATCGTCAAACTGCACCGCCTGCACGTGCAGCAAATCCCCCAGCAATACCAGTTTCTGTCCCTTGCTCTCAACTACATAGGTGATGTGGCCCGGCGTGTGACCGCCGTTGAAGTAGGACTTGATGCCCGGCACCAGCTCGGTATTGGCCACGATCGGCTGGAACTTGCCGGCCTTGACGTAAGGATTGATCGACACCATCGGCCCCTGGAAATTATCCTTGGCCTCCGGCGACGCCTTGTCCAGATTGGTCTGGCTCAGATAGTAGTCCGCATCCAGCTTGCCGGCGCGGACGATGGCGTTGGGGAACACGCGCTGTTCGTTGGACGCCAGCCCGCCCACGTGATCGCCATGCAAATGGCTGATATAGATTTCGTCCACCTGCTCCGGCCTGTAGCCGGACGCCTTCAGATTGCCCACCAACTGGCCCAGCGTCGGGCCGAACAGGCTGGCCGCGCCGGTATCGATCAGCACCAGCTTGCTGCCGGTGTTGATCAGGAAGCCGTTGACCGAGGTTTGCAACGGGCTTTTCTGGAACGACTTGGCCAGCGCGGCATTGGTCTTGGCCGGCGGCTGCTTGAGCAACTTGTCGACCGGCAGGTCCAGCGTGCCGTCGTTCAGCACGGTAACCTCAAAATCGCCCAGCGTGGTGCGATAAAACCCCGGCGCCTGGAAACGGGCCATCGGCGCGCCGGCCTGCGCGGCGGCGGTGACCAACAGGACGGCGGCGACCGCCAACGGTTTCAGGATACGTGTGGACATGGCTCCCCTTTGTGTTGAGAAATTATCAGGAGCACTACAATACCGCAAATACAAGAAACATGCGTTGCCGACGCCGCGTCGCGCCTCACCACGCCATCGGCAAACGCAACGACAGCTGCACGTCCGGCGTGTCGCGCGTGAGGCCGGCGCCGACCGCGATATTGACGGTGCGCTTGTGGTTGACGCGATAGGAGAAGCCCATCAACAGCGTCCCCAACTGCGTGCGCACCGAGCCTGCCACCGGCACGCCATTCTGCCGGGTGCGGGCGATGGAGTTGTGGTCGTAGCCGAAGCTGATCAAAGCCCGCTCGTTCAATGCCAAGCCGACGCCGAAGTTAAACCCGATCACACCGCCCGGCTTGATGTCGCCCAGCGGCTCCAGCTCACCACCCTGCACGCGGCGGCTGACGCCGCCGCGCGAAAAATTGTGCAGGTAGCTGACGGTGCCGAACAGGATGGCCGGATCGCTGGAATACAGCCACGTCAGACTGGGCTGCAGCGCATAGAAGCCGGAGCCGGTCGGCAGGTTCAGCGGCAGCCCGGTGCCGGTGGCGTTCGGACCGACGCAACGCTGGTTGCAATCGGTGATGACCTCGAACGGATCGTTGCCGGTGCGGGACTTGAAGCGCAATCCGGCCACATAGTACGGCCGGTCGGCGGCGCCGTCGTTGAGCTGATAGCGCACGGCCAGCTCGGCGTCGCCGATGTGCCGCCCGCTGGTGTCGAACACGCGGTCCACGCCGGTGCCGGTGAAAATCTCGCGACTGACGGTGGCGTCGGAGCGGTACACATACGGCACCTTCAATTCTACTTCAACGCGGTTGGTCAGGCCGTAACGGCCGGTGATGGCGGCGGTGGTGGTATTGCGCTTGACCTCGCGCACATCCACCAACCCGATCAGCAGCGCCGGAATGATCGTATAGCCGACCAGCACCACGCGGTTGCTGGACGAATAGCCGAACTGCAGCGACGGTTCCAGCACAAACTTGCCGCGCGGCGTCAGCACGCCCGGCTGTTCAAACAGCGGCGCCACCGCCGGCGGCCTGCCGTCCTGCGGTGGCGCCGCGCCTACCGGTTGCTCCGGCGCGGCCAGCGCCGTCCCCGCGGCCAGCAGCGCCGCCGCCAGCCAGTACGTTTTGTCGTGCATGCCATCCCCCTTATTTGCCGACCGCGCCACTGAGTGCGTCGCGCAGGCTGCGTTCAAAGTTAATCGCCTTCAGCAGCGCCAGATTGGCGACCGTGATGTTGATCGTGGTCTGGCTGCGGATGGCCTGATCGTTGAGACTGTTCTGCACCAGCACGGCAGCCATGGCGTCGCTCGCCATCTGTGCTTGCGCAGCGCTCAACTGTGTCATATCGGGGATGGAAAAATGGGTGTTGGCTACAACAGTGCCATTGATCGAAACCAAACGTTCGACACCTAATGAGACCAGCATGCCGCCGCCCAGCGCGAAGCCGGCCCGCGCCTGCTGCAGTTGCCGGTCGTCGACGGCGGTCCAGCCGTCGGTGGGATCGGCCTGTGCCGCCGTCGCCCAGGCCAGCAGCACGCTCCATAACATCTTGCGCATGGCCGCGCCTCCTTTCAGAAGTTGCCGCTGCCGTTCTTGGGTAAGGTGATGTCGGTCAGGCTGGAACGGTTGACCGCCTCGCCTAGCGGCGCGCGCGGCGCGTTGTTCCAGTCCGCCGCTTGATTGAAACGCGGCTTGCCCTGCCAGTCGTGGATGACGAACAGCAGCCGGTCCGGCCACGCCGCCTCGAACCCGGCGCGGCGCATGGCGCGCGTGCCGCCGGCCGGATCGCCGATCAGCACCCGCTCCGCGTCGATGCCCTTGATGACGACAAAGTGCAGATAGCCGTTTTCCACGATGCGCACGATGGCGGGAAACGCCGCCTGCGCCAGCTTGTCCAGCGGCTGCTGGAAGCCATCGGCCTGGAAGCCCTGCTGCGCCAGATAGCGTTTCATGTCCAGCAGCGAGAAGCCTTCGCGCCGTATCCTGGGCTGGTCACCCTGGGCGTACATGGCGTTGAACACCTGTTGTTCCGACACCGGCCGGTCATAGTGATAACTGAGCAGCGTCGCCACCGCCGCCGAGCCGCAACTGAAATCGAATTGCTGCCGCACGGTGGCCAGGAAGCGCGCCTCCTTCAGGCTGGTGACACGCACCGCGTAGCTGCCGCCGCCGTTCAGCGACGGCAGGTCGGCCGCTTGCGCGCCTACGGCCAGCATCATCAGCGCGAGGATCTTCATTGGATCTGGATGTTGATGATGGTGGCGTTCTGGATCAGCACATTGGCGCCGGAATTCTGTATCGCCACCGGCAGGCCGGAGGCGTTGCTGAACGCCCCGCTGCTGATGGTGTTGGCGCCGCTGACCACATTGGAGGTATTGTTGTCCCTGACCGCGCCGTCCAGCCGCATCTGGTTGCTGACCGTGTCGGCGCCGGCGTGCAGCCGCGCCAGCGTGGCGTCGCTGACCGGCGGGCCGTCGAAAGCCGTGGCGGCGCTGGCGCCGCCGCACGCAAGCAGCAGCGCGGCGGCGTAAGAAATTGATGTATGCATGCCTGTCTCCTCGTTGAAAGCGGAGCGCGAACGCTCCGCCGTGCCGCTTAGCGTCCCACCGCCAGGTTGGACTGCACGTTGACGCTTTGCTGGATCAGCGCCGCGATGCCGCTGTTCTGCGCGGCGATCATGATGCCGGCCGCCGACTGGCCGACACTGGACATGGCGTTGGAGGCGTTGAAGGTGCCGGCATCGACCATCGCCGCACCACCCGCCCCGCCCGCACCGGCGCCGCCCATGCCGCCGCCGGCCGTGCCGGCGGTGGTGGCGCCCGACGCG
>NZ_WWCP01000070.1 GCF_009857505.1 Duganella lactea
GCTGCTGGCTGGCGTGCTGTTTAAAGATGGACTTCCGGCGCAGGACAATCCGCCGGAACAACAGAAACTCGCCGCCTGATGGCCCTACGCTTCAGGATTGGCATACACCAGATTTGACATTAGCTCCGCCATCCGGTGTCGCTGGCAATAGACCGCCCCACACGACTTCGAAGTGCTCGATCGCTGATCGATAACTTTGTCGAGTGTTCTCGCGCGTCGCCGCTTGAATGTATTTTTCCAGGTTGCTCATGGCTCGTTCACTGACCTACCTTGGCCCGTATGTAGTTGAATATAGTCCGGGTCGCATTGACAGCCAAAAGCGCTTCCGGCTCTCCCAGGAGATTCTTGGACGGGTGGGCAATACTTCCGTTGTTCCGCAAAGAGTTTAACGCGTCAATGGCGTTAGCAAAGCCGTTAAGCACCCTGACCATTTCTTTGTCGTGAGGTCCCATAAATGAGAGTGCGGGGTGATCGGCTCGAAGTGCTTTGAAGAGCGCCGTCATTGAGGCATCGTCAGCGACCGAGATTCCCATGCTGGTGCACAGCATGCGGAAATAGCCGTGCAGTGCGGTATGAAGCCGATCAACAGCGCTGACAGGACCACTTGTCAGTAGAAGATGCTCGGCATCTGCTAGCGCGCGCAGAACGACATCGCCTGGAGCGATATCTGGAAGTGCCTCGGAGTGCACTCTTTCAACATCCACGTGGACAAAGCCGATGATATCCGGCACTTCACGGATCAGTTGACTACGCAGTTTAGGATGGTTGATCAGTAACTCGATAGCGTGCCGCTGGTGACGCGCAAAATATTCGAGGCATTGGAAAACGCAAGCGCCGTAATCATCATCGCCGAAGTGCAGGCTACGTAGCAAACGATCGTGATGCTGGATGTACTCGTGCTGCCCTGAGGAATAGCCTATTTCCTGCCAGTCGGCATTCGTGAACTCGGCGCTGATGATGCGTTGCAACGCAAGCACCAGTTTCCCGTGTGTTCTAGGCTCATCGAGGTAGTCGTCTAGTGTGGTCATTACACCTCCATTCGCAGGTTCGGTGGACTTGTGTCGCCGGCGAGAACCAAATTACACGAGCATAAGGCTAAAAAAGGTCATTTTTCTTGCTCATACCGGATAATGTTACATTATCCGATATGAAATTTAAATGCAATTAGTCTTGATTTAGCTGCGTACATAGTATGTAATTATGTGGTACGTAACATATTATCTTATTTCATTCTTGGAGAATTCATGGCGCGCATTGGGCTTTACAAATCGGACGTAAAAAAGGCACGTGATGCCCTCATTTCGCAGGGTGTCAACCCGTCGGTCGATGCCGTTCGCGTGGCACTGGGGAACACTGGCTCCAAAACAACGATCCACAAATACCTCAAGGAACTGGAGGAAGAGGATGGCGGCGCCCGCGGCAAGCGCAGCTCGATCAGCGAGGCGTTACAGGACTTGGTCGAACGATTGGCCACACGGCTGGAGGACGAGGCACAGGAACAGATAGCGGCGGCCCGTGCCACATCCGATACGACGGCGGCCGAACAGGCAGCGCTGCTGCTGGCGGCCCAGAACGACAATGCGCAGCAGCGCTCCCGCGTGCTGGAGCTGGAAACGGCCCTCCAGGAGCAAGGAGCGGCATTGGCGGCTAGCCATAGCGAGCATCAACGGGAATCGACAATGCGCCAGGTCGCAGAACAGCAAGTGGCCGACCTGCAGCAACGACTTGCCGAGAATGAGGCATATCGACTATCGTTGGAGGAGAAACACCAGCACGCTCGCCAAGCCCTGGAGCACTATCGCCAGTCGGTAAAAGAGCAGCGAGAAGCCGATGTCCGGCGCCACGAACTACAAGTACAGCAAGTGCAGGCTGAGCTGCGCCTGGCGCAGCAGGCGGTCGCCGTCAAACAAGATGAGACCACTCGCCTGAACCAGGAAGGAGCGAAGCTGGTGTCAGAGTTGTCGCACACTAAGCAGAACCTTTACGAGCAACTGACGCAGGTCCGTAAGCTGGAGCAAAAAATCGACTCGCTGCAATCGCTGCAGGTGCACGCCTCGGATACGGAGCGCCAACTGGCCAGTAAAGTCGCCGAAGTGGAACTGCTGACCGAACAGTTAAACAATGCAAACGACCAGATGGCGCCGATAAAGGCACAGGTCCGTGAGTTGGAACTCTTGCTGGCCCAGGCCAATGCAAAGGCGCAGGCGCAGGAACAAATCGGGGAGCAGTTGCATGCCTATCTCGACAAGATCGCCGCCACATCGCCTATACCCGAGGCAAGGAAGTGAACGATAATTAACCGCTTATAGAAGGGAGTGCAGTATGAGCATCGATGAAGATACTGCCAGCAATCATCATCACCCAGACGATGGTCGAGTTGATCAGCGAGCTGATCTACATTCGTCTGATTCCAAAATTCGGAGGCAACAAAGATGCTCAGTAAGTTAAAGTTATACAAGTGGGCGGTAGCCGTCGCCTCGGCTTTCCTCTTCACAGGCACTGCTATTGCTGAACCAGCCCCCCCGGTGGACGCAAAACAGTTGTGGCAATTGATCGACTATGTCGCTGTCGATTACAGCGGCGCCGTGTCCAACGGCGCCGTCGCTAGTGATGCTGAATATGCGGAAATGCTCGACTTCACGGAGAATGCAGGCAAACAGGTTCAATCACTGCCGACGCACAGCTCCAAGCAGCAAATTGCTGCCGCGATCGCCGAACTACGCGCCGCTGTCGTTCGTAAGGCCGATGCTGCCGAAGTTGCACGCCTGGCTCATTATGCCAATGGCTTGTTGCTGGTGGCATATCCAATCCCGGTCGCACCGAAGGCCGTTCCGGATCTTGCACGTGGGCGCTCCCTATACCTTGCACAGTGCGCAGCGTGCCACGGCACCTATGGTGCCGGGGATGGGCCACTAGCGGCCGACCTGGAACCACCCCCGATTGCGTTTACTGATGCCGAGCGCGCAGGCTCCCGTAGCCTCATGGCGCTATTCCAGGTTATTTCGCAAGGGGTTGGTGGAACATCGATGGCAAGCTTCGAGTCGCTGCCAGAACAAGACCGGTGGGCACTTGCGTTCTACGTCGGTTCCATCGCTTATGACGCCGATATGCGCGCACGCGGTGAGCATTTATGGAAAAGCGCCGGGAGCACCATCAAGCAACGCTATCCTGACCTCGCTGCCGTGACAACTATTACCGAGACGGCCGCTGCCAAAACGCTGCCTGGTGAGGTGGCACGTGACCTGACTGCTTACTTGCGAACACATCCTGGTGTGGTTGAAACGGGCAAACCCACCGGTCTAAACCTCGCGCGTCTTCGGCTCCAGGAAAGCCTTGCGGCCCTGCGCGTGGGTGACAAAGCGAACGCAACCAAGCTAGGGCTGTCAGCGTATCTTGACGGTTTCGAGCCGATCGAACCCATCGTTGGTGCGCGTGACCAAGCATTGCTGGTAGCCGTCGAAGGTGCAATGCTGAAGTATCGTTCCGCAGTTACTGGAGGCACAGTCGCCCATGCCGAGGCAGCAGCTGGAGAATTGACTAGTCTGTTTTCTCAAGTAGAGGCGCTGATGGGAGATGCCAAAGCCGATCCAACGACCACCTTCCTTGGTGCGCTTGCCATTCTGTTGCGTGAAGGCGTTGAGGCACTTCTTATCGTGATCGGCATGATTGCATTTCTCAAAAAGGCTGGCCGACCCGACGCCTTGCGCCCAGTACACGCGGGATGGGTTAGCGCATTGGTCGCCGGTGGCATGACCTGGTTTATAGCGACCTATTTCATCGAAATTAGTGGCGCCAGCCGGGAAGTGACCGAAGGGCTCGGTTCTGTGCTTGCCGCTGTCGTTCTGCTCAGCGTGGGCCTCTGGATGCACCAGAAGAGTAGCGCTGGGCGCTGGCAGGACTATCTGAGTAGCAAACTGTCCGCTGCCATGACACGTCGTTCCGCAGGTGCACTCTTCGCGCTGTCGTTCATTGCTGTCTACCGTGAAGTCTTTGAAACCGTCCTGTTTTACTCGGCATTGGCCGCTGAAGGCAATGGCGGTGCATTGGCCGGCGGCTTTGTCACCGCGCTCGTTCTGTTGGCTGTGATCGCTTTTGTCCTGCTGCGTACCAGCGCCCGCATGCCGATCAGTAAATTCTTCTCCTACACGTCGGTTCTCGTAGCCGCTTTGGCGGTGGTGTTGATCGGCAAAGGCGTGTCTGCCCTGCAAGAGGCAGGATGGGTGGCAGCGCACGTTGTAAGTGGTCCTCGTGTCGACTGGCTGGGCCTTTACCCAACATTGGAAACAGTGCTGGCCCAGGCCGTAGTCGGATTGGCAGCGTTTGGCGGATTCGGCTTTAACTGGTTCCACTCGCGTCGAGGCGCCGCAAAAAATAACTGATCAACCATATGCAAACCTGAATGCGCGACCACCGTTATACTCTGATGGTGGTCGAGAGCGACAACAACGCCTACCGCAGCATTTTGGTTTTTTTACACGAATCGCGGCCGCCCCTCAAATCGCGTCCCACGAGCGTATCGGCGATCAGTTGCGAGGTTTTCTCGACAAAATGATACCAAGTGCCGCCGCTCCCACGGACAATGGGTAAGCCAAATAAGAAGCGCGGTTAGACTTGTACGACAAAAAACGCATAAGAGACACCTTTGTTATTACCGTAGGGCTTATGTGCTATTTCTGGCTTTATCCCGGCTGTCCCTCACTAGAGGAAACAAAATGAGTACACAAGTTAATCTTGAAATCGCATTGGAAAAGCTGCATCAATTGCAGCACGAAGACGGAGATCTTGGAGCGACGTATTGGTATGAAATATCTTGTTTGCTGAAGGAAGCCTCGCTGTACAAAGCGCGGGCATTGGCAGCAGAAGAAAAGCTGGCAGAGATAGAGCGAGTAAATGGACAGAATAACCTCAGTTGAGAACGCCAAGACAGTTTTCTGTGGCGATTTCCTCTTGAAATCATAGACTTAACTTTAGCGTGAACAACACGAATCCCCGCCGCCCCCTTAAGAATTTGGTAGGTTTCATAATTTGCCAAAACTCATAAACATGCCGCGATACAATAGGGGCTTTAAGCAGAACTACAGGTATGTATGGCTGGGTATTCGAGACGTATTAACAGTTGGGCCGGATTCGCCGGCAAAAAAGGCCCAGGATTTTGCGTTATCTGCGGCCAGTTCGGTGAACTTACGCGGGATCACGTGCCCCCGCAAGGATGTGTCCACATTACTAACGCAGTATTGAGCCGGCTTACAATGGATTCGCAATCCACTGGCCAGCAGCGCGACTCCATTTATATTCAGGGCGGCTTGAAGTTCCAAACCCTATGCGCGACGTGTAACAACCACAGGCTCGGTCTGGACTACGACCCGGAACTCAAGTACTTCGTCGACCAGATGCGTATCGGCATGCAAGCTGTAGTTAGAAATGTCGTGTTGCCTCGCATTGTCCGAGTAGAAGTGGACCTGCACTTGGTGGCAAGGTCGGTCATTGGCCATATACTGGCAGCACACGCGGTCGAGGACACGCAGACTTGGCGCCAGGACATTGGTGCATCAGAATCGCTGAGGCAGTACTTCCTGCATTCTGACCGTGCATTTCCAGACGATTGGCGCCTCTACTGCTGGCCGTATCTGTCACGTAAGCAGGTGATCCTCAGACACGCCGGCTGGATGGATATTTCGTTGCCTGACGCAGGAGACAAGACGGTGTATGGGCACATCATGAAATTTCTACCGTTCGGTTTTTGGCTTGTGCACAATCGGCCGCTGGACTTTATCATCGATGCACTAGACATTACTCCACGAGGCGTGCCTGACTCGGTACAAGAGGCGATCTCATTCGATCTTCGTCGCACGCCTCATTATCTGTATCCAGAAAACCCGGCCGGCCATCAAATCATGCTTTTTAATAACCAGCAGTCTTCCGTAGCAGAGCCGGCTCCCGTCCGAGCAAAAAGCAGGTTGTAGTGTTTATAGCGTCTGAACAGGGCAACAAGGCGCCAGCCCCCATTTGATGCAACGAGGGTGCTGCGGAAAGTAAAATAGTTCTACCGACAAACGACTCCCCACAATGGGTAATGCCATGACCAGCAATCCAACCACTCCAGCTGTCCCTACCTCATCAGAGTCGTTAGATGGTAATCCCCCCCATCAATGATGTGCACCAGAAGTAGAGGCTATGCGGCGAGGGCCAATTTCTGAATCGGCGTAATGCCGCCAAGTGCCATGTGTGGCCGGTCGTGATTGTATGTCCATAACCAGCGCGTGGCAAAGTCCTGGATCTCGTCCAAGGAATCGAACAGGTGATGCGCCAGCCAGTCATAGCGTACGGTGCGGTTATAGCGCTCGACATAGGCGTTCTGCTGCGGTTGGCCCGGCTGGATGAACGCGATCTCGATGCCGTGCTTGGCGGCCCAAGTCTTGGTCGTCTCGCTGATGTATTCCGGACCGTTGTCGCACCGGATCATGCACGGCTTGCCACGCCATTCGATCAGCTGGTTCAGCGACCGGACGATGCGTTCCGACGGCAGCGAGAAATCGACATCGATGATCAGGCCTTCGCGGTTGAAATCGTCGATGACGTTGAATAGACGAATGCTGCGTCCATCGGCCAGTTGGTCGTGCATGAAATCCATCGACCAGGTCTGATTGATCGCCGTGGGTACCGCAAGTGGCAATGGCTTCTCACGTACAAGGCGCTGGCGCGGTTTGATGCGCAGGTTCAGCTCTAGCTCGCGATAGATACGGTAGACGCGCTTGTGGTTCCATTTGAAGCCTTTCACGTTGCGCAGGTAAAGAAAGCACAGGCCGAAGCCCCAGTTGCGCTGATTATTCGTCAGACGCACCAACCAGTCGGCGATTACTTCATTTTCAGAATTGCGCTTGGCCTGGTAGCGAAAACAGGTCTGGCTGATGCCGAATGCTAGGCAAGCGTTCTGAATTGTCGCTCGACCAGTATCGACGTACCAGCGAGCCATCTCACGTCGGCGAGATGGCGCTACCACTTTTTTGCTAAAGCCTCGGCAACGATCTCGGCCTTGATGCGCTCATCGGCATACATCTTTTTGAGGCGGCGATTTTCCTCTTCAAGCTCCTTCATGCGGGCCATCAGGGATGCATCCATACCGCCGAATTTGGCGCGCCACTTGTAGAACGTTGCCGTGCTCATGCCATGCTCGCGGCATAGCTCCGGGATCGGGGAGCCGGCTTCGGCCTGCTTCAGGATGGCGATGATTTGGCTGTCGGTGAATCGGGAAGTCTTCATTGCAGAACTTTCAAAAAACTAATTGAGAAAATTCTACTTCTGATGGCGATCATTTGCAGGGGAGATTACCAGATGAACCAGCTCACGAAGCAGTTCTGAACGAAACGGAGGTCTTGGATTATGGGTTGATGAAGCTGGTCCTTAGTCAAGACCGATTCGTGCCGATCTCAAAAGATGCTTTCGATAAAATCACGAAAGCACGGGACTGTCTCATACAGCTTGTTGTTATCGAAGAGAAGTTCGACTTCGTAATCGAGAATCTCGCTGCGTTGGAAATGGCAGTTCTTGAATCAGCTAAACTGTGCAAGACTACCTCAATCGGAACCGTCGAGTTCCAAGTTAACAAAAGCGACATCAACCGCCATGTTGCAAACTTGGTCGCCTTGGGGCGCGTGTTTATCGAGCAGTCGTTGGTCCATTTGAATAAATTGAACGTGTTGGCAGGCCGCGCGCTCTTCGATTTGGCGGGCGCCCGGGAGCTATAGTCGAATCTGGTGTACGGGCTGAAATCTGCAGGCGGGGATGAGGCGGTGGAGATTTTGTTGGAAAATTTGATTGTCGAGATCAAAACCAACCAACAGAGGAAACTCCACCATGACGAA
>NZ_WWCP01000071.1 GCF_009857505.1 Duganella lactea
CCGCGCTGGAGCGCCGCCGCGCCTAAGGCGTGGCGCCGGCCGCGCGCGTGAACGTCAGCGTGTGCCGCGCGGGCCCCGGCAGCAGCGGCGATGCGCGCCCGGTCAGCCAGTCCATGCGGCCATCGAGGAAGTACGGCGACAGCGGATGGCCGCTTTGCCCGCCCGGCATGTTGAAAATGCCCTGCTCCTCGTGGCCCGGTGACACCGTCAATCGCTCGGACTGGCCGAAGGTTGGCCCGGCCACGCGCGGCATGTGCTGATCGCCGGCCAGCATGTCCGGCGCCACCTTCAGGTATTTGCCCAGCAGCGGTATCGCCGACGCCATCGGATGCGCGCTGACCGCCGTGTTGCGCTGGCCCCAGGTGGCGTTCTTCAGAGGCTGGCCGTCCTTGGTCAGGTCGGCGATCACGCGGTCCAGCGCCGCCACCTGCAAGGCTTGCCAGTTGGCGTACTGCGGCGGCAACCAGCCGGCGGGCTGCTGGTCCAGCAGACGCGCCAGCACCACCGGCCAGCGTGCGCTGACGGCCGCCATGCTGGCCTTGGGGTCAACCCGCGCCAGTTCCGCATTGACGTTGTCGTACATGATGTCGTACACCGCGTACATGAAACCGCGCGTGATGCGGTAAGCCACCGAATCCACGCTGGCATTGCCGCTCCAGCTATCCTTCAGCAGCGCCAGCGCCTCGGCGCGTTGCGCGTTGCCGGCGATGGCCTTCGCATCCAATGCGGCCAGGGCGCGTTCGCGCCACGCGCTGAGGAACAACGCGCGGTCATCGAGACCGATGGCGTAGACCTTCTTGACATCGGTCTTCGCGCCCAGCGCGGTCAGGCCGTCGCGCACCTGGTGCGTGCGTGCGCCAAGGTCAAAGCCGCCGTCGCCGATCAACTCCGCGCCGGTGCCGGAAAGCTGGCGGCTGTTGGCCGTGGCGATCTGACCCGCGGCCGGATTCACCACTTTGGGATACGCCTCCGGCGGCAGCCAGCCTTGCCACAAACCGGCGGCTTCCCAGGCTTTAAGCGGATAAGTGGAAGCCATGCCGGCGGCGGCACGGCGCGGCATCGGGCCGGCGATGGTCCAGCCGATATTCCCCTTGCTGTCGCCAGCAACGAAATTCTGCGCCGGGATGCCCAGCGTCGGCGCGATCGCCAGCGCTTCATCGAGCGTATCTGCCATTTCCAGATGGGCGATATTCAGATTGACCGCGCCCGGCAAATGCGCGGCCCAGTGCACCGCGTAGCTGCGCGCGCCCACCTCGCGGATCGGACCAAGCGCGGTCTCGCGCACCACCAGCTTCACCGCCGGCGCTCCCTTGACCAGAATGGTTTCCTCATGCGCCACCTGCGGCTCCTTGCCCTCCAGCTCCACGAAGTCGAGGTAATCGCCGTAGCTGTTGGTGAAGCCCCACGCCACATGGCCGTTACTGCCCACCACCACAAACGGCGTGCCGGGCAAGGTCACGCCAACCATGCGCCGCTGCCCGCCCTTCCCGTCCGGGAATTGCAATGCGGCGCGATACCAGATGGCCGGCAGTTGAATGCCGAGGTGCATATCGTCGGCGACGATGGCGGCGCCGGTGTCGCTGCGGCTGCCCGCCACCGCCCAGTTGTTGCTGCCGACGGTGTTGAGAAATTCCGCCTGCGCCAGCTTGGCCGGCGCCGGCGCATCGGCCGCTTTCGGCTTGCCCCACCAGGCGGGCGGCGTGGCGGGAATCACCACCTCGCCGCTGTCGATGGTCTGCGCATCGAGCGGCGCGTCCCACGGTGTCGACTCGGGCGCGAGGAAGGCGCGCTGCGCTTCATCGGTATTGTCGCGGAACCAGCCGCGCGCCAGCTCGCGCGATTCCAGATTGCCCTGCAAATCGAAGTACATGGCCCACACCACCAGCAGCGTATCGGCCGGCGACCAGGCACGCGGCGGTTGTCCGATCAAGGCGTACTCAAACGGCTTGGCGCTCAACGCATTCAGGCCGTCGTTGACGCCCGCCGTGTAGCGCTCCAGCAGCTTGCGATCAGCGGCGGACAGCGCCCGCACCGCCAGCTCGGCACGGGCGCGGAAGCGATGCAGCCGGTGCGATGTATCGATTGGCAGCGCGCGTTCGCCAAACAGCTCGGACAACTCGCCCGACGGCACACGGCGCAACAGATCCATCTGGAAATAGCGCTCCTGCGCGTGAACGAAACCGGTGGCATAGGCCACGTCGTCGCGGCTGCCGCCGCTGATGACGGGCACGCCGTGCGCGTCACGGGCGACGCTGGCCGTGGTTTCAAGGCCGGCGACCTGGCGCTGGCCTTCCAGCTGCGCGAGGCTGCCGCGCAAATACAGCCATGCGGCGGCAACCGCCAGCACCAGCAACACCACGGCGGCGATCAGTATCCGCTTCGACCACACCAGCAGCCCGCTCTTTTGCATATTCATTCCTTTACACTATGACCACGATCACAGCGGCCATAGTGCCAGAGAGACGAGGCGTGGGCAATCAGCTTGTTGGTACGAGATCCAGCGCCCACGTCTCGTTGACCATGTCCTTGCCGAAGGCATGCACCGCTTCCTCGGCCACCAGCCGATAGCCTTTGCTCAGATAGATGTGACGCGCTTCCTTTTGCTGATCGGTGGTCCACAGACGCATCTTGCGGTAGCCGGCGGCGCGCGCAAACTTGTGGCACTCATCGACCAGTCGCGATCCCAGCCCCAGGCCGCGTGCCTGCTCTTCCACCAGCAGCAAGCGCAGTTTGGCCACGCCCTCCTCACCGCTGCGCGCCAGCGCGATCGAGCCGACCGGCTGGCCGTTGATCTCGGCGATCCAGCAATGCTCCAGCGCCGGATCGAAATCGCGCTCGAAATCGGCGCAGATCTGGCCGACCAGCGTTTCAAAACTGCGGTCCCAGCCCTGCTGCGCGGCATACAGCTCGCCGTGGCGGCGCGTGATCCATGCCATGTCGCCGGCGCGGTGCGCGCGCAGCACGAAAGGCTGGGCGTACTTCATGCCGCTGTGCGCGTCCAGCAGCGCGCGTATGGTGTGCATCGCATCCAGCATGCGCAGCTGGTCGACCTCGTCGAAGCGGGACAACATGTCGCCCACTTCGTCGCGCGAGCGACGGTCCAGCGGTTCGTAGATTCCGCGCCCGCGCGCCGTCAGGTGCAGCAGCTTGGAACGGCCGTCGGTGGCCGATGGCACCTTGCTGACCAGGCCCGCGTTTTCGAACTTGGCGACGATGCGGCTCAAGTATCCGCGGTCCAGTCCCAGGTCGCGGCACAGCGCGGCCGATGGCTGGTCACCATGGTGGGTGAGTTCGTACAGCACACGCATTTCAGTCAGCGTGAATTCGCTGTGCAACAGGCCTTCGCGCAGCACACCGATCTGGCGGGTGAAGAAACGGTTGAAGGAACGGACTGCGGCAACGCGATCGGAAAAAACTGGGACGGGCATGAACACTCCGGCTATCGCTAGTCGTTCGATTGTGCGATAGATTGCTGACTGAGTCAACAATGTGTGGTGCGGCCGCACGGACACGCGTGCGCCGCATTTCGTTAATATTATTGCAATCGCAACACGACTACGCGGCCACCATGCCGCCTACGACAAAGAACGCGTTGCCGCCTTGCGCGAGCTACTGATCCTGGACACGCCGCCCGAAGCACGCTTCGACAAAATAGTGCGGTTCGCGGCGCGGGAGTTCGATGTGCCGTTCGCCCTGATCACGCTGCTCGATGAAAATCGTCAGTGGTTCAAGGCCAGCGTGGGCGTCGATCTTTGTGAGACCGCCCGCGCTATCTCCTTCTGTGACCACGTCATCTTGCAGCCGGACATTTTCATCATTCCCGATACACGCGCGGACGAGCGCTTTGCCGACAAATAAGTATTAGCGTCAAAGCCGCCACCGTTTAGCGTTGCAGACCCGCCAGTGATTCGCATGCCAAACCGCCACCTGAAATGGCGTGTGCTGATGCGAGGCGTACTGCGACCGGCGGCTTGCGCCCCATCTCGGACTGTCAGGATTTCTCTGCTACGCAGATCCGCGTGGGGCTCTTTGCGGCCCAAACTGAATATGAAGATATGCTACGCTGTCGAAAATACTTGCATCGCCTCTGAATCTATTAATTACTACAGCAACTAAGGAGCTAGCAGATGCCAATGTTGTCTCGTATTATTTTGCTGATCTGCGCAATGCTTTGCGGCGGATTCCTCACGCTCTCCGGTGCGAGCTTTTCGTATGCACTTGAAGACGATGGCTACTCGCGCGGCACGTCAGTTTTCTGGCTAGTTGTCGGCGCACTTTTCTCCGCACCTTTTTGGATTCCGGCATTGATCCCTTCGCGCTATCCGCTTGCGCTTCAGATCGGGCGCTGGGTGGGCGCTGCACTCCTGCTTTTTCCTACACTGCTGTTTGGCAGCATCGTTTGGCATAATATTAGCCGCAGCATTTCCGATCTGGGAGCCACGCCCTCGGTGCTCATTCTGGGAATCGTTTTGACTACTGCCTGCTTTACCTGCATTGTGAATCGCCACGAGTCTGCTAGACACCCGCGAGCCGTTCAAAATGCCTTCGCTCAAACTCTGCTGGCGAAAGCCTGTCATTAAATCTGTGACGGCGCTTCGGATTGTAGAACATCTCGATGTAGTCGAAGATGTCCTGCCTGGCGTCGTCCCTGGTTGCATAGGTCTTGCGCTTGATGCGCTCGCGTTTTAGAAGCTGGAAGAAACTTTCAGCGACAGCATTATCGTGACAGTTTCCACGCCGGCTCATGCTTGGCTCCAGCCGATGCGCCGTCAAGAAATCGCGCCAGTCCTTGCTGGTGAACTGCGAGCCTTGGTCCGAATGAACCATCACAGGATCGGCCGGCTTTCGTCGCCAAACCGCCATCAGCAGCGCATTCATCGCCAGCTCTGTATCAATCCGCGAGCTCATCGACCACCCGACAACCTGGCGTGAAAACAAGTCGAGTACAACTGCTAGGTACAGCCAGCCTTCATGGGTTCGAATGTAGGTGATGTCCGTCACCCAGACCCGGTTTGGCTCAAGCACATCAAATTGCCGCTGCAGATGATTCGGCGCCACCACCGATGGCACGCCGCCGCCGTTCCACTTGCGCTTGCCGTATCCGGTCTGCGAGCGCAGCCCCGCCGCGCGCATGATGCGGTGAACACGATTGATGCCGCATCGCTCGCCCAGGTCGCGCAGGTCGTCGGATACCTTGCGGTAGCCGTAGACCGCGCCGCTTTCCAGCCATGACTGCTTAATGTGACCGAGCAGACGTTTGTCTTCCTTGGCCCGCTTGCTTTCTGGCTGAACGCACCACGCATAGAAGCCGCTGGGATGAACGCCCATCATCTTGCACAACCGCCGCACCGGAAATTTGTCCTGTACTTCCTGAATGAAGGCGTACCTTACCCGGACGTCTTGGCAAAGTACACCGCGGCCTTTTTCAAGATGTCGCGCTCCTCGGTAACGCGCTTCAATTCGGCCTTCAGTCGCCGCATCTCGTCAGACTGGGCGTCCTGGACTTTGCGCTCGATTTCGGGCACGCCATACCGCTTTGTCCACGCATAAATACTGTGGATACTGACGCCGAGCCGCTCTGCGACCTCAGCCGCCGGGTGCCCGCGCTCAATAACCTGCTTGACCGCAGCGACTTTAAATTCTTCCGTGTAACGCTTCCCACTCATGATTTCTCCTTTGCCTAAATTATGGCTCAGGAGTGTCTACAATAGTCGTGGCGATTCAATTTCACAAACAGCCGCTTGCCGTTTCAGGGATCACCAGCACGAACAACAACGCAAGAATGACTAGCTGCAACGCCATTAAAAAGAACATCCTATTTCCAATGATTTTGACTGCTTCATCATTTGACTTACGGTAGCCAGCGCTTACTATTTCCCCGAATTGTTCGATCTCAAACGAATTCATACCAAGTTCGCCTCTAAATATTGACCGACTTTCCTCAAGACGATCCTCCAATATAGCAACTCGCTCACAGAACTTTTTGAACAGAATGGCGACCAAATTCCAAGAATCACTATGATCGCTATAATACCTATTAAGAGTATTTTAAATTGACAGCAATTCATTTTTAAAATATCGGATTTATTTAACCGTTGAAGCAGTATTTAAGCACAATTCTACCATCGGAAAAATTTTAGTCATTGATTGAGTTAGGATCTATGCTAGGTGCAGGCTTAATTATGTCGATATCTAAATTTAAAATTTTGAGGTTGCTTTCAACGTCCGGTATTGGCCGGTTGCAGCACGTCGCTGATGTTCTTAAATGTTTCTTTTGCGAAAATAAACCTGCCAGCAAAAAATTAGCGCCAGAGCGAGGAATACGAAGGAAAAACCGGTAACCAAATGCTCTGGCAAGATAGACGGAAATACCTTGTCGAAAACTATGTAAGCTAACCAGAAGAGCATAGCCAATGCCGCAACCCACTGCTTTCGCCAGACGCACCCTGCCAATGCAAGAGACGAGCCAAAAATACCCAAGATAGTGCCGATTTGCATTTCAAACCTCAAAGAGTCAAGTGTCCGGTTGTTGCCGAACTCGGCCGGCGGCATTCAGGATAACAGCTTGCTCTGCTGCAAAAATCACAGATTGTCACTCTAGACTGAAGCCGCCCATAACGGTCATCTGTTAAAGTGATGGGGGAGGCCCAGAACGGATTCTTAACTCTCGCATAAATCTGCGGCCTCGACTGTTAACAGGATGCACCTATGAACGACCAAACCTCCACCGTATTGCGCACCGAGCACACTGGGCTGACAGTTGCGTCGATCGATGGTGTACTTGATTTCTGGACTGAGGTTCTCGGCTTTCAACTCGTGTACCGCAAAGAGCTTGGCGGTGGGCACGCGATGGAACAAGTGGTCGGTGTGTCGGGAGCTTATTTAAGAAACGCTCTCCTAGAGGGGCCCGATGGATATAGAGTTGAGCTGATTGAGTACGATTCGCCGGAAGACCGCGTGGTTTTGAAACAACGTCCATGCGACGTCGGTTCGGCTCATTTGACGTTTGCCGTGACCGATCTGCGCGCAATGCTAAATCGCATGGCCCATTATGGATGGACGGCAACCGGCGAACCGCAAACTGCGCCTAGCGGAACAATCATGGTCTACACCCGAGGACCTGACGGCCACACTATAGAACTAATGCAACATCCGGAGTGAACTGCCTGTCAGTGAAAACTTTATCTTGGTTGCTATCTGGTAGACGTAAGACGGAGAACAACTTCGGCATCAACTGGGCGGTGCATCATCGGTGTGAGGTTTTAATAGGTGATTACTTGAGCGACCGGTTTTGGCCGAACTCGGCCGTTAGCCATAGAGGATAGCATCTTGCTCATCTGAAAAATACGCGAAATCTCACAAATGCGAGCGGCGGCGTTCAATGCCGTGGGGTGGAGGTAGTCCGTGAGAACGAACGGCGGCGACTTATGAGAGTCGCTGGCAGTAGTGATGGGAATACTGGCCCGGGCAAACTGAGGCGACTAACCAAGCGGCGGTTTCGAATGCTAATCGGTGGTGGTTTCGCGATGCTAAATAATGGAGGTTTTGGCATGCTAAATGGTGGTGGTTTGGATGCTAATACTCGAGCCTGTAAGAATTTCTGTGTGAAACGGGGTCATGAAATAATACCGAAAGGGATGCTCCATGATCGACACGATGACCACCAAGAAACCGCGCAAAAAGAAAGAGCCGTATCCATTCCCAGTTGAG
>NZ_WWCP01000072.1 GCF_009857505.1 Duganella lactea
GTCAAAGCTTGATGACCATAGTAAGTCGGTCCCACCCCTTCCCATCCCGAACAGGACCGTGAAACGACTCTACGCCGATGATAGTGCTGCAACCAGTGTGAAAGTAGGTTATCGTCAAGCTAGTTATATGTGAGGAGGCCCGCCATAGTGCGGGCCTTTTTGCGTTTACAATCGTTCCCATGAACGAACACACCGCGAGAGACGTCGTGCTGGTCCGTGCCATCGAGACCGCCGATCACAACAAGGAAATCCTCAGCGACGATGATCGCATGTACGCCAGCCGCAGCGCGCGCGAGCTGGCCCAGTGGCGCGCCGCCGACCGCAAGGCCGAAGCCACCGGCGACGATTTCCTCCAACAACGCGCCGAACAAATCCTCAAGCGCCTGGCTGAACGCCATGCCGCGTTTGCCGGCTTCCTCAAACAACGCAGTCCCTTGCAGCCGCTGGCCTGGGCCTTGCCGCTGATCGGCTTGCTGCTCGGCGCCGGTCTCGATCGCATTACCGATCCGCATCGGGTTGATTTGCTGTCGGCGCCGCTGTTGTTGATTATTGGCTGGAACCTGCTGGTGTATATTGGCTTGCTGGTCTGGCTGTTCATTCCATCGCGACAGCGCGTGCCGCACCGCTTGAAGGCGCCGCGCAAGTTGCCGTCCGCGCTGTCGACCGCGGTGATGGATTTCCTGCGCGAGTGGTCACAACTCAGCGCCAGGCTGAACGCCGCACGCCTGAGCCGCAGCGTACATTTGAGCGCGGCTGCGTTCGCTACCGGCGCACTCGTTTCGCTGTATGCGCGCGGCCTGCTGTCGCAATACGCGGCCGGCTGGGAAAGCACCTTCCTCGACGCCTCGCAGGTCCACAGTCTGCTGTCCACCTTGTTTGCACCGGCCACGGCGCTGTTTCATCTGCAAGGCTTTACGCTGGCAGACATCGAAGCGCTGCGCTTCCCGCAAACCACCGCCGCGCAGCGCGGTGCGCTTTGGGTGCATCTGTATGCCGCGACCATTCTGCTGCTGGTGATTGTGCCGCGCTTGTTGTTGGCGGTGTACTCACAATGGCAGGCGTCGCGTCAGGCGCGTCACTTCCCGCTGGATCTGGAGCAGCCATACTTCCGCAAACTGAACGATACGATGGGCTTGTCGCAAGGTGGCACGCTGCGCGTGCTGCCGTACAGCTTTACGATCGACGAGCAACGCCATCGCGGCTTGCAGCAAGTGGCCGTCTCGACGTTCGGTGAGCAGGGACGGTTGATGCTGCGGCCGTCCACGGCCTATGGTGAAATGCCGCAAGTCAGCGACGACGCTGACGTCACCGCGACCGTCGCGCTATTCAATCTCACCGCCACGCCGGAGCGGGAAAATCACGGCGCCTTCCTCGACGCGTTATCGCAAGCGCTGCCGCGCGGCGTGACCGTGCTGCTGGATGAGTCCGCATATCTGGAACGCATGGGGCCGGAGCGGCTGGCTGAGCGCATCGCCTTGTGGCAGGAGTTCTGCCGCTTCCATCGCACCACCGCCACCGTCATCAACTTGCAGGCGCCGG
This sequence comes from Duganella lactea, assembly GCF_009857505.1. Lineage (GTDB taxonomy): Bacteria > Pseudomonadota > Gammaproteobacteria > Burkholderiales > Burkholderiaceae_D > Rugamonas > Rugamonas lactea. Next base: position 1,540 of record NZ_WWCP01000072.1, read on the forward strand.
CATGAGCACAACGATCCAACTGGCGCTGATTTCGCACACCAACAACGGCAAGACCACGCTGGCGCGGACGCTGATGGGCGTCGATGTCGGCGAGGTGCGCGACGCCGCCCACGTGACGATTCTCTCGGAGCCGCACACGCTGCTGACCACGCCCGAAGGCGATGTGCTGCAGCTGTGGGATACCCCCGGCTTCGGGGACTCGGTGCGTTTGCAGAAACGGTTGGCGCAGTCGGGCAATCCGATCGGCTGGTTCCTGCGCGAGGTATTGGACCGCTATCGCGACCGGCCGTTCTGGCTGAGCCAGCAGGCTTTGCGCGCCGCGCGCGACAGCGCCGACATCGTGCTGTATCTGGTGAACTCGGCGGAAGATCCGCAGGACGCCGGCTATGTGCCGGCCGAAATGAAAATCCTGGAATGGCTGGGCAAGCCGGTGGTGGTGGTACTCAACCAGACCGGTCGCCCGCGCCCGCTGGCGGAAGAACAGGCGGACCAGGCGCGCTGGCGCGATCATCTGCGCCAGTATGTGGCGGTGCGCGAAGTGCTCGCGCTGGATGCCTTCGCGCGCAGCTGGGTGCATGAGCGGGTGTTTTATCAGGCGCTAGCCGGATTGGTGAACGCGGAACAGCAGCCGGCGTATGCGCGTCTGTTCGCCGCATGGCAGGTGCGCAACGCGGAGCGCTATGAGCGTTCGATGCAACTGCTGTCTGAGCAACTGCTGGCCGCCGCCCGTGATAGCGAGGCATTGCCGGAAGAGGGCAAAAGCCTGCTGAAGTCGGCGCTGAAGGTGGTTGGCATCGGCAAGAACGCCGAACAGCAGCGGCAAGATCAGGCCATGGGCGAGCTGGTCGCGCGTCTCAATCTGCGCACCGCAGAGATGACCCACGATTTGCTGGTGCTGCATCAGCTGGACCCGGCCGGCGCCGCCGACATCAACGCGCAAGTGCGCGAACATTTCTCGGTACGCGCGCCAATCGACAAGGCACAAGCCGGCTTGCTGGGGGCGATGATTTCCGGCGCCGCCACCGGTTTGTCGGCGGACGTGATGGCCGGCGGCCTGACGCTCGGCGGCGGCGCCTTATTGGGCGGCTTGGCCGGCGCGCTGACTTTCGCCGGCGCCGCGTGGGGCTTCAATTCCGGCACCGACCGTCACCAGACCACCATGCAATTCACCGACGCCTTCATGCGCACGCTGGTGGTGGCCGGCATCCTGCGCTATCTGGCCGTGGCCCACTTCGGCCGTGGGCGCGGCAGTTTTGTCGACAGCGAAGCGCCGGCCTTCTGGCAAAGCGCGGTGGAGCAGGTGGTGACGCGGCATGAGGCCACGCTGGCCACGCTGTGGAAGCAGGCGCGCCGCGATGATGCGGCCACGCCTCTGGCGCCGGTGCTCCAGCAGATGGTGTCGGCGGTGCTGGCGCAGCTGTATCCCGGCGTGACAGCCGATTAGAACTTCCAGCGCACGCCGAACGAGACGAGGTTGACTTCGGTCTTGGTCAGGTAGGTGGCTTCCAGGTTGACCGACCAGTTGTTGTTGAACGCGTAGCCGATGCCGACGCCGACCACTGGATCAGTTTCATCCTTGCTGCCCAGCGCGCTGCGGTTGCTTTCCATCTTGGTGCGGCCGATACCGGCGCGACCAAACAGGCGGAAGTTTTCGTTCAGGTTGGCGGTGCCCAGCACGGCCAGGCCATAGTGCTCGTCTGGATAGTAACCGGCTGGCTGAAACGCGCCGCGCAGTGGATTGAGGCTGAGGCCGCGCGTATAAACTTCAAAGCCGAGGTTGGGCGTGTACTGGTAGCCCAGGCTGGCGCCGAGGGCGACATCGTTGCTGTCGTCCGCGTATTTGGACGATACCGAGGCGCGGCCGCCATCAACGCTGACATAGGCGCCAGGTTCAAACGCCAATGCCGGCGCAGACGCGGTGGCCACGGCAAGCGCCGCAATACTGATGAGAAGTCGCATGGATGCTCCTGATAAGGTGAAATTGCGAAGCTGGCATTTCTATTTGGCAATGCCAGGTCGCATACTAGCTCCAAATTATCTTTAAAGCAACCTTGATGATTCAACGGGCTGGACCATGAGCAAACGGCGCATGGCGGTGGCCTCTTCGCTCGGGCTGCGGCCGAAGTAGCGCTTGAATTCGCGGCTGAATTGCGATGGGCTTTCGTAGCCGACCTGGGCGCACGCGGCTTGCGCGGTCATGTCGTTGCGCGCCATCAGCAGCCGCGCCTGGTGCAGGCGCGCTGACTTCAGGTACTGAATCGGCGAGCAGTGCGTGACCGATTTGAAGTGCACGTGGAAGGCCGGCACGCTCATATTGGCTTCCGCCGCCAGTGTGCCGACATCGATGCTGGCCGAATAGTCGGCGTGGATGCGGCGCAAGGCTTTGGCGATACGGCCGAACTGGCCCTGGCTGGTCAACGCCGCGCGCATGGCCGCGCCTTGCTCACCCATCAGCGCGCGGTAGCAGATCTCGCGCACGATGCCAGGCCCCAGCACGCGCGCTTCCAGCGGCGAGTTCAGGGCTTCCAGCAGGCGCAGCACGGTGTCGCGCAGGCGCTCGTCCATGCGCGTGGTCATCATGCCCTTGGGCATGGCGGACACTTCGTTGTCGGTCTGGTCGATGGTGAACATCAGGTCGGCCAGCGTGGTGCGGTCGATGCGGATCGACAGGCCGAGGAAGGGATGCTCCTCGCTCGCTTCGGTGGCGGCGGTGAACGGCATGGGCACCGCCACCACCAGGTAGTGGTCGGCGTCGAACTGCAGAATGTCGTTGCCGAAATAGGTGCGCTTGCGGCCCTGCAGTGCGATCGCGATGCAGGGATCGTACATGGCCGGCGACTTGGTCACGCTCTGGTTGGCGCGTGTCAGGCGCACGTCGTCCACCAGGGTTTCGGTATAGCCTTCGGTGCGCGCCAACTGCATATGCAGGGCAATCATGCGTTCCACTCTGCACTCCTTGGTGTCGGTGATGAATAGGAATGATCCATGATTCCGGCTTGGATCGCTACCGTTGTTGACGCGATCCATAGGATTAGGCAAGAACTACATAGACATGTGCATTCGCAGCATGGCCATTCGTCCGTAAGATGCAGCCTGTGTGAATGGCCAGGAAAGGACTGCATCATGACTCAAGTTCATCGCAAAGTAATTCTGATTGCCGGCGCCTGCCGGGGATGCGGTCCCGCGACAGCCCGTCAGCTGGCGGGCGAGGGCCATCATGTGGTGCTGGGCGCGCGTCGCTCCAGCAAACTGCACGCGCTGGTGACGGAAATCCGTCAGGCCGGCGGCTCGGCCGAGTGGTTCGCGCTGGACGTTAATCAGCCGGACGAGATGCGCGAGTTCCTGGCGTTTGCCGAGGACGTCCACAAACGCGTGGACGTGGTGATCAACGCTTAAACAGCACCTCAAGCATGCTATCCACCGTGGCTTGCAGGTTTTGTTGGTCATGGTAGATACGCTCCATCACCACATTGCCGCGCGTGAAGGAAACCAGCAGGCGCGCGGCATCCTTGGGCGGCAGGGTCAGGCGGCTTTTCGCGTCCGGCCGCGATAGCCGCTCTTCCAGCGCCGCCGCCAGTCGGTCCAGCATATCCCGCAACGCGGCGCGCACCGGCTCGTCCATAGCGGTTTCATCGGTGGCGATCTTGGTCGTCAGGCAGCCGCGCGTGTGGGACGATGGCGTGCCGTCTTCCTGCGGCACGGGGATGGACATGGAGCTGATCACATACGCAAAGTAAGCCCGCAGCGCGGCCACCGGATCGTCCAGTTGCAAATGCCTGCGCACCATGTCGAGGTAGTTCCGTTGATAGCGCGCGAACGCCAGCAGGAAGATGTTCTGCTTGTCGCCATAGGCGTGATAGAGCGAGCCGCGCTGCACACCGGTGGCCTTCGCCAGATCCGGCATCGAGGTGTCGCCATAGCCTTTGCGCCAGAACACATGCAATGCCTGCTCCAGCGCTTCATCTTCGTTGAATTGTTTTATGCCTGCCATGGCGGAAATTATCTCCATGTTTGACAGGTATGTCAATTTTGACTATGCTGTCAAACATGATGACGATTTGAGGGAATTCCCATGGATACCGCTGAAGACCGTGGTGTGATCACGCGCGCCATATTTGCCGGGCTGTGCGCCAGCCTGGTGGGCATCGGCCTGGCGCGCTTCGCCTACACGCCGCTGATCCCGCCCATGATCGACGCGCACTGGTTTGCCGCCAAGGATGTGATTTACCTGGGCGCGGCCAATCTGGCCGGGTACCTGATCGGCGCATTGGTGGGGCGGCCGGCGGCGCGTCGTTACGGCGCACGGTCGACGTTGCGCGCCATGATGCTGCTGGCGTCGGCGGCATTCTTTGCCTGCGCGTATCCGCTGTCGGTGAGTTGGTTCTTTGGCTGGCGGCTGCTGTCGGGTATTTCTGGCGGCATCATCATGGTGCTGGTGGCGATGACGGTGTTGCCGCATGTTCCGGCGCACCGCAAGGGCATGGCCAGCGGCGCCATCTTCCTTGGCGTCGGCCTGGGGATTGCCGCCTCGGGCACGGTGGGCCGCTGCTGCTGGACATGGGCATGCGCGCGACTTGGCTGGGGTTGGGCGTGCTGTCGCTGCTGCTGAGTGGGGCGAGTTGGTGGTGCTGGCCGCATGCGGTGCATACGCATGTGCCGATGGGTGAGCCGAACGCGGCGGCGCAGGCAGCGGTGCGCGGTGCGCTAAATCTGGTGTATGCGCAATACGCGCTGATGGCGATCGGGCTGGTGCCGATGATGGTGTTCCTGGTCGACTACGTGGCGCGCGGTTTGGGCTGGGGCACGCACACGGCGGCCGTGTTCTGGATTGTGTACGGCGTTGGCGCGATCATCGGGCCCATGGGGTATGGCGCGCTGTCTGATCGCGCCGGGCCGGCGTTGACCAGCCACCTGACGATCTGGCTGCAGGTGGGCGTGATCGTGTTGATGATGTTCTCCACCAGCCATATGGTGTTGCTGGCGGCGACGCTGGTGATTGGTTCCTTCCCTCCGGGCATTGTGCCGATCACGCTGGGCCGTGTGCAGCGCATCTTGAACGGAGATGTGCACGCGCAGAACGTAGCGTGGAGCAAGGCGACCACGGTGTTTGCCTTGTTCCAGGCGCTGGCCGGCTATACCTATTCCTATGTGTTCGCGCAAAGCGGCGGCAATCACCGCCTGTTGATGGGCATTGGCGCCGGCGCGCTGGTGATGGCCCTGGTTGCCGATGGTGTCAAAAAAGCCCTTGCCAAACCGGTGGGGGCCTTGGTATGATTCTGTCCCTCGCGAAACACTGTGTCACTAACAAAGCGATGCAGTAAAAAACGAGGGGTTGACGAGATAAATCAAATGCTTCATAATCTCGCTTCTGTGCTGATGAACAAAACGCTTCTTCAGCTAGCAACACAGAATGATCTTTAAAAATTAACAGTCGATAAGTGTGGGCATTTGGTGCTGCAACAAAAAGCATTAAATGCTCAACAAAGAAATATTCAGTAGAAATAC
>NZ_WWCP01000073.1 GCF_009857505.1 Duganella lactea
GGCTTCGGCGTCCGGGGCGCCCGCGCCGGTCCAGGCCGCCGCGCCCGCCGCGCGCCCGGCCGAGGAACCGGTCGTCAATCTGCGCGAACTGCCGGAGCCTATCCAGCGTTCGATTCCACCGGTCACCGTGGGCGGCTACATCTATTCCAAAAACGCCGCCGACCGCCTGTTGCTGGTCGATAAAGTGCTGCGTCGCGAGGGCGATGAGGTGGCGCCCGGCCTGACGCTGGAGAAACTGCAGCCGAAGGAGGCGGTGTTTAATTTCAAAGGCTACCGTTACCGCGTTCCCTACTGAGCCGGTATGGCGCCGCTGGCCGTTGCTGGTCGCGGCGTATAATGCCCGCCATCAATCAGTTGTGAGGGATGAGGTATGCAACAAGCAAGTCCGCGCAAGGTGTTGGGCGTGATCGGGACCTCCGGCAGCGGCAAGACGACGCTGCTGGAGCATCTGCTGGCGCAGCTGGCGGCGCAGGGGGTGAGGGTGAATGTCATCAAGCACAGCCATCATGACCTGCAGTTCGAGCCGCCGCACAAGGACAGCGCCCGCCTGCGCCAGGCCGGCGCGGCCGAGGTGATGGTCGGTTCGCCGTTCCGCTACGCCATCATCCACGAGCTGCGCGGCGCCGCCGAGCCGACGCTGGAGGAGCAACTGGCGCGCATGTCGCCGGCCGATCTGACCTTGCTGGAAGGCTTCAAGACTTACCCGATCGATAAGCTGGAGGTGTACCGGATCGAAGCTGGCCGGGCGCCGCTGTATCCGCACGATCAGCGGGTGGTGGCGGTGGCGGCCGATCATGCGCGGCCGGCGGACCTGCGCGACAGCGTGGCGTGGCTGGATCTGAACCAGCCGCGGCAGGTGCTGGCCTGGTTGCTCGCGCATCTGAAAAAAACTTCGGCGCAGGCCTAAAGTTGCCGCTGCGGCGTCCGTAAACAACGGTGATAGCCCTAATTGGAGGTTCCCATGGACGTTACTGGCATTGCCCAAACCGCAACCACGATTGCCGATACCGGCACCAAGCAAGCCGTTGGCATTGCTGTGCTGAAGAAGGCGCAAGATATCGCGGCCTCCAGTGCGTCGGCCCTGATCGAGGCGATCCCGCCGGTGCAGAATCTGCCGTCGCATCTGGGTAACAATATCAACACCAAGGCCTGAGCGGTCTGCTGCTTGTGTTTCCTGCGCGCCGCCCGACGCGCGGCGCGTGTGCGCCATGCTTTTCCCTTTATCCATCCGACAGGTGCGTGCCGGCGTGATTGCTGGTACGCTGCGCTTGCATTCAACCTTTTGGAGACTCTTACCATGAATAAACGTCAAGCCCTGATCGCCGCCGCGCTGGCGACCGTGTGCGCCACCCAGGCCGGCGGCGTCGCCGCCGCCGAGGACAAAGACAAATGCTACGGCGTCGCCAAGACCGGGCAGAACGACTGCGCCACCGCCGCGCACTCCTGCGCCGGCCAGGCCAAGACCGATAACGCGACCGATGAGTGGAAGTATGTGCCGAAGGGCACGTGCGAGAAGCTGGGCGGCAAGACCACGCCACCGGCCAAGTAATTGCCGCCGGTGACGGGCGCGCTGGGGGTCGGCGTCGGCCTGCGGACGCCGCATTACCGGGAGTTTCTGGCGCGGCGGCCGCGCGTTGGCTGGCTGGAGGTGCATAGCGAGAATTATCTGGCGCCCGGCGGCTGGGACTGGCATGTGCTGGAGCGGCTGCGTGGCGATTATCCGATCAGTCTGCATGGCGTGGGGCTGGGCCTGGGGTCGGCGCATGGCTTTTCTGACGCGCATTTGCGGCGCGTGTGCGCGCTGGTGGCGCGCGTGCAGCCGGCGCTGGTGTCCGAGCATCTGTGCTGGAGCGCGGCGGCGGGGCGGCAGTTGCATGATCTGTTGCCGCTGGTGCTGGACGAGGCGGCGCTGGCGTTCATCGCGGCGCGCGTGGCGCGGGTGCAGGATGCGCTGGGACGGCGACTGTTGCTGGAGAATGTGTCGTCGTATGTGCGGTTTCAAGCGGACGCGATGAGCGAGGCCGAGTTTCTGGCGGCGCTGGCCGCGCGCACCGGCTGCGGCGTGCTGTTGGACGTCAATAATCTGTATGTCAACCAGTGCAACCATGGCGAGGACGCGCTGGCGGCCATGGCGGCGCTGGCGCCGGACATGGTGGGCGAGATCCATCTGGCCGGGCATCTGGTGACGCCGCAGGCGGTCATCGATCATCATGGCGACCAGGTGGCGGCGCCGGTGTGGCAATTGTACGAGGCCGCCTTGCGGCGCTTCGGCGCGGTGCCGACCTTGATCGAGTGGGATACCGATATTCCGCCGCTGGCAACGCTGCTGGCGGAGGCGGACAAGGCGCGGGCGTTGCACGCTGTTGCGGCGCCGGCCCTCGCCCCCGCGGTGACGCCAACCGTGGCGCCGCCGGACGTGGCCGGCGCGGGCGACTGGGCGGACGGGCAGCGCTGGTTCGCCGACGCGCTGTTCGACGCCCGGGTGACGGCGCCGGCGGGCTGCCAGCCGGATCAGGCGGCGCAGCGCTTCGCGCTGTATCGTGGCAACCAGACCGAAACGTGGCGCAAGACGCTGGCGGCCGCCTATCCGGTGCTGCTGGCGCTGGTCGGCGAGGGCTTCTTCGGCGGCCTGGCGCGCGCCTACGGCCGCGCGCGGCCGAGCGGCAATCCCGATCTGCATCACTTCGGCGCCGGCCTGGCCGGTTTTCTGCGCGACTTTCCGCCGGCGGCGCAGCTGCCGTATCTGCCGGACATGGCCCGGCTGGAGTGGGCCTTGCATCGCGCCCATTTCGCCCCGGCCGTGGTCGCGGTGGACGCCGCGCGGCTGGCGGCGCTGCCGCCGGCGCGGCTGGAGGTGACGCGTTTCCGGCTGCCGCCGGCGGCGCGGCTGCTGGCGTCGGACTATGCGGTGGTGGCGTTGTGGCAGGCGCACCAGCCGGACAGCGGCGTGGCGTTTCCGGAAGACATGGCCGTCGCCAGTCATGCGCTGGTGGCGCGGCCGCAGTGGACGGCACAACTGGCGCCGCTCAGCGCCGCGGCCCACGCGGCGCTGCGGGCGCTGGCGCAGGGGCGTGGCTTTGGCGACGCGCTGGACGCGGGGTTGGCGCGCGATGCGCGCTTCGACGTGGCGGCCAGCCTGCGGCAGTGGCTGGCGCTCGGGGTGCTGGTGGAATCAGGTGTCGCGGCGGAACGCGCGTAGCAACCGGGCTTCGCCGGTCAGGTCGCGGTGCAGCCGGCTGGCGATGGCGGTCAGCTCGATCATGCGGTCGATCTGCACGTCTTCAAAACGCGCCAGTTCGGCGGTGGCGTTCTGCAGCGCCGCCGCCAGCTTGTCGCGCGCCGCCTGGTACAGCGCGCCGTGGTGGTCGTTGGTGTTCTTCAGCAGCTCTTCGGCGTTTTCGATGACCTGGCGTAAATCGTCCAGCAAACTTTCCTGGCTGGGAAGGCTGGGTTCTCGCGCGTCCATGACAGCCCCCTGGTGAGCGTACTGGTTGAAAAGACAAGTCCGGCTCACCCACTATAGCGGGGCGCACCGGCGCCGGTTTGCGCCGGATCAAACGCCGGCGCCTCCCTCATCTTACTGCGTTATTTCCACAAGGCAAGCACAATTACGCCGCGACCACGGAAATGCGCACATCGCCGACGCTGACCTGCTGGCCGGCGCGGATCTTGGCGGTCTTGCGCAACTCCTGCCGGCCGTCGACCTTGACGTCGCCGCTGGCGACGATCTGCTTGCCGGCGCCGCCGCTGTCGCACAGGCCGACCAGCTTCAACAGCTGGTTCAGCTCGACAAATTCACCGTTTAATTCAAAACTGACTTTCTGCATTTTATCCTCTGCTGCCTTGATGGGAAGCCGGCGCCGCCACGACCATGGCCTGGTGTAGCGGCATTCCGACAGACGCGTAGTTTACCTGATCGCTCGTGATTGCTAGGCAGAAAAGAACTTGCTATGCTGGTTTCGACTGCCGATGTGACGGCAGGGCGCAACGACCTCTTGGCGAGTTGCATCATGAATAAGCTTTGTGTGACATTGGTCGCGGCCGGCTGCGGCTGCGGCTGCGGCTGTTCTGGCGGCGCGTTGGCCGCCGAGCCGCCGGTGCCGGCGGTCGAGCCGCGCGCCGACGCCGCCGTGCTGTTCGCCGCCACCGACCGTCAGGCGGCGCTGGCCGAGGCGCTGGGCGGCGCCGCGCCGCAGGTGCGCTTCGGTGTGCTGCCGGCGCCGGCGATCGAGCCGTTGACGCCGCTGACGCCGTTTGAGCCGCTGGCGCCGCTGCCGCAGCCGCTCGATGGGCGCGGCAAGCGCTATCTGAGCAGCGCCGAATTCGAGCAGAAGATGGGGCGCGGCACCGGCATCGTCAGTGTTGGCCTGCTGCGCGAGAGCGGCGGCGCGCCGGGCATGCAGCAGAGCATGTCGATGTTGCTGAGCACGCGGCCGACCACCCGTTTCACCGCGCTCTCGCTCGGCTATGCGCTGTCGCCGCGCGCCGCGCTGATGGCGATGGCCTCGTATGGCAAGAGCGACGGCATCGGCAACCCCGACAGCCTGCTGGCGCAGGTGTCGGCGGTGCGCACGCTGGCCTACAGCGCCGGCTATGTACGGCGCCAGCTGTGGGCCGACAATGACCGGCTGGCGCTGACCTGGTCGATGCCGGCCAAGGTGCGCGCCGCCGCCGGCGCCGGCGTGGTGGCGGCGGCCGACCTTGGCGGCGTCAACGCGGCGGCGCTGGGCGCGGCGCGGCTCAATCTGCGCCCGACCGCCAGCGAGCGCGATCTGGAGTTCAGCTACACCCGGCTGTATGGCCGCGACGGCCGCCACGGCCGGCTGACCGGCGCGCTGATGTGGCGCGTCAATCCTGGCCACGACGCCAACGCCCGTCCCGACCTGCTGACCGGCGTGCGCTATTCCTACGGTTTTTAAGCGTCGGCGCCCGGGCGCGTCATGGCCAGCGGCACGATCCACTGCGCGAACTGCTCGGCGCTGACATACCCCAGCGCCAGCGCCGCCTCGCGCAGCGTGCTTCCCTCTTGCTGGGCGTGCTTGGCGATGGCGGCCGCGCGGTCGTAGCCGATGTGCGGCGTCAGCGCCGTCACCAGCATCAGCGAGCGCTCCATCAGTTCTTCGATGCGATCGGTGTTGGCCGCGATGCCGTGCACGCAATGGTCATCGAAGCTGCGCATGCCGTCGGCCAGCAGGCGCGCGCTTTGCAGGAAGTTGTGGGCGATCAGCGGCTTGTAGACGTTCAGCTCGAAGTTGCCAGAGGCGCCGCCCATGGTCAGCGCGACGTCGTTGCCGAACACCTGGCAGGCCAGCATGGTCAGCGCCTCGCACTGGGTGGGGTTGACCTTGCCCGGCATGATGGAGCTGCCCGGCTCGTTCTCGGGAATGCTGATCTCGCCCAGGCCGGAGCGCGGGCCGGAGGCCATCCAGCGCACGTCGTTGGCGATCTTCATCAGCGCGGCGGCCAGCGTTTTGAGGGCGCCGTGCGCGCTCAGCAGGGCGTCGTGGCCGGCCAGCGCGGCGAATTTGTTGGCGGCGCTCTGGAACGGCAGTCCCAGCGCGCTGGCCAGCTCGGCGGCGATGCGCGGCGCGTAGTCGGCATGCGTGTTGAGGCCGGTGCCGACGGCGGTGCCGCCGGCGGCCAGCTGCAGCACGCCGGGCCGGGCGGCCTCGATCGCCTGCTCGGCGAAGTCCAGGTGGGCCACGTAGCCGGAGAATTCCTGGCCCAGCGTCAGCGGCGTGGCGTCCTGCAGGTGGGTGCGGCCGATCTTGACGATGGCGTCGAAGGCCACGCTTTTGGCGTGCAGGCTGGCGCGCAGCTGGCGCAGCGCCGGCAGCACCTGGTGCGTCAGCGCCTGGGCGGCGGCGACGTGCATGGCGGTGGGGAAGATGTCGTTCGACGATTGCCCGAGGTTGACGTCGTCGTTCGGGTGCAGCGTGCGGGCGCCGCCGCGGCCGCCGCCCATCAGCTCCGAGCCGCGGTTGGCCAGCACCTCGTTCAGGTTCATATTGGTCTGGGTGCCGGAGCCGGTCTGCCACACGGCCAGCGGGAATTCATCCGGGTGGCGGCCGGCCAGCACCTCGTCGGCGGCCGCCGTGATGGCGGCGGCTTTGGCGCCGTCCAGCAGGCCGAGGTCGTGGTTGACGCGGGCGGCGGCGCGCTTGACGCTGGCTAGCGCGTGGATCAGCTCGACCGGCATTTTCTCGCTGGAGATGCGGAAGTGCTCCAGCGAGCGCTGCGTCTGCGCGCCCCAGAGCTGGTGGTCGGGGACCTCGATCGGGCCGAAACTGTCACGTTCGCTGCGGGTGCGCATGGGGGCTCCTGGGTGGGCAACTGGGGGCTTGTGAGTGTAGCGCAGTTTGAAAAAATTGACCGGGGGCTACAAAAAAGCGAATTCGCGCCGTTATAGCTGGTACACCTTTTTGGAATGATGATGCAGTACACGCTCCTGACCTTGCTATTGTGCTTCTGGCTGGGCGCCGTTCAGGCGGCCGAGCTGGGGGATGTCGTGCCGCGTTCGTATCGCGGCCAGCCGCTGGCGGCCGATATCGAGCTGCTGGCGCTGGCGCCGGACGAGCTGGCCGGCCTGCAGGTGCGGCTGGCCGACGCCAATGTCTACCGCGGGGCGAATGTGGCGATGCCGCCGGCGCTGGCGACGGCGCGCTTGCAGATCGAGCGGCGCGGGGCGCAGTCGGTGTTGCATGTGACCACCGCCCAGCCGGTGGCGGCCGAGTATGTTCATTTGTATGTGCGGCTCGATACGCCGGGCCGGCAGGAGGTGCGCCTGGCCACCGTGTGGCTGCAGCCCGATCCGAATCCGGCGCCGCCGGTGGTGGTGGCGCCGGCCAGTGCGCCGACGGCGGAGCAGCTGGCGGCGCAGGCGCGGGCGGCGCGGGCTGCGGC
>NZ_WWCP01000074.1 GCF_009857505.1 Duganella lactea
GGTCTGACATTCGCACACGGGCTCAACTGCGGAGCAGTTGAGCCCGTGTGCGAATGTCAGACCTGACACCGTATTTAGCGCTGGCGGCCGAGGGCGCGTTCGATTTTTTGGTCGGTCTTGTATTGACTCAGGGCGTACACGGCCCAGATCGTCGCTGGCAGCCAGCCGATCAGCGTGATTTGCAGGATCAGGCAGATGATGCCGGCGAACGGGCGGCCGATGGTGAAGAAGGTCAGCCACGGTAATAGCAGGGCGATAATCAAACGCATAACTTTCTGTCCGGTGTGGTGAATAATCCGCTCACAATATCACGTATGATGGCGCCATGAGGACAGACTGGTTGGCTGACGAGCGCGGGGCGTATTTTTTTCTGTGGCTGGGCATCGGCCTGATCGCCCTGTTCGGCGTGCTGGAGTACCGCTTGCCGGCGGCGGCGCAGCTGGAGACGGCGCGCGGGCGCGTGGTGTGGCAGCAGGAGACGCGCGGGGCGCTGTATTTCAGGCTGTCGGACCGGCAGCAGCTGGTGTTGTACGCCAAGGGCGATAGCGACGGCCGCCAGCGCCAGACGATACGTGACGCCGACATGTATCCGGTCAGCGTGCAGTTCCTGCGCGCCCAGTCCACCACCACCGCCATCGGCCTGGCGCCGGGGGCGTTTTATACGGTGTACGGCGTGGCGGTCGGCGGCAAGCCGGTCGCCAGTCTGGAACAGGTGCGCGGCGCCTACCGCCGCGATAATCTGGTGGCGTTGGCGATGGGTGTCGCCGCCGCCTTGGCTGGCCTCTGGCGCGTGCGCGCGCTCAGTCCTGGCCGGCGTCGCGCTGGCGGCGGAAGGACAGCCAGCCGGCGATCACGGTAAAGCTGGCCACGACCACCACCACCACCATGAAGCCGTGCGGCGAATCCGATAGCGGGATGCCGCCCACGTTCATGCCCATCAGGCCGGCGATGATATTGATCGGCAGCGCCAGCACCGTCACCACGGTCAGCACGAACAGGCTGCGGTTGGTGGCTTCGCCGGCCAGTGCCGCGATTTCCTCCTGAATCAGCTTGATGCGCTCCTGCAGCGAGGCCATGTCGGCCAGCACCAGCGAGAATTCCTCGGTCGACTGGCGCAGCTCCTGCGTGTCGATGTCGGCCATCCAGGTGGGCGGCTTTTGCAGCAGGCGGAACAGCGCTGCCGGTTCCGGCGCCAGCAGCCGCTGCAGCCGCACCAGCACCCGCCGCAGCGCGCCCAGGCTGGCGCGCTTGGTGGTCAGTTTGCCGGCCAGCAGATTGTCTTCGATGCGGTCGACGGTGGTGATGGCGTCGCGCACGATCTGGATCAGGGCGTCGGCCTGATCGCGCAGCAGGTGGGTCAGCAGCTCGACCGAGGAGCGGATCGGCTCGCCGCCGCGCACGGCGTTGCGCAGGCTGTCGACCGCGCGCAGCGGCTTGCGCCGCGCGCTGATGGCGATCTGCCGGTCCACCGTCAGCCACAGCGTGGCGATGTCGGACGGCTCGTAAGTGAAATCGTGCACCACGTCGTTGACTACCGCGATCAGCGTGTTGTCGGCCAGCTCAAGGCGGGTCGAGCGCGGGCCCTCGTGCAGGCTGTCGTAGAACTCCTCGGGCAGCGCGGTGTGCTCGTGCAGCCATTTTTCGCTGGCGGTGTTGGCCAGGTTGAAGTGCAGCCAGATGAATTCCTGCGGATGCCGGGCGCGCTCTTGCAGCCACTGGCGGGCGGCGTCGCTGTCGAGCGGCAGGCCCTGGCCGCCGGCGGCGCGGCCGAACAGGTAGCCGCACACCAGGCCGGACTGGTCGGAGCCGTAGGTGGGCGCGGTCGTCTGCATGGGCGCCTAGACCAGCAGCGTGGCGCTCATCTCCGCCGCGTCGCTTTGGGCCTCGGCCAGGATCTCGGCCAATTTGCTTTCGTCGATGAACAGGTCGATGGCCGAGTCGGAATGCGGCGGCAGTTCGCGCTGCGGTTCCTGCAACGGCGATCGGACCGGCGTCAGGTGGTTGGCCAGCAGCAGCGTGTCGAGCAGCGTATCGGGCGGGATCGACATGAAACTGTCGCGCAGGCCCTCGATGGCGGCGGCCACCGGTTCCGGAATGCACAGCTTGCGCATCACTTCGCGGGTGATGATTTCCTCGCTGGCCGAGTGCCAGTTCTCCGGGTCCTCTTCCAGCAGGCCGGGGAATTCGTCGGCGCGCGACAGCAGATAGAAGCCGCCCACCTCGTGCACGATGCCGGCGAACAGCGCGGTGTCCTCGTTGACGCCGGTGACGTGACGGGCGATCAGGCGGCCCAGCGTGGCCACGGCCAGCGTGTGATCCCACAGCTGTTCGGCCTTGGCGCGCAACTGCGGGTTGGTGATCTTGCTGCCGAACTGGCGCACCACCATGGCGGCGGCCAGCGCGAACAGGTTCTGGTAGCCGATGCGCATGATGGCGCCGCGCACATTGGTCACCACCGGCGCGCCGGCGCGGTTGAACATGGCGGAATTGGCAATGGCCACTGTCTTGGCGGCCAATACCGGTTCGGCCAGGACCAGGCTGATCGCGGTGTCGATCGGGCAGTCGGGATCATCCAACGCCAGTTGTACGCGCAGCGCCGCGTTGACGCTGGTGGGGAAGGTCAGCTCACCCCGTATGGCCAGGGCCGCAATATGGCCGAATGCTTCAAGTTTGTTCATGGACAAAATTATACGCAGGCTTGGCCCCAATCTCAACGCCGGACCGGTGTTACGGCCGCGATTAGGCCCAATCGCGGCGGCAATGCGACAGTGGCGTCACGTTGGTGTCATGGCGCCACGCGTGGATCAGCGGTTTTATGCGTTGACCAGTTGCGGCGCGCGGGCGCCGCGCTGGTCACGGTAGCGGCTGACCGACAGGTCGTCGGCGCGGATCGCCGGGCGGCGCGACGAAATCAGGTCCGACAGCAGCTGCGCCGAGCCGCAGGACATGGTCCAGCCCAGCGTGCCGTGGCCGGTGTTCAGGTACAGATTGCGCAGGCCGGTGCGGCCGACGATCGGCGTGCCGTCCGGCGTCATCGGGCGCAGCCCGGTCCAGAAGCTGGCCTCGGCGGTGTTGCCGGCGCCGGGGAACAGGTCGTTGACCACCATTTCCAGCGTCGCGCGGCGGCGCGGGTTGAGGCGGGTGTCGAAACCGGCGATCTCGGCCATGCCGCCGACGCGGATGCGCGCGTCGAAGCGGGTGACGGCGATCTTGTAGGTTTCGTCCAGGATGGTCGAGACCGGCGCGGCGTCGGCGTTGGCGATTGGCACGGTGATCGAATAGCCCTTCAGCGGATAGACCGGGATCTGCACCAGGTCGCGCAGCAGCGCGGTCGAGTAGGCGCCCAGCGCCACCACGTAGGATTCGCCGGTGACCAGCTCGTCGCCGCATTGGACGCCTTTGATGGCGTCGCCTTCGGTGACCAGGCCGGTGATGTCCATGCCGTAGCGGAACTTGACGCCCAGTTCTTCCGCCATCGCGGTCAGGCGGGTGGTGAACAGCTGGCAGTCGCCGGTTTCATCGTTGGGCAGGCGCAGGCCGCCGACCAGCTTGTTGCGCGCCAGGCCCGGCTCGGCGCCGACCAGTTGCTCGCGGCCCAGCAGCTCGTAGGGGACGCCGGTGTCTTCCAGTACCGCGATATCCTTGGCGGCGGCGTCCATCTGCTGCTGGGTGCGGAACAGCTGCGTCGTGCCTTGCTGGCGGCCTTCGTAGGCGATGCCGGTGGCGGCGCGCAGGGTTTTAAAGCAGTCGCGGCTGTACTCGGCCAGACGCACCATGCGCTCCTTGTTGAGGGCGTAGCGGTCGGCATTGCAGTTTTGCAGCATCTGCCACATCCATTGCAGCTGGAACAGCGTGCCGTCCGGCGTGATCGACAGCGGGGCGTGGCGTTGCAACATCCATTTCATGGCCTTCAACGGGATGCCGGGCGCGGCCCAGGGGGAGGCGTAGCCGGGCGAGATCTGGCCGGCGTTGGCGAAGCTGGTTTCGAGGGCGGGACCGGGCTGGCGGTCGAGCACGGTTACGTCGTGGCCGGCCTTGGCCAGATAATAGGCGCTGGTGACGCCGATGACGCCGCTGCCCAGGATAACTACGCGCATATTGCCCCCGATTATTGAACTTTGTTGGATTCTGCTATGGTATTCTCGTTATCGTAGTGTTTGTTACTGTATATCTTGATTAAAACAGTGGATTTTCATGCGAATACAGAAAGAATCGGTCCGCGGGCTGGACAAGCTGGACAGAAAGATATTGCGGATTCTACAAGAGGACGGGCGCATCTCGATGAAGGACTTGGGCGAGCAGGTGGGCTTGTCGACCACGCCGACCATCGAGCGCGTCAAGCGCATGGAGCGCGACGGCGTGATCACCGGCTACCACGCGCGCATCGATCCGCCATCGCTGGGGGCCAAGCTGCTGGTGTTTGTCGAGATCACGCTGAACCAGAAGTCGGGGCCGGCGTTCGAGCAGTTCCGGCGCGAGGTGTTGCGGATACCGGAGGTGCAGGAGTGTCATCTGGTGTCGGGGGATTTCGACTACCTGATCAAGGCGCGCATTCACGAGATGGCCGAATACCGCAAGCTGCTGGGCGAGATGCTGCTCAGTCTGCCCGGCGCGGCGCAGTCGAAAAGTTATGTCGTGATGGAGGAGATCAAGGAAACGCTGACCTTGTCGACCGAGGTGGTGCAGGGCTGATCTGTCTCAAGGTGTGCGCTTGCATTTGGTAGCGTGCGGCGCATACTTAGTCCATGAACTCGATCGAATCCGCCAAATACCGCAAGCACCTGGAAGAGGACGGCGTACCGCCCCAGCAGGCGGTGGCGCACGCCGATGCGCTGGGGGAGGGGCTGGACAATCTCAAGGAAACCCTGGCCACCAAGGCGTGGGTGGAGTCCTTCGTCAAGCAGCAGCTACAGGAACTTAAATTCGATATGGTGCAGTGGATGGTCACGCTGTTTGTCGCGCAGACCGGCGTGACGATCGGCGCCATGGTGGCCCTGATCCGCTATCTGCCTCGCTGAGCCGGCTTCAGTTACAATGCCATAATGACATTACAACCAACTGGAGCAGGCGTGCATAGTCCGTCATCGCAGCTCGTCGTCCGCTCGCTGGACGAGCATTTGTCATCCGACCAGAGTTTCAGCTCCGCCTATGCGCGGGCGGTGGGCGCGATCGCCGGCAGGGAAGGCGGTTTGACGCTGGCCCAATTCGCCGCCGTCACCGATCTCGCCGGCGACGGCCGGTCCTCCGCCGTCTTCACTGCGCTGGTGCTGAACGCCATCGAATCTGGCGTCGAGGTCGACTGGTCGTTGAACGCGCTCGGCCGTAGTTGCGCCGGCATCGACCAGGCCGCGCGCGAACAGGCGCTGCACATGGTGGTCCCGCTGCTGGCGCTGCACGGCGCCGATGCCCGCGTGCTGGCGCAGCGCTTCGCCAAGGCGCTGTCGGTGCGCCTGTTGCCGGACGACCTGAACCGCTTGCCGCAGGCCGAGGGGCGCGGCATCCTGGCCAATCTCGGCGAACAGGCGCGCCGCCTGGTGCGCGGCCGCTCGCTGGCCGACGCCGTGGCCGACTTTGGCCGCACCGCCGGTCAGCCCGCGCTGGTCGACCACGCGCGCAATTTCCAGTCGGGTGAGATCGACCAGAATGCGTTGCGCGAGCTGGTCGGCAGCACCACTGCCGCCATCACGCAGCACATCAACCACTATCTGGAGCAGGCGCGCCAGCTATCGCTGGGGGAAGCGGCGGCGTCGCTGGTGAGCGCCGCCAACGACCTGAAAAGTCAGGTCACGCAGCGGCTGGTGCTGGCCGACCAGCGCATCGCCTACGAGCGCCGGCTGATGGCCGAGGAAATCGACGACGCCGTGCACGACGCCGGCAACGCCATCGAACTGGCGATGAGCGACCGTCTGCAGACCGACCAATGGAAGGACGACGACGTCTGGGCCAGTATCGGCCGCAACCAGTACGGGCAGGAGATGGAGCGGCGGCTGGACCGCATCGTGCGGCGCAAGGAACAGGCGCTGCAACTGCTGCAGGAAGATTTGCGGCTGTTCCAGTCCGGCATGCGGCTGGGGCAGGCGACCGTGTTCCAGCGGCAGCATCACGCGGCGCTGGCCAGGCTGATGCCGCGGTTGCGCGTCGGGACGCGCATCGTCAACACGCTGGACACGGCGGCCAGCGTCACGCTGGTCAGCGGCGCCGCCGTGGCCGCCAGCACCGGCACCGCGGCCTACCTGATCGGCGCGGCGGTGGTATTGCCGGTGGTGGCGCCGGTGGCGCCGTTTGTCGGCGGCGCGGTGCTGCTGGCGGGCGCGTTCAAATGGTTCGCCGACGGCGGTAAGCGCAAGCGGATGGAAATCCGCGACAAGCGGGCCGCCTTTGAAGCCGAACTGCGCAAGCAACTGCTGGCGGCCGAACAATCGTTCAACGCCCAGCTGGACCAGGTCGCCGAAGGCTTCCGCGACTCGGCGCAGCAGATACTGACGCCGATCGTGCTGGAAGCCGAGGCGGCTGGCCGCGT
This sequence comes from Duganella lactea, assembly GCF_009857505.1. Lineage (GTDB taxonomy): Bacteria > Pseudomonadota > Gammaproteobacteria > Burkholderiales > Burkholderiaceae_D > Rugamonas > Rugamonas lactea. Next base: position 6,521 of record NZ_WWCP01000074.1, read on the forward strand.
GCCCGGCATGCGCCAGCGCATCGCCGACCGCGTCATCACGCAAGCCCAGGCCGCCATCCGCCAACTCGAAACCGAACTGCGGTAAACCCGGTGTCAGATACCGTCTTGAATGGCAAGCTTTTTCGATAAGTATTTGGGGTCGAAAGGCTTGCCAGTACGGATGACACCGTAAATCAGATGCGTCAGTTTGTGAACGACAGCACTGATCACCGCT
>NZ_WWCP01000075.1 GCF_009857505.1 Duganella lactea
CCCGGCGACCGAGACGCCGCCCGCCGCCGCACTGGCCCCGGCCGCGCCGCCGATCAGCGCGCTCAGCGCCGGCGGCGTGCCCGCAGTGTCCCCAGTGCGTCCGCGCAAGCGGCGCAAAGTGCTGCTGGCGGAAGACAATCCCGTCAACGTTGAAGTCGCCAGCGCGATGCTGGAGGGGCTGGGCCTGGAAGTGCGCCGTGCCGGCAACGGCGAGGAGGCGCTGCACTCGGTGCTGGCCGACGATTTCGACCTGATTCTGATGGACTGCCAGATGCCTGTCATGGACGGCTTCGCCGCCACCAGCGAAATCCGCCGCCACGAGCTGCAACGCGGCCGCGCCCGCAGCCTGCCGATCATCGCCATCACCGCCAACGCCCTGCAGGGTGACCGTGAATCGTGTCTGGCGGCCGGCATGGACGACTACCTGAGCAAGCCGTTCACCCAGCAGGCGCTGGGGCAGACGCTGTCCCGCTGGATCAGCCTGCCGCGCGCAGCGGTGGCGACAGCGGAAGTCCCGACCGAGGCGCCGCCGCCGGACGACGACATCATCCACCGCCAGGCGCTGGACAACATCCGCGCGCTCAGCCCCGCCAACGGTGAGGCGCTACTCGAACGGGTGCTGCAAGCCTTCCTGCGCGACACGCCGGCCCAGCTGCGCGGCATCGAGCAGGCCATCGCCGGCGACGACGCCGAGCAGATACGCAAGACCGCGCACAGCCTCAAGTCCAGCAGCGCCAACGTCGGCGCGCTCGCGCTGGCGCAGCGCTGCAAGGAGCTGGAGCAGTTGGGACGCAACCACACCACCGCCGGCGCCGCCGCCTTGCTGGCCGATATGGAACGCTCTTTCCAGGCCACGCGGCAGGCATTGGGAACCTTGCTGGAAAAGGAACTCTGATCATGGCCACTTCCCCCAAGCGCGGCCTGGTGCTGGTCGCCGACGACGATCCCACGATGCGCTTGCTGATGCTGGAAATGCTGGCCCAGGTCGGCCTCGACGCCATCGAGGCCGAGGACGGCCTGCAGGCCATGGCCTGCTACCACAGTGTGGCACCGGACCTGGTGCTGCTGGACGTCGACATGCCCGGCATGGACGGCTTTGCCGTGTGCCGCGAAATCCGCCGCCTGGAGTCGCCGGCGGCCGTGCCCATCATCATGGTCACCGGCGGCGACGAACTGGAGTCGGTGACCCGCGCCTACGAGGCCGGCGCCACCGATTTCATCTCCAAGCCGATCAACTGGCCGATCCTCGGCCACCGGGTGCTGTACGTGCTGCGCGCCAGCGACGCCATCAGCCGCCTGCGCATCGCCGACGCCCAGCACCGGGCGGTGCTGGCGGCGATACCGGACACCTTCTTCCGCATGAACAAGGACGGCTACTACCTCGATTACGAACAGGGCCACGAGGCGAGCAACGTGTTCGCCAGCGAGATGTGCGTCGGCCGCCACCTGAGCCAGGTGCTGCCGCCGGACATCGCCGGTCCCATGCTGACGCAGGTGCGCGACGTGCTGGCGACACAGCACATCGGCTCGCTGGACTATGAACTACCGCTGCCGCTGCCCGGCCCGGCGCCACGGGTACGCCAGGGCGAGCATTCGGCGCCGCCACCGGTACGCCATTTCGAGGCGCGGCTGGTGGCCACCGGCCCGAACGAAGTGCTCGGCCTGGTGCGCGATATCAGCGAGCGCAAGCGCAGCGAGGAGCAGATCCGCCGCCTGGCCTACTGCGACTCGCTGACCGGCATCCCCAACCGCCAGGCCTTCCTCGAAACGCTGGAGGCCGAGCTGGCGCGCTCGCGCAAGGCCAACAAGAAATTCGCCGTGCTGTTCATGGACCTGGACGCCTTCAAGCGGGTTAACGACACGCTCGGCCATGACGTCGGCGACCAGCTGCTGCAAGCCGTCTCCGAGCGCCTGCGTGACACCACCCGGCCGGGCGACCTGGTTTCGCGCGCCGAGTCCGCCGCCAACCTGGCGCGGCTGGGCGGCGACGAGTTCACCATCCTGATTCCGGACCTGGAGCGGGTCGAGGACGCGCTCAACGTCGCCCACCGCGTCAAGGAAGCGATGCGCCGGCCGTTCGTGCTGGGAACGCATGAAATCTTCGTCACCGCCAGCATCGGCATCTCGCTGTACCCGGAGGACGGCGAGGACTGCAACTCGCTGCTGAAGTTCGCCGACACCGCCATGTACCACGCCAAGAACTGCGGCAAGAACAACGCCAAGCTGTACAGCTCGTCACTGACGATGCAGATCATGAGCCACGTCCAGTTGGAGGTCGGTCTGCGCAAGGCGCTGCGGAACGACGAGCTGTATCTGCTGTACCAGCCGCAGATCGATGTCGCCAGCGGCCAGATCACCGGCGTCGAAGCGCTGGTGCGCTGGCGCCATCCCGAGCGCGGCCTGATCTCGCCGACCGAGTTCATTCCGCTGGCCGAAGAGGCCGGCCTGATCGTGCCGATCGGCGAGTGGGTGCTGCGCACCGCCTGCCAACAGGCGGTGGCATGGCAGACGCCGGGCAAGGCGCCGGTGCGGATGGCGGTCAACCTGTCCGCCAAGCAGTTCAAGGATGAGAACCTGACCCAGATCGTGCTGTCCGCGCTGCACGACAGCGGCCTGCCGCCCGAGCTGCTGGAACTGGAGCTGACCGAGGGCACGCTGATGGACGACGCCCGCGCCACCATGGTCACGCTGGAGCAGTTGCGCAGCATCGGCGTGTATCTATCGATCGACGACTTCGGCACCGGCTACTCGTCGATGAACTACCTCAAGCGCTTCGAGGTGCGCGCGCTGAAGATCGACAAGAGCTTCATCAACGGCCTGCCGGCGGACTCCGAGAACGCCGCCATCACCCGCGCCATCATCGCCATGGCGCACGGCCTGAAGATGGCGGTGGTGGCCGAAGGCGTGGAAACCGGCGCCCAGCTGCTGCTGCTGGAACAATACGGCTGCGACATGGTCCAGGGCTACCACCTCGGCCATCCCTCCCCGCCCGACACCATCCACCGCATGCTCGCCGACCAGGCCGCGCTGGCGATGACATGATCAACATCACCAAGCGCGGCTGGCAGCACATCCTCAGATACCATACCAATACACAATCGCCGACCCACGCAAACAAGAGTAAATTTAACACCAGCGAAGACTTGGTCCAATTAATCAATCAAGCAACTCAGCATCCCCCCAATAAGATGATGAGAAAACACTTGGTGCGCATTTTTGACGTCGGGCATGGTGGGCATAGACCGGCGCAGCCAAAAACAAACCGCCGTTGTCACCGTCGTTACCCGGCTTAACGGCGATCTGCTCAATATGTTTCCTGGCTTGCCATAAGGAGAGATCATGGCACTCGATTTCGCAGTTCTATCCGAGGATGAAAAGTCCGCCGACATCGTTGCGCTGGAATGGGAGCAACATGACATTCTCATCGGCATCGCTGAGCATCCTTGCAATCAAGCGTCAACAGAGAATTTCTGCAGTGCCGGATTAGCCACGGGTCGCCTCTGCTCGTCATTCACAGCACGCCGTCCCGCTTCATGGCGGCGATGGCGTCGGCGCTGTAGCCGAGCGATCGCAGCACTTCGTCGTTGTGCTGGCCGAGCGTCGGGCCGAGCCATTTGGTGTGGCCCGGCGTGGCCGACAGTTTCGGCGAGATGGCTGGCAGCTTGACCGGCGAGCCATCGGCGAACTGATGCTGCTCGAACATCTCGCGCGCCAAAAACTGCGGATCGGTCATCATGTCGCGCACCGAGTAGATTTTACCGGCCGGGACGTCGGCCGCCTGCAGCACCGCCAGCGCGCCGTCGATGGTCTGCGTATCGCACCAGGCCTGGATGGCGTCGTCGATCTGCCGCGTGTGCCTGACGCGGCCGTCGTTGTGCTCCAGCTCGGGGTTGCCGGCCAGGTCGATGCGGCCCATCGCCAGCATCAGCCGCTTGAAGATGGCGTCGCCATTGCCGGCGATGACGATGTTCTCGCCCTCCTTGGTGGTGTAGGTATTCGACGGCACGATGCCCGGCAGCGCGCCGCCGGTACGCTCGCGCACCACGCCCGCGTGGTCGAACTCCGGCACCAGCGATTCCATCAGGTTGAACACCGATTCGTACAAGGCCACGTCCACCATCTGGCCCGCGCCTTGGTGCTTGCCGCCGGTGGCGTCGCGGTGCCGCAGCGCCATCATGGCGCCGATCACGCCGTGCAGCGCCGCCACCGAGTCGCCGATCGACACGCCCACCCGCACCGGCGGCCGGTCGGCGTGGCCGGACACATAGCGCAGGCCGCCCATTGATTCGCCGATGGCGCCAAAGCCCGGCAGATCCTTCATCGGCCCGGTCTGGCCGAAACCGGACAGGCGCACCATGATGGTCGATGGATCGAGCGCCTTCAACTGTTCGTAGCCGAGCTCCCACTTTTCCAGCACGCCGGGACGGTAGTTCTCGATGATGATGTCCGCCTCCAGTGCCAGCTTGCGCGCGATCTCGCGGCCTTGCGCGTGCTTCATGTTCAGCGTCAGCGATTTTTTATTGCGCGACTGCACCGACCACCACAGCGACGTGCCATCCTTCAGCACCCGCCATTTGCGGATCGGATCGCCGCCGTCGGGCGACTCGATCTTGATCACTTCCGCGCCGAACTCCGCCAGCATACGCGCACAAAAAGGGCCCGCGATCAGCGTGCCCAGTTCCAGTACCTTGATGCCAGCCAGCGGGCCGGCGTTGTTCGTCGCAGTCATGTTGTCCTTCGATCCAGCATGGCGCGGGCGATGGTCCCCGCGTCCACATATTCAAGCTCGCCGCCGACCGGCACGCCGCGCGCCAGCCGGCTCACGCGCAGGCCGCGCGCCTTCAGCATCTCGCTGAGGTAGTGCGCGGTAGCCTCGCCTTCGTTGGTGAAATTGGTGGCCAGCACCACCTCGGTGACCAGCCCGTCGGCGGCGCGCGCCACCAGCTTGTCAAAATGGATGTCTTTCGGACCGATGCCGTCCAGCGGCGACAGCCGGCCCATCAGCACGAAGTACAGGCCCTTGTAGGTCAGCGTCTGCTCGATCATCAGCTGATCGGCGGGCGTCTCGACCACGCACAGCAGGCGGCGATCGCGCTGCTCGTCGCCGCACATGTCGCAGACGTCTTCTTCGGTGAAGGTATTGCACAGCGCGCAGTGGTGCACGGCGTTGACCGCCTGATGCAGCGCGCGCGACAGCATGTCCGCGCCTTCGCGGTCATGCTGCAGCAGGTGGAACGCCATGCGCTGCGCCGACTTCGGCCCGACGCCGGGCAGCCGGCGCAAGGCCTCGGTCAGGAATTCCAGCGACTTGGACATGCGTCCTTAGAAAGGCATCTTGAAGCCGGCCGGCAGATTCATGCCGGAGGTCAGGCCGCCCATTTTTTCGGCGGCGGTGGCCTCGGCCTTGCGCACGGCGTCGTTGAAGGCGGCGGCCACCAGGTCTTCCAGCATGTCCTTGTCATCGGCCAGCAGCGACGGGTCGATCGACACGCGCTTGACGTCGTTCTTGCAGGTCATGACGACCTTGACCAGGCCGGCGCCCGATTGGCCTTCAACCTCGATCAGGGCCAGCGATTCCTGGGCCTTTTTCATATTGTCCTGCATTGCCTGGGCTTGTTTCATCAGGCCGGCCAGTTGGTTCTTCATCATGGTGAAATTCTCCGTAGGGATAGGTTAAAGAAGTGATCAGGCGGCCGCTGGCGCGCCGGTTTGCGGCGGCACGATGGAGCTTGGGACCACCCAGGCGTCCAGTTCACGGATCAGGCTGTTCACGAAAGGATCGTTGGCGACGGTTTCCTCGGCCGCGCGCTGGCAGGCAGCGCGGTAGGCTTGCGCCTCGGCGCTGGCGGTGTACCAGACGGGGCCCAGTTCACTGTCAACGCGCACCGGACGGCCGAAGCGCTCGCTCAGCGCGGCGGTCAGCTTGTCGATGTTGCCAGGGGTGCGCCAGGTTTCGATCGGCACGCGCAGCGTGAACACGGCGGCGTTGCCTTCGATGCCGCAGCGGACCAGCTCGGCTTGCATGGCCAACTGCTGGGCGGTGCCGCGCAACGGCAGCGCGGCGGCGACGGCCGGCCAGTTGCCGTCCCAGTGCAGCTCGGTCACCGGGGTGATGACGTATTCGTAAGGAGCCTTGGCCGGCGCCGGCGCGGCGCGGACCGGCATGACGATCGCTTGCGGGTCATCCGCCTGGCCAGCGCCCTGCGGCGCCGACGGCGCTGGCGCGTAAGGATGCGACGAGGACGCGGCGACCGCGCTGTCGTCGGAGAATTCGGTGACCCACGGCGGCAGGTCGTCTTCCTCGGCGGCAGGCTGCCGGGCTTGCGGAGCCGATGCGGCCTGCTGTGGCGCGGCTTGGCGCACCGGCGCTTCCAGCACGGCGGTATCGCCGCCCGTGGCCGCGGCGGGCGGCATGTCTTCCCATGGCGCCGGGCGGGCGGCCATCTGCGGCGCCGGGGCCGGCGTCATCGCGGTGGCGTCAGGCGGCGTGTACGCGGCCTTGGGCGCAGTCGGCGCGGCGGCCGGCGGTGGTGCGGCTGGCGTGGACGCCATTGGAGCCGGTGCTGCGGGAGCGCTTGGCGCGGCGGTCGCTGGCGCCGGGGCGGCCGGCGCCGACGAGCGCGTACCCGGACGCGATGCGGCGCGCGCGGCTTCCAGCGCGG
>NZ_WWCP01000076.1 GCF_009857505.1 Duganella lactea
CCAGCTTCGTCAGCTTGGCTTCGCGCTCCTGCGCAGCAAAAAGGTTGGGTTTCATCATGGCAGAGTCGTCAAGGTTGATGCGCTGACATCATGCCACGGCCGGGCCGGTTTTTCGAGGCCCCCTACAGCGACGCTTCGGATTTTGAATTATTCAGACCGGACTAATTATATTCAAAAATTAATATTGATTTTAAGCTTAAATTTTTATATGAAATATAAATTAAAAGTTGAAATTATTTTTCACATAATCGCTGACTTACCAGATTAAGAAGTGCTGCCTTCATCTCTTTCTTCTCTAACTCAGAGAAGTGGTGCAGGTTAAGCATCTCTAAGAGAACAAATCCATCTAGCGCGGTCCATACTGACAGTAAAAGTCCAGCTTGCTCGCTTGCTCCCTCTAATGCTTCAATACCGCTGTGATACATGACCTTTACAGGTCCTAACAATGAGGGGTAACTAGACGTTACAACCAAAAGATTAGCCATAGTTCTTTTTTCTTTTTGTTGCATTGAAAATGCGTAATTTATTCGATCAGTCAAAAATTTTCTTAATGTTTTTTTTCCAACTTCAGTTGGATCTACGCAGTGGCTTTCCACTCGTATTCGCATCCGGTCAACAAGAGCAAGGAGGAGTGCTTCTTTTGATTTGAAATGATAAATTAACCCGCCCTTAGTTACGCCAGCACGTAAAGCGACCTCGTCCAAGGTAACGTCATGGACGCTATGTTCGGAAATTAGAGATTCTAATACGTCCAATAAGGTATTGCGATTGCTTAGGCGAGTGCCTTGAGTGATTGGCATAAGTGTGTCGAATTAAGTGGCTGTACGTATATTACCATTTTTCATGGAGGAAACGACCGTTAGCGCATAGGAGGGTGAATTCGAAAACCATAGTTTCAAATTGTAAACTATGCTATATGTATAGTTAATTTTGTTGGAATTATTATTGATGAATTTAAAATTACAATGAAGTTAGAAGAAATCATTGCATAAATCATGATTTTTCAGGTTATCTATGATTTTATTAATTTAATTCGCTACTTGATCAATACGGCTTCAGCTATATCAATACGGGATCGGCCGCCGCATTGGTAATGGAATTTTTTATTTAATTAATCAATATAAAATATTTATAAAGATAAGTAAAATATGTATTTTAATAAAATTAAAGTCAGAACTCGCCTAAAATTCGGCTTTGGGATGTTGCTGATCATTTTAGCAACCATTTCACTTTTTGGCATCAGCATGTTGATTTGCGAGAGATGGTGCCCCAACCTTAGGCATAGTTTTGCGTTGGCCAGATGACCCATACGACATTAGGCCTAAAGCATCTCTTCAATGCTTGCGGTGCAAAAGGCGGGGCAATCATACCGGGTCGAATCTGCGCGCAAACGAACAGCACAGAAACTCACGGCGGCGCAGCAAATTGATTACAGCTTGGCTGTAATTGACCCGAATAGGCATGGGCGCCCACCATCCTGGACTAACCTCGATTCAGACCGGGCTTAGAAGTGCTCCCACTCTCCCGCGTCAGCTTTCGAGACTTCTTTCACTGGGTGCGTAGGCACAGGTGGCACGAGTACGATGCGCCGCACTGGTGTCTGCGGGGAGAATGGTACTTCGGCAAGAGGTGTTGCCGCGTGGCTGCCTGCCGCCGTCTGTTGCCTCAGCTGGAAAATGCTGACGATCTGGGACAACGTTGCGGCCTGCTCTTGCATGGAGTTGGCCGCAGCTGCTGCCTCCTCTACCAGCGCGGCATTCTGCTGGGTTACCTCATCCATTTGAGAAATGGCCGAATTAACTTGTTCGATACCCGTGCTTTGCTCCAGACTAGCCGAGGCAATTTCGCTCATGATGTCGGTCACGCGGGTTATGGAATGCACGATGTCGGTCATGGTTACGCCTGCTTCGTCCACCAATTTTCCTCCGGCATCCACCTGGATGACGGAATCGTCTATCAGGATCTTGATTTCCTTGGCGGCGGCGGCGGAACGGTGCGCTAGGTTGCGAACTTCGGTGGAAACTACGGCAAAACCTCGTCCCTGCTCGCCGGCCCGCGCTGCTTCAACGGCGGCGTTGAGCGCCAGGATATTGGTCTGGAAGGCGATGCTATCGATTACCCCGATGATATCGACGATTTTTTTGGATGATTGACTAATCGACGCCATCTTATCGACCACCTGCGCCACCACAGCGCCGCCCTTTAGAGCCACTTCCGATGCCGACACGGCAAGTTGGTTTGCTTGGCGAGCATTGTCTGCATTCTGCTTGACGGTGGCGGTAATTTCTTCCATCGATGACGCGGTCTCTTCGAGCGAGCTTGCTTGTTGCTCGGTGCGTGAGGACAGGTCGAGGTTGCCTGCAGCGATTTGCGTCGAAGCTGTAGCGATGGTATCTGTACCGGTTCGCACGCGCCCGACGATATCGGCGAGTTGATCCCGCATAAGCCTAATGGAGGCCATCAAGCTGCTGCCGTCCCCTGCCCGAACCGCAATCGCGGTATTTAGGTTGCCGCTCGCGATCTCCTGAGCAACAGTCATTGCATAGGCTGGTTCTCCGCCCAACTGTTTCAAAATACTTTGCGTGATAGCATAACCGGCAGCGATAGATATGAAAATTCCCACGATTGAAATGGAGATGATTAGTAGCCTGCTGGCCTCGTAGTTCGCATACGCATCGCTAGCGGTTTGATTGCTTATTTTTTTCTCGTATTCGCGAAACTCAATCAATGTATTAACCCACTTATCAAGCGATGGCCCTGTTTCGCCCATCAAAACATCTGGCGCACTAGGATCGTTGGCAAATCCGAGTTCAGCGGCTTTCTTAATTAGGGGCAAAGCCGTAGCCTTCATGTCCGCGATCTTGATCAGATAATTTTTCTCTTCCGGACTGGTATTGGGATCGCTTTGAAAAAGCTTCTCCAAGTCGGATATAGCCATATCATAAGCTTGAAGGCTGCTGTCGAAAATTTCTTTCTGTACCTTCATTCTCGGCATGTCGCTGAGAACAATCAGGTTCCGCATGGCGGCAGAGGATTTTTGAGCTTCGCCCAAGGCTTTGGAAATGATATTTGCCTCTTCAGCGTTAAAATCAACACATATCACAAGCGAAGAATTCAACGAGGCAAGCTTGCTGATGCTAATGATGGAAACTATCATTAAAATAATCAGTAATAACCCAAAACCGAACACCAGGCTAGTGCTGACTTTAAATTTATTAAAAAACATATATCCCCACTGGTATAATTAGTGCACCCTGAATAATTAGAAAATATCTGCTGTTTTTCGCAGCGGTAGCTGATCCCGCACTAATGCAGGCGCAGAAATATTGATCGGATAGCGAGTTTTTTTTGGTGAATAAAAATGCAATCTAAAAATTAATTGTTTATATAGGAGTTTTTCAATTCCATCGGGATTTTTAATTTCCCAATGGAGAAATAAAAAACTCAGCTGCAGATTCTGTATGTATTATGGGGTATGGTTGTCGTTTCGAAATTCAGCCTCCTAAGCGTTTCAGGTCGTTTCCTTCATGGCGATGGTAATGCACGTGCAGCCTATTGACTCAATAAACGTTACCCAATCACTCAAGGCACTCGCCTAATCAATCGAAGACCTTGTTGTATTTTTTGAATCTCTAATTTCCGAGCATGGCATCCATGATGTTGCCTTGGATGAGGTTGCCTTATGTTCTGGCATGAATAAGGGTGTGTTGATTTGCAATTTCAAATAAAAAGAAACGCTCCTGTTTTCCTTTTTTGAGCGGATGCGAATAAGAGTGGGAAACCATTGAGCATATCAAGCTGCAGTGGAATAAATTAAGAAAATTTTTCGGCCGGTCGGAGCAATCGGGCTTTTCAATGCGAAAAAAAAAGAACCATTGCGAATATTTTTTCTGCTACGCCTAGTTGCCCATTATTTTTGAGGACCTGCCCAAGTCATGTATAGCACCGGCATTGAATTGCTAGATACATGTCTAAAAAACAAAGGCGCATCGTTGAATGTCGCAAATTTCACCGCTTGAAAAGGGTAATGCCCCCTCGCCGCCGACGTCCGTTCTTCGCCCCGTGATGTAAATCCCGTCTTTTACAACCAAATTGGAAAATATCCTACCATCCAACAATTCAACAGTTACCAAGCAGAATCCGGAGTGTGCGTCGGAACCCAGTTTAGGTAGGAGGTAATGTGGGATCTGAATTTTAGCCATTTATTCCTCTAATATTTAAAAATGCTATTAACTTATATTGTTCGACTAAGCGCCCTCAATATGAAGACTGATTTCCCCATCTTTCATTTATTTCATGAGTAGGGCTGTTGTTTCGAAATTATTTATCCTCTGTGTTGCTTGCTGGCCCGGTAAAACCAAGCGGCGTCTCATTTTTTAAGCCATCTCATGTGATTGCATAGTTGGGCAACGTAATACCCATGATTCTCATCGCAGCCCAGTTTCTTTAATATTTGGAGGTGTTTTCCCGTCTCGACGCCGTTTGCCACCACCGACATGCCTAGCCTTTGCCCAAAGATAAGATCGCCTGGAATAACAGCCCTGCCTCATTTGACTTGCCTAGGCAGGACGTAACGGCCTTGCCTGCCTTCAGGCCACCCATCTTTAGATGCTGCAATGACGACGATTAAGAATAACCGTTTCCGAAGTCATAAACATGTAGCTTTATGCAAAGCTCCCGAATGGCTGACAGTTGCGCCAGCATTGTTTCTTGTTTATCGAGCATTGCACATTCAGTGATTTTCAGTTAAGGCGGTTCGGCATTCGCGGGTGCCTTGCAAGTTGCTTGGCTAAATGGTGATGAGTGCCGCGGGGCTTGAACTGCTTGGGGGATTGCGTTGATCGAGACAGGCAACAGAGGCATCCTATCCAACTCTCTCCTGAAGGCTTTTCTCGCGTCGCTGGGAGTTTTTGCGCTCACGAAAGCTTCGAAACAGGCGACTGTATGCGGTCTATACCCATAGATAGTAAAGTTAAAGAAGGTCATTTAAGTCGGCAATGATAATTAATTAAATTTCCGCCAAGGCTGGCCTCGTCTCCAGCACTCACTTATGGAGGGGATGGGGAAATGGCAGCGGCAGAGTCGTGCGTGAGTGCGAGTTGCTAAGCATGGCAATCGGGATCGCTGGATTGGGTATGGTGCGATATCACTTCCTCATCGGAAAATGGAGCCCGCCGCATAGGCGCCCAGCTTACTCGCTAAAAAATACGGGCTCAGCTTCTTCTCTCAGGCTCTTCGCAACGAATCGCGCGGGAGGGTAGCCGAGGACTCCGCGAAACATCTTGATGAAGCTGCTGGAATTGGCGTAGCCCAACTCAAAAGCGGCCGTCTGGACGCTTTGCCCATTGGACAGTAGTCCAACAGCAATCAGGGCATGAAGCCTATGCCTCCACTGCCGAAGCGTCATTCCGGTCTCTTCTAGGAACAGTCGGGAAAGGCTGCGCTTGCTCAGGGCGGCGGCCTTCGCCCAGGCTTCAGTGCCGTCCCGCTGGGACGGGGCGTTCAGTAAAATCAAAACGAGCTTCATCAGGCGTGAATCCTTGGGCATGGGCAGCTGCAGATCTTCCACCGGAGCCCTCGCGATTTCGTCGAGCAGTACGCCTAAAACACGTGACTCCGGACCATCGCCATCAGGCGCCCGCTGCTGCGTACAAGCGCGCTTTATCAGCTCCCCCAGCAGCGCGCAGACCGAAACCGTGCAGCAATGTCCGGGAAGCGCGACATTCTTGCCCGGTTCGAGGTAAATGCTATGGCACTTCGTCTCGCCCGATGCGAACACGCCGTGATACTGCCACCCGGGTATCCAAATCGCGCAACCTGACGGAACGGACCAGACCTTTTCCCCGGTCGTGCAATACAGCATGCCTTTCACCGTATACATCAGCTGGGATTTCCGGTGCCTGTGCACGAATGCGCGGTCCCGGCTGCCCGTCGCGACCTCAAAGCTAACCGCCATGACGTCTCGCGTGTCGGAGTCGACCGCCTCGGACCAGCGCTGAACGGCCCTAAGAAGATCGGGCGGCGCTTCGATGGATGTTTTTCTCAT
>NZ_WWCP01000077.1 GCF_009857505.1 Duganella lactea
TTCCCAGAGCCTTGAGCTCTTTGAAGGGTCGTTCGAGACCAGGACGTTGATAGGTCAGGTGTGGAAGTGCAGTAATGCATTAAGCTAACTGATACTAATTGCCCGTACGGCTTGTCCCTATAACCTTAGCAGGTTATATCGAATAAGAAGTACGTTGAAACGTTCGTTGATACACTTCATTACCTAAAACAATTACTTGATAAACGGTATAAATCGTTTATAATACTGTCTTCCAGATTTCATGGCTTCACGGAGAAAAACGTGAATGCTAGTACAAGTTAAAGCTTGATGACCATAGTAAGTCGGTCCCACCCCTTCCCATCCCGAACAGGACCGTGAAACGACTCTACGCCGATGATAGTGCTGCAACCAGTGTGAAAGTAGGTTATCGTCAAGCTAGTTATTCATAAAAAAGCCCGCTCAGCATCCTGTGCGGGCTTTTTTTATTTCCACGAAGTTATAAAAAAGGTATTATTTGCTTCTTTCTAATTTGAGGAAGCATCATGAAGATCTGGATTCCAGCGGCCTCCCTGGCCGTGCTGCTGACTGCCTGCGGCGGTTCCGACACTGCGTCCACCACACCGCGAACCAAGACCATGGCCCTGACCGTACAGGGTGCCGAGCATGCGCCGTCGGAATACACGCGGCTGCTGCAAAGCATTTACATCGGCTTCTTCGGCCGTCCAGCAGACGCCCTAGGGCTGCAATTCTGGAGTAAGATTTTCAGTGAGCGCAATCTGCCGCTGACCGCGCCCGAACTGATTGCCGCCTATGCCAACAACGCCGAACTGCGCACCACGCTGGATGCCTTTGCCGCCAGCCAAGAGTTTGGCGATCTGTACGTGAACAATCATGCGTCGTTTATCAATGCTCTGTACCTGAATGCCTTTAATCGCAATGCCGAGGCGGCAGGCATCGAGTTCTGGTCCAGCCTGCTGGATAGCAAGCAGCTGATGCCGGCGCAGGTGGTGCTGAGCATCGTCGGCGGCGCGCAGAATGATGATGCGGTGGTCGTGGCCAAAAAAATCGAGGCGGCGACCTTATTTACTTCGCTGCTCGACACGTCAGGAAAAATTCTCGCTTATGACGGCGCTCGCGTTAATAGCGCCGTCCGCACCCTGCTATCGACGATCACGGCTGGCACCGACATGGCGGCTTTCCGTGCCGAGATCGACGCATTCATCGCAACGATGGAGGACATCCCTGGGCCATTCCCGGCGGTGTCCTACTATGCGGGCTATCATTATTTGCAGGACGTCACCGGCAACGCGCCGCTGTATGCCGCCAACTATACCTACGGCGTTGGCGGTGTCGCGCAGCCAGCCTCAAGTGGTAAATTGAGCTTTGGCCAGCAAAGCCAGACCATCGGATTTTCTCGTGTCGGCACCGACTTTATCTATGACGCGCCGGTGATCGCCAGCGCCGGTATCGGCGGCGGCACTCTGCCGGCGGTCAGCATGTTGTGCCAGAGCGTCGCCACGCCGGATGGCAGCGCGAGCAAATCGACCGACGTGCTGGTGGCTCGCTCAGCCACCCAGCTGGTGGACGCTGCCGCGCTGGCGAACCAGACTTTCACTGTCTATCGCGAGAATTGCGTCAAGGGCGGCAGCAATCTGAAATCCATCTCGTTTGATGCCCAGGGTAACGGCACCTTCCCGAGCGGTTCGGGCGTGCTGACGCTCAATCCCGTTGTGGTGACGCGGCTGCTCAATGGCCAGGTACTGCCGGATCTGTCGACGGGCAAATTCCTGGTGTTCTCGGCCTACCGCTACCAGCGCGCCGATCAAAGCACGGGCTACGTCATCGTCCAGCACCTGGGCAACCAGAAGACCGGCGTGACCGAAGGCGCACTGGCGATCTGGTCGCAGGAGTAAGCCTTACCTGAGCGGTGCCGACATCGGCAAGGTCAGCGTGATGCGGGTGCCTCCGCCCACTTCGCTGCTGACGTCGATGCGGCCACCGAGTATCTCGGTGACGATGTTGTGCACGATGTGCAGTCCCAGTCCCGAACCGCCCACTCCCAGCTTGGTGGTGAAGAAAGGATCGAAGATGCGCTGGAGGTCTGCGCGCGGTATGCCGACGCCATGGTCCTCCACGCTCAGCGTTACCCATCCCTGCGCCGACAGTTGCGCGGTCACCGCAATCAGGCCTTCACAGCGCCCCTCATAGCCGTGCAGGATGGCGTTGTTGATCAGGTTGGTCACCACCTGGCCCAGCGGGCCTGGATAGCTGTCCATCATCAGATCCGGCGGCACCCGCCGCTCGATCACGAACGGCGTGCGCTTAATGGTCGGCTGCAAGGTCAGCAGGTTGGCGGCGATGACTTCCTCCAGCAAAAAGCTGCGCCGCTGCGAGCTGGTCTGGTCGACCGCCACCTGCTTGAAGTTGGTGACGATGTCGGCCGCGCGGTGCAGGTTGCGACTCAGGATGTCGACCGACAGCCGCGCGTTCTCGATATATTTTTCAAATTCCTTGCGCGTGACGCCGCCTTCGCCGGTCATATGGTGATGGATGTCGTCGGTCTGCATCTCGAACGTGGTGGAGGCCATCAGGCTGTTGCCGATCGGCGTGTTCAGTTCGTGCGCGATGCCGGCCACCAGCGCGCCCAGCCCGGCCAGCTTTTCATTGCGCACCAGATCTTCGCGCGCGCGATCCAGCGTGGCCACCATGTCCTGCAGTTCGCGGGTGGCGCGGCGCAGCGCCAGATGGGTGTTGACGCGGGCCAGCACTTCCTCAATCTGGAAGGGCTTGGTGATGTAGTCGACACCGCCGGCGTCGAAGCCGGTGACTTTCTGTTTGGGATCGGTAAGGCCGGTCATGAAGATGACCGGCACATCCTTGGTCCGCTTGCCGGCCTTGAGGCGGCGGCAGGTTTCAAAGCCATCGATATCGGGCATGACCACATCGAGCAGGATCAGGTCCGGCTCGGCGAACTCGGCGCGCATCAGACCCTCGGCCGCGGTTTGCGCCAGCACGATCAGGAAGCCGTGCCGTTCCAGCCGGTCCAGCAGGGCGGTGAGGTAGGACGGCGAATCGTCGACGATCAGGATCGTCGGCATCGGCACCACGGGGACCTCGCTTTGGTTCATCGCGCACCCTGAGCTCTACACGGTGCGGCCAGTATATAACGGGCGTCAGAACAAGCCGAGGCCTTTCAGCATCACCACCAGGATCAGCAGCGGCGACACGTAGCGCAGCAGGAAAAAGACCACGCCCGTCACAGTGGCGTTGCGCAGCGCTCCCTGGTTGGACAGCGCGCGCTGGAAGTTGTCGCGACCCCACACCCAGCCCACAAACAAGGCTAGCGAAATGCCACCCAGTGGCAGCAGCACGTTGGACGAGGCAAAGTCGAACAGGTCGAACATATTCATGCCGAACAGTTTGAAGTCGGCCAGCACATTGTTGGTCAGCGCGCAGCTGGAGCCCAGCACGATCAGCATGGCGATGGTCAGCACGGTCGCCCTGGTGCGGCTCAGGCCGAAGCGTTCGTGCAGGATCACCACTGGCACCTCCATCATCGACAGCATGGCGCCGGTGGCGGCCACGGCGGCCAGCGCAAAGAAGGCGATCATCAGCAGGTGGCCGCCGGGAATTTGCGAGAACACCGCCGGAATCGTGATGAACACCAGTGACGGCCCGGCCGACGGCTCAAAGCCGAAACTGAACACCGCCGGGAAGATGGCGATGCCGGCCAGCATGGAGACAAACAGGTCGGCCAGCATCACGCGCATGGTGGTGGCGGGAATGTTCTGATCGTCGCGGAAGTAGGAGCCGTAGGTCATCATCGTGCCCATGCCCAGCGACAGTTTGAAGAAGGCCAGACCCATGGCGGTCAGGACCACGCCCGCCGTGATCTTGTTGAAGTCCGGCTTGAACAGGAAGGCGATGCCTTCCGCCACCTTGGGGAGCGTCAGGCTGACCGCGCACAGCACCAGCAACAGCAGGAACAGCACCGGCATCAGTTTCTTGGTGATGCCTTCGATGCCCTTGGTGACGCCCATCAGCAGAATGCCGCCGATCAGGATCAGCACGCCCCATTGCCACAGCAGCGACTGCAGCGGATCGCTGATCAGCGCGCCGAAGGCCGCTTCGGTCACCTGGCGGTCGCTGCTGAGGATGCTGCCACCGATCGCCTTGAACACATAGGCAAACACCCAGGCCACCACTTCCGAGTAGAAGGACAGAATCAGGAAGGCGGCCAGCATGCCGCTGGCGCCGATTAGCCACCAGGGCAGACTCTTCTTTGGCGCCAGGCGTTGCAGCGTGGTGATCGGGTTGGCCTTGGCGGCGCGGCCCATTGTGATCTCGGCGATCATCACCGGCAGGCCAATCATCAGCGTGGCCAGCAGATAGATCAACAGGAAACCGGCGCCGCCATTGGCGCCGGTGAGGGAAGGGAACTTCCAGATATTACCGAGACCAACCGCGGAGCCGAGCGTGGCGGTCAACACGCCGAAGCTGGAACTGAAGCCGCTGCGGCCCATCGTCTTATTGTTCATCGCATTTTGCTGAGGTTTTTGAGGACGAGATTGTAGCAGTTGAAAAAAGAGGGTTGACGGAATGAATGCCGACCGGCATAATCTTGTCGTCTTCGCTGACGAACAAAACGATTCGCAGCAAGCAGTAACAGATCTTTAAAAATTTACAGTCGATAAATGTGGGCGTTTGATGCTGCAACAAAAAGCATTAAATGCTCAACAAAGAAATATTCAGTAGAAAT
>NZ_WWCP01000078.1 GCF_009857505.1 Duganella lactea
AAGCGGTGATCAGTGCTGTCGTTCACAAACTGACGCATCTGATTTACGGTGTCATCCGTACTGGCAAGCCTTTCGACCCCAAATACTTATCGAAAAAGCTTGCCATTCAAGACGGTATCTGACACCCCGGTTTTTAGTGGTTGCGGTGGACCGAGAAGTGGGCCAGTTGCAGCAGCGATTGCTTGTGGACGCTGTCCGGCAGGTCGGCGATGGCGTCCGACGCGCGCCGGGCGGCGATCACCGCCTGCTCGCGCGTGTAGTCCAGCGCGCCGCTGCTGGTGATCGCGGCGAGGATGGCGTCGAAATGCTGCTCGTCGCCATTTTCGATGCACGAGCGCACCAGTTCGCGCTGCGCCGGCGTGCCGTTTTCCATCAGGTAGATCAGTGGCAGCGTCGGCTTGCCTTCGCGCAGGTCGTCGCCGACGTTCTTGCCGATTTCGCTGGCGTCGCCGGCGTAGTCCAGCACGTCGTCAATCAACTGGAAGGCGGTGCCCAGTGAACGGCCGTATTCGCCGGCGGCGGCGATCTGCGTGTCGTCGGCGCCGGCCACCAGCGCGCCCAGCTCGGCCGCCGCCTCGAACAGCTTGGCGGTCTTGGAGCGGATCACCTGCAGGTAGCGCTCCTGGTTAACGTCTGGATCGTGCATGTTAAGCAGCTGCAATACCTCGCCCTCGGCGATGACGTTGGTGGCGTCCGACAGGATCTGCATCACGCGCATATTGTTCAGGCCGACCATCATCTGGAACGAGCGCGAGTACAGGAAGTCGCCCACCAGCACCGAGGCGGCGTTGCCGAACAGCGCGTTGGCGGTGGCGCGCCCGCGGCGCAGCGACGATTCGTCGACCACATCGTCGTGCAGCAGCGTGGCGGTGTGGATGAATTCCACCACGGCGGCCAGCTCGTGGTGCGCCGTGCCGCGGTAGCTGTAGGCGTTGGCCACCAGCAGCACCAGCACCGGACGGATGCGCTTGCCGCCGGCGCTGATGATGTATTCGGCGATCTGATTGACCAGGGACACCTCGGAATGCAGGCGCCGGCGGATCACCGCATTGACCGCGTCCATGTCGGCGGCAATGGTTTCGATGATGGTGTTTTGGGTAACGTTTTGGGTAGCGGCAGACAAGGCGAACCTGTGCAGTTAGACTAATGGTGGCGGAATTATACGCCATGCCCCCGCGCACAGGGGCGTCACCCCCCGTTTGCCGTACTTATCTTGTCGCCGGCCGCGCCCGCCGCGCGGCAAAATTGTTTGACATACCACGCCCTCCGCCATTTGTGAATAGTTTTTGACGCAAAAATGGTTCCTGTGTATAATCTGCGGTTCCCCGGTTTCCCCGGTGGATTTTTATAAACATTTGAGAGGTTTCAAATCATGTACGCGGTCATAAAAACCGGTGGCAAACAGTATAAAGTTGTCGCTGGCGAAAAACTTAAAGTAGAACAGATACCGGCAGACATTGGTTCCGAAATCACCATTGACCAAGTCCTCGCCGTTGGCGCGGGCGACAGCATCAAATTTGGTGCTCCGCTGGTTGAAGGTGCGAAGGTTCTGGTCACCGTTGTTTCCCACGGCCGTCACGAAAAAGTGACGATCTTCAAGATGCGTCGTCGTAAGCACTACCAGAAGCATCAGGGTCACCGTCAGAACTACACCGAAATCCAAGTTGTTTCGATCAACGCCTAATCGCGTATCGACACTTTTTAGTATCCAAGGAGCTTTAGCATGGCACACAAAAAAGGCGGCGGCACAACGCGAAATGGTCGTGACTCGGAATCAAAACGCCTGGGCGTTAAGGTTTACGGCGGTCAAACGATCAATGCTGGCGGCATCATCATTCGTCAACGCGGCACCCCGGTGCGCGCTGGTGAAGGCGTAGGCACCGGCAAAGACCACACCCTGTTCGCTCTGGTGGACGGCGTGGTTAAGTTCGTCAAAAAAGGTGAAGGCTCGAAACAGTTCGTCACCGTAGTAGCAGCAGCGTAATTTACGCTCCGGCCCCTTGATGGGGCCGTTTTGTAAGGCGCAAGCCTTCAATCGAAAGGCTCTGCCCATAGGTAGAGCCTTTTAGTTTTATGGCGGTACATCATGAAGTTTATCGACGAAGCAAAAATTGAAGTAATCGGTGGTGACGGCGGCAATGGCTGCTCGTCGTTTTGCCGTGAAAAATTCCGCCCGTTCGGCGGCCCTGACGGCGGCGACGGCGGCAAGGGTGGCTCGATCTGGGCCATAGCGGACCGTAACATCAATACCTTGGTCGATTTCCGCTTCTCCAAAGTGCACCGCGCCGGCAACGGCGAAGCCGGCCGTGGCGCCGACTGCTATGGCCGCGGCGCCGATGACATGTTCCTGCGCATGCCGCTGGGCACCCTGATCATCGATGACGTCAGCGGCGAAATTCTGGCCGACCTCAGCGAGCACGGTCAGCAGGAACTGCTGGCCAAGGGCGGCGAGGGCGGCTGGGGCAACATCCACTTCAAGACCTCGACCAACCGCGCGCCGCGTCAAAAGACGCCGGGCAAGGAAGGCGAGCACCGCACGCTGCGCCTGGAACTGAAGGTGCTGGCCGATGTGGGCCTGCTGGGCATGCCGAACGCCGGCAAGTCGACCTTCATCACCGCCGTGTCGAACGCGCGGCCGAAGATCGCCGACTACCCGTTCACCACCCTGCACCCGAACCTGGGCGTGGTGCGCGTGTCGCACGAGAAGAGCTTTGTGATCGCCGACATTCCCGGCCTGATCGAAGGCGCCGCCGAAGGCGCGGGCCTGGGGCACCAGTTCCTGCGCCATCTGTCGCGCACCGGCCTGCTGCTGCACATCGTCGACCTGGCGCCGTTCGAGGCCACCGTTGATCCGGTCAAGGAAGCCAAGGCGCTGGTCAATGAGCTGAAGAAGTACGACGAAGAGCTGGTCGACAAGCCGCGCTGGCTGGTGCTGAACAAGCTGGATATGGTGCCGGAAGAAGAGCGCGCCAAGAAGGTCAAGGACTTCATCAAGAAGTTCGGCTTCAAAGGCCCGGTGTTCGAAATCTCCGCGCTGAGCCACGACGGCACGCAGGAGTTGGTCAACGCCATCCAGAAGCACCTGGAACAAACCCGCCACGTCGAGCAGCGCGCGGAAGAAACCCACATGACCGAAGAGGCGCGCGGTATTTCGTCGATTGATCCGGACGATCCGCGCTTCAAAATCCTCGACTAATCCTCTGCATCACCGGCATAATCAGTTATCAGCTGATTATGCCTTTCCCACTCGGCGCCGCCTCCCCATCCCGGAGCCGGCGACTGTTCGCGGCAAAGCAGGGCAATCCGCCCGCCAAAATACAGCAGCCTTTTTTTCGCTTGTTTTGAGATTGTCGCCTTATGAATTCCGTCATACAAAAAGCAAACCGCATCATCATCAAGGTTGGATCGTCACTGGTCACCAATGACGGGCGCGGACTCGATCACGCCGCCATCGCGCGCTGGGCCGCGCAGATCGCCGGCCTGCGCGCGCTGGGCAAGCAGGTGGTGCTGGTGTCGTCCGGCGCGATTGCTGAAGGCATGCTGCGCCTGGGCTTCGAGCAGCGGCCGACCGATATCCACGAATTGCAGGCCTGCGCCGCCGTCGGCCAGATGGGCCTGGCGCAGATCTACGAGACCAGCTTCCGCGCGCACCAGCTGGGTACCGCGCAGGTGTTGTTGACGCACGCCGACCTGGCCGATCGTGAACGTTATCTGAACGCGCGCTCGACGCTGACCACCTTGCTGCGGCTGGGCGTGGTCCCGATCATCAACGAGAACGACACGGTGGTCACCGATGAAATCAAATTCGGCGACAACGACACGCTGGGCGCGCTGGTCGCCAACCTGATCGAGGCCGACGCGCTGATCATCCTGACCGACCAGCAAGGCCTGTACAGCGCCGATCCGCGCAAGGACCCGTCGGCGGTGCTGATCCAGCATGGCCGCGCCGGTGATGCGGCGCTGGAGGCGATGGCCGGCGGCGCCGGCAGCAGCCTGGGACGCGGCGGCATGCTGACCAAGATCCTGGCCGCCAAGCGCGCCGCCAAATCCGGCGCCCACACCGTCATCGCCTATGGCCGCGAGCACGACGTGCTGGCGCGTCTGGCCAGCGGCGAAGCGATCGGCACCGAACTGGCGGCGCAGACCGGCCACCTGACGGCGCGCAAGCAGTGGATGGCCGATCACTTGCACACGGCGGGCCAGGTGGTGCTGGACGCCGGCGCGGTGCAGAAGCTGACTGGCGAAGGCAAGTCGCTGCTGCCGATCGGCGTGGTGGAAGTGCAGGGCGAATTCGGACGTGGCGCGGTCATCACCTGCGTCAACGAAACCGGCGCGCCGGTGGCGCGCGGCCTGTCCAACTACACCAGCGCTGAAACGCGCCGCATCATGCGCAAGCCCTCCAGCGAAATCGAAGCCATCCTCGGCTTCGTCGAAGGCAAAGAGCTGATCCATCGGGATAACCTGGTGCTGGTCTGAAGAAAAACGGGTGTCAGATACCGTCTTGAATGGCAAGCTTTTTCGATAAGTATTTGGGGTCGAAAGGCTTGCCAGTACGGATGACACCGTAAATCAGATGCGTCAGTTTGTGAACGACAGCACTGATCACCGCTT
>NZ_WWCP01000079.1 GCF_009857505.1 Duganella lactea
CGCCGGCTGCGGCCGCGGCGCTGCGCGCCGCCGGCCAGGCGCTGCTGCGCACCGAGGTGGCCCAGGTCACGCTCGACCAGGTGGCCGAGGAGCATCTGGACGGCGCGCTGCACTTCCTGCATTGCGGCGGCAGTCACGCCGAGGCGCTGGCGGCGCTGGCCGGCTGCGACCTGGCGCGCTGGGCGCCGTGGATCGTGGTGCTGGCCGCCGGTCCGGCACCGGCGGCGCTGACTGCGGCCGGCTACACGCTGGCCTACGAGGACGGCTGGAAACAGTATCTTGTCGCGCCGCACCAGCGCGCGCTGGCCGCCGCGCTGCGCCAGCCACCGCACCCGGCCGACGACTTCCGCCTATGCGAAGACCATCCGTACAGCCATCCGCTGGACGAATGGCGCCGCCGCACCACGGCCGCCGAGACCGAGGCCGCCACCTCGCGCCAGTGGGCACAGGACCATGTCACCGAGTGGAAGCAGAAGTACGCGCTGTACGAAACGGTGCAGACCCGCGCCGACACCCTCGACGCCGAGCTGCAACGGGTGCTCGGCGTGGTGGAGCAACAAGCCGCCAGCCTCGAACACGACCGCCAGCACTACCTGGAGCAGCACGCGCTGCTGGACCAGCGCCTGCAGGCCGAGAACGCACGCGCCGTGCTGGCGGAGCAACAACTGCCGCCGCTGAGCGCGCGCGCTGAACAGGCCGAGCGACAACTGGCCGAACGCCTCGCGCAACTGGAACGGCTGGAGGCGCAGCGCGCCGAGCAGCAGGCCCGCGCTGAGCAGGCCGAACAGCAATTGCCGGATTTGTACGCGCGCGCCGCCGCCGCCGATCAGGCCGAGGCCACGGTGCACGGCATGGTGCACAGCGTCTCGTGGCGCCTGACGCGGCCGCTGCGCGAGGCCAACCATTTCCGCCAGCGCCTGCAGCGCTATGTGCGGCGCTTCCCGGGCCGCGCGCGCGGCGCCCTGGTGCGGCGCGTCAAGGGCCTGCTGGGGGCCGGCTTCCGCTATGTGAACCGGCGCCCGGCGCTGTCATTTTTCCTGCGCCGCAATATCGCGCGCCTGCCGTTCCTGGTGCCGCTGGCGCGCCAGCTGCACCTGCGCCTCAAGCTCAGCCAGAGCAACGGCCCGGCCCCGCAAGTCGCCCCCGCCGACGCGCCGGCAGCGGTCGCCGTGGCGGTCGACACCAGCCACCTGCCCGACACCGCCCGCCGCCTGTTCGACGATCTGCGCCGCCGCGCCCACTCCTGATCATCATCTTCTATGCGTATCGTAATTGACCTGCAAGCCTGTCAGGGCTCCAGCACACACCGCGGCATCGGCCGCTACTCGATGGCGCTGCTGCAAGCGATGCTGCGCCGCGCCGGCGACCACGAGCTGCACATCGCGCTCAACAACCGCTTCGCCGACAGCGTCGCCACGCTGCGCGGCACGCTGGACGGGCTGCTGCCGCAAGACCGCATCCACGCCTACGACCTGCCGCCGCAGATCTGGGAACACCAGGTGCAGAACAGCTGGCGCCTGCGCGCCGCCGAGCAGTTGCGCGAGCATTTCCTGGCCAGCCTGAAGCCGGACGTGGTACACATCTCCAGCCTGTTCGAGGGCCTGGGCGAGGATGCCTGCGTGTCGGTGCTGCACAGCCGCGGCCAGTACGACAACGCGGTCACGCTGTACGACCTGATTCCGCTGATCCGCAAGGAAACCTATCTGACCGACCCGCACGTGGCCAACTGGTACTACCGCAAGCTGCAAAGCCTGAAGAACGCCGAGCTGCTGCTGGCCATCTCCGGCTACTCCAAGCTGGAGGCGATGGATGCGCTGCAATTGCCCGAGCAGCAGGTGGCCAACATCTCGTCGGCGGTGGACGCCATCTTCATGCCGCGCGCGCTGAGCGCCGAGGCCGAACTGGCGCTGCGCCAGCGCTACGGCCTGACACGCAATTTCATCATGTACACCGGCGGCATCGACTACCGCAAGAACATCGAGGGCCTGATCGAGGCCTACGCCGCCCTGCCGGCCACTCTGCGCGCGGGCCACCAGTTGGCGGTGGTGTGCAGCATTCCCGAGCACGACCGCCTACGACTGCAGAACCTGGCCAGCAAGTTCCAGGTCCCCAAGGGCGACCTGGTGCTGACCGGCTTCGTGCCCGACGACGACCTGGTGTCGCTTTACAACCTGACCGACTTGTTCGTCTTCCCGTCGCTGCAGGAGGGCTTCGGCCTGCCCGCGCTAGAGGCGATGTCATGCGGCGTGCCAGTGATCGGTTCCAACAACAGCAGCATTCCCGAGGTGATCGGGCGCGCCGACGCCCTGTTCGATCCCAACCAGGTCAGCCAGATCAGCGCCAAGATGGCCGAGGTGCTCAGCACGCCGGCGTTCGGCGCTGCGCTGCGCGCACACGGCTTGGAGCAGTCCAAGCTGTTCTCGTGGGACGCCAGCGCGCAAAAGGCGCTGACCGCCTTCGAGCAGGTACACGAGCGGCGCCGCGCCGGCCAGCGTGCGCTGGTGGCGGTGGGCGCGGCGCTACCGGCCAACAGCGCGGCACCGGCCGCCGCCGCGCGCCCGCGGCTAGCGTATTTCTCACCGCTGCCGCCGGAGCGCACCGGCGTGGCCGACCAGAGCGCCGAGCTGCTGCCGGAACTGGCGCGCTACTACGAGATCGAACTGATCGTCGCCCAGCCGGAAGTCAGCGATCGTTGGATGCTGGCCAACTTCCCGGTGCGCAGCGTCGACTGGTTCGAGGCCAACGCCGGTCGCTACGACCGCGTGTTGTACCAGTTCGGCAATTCCGGATTCCACGTCCATATGTTCGACCTGATGCAGCGTTACCCGGGCGTGGTGGTGCTGCACGATTTCTACCTGAGCGGAGCGGTGCACTACCTGTCCTCGCTCAACCGCGAACCGGACGCCTACGCCCGCATCCTGTACGAGTCGCACGGCTACGCCGCGCTGATCCACGAGCTGGCCGAGGGCCGCGAGGCGTCCTACTACCACTACCCGTGCAACCGCCCGGTGCTGGACCACGCGGCCGGCATCATCGTCCACTCGCGCTACTCGCAGCAGCTGGCCGAGCGCTGGTACGGCGCCGGCAAGGCGGCCGAATGGCGCTACATCCCGCTGCTGCGCGCCCTGCCCGGCCCGCTGGACCGCGCCAGCGCGCGCACCGCGCTGGGCCTGGACGACGACGACTTCCTGGTGTGCTCGTTCGGCCTGCTGGCGGTCACCAAGTGCAACGAGCGCATCCTGGAAGCCTGGATCAACTCCGAGCTGGCCGGCAACCGCCGCTGCCACCTGGTGTTTGTCGGTGAAAACCATGTCGGCCCGTTCGGCAACGCGCTGGCGGCGCGCCTGGCCGGCCAGCGCAACATCAAAATCACCGGCTTCGTCTCAATGGAACGGTTCCGCACCTACCTGGCGGCGGCCGACTGCGCGGTGCAGCTGCGCACACGTTCGCGCGGAGAGACTTCCGGCACCATCCTCGACAGCCTGGCCTACCGTCTGCCGACCATCATCAACGCCCACGGCTCAGCCGCAGAGGTGCCGGACCACGTGGTGCTCAAGCTGCCCGATTTGTTCACCGACGCGGAACTGAGCGCGGCCATGCTGCGCGTGCGCGACGAGGCCGGCCTGGCGCAGCGCCTGATCGACAACGGCGTCGAGTTCATGCGCCGCGTCCATCATCCGTCCAACGTCGGCGCCGCCTACCACGAGGCGATCGAGCATTTCGCCGCCACCAGTCCGAGCGCCCACTACGCCACGCTGGCCAAGGCGCTGCACGCCACCGACGCCGCCTTCGCGCCGAGCGCGCAGGACTGGGTGCTGGTGGCCGACGCGCTGGCGGCCAACACCGTGGTGCCGGGGCTACCGCAACTGCTGGTCGATATCGCCCCCGGCGACGCCGATCCGGCCTCGCATCGCGCCCTGCTGCTGGCGCTGCTGCAAGCGCCGCCGGCCGGCATGCGGGTCGAGCCAGTGCGCCGCGACGGCGCGCTGCTGCGCTACGCGCGCCACTATGCGCGCGAGCTGATCGGCCGCGCCAACCTGCCGCTGGAGGACGCGGTGGCCGAGGTCGCACCGCGCGACAGCATCTGGGCGCCGGCCGCCGACGCCGACGCGCTGCA
>NZ_WWCP01000007.1 GCF_009857505.1 Duganella lactea
CGCCCAGCTTCGTCAGCTTGGCTTCGCGCTCCTGCGCAGCAAAAAGGTTGGGTTTCATCATGGCAGAGTCGTCAAGGTTGATGCGCTGACATCATGCCACGGCCGGGCCGGTTTTTCGAGGCCCCCAGAAATCTTAGATTCGTCAACTTCCGCTTTGGGGCGCAAGCGGACTCACAGAGCTTCCCGACGAGTTAATTCATAACCGGTGCTACGACCGCCGGCGGTGGTTTTGCGTAGTAAACCTTGCTTGAGCAGATCGTTGATGTCGCGGAGCGCGGTGTCGGGAGAGCATTTGGCGATGGCGGCCCATTTGGCGCTGCTCAGCTTGCCGTCCATGCCGTCCAGTAATCTGTTGAGAAGTTTGATTTGGCGCTCGTTTAGGGCGATACCGGAGCAGTCACGCCAGAATCAGGCCTTGGTCAACACGGTGTCAAGGCTGGCGTGGGCTTGGTTGATGGCGTGGTGCAGCACGTCGAGGAACCATTAATAACCATGCTGTCACGTCCATGGTGCCCTTCTGCGTGCGTTCAAGAATAGCGTAGTAGGCTTTGCGTTCGCGTTGGATCTGCGCGGAAATGCTCTAGAAACGCTGGCGGCCGCCGTCGGCACGGGCCAGCAACAGGTCGCCGATGGCGCGGGCGATCCTGCCGTTGCCGTCATCGAATGGATGGATGGTGAGGAACCACAGATGCGCCAGGCCTGCTTTAACGAATAGCGGCTCGTCGGTTGGCGTCTCGATCCACTCAAGCAAGCGGCTCATCTCCTTGTCCAGTTGCGATGCGGGCGGCGCTTCAAAATGCAGGCGCTGCCGCCCCACCGGGCCGGATACGACTTGCATTGGAGCGGTCGCATCGTCACGCCAGCCGCCGACACGGATGCGCGTGAGACCGGAGTACCCCGTCGGGAACAGTGCGGCATGCCAGCCGAACAGACGTTCGCGGGTCAATGGTGCCTGGCAATTGCCGGTGGCGTCCAGCACCATGCCCACCACGCCGTCGACGTGGCGATCCACCGGTGCCAGTGCGCCGATGTCCAACCCAAGCCGGCGCGCGATGGACGAACGTACCGACTGCACATTCAGGCTCTGGCCTTCTATCTCACTGGTCTTCACCGCATCGTCCGTCAATGCGGCGAGGCTGACCTGGTCACGCAGCGGCATGCCGACATCGGCCATCCTGCCTAACAGAAAACCATGGGCATGGCTGACTTCCGCCATGGGCGTGGACAAGGCCGCCAGGTCAAAACGCCACCGTGGCCACGGCCGTCCCGCCAGATGTAATCTCCGCATTTCATGCGGAGATTATGCGCTTATTCACTGCACGCGGAAGCACGCATGTCGTGGACAGACCGTTCCAGATTAACAACACCGCTTCAGCTATGTAACGGAGCGCCCACCCATTTCGCCATTTAACATTGTAATATAGGCATCGATTAGCACCCATCTATGCAGCACTCCAGAGGAGACGGCATGGTCTCATCCCGCAGCTTATCGGCTTTATTGGTTTTGAGTACGCTTGCCTGTCGCGCTTACGCGCAGCAGGAAGCCAGCCCCCCTCCTCCGCAGCGCGCGCCCGATACGATGGAGGCGCGTACTTTGGCTTGCGTCGGCTGTCATGGCGACAAGGGCCGTGGCGTCGCCAATGTCTATTTCCCGCGCCTGGCAGGCAAGCCGTCCGGCTATCTGTACAACCAGCTGATCGCGTTCCAGGAAGGCCGCCGCCGCTATGCGCCGATGAATTATCTGCTGGCCTATCTGCCGCCGGCCTACCTGAAGCAGATGGCCGATTACTTCGCCGCCCAGAGTCCCGATCCGATCCCCATTGCGGCCCCGTCCGCGCCGCCGGCCATCATCGCCCAGGGCCAGCAGATCGTCACCAAGGGCCTGCCGGACAAGAAAATTCCCGCCTGTACCACCTGTCACGGCGCCACGCTGACCGGCCGCGAACCGGGCATCCCCGGCCTGCTCGGCCTGCGCACCGATTATGTCAGCGCCCAGCTCGGCGCCTGGCGCTACGGCACCCGCACCGCGCTGGCGCCGGACTGCATGCAACTGATCGCCTCCACGCTGTCGGAGCCTGAAGTGGCTGCCGTGTCTTCCTACCTGGCCACGCTGCCGGTGCCGGCCAACGACAAGCCGGCCGCCGCCAATACCCCATTGCCGATGGGCTGCGGCAGCCAGAGTCCGCATCTGGCGGCGGGGGCCAAGCCATGATCAAGCGCATTCTGCTCGCCCTCTTGCTAATCCTGCTGGTGCTGGCCGGCGCCGCTTGGTGGCTGATGCAGCGTGGCGCGTCGGCGCCCGAGACCACCGTCAACATCGCGCAGATCGAGCGCGGCAAATACCTGGCGCAGGCCGGCGATTGCATCGCCTGTCACACGGTGCCGGGCCAGGCCATTTTCTCCGGCAACCGCGCCATGCCTACGCCGTTCGGCAACCTCTACGCGCCCAACATCACGCCGGACAAGGACACCGGCATCGGCAAGTGGACGCCGGCGCAGTTCTACGACATGCTGCACACTGGCCGTTCGCCGGACGGCAAGCTGCTCTACCCGGCGATGCCGTTCGCCTCCTACACCAAGGTCACGCGCGAGGATTCGGACGCCATCTTCGCTTACCTGATGTCGGTGCCGGCGGTGCACAAGGTCAACCGCGAGCATGAGCTGCGCTTCCCGTACAACAATCGCAGCCTGCTGATCGGCTGGCGCACGCTGTATTTCCAGGAGGGCGAATACAAGACCAATCCACAGCAGTCGGTGGAATGGAATCGCGGCGCCTATCTGGTGCAGGGTCTGGGCCACTGCGCGATGTGCCATTCGCCGATCAACGCGCTGGGCGGTTCGGCCGAGGCCAAGGCTTTCCAGGGCGGCCTGATTCCGATGCAGAACTGGTACGCGCCGTCGCTGACCTCCAACCGCGAGGCCGGCCTCGGCAACTGGGCGCTGCAGGACATCATGGATCTGCTGCAAACCGGCGTCTCGCATCGCGGTACGGTCTACGGGCCGATGGCGGAGGTGACCTTCAACAGCCTGCAATACCTGAGCGACGCCGACGTCAAGGCGATGGCGGTCTACTTGAAGAGCCTGCCGGGCGACGACCCGCCCGCGCCACCGCCGGCGCCGCTGACCAACGACGTGCAGCAGCAGTTCGCCGAAGGCCAGCGCATCTACGAGGCGCACTGCGCCACTTGCCACGCGGCGGACGGACGCGGCATGCCGCCGCACTTCCCGCCGCTGGCGGCCAACCAGTCGATCCTGATGAGTTCGTCCGTGAATCCGGTGCGCATGATCCTCAACGGCGGCTATCCGCCGGGCACGCGCAAGAACCCGATGCCCTACGGCATGCCGCCGTTCGCGCAGGACCTGAACGATGCGCAGGTGGCGGCGGTGGCCACCTACATCCGCAATGCCTGGGGCAACGGCGCCACGCCGGTCACGCCGCAGCAAGTCAACCAGCTGCGCAGCGCGCTGCTTGAATAGGAGGACTGCCATGATCGTGGAACCCGATACGCCGGTGGAAACCGAGGCGGCCAATCAGCAGCGTGTGGACGCCATCGTGGCGCGCGGGCCGGGCGGCGCGTTCGCGCTGGCCGGCGTGGCGCTGGCGGTCGTCATGCTGATCTGGTTCGCCTTCTACTTCCTGGTGTTTGTCGCGCGCGGAGGTGCCTAGATGAATGACCAACAGACCGCCGCCCACGTTGCCGAGCGGGCGGAAACGCGCTGGGCGTGGGTGGTGGGCATCGTCATCGCCACGCTGCTGTGCATGATGGCCTACATGAGCCTGCACTGGATCACCATGCCGCCACAGCGCATGGAAACCGTCAATCCCGGCACGCTGCACCTGGCCGGTGAATTTGTCGAGGCCAATCTCGGCAGCGCCGCCGAGGCCGACGGCAGCGTCACCGTGCGGCTGGTCGGCAACCAGTATTCGTTCTCGCCGCAATGCGTACTGGTGCCGGTCGATACGCCGGTCACCATCCGCGCCACCAGCGCCGACGTGGTGCACGGCTTCAGCGTCACCCACACCAACATCAACGTCAACCTGGTGCCGGGCTATGTGTCGACCTTCCGCGCGCGCTTCCGCGAAACCGGCGAGCACACCATGCCCTGCCATGAGTTCTGCGGCGTCGGCCATGCCGCCATGTGGGCCCACGTGAAGGTGGTCGACAAGGAAACCTTCGCCCGCCAGGCGCAATCGAAACGGAGGCTGAGCTGTGCTGAACGTTCCTAACCGGCGCCTGGTGCTGGCCCATTTCTGGCTGGCCTTCCTGGCCTTCTTCCTGGCGCTGCTGCTGGGCGAATGGCAGATGTTCATCCGCAGCCCGCTGTCCAACTGGCTGGGCAATCCCGAACTGTATTACCGCTCCGTCACCGCGCACGGCTCGGCCATGGGCTATGTGTTCCCGACGCTGGTGGCGATGGGCTTCGGCTACGCCATCGTCGAACTGGCGCTGAAGCAGACGCTGGTCGGCCTGAAGTGGGCCTGGGCCGGCTTCGCGCTGGTGGTGGTCGGCACGGTGGTGGCGATGGTGCCGGTGGCGCTGGGCAAGGCCTCGGTGCTGTACACCTTCTACCCGCCGCTGATCGGCAATGCCTTTTACTACATCGGCGTGGTGCTGGTGGTGGTCGGCTCGTGGATCTGGGTGGCGCTGATGGCGGTCAATCTGCGCGTCTGGCGCCGCAATCACCCCGGCGAGACGGTGCCGCTGGCGATGTTCGCCAACAACGCCGGCGCCTATCTGTGGGCCTGGACCTCGGTCGGCGCGGCGATTGAAATCCTGTTCCTGATCCTGCCGGTGGCGCTGGGCTTCAAGAGCACCATCGACGCCGGCCTGGCGCGCGTGTTTTTCTCGTGGACGCTGCACGCCATCGTCTACTTCTGGCTGATGCCGGCGTATATCGCCTTCTACACGCTGGTGCCGCGCGCCATCGGCGGCCGGCTCTACAGTGACGCCATGGCGCGCATCTCCTTCGTCCTGTTCCTGGTGTTCTCGATGCCGATCGGCGTGCACCACCTGTTCCAGGACCCGCAGGTCGGCAGCGGCGTCAAGTTCCTGCACGCGGTGTTCACCGCCATGGTCTCGGTGCCGACGCTGCTGACCATCTTCACCATCTGCGCCTCTGTCGAGATTGCCGGACGGCTGCGCGGCGGCGCCGGCCGCTTCGCCTGGATCGCCAGGCTACCGTGGAAAAATCCGCTGATGCTGGCGGTGGCGCTGTCGTTCATCATGCTGGGCTTCGGCGGCGCCGGCGGGCTGATCAACATGAGCTATCAGCTCGACTTCGCCATCCACAACACGCAGTGGATCACCGGCCACTTCCACCTGATCTTCGGCGGCGCCATCGTCATCATGTATTTCGCCGTCGCCTACGACCTGTGGCCGCACCTCACCGGCCGCGCGCTCGATTGCTGGCAGCTGATGCGCGTGCAGCTGTGGCTGTGGTTCATCGGCATGATGGTGGTGACGCTGCCGTGGCACTGGGTCGGCATCCTCGGCATGCCGCGCCGCATGGCCTACTACGACTACAGCGCCGCCGATCTGGCGCCGATGGCGGTGTCGGTCATCATCACCTTCAGCGGCGGGCTGCTGTTGCTGGCGTCCGGCGTGCTGTTCCTGTGGATACTGTGGCGCGGCCACCGCGCCGCGCACATCGAGCTGCCGCCGTTCCGCTTCAGCGCGCCGGTGCATGCGACCGCGCGCATTCCGGCGGCGCTGAACGGCTTTGCACTGTGGCTCGCGCTGATGATCGGCCTGAGCCTGATCAACTACGGCTTCCCGATCGCGCAGTTGCTCAACACCCCGAATACCGCCGTGCCGGCCGTTCCGATCAGGTGATGCCATGCAAGAACCTTCCGTCCTTTCCCTGAAAAACCGCTGGACGCGCTACAGCGTCGTCATCGTGCTGGCGACGGCGCTGGTGGCGGCGGCGGTCGGCTTCATCTGGGTGCCGTTGGCCAATAATCGTCAGGCCGGGCTGTCCCTGTGGGACGCCATCTGCAGCGCCGCTGGCGTTGCCGGCGGCGCCACATCGAGCGCGCTGGGCGACGACGCGGCGGCGCGGCCCAGCAACGTCATCGTCAGCGCCACCATGATGCGGCCGGCCAACGCCGAATCGATCGGCCGCGGCGCCACGCTGGCGATGCGCTGCACCATGTGCCACGGCATTCGCGGCGTCAGCGAAGCCAACTCGCCCAACCTGGCCGGGCAGATCGAAGGCGCCATCTACAAGCAGCTGCGCGACTATCAGTCCGGCCACCGCGTCAGCGCCATCATGCAGCCGATGGTGACGCCGCTGAGCGACCGCGACATGCGCGACCTGGCGGCCTACTACGCCTACCTGCCGCACGAGCGCGAGCCGGGCGCCGCCGGGCGCACACCGCCGCAACTGGTCAGCAACGGCGCGCCGATGCGCAACATCGGCGCCTGCGCCAGCTGCCACGGCGGCTACGCCCAGCAAACAGCCACGCCGATCCTGGACGGCGAGCCGGAAGCCTACATCCGCAACCAGCTGCACGCCTTCCGCAACGGCGCCCGGCGCAACGACCTCAATCAGCAGATGCGCAACGTCGCGCGCCAGCTCACCGATGCCGAGATCGCCGAGCTGGCGGCCTACTATGCGGCGCGCTAGACCAGCCAACGGATGCCAATAAAGTATCGGTCCACACAAAAAAGTGATTGGATGCGCAAGCGGTTTCGTCCCATCATCTGCGGAAAAATACCACGGAGACGATGAATGAAACGCTTGGCTTTGACGCTGGCCGCAATCCTGTTGATGTCGAACGCGCCGGCGGCGCCGGTACTGCACAATCCGCTGGTGCCGCAACGCGCCGATCCGCATGTGACGCTGCATAGCGACGGCTATTACTACTTCACCGCCACCGTGCCGGAGTATGACCGCATCGAACTGCGGCGCGCCAAAGACCTGAACGATCTGGGCCGGGCCGAGGTCAAAACCATCTGGCGCCAGCACGCCACCGGGCCGATGGGCGCGCATATCTGGGCGCCGGAGATTCATCACATCGACGGCAAGTGGTATGTGTACTTTACCGCCGGCCAGGCGGAGAAACCGTGGGAGATCCGGCTGTATGTGCTGGAGAACGCGTCGGCCAATCCATTTCAGGGAGAATGGATCGAGCGCGGCCAGCTGAAAACCGGCTGGGAAACCTTCTCGCTGGACGCCACCACCTTCATCGTCGGCAAGCAGCGCTATCTGGCCTGGACCCAGCGTCCGCCGGCGCTCGACAAGCAGCTGACCGCGATTTATCTGGCGAAGATGGATACGCCGCTGTCGATCACCGGCCCGGCCGTCATGCTCAGCCAGCCCGAACTGGCGTGGGAAAAGATCGGCTTCGATGTCAACGAGGCGCCGGCGGCGCTGGTCAAACATGGCCGTGTGTTCATGACCTATTCCGCCAGCAAGACCGACGCCAATTACGCGATGGGCTTGCTGACGGCCGACGCCGGTGCCGACCTGATGAATCCGGCATCATGGAAAAAGTCGCCGACGCCGGTGTTTGTCAGCAGCGCCGAAAACGGCCAGTACGGTCCGGGGCACAACGCCTTCACCACCACGCCGGACGGCAAGACGGACATTCTGCTCTACCACGCGCGCAATTACCGCGATATCCAGGGCGATCCGCTGCACGACCCCAACCGCAACACCCGCGCGCAACCGATCCAGTGGCGCGTGGACGGCACGCCGGACTTCGGCGTGCCGGTGGCCGACCAGCCGCGCCAGGGCGCCGGCGTGGACAAAAAACAAAGACTTAACGACTCTGGCATAAAATAGCGGCTTTCTCACATTGCGCCGGTGCGCCACCCACATGGAAATTGCCATACTACTGGGATTGATTTTATTGAACGGCCTGTTTGCGATGGCCGAAATCGCGCTGATGACGGCCCGCAAGGCCAAGCTGACCAAGCAGGCCGACAGCGGCGACCGCAACGCCGCCGCCGCCCTGCAACTGGGCGAAGATCCCACCAAGTTCCTGTCCACCATCCAGATCGGCATCACCTCGATTGGTGTGCTCAATGGTATCGTCGGTGAAGCCACGCTGGCCCGGCCATTCGGCGAGTGGATGCTGTCCCACGGCGTGCCCGAAAAATGGGCCGACAACGCCGCCACCGCGTCCATCGTGGTGATCCTGACCTATTTCTCCATCGTGCTTGGCGAGCTGGTGCCCAAGCGTCTGGCGCAGCTCAATCCGGAGCCGCTGGCGCGCCTGATCGCCCGCCCAATGCAACTGCTGGCCCTGATCGCCCGCCCGTTCGTGCGCCTGCTGTCGGCCTCGACCCAACTGGTGCTGCGCCTGCTCGGCGTGCGCAACACCGGCCCGCAAGCCATGACCGAGGAAGAACTGCACCTGATGCTGGAGGAAGGTTCGGATTCCGGCGTTATCGAGGAGCAGGAGCACCAGATGGTGCGCAATGTGTTCCGCCTGGACGACCGCCAGATCGCCTCGTTCATGATCCCGCGCCGCGACATCATCTACTTCGACGTCGATGAAGACCCGTCCGTCAACCTGGGCCGCTTCAACGCCAGCACGCACTCGCGCTTCCCGGTGCTGCGCGGCGGCTGGCGCCAGGTGCTGGGCGTGGCCAGCGCGCGCCAGATGCTGATGCAAACGCTCAACGGCAGCCCGCTCGACCTGTCGGTGCAACTGGAAGAGCCGGTGTTTGTGCCGGAAACCCTGACCGGCATGGAATTGCTGGAACACTTCAAGCAGTCCGGCGCGCAGCTGGCGTTCATCGTCGACGAGTACGGCGAGGTGCTGGGCATCGTCACGCTGCAGGACGTGATGGAAGCCATCACCGGCGAGTTCAAGACGCCACATCCGGAGGAGGCATGGGCGGTGCAGCGCCACGACGGTTCATGGCTGCTGGACGGCCTGATTCCGATTCCCGAACTGAAGGATCGCCTGGCACTGCGCGACGTGCCGGAAGAGGAACGCGGCCGCTACAACACGCTGAGCGGCATGGTGATGCTACTGCTGGGCGACATTCCGCGCACCAGCGACCGCTGCCACTGGCAAGGCTGGGACTTCGAGGTGGTGGATCTGGACGGCCTGCGCATCGACAAGGTGCTGGCCACGCGCCAGGAAGCCCCAGTCACGCCGGAGCACGGCGCACACGCGGCCTGAGGCGTGGTCAGGGCGCGGCCCGGTCCTGCCCCGGCAACTGCCCCGGCAACTGCCCCAGCAACTGCCGCACCCGCCTGTCCAGCCCATCGGCGGTGAACGGCTTGGTCAGCACCTGCGTGCCCGGCGCCAGGTGGCCGTGATTGAGCACGGCGTGCTCGGCATAGCCGGTCACGAACAACACGGGCATGTCCGGGCAGCGCGCGCGGACAGCGTCGGCCAACTGGCGGCCATTCATGCCGTTCGGCAGCCCGACATCGGTGACCAGCAGATCGATGTCCGGATGCGCGCCCAGCACGACCAGCGCGCCGGCGCCATCTTCCGCCTCGACCACATCATAGCCAAGATCGGCCAGCACCTCGACCGCGACCAGCCGCACCAGTGGCTCGTCGTCCACTACCAGGATTTTCTTGCGCCACAGCGCCGGCGCCGCTGACGGCGTGGCCGGCGCGGTGTCGTCACTTTCAGCAGCGCCGGCGTGGCGCGGCAGCAGCAACGACACCGTGGCACCCCGACCGGGAGCGGAATCGATGCGCACCGTGCCGCCGGACTGGCCGGCAAAGCCGTACACCATCGACAGCCCCAGCCCGGTACCTTGGCCGGCAGGCTTGGTGGTGAAGAACGGTTCGAAGGCGCGCGCCAGCACCTCGGGCGT
The DNA here is from genome assembly GCF_009857505.1 of Duganella lactea. Classification (GTDB taxonomy): domain Bacteria; phylum Pseudomonadota; class Gammaproteobacteria; order Burkholderiales; family Burkholderiaceae_D; genus Rugamonas; species Rugamonas lactea. The sequence continues at coordinate 9,792 of NZ_WWCP01000007.1, forward strand.
CATGCCGGCGCCGGTATCGCTGACCGACAGCGCCACATAGTCGCCGGCGGCGACACCGTGCGACGCCGCCGCCTGCTGATCCAGCGTGCGGTTGGCGGTGGCGATGGTCAGCTTGCCGCCATCGCTCATCGCATCGCGCGCGTTGAGGCACAGATTAAGCAGCGCGTTCTCGATCTGGCCGATATCGACAAAGGTATTCCACAGGCTGCCGGTGGCGACGGTCTCGACGGCGATCGACGGTCCCACGCTGCGGCAGATCAGCTCTTGCATGCCGCCGACGATGCGGTTCAGGTTGGACGGTTTGGGGTCGAGCGTTTGCCGGCGCGAGAAGGCCAGCAGGCGCTGGGTCAGCGCCGCCGCGCGCCGCACCGCCGATTGCGCGCCGCTGACGTGGCGTTCCAGATCGCCCATGCGGCCTTGCGCCATACGGATCTTCATCAGCTCCAGGCTGCCGCCGATGCCGGCCAGAATGTTGTTGAAGTCGTGCGCCAAGCCGCCGGTCAGCTGGCCGACCGCCTCCATTTTCTGTGCCTGGCGCAACGCGTCCTCGGCTTTGAGCAAGGCGGCGGTGCGTTGCTCGACCCGCTGTTCCAGCGTGTCGTTGAGTGCCCGCAGCGCCGCCAGCGCACGGTCGCGCTCGGCCTCAAGCGCGCGCTTGCCTTCGATATCGATCAGCACACCGGGGAAAGAGCCGGGCTGGCCATCGGCCGTCAGCTCGACGCGGCCATTGGCCTCCAGCCAGCAATAATTGCCGTCGCGGCGCCGGGTGCGGTACTGGTGGGCGTAGGCGCCGCCACGGCTCAGCGCCGCCGTGATCGCCGCCATCAAGCCGGCGCGGTCGTCCGGGTGCACGCGCTCGATCACGTCCGGCAAAGTCAGACCGGTCTGCGCGCGGGCCGGCGCAAAACCGAAAGCGGCGGCAAACCCCTCGTCGATGCTGAACCGGTCCGACGGCACATCCCACACCCAGGTGCCGATGATGGCGCCGGCCGCCATCGCCAGCTGCACGCGCTGCACGTTTTCCCGCAGCGCCGCCTCGGTCCGCTTACGCGCGGTGATGTCGCGGAACAGCACCGACACCTGCCCCATTTCCACCGGCCCCAGGCGGGTGGCGGACACCTCGATGTGACGGCCGACGGCCTGGAATTCCTGCTCAAAACGCAGCGTCTCGCCGGTGCGCAGCACCTTGCCGTAGAGGTCGAGCCAGGTCTGGGCATTGTCCGGCTCGATTTCGCGCAGGCGCTTGCCGACGATGTCGCCGATGCCGGTGTGGCGCTGGTAGCCGGAATTGGCCTCGATGTGCAGATAGTCGCTGAGCGGCCCGTGCGGGCCGTCGATGAACTGAATGATGCAGAAGCCGTCATCAATCGCCTCGAACAACGCGTGACGCTGCAACCGGCCAAGGGCCAGCAATTCTTCCAATGCCGCGCGGCTGAGCGATGACAAGTCCCTGTTCAAAGTAGCGCCTTCCGTGTTGAGCAGCAATGATTATAACTGCGCTACCCGGTCGCCACACAGGCGTGCGCGTCAGTCCAGCGGCGTCTTGCTCAGTTCGGACCGCTCCAGTATGGCCTGCACCACGTAGCGCGGACGGGCGCGCACCTGCTGATAGATGCGGCCGATGTATTCGCCCAGCAGGCCGATGCCGAACAGAATAATGCCCATCAGGAAGAACGTCACGGCGAACAGCGTGAACACGCCCTCCGCCTCGGCGCCCAGGAACAACCGGCGCGCCAGCAGCAGCACCACCAGCACGGCCGAGGCCAGCGACATCAGCATGCCCAGCATCGAATAGAACTGCAACGGCACCAGCGAGAAACCGGTGACCAGATCGAAGTTCAGGCGAATCAGGCTGTACAGCGAATACTTCGACTCCCCGGCCGCCCGCTCCTCATGCGCCACCACCACCTCGGCGGGATGGCGGGCGAAGCGGTAGGCCAGCGCCGGCACGAAGGTGTTGACCTCGCCGCAGCGGTTGATCAGGTCGACCACATTGCGGCCATAGGCGCGCAACATATTACCCTGGTCGGTGATCTGAATGTTGGTGATCTTTTCGCGGACCCGGTTCATCGCCTTGGAGGCCCAGGTGCGCCAGGCGGCGTCCTGGCGCTTGCGGCGGATCGAACCGACGTAGTCGTGCCCCTCGCGCATCTTTTCCACCAGCACGCCGATTTCCTCCGGCGGGTTTTGCAGGTCGGCGTCCAGCGTCACCATGATGTCGCCCCTGGCCGCCTCGAAGCCGGCCAGAATCGCCATGTGCTGCCCGTAGTTACCGTTGAACAGCACCACGCGCGTCACATCCGGCCGCAGCCGGAACTGTTCGGCGAGCATGCCGGCCGAGCGGTCACGGCTGCCGTCATTGACGAAAATGACTTCGTAAGAGGTGTTGAGCCGCTCCAAGGCCGGATACAGACGCGTGAACAAGGCCGGCAAACCGGCCTCTTCGTTATAGACAGGAATGACTATCGACACTTCGGGTAATGGCAGATCGCGGTTCATGATCGGACAAGGGCTTGTAAAACCCCGATTGTCCGCCAACGATCATTAACAGCGCATTAAAACGGCGCTGGCAATCCGGCCGGCAGGGGGATGGCAGGGTGATAAACGCACGAAATCCCAAGCTGCTTTACAATAGCGCAATGTCCTCCATCCTGCATCGCCGCGTACTTGTCGCCTGGATCGCCTTGCTGGCCATCCTGTTCGGCGCGCTCGCGCCGGCGGTTTCGCATGCGATGACGGCCAAGGGCCAGCCGCCGCAATGGCTGGAGCTGTGCGGCGCCAACGGCATCAAGCGGGTGCAGTTGCCGGATGACGGCGCGCCCAAGCAGACCGATCTCATGCAGCACATGGAGAAGTGTCCTTACTGTGCCGCCCACGCCAGCCCGCAGGCGCTGACGCCGCCCGCGGCCTTCAGCTTTGCCGTCATCGGCGGACACGACCTCTACCCGACCCTGTTCCACCAGGCGCCGACGCCGCTGTTCTCGTGGGCCGCCGCCAAGCCGCGCGGGCCACCCGCCACTTCCTGAGTCCATTCCCGCCGTTTTTACATGGCGGTGCCAGCGTTCGCTTGCGCCGCAGGAATCTCTACAAGGAAGTTTCAAATGTCTTCATCTGCAAAAATATTGGCGCGGGCGGCGTTGCTGCCGGCGTTGCTGGGCGTCGCGCCATTCGGCATGGCCGAGGAAAATACCGACGACGCGGCGCTGGTGCTGGGTCGCGTGGAAATCACCGCGCAACGCAGCGGACCGATGGCGGCGCGCAGCGTGCTCAGTTCGGTCGATATCCTGGGCCCGGAGCTGATCCAGGATCAGCAGGCGCAGCACACGTGGGAACTGCTGGCGCGCGCGCCGGGCGTCATGCTGACGCAATTCCGCCAAGGTAACGAATCGGGCAAGCTGTCCTTCCGCGGCTTTAATGGCGAAGGCGAGGTCAACGCCGTCAAACTGCTGATCGACGGCATCCCCAGCAACGACAACGGCGGCGGCATGCCCTTCCTCGACATGCTGTTTCCGCTTGAAATCAACAGCATCGAGGTGGTGCGCGGCACCAACGACCCGCGCTACGGCCTGCACAATATTGCCGGCAACGTCAACGTCAACACCCGCCTCGGCGGCAACGACACCGAGGTGCGCTTCGGCTACGGCAGCTTCGCCACCCGCCAGGTGCAAGTGGCGCAGGGCATCGAGAACAAGCACTGGACGCAAAACTATTTCGTCGGCTACAGCAAGTCCAACGGCTACCGCGACAACAGCGAGTTCGACAAGCTGACCGTCGGCGGCAAATGGTTCTACACCAGCGACGACGGCCGCACCCGCTCGGGCCTGATCGTGCGGCATACCGAGAGCAACGGCGACGAGCCCGGTTATCTCGAAGCCAGGGATGCGCGGAATGACCCGACCTCCTCCTACGCCTACGCGCGCGCCACCGGCGGCAACCGCGAGATGACCCAGCTCAGCCTGCACCTCGACCATCAGCTCAGCGACCAGCTGTCGCTGGCGGCCAAGCTTTACCGCAACGCGGTGCAGGATCAGCGCTGGCTGCGCTACTCCAGCATCACCTCGCAGCAGGAACGCGTGATCGATGAAACCCACGCAGGCCTGTTGGCCAGCCTGACCTATCGCCTGCCCGGCGCCGCCATCGAGGCCGGCGTCAACGCCGAGCATCAGCACGACGCCAGCCCCCGCTACAACACGGTGGATCAGGTGCGCGTGAGCACCACGCGCGACCAGCACTTCCGCTTCGACACCTACGGCGCCTACGTTCAGGCGGTGCTGCAACCGCTGCCCGGCGTCAAGCTGATTCCCGGCTACCGCGTCGACAAGATCGAGGGCGACTTCGACGACCGCGCGCGCAATGTGCACTACGGCATCCAGGACTACGGCCTGATCAAGCAGCCCAAGTTCAGCGCGGTCTACTCGCCCAGCGACGCCGCCAGCATCTATGCCAACTGGGGCAAGACCTTCCAGGTCGGCGCCGGCGCGGCGGCATATCAGAGCACCAACAGCGCGCTGCGTCCGTCGATCAACGAGGGTTGGGAAAGCGGCGTCAAGTTCACCCCGGTCGATTGGCTCAACGGCCGCGTCGCGCTGTGGCGTCAGGACGCCTCGGACGAGGTCAAGCGCCGCCTCAACGATCCGGCCGGTGGCTCGGAGAATGTCGGCAGCACGCGCCGCGAGGGTGCCGACCTGCAGTTCAATCTGCGCGCCGGCGACAATGCGTCGGCGTGGCTCGGCTATTCGTGGCAGCGCTCGCGCATCACCCGGCCCGATCCGGCGGCGCCGGCCACGCTGGGCAAGCAGATCGATCACCTGCCCGGGCGCCTGTACTCGGCCGGTTATGAACTGCAGGCGACGCCGGCGCTCAAGCTGTCGGCCTGGGCCAACGGCCAGGGGGATTACTACCTGACCACCGCCAACACCGGCAACAAATATGGCGCCTACACGCTGCTGAACGCCAGCGCCAGCTACCGGCTGTCGCGCCAGTGGACGCTGGAGCTGCAAGTGAAAAACCTCGCCAACCGCTACTACGAGTACGTCTGGCTGAACGACCAGACCCGCCACGCGCCGGGCGATGGCCGCGCCGTCTATGTCTCGGCCAACCTGAGCCTGTGAGCATGAAGCGCTGGCTGTTCCTGGGCCATCGCTGGCTGGGCATCGTGCTGTGCCTGTTCTTCGCGATGTGGTTTTGCTCCGGCATGGTGATGATGTACGTCGGCTACCCGAAGCTGACCGAGGCCGAGCGGCTGCACCATCTGCCGCCGCTGCCGGCCGGCGCGCCGCTGCTCGGGCCGCAACAGGCGCTGGCGCGGGCCAGCGTCAGCGGTCCGTTCGCCGAGCTGCGGCTGGCGGTCGCCAGCGCCGGCGCGCCGGTCTACCTGGTGCGACCGACCGCCAGCCAGTCGACCATCGTGATCGATGCGCGCACCGGACGGCGCGCGCTGGTGACGGACGCGCAACGCGCCGTCGCCAGCGCGGCCGCCTATGCCGGGCCCGGCGTCGGCGTGCATTATCTGGACATGATCGACGAGGACGCGTTCACGCATCCACGCAGCATGGACCGCTATCGTCCGCTACACCGCGTGCAGCTCGACGATCAGGCGCACACGCTGCTGTACATCTCCGCCCGCACCGGCGAAGTGGTACGCGACGCGTCGCGCAGCGAGCGCCTGTGGAATTACGCCGGCGCCTGGATACACTGGCTGTACCCGTTCCGTGGCGGCCTGTTCGACCGCTACTGGGCCGACATCATCAACTGGTCGGCGATCGCCGGCACGGTCATGGTGCTGGCCGGCGCCACGGTCGGCATCCAGCGCTGGCGTTTTTCGCAACCGTACCGCAACGGCAGCCGCTCGCCCTACCCCGGCGCCCTGATGCGCTGGCACCATATCGGCGGCCTGTTGTTCGCGGTGGTGGCGACCACCTGGGTGTTCAGCGGCCTGATGTCGATGAATCCGTGGCGTATCTTCACCAGCAACGCCTCGCAGTTGCGCATGACGGCCATCGAGCAAGGCGCGCTGCAACCGTCCGCGCTGGATGCCACGCCGGCCGCGCTGCTGTCCGCCGCCGGCGGTGACGTGCGCGAACTGCGCTGGATACGGGTGCTGGGCAAGACCGTGGTGCTGGCTCAGCCGCCCAGCGGCAAGCCGTTGCTGCTCGATGGCCGCAACGCGCAACCGGTCGGCATCGACCGGCAGGCACTGGTGAGCGCCGCGCGCGGCCTGCTGCCCGCGCCGCTGCTGGAGGTTGAAACGCTGTCGGCCTACGATTTTTATTACTACAGCCGCGATGAACACAGCATGACCAGCACCAGCGTCAAGCCGCTGCCGGTGTTGCGTCTGGCGTTTGCGGATGCGCAGGCGAGCTGGATCTATCTCGATCCGCACACCGGCCTGGTGGTCACCCGCTGCGACCGGCTGCAGCGCTGGAGCCGCTGGCTGTTCTCGCTGCTGCACAGCTGGGATTGGTTGCCGCTGGTGGAGCGCCGCCCCTTGTGGGACGGCGTGCTGATCCTGTTCAGCCTGGGCGGCGTGGTGATGAGCCTGACGGGCATCGTCCTCGGCTGGCGCCGGCTGGGGCGCAAGCTGCGGACTTAGCGTTCAGGCGGTGGCGCGGGCGCGCAGCCAGCCGGCGATTGCCGGCAGAATAGACAGCACCACAATGCCCATCACCACGGCGGTCAGGTTTTTGCTGATCCAGGGAATGTTGCCGAACAAGTAGCCCGCCGACACCAGACTGCCGATCCACAGGAAGGCGCCACTGACGTTATAGGCCAGGAACAGCTTGCGCGGCATCGAACCCAGCGCGGCGACGAACGGCGCCAGCGTGCGGACGATCGGCACGAAACGGGCCAGGATGATGGTCTTGCCGCCATGCTTGTCGAAGAATTTCTGCGTATGGACCAGGTGCTCCTGCTTCACGAATGGAATCCTGCTGGTATCCAGCGCCCGGCTCTTGAACCAGGCGCCGATGCTGAAATTGAGCGCGTCGCCGGCAACAGCGGCGATAAACAGCAACACGCATAGTGTGATCGGGTCCAGCAAGCCCTTGGCGGCCAGCGCGCCGGCGATGAACAGCAGCGAATCGCCCGGCAGGAACGGCATGACCACCACGCCGGTTTCGATGAAAATGACCAGGAACAGGATCAGGTAGACCCAGTCGCCATGTTGGTCGATCAGCTGCGCCAGATGCGCGTCCAGATGTATGAACCACGCCATAAAGGTGGCCAGCAACTCTTCCATCAAAATCCCCTTGGTCAAAAGAGCCTGAATTGTAAAGGGATTATGATTAAAAAGGTATTAAAGTTGGCCAACTCAAGGCGACGCTTGCACCGTGCTATGCACCATGACAACGGCATCCCGCAGGCCGTCAGCCGTCACGCGCACCTTGATCGCCCCCGCCGTCCCCGGCTTGGCGCGCACGATGCCCAGCGCCAGCCCGTTGAAAGCGGCCCGTTCCGGCGACTGGAACGATGCAAAGCTGGTGGCGTCGCCATTGTCGGTGGCCACCAGTTCGCCCGGACCTTCCACCGTGAAACGCACGCGGTTGCTGGCGCGTGGCGCGGTGGCGCCAAGCTGGTCGGTGACGCGCACGCTGATGAAGGACAAATCCTTGCCGTCGCCGGCGATGACGCCCCGGTCCGCCGTGGCCTCCAGCGCCGCCGGCGCGCCGGTGGTCTTCACCGACGAGCGCGCCCACTCCTTGCCATCCTTGTAGGCCACCACGCTGATCTCGCCCGGCTCGTACACCACATAATCCCAGCGCAGGCGATAGGCGTAGGGCGCCTTCTTCAGCCTGCCCTGCGACTTGCCGTTGACGAACAGCTCGGCCTCGTCACCCGAGGTGAACACATGCACCGGCGTCACCTCGCCCACGCGCTCCGGCCAGGTCCAGTGCGGCAGGATGTGCAGCGTCTTTTCCTCCGGACGCCAGCGCGATTTGTACAGGTAGTAACGGTCTTTCTTGAAACCGGCCAGATCGAAGATGCCGGTGTAGGCGCTGCGCGCGCCGTAGTACGGCGTCGGCTCGCCCAGATAGTCGAAGCCGGTCCAGACGAATTCGCCGGCGGTGTACGGGTTCTGGTCCAGCGCCGCGAAGGCGCGGTCGGCCGAACTGCCGAAGTCGGCCGCGAACAATTCATAGGCGCTCACCTGCATGGTTTTCGGATCGCCGCCGATGCCGGGCCGCACCGCCGCGCTGGTCACGCCCGGCACCGGGAACTGGTACTCGCCACGGCTGGACACCGCCGACGCGCTCTCGCTATGCAGTATCACCTTGTCCGGAAACCGCGCGCGGAACATCGGGAACTTGCCCGGCAACGTGCGGATGCCCGTGCCCTGATAGTTCAGGCTGATGACATCGACGGTGGTCGGCAGCGGCATGTCGGCCTGGGCCCAGTTCATGGCGTTGGTGGTCGGCCGGGTCGGATCCTCCTCATGCACGATGGCGGCCAGCTTGCGGCCGATGTCGGCGCCGGCCTCGCCGGTGTACTGCTCGCCCACCTCATTGCCCACGCTCCACATCACCACCGACGGATGGTTGCGGTCGCGGCGCAGCATCGCGCGCAGGTCCTGCTCATGCCAGTCGGGGAAGATCAGATGGAAGTCCAGCGGCGTTTTCTTGCGCTCCCACGAGTCGAACACCTCGTCCACCACGACCATGCCCATGCGGTCGGTCAGTTCCAGCAGTTGCGGATCGGGCGGATTATGACTCATGCGGATGGCGTTGGCGCCCATCTCCTGAAGCAACGTCAGCTGGCGTTCAGCGGCGCGCAGGTTGAAGGCGGCCCCCAGCGCGCCGAGGTCGTGGTGATTATTCACGCCACGGATCGGAATGTGCTCGTCGTTGACGTACAGGCCGGCATTCGGATCGAAGCGCAAGGAGCGGATGCCGAACCTGGTCTCGTACTTGTCGACCACGCGGCCGCCGCTGCGCACGGTGGTGACGGCGACATAGCGGTGCGGCCGCTGCGTCGGCAGCGGCCCCCACAGACGCGGCTTGTCGATGGTGGCGGCGCCATGGAGCACGGCGCCGGCGCCCGGCGGCACCGGCGTGCGCGGCGTGACCACGGTGGCCACCGCCGCGCCGCTGATGGCGCCGTGATCGTCCAGCGCGTACAGCTGCGTGGTCAGCTCGGCCTCGGCCGGGGTGTTGCCGTCGTTGTCCAGCGTCACCTGCCACGCCACCTGCGCCGATGCGCGCGAGACCTGCGGCGTGGTGATGTGCACGCCCCAGTGGCCAACGTGCAGCGGCGCGGTCTTGGTCAGCCAGACATTGCGGTACAGGCCGGCGCCCGGATACCAGCGCGCCGATTCGGCGGTGTTGTCGAGGCGGATGGCGATCTGGTTGTCGGCGCCGGCCTTCACATACGGCGTCAGGTCGATGCGGAACGAGTTGTAGCCATACGGCCAGCCGCCGGCCAACTGGCCGTTGACCCACACACTGGAATAGGCCATGGCGCCGTCGATGTCGAGGAACACCGATTTGCCCTGGTCGGCGGCGGTCAGCGTCAGCGTCTTGCGGTACCAGGCCGGGCCCCAGGTTTTCAGGCGGCCCATGCCGCCATACGGGCCGGTGGTGAGGAACGGGCCTTCGATGGCCCAGTCATGCGGCAGTTGCACACTGCGCCAGGAGTGATCGTCAAAACCGGCCTGGGCGAATGGCGCCACAAGCGCCGGGCCGTTGGCGGGACGGGTGTAGCGCTTGGCCGGGTCCTTGATGAAGGCATTACCAGTCGGCATGATCCACGGCTTCAGCAACGCGACCTGGCCTCGCGCGGCGCGGACCGCCTCTTCCGGCATGGCGTCGGCCTGCTTGCCATCGGCCGACTGCCGCACGTCGGGGCGAATGTCGTACAGATAGGGGGCGGAATTGCCATCCGGGTCGCCCAGATGAAAGCGCCAGCCATCGTTGAACAGCATGCGCTGGCGTGGCGCCAGGTGGTCCGCCGCCATCGCAGGCGCCATGGCCGCGACCAACGCCGTCAGCATGGCCATGGCTACGCCCCGCCAGAAATAGTGTGCCTTCATTACACGCCTCCAAAAAATTGCGGCTTACTTGTCCCTGATGTCGATCTTCAAGCTGTAGCTGGCGCGCTGCGCGCTGCGCGCGGCACTTTCCATCAGGTAGACGCTGATCTTGTAGTCGCCGTCCCGCGCCACCTTGGCGCGGTAGCGGTTGCCGTCACGCGAGCCGACGAACAGCGCTTCGGCGTCGCCGGGGCCGCTGATGTTGAAACAATTGGCGCGCAGATTGGTTTTCAACGTCACCGCCAGCGACTGCCCCGCACGCAGGCGGATGCTGTACTCGGCCGTTTCATGCCCGCGCAGTTTGCCGCGCATGGTCTTGGTTTGCGGCGTGCCGCTCAGCTCGGTCATATGCCGCGCCAGTTGGCCGGCGGCCTGCGCCGGAGCGGAAGTCAGGACCAGCGCGCTGCACAGCGTGGCCAGTAGCAACGGGATTTTCATGTCAAACCTTGTAAGGTGGTAACTAAATTTCGTGCAACCATATCACATAGCTACTATTGCGGGCGCTGAGGGCGCCACGCGGCGGCCATGCAGACACACCGGGACGCATGCGTTACACTCACCTTTTTATCCGGGGAGAAGCATGTGGCAGGCAGGCGGGTTGCAGCATTATTGCTTGGCGTGGCCATGTCATTCGGCGCTGCCGCCGATCCCGGCCACGGCGCCATCGCGCCGGCCGCCGCCGGCACGGTCACCGTCGTCGGTCCGTGGGAGCTGACCGGGCTGGAGCCATCGCGCAGCGGCTATATGTTCACCCGCATGGAGGTGGCGCAAACGCTGCTGGACGTTGATGACCATGGCCGCTTGCAACCGGCGCTGGCCAGTGGCTGGGAAGTGTCGGCCGACCAGCGCGAATGGCGCTTCTTCATCCGCCAGGGCCGCACCTTCCACGACGGCACGCCGGTCACCGCCTGGACCGTGCTGACCTCGCTGAAACGCGCGCTGACCACGCCCGGCGTACTGCAACTGGTCAGCATCAGCGACCTGTACGCGGAGCGCGGCGCGGTGGTGGTGAAGTTGGCCAAGCCGCTGGCGCCGCTGCCCTATCTGTTCACGCATTACAGCACGCTGGTGCTGGCGCCCGCCTCGTTCGGCGCCGATGGCCGGGTGACGCGCATCATCGGCAGCGGCCCGTACCGCATCAAGACCATCCGCCTGCCGCAGCAGTTCGATACCGAGCTGTTCGACGGCTGGAACGGCCCGCACCCGCAAGTGGCGGCGGCGCGTTACATCAGTGTCTCGCGCGCCGAAACGCGCGCGCTGATGGCGCAAAGCCACCAGGCCGACCTGGCCTTCACCCTCGATCCGCCCAGCATCCGGCGGTTGCGGCGCCAGTCCGGCGTCGCGCTGAAAGCGCAGGATTTGCCGCGCACCACCTTCCTGAAACTGAACGCCAGCCATCCCTTCCTGCGCGACGCGCAGGTGCGGCAGGCGATCAGCCTCGGCGTGGAGCGCGACGGCATCGCCCAGGCGCTGTTGCGCGATGCCGACCTCGCCGCCACGCAGTTGTTCCCGCCGGCGATGGCGCAATGGCACCAGCGCACGCTGCCGCCGCTGCGCCACGACCCGGCGGCGGCCAAGCGCTTGCTGGCCGAGGCCGGCTTCAGGCCGGGGCCGGACGGCATCCTGTGGCGCGACGGCCGCCGCTTCGCGCTCACGCTGCACACCTTTGTCGACCGGCCCGAGCTGCCGCTGATCGCCACCGCGATTCAGGAAGAAATGCGGCAGATCGGCATTGCCGTCAGCGTCATCGTCGGCAACTCCAGCGACATCCCGGCCGGGCACCGCAACGGCACGCTGGACATGGGCCTGGTGGCGCGCAACTTCGGCACCACGCCCGATCCCACCGCCACGCTGATCGGCGACTACAGCGCCGGCGGCGGCGACTGGGGCGCGATGAACTGGCACGATCCGCTGCTGGACCAGGCGCTGGCACAGCTGTCCAGCGGCGAGGACAGCCGACACAGCGATGTCCAGCGCGCCACTGTGGCGCAACGCCTGCAAGCGCAACTGCCGGTGATTCCGATCGTGTGGTACCGGCAAACGGTGGCGGTCTCCACCCGCCTCGACGGCCTGAGCATCGATCCGTTTGAACGCAGCTACCGCCTCTCCACCCTGACATGGCGCCGATGACTGCCCTCGCCTCCCTGCGACGCTGGGCGCCGCTGCTCGGCCGTCGCCTGCTGCAAGCGCTGCTGGTCGCGCTGCTGGTCGGCACGCTGTGCTTCTTCATGACGCGCATGCTGCCGGGCGACACCGCGTTCCGCATCGCCGCCGGCCGCTACGGCTACGACATGGTCGACGCCGCCGCCGCCGAAGCCGTCCGCGCCGAACTCGGCCTGAACCGCCCGCTGCTGGCCGCGCTGGCGGACTGGTGGGGCCGCCTGCTGCGTTTCGACCTCGGCGTGTCGCTGGTGACGGCGCAGCCGGTGACCACCGAAATCGCGCTGCAACTGGGGCAGACGCTGCGCCTGTCGGCCTGCGCCATCGTGCTGTCGCTGCTGCTCGGACCGGTGCCCGGCGTGCTGGCCGGTCTGCGTCCCGGCGGCTGGCTGGACCGCGCGACGCTGGCGCTGTCGACAGTGCTGCGCGCGATGCCGCCGTTCGTCTTCGGCCTGATGCTGGTACTGGTCTTCTCGGTCGAACTGAACGCCCTGCCCGCCGCCGGCCACACCGACTACGGCAGCATCGCCCTGCCGGCGCTGACCTTGGCCGCCGGCCTGGCCGCCGTCTCCTCGCGCGTGGCGCGCGACGCCATGGTGTCGGTGCGCGGCAGCGCCTACTACGCCTTCGCGCTGACCAAGGGTCTGTCGCCATGGCAGGCGCTGCTGAGCCACGGCGTGCGCAATGTGGCCACCCCAGTGGTGGCCTACGTCGGCGTGCAACTGGTGTACCTGATCGAAGGCGTGGTGCTGGTGGAAACCATCTTCGCCTGGCCCGGCATCGGCCACGCGCTGGTGCACGCCATCTTCGGCCGCGACGTGCCGATGATCCAGGGTACGGCGCTGGTGCTGGGGCTGATGTTCGTGCTGTTTAACGCCCTGGTCGATCTGGCGTGCGCGGCGATCGACCCACGGCGCCGTCCACGATGAATAACGACCTCGATATCCTGCTGGCGCCGCCGCCAGCGCGCCGCTGGACCGGCGCCCGCGTCACCGGCGCGCTGCTGCTGTTGCTGATCGCCGCCTTCGCCCTGCTCGGGCCGTGGCTGATCGGCGTCGATCCGGCGCGCCAGACCTTGAGCCGCTTCCTTGAGCCACCAAGCCTGGCGCACCCGCTCGGCCTGGATCACCTTGGCCGCAGCATGCTCGCCCGGCTGGCGGACGCGTCGCGCCTGTCGCTGTCGATGGCCGCGCTGAGCGTGCTGAGCGCCGCCATTCCCGGCACCTTGCTGGGTCTGCTGGCGGCGTGGCATGGCGGCTGGCCGGAGCGCGTGCTGACGGCAGTGGCCGACGCTGTGCTGGCCCTGCCCGGGTTGCTGCTGGTGCTGCTGCTGGCGGCCTTCGCCCCCGGTCACTTCTGGCCGCTGTACGTCGGTATCTCGCTGGCGCTGTGGGTGGAATATTTCCGCGTGGTGCGCGCGGCCGCTTCGATTTTGCTGGCCAGCCCGCAGGTGGAAGCGTCGCAACTGCTCGGCTTCGGCTCGCTCTACGTGGTGCGCCGGCATCTGCTGCCCGAACTGCTGCCGCGCCTGCTGACACTGATGCGCTTCGGCTACGCCGGCGCCGTGCTGGCGATGGCCGCGCTGGGCTTTATCGGCGTCGGCCTGCAACCGCCAACGGCCGAGCTGGGCGTGATGATGATCGAACTGCTGCCGTACTACAGCGAGGCGCCGTGGCTGATCGCGTCGCCGATGCTGATCCTCTTCTTCACCTTGCTGGGCATGCTGCTGCTCGGCGGCGAGCGCAAGCCATGAACAGCCATCCTCCAACGCCGCTGAGCGTGCACAAGCTATCGATCGGCGCCGGCACGCAGACACTGGTGAACAATGTCTCGCTGCACATTCCCGCCGGTGGCGTGCTGACGCTGCTGGGCGAAAGCGGCTCCGGCAAGTCGCTGCTGGCGCAGGCGATGATGGGCAACTTGCCGGCGCCGCTGACGTGCTCCGGCACCATCGACATCGGCGCCCGTCACTTCGACGCCGCCGACCTGCGCGCCCGGCGCACGCTGTGGGGGCGCACGCTATCGCTGCTGCCGCAGGAACCCTGGCTGGCGCTCGATCCAACCATGCGTGTCGCCCGGCAAATCGGCGAGGTGCACGAGTTTGTGCTCGGCCGCAGTGAGGACCAGGCCGCGGCCGCCGCGCACGCCGCACTCACCCGACTGAACATGGCGGACGCCGCCGCCAAGTACCCGTTCCAGATTTCCGGCGGCATGGCGCAGCGCGTGGCCTTCCTCGCCACGCACGCGGCCGGAGCGCCGGTGCTGATCATCGACGAACCCACCAAAGGTCTGGACAGCGACCGCCGCAACGACGTGCTGGCGATGCTGCGCGCCGCCATCGAGGACGGCGTCACGCTGCTGGCCATCACGCACGATGTGTGGCTGGCGCGCCAGCTCGGCGGCACCATCGTCGTCATGCATAGCGGCGCCGTGGTCGAACAAGGCGCCGCCGCCGACGTGCTCGGTGCGCCGCGGCACGCCTACACCCGCCGGCTGCTGGCGGCCGAGCCGGCGGCCTGGCAGCGTGAGACCGGCCCGGCCGATCTGCCGCCGGTGGTCCGCATCGACGCCATCGGCAAGCGGTTCGGCGCGCAGCAGTTATTTGCCAACGTGTCGACCGACATCAGGCAGGGGGAATTCGTCGCCATCACCGGCCCCAGCGGCTCAGGCAAAACGACCTTCGGCAATATTATGCTGGGATTGCTGAAGGCCGATAGTGGCAGCGTGCGCCGCGCCGACGGTCTGGCGCGCACGGCGTTTCAAAAGATTTATCAAGACCCGGCCGCCGCCTTCGCGCCCACGGTGAGCTTGCGCCGCTCCTTGCAAGATCTGCTGGAGCTGCACCGCCTTTCGTGGGATGAGCTGACCACGCT
This sequence comes from Duganella lactea, assembly GCF_009857505.1. Lineage (GTDB taxonomy): Bacteria > Pseudomonadota > Gammaproteobacteria > Burkholderiales > Burkholderiaceae_D > Rugamonas > Rugamonas lactea. The sequence continues at coordinate 24,849 of NZ_WWCP01000007.1, forward strand.
GATGCAACGCCTGCGGCTGCCGAACGCCCTGCTGGATCGCCTGCCCAGCCAGGTCTCCGGCGGTGAGCTGCAACGCTTCGCCATCGCGCGTGTGCTGATGCTGCGGCCGGCGCTGATCTTCGCCGACGAACCAACCTCGCGCCTTGATCCGCTGACGCAGCAGGAAACCCTGTTCCTGCTGCGCGAGCACGCGCAGCGGCACCAATGCGCGGTGTTGCTGGTGACGCACGATCCCGACATCGCCGCCAGGCTGGCGCAACGGCAAATCAGCCTGCGGCCAGACGCAGCGTTTTAGCCGCGGCCACCATATTGGCCAGCGCCGGCAACACCTCCGCCCACTGACGGGTTTTCAGGCCGCAGTCCGGATTGATCCACAGGCGCTCGGCCGGCACGCGCTCGGCGGCTTTCCGCATCAGCTGCACGATGTGCCGCTCGCTTGGAATATTGGGCGTATGGATGTCGTAGACGCCGGGGCCGATCTGATTCGGGTACTTGAAGTGCTCGAAGGCATCCAGCAACTCCATGGCCGAGCGCGCCGTTTCGATCGTGATGACGTCGGCGTCCATGTCGGCGATCGCGGCGATGATGTCGTTGAATTCCGAATAGCACATGTGGGTATGGATCTGCGTGCGGTCCGCCACGCCGTTGGCGCTGAGGCGGAAGGACGCGACCGCCCAGTCCAGATACGCTTGCCATTGCGACTGGCGCAGCGGCAGCCCTTCGCGCAGCGCCGCCTCGTCGATCTGGATCACCTGCACGCCGGCCCGCTCCAGGTCCAGCACTTCCGCGCGGATGGCCAGCGCCAGCTGCGTGCAGGATACCGAGCGCGGCTGGTCGTCGCGGACGAAGGACCAGTTCAGCATCGTCACCGGGCCGGTCAGCATGCCCTTCATCGGCTTGGCGGTCAGCGACTGGGCGTAGCTGATCCACTCGACGGTCATCGCCTTGGGGCGCTGGATGTCGCCGAACAGGATGGGCGGCTTGACGCAACGCGAACCGTAGGATTGCACCCAGCCGAACTGGCTGAAGGCATAACCGTCCAGCTGCTCGCCGAAGTATTCGACCATGTCGTTGCGCTCGGCTTCGCCGTGGACCAGCACATCGAGTTCCAGCGCCTCCTGTTCGCGCAGGCTGCGGGCGATCTCGGCCCGCATCGCGGCCTGGTAAGCGCCTTGGTCCAGTTGGCCGGCCTTGAACGCGCTGCGGGCTTGGCGAATCTCGGCGGTCTGCGGGAAGGAGCCGATGGTGGTGGTCGGATAGGCCGGCAGCTTCAGCAGCGCGGCCTGCTCGGCGGCGCGCTGGGCGTAAGCGCTGTTGCGTTGGCCGAGACTGGCATCGATGGCGGCCACCGCTTGCCGCACGGCGGGATGATGCACACGCGGCGAGGCGCGGCGCGCGGCCAGTGCGGCGGCATTCGCCGCCAGTTCATCCTTGACCGCGACGCGGCCCTCGCGCAGGGCGCGCGCCAGCACCTGCAGTTCGTCCAGTTTTTGCAGCGCGAAAGCCAGCCAGGATTTGATCTCGGCATCCAGCGTCTGCTCACTATCGAGATCCACCGGCACATGCAGCAGCGAACACGACGGCGCGATCCACAGGCGCTCGCCCAGGCGCTCGGCCAACGGTTCAAGCCAGTCCAGCACCTGGTTCAGATCGGTCTTCCAGATGTTGCGGCCGTTGATGACGCCCAGTGACAGCACCTTGTGGTCGGGCAGCAGGTTCAGCAGCGGGCGGATATCGTCGTGGCCGTTAATCGCATCCACGTGCACGCCGGCCACCGGCAGGTTGGCCAGCAGGTACAGATTGTCCTGCAACTGGCCGAAATACGTCGCCACCAGAATCTTGACGCGGCAAGCTTTCAGCTGGTGGTAAGACAGGTTGAAGGCATGCTGCCAGTCCGTATCCAGCTCGGTAACCAGCACCGGCTCATCGATCTGCACCCACTCGACGCCCTGCGCCGCCAGCGTGTCCAGCAATTGCGAGTAGGCCGACAGCAGCGATGGCAGCAGCGCCAGCTTGTCGCTGTCGTCCCTGGCCTTGCCGAGCGCCAGATACGTCACCGGTCCGATCAACACCGGCTTGGCCTTGACGCCTTGCGCCTTCGCCTCGGCCAACTGCGCCAGCAGACGCGACGCATCTAGCTGGAACCCGGTGCCGGCGCTGAACTCCGGCACGATGTAGTGATAATTGGTGTCGAACCACTTGGTCATCTCGCCGGCCGCCACGCCGCCGCAGCAAGCTGCGTGCTCTTCCACCGAGCGGCCACGCGCAACGCGGAAGTAATTGTCCAGCGCGTCGCCATGGAAATCGTGCACGCGCTCGGGCAGATTCCCCAGCGTGAAACTCATGTCCAGCACCTGATCGTAGAACGAAAAATCGCCGACCGGCACCAGATCCAGCCCGGCCTGATGTTGCCAATGGCGCTGGCGCAGTTCGGCGCCGGTGGCCAGCAACGCCTCGCGCGAGGAAGCGCCCTGCCAGTAAGACTCCAATGCGAACTTCAGTTCGCGCTTGGCGCCGATGCGGGGAAAGCCGAGGTTGTGAACGATGGTCATGCTGTGTGCTCCCAATGAATAATCGAATGGACGCATGGTAAAGATCACAAACAATGAAGTAAAATGGTCTTTTCTCACACATCCATGAGCAAAATTCATGCTTGAGCGCATCCACCTCGCCACGCTGCTGGAGGTTGAAAAACAAGGTTCCCTGACCGCCGCCGCCGAAGTGCTGCACGTCACCCAGTCCGCGCTGAGCCACAGCATGAAAAAGCTGGAACAGCAACTCGGCACCGCCCTCTGGCTGCGCGAGGGCCGCAACCTGCGCCTGACGCAGGCCGGCCAATATCTGCTGGCCGTGGCCCAGCGCATGCTGCCGCAGCTGATCCTGGCGGAAGAGCGTCTGCGTCAGTACGCCCAAGGCGAGCGCGGCACGCTGCGCATCGGCATGGAGTGCCATCCCTGCTATCAATGGCTGCTGAAGATCGTCTCACGCTACCTGGCCGCGTGGCCACTGGTGGATGTGGATGTGAAGCAGAAATTCCAGTTCGGCGGCATAGGCGCGCTGTTCGGCTTCGAGATCGACTTGCTGGTCACGCCCGACCCGCTGTTGAAACCCGGCCTGCGCTTCGAGCCAGTGTTCGACTACGAGCAAGTGCTGGTGGTACACAAGGATCATCCATGGGCCGGACAGGAGGAAGTGGCGCCGGACCAGATGAACGAGGAAACCCTGATCACCTACCCGGTGCCGATCGAGCGGCTGGACATCTACAACATGTTCCTGCTGCCGGCCAACGTAACGCCGCGCAAGCACAAGACCATCGAGACCACCGACATCATGCTGCAAATGGTCGCCAGCGGGCGCGGCGTGACGGCGCTACCGAAATGGCTGGTGACCGACTACGCGCCACAGCTGCAACTACGCACCCTGCGGCTGGGACCGAACGGCATTCAGAAGCACATCTACCTCGGCGCGCGGGAGTCGGACTACCATACCGACTACCTGCAATCGTTCATCGAATTCGCCCGCCAGGCGGACCGCTACCCCTTGGTTCAGTCAATGACTACGCCGCACGCGGAGTGAGCGTGAGCAGGAATTAGCGCATCAAATCCAGAAATCGTCCAATCGGAAAAATCAATGCGTTGTGTACAAAAATGCTGACTGTTCAACACAAAGTCGTCCCCCTACACTCAACCCACTTATTGACCGTCAGATGACCACGAGATGGGCAACGATGATTTATTTCAGCGCTCACCATTTTCGTAAGGAAAACCTCACCAATGTTCAAGCGCACCGCTGCCCTCCTCGCCACCGCACTCTCGCTGCACAGTTTGCCGCTGAGCGCCGCTCCGCTGCCAGTATTGGCGCCCTCCAGCGCCAACAGCGACGTCAAGCAACTGCATGTTGACGGGCGGCCGTTCCTGATGCTGGCGGGCGAGCTGCATAATTCGAGCGCGTCATCGGACGCCTATATGGCGCCAATCTGGCCCAAGCTCAAGGCCATGCACCTGAATACCGTCGTCACCACCCTCAGCTGGGAGATGGTCGAACCACGCGAAGGCGAGTACGACTTCCGCTCACTCGACAGCCAGCTGGTCGCCGCGCGCGATAATGACCTGCGCCTGGTACTGATCTGGTTCGGCTCGTTCAAAAATGCCCGCTCGACCTATGCGCCTGGCTGGATCAGGGCCGACCGCGCGCGCTTCCCGCGCGCTGTGATCGAGCCGGTCAAGCCGCAGCGATTCACCTATGCGGGCGCGATGCCCAATCCGGTGCTGTCGCCGTTTTCTCCGGCGTTGCAGGAGGCCGAACGCAAGGCGTTTACGGCACTGCTGCGCCACCTGAAAAAGGCCGATCCCGACCACACGGTCATCATGATCCAGGTCGATAACGAGATCGGCCTGCTCGGTGACAGTCGTGACCGCTCACCACTGGCGCAACGCCAGTGGGAACAGCCAGTGCCATCGCAGTTGATGGACTATCTGGCGCGCCACCGCGACCGGCTGCGGCCCGAACTTGCCGCGCTGTGGGGTCGCCAGCAATTCCGCCGTCAAGGTAGCTGGGCCCAGGTGTTCGGTACCGACTGGCAGGCGCACGAAGTGTTCATGGCCTGGGCTTACGGTCGCTTCATCGATGCCGTAGTGCGCGACGCGGCGCAAGAGCTGCCGCTGCCGCTGTATGTCAACGCCTGGCTTGGCCCCCAGCCAGGGCAACCCGAGGCCGGCGACTACCCCAGCGGCGGCCCCGTGCCGCGCGTCGCCGACGTGTGGAAGGCGGCCGCGCCGCCCATTGCATTCATGGCGCCCGACATTTACATCGATGATTTCAAGGGCGCGCTGGCCGGCTTCGATCGGCCGGGTAATCCGGTCTTCATCCCGGAAGCCCGCTTCCAGACCGGCAATGCGTTCTGGGCCGTGGGCCGTCACAAAGCGTTGGGCTTTTCTGTCTTCGGCATCGAAGATGGCTTTCCAGGTAACCAGCTGTCACAGGCCTATGACGCACTAGGCGCCATGGGAGCCGTCATCACGACCGCCCAAGCCAATAACGGCATCCGCGCCGTGCTACTGGACGACGCCACACCGGTGAAGGAAAGCCTGGCCGGTTACGACCTCTTGCTACGCGGCACGGCTGCCACCACCGCCAAGATGCTGCTCGATGCCGGCATTCCGATTCCGCCGCAAGCGGCAACGCCGGTTGCGGAAACCGTCAACTCGTCGCATGGCCCCTCCTTTTCCGACACCCGCCCTTTCGGCATCGTGGTGGCGGGCAAGCAAGGCGAGTTTTTCCTGGTCGGACACGATTTCACCAGCGATTTTTCCCGCAACGGCAAGCCGGTCGAAATCGATGTTGTCGAAGAAGGCAAGTTCGTCGCGGGCAGCTGGGTGCCGGGCCGGCGCCTGAACGGCGACGAGCGCTTAAGTCTGCTGCCTTTAAACAAGATCACGACCATCCGCATGCAATTGCTTCAGACGGTCGATTAATCAGCAACAACAATAATGGGAAATACGCCGCAGTCTAAAGGCTGCGGCGACGCCCCAACGCAGCGGGCCTAGCGATGCGGTAACGCCAACCCGCTGTTCTGGATAGCCTCGGTGGCATACGGGGTGGTCAGAAACGCGACGAAGCGGGTTGCCGCCTCGACGTTCCTGGCTTTGGAGGAGACCGCGGCGGTCACCAGGCTGGCTTTTTGCAGCGCCTCCGGCAGCGGCCCCACCACGGTCACGCCTGGCTCCAGGCGCAATTCGCTCAGCTGTTGCAGCCCCAGCTCGACCTCGCCGGCAGCCAGCGCTTCACCAACGAATTTCCGGCCCAGGATGACTTTGCTTTTGGGCGTGACCTCTTTGGCGATACCGAGCTTGTCAAGCATGACAGTGGAAATGTAGTGACCGCTGGCGCCCTCGGAGTAGCCGATCGACTTGGCCGCGAGCAGGGTTTTGCGCACCGCATCGACGCTGCCGATGTCCGGCAGCGGTTGCCCCTTTTTCACGGCGACGCCAATCTGCGAGATGGCCACGTCGCGCCGCTGCAAGGGCACAAAATAGCCGCCGCGAATCAGTTCATCCATGCCCTTGTCGACCATGATCAAGACGTCGACCGGCTCACCGCTCTTGATGCGCACCTGGCTGGCCTCGGGCGAGTTGCCCGACGACGGCCCCCAGGACATGGTCAGCGTGTGACCGGTTTCGCGCTCAAACTGCGCGGCGATCTGCGCGAACGAGCCTTTCATGATGCAGGTGGTGAGCACCTTGATGTCATCGGCGCGGGCAGCGCCGGCCATGGCCAACGCGCCGCATGCGGCCAGCACCAGTTGCTTGAGTGGGTGGGAAATCATTGTCAGTCTCCTTGTCTTATCGTTGAAAGATGCCATCGTTTACTTTTATTTCCACACGCCGATCATCGGCCAGTACAGGAACATCGCCACCAGGATCAACGCGTACATCAGGACCGTCAGCGGCAGGCCGAGCCGCATCATGTCGCGGCTGGTAAAGCCGCCGGCGCCGTAGGCGATCATCGCCGGCGCCGAGGTCACCGGGATCACCGCCGTGCACTGCGCCACCAGCGACACGCCGAGCACGATGCCGGTGATCGGGATCGCCGGATTGTTCAGCGCCAGCAGGAAGCTGATGATGGCGGGCGTGATGGCGGTCAGGCACGACGTGATGCTGGTGAAGCAGAACCGCACAAAGAACATCACCACGAAGATCGTTAGCGCAAGCAACGAGACGCTGAGCGTGCCCATGCCCGACTCCACGAACGTCACCTGCGCCACCCATTTGGCGGCGCCGGTCCGGGTAAACATCTCCGCCATCGATATGCCGGCGCCGAACAGCAGGATCGAGGTCCAGTCCATGCGCTTGTACAAGTCGTTCCAGGTCGTGACGCCGATGTGGGGCAGGATCAGCAACAGCACCGCCAGCACCGAGATCACCGCCGCCTCGATGTGATGGAGGTGGTCGGTGGCCCACAGGCCGATGGTCAGCGCCATGATGCAGGCGGCGCGCACCTCGGCCGCCGACATCGGGCCCATTTCACTGACGCGCTCGTTCAGGTAGGCACGCCCGCCAGGCAACTCCGTCACCTCGAACTTGAACATCCGCACCACGAGAAAATACAGGCCCACCGAGTACGCTATCGTGTAGGGCAGCAGGTCGATCAGCCACTGCGTGTAGCTGATACCGGGCAGGCCGGCCCCGGTCAGAAAATTGACCAGCACCGGATTGGGCGCGGCGCCGGTCAGCACCCCCACGCCGGTCACCGAGGGCAGGATGGCGGCGAGCAGCAGCATGGCCTTGCCCACCTGGCTGTTGACCGGCAGGCCGAACGCGGCGATCAGTCCGAGTACGATCGGCACCAGCGTCGCGGCGCGCGCGATGACCGACGGGATCAGTAAGGTCAACGCGAACGACGTGATGATGATGCCGGCGAGCATGGCGTTGACCTTGGTGCCGACCAGCCGCAGGATCAGGTAGGCGACGCGCTTTTCCAATCCGGTCGAGGTGATGGCGGCGGCGATGGCCAGGCCGGCCGCGACGAACAGCCAGCCGCTGTTGGAAAAGCCGCTCAAGGCCAGCGAGACCGCCTTGCCGGTGCCGAGGGTAATCCCCCCAATTTCAAAGCTCTCCCCCCTTGGACAGGCAAAAATAGGGAGTCCATTGCGTACCTTTAACGCTGCCTTCGGAAGATTGCCAAGCCAAACGGCAAAGGTATTCGGCTTTTGAGTGGGCGCTTCAGGTCTGGCGATTCGTATTGTGAGTGAAGATTTACCATGGTTCCAGGCCATACAAAGGCATCGACAAGCTTCGTACCTCCTGAATTCCTAGTGATTTAATACAACAGGCTAAACTACTGGTGATTGCCGAATGGAAAAGGCGAGGCCAAAATCTGTAAGTGGCTTTTGTATTGGAGAATTCAATGAGTAATGACGGACGGCTGGACGCGGAATGGGTAGCACTAAACGCTTTTCGTGAGCTTGCGAAAATCGCGACAAAAGGGGATATGGCGAAGGCGACCTATGACAACGCTTTTGATCTCGGAGGCGAACTATATCCCGAATTGCTCGGCCCCGAATCTAGCATTTTGAAACGTGCTCGCGAAAGCGATCTTGCAAAAGAATATCGGCAGCGGGCGGCGGTGGAATCAATGAAGCAGCCGGAGAAAAAGGAGAAAGTTTCCGCTGCGGAACTTCTGGACAGCGAAATTGAGGTTTTGTCCGGGCTATTGGCAATAGCAAAAAAAGAGAAAGTCGGCAACAGAACAAAGGTTGACCAACTGAAACGTAAGCTGGCGTCCTTTCAGCACGCTCGGCAGGAGGTTGGCGCACAGGCTCACACTGAAAATCAGTTGATCTTTCGAGACGCTTACAACTTAGCTCGCACAGTTCCACCATTTGCATCGGGAAAGGCGCATCGCGATTTTAGACTACCAGATGCCAATGTTTTGCGGGTACGAGTCCTCCACCCGGATAAACCCGAACACGTTACCGGGGCCGACATAATTTATGAGCGTCATAGCCCATCGGAGGACAAAGCAAGTGTTGTAGCCATTCAGTACAAAATATGGGAGAAAAAGAAGCTGTCCCTTGGAGACGAGCGTATGAAGAAGCAGTTAGCTCGACTGGCCACATTCACGTGTGCAAATGGTATTTGCAAGTACGCCGAAGGGGATAACGAATACCGCTTTCCCTGTTGTGCCGCCTTCTTGCGGCCTACGGACAAGCTGCAGAATACAGACCAAAGCTTTCTTTCATCAGGCGAACATCTTCCTATCTGCCAGATCCCCAAGTTCAAGTCGGGAAATGGTGATGGAACCCTAGAGTACAAGAAGATTAAGGACGTGTCCTTATCAGCCGAAATGTTTGAACAGCTTTTCAACAAAGGAAAAATTGGATCTAGACTTCTGACTTATGACGAACTAAGGGAAATCTACCAGAAGCATAAAGTTGTCTCTTCGGAGGATTCGGTAATCATATACGCCCAAGAGTTTGAGTCGCTTTATGATAGTTCCGATGAATCTGATGAGTAATTAGAGCCGCGCTGGCCATAAGTTAACAACGACGCAGTGGCATGCCCCAGTCCGGCCGACGCGGCGGGCGGCAGGGAAATCCTGTAACGTTCGAAAAACCCGCGTACTCACTGGGAGAATCGCGGGCTTCGGGACGTTGCGGCACTGCTTGAAATCATTTCTTGGCGGAAACGGTGGGATTCGAACCCACGATACAGGTTTTGCCCGTATGCTTCCTTAGCAGGGAAGTGCCTTCGGCCACTCGGCCACGTTTCCAAGTCGATTACTCAACTATCTCCCCATGAGTGGATGGGCAGACCGGCAATATAGTATAGATGGAAACGCGTTTGGTCAAGGCGAGCAGCAACACGCCTCAGCCCGGGGCCGCCGCCTGCCCTCCTCCACAATAATCGGCCCACGCCTGCATCAGCACGATGCGCTTGGAGAACAAATCACCGCGCTGGCAGGCCGCCTCGACGCGATCCGGCAGGCTGTGTGCCAAGGCGTGCTCACAGACCTCGCGCGGAAAGGCATTCCCGGGCGCCTCCGGCCGACCAGTCGCGGAACGTCGAGCGGAAACCGTGGACGGTGATGTCGGGCCTTCCCATGCGCCGCAACACGGCGGACAGGCTCATGTCGGACAACGGTTGGCTCTTCTGCCCCGGGAACAGCAGGCCATCCCGACCTGGCAAGCCGCGCAGCAGCGCGATAGCGGCATCCGACAGGGGCACGCGGTGCTCGCGGCCCGCTTTCATGCGCGCGGCAGGCACTGTCCATAGCCGCTGCGGGAGATTGACCTCGCCCCACCCTGCGCCGCGCGTCTCGCCAGAGCGGGCGGCCGTCAGGATGGTGAACTCTAGCGCCCTTGCGGAAACGCCCTCCTTGCGGCGCAGATCGGCCATGAACGCCGACATGTGCAGCCAGGGCAGTGCCGGGTGGTTCTTGACCGGCGCCACCTTGTTCGGGTTGGCGAGCAGGAAATCCAGGTGGCCGCGCCAGCGCGCTGGATTATCGCCGTGCCGGAACTTGCTGACGGTAGCCCAGTCCAGCACGCTCTCAATGCGCCCACGCAAGCGGGTGGCCGTCTCGGTCTTGGTGGTCCAGATCGGCGCCAGCACCTTGACCACAAGCTCGGTATCGATCGCGTCCACTGGCAGCGCGCCGATCACCGGCGTCGCGTAGGTGGCCAGCGTGCTGCTCCACTGTGCCGCGTGCTTGGGATTGCGCCAGCTACTGCTATGCGCCTTCAAGTAGGCCGCGGCACACTGGTCGAAGGTCATCTGGCGCGCCCGCGCGACGATCTGCGTGGCGCGCGCCTGGCGGCGCTCCACGAGCGGATTGCGGCCTTCGGACAGCAACTGGCGGCAGTCCTGCTCCAGCTCCCGCGCGCGGGACAAACTGACGAATTCGCACGATCCCAGGCCCATTTCGTGGCGCTTGCTGCCAAAGCGGTAACGGAAAATCCAGCTCTTCGTCCCAACGGCGGAAACCTGCAGCACGAGGCCGCGCCCATCGGTGTAGTAGCCGGGGTCCTTGGCATGGCGTACGCTCAGTGCAGTGAGCCGGTTCGTGGCTGGCATACCCCACCTCCAGAATGGCGCTTGGAGGCCATTTTAGCGTCCGTGGTGGCGTCGGTATTGATGCAAAAGGGTATGGTGCAGGGGCGAGAACAGCGAAAATGCCGGTGGGGTGGCCAAGCGCGCGCGTTGGTCCGCCCTGTTTTCCTACCCACCCGCCTACCCACCCAGAGGGGGTGGACTTGGGCGGATAATGGCAGACGTCACTGGACGATAAAAACGCCGTTTCTCCTACGAGAAGGCCGAAATGAAAAAACCCGCCGAAGCGGGTTTTAGGTGTTATGGCGGAGACGGTGGGATTCGAACCCACGATACAGGTTTTGCCCGTATGCTTCCTTAGCAGGGAAGTGCCTTCGGCCACTCGGCCACGTCTCCTAGTCGATTACTCAACTATGTCTGTCAACTAAACCACCGCAGAGCAGACGACCGCCATAGTATAGACCGAGACCAGTTTGGTCAAGGCAACTCGGCGGCTTTTTTGGAAAAATTTAAGCCTTTTCCAGTTCGAACGCCTTGTGCAGCGCGCGCACGGCCAGTTCCATGTATTTCTCGTCGATCAGCACCGAAATCTTGATCTCCGAGGTCGAGATCATCATGATGTTGATGCTCTCTTCCGACAGCGTGCGGAACATCTGCGAGGCCACGCCCACGTGCGAGCGCATGCCCACGCCCACCACCGAGATCTTCGACACTTTGGCGTCGCCGGCGATGCTGGCCGCGCCCAGGCGGTCTTTCTCGGCGTTCAGCACGTCCAGCGCGCGCTGGAAGTCGTTGCGCGGCACGGTGAAGGTGAAGTCGGTCTTGCCATCCACCGACTGGTTCTGGATGATCATGTCGACTTCGATGTTGGCGTCGGCCACCGGGCCCAGGATGTGGTAGGCCACGCCCGGACGGTCCGGCACGCCCAGCACGGTGATTTTGGCTTCATCGCGGTTAAAGGCGATCCCGGAGATGACTGCTTGTTCCATGTTTTTATCTTCCTCAAACGAAATCAGGGTGCCCGAGTTGGCTTCCACTTCCAGGTCCAGCATCGGGTCGGTCAGCGACGACAGCACGCGGGTCGGCACGCGGTAGTTACCGGCGAATTCGACCGAACGGGTCTGCAGCACTTTGGAACCGAGCGACGCCAGTTCCAGCATTTCTTCAAACGTGATCGCCTTGAGGCGGCGCGCTTCCGACACCACACGCGGATCGGTCGTGTACACGCCGTCAACGTCGGTGAAGATCAGGCATTCGTCGGCCTTCATGGCGGCGGCGATGGCCACTGCCGAGGTGTCCGAGCCGCCCCGGCCCAGCGTCGAGATGTTGCCGCCCTCGTCCACGCCCTGGAAGCCGGTGATGATGACGATCTTGCCGTCGTCCAGGTCGCGGTTGACTTTTTCGTCGTCGATCGACTGGATGCGGGCCTTGGTGAATGCGGAATCGGTTTTAATCGCGACTTGCCAGCCGGCGTAGGAGACGGCTTTCTTGCCGATCGCCAGCAGCGCCATCGACAGCAGGCCGACCGACACTTGCTCGCCGGTCGAGGCGATCATGTCCAGCTCGCGCGGGTCCGGCTGCGCCTGAATTTCCTTGGCCAGGGCGATCAGGCGGTTGGTCTCGCCCGACATTGCCGACGGCACCACCACAATGCGGTGTCCGGCGTCATGCCACTTGGCGACACGCCGCGCGACGTTCTTGATACGGTCCGTCGAACCCATCGACGTACCGCCGTATTTGTGCACGATTAAAGCCATAACAGTGAGTTTTCCGCTCAAATAAAGGTAAATGGAACCCTTAACTCTACATGTCGCAATGCAAAATAACAAGTCAAAAAACTCATAATCTCATACTGAATAGGCATATCTACATACAAAATTCGGCAGAATGCGCCGCAATCTCTACTCCGCTTGCCAACGCAGCCGGATACGCCCGGCGCCGTGGCCGATCTGGTGGCAGTCCATGCCGATGCCGGCGGCGAACAATAGCTGCCCCGCGCTCTTCACCACTGGCAGCCGGCCGCGCTCCCAGGCGGGGATGTTCAGCGCCTGGTAGTGGTACTTGACCGGCCGCGTGGAACGATTGGGCGCCAGCTTGAGTTTTTCGCCGCCGCGACGGAATTCGATCACCAGCGCTTGCGCGCGCAGCCACGCCGGATCGAGTCCGTCATCGGCGGGATCAAAATACAACACCCCGCCGTAGGCCGGGAAGGCCAGTTCGGTTTCGCCGTTCCAGCTGAACCCGGTGCCGGGCTTGTCGTCGAACTGGTCTTCGCGCGTGCCGTCGAGGTCGTCCAGTTTGGGCGTCAGGTGCAGGCGGTTGCGGTAGCGGCGCACGTGGCAGTCGGGATGGGTGACCAGCAACTGGGCGTCGTAGCGGGCTTCCAGCAGCTGGGTCAGCATTTCGGCCAGCCAGGCGGTGCTCGGCATGCTGTAGCCACGGGTGGCGAACCAATGACGCAGCAGGTTGTAGGCGCGGTCCTGGCTCAGCGCGCGCAGCTTGCCGATGTCGAGGTGCTCGCCGTCGCGGCTGGCGGCCAGGTCTTGTTCGGCCAATTCGGCCAGCAGGCGCGTGGCGGATTGGGCATGCTGGGCGCTGCGGGCAAGGCGCTCCTGGAAGCCGGGGAAGTGCTGCGCCAACGCCGGCATGACGGTGTGGCGCAGCGCGTTGCGGGCGTAGCGCGGGTCGTCGTTGGATTCGTCGTGAATGTGGCGGATGTGGTGCTGGGCGGCGTAGGCTTCCAGCTGCTTGCGCGACGCTTGCAGCAGCGGGCGCGCCATGACCAGATCATCGTTGTGCAGCAGGCTGGCGGCGGTGTTGGCGGCGTCCATGCCGGACAGGCCGGCCGGGCCGGAGCCCCGCAGCAGTTGCAGCAGCACGGTTTCGGCCTGGTCGTCTTGATGGTGCGCGGTCAGCAGCAGTTGCACGTTGTACTCTTTGCACAGCGCGCCGAGGGCGGCGTAACGGGCTTTGCGGGCGGCGGCCTCGGTGCCGGATTGCTTTTGGTCTTGCAGCTGGATGCGGCGCGCTTCGAACGAAACGTTCAGCGCGGCGCATTCGTGTTCGCAGTGGGCCAGCCAGGCGTCGGCGTTGGGGCTGAGGCCGTGGTGGATGTGAAAGGCGCACAAGGTCAGCTCGTTGCGCTGGGCGTAGGCGTAGGCCAGGTGCAGCAGGGCCGACGAGTCCAGGCCGCCGCTGAGGGCGATGGCGAGGCGGGTTTTGCCGCCCTCGCCTGCCGCGCGGACGGCTTGTTCGAAGGTGGACTCTAGGGTTGGCTTTTGCTGCTTCAATGGGGCTCCGAAAATGCAAACCGGGAGCGGCGCGGTGGCGGGCTCCCGGTGGTGTTCTATGGATTCCGGATTTCGCCCGAATGACGTGCGCGCCTTTGCGGCGGCGGCGTCGCACCGGCGCAAGCCGGTGTCCATGCTGAGTGACTTATTCCTGTGGCGTGGTCTCTTTGAACTTGCCGTAGCTCATCAGCTTGTCGTGACGCGCTTCCAGCAAATCCTTGGTCTTCATGCCGTGGAACTGGCGCAGCGAGTCGGCCAGCGCGCGTTTCAGCATGGTCGCCATCTGCTTCGGATCGCGATGCGCGCCGCCCAGCGGTTCGGTGATGATCTTGTCGATCAGGCCGATGGCTTTCAAGCGGTGCGCGGTCAGGCCCAGCGCTTCGGCCGCATCGGCCGCGCGTTCCGAGGTCTTCCACAGAATCGAGGCGCAGCCTTCCGGCGAAATCACCGAGTAGGTCGCGTATTGCAGCATCAGCACCTGATCGGCCACGGCGATCGCCAGCGCGCCGCCGGAGCCGCCCTCGCCGATGATGGTGGCGATCAGCGGCACTTTCAGTTCCGCCATCACGTACAGGTTGTGGCCGATCGCTTCCGACTGGCCGCGCTCCTCGGCGTCGATGCCGGGGAAGGCGCCTGGCGTGTCAACGAAGGTGAACACCGGAATGCCGAACTTTTCGGCCAGCTTCATCAGGCGCATGGCCTTGCGGTAGCCTTCCGGCTTCGGCATGCCGAAGTTGCGCATGGCGCGCTCTTTGGTGTCGCGGCCCTTCTGGTGGCCGATGACCATGCAGGACTGGCCGTTGAAACGCGCCAGACCGCCGACGATGGACTGGTCGTCCGCATAGGTGCGGTCGCCGTGCAGTTCGTGGAAATCGGTGAAAATCTCGTTCACATAGTCCATCGTGTACGGACGTTGCGGGTGACGCGCGATTTGCGAAACTTGCCATGGCGTCAGCTTGGCGTAGATGTCTTTGGTCAGTTGCTGGCTCTTTTTGGCCAGACGGTCGATCTCCTCAGAGATATCGACTGCCGAATCGTCCTGGACGAAACGCAATTCTTCGATCTTGCCGTCGAGTTCAGCAATCGGTTGCTCAAAATTGAGGAAAGTCGTTTTGGTCATTGTACCTCCGTGTTTATTCTCATCTGTGAGGGCGGCGCAGCTCGTCAAAAGAGCGCACCCAGCCCTCGCACAGCGATTAGAGCATCTATTCTACAGCAACCGGGTCCAAACTACGCCACAAATACCAGGTGGCGACGGTCCGGTAGGGTTCCCAGTTGGCCGATACCTCGCGCGCGTCGCTGCGCGAAACTGGTTCGCCAGAGAAATAATTCTGGCTGATGCCCTGGATCAGGCCAGGGTCGTCCAGCGGCAGCACATTCGGGCGCAAGAGATTAAATATCAGAAACATCTCGGCTGTCCAGCGGCCGATACCGCGGATCTGCGTCAGCTCGGCGATGACGGCCTCGTCGTCCATCTGATCCCACTGGGCCGTATGGACGCGCTTGTTCTTGAAGTGATCGGCCAGGTCGAGGATGTACTCGGTCTTGCGCTTGGACAGGCCGCAGGCGGCCAGCGGCTCGGCGCCGGCCTTGATGATCTGCGCCGGCGAACACTTGGGGCTGATCACCAGCAGCTTTTTCCAGGCGGCATCGGCCACCTTGGCGGTCACCTGCTGGCCGACGATGGAACGCGCCAGGGTGGTGAACGGATCGTGATGGCCGCGCAGATGCAGGTCGCCAAACTGGGGGATGAGCTTGTTCATGATGCGGTCCCGCTTCATCAGCTCAAGCTTGGCTTGCTCCCAGTATGGCGGCACGCCGCCCTCGATATCCCTGGCGATGACCATGTTATGCGCGGCGCCAGTTGGTGGTGCCGTCGGGCTTGTCTTCGAGGATGATGCCCTGGGCCAGCAGTTCGGCGCGAATCCGGTCCGATTCGGCGAAGTTGCGGGCTTTTTTGGCTTCCGCCCGCTGGACGATGGCCGCCTCGATGGCGGCGTCGTCCGTGCCCTCGCCCGCGCCGCCCACCGCCGCCTGGCGGAACTGCTGCGGCGTGCGCTCCAGCAAGCCAATCAAGCCGGCCAGCGCCTTCAACTGACGCGCGGCGACCGGCGATTTCGACTTGTTGACCTCGGTGGCCATGTCGAACAGCGCGGCCACCGCCAGCGGCGTGTTGAAGTCGTCGTCCATCGCCTCGGCGAAGCGGACCGCGTGGGCCTCTTGCCAATCCAGCGGCAGATTGTCGCCGTCCACGCCGTCCAGCGCGGTGTACAGGCGGGTCAGCGCGCCGCGGGCGTCGTCCAGATGGGCGTCCGAATAGTTCAGCGGGCTGCGGTAGTGGGCGCGCAGGATGAAGAAGCGCACCACTTCGGCGTCATACTTCTTCAGCACGTCGCGGATGGTGAAGAAGTTGCCCAGCGACTTGGACATTTTCTCGTTATCAACGCGGACGAAGCCGTTGTGCACCCAGTAGTTGACCATCTGACGGCCGAACGCGCCTTCCGACTGCGCGATCTCGTTCTCGTGGTGCGGGAACTGCAGGTCGGCACCGCCACCGTGGATGTCGAAATGCTCGCCCAGCAGCGCCGAGCACATGGCCGAGCACTCGATATGCCAGCCCGGCCGGCCCTTGCCCCACTTGGAATCCCACTTGGCCTCGTCCGGCTCGGATTCCTTGGCGGCCTTCCACAGCACGAAATCCAGCGGATCGCGCTTGCCGGTGTTGACGTCGACGCGCTCGCCGGCGCGCAGGTCGTCCAGCGACTTGCCCGACAGGCGGCCGTATTGCGGAAAATTGCGCACCGCGTAGTTGACGTCGCCATCTTCGCTCTGGTAGGCCAGATCCTTGGCTTCCAGCTGTTCAATCAGCGACAGCATCTGCGGCACGTACTGCGTGGCGCGCGGCACCAACGTCGGCGGCAGAATGCCCAGCGCGGCGGTGTCCTCATCCATGTACTGGGTGAAACGGGTGGTCAGCTGGCTGATGGTTTCACGGTTTTCCACCGCGCGCCGGATGATCTTGTCGTCGATGTCGGTGATGTTGCGGGCGTAGGTGACCTGGTAGCCGGAGGCCATCAGCCAGCGGTACATGACGTCGAAAGCCATCATCATGCGGGCATGGCCGATGTGGCAGTAATCGTAGATGGTCATGCCGCATACATACATGCGGACTTTGCCCGGCTCGATAGGAACGAATGTCTGCTTGTCACGCGCCAGCGTGTTGTAAATCTTTAAATTGCTCATCGGACTCTTGCGTTTTGCTGAAGGCCTCGGGCAATACAATGGCCGGCGCACTGGTGAAACCGCGCGCACCTGTCGTCATTGTGTGCCTGGGGGAACCTCGGGAATATACTTGTTTCCACCTTCTACGGGGTAGAATGGAACAAGTATAGCATTGATAAAAACAGCTTAGGCCTCATCTGTAACGGGATTTTGCCTACGCGACATAACCAGAGGAAGCACGATGCACCAAAAACTGATGACCGCCCTCGCCGGCCTGGCCCTGTCCGGCGCCGTCTGGGCCGCGCCGGCCCCACAGGTCGAGCTGAAAACCACCATGGGCGACATCGTCCTGGAGCTGGACCACGACAAAGCGCCGAAATCAGTCGACAACTTCCTCACCTATGTGAAATCCGGCTTCTACAAGAACACCATTTTCCACCGGGTCATCGACGGCTTCATGATCCAGGGGGGCGGCTACGATGAAAAACTCAAGGGCAAGCCGACCAACAAGCCGATTCCTCTGGAGTCGAACAACGGCCTGACCAACGTCAAATACTCGCTGGCCATGGCGCGCATGGGCGATCCCAACTCGGCCACGTCGCAATGGTTCATCAACGTCGAGGACAATCCGGGCCTGGACGCGCCGGGTCCGGACGGCACCGGCGGCTATGCGGTGTTCGGCAAGGTGATCAAGGGCCAGGAGACGGTCGACAAGATCAAGGCGGTGCTGGTGGATGACAAGGGCATATTCCAGAACATCCCGGTGATTCCGGTCACCGTGAAGTCGGCGACGATTCTCAAGACACCAATCCAGCCAAAACAGTAAAATAGCGGCCTTGCCGTGAAAACCTCCATCATTTAGGACAACAACATGACCAAAGTAATCATCAAAACCAACCTGGGCTCCATGACCGCCGAACTGGACGCTGAAAAAGCGCCTAAATCGGTCGCCAACTTCCTGGCCTACATGGAAGCCGGTCACTACAACAACACCATCTTCCACCGCGTGATCGACGGTTTCATGATCCAGGGCGGCGGCTTTGAGCCAGGCATGAAGCAAAAGCCAGCCGACACCACCGTGGAAAACGAAGCCAAAAACGGCCTGAAGAACGACACCTACACGCTGGCCATGGCCCGCACCTCGGCGCCGCACTCGGCGTCGGCGCAGTTCTTCATCAACGTGAAAAACAATGCCTTCCTGGACTACCCAGGCCAGGACGGCTGGGGCTACGCCGTATTCGGCAAAGTCGTGGAAGGCACCGACGTGGTGGACGCCATCAAGAAAGTCAAAACCACCCGCAGCGGCATGTTCGCCGACGTGCCAGCGGAAGACGTGATCATCGAAAGCATCGAACTGGCAGCCTGAGCGATGTCTGAAGTCTGCGCGCTGTTCATATCCGATCTGCATTTGCAGCCCGCGCATCCCGCCACCACGGCAGCGTTTTTCGACTTCCTGGAGCGGCATGCGCGGCACGCGCAGCAACTGTACCTGCTCGGCGACCTGTTTGAGTACTGGGCCGGCGATGACGACATCGCCGATCCGTACCACGCACAGATCGTGACCGCCCTGCGTGCCTTGAGCGACGCCGGCGTCATGCTCTACTGGGTCGCCGGCAACCGCGATTTCCTGGTCGGCGCCCGCTTCGCGGAAGCCGCCAACCTGACTTTATTGCCCGAAACCTGGGTGACCGACATCGCCGGCCAACGGGTAGTGCTGCTGCACGGCGACGCCCAGTGCACGCAAGATACCCAGTACATGGCATTCCGCGCCATGGTGCGCCAGCCCGCGTGGCAGCATCAATTCACCGCCCTGCCGCTGGCACAGCGCAAGGCCATCATCGCCGGCCTGCGCGCCGACAGCCGCAAGGAACAAGGCGGCAAGTCCTACGAGATCATGGATGTGACGCCGGCGGCGATCGCCGAGGTGTTTGAGCAGACCGGCACCCAAGTCATGATCCACGGCCACACCCATCGCCCCGCGCTGCACCGCGTTGGCGACAAGCTGCGCTACGTGCTGCCGGACTGGGAGCCCGACGCCACACCGCCGCGCGGCGGCTGGATCGCCATCGACAGCGATGGCGTCATCACGCGCCACGACCTCGGCGGCGCGGTGCTCAGCGCCTAGCCGACGCCATCGACGCCATCGCCGTATTCAGGCGGCGCACCAGTTCCTGATTCAGCTCGCGCGTGTGACGCGCCCAGCGCTCCATGGTGCGCTGCAATTCCACATACAGTTGATTGGCCGTGTCCACGTCGCCGATGCCGGCTGCCCAGATGGCGTACTCGGCCTGCACCGTGAAGCTGTTATGGCGACTCATCGCCTGCTCGAACTCGGCGCGCGCCTCGTCCTGACGGCCGCTCGCCGCCAGCGCCTGGGCCAGCAACAGCGACACCTGCTCCGGCCGGAAGTTGCCATCCTTGCCGCGGATGGTCTGCAAATACGCGACCGCCGCCGCGGCGCGGCCGCATGCCAGCGTGGCCTGCGCCGCGCCAAAGCGAATTTCCAGATCGCCCGAGAACGGGCCTTGCAGACAGGCTTCGTAGGTGGCCGCCGCTTCCTCGGCGTTACCGGCCGCCAGCAAGGCGCTGGCCAGACGCATCTGGTTCTGCGCGGTCGGCGTGAATTCATAGGCGTCGCGCGCCTCCCGCAGGTCACGCCCCGGATCAAGCGTCTTGGCGGCAACGCTGACCGCCTTGCGCGCGCCGTGCTGAATCTTCGAATTCGGCAGGTAAATCGCGAAGAAATACACGATGCTGCCCAGGCCGGGGAACAGGAACAAAATCACCACCCAATACAGCGGCTGGTTGTTACGGATCGCGTGGATAGCAAAGAAGATCGCCACCAGCACGTGAATCCCGATACCAAAAATTTCCATGAAAACTGCCTCAACAATGATTGAATGGGGAGCATTGTAGCCGCTCTTAAGATTCAGTTCATGTGCGCCATGCCATACTGTCGGCATGCGCATACTCCTGGTTGAAGACGACGCCTCCCTCGGCGACACCATCCTGTCCTGGCTTAAAATGGACCAGTACGCCGTGGACTGGGTGCGGCGCGGCGACTCCGCGCAGACCGCGCTGATGACGCACAGCTACGACTGCGTGCTGCTCGACCGCGGCTTGCCCGGCCTGTCCGGCGACGCCTTGCTGGCGCAACTGCGTGCCGCCAACAATCCGGTGCCGGTCATCCTCATCACCGCCTTCCATGCACTGACCGACCGGGTCGAGGGCCTGGACCTGGGCGCGGACGACTACCTGGTCAAGCCTTTCGAGCTGGAAGAAATGTCGGCCCGCATCCGCGCCGCCGTGCGGCGCGGCGCCCGCCAACCCGGCAAGGCGCTGACGCATGCCGGCATCGCCCTCCATCCCAACAGCCGCCAGGTGACGCTGGACGACACGCCGCTGACGCTGACCGCGCGCGAATTTCACGTCCTTTACGCGCTGCTGCTGCGCAAGCACAGCATCGTCAGCCGCGCGCAAATCGAGGAAGCGCTGTATGGATGGGGCGACGAAGTGGAGAGCAACGCCATCGAAGTCTACATCCACAACCTGCGCAAGAAGCTGGGCGCGGCGCACATCGTCACCGTGCGCGGTCTCGGCTACCGCCTGAAAACCGATGGCGACTGACGCCGCTCCCGCCTGGTCGCTGCGCCGGCGTTTGCTGGCCGCGATCATTGCCGCCAGCAGCGTGCTATGGCTGGCCAGCCTGGGCATCGTCACCGTCATCGCCTGGCACGAAACCACCGAGGTGTTCGACGACGCGCTGGAGGAATCCGGCTACATGATCATGGCCGCCACCACCGACTGGGACGAGCGCGGCCTGCTGTCCGAATTGCGGCCCGACAGCCGCGCGCGCAAGGTGGACATGCAGTACCAGATCGTCGTCAACGGCCGCGTCATCCAGCGCACCGGCGGCGCGCCGGCGCATCCCTTCATCAACGGCTTCAGCAAGCACGACGGTTTTGCCGATGCCGAGGCGGACGACCGCCGCTGGCGCGTGTTCGTGGTGCGCAACCAGCAGCGCAACGTCGAGGTGCAAGTCGGCCAGAAATACACGAAGCGGCTGGACATCCTGGAAGAGCTGGCCGAGCACTTGTGGCTGCCGGTAGCGGGCATGCTGGTGCTGCTGGCCGTCGTCTGCTGGCTGCTGACTGCCCTCGTGCTCAGGCCGCTGCGCCAGACCGCCGCCGCCATCGCCGCCAAGACGCCCGACGACCTGACGCTGGTGCCCGCCGCCGGCCAGCCAAACGAGCTGCGCCCCATCGTGCACGCGCTCAACGGCGTGCTGGGCCGGCTCGATCACGCACTGCAAGCCGAACGGCGCTTCACCGCCGACGCCGCGCACGAACTGCGCACGCCGCTGGCCGGACTGCACATGCACGTGCAGCTACTGCAACGCCAGCATCCCGCACTGGCGGCGCCATTCCAGAAACTGCGCCAGGACATCGGCCGCAGCACAGCACTGGTCGACAGCCTGCTGACGCTGGCGCGGCTGGACCCGCTGGCGCGCGAGGAGCTGATACGCGAACCGGTGGCGCTGGCGCCGCTGCTGACGCGACTGCGGACAGCCCATGCCGCCGAGGCGGCGCAACGCGGCATCACACTGGAAGCGCATTGCGCGCTGGAACAGGTCCAGGCCCACCCTGTCCTGCTGGACATCGCCCTGCGCAACCTGGTGGAAAACGCCCTGCGCTATTGCCCGGACGGCAGCCGTATCGAAATCCAGGCCGGCTGGCACCACGACCAGGCGCGCATTACCGTGCGCGACAACGGCCCCGGCGTGGACGCGACCAGCATCCAGCGGCTGACCGAACGCTTCTTCCGCGTGCTCGGCCAGGACGCCAGCGGTAGCGGCCTGGGGCTCTCCATCGTCAAACGCATCGCCGACTTACACGGCATGACGCTGCATTTCGGCCCTGGCCTGGACGGGCGCGGGCTGGCCGTGACGCTCGATCTGCCGTCCGCTTAAGATACGGTTAATGTCCGCCCGTTGTAATGGACCTGTACTTTCCGACAACGCTTAAAGGACACATCATGAACAACCTGCTCCGTCTCTCCTGCCTGGCCACGCTGCTGGCCGGCTCGGCTTTCGCCATCGCCCAGACCGGCGGCTACACCGGTCCGTCCAACCACACGCCGGCGCCGGCCTATGCCGGCCCGTCCAGCGTGCCACTGATGACGGCCAAGGAGTTGCTGGCCAAGGGCAAGGACGACCAGTACGTCACGCTGAAGGGCAGGGTCACCAGCCACAAGGGCGGCGAGGACTATGAGTTCACCGACCAGAGCGGCAAGATCACGGTGGAGATTTCCGCCAAGCGCTTCCCGGCCGGCCAGACCATCGACCACAACACGCTGGTGGAGCTGACCGGTGAATTCGACAAGGAGCTGATCGGCGAATCCACGCTGGACGTCAAGCAGATCAAGCTCGTGGCCAAGTAAGGCTTACGCCGCCACCGTTGCCGGCTGACGCATCCAGGCGGCGGTGTAGCGGGCCAGGCGGCCGAGGAACAGACCGTTGAACACGCCATACAGCAGAGTGATGGCGGTGGCGAACAGCAGGTTGTGCGCCAGTTCCGGCTGGATGGCCGACAGCACGGCCACGCTGTACTTGGTGGCAAAGATCGCCATCATCAGGCCCAGCGGCATCCAGCTGCCACGCTGGAGAATGGTGCCGGCGGCGCGGTCAACGCGGACTTCGCGGGTCGAAAGCGTCCAGATCAGCGTGCCGGACACGGCGGCGCCAACCGCCCACACCGCCCATACCATCTGGCCCAACGGGCCGCCGCCGCGGATGCCCGATACGGCCAGGCCCAGCATCACCAGCGGGATCAGCGCCACTTTCAGCAGCGAGGTTGCGCGGTCCTTGCTGGCCAGCCAGCCGCGGTACATCAGAAAGGCCAACAGGGCCCAAACGTAGAGGGGGGTGTGGGAAATGATTTGCTGGATCATGGTGTGGCTCCGTCAAGTGGGATTCGATGGAGCGACTATGCGCCGGCGCGGCACGGCACGGTGTGCGATGCGATGAATTGCGTCGGCGCGGCGCGAAATGCGACTGGCCGGCGCGAAATGCGGGCTTATTGCGCCGGTTGCAGCTTGGCCACCAAGCCGCCGGGACGGGTATCGATGCCGGTCAGCACGAACTGCACGCCGGCGTAACGCAACTCCTCGGGTTTGAAGGTGTGCAGCGGCATGTCGCGGATCAGCTTGTCGCTGAGCAGATTGGCGACACTGGCCAACTGTTGCTGCTTGCCTTCATCCATATTATCGACAATGAAGCGATCGACATGGGCGTCGGCAATGTAGACGGCGTTACGGGCGCTGTCCACTCGCAAGCGGCCGGACACCAGCATGCTGCCATGCCATGACTGGCGCGCCAGCAGCGGCGCCACGCCGAGGTCGACGGCCAGCGCCACGCGGTCATTCTCCGGCAGCACCGACAGGCGTGGATGGCTCAACTCCACCTCGAATACGCCCAGCACGCGCTGATGCAGTGGAAACTTGCGCTCCAGGCTCGATTGCAGACGCTCCTGCGGCAGCTCCACCTCGCGCGGGCCGATCAGTCCGGCGCAAGCGGCCAGCAGACTGACCAGCGTCAGTGGCGCGGCGAATTTGACGTAGCGTTTAAGATTCATTGAACATCCCTCAAAAATTCGGAACCCTGCGCATTATATGACGCCGACGAGAATAGCTTGTGCCGGTTGGAGCATCAGCCCCGCCGACGCCTTCCTGCTGCGTCTGCGAGAACACTTCGGCTGCATGCTGGCCTGCGAAGCGCGCCACGGCAGCTGGTTCAGCGACAGCGCCACCGCGCTGCTGCAACGCCACCGCGTCACCCGCGTGATCGCCGATCCGCCGGCCGGCCAGCCCGGCCCCTACGTCGCCACCAGCGACGACGGCTACATCCGCCTGCACGGCAGCCCGCGCATGTACTACTCCGCCCATGACGAGCCCTACCTCGCCGGCGTCGCCGAGTGGCTACAAGGCCGCAACACCTGGTGCATCTTCGACAACACCGCCGCCGGCGCCGCCATCCTCAATGCCCTGCGACTGCAAAAAATACAACGCGCCGGTTAAGCCATGCTTGTTTTTTTGATTTCTAGTGTTATAGTTCACTACAACACCACTTCATTAACACACGTAAGGGGTAACGATGTATGTGGCATGACAACGCGCCGATCTATCGGCAGCTGAAAGACAAGGTGGTCGGCATGATGCTCGACGGCCTGCTGAAACCCGGCGACGCCCTGCCCTCGGTCAGACAGGTGGCCGCCGATTATCAACTCAACCCGATCACGGTCTCGCGCGCCTACCAGGAGCTGGTGGACGAGACGCTGGTCGAAAAACGGAGGGGTTTAGGTATGTATGTGACTGATGGCGCCCGCGACAAACTGCTGGCCAGCGAACGTGAACGCTTCCTGCGCGAGGACTGGCCGACCATGCTCGAACGCATCCGCCGCCTCGGGCTGGATCTGGAAACGCTGTTGACAGCGGCGCCGGGAGGTGCGGCATGAGCGCCGTCGTTTCCGCCAACAAACTGGTCAAGCGCTACGGCAAACAGACCGCGCTGGACGGCACCAGCTTCAACGTCGAAGCCGGCCGCATTGTCGGCCTGATCGGGCCCAACGGTTCCGGCAAGACCACCACGCTGAAGGCCATTCTCGGGCTGACGCAGTTCCAGGGCGAGCTGTCGGTACTGGGACTGGATCCGCGCACCCAGCGCGAGGCGCTGATGAACGAGGTGTGCTTCATCGCCGACGTCGCCATCCTGCCGCGCTGGCTAAAGGTCCGGGAGGCGATCGACTTCGTTGAGGGCGTGCATCCGCGCTTTGATCGCGCCAAGGCCGAGAAGTACCTCGCCAACACCAAGCTCAAGCCGGAGATGAAAGTCAAAGCCATGTCCAAGGGCATGGTGGTGCAGCTGCACCTGGCGCTGGTGATGGCGATCGACGCCAGGCTGCTGGTGCTGGACGAGCCGACGCTGGGGCTGGACATCCTGTACCGCAAGCAGTTTTACCAGAACCTGCTGGAAGACTACTTCGACGAAAACAAGACCATCCTGATCACCACCCACCAGATCGAGGAGGTCGAGCACATCCTCACCGACCTGCTGTTCATCGAGAACGGCAAGATCGCGCTGGCGGCCTCGATGGACGAGGTGAGTGAGCGCTTCACCGAGGTGATGGTCGAGCCGCAGTTCGCCGCCGCCGCCAACGCGCTGCAGCCGGTGAGCCAGCGCACCGTGTTCGGCAAGCCGGTGATGCTGTTCGACGGCGCCGACCGCGCGCAACTGGCCAACTTCGGCGAACTGCGCACGCCGAGCGTGGCCGATCTGTTTGTCGCCACCATGAAAGGAAGCTACGCATGAAAACCATGAAATGGCTGCTCAAGCGCGAGATGTGGGAAAACAAGGGCATGCTGCTGTGGACGCCGCTGGCGATCGCCGGCGCCATCGTCGCCCTCGTGTTGAGCGCGCTCGTGATGAGCCACACGTCGAACCTGCGGATCGACGGCCAGAACCTCGCCACCGTCACGATTGAAGGCCAGGTGCGCACGCGCATCGCCGAGACGCTGGTGCAGGTCTACATCGGCACCGGCCTGCCGGTGTTGATGGCGCTGGGTCTGCTGGTGTTCTTCTACTGCCTCAGCGCGCTGCATGACGAGCGCCGCGACCGCAGCCTGCTGTTCTGGAAATCGCTGCCGGTGTCGGACTTCGCCACCGTGCTGTCGAAAGCGCTGTTGGCGCTGGTGGTGGCGCCGCTGATCACCATCGGCATCACCATCGCGCTGGGGCTGGTGATGCTGCTGGCCACCTGCCTGACGCTGCTGGTGCACGGCACCAATCTGTTTGGCGAAGTGCTGTCGTCGCCCGACCTGTACCTGTCGCCGCTGCGGCTGATCGGTCTGCTACCGGTGTACATCCTGTGGGCGCTGCCGACCGTGGGCTGGCTGCTGATGGTGTCAAGCATGGCCCGTTCCAAGGTGTTCCTGTGGGCGGTCGGCACACCGGTGATCATCACGCTGCTGCTGGTGTGGGCGCAGAAGGCGCTGATGTTCGGCGTCGACGCGCTGTGGTTCGCCTACCATATCACCAACCGCATCCTGTTGGGCGTGGCGCCGGGTTCGTGGTTGGTGTTCGGCGGGGACCGCATCCACCTCGCCCACGCAGAGCGCAAGCTGCCGCTGCCGGACGCGATCTTCAACGCCTCATGGTCGACGCTGGCCGGGCCCGGCGTGTGGATCGGCGCGCTCGCCGGCATCGTCATGATTGCGATGGCGGTGTACATGCGGCGTCGCCGTGAAGAAGTCTAGGCTGCTGTGGCTCCTGCTGCTGCCATTGCTGGCGGCGGCGGCGCCGGAACCGGACGCGGAGCAGAGTCCGATTGTGGTGGTCAACGGCACCCGCAGCCCGGACCTGCAGCCATATCGCTACATGCTGTCCGGCCTGGCGGCGTTTGAGGACCAGCATGCGCTGGCGCCAAACGCCACCGAAGTCGGCTTTCGGCTGATGCTGCGCGACAAGGCGCCGGCCGACGCGATGGAAGGTGTTACGGTGCGCATCGTCGGCAGCCAGAGCGACATGCCGCTGCCGTTGGACGAGTCGCAGCGCTTTGTGTTACCGCGCGACGAGACGGCGGAGGAAGAAAACGCCGACATTGTACTCAACAAGAACAAGCGCTACTTCAGCTTCGGGCCGGAGGTGCGCAGCGCCGGCGTGCCGGCCGGCATGCGGCGCCTCGGCGATATTCGCCTGGAGTGCCGCGTGCTGGTAGCGATCGGCAAGAACTATATCCCGTTCATGCTGCGCGCCATGATCAACACGCTGACGCTGAGCACCGACTGGTGCGGCTGGAAGGACTTCAAACTCGGCGTGCGCAGCGATGGCCCGGTGACCCGCGCCACGTTGCTGGACGGCGAGACGCGCGTGCCGCTGGCGGTCAGCAAGGACGGCAAATCCTACAACGTCCCGGTCGGCAACAAGCAATACGCGGACGACGCGCTGATCGAGGTTGAGTGAAAAACCGGTGTCAGGTCTGACACCGGTTTTTATTCGAACTGCTTGCGGAATTCGGCGAACTGCGCGGTGAGTTCTTCGACTTGCTGGCGCAGTTGCTGCACTTCCTGCTCCAGCGCGCCGATGCGCGTGCCTTGTCCGCCGCCGCTGACGGAGCCGCCCAGGCTGGCGGCGGTTTCTTCGCGCGCCAGCGCTTCTTCGCCGGCCAGCAGGTGGCCGTAGCGCGGCTCTTTGGTGCCGGGCGCCAGCGGCAGCCTGGATACCAGCGGCGGGTATTTGTCGATCAGGAATTGCAACGCCTGCTCCACCTCGGCCACCGTCTTGAAGTCGTGCAGACGGCCGCTGCGGGTACGGATCTCGCCGGCCGTTTGCAGGCCACGCAACATCAGTATCGTCAGCACGGCCAGCTTGTCCTGCTCCAGCGACCATTTGATCCGCATGCGGTGTTCATACTTGGTGACGCGCGCGCCGGCCTGCGTGATGCCGTTGACGTACTTGTGCTGCATCAGCCGCTGCAGCACTTCGGCCACCGCTTCTTCCGACAGCGCCATCACCGGGTCGCGGCTCGACAGCTGATTGCAGCCGTTGACCAGCGCGTTCAGCGACAGCGGATAGTTGTCCGGCGTCAGCGCTTCCTTTTCGGCCAGCACGGCCAGTACGCGGATTTCAAACGGGTCCAGTATTTCCAGGCCTTCCGGCGTTGTTTCCATATGCATGCGTCCTTAGTCGACAAGCTTGTTCAGTTGGTCGGAATTTAATTTATCACACTCGGGAACGCTCTGACACGACAGCCCGGCCGCCTTCATGCTGGCCACCAGCTGCTCGATGCGCTGCTCCTGCTTGACGGCGTTTTCGATCAGTCCGCGCAAGGCCTTCGACAGCGGGTCGTCGCCGTTCGGCGTCACGCCGTAGGCGGCGAACGGGTTGGCGGCGGCGGTCAGGTCTTTCTGCACGATGTGGGCCGGGTTGCCGACCGCCGTCGCGCCCGGCGGCACCGGCTTCAGCAGAACGGCGTTGGAGCCGACCTTGGCGTATTCCCCCACCGTGAAGCCGCCCAGTACCTTGGCGCCGGCGCCGACGATGACGCCGCGCCCCAGCGTCGGGTGGCGCTTGGCGCCGGTGTGCAGCGAGGTGCCACCCAGCGTCACGCCCTGGTAGATGGTGCAGTCGTCGCCCACCTCGGCGGTTTCACCGATCACCACGCCGAAGCCGTGATCGATGAACACCCGGCGGCCGATGGTGGCGCCGGGATGGATTTCGATGCCGGTGACGATGCGCGCCAGGTAGGAGATGAAACGCCCCGGCCACTTCAGTCCGTGCGTCCAGCACCAGTGCGCCCAGCCGTGCATGACGATGGCCTGCAGGCCGGGATAGCAGGTCAGCACCTCCCAGGCGTTGCGGGCGGCGGGATCGCGTTCGATGATGCTGTTGATGTCTTGGCGGAGACGATGGAACATGGTTGTACGGGCTGAGAACCGAAACGCCTATGGTAGCGTATCCGGCGAGGAAGTGTTTGACGTGGGGTCGGACGGCATGTCGTCCCCGCGCGGGCGGGGATCCATGCCGGGCTCGCTGCGGCGAAGGCGG
The DNA here is from genome assembly GCF_009857505.1 of Duganella lactea. Taxonomy (GTDB): domain Bacteria; phylum Pseudomonadota; class Gammaproteobacteria; order Burkholderiales; family Burkholderiaceae_D; genus Rugamonas; species Rugamonas lactea. Next base: position 53,510 of record NZ_WWCP01000007.1, read on the forward strand.
GTCAGCCTTCCTTGGCGATGCGCTGGCGGCGTGCCTCGTACAGACAGACGCCCGAGGCGACGGACACGTTCAGGCTCTCGACCGAGCCGAACATCGGGATGCTGACCAGCATGTCGCAGGTCTCGCGGGTCAGGCGGCGCATGCCCTCGCCTTCCGAACCCATCACCAGCGCGGTCGGGCCGGTGAAGTCGGCTTCGTACAGGCCTTTTTCGCCGTCGTCCGAGGTGCCGATCAGCCAGATGTCGCGCTCCTTGAGCTCGCGCAGCGTGCGCGCCAGGTTGGTGACGGTGATGTAGGGCACGGTCTCGGCGGCGCCGGAGGCGACCTTGGCGGCGGTGGCGTTCAGGCCCACCGCGCGGTCCTTCGGTACGATCACCGCGTGCGCGCCGACGCCGTCGGCCACGCGCAGGCAGGCGCCCAGGTTGTGCGGATCGGTGATGCCGTCCAGCACCAGCAGCAGCGGCGGGCCGTCGATGGCGTCCAGCAGCTCGTCCAGATTGCGCGCCAGCGCCAGCTGCGAGGCGAACGCGATCACGCCCTGGTGGCGGCGGGTGCCGACGATCTTGTCCAGCCGCGCCGAATCGACCGGCATCACGCGCACGCCGGCCGCCTTGGCGTTGGCGACCAGGTCTTTCATGCGGCGGTCGTCACGCGTGGCGTCGACGAAAATTTCTTCCACCGATGCCGCCTCGTGACGCAAACGCGAGGTCACCGCGTGGAAACCGAAAATCATTTTGTTCTTGCTCATTTATCGCTTCTTCTTACTTTTCTGGGCTGCGTTGGCGGCCCGTGGTTTGGCCGCCGGAGCGGCCTTGGTGGTGCGGGCCGGCTTGGCGGCCGGTTTGGCCGCGGATTTGCGGCTTGGCTTGGCGGCCGGGATCGCCGGACCCGGCTTGATATTGGCCTTGCGGTCGCGCGAACCAGCGTCGGCCTTGTCGGCACGCGGCGGCACCGCGTCGGCGCCGGCCAGACGCAGATCGATCTTGCGCGACTCCAGATCCACGCGCACCACTTGCACGCTGACGCGGTCGGTCAGCTGGAACTTCTTGCCGCTACGCTCGCCCTTGAGCTCGTGGCGGGCGTCGTCGTACTGGAAGTAGTCCTGGCCCAGGTCGGTGATGTGCACCATGCCCTCGACGAACAACTGGTCCAACTGCACGAAGATGCCGAAGGTGGTCACGCCGGTGATGATGCCGGTGTATTCCTCGCCCAGCTTGTCCTGCATGAAGTAGCACTTGAGCCAGTTCTCGACATCGCGCGAGGCTTCGTCGGCGCGGCGCTCGTTGGCCGAGCAGTGCACGCCCAGCGCGTCCCACACGGTCAGGTCGCCGGCGGCTTTTTTCTCTTTGCCTTCGGCCTTGTCCTTGGCCTGCTGCTTGCGGGTGGCGTTCGAGACGTTGGTGTTCAGCACGCTGGTGCTGGCGATCTTCGGCTCGTACTTCTTGCCCAGCAGGATGGCCTTGATGGCGCGGTGCGTCAGCAAGTCCGGATAGCGGCGGATCGGGCTGGTGAAGTGGGCATACGCCTCATACGCCAGGCCGAAGTGGCCGATGTTGTCCGGCGAGTAGACCGCCTGTTGCATCGAGCGCAGCAGCATGGTTTGCAGCAGCGACGCGTCCGGACGCTCCTTGATCTGCTTCATCAGCACGGCATAGTCGCCGGCGGCCGGCTTGTCGCCGCCGTTCAGGCTCAGGCCGACCTGCTTGAGGAAGGTGCGCACCTGCTTCAGCTTTTCAGCGGTCGGCGTGGCGTGGATGCGGTAGGTGCCGGGATGCTTGTGGCGGATCAGCAGATCGGCCGCGCACACGTTGGCGGTCAGCATGCACTCTTCGATCAGGCGGTGCGCGTCGTTGCGGGTGCGCGGGATGATCTTTTCGATCTTGCCGTTCGGATTGCAGACGATATAGGTTTCGGTGGTCTCGAAATCGATCGCGCCGCGTTCGGCGCGCGCTTTCAGCAGCGCCTGGAACACGTCGTACAGATCGGTCAGGTGCGGCACCAGGCCCGGACGGCGCGCCGCCTCGGGTCCCTTGGTGTTGCCCAGGATGTCGGCCACTTCGGTGTACGTCAGGCGCGCGGCCGAATGGATCACGGCCGGATAGAACTGGTAGGCCTTGACCTCGCCCTTGGCGGTGATGACAGCGTCGCACACCAGCGTCAGACGGTCGACCGCCGGATTCAGCGAGCACAGGCCGTTCGACAGTTTTTCCGGCAGCATCGGGATCACGCGGCGCGGGAAGTAGACCGAGGTGCTGCGTTCCAGCGCGTCGGCGTCGAGCGCGTCGTTCGGCTTGACGTAGTTGCTGACGTCGGCGATGGCGACGATCAGGCGGTAGCCCTTGGCGCGGCCGATCTTGATCGGCTCGCAGTAGACCGCGTCGTCGAAGTCGCGCGCGTCTTCGCCGTCGATGGTGACCAGCGGCACGTCGCGCAAATCGACGCGGTCGCCCCAGTCGGCTTCACGCACATGGTCCGGCAGTTTGTTGGCCTGCTTCAGCGCGGCGTCCGAGAAAATATGCGGCACGCCGAACTTGCGCACGGCGATTTCGATTTCCATGCCAGGATCGTCCAGCGAACCCAGCACTTCTACAATTTTGCCCACCGGCTGCTTGAAGCGCATCGGCTGCTCGGTCAGCTCGACGCTGACCACCTGGCCGGCCTTGGCCTTGCCGACTGAACCTTCGACCAGCACGTCCTGCGAAATGCGCTGGTCTTCCGGCGCCACGACCCAGGCGCCGTTCTCGTTGAGCAGGCGGCCGATGATGTGGGTGTTGGCGCGCTGCGTCACCTCGACGATAGTGCCTTCCGGGCGGCCGCGGCGGTCGACGCCGATGATCTTGGCCAGCACGCGGTCACCATGCAGCACTTTCTGCATTTCCTTTTCGGGCAGGAACAGGTCTTCGCCCGGCTCGTCCGGGATCACGAAGCCGAAGCCGTCGCGGTGGCTGCTGACGCGGCCGGCGACGAAGCCGGTCTGCGTGGCCAGGGTGTAGTGGCCGCTATCGTCGATCACGATCTGACCGTCACGCTGCATGGCGTTCAGGCGGCGGGACAAAACGGCCTGGGCGTCGGTGGCGACTTTCAGCGATTTCGACAGGGCGCGCAGGTCCAGCGGACCGTTGGCGCTGCGGAAGATACCGAGAATTTCCTCACGGCTAGGAATGGTATAGGTAGGTTGGCTCAAAAGTTTTCTAATTTTTTACGGGTTTGGCACAGGTTTGGCATATACAAGGGCATGCGCGACAGGCGTAGTGTACTTGGAATCGTCTGGCTTGACTAATCCACGCCGGACTGCGGCGTGCTTGAAAAATATTTTCGGGAGGCATTTGACTTCAGCGTGGATTCCTCTATAATTCTGGTCTCCCGCAGCGCAAGCGACGGGATCTGCAAGACAGGGTTGATGTGCAGTAAGGAATGTAAAAGTTCATCTGGCGCAAAACTCTCCCGGTCGCTATAATAGCAGAGTTGTTAAGCAGCATCAGTGCCCACGTGGCGGAATTGGTAGACGCGCATGGTTCAGGTCCATGTGCCGCAAGGTGTGGGGGTTCGAGTCCCTCCGTGGGCACCACAGAATTCCGCGAAAAGAGCCTCCTTCGGGAGGCTTTTTTTCATTTCTACTCCGTCCACTCCAGTTTCAGGTGCGCGCCGATCTCGCGCAGCAGGTCGTGCTCGTTGACGGGCTTGGCCAGGAAGGCGTTGGCGCCCACCGCCAGCGAACGCTCCTCCCCTTCCGGCGTGGAGCTGGCCGAGATGATCAGCACCGGCGTATCCGATGTGCGCTCGTCGGCGCGCAGGCGGCGCGTGGTTTCTATGCCATCCATGCCGGGCATCACCATGTCCAGCAGCACCATGTCCGGCTGCCCCGTTTGCGCCTGCATCAGACCGGACACGCCATTGTCCGCCTCCAGCGTGCGAAAACCCAGCGAACCCAGCAAGTCGCGCAGCAGCGCGCGGTTGGTGGCGACATCATCGACCACCAGGATGGTTTTGCGCGGACCGGCGTAGCCGGTGGCGATGTGCTCACCGGTCGCCAGCGTGCCGGGAGCGGCGACCACCGGCAGCGGAACATCGAACCAGAAGCGGCTCCCCCTGCCCCGCGCGCTCTCCACTTGCAGCACGCCGCCCATCAGCCGCACCAGTTGCTGACTGATCGCCAGGCCCAGCCCGGTGCCACTGGCACGGCGCGAGGCGTCGCCCACTTGCTCAAACGGGCGGAAGATCGCCTCCAGCTGGTCGGCGGCGATGCCGACACCCTCATCGATCACCTCGAAACGCAGCAACGCCTCCGCCCCCCCCTGCGGCGTCGGCGGCGGCGACACGCGCAACCGCACGGCACCACGGTCGGTGAACTTGACCGCATTACCCAACAGATTCAACAGCACTTGGCGCAGCCGGGTTTCATCCACGCTAACGGCGGTGGGCAATCCCTCCATCCACTCCAGCTCGAAGTGCAAATGTTTCTGCTCGGCCCGCACGCGCATGATGTCGCCGACCACCGACAGCAACTCGCGCAGCCGCACCGGCTTGGGATGGAATTCCAGCTTGCCCGCCTCGACCCGCGCCAGATCGAGCACATCGTTAATCAGCGCCAGCAGATGCTGACCGCCTTGCTGGATCGTGCTGATGCCGGTTTGCTGTGGCACCGTCAGACTCTTGTCGCGCTTGAGGATTTGCGCGTAGCCGAGGATGGCGTTGAGCGGCGTGCGCAACTCATGGCTCATCGACGCCAGGAAGGCACTCTTGGCGCGGTTGGCCACCTCGGCCCGCTCCATGGCCATGCGCAGATCGTTGTTGGCTTGTTGCAGCTCGGCGTTGACGGCGGCCAGTTGCGCCGGACTGGGAATGCGCAACGCGATCGGCACCAGCAGCACCGTGGCGACCGCCGTCACCACCGACGCGGCGGCCGTGATCGCCTTCAGCGACGCCGCCAGCACGTAGTCCGGATTCCAGATCACCCAGATGTCGGCGATGTGCGTGGCGCCGCAGGCCAGGATGAACACACCGAAGGCGATGAACATCCAGTGAAACGGCATGTCGCGCCGCTTGCGGATGAAATACACCAGCGAAATCGGGATCGTCAGGTAAGCCAGCGCGATCAGCGCGTCGGAGATCACACTGGTCCACAGAATGGACGGAATCCACAGGAAGCAATGTCCATGCGGCATAACCATGCGGCATAAAACTGACCATAGCCCATCTCCGGCATGATATGAGAGGGAGCAAGCTTACGAAAGCGCAACGCAAGAAGCAAGCACGAAAAGCACTTGCGAAAAACAAGTCGTTGCCTTAATATGCTGACCTCTGACGCGGACAACGCGACAGAGCAAGCAGCAAAACGCCCACGTGGCGGAATTGGTAGACGCGCATGGTTCAGGTCCATGTGCCGCAAGGTGTGGGGGTTCGAGTCCCTCCGTGGGCACCAAGAATTCCGTGTGAAAAGCCTCCTTCGGGAGGCTTTTTGCATTTCCGCGCGCGCCGCAACGAGATGGCGCCAAATAATTTCACAAAAGCAGCAAAATGCTATTGACGGGTGAGGCCTCACCCCTTAAGATGCGTGCCTTCTGTTGCAGAACACGCAGCAGAAAGTAGCTGCAAGACATCAGCGCCCACGTGGCGGAATTGGTAGACGCGCATGGTTCAGGTCCATGTGCCGCAAGGTGTAGGGGTTCGAGTCCCTTCGTGGGCACCATGCGCTGATGATTGAGGTTGCAAATGAAGTTACAAATGCCCACGTGGCGGAATTGGTAGACGCGCATGGTTCAGGTCCATGTGCCGCAAGGTGTGGGGGTTCGAGTCCCTCCGTGGGCACCAAGAATTCCGCAAAAAGCCGTCTGGCTGAGCGCAATAAAAATTGCGTTCAAGCCCGACGGCTTTTTTGTTTGCGCTTACAGCGCGGCTTTGACAGCGTCGGCCAGCGAGATGGTTGGACGGCCGATGAGCTTGCTCAGGACCTTGCTGTCGTCAGACAGCGCGCCTTTGGCGGCCTGGGCGTCGGCGTCCGCCACCAGCTCGGCCAGCGGCGCCGGCAGCCCCACTTGCAGCAGCATGCCGAGGTAGTCTTGCGGCGGCAGGTTGTGGTACGGGATGTCCTTGCCGGTCTGGCGCGAGACTTCCGCCGCCAGTTCCGCCAGCGTGAACCCGACATCACCGGCCAGCTCGTAAATCTTCTCGACCGGCGCCGCGCTGGTCAGCACGACGGCCGCCGCTTGAGCATAGTCGGCGCGCGCGGCGGCGGCAATCCGCCCCTCGCCCGCGCTGCCGGCCAGCGCGCCGTGCGCGATCGCGCCGCCCAGCGCGCCGGTGTAATTTTCCACATACCAGCCATTGCGCAGCAAGCTGTATGGCACGCCGGCCGCGCGCACCGCGTCTTCGGTCGCACGATGCTCGGCGGCCAGTCCCAGCGCCGAGGTGTCGGCGTGCAGCACGCTGGTGTAGGCCAGCAGGCTGACGCCAGCGCGGGCGGCGGCGTCGATGACGTTGCGGTGCTGCGGCACCCGGTTACCCAGGTCATTCGACGAAATCAGCAGCACTTTGCTGGCGCCCTCAAACGCCTGATCCAGCGAGGCAGGGTCGTTGTAGTCGGCGTGGCGCACCAGCACGCCCTGGTCGGCCAGATCGGCCGCCTTGCCCGGATCGCGCACGGCGGCGACGATCTGTTCCGAAGGCACACGTTTGAGCAGTTCGGCAATGACCAGGCGACCCAGTTGGCCGGATGCGGCGGTAACGATAATCATGAGGTTTCTCCTGAAAAAGTGGATGACACCATCATATAGGCTATACTTACGAATTGTAAGTACGCACATTTTAGTAAGTACCCCAACACACGGAGCCGGACCATGACCAGCAAATCCCTGCGCAAAACCATCGAACGGATGAATCAGGATCCGCAACGTGCCCAGGTCATGGCCGCCGACTGCCCGTCGCGCGCCGTGCTCGGCCACATCACCAGCCGCTGGGGCGTGCTGGTGCTGGTGATGCTGCTGGAACGCACCCACCGCTTCAGCGAACTGCGCCGCGCCGTCGGCGGCGTCAGCGAGAAGATGCTGGCGCAGACGCTGGACGCCCTCGCCTACGACGGCCTGGTGCTGCGCGTCGCCCATCAGGTGGTGCCGCCGCACGTCGAATACAGCCTGACGCCGCTGGGCCGCGCCGCCGCCGAGCGGCTGGAAGTGCTGGTCGACTGGATCGAGGACAATTTCCCGCTGATCAAGCAAGCGCAGGACGCGGCCGCGCTGAAGGCGGCATAAGCCCCTCCCGCCGGTCGTCATCTTGTAATACACTGGCGCCAAGCCGCCTTGCAGAGCTTTGACCACCCCACCACCCCACTATGCCGCCGTATTCGTCCGATCAGCCGCAAACCATCCTGATTGCCGCCAGCGCGGCATTCGATACCGACGCACTCGGGCGCCAGCTGGCGCGCCATGGTTTCGAGGTGCTGGCCGTGCGCCGGGGCGACGAGGCGCTGGCGGCTGTCCGCGGCGGCAAGGTCGCGCTGGCCCTGCTCGACGTGGTGCTGTCCGGCAGCGCGCAGCTGGAACTGTGTCCACGCCTGCAACAGGCCAGCAACCATCCGCTGCCGGTGTTCATGCTGTCCAGCCATCCCGACGACGAGGAACGGCAGCACGCGCAGCAGGCCGGCGCCACCGCCTACCTGCCGATGAGCGTCAACAGCGAGGACCTGGCGGAAAAAATCCTGCTGCACCTGCAAGTGATCGCGCCGGCGCCGGCTCAGGCCGGCATACCGAGCGTCAGCACGCTGGAAGTCAATTACCACACCGTGCTGGCCGATTCACAGGACGCCATCGTGCTGATGCAGCGCGGCAGCCGCCGCATCCTCGACGTCAACCTGCGCACGCGGCAGCTGTTCGGCATGACCGAGACCGAGCTGATCCAGACCGACCTGCTGTCGCTGTGCCCGCTGCTGCAGCCGGACGGCCTGCCCAGCGAGCACGTGCTGGACGTCGGCATCGAACGGGTCATGGCCGGCGATGCGCAATCTATCGAACTGACCATGCGGCACAGCGCCGGCCGCCCCATCGCCTGCGAACTGCGCATGGTGCCGCTGACCACCGCCGAGCACCGGCTGATGCATGTGCGCATCATCGACGTCACCCCGGCCAAGCTGGCGGTTGCCCTGCGCGACGGTAAGAACGCGCTGCTGGAAATGGTCGCCCGCGGCGCGGCGATGAACGACACGCTGAACAAGCTGGTCACCCTGATCGAAGGCCAATTGGACGGCGGCTATTGCACCGTGATGCTGCTCAACCCCGACGGCGTCACCGTCCACAGCGCCGCCGGCGCCAGCATGCCGCCCGAGTACATGAACGCCCTCAACGGCCTGCCGATCGGCCCGGCGGCCGGCTCGTGCGGCACCGCCATGTTCCGCAAGGAGACGGTGATCGTCAGCGACATCCTCAACGATCCGCTCTGGGCGCCCTACCGCAACGCCGCCGCCCATTATGGCCTGCGCGCCTGCTGGTCGATGCCCATCCTGCTCGACAACGACACCGTGCTGGGCTCGTTCGCCATGTACTACAAGGAGGTGCGCGCGCCGCAGGACGAGGAACGCTACCTGATCCACACCGCCACCCACCTGGCCGGCATCGCCATCGCCCGCACCCGGCGCGAAGAGGAACTGCTGCGCCACCGCGAGCATCTGGAAGACCTGGTGACCGCGCGCACCGCCGAACTGCGCCAGGCCAAGGAAGAAGCCGAACACGCCAACGAAGAACTGAGCACCGCGCTGGACAACCTCAGCATGACGCAGGAGGAACTGGTACGGCGCGACAAGCTGGCCGCGCTCGGCGCGCTGGTGGCCGGCGTCGCGCACGAACTGAACACGCCGATCGGCAACGCCCTGACCGTGGCCGGCAGCATGAGCGAGCGCACCAACGAACTGCGCCGCGACCTCGACGCCGGCTTGCGCAAATCGGTGCTGGCCGTATATCTGGAACAGGCGGCCAGCGCCGACGAGATCATGCTGCGCAACCTGAACCGTGCCGCCGCGCTGGTCGACAGTTTCAAGCGGATCGCCGTCGACGGCGCCGCCAGCCAGCGCGGCCGCTTCAAGCTGGGCGACGTGGTGGCGCAACTGCTGCAATCCTTGCAGGCGGAACTGAACCGGCGCCAACTCGATCTGATCGAGGACGTCGAGCACTGGCAGGAAATGGACAGCTACCCCGGCCTGCTGACACAGGCGCTGCACCACCTGATCGACAACAGCATGGTGCACGCCTTTGACGCGCGCCCCAAGGAGCGCGGCAGCATCACGCTGTCGGCGCACGACAGCGGCAATGGCGAAATCGTCATCACGCTAAGCGATAACGGCGCCGGCATCGCCGAGGCCGACTTGCCGCGCATCTACGATCCCTTCTTCACCACGCGCATGGGCGCCGGCGGCTCCGGACTGGGTCTGTACATTACACACAACATCGTCACCGGCGTGCTGGGCGGGCGCATCGAGGTGGCCAGCACGCCCGGCCATGGCACCAGCGTCCTGCTGCGCTTGCCCAAGGTGGCGCCGCTGTAGCATTCGCGAACTTTTTTCCGGCCCCTAATTGTTGCAGTCGTATAATGTACCTTAACAGACCGGCAAGGCAGCTGGCCTTTAGCGGAGAGACGCGCCATGCCCCCCATCCCCGTTCCGTCCAGGACAATCCGAGTGGCACCCCTGCGGTGCGAGTTCCTCGACGCCAAGACAGAAAACGATTTCCTCCAGCATCAGCTGCGGATGACGCAGGGCCAGTTGCGCATCAGCTTCCTGTTGTGCTTGCTGTTCTACCTGTGTTTCGCGTTTAGCGACCTGATCTGGATCGGCTACGACTGGAAAACCGCTTGGCTGATCGGCACCCGGATCGCCGTGGCCGTCATCGTGCTGAGCTGCCTGGCGTTGCTGAAGCGGCGACCGGACTCGATTCCGTTCACGCGGGTGGCCGCCAACATCGTGGAGGTGACCGGCACGGCCGGCTTCCTGCTGATCGCCGCGCTGCGGCCGAGCGAGTTCTTGCTGCACGCGATTTCGATGTCCATCACCATCATCGTGCTGTACATCTACATTCCCAACCGGCTGCTCTACGCGGCGGCGATCGCGGCGCTCGCCACGCTGGTGTTCATCGGGCTGGCCGGCTGGCTGGGCGGCATCGGCGGCATCGCGCTGCCGACCATGGCGGCGTTGCTGGCCCTGGCCAACCTGTTCGGCTACGTGGCGGCGCGGCGCTACCAGATCCTGTGGCGCGAGGAGTACAGCGCCCAGATGGTGCTGAAAAACCTGTCGGTGCGCGACCCGCTGACCGGCTGCTACAACCGCCGCCACCTGCACGAGCAACTGCTGGAAACCGAAATCTCGCGCGCCCAGCGCTACCGGCTGAGCCTGACCGTCATCATGTGCGACCTCGACCACTTCAAGGCCGTCAACGACACCTATGGACACGACGGCGGCGATGTCGTGCTGCAGCACTTCGCCGCCCTGCTGCAGGCGATGACGCGGGATAACATCGACAGCGTGGTGCGCTACGGCGGGGAAGAGTTCCTGCTGATCCTGCCGGAGACCGATCTGGCCGGCGGCGAACTGCTGGCCGAACGGCTGCGCCACACCATGGCCTCCCAACCGGTGGAACACGACGGGCAGCGGATCACGGTGACGGCCAGTTTCGGCGTGGCCAGCGTGGATTTTGGCAGCGCGCCGCCCGCCGCCCGACTCAACATGATCGCGGCCGCCGACGATTTGCTGTACGCTGCGAAAAACAGCGGCCGCAATCGCGTCCGCGCCCAACAACTGGCCTAGCCTAAAGCATGAACAAAATTGCACCGCGCGCGCTGATCATCGCGCTTCTGCTGCACTGCGGCAGCCTGACCGCCGAGCCGGCGCCCTGGTGGAAATGGCGCAGCAAAATCGATGGCAAGCTGGTCTGCTCGCAGACGCCGCTGGGGCCGGGCTGGGACAAGGCCTACGGCCCGTTCCGCGATGGTCGTTGCGAGAAGTTAATTGTTATACGATAATCAAACCATAAAAACACGGGAAACCGGAATCGCTGCAAGCTGCATCCCTACATTTTTCATGAGGAGACTGTATGTTTACGAATCCCGAACAATTTGCCAACGCCACCAAGACGTTGTTTGAATTCCAGCTCGAAACCTTCAACACGCTGACCAGCAAGACCGTGCAAGGCGTCGAGCAAGTCATCGCGCTGAATATGGCCACGGCCAAAAACCAGTTGCAGGAGGGCTTGGCGGCCGGTAAGGAAATCAGCCAGGCCAGCGACGCCAAGACGGCGCTCAAGCTGGCCGCCGACCAGGTGCAGCCCGGCGTGGCCAGCGCCGCCACCTACCAGCAGCAGCTGGGCGACATCATCGCCGAGATCCGCGAGGAATTTACCCGCGCCGCCGACGCGCATGTGGTCGAGGCCAGGAACAATCTGAGCGCGCTGATTCATGATGTCACGAAGAATGTGCGTCCTGGTTCGGAGAACGCGGTGCAGATCGTCAAGACCGCGATCGATAACGCCTTTGCCGGCTATGAGCAGGTGACCAAGGCAACCAAGCAGGCGGTGGAGGCGGTGGAGGCAGAGATTAGCAAGGCCAACACGATCGTCGCCCAGAAGGCTGCCGGCAAATAGTTTTTCGTGCTTTTTGCTGTGCAAGCGGGGCTTAACGCGATACACTGTACATAAATACAGTTAATCTCGCGTCCGCCCCGCTGCAATGATCAAAGTCCTGGAAAATCCGTTCTATTATCTGGAGAATTTCCACCAGGTGCTGGTGTGGATCGGCGAACGCTATGACGATCTGCTGACCACCGACGAACGTCATTTCCTCGCTGCCTTCCCTGCCCTGCCGCAACCGTCACGCGCGCTGTTCGCGCGCATGGTCATGCGCAAGGGAACGGTGTTCCGCGCCAGTAAGCTGGTCTACGCCGAAATCGGCAGCACGCATGAGGCGGCCCGTCCGCTGGCGGAGCTCGGCCTGATCGAAGACGATCCGCCACTGTGTCTGGACGAATTGTTCGATCTGCTGCAGAAGCCGGAAATCGCCAAGGTGTTCCAGTTGGGCGCCCACGTCAGGCATCTGCGCAAGGCCGAGCAGCTGGAAGCGCTGCGCGAGCAATATGACGGCGCGCACCGCTTTTCCGGCTGGTACGCCAATTCCGGCGACCACGTCTACCGCAACCTGACGCAAGCGCTGTGCGACCGCCTGCGTCTGATCTTCTTCGGCAACTACCATCAGGACTGGACCGAGTTCGTGTTGTCCGACCTCGGCATTTATCAGTACGAGAAAGTCGCGTTCTCGCCGGCAGCGCGCGGCTTCCGCAGCCGCCGCGACATCGATGACTTCCTCGCCATACACCGCTGCCACGAGCGCTTCGCCGAGGGCGCGGCGCCGGCCGCCATCATCGCCGACCTGCCGCCCTGCGCCGAGGACAACGAATGGCTGCGCAGCCGCCGCAGCAAGCTGGTGTTCGCCATCGCCCAGCACCTCGAAAAATTGCGCGACTGGCCGGCCGCCCACGCGTTGTACGCCGATTGCGACTATCCCGGCGCCCGCGCGCGCACCATCCGCGTGCTGGAAAAAAACGCCCAGCCGCGCGAGGCGTTCGAGCTGCTGCAAACCGCCATGCAGGCGCCGGAGAGCGAGGCAGAACGCCAGCAACTGCTGCGCATGGCGCCGCGTCTGGCGCGCAAGCTGGGCCACGCCAAACCGCCGCCGGTGACGCCGGCGCAAGCCACCCGCATCGACCTGAGCCTGCCGCCACCGGCGCTGGAGAATTACGTCGAGTTCGTCGTGCGCGACCACCTGAGCCGCGACGATGCGCCGGTCTACTACGTCGAAAACGCGCTGATGAATTCGCTGTTCGGCCTGCTGTGCTGGGACGCGGTGTTCTCGCCGATACCAGGCGCGTTCTTCCATCCGTATCATCGTGGCCCGGCCGATCTGCACAGCGCCGATTTCCAGCGCCGCCGCGCGCTGGCGTTCAGCGCCGCGCTGGCCCAGCTCGACGGCGAGCATTACCGCGCCACCATCCGCGCCAATTACGCCGCCAAGTACGGCATCCAGTCGCCCTTCCTGTATTGGGAAGCGATCGATGAGGATCTGCTCGACCTGGCGCTGGATTGCATTCCGCCGCTGCACCTGAAGCGCGCGTTTGAACGCATCCTGCTCGACATCAAATCCAACCGCAGCGGCTTCCCCGATCTGATTCAGTTCTGGCCGGCCGAGCGCCGCTACAACATGATCGAAGTGAAGGGCCCGGGCGACCGCCTACAGGACAACCAGCTGCGTTGGATCGAATACTGCGCGGCGCACGAGATGCCGGTCTCGGTCTGCTATCTGCAATGGGCGGCATGACGCATCCGGCCCGCTACACCGTCACCGTGCGCGCGTTGTGCGAGTTCACCGCCAAGACCGGCGACCTCGATCTGCGCTTCACGCCCTCGCCCACCGCGCAGGAAGGCATCGCCGGTCATGGCGTGGTCACCGCGCGCCGCGACGACGATTACCAGACCGAGATCTCCCTGTCCGGCGATTTCGGCCCGCTGCACGTGCGCGGCCGCGCCGACGGCTACGACAGCCGCGCCAACCGGCTGGAAGAAATCAAAACCTATCGTGGCGACTTGAAGAAAATGCCGGACAACCAGCGCGCGCTGCACTGGGCGCAGGTTCGCATCTACGGCCACCTGCTGTGCAAGGATCGCGGTCTGCAAAAGATCCGCCTGGCGCTGGTCTACTTCGACATCGGCAGCCAGAAGGAAACCGCGCTGCACGAAGACCGTACCGCCGCCGACCTGCAAGCGGGCTTCGAGCAGCAGTGCGGCCTGTTCCTGCAATGGGCGCAACAGGAGATGGCACACCGCGCGCAACGCGACCTGCAATTGAAGGCGATGCGCTTCTCCTACGGCGACTTCCGTCCCGGCCAGCGCCAGTTGGCGGAAGCCATGTACCGCGCCAGCAAGCGCCAGGTATGCCTGCTGGCGCAAGCGCCGACCGGCATCGGCAAGACCGTCGGCAGCCTGTTCCCGATGCTGAAGGCCAGCGCCGAACATGGCGTCGACAAGATCTTCTTTCTCGCCGCGAAAACCTCGGGCCGGCAGATGGCGCTCGACGCGGTGGACCTGATCCGCACAGGCGCGCCGCTGGTGCCGTTGCGCACATTGGAACTGGCGGCCAAGAGCACCGCCTGCGTCAATCCGGACAAGGCCTGCCACGGCGAATCCTGTCCGCTGGCCAAAGGCTTCTATGACCGTGTGCCGGCCGCGCGCGACTCGGGGCTGGCCATCATGGCGCCGTCGGACAGCGGCCACGCACCGCCGTCGCTGGACCGCGACACGCTGCGCGCCATCGCGCTGGCGCACAACGTCTGCCCGTATTACCTGAGCAGCGAAATGGCGCGCTGGTGCGACATCGTCATCGGCGATTACAACTACTATTTCGACAGCAGCGCCATGTTGTACAGTCTGACGCAACTCAACGACTGGAAGGTCAACGTGCTGGTGGACGAGGCGCACAACATGGTGTCCCGCGCGCGCAAGATGTACTCGGCCGACATGGAGCACGACAGCCTGCGCCTGCTGCGCAAGATCGTTCCCGATGAACTGAAAAAGCCGCTGGACCGCGTGCACAAGCAATGGAATCAGCTGGAGAAGGAGCAGACGTCCGACTATCAGTCCTACGCCGAGCTGCCGGATAAATTCATGGGCGCCTTGCAGACCGCGTCCACCGCCATTTCGGATTACATGGCCGATCATCCGGGCTATGTGGAGCCTGACCTGCAAAGCTTCTACTTCAACGCGCTGATGTTCGCGCGACTGGCGGAAAGCTTCGGCGATCACGCGCTGTTCGATATCGAGAAAGCGCCGGGTGCCCGCGCCAGCAACAGCAACTCGGTGCTCTGCATCCGCAATATCGTGCCGGCGCCGCACCTGAAGCCGCGCTTTGAAAGCACGCACGCCACGGCGTTGTTCTCGGCCACACTCAGTCCCTGGAACTACTTCGGCGACATGCTCGGCATGCCGGAGACCACGGCGTGGGTGGATGTCGAATCACCATTCGTGGCAGAACAGTTGTCGGTGCAGGTGGCGTCGCACATCTCCACGCGCTACGCGCACCGCCAGCAATCGCTGCGCCCCATCGCGGAGCTGATGGGCAGACAGTACGCGGCGCAGCGCGGCAACTACCTCGCCTTCTTCAGCAGCTTCGATTACATGGAGAAGGCCGCCAACCAGTTCAGCGAGCTGCATCCGGACGTGCCGGTGTGGCGCCAGTCGCGCCGCATGGATGAGGCGGAGCGGGCGCGCTTCCTTGAACGCTTTACGCTCGACAGCGAAGGCATCGGCTTTGCGGTGCTGGGTGGCTCGTTCGGCGAAGGCGTGGACTTGCCGGGCGCGCGGCTGATCGGCGCGTTCGTCGCCACGCTCGGCCTCCCGCAAATCAACCCGGTCAATGAACAGATCCGCGCGCGCATGGAGACGATCTTCGGCTCCGGCTACGACTACACCTACACCTATCCCGGCATGCAGAAAGTGGTGCAGGCGGCGGGACGCGTGATCCGCACCACGTCCGACCGCGGCACCGTCCACCTGATCGACGACCGTTTCGGCCGCCCCGAGATTCAGGAACTGATGCCGGCCTGGTGGCGCATCGAGATTCAGCGGCAAGATACGGATATCATGGCAGCATCTCAACCAAACCGGAGCCTGTCATGAAAAAACTGGGGATACTGTTATTGGCACTGATGGGCATGGCCCACGCGGCAGACGACACCTCGCTCACCGCCACCATCGCCAGGCTGGACACGGAAATGTTCAACGCCTTCAATACCTGCGACAAGCCGGGACAACTGGATAAATACGCCAGCTACTTCGATCCGAATATCGAGTTCTATCACGATAACGGCGGCGTCACCTGGACGCGCGACGTGATGATCGCGCAAACGAAGAATTACGTCTGCGGCAAATATCGCCGCGAGCTGGTGCCGGGCAGCCTGAAAGTATCGCCGGTGAAGGACTTCGGCGCCATCGCCACCGGCTCGCACACCTTCTGCCAATTGGGCGGCAGCAAATGCGAAGGCATCGCCGAATTCACCCTGGTCTGGCGCCTGCGCGACAACACCTGGCAAGTCACCCGCGCCCTCAGCTACGGCCACCGCGCCGCGGCTACTGAATGACGGCGCGGATTTTCTGATAGCCGCTGCGGCTGATGGGAATGCGGTTGCCGTCCTTCAGCACAGCCACATGGCTATCCTTGGTGGCCTGTTCGATGCGGTCTACAAAGGCGATGTTGACGATGTAGGAACGGTGAATACGCAGGAACTGCTGGCCATCCAGTTGTTCCTCCAGTTCCGACATGCGTTGGTTCTTCAGATAGGACTTGCCTTCAGCGCGTAGCTGCACGTAGTCATCCTGCGCCTCGATATGCTCGATCTTGTCTGCGGTGATGACGTGGACCTTGGCGCCATCGCGTATCAGCACGCGGCCGAGCGGCTTGTTGCGGCCCGTGGCCTCGCGCACCATCTTGTCGACCGCGTCGCCGCCGGCGCCAAGGTTGGCGCGCGCATGCGCCAACGCCTGATCGAAGCGCTGCTGGCTGAAAGGCTTGAGCAGGTAATCAAGCGCGTGAAACTCGAACGCCTTGATCGCGTACTGGTCGAACGCGGTGGCGAAGATGTAGCGCGTCTTGCTGCCCGCCAGTTCGGCCACTTCAAACCCGTCCAGCTTGGGCATCTGGATATCCAAAAATACCAGGTCCGGCGACAGCTCGGTGATCGCCTTCACGGCCTCAAAACCGTTGGCGCATTCGGCTACCACCTCCACGTCCGCGTGCTCGGACAGGTACTCGCGCACCACGCCGCGCGCCAGCATTTCATCGTCCACGATGATGATACGCATTGCTCTACTCCCCTCGTTCGCTCGTTTGCGCGGGTATGGTGATGTCCACGCCAAAGCTCTTTTCCTTGCGGCCCCAGTGGATGCCGGCTTCGTGTTTGTAGGCGCCGGCCAGACGCTGGCGCACGTTGGTCAGGCCGATGCCGTGGCCTTCGCCGCGAATCGACGCCATGTCCTCATCCACCGGATTGCTCACGCTGATCTGCAGGATTGAACCGGCGCGCCGGGCGCTGATGCGCACCGTGCCGCCCTCCGGCATATTGCAGATGCCGTGCTTGACGGCGTTCTCCACCAGCGGCTGGATGATCATCGGCGGCACCATGCACCGCGCCGCGTCCTCGCCGATATCCTCCTCCACCAGCAGCCGCTCGCCAAAGCGCACCTGCTCGATCGCCAGGAAGTGGCGAATCAACACCATCTCCTCGCCCAGCGTGACCTTCTTGTGCGCCTCCATGCCCAGGCTCTGACGGAAGAAACTCGCCAGTTCCAGCGTCATGCGCCGCGCCGCCTTCGGGTCCTGCGAGGTCAGCGCGCTAATCGAATTGAGGCTGTTGAACAGAAAGTGCGGATCGATTTGCGTGCGCAGCATGCGCAACTCGGCCTCCTGTGCCATCAACAGCGATTCCAGTTCGCGCTGCTCGGCGTTCTTGGCGCGGACAAATTCAATCACCAGATAATGCAGCGCCGCCGCGAAGCCGTACAGCAGCACGCCCAGCACCACGATCAACACCGACAGCTGCGGCGTGATCACAATCCCGCTCCATTCAACCCCCGGCACCAGACACAGTGCGTTCCACAGGTTACCGATAATCAGCCACAGGAAGCCCGATGCCAGCGCCGCCACCGTCAGCACCAGCGCGATCTGCCCCGGCCGGCGGCTGCCCAGCGGATAGGCGCGGCACAGGTAGAACGCCGAATAGCCGGTGGCGAACGCGTACTCCAGGTTCACCGGTATCGAAAACAGCATGGCGTTGGCCAGCGGCGTGTCGCTGGCCAACCAGATCACGCCGCCCAGCGCCACGCCAAGGAACAGCCACACCAGCAGATAGACGATCAGCCCGCGCCGGGTGGAGGACAATTCCAGCATCAGTTACGCACTTCCACGCCGCCCATGATGACGTAGCCGCGCAGGATCAGCCGTTTCGGCACGCTGCCGGCGGCCGGTGGCATGGTCTTCTCTTCAAAGCCCCCCATGATCGGCGTGCCTTCCAGCAGCACGATCCAGTCCACCGGCACCTTGATGGTGATGCCGCCGCAGAAGGCGAACAGGTTCAGCACCGCGTCGCCGTTGATCGACGCCTGCCGCAGATCGAGATCGCTGCCGCCCATGATGGCGGTGATTTCGCCGCCACGAAAATCCTGCGACAGCACGCGGTTCTTGTGGGCGCCCATGATGGCGGTGATGTTGATCACGTTGTCCGAGCTATCCTTGTCCAGCGATAGCCCGTCCTGCTGCGGCGACGCGCGCTGCATGGTGGATTTGATCACCACCGCCACGCCGGCGCCGATCAGCAGCAGCGGCCACAAGGTGCGCCAGTCGATGTGGAGAAAACCGAGGGACTTCAGCATGATCAGCGCGCCCACCACAATCAGCGCGCCGCCGACGATCACGCCGGACTGCGTGCGGGTCTGCAGCACTTTCAGGATGCCGACGCCGATCAGCACCGTCGGCACGATGTGGACGCGCAGGTCCAGGTCCACCCAGCCCAGGTTATCCAGCAAAAACAGCATGCCGATACCGATGACGAACAGGCCGATGATCATCTGCGTGGCGGGATTGCGCTCGCGGCGGTGGCTTTTCATGCTTGCTCCTTGGTCGACGGCGGGAAGATGTTGTCCAGCAGTGGGCGCAGCATCATGCCCAGCCCCCAGGCGACCAGCAGCGCCGGCCACGTCTCGCCGAATCCCAGGCCCCAGATGTGATTGAAGGAGACATACCACCAGCCGGCGAAGAAGATCTCCCACCAGCCTTCGGTGAAGTGGCGCGAGGTGGTGGGCGGGATGATTTTGGTGACGCCGCTGATCACCAGCAGCCATGGCCACCAGCGCCAGAAGTGCGCCGGATTCAGGTCTATGTCGAGAATATCGAGCTGCGCCAGCAGGATCACGGTGCCGGCGATAATCAGCGCCAGGCCCCAGACCAGCTGTTTGCGCCAGCGATATGCGGTGTGTACGTTCATCTCAGCTCCCCAGGTCGGTATGGATAGAACAATACCGGGGAACGGCTGGCGGGGAAACCGCTATTCGGCGAACAGCGGATATGGGCCGGTGAATGACGACGCTATCGGTCAGCGACGGTCAACCGCGGCCATTGCCGACCTTTTGCTCAAAAGCCATCAGGCCCCAGCCGAGCTGACGGCGGATTTCCTCGGGCGTCGGCGGTGGTTTGACTTCGTGCGAACGGCGTTCCAGGTAAGCACGTACCAAGTACTTCGAAGGCTGATTCGTCTGCGTCATGATGACCTCCATGCGGCGGCAACATCGTTGATCTGGTGCCGATACTTGAGGCTATCGGCTTACCTGCTGCAGGGCGGAGATCGCCCGACACGCAAAGCCAGTGTAGCGCCGCATGGCCATCGCCTCTGTACGGACCCACACACTGCACCCATCACAGTTTTTGCTGCAAAAAGTCCAGGAAGCAGCTGATTCGTTGCGCCAGTTGGGTGTTGCGGTAGTAGACCGCGTGAATTTGCTGGCGGTAGCCGGTGTAGTCGTCGGCCAGCAGCTTGACCAGGCGACCGGCCTCGATGTCGGTGCGCGTCATGAAATCGGCCAGGCAAACGATGCCCTGGCCGGCCAGCGCCAGTTGACGCAACGTCTCGCCGCTGGAGGCGGATATCGACGGCGTCACCGTCAGGCTGTTGCCGTTGGCGTGACGCAGCGGCCACTGGTTGCCCAGTTCATACTGCACAAAGCCGAGCAGGGTGTGCTGCGCCAGGTCTTCCGGCGTGCGCGGCGTGCCGTGCGCCGCCAGGTAGGCCGGGCTGGCCAGCACGTACAGCGGGCTGGCGGTGAGCGCGCGCGCATGCAGCGTCGAATCGTTCAGCGCGCCGATGCGGATGGCGATATCGGTGCGGTGCTCGATCAGGTCGGCGATCTGGTCATTGCTGCTGAGCTCCAGGCGGATTTCCGGGTACATGGCGCGGAACTCCGCCACATGCGGCACCACACAGTGCAGCATGAACGGCGAGGCGGCGTCCACACACAGGCGCCCGGCCGGCTTCTGGCGGCGGATACGGATGGTTTCTTCCGCCTCCTCCATCGCGCCGAGAATGGCGCGGGCTTTTTCGAGGAACAGCGTGCCCTCTTCGGTCAGTTCCATGCGGCGCGTGGTGCGCGTCAGCAGCGAGGTGGCGAGCTTGTCTTCCAAGCGCGACAGCGCGCGGCTGACGCCGGAGGTGGTCTGGCCCAGATGCACCGAGGCGGCGCTCAGCGTGCCGCTGTCGATCACGGTGATAAAGGTCTTTAAATCGTCCGAATTGATGTCCACGGGAGTTCCATCCTTACGCCACGTACAGCAGCACCGCGCCGAAATGGCAGGCGCTGCCGCCCAATACAAACAAGTGCCAGACGCCATGTCCATAGCGCCATTTGTGATCGGTGACGAAGAAGGCGATGCCCACCGTATAAACCAGGCCACCGATCGCCAGCCACCAGAAACCGTTCCAGCCCAGCGCGTCGACCAGCGGACTGGCGCCGATCACGCCCACCCAGCCCATCGCCACGTAGATCAGCAGCGACAGCACCCGCGCGCCCTTGGCGAACAGCAGTTCCTGCACAATACCGATCACCGCCAGCCCCCACACCACGCCGAACAGTGTCCAGCCCCACGGCCCGCGCAGGCTCACCAGCGTGAACGGCGTGTAGCTGCCGGCGATCAGCAGATAAATGGCGCAATAGTCCATCTGCCGCAGCACGTCCTTGGCGCGCCCGCGCAGGCTGTGGTACAGCGTCGACGTCAGGTACAAGGCCAGCAAGGTGGCGGCGTAAATACTGAAGCTGACCACTTTCCAGACGTCGCCGCTGCGCGCGGCCAGCACGATCAGCAGCGTGCCGCCAATGGCGGCCAGCGCGGCGCCCACCGTGTGCGTGATGCTGTTGAAACGCTCTCCGTAATACATACTCAAATCCAATGCAATGGTGGCTGCGGCTGGGATAGCGGCGGCCAACGGCATTGTATAGCGCTTGCGCCGCGCCCGCCGCTGCGCACGCCACCATTGCCAATTGGAAATTATCAAAAAATCTATCGTAACATACTGAGAATTTATTTAAAGCAATGTTACAAAATGATAGATCGGAATTTGAGATGGCGAGGGTTGACGCGATTGCGACATATGTCGCATAATCATCCCATTAGTCGCATAGGAGCATGTCATGTCGGTGTTGATTCCTTCGGTCAGTGAGCTGACTTTGTTAAAAGTGCTGTGGAAGCAGCAGCCACTGAGCGCGCGCGAGCTTCACGACGCCGCCGCCGAGGAACTGGGCTGGTCGTTCTCATCCACCCGCAAGACGCTGGACCGGATGCTGGAAAAGCAGATGATCGGCCTGCAGGCGGTGCATGGCATCAATGTGTACACGGCGCGTCTGGAAAAGGTCGGCACGCTGGCGGCGTTCGCGCACGACTTTGGCCGCCGCGTGATGGAGATGGAAGCGCCGCTGCCGGTGGCCATGTTCACCGGCAGTAAGCTGGTTGATCAGCAGGAACTGACGCAGCTGGAGCAACTGCTCAACGACTGGCCGGCGGAAGAACAGTGATGGCGCTGGCTTGGCTGCTGTCGACACAATGGCTGCTGGCATCCGTCGGCAGCGTGGCCGTGGGTGTGCTGGCGTGGCTGCTGCTGAACGGCGCCGCGCAGGCATGGCCGGCGCTGCGAATGCGGCGCAACGTGTGGCTGGCGGCGCAATGCACCGTAGCAGTCGCCGCCCTGCTGCCCTTCCTGCCGCGCAGTGTGCACGTCGCCCCGCCGATCACGCTGACGCCAGCGCTGTTGTCCACCAGCGCGCCAGCGCAAGCCGTGCCATTGGCCGCGTCGGAGGAAGAGACAACGTCGCCCGCCCGCGAGCTGCCGCTGGCCGCCGATTCCGTCGCCCCCGCGTCGGTTGCCGCCACGGCCACTGACACGTCAACGCTGCTTGGACGTGCATTGCCGCTGATCGCCGCGCTTTGGGCGCTGGTGTATGTCGCCGGCATGACTTGGGCGCTTGCCCGACTGCTGCGTGCCCGCAGTTTGTGGCGCAGAATGATGGCTGCCGCGGAGCGCGTGTCGCGGGCCGCGCTGCAAGTCCACATCGCCTTCACCGCCGAACAGCGCCGCCAGATCGCGCAACGCGGCCTGACCGTGATGCGCATCGACGCCGCCATCTCGCCGATGTTGATCGGCGTCCTGCGTCCGGTGCTGCTGTTACCCGCGCATCTGGATGGCCTGACCGCCGAACAGCAGAAAATGATCGTCGCCCACGAATTGCATCACTGGCGCGCCCGCGACCCGCTGTGCCTCGCCATCGCCGCCGCGCTGCGAACTGTTTTCTGGTTCAACCCCGCCACGCGCTGGATGGCCAAACAGATGGAATGGGCACTGGAGCTGCAATGCGACCAGCAGGTACTGAACGGCCGCCCGCAACAGCAGCGCAAGCAATACGCCGCCTCGCTGCTGCAGCAATGGACGGCGCCGATGGGCGTCGCCGCCTTCAATGGCGCCACCATCACCGCCCGCATCCGCCAGATGCAAAAAAACAGCCTGCCAGCACTCAGCGCGGCCGCCGTGTGGACGACCGCCGCCGCGCTGATGGCCGTGCTGGCGGCGGGCGCGCTGCTGCAACCGGCGCTGGCCATCGGCATCCCGGCAGCCACCGCGCAGGCAACGGCACAGGCCATGGCGCCAGCACCAGCACCGGCGGCCGAAGCCTGGCGCGCGCCACTCGACGAGGTGCGCGTCACCAGCTTCTTTGGCGTCAGGCGCAGCGTGCCACGCACGCCGCACAAAGGCATCGACTTCCGCGCGGCCAAGGGCACGCCGGTCTATGCCACCGCCAGCGGCACGATCATCGCCGCCGGCCCGATCGCCGAGGGCGACGGCAAATACGGCAACGCCGTCATCATCGACCATGGCGCGCAACACTCGCTGTACGCGCACTTGGACAGCGTCAGCGTCCAACCCGGCCAGCGCGTGCAAGCGGGCCAGTTGATCGGCGCGGTCGGCGAAACCGGCCTCGCCACCGGGCCCCACCTGCATCTGGAAGTCCGCCGGAACGGCCAGATCATCGATCCGGCCACCATGTTTACCGATCTGGATGCCCACGCCACCGCGCATGCGCTCAAGGTCCGGCGCCAGCAACTACCCTCGAAGGGATAAACCATGTCAGCACCACGCATCACCGGCAGCTTGCTGCTGGCGGTAACCGTCTGCGCCTACGCATCGGAAACACCGGAACCGCAGCAGGTACAGATCAGCGCCACCCGCGAAGATCTGCGCCAGCGCGAGACCACCACCAACATCGTCATCAACCATGCGGACATCGTGCGCCAGGGCGACCAGACGCTGGCCGATGTGCTCAAGCGGCTGCCCGGCGTCAGCATTCGCGGCACGCCCGGCCAGGGCGGCGGCATCCAGATGCGCGGCCTGGGCAACGGCTACACGCAAATCCTGCTCAACGGCGAAGCGGTCGCCGCCGGCTTCTCGCTCGACACCATCGCGCCGGAGACTATCGAGCGGATTGAAATCCTGCGCAGCGCCACGGCGGAATTGAGCAACCAGGCGGTGGCCGGGGCCATCAACATCATCCTGAAGAAAACGGCGACGCCCGGCCAGCGCTCGGTCAGCGCCAGCCTTGCGCGCCAGGGTAGCGCCAGCACGCCTTCGCTGAGCGCGCAAGTCTCGGACCAGGATGGTGCTTTTTCCTACAGCCTCACTGCCACGCTCACACGCAAGCAAAGCCGCAAACCCTTCACCGAGTGGCAGGAGCAGCGCGCGTCCGACGGCGGCATCACACTGCTGCGCCGCATGCCGCAAACCGAATCCGGCCGCACCGACTCGCTGACACTGACGCCGCGCCTGAACTGGAAACTCGCAGGCGGCGACACCTTGAGCTGGCAAGGCTTCGTTTATCTGCGGCGCATGGACAATCTGGCGGTGGCCGACGAAACGGCGCTGATCGGTGATCACAGCCAGTACCCGCGCAACGCGGCCAACTTCATTGCCAACTTCGTCATGCTGCGCAGCGACCTGAATTGGACGCACCGTCTGGACAACGGCGACAAGCTGGAGATGAAGCTCGGCGCCGGCACCAACCGCCGCAGCGGCGTCTTCGACTTTCACGGCATGGACACCGACGGCGCGCCGCTCGGCCGCCATCACGTCGACTCCGGACCGGTGGAAAATACCTACACCAGCACCGGCACCTATCGCCATCCGGTGGGCGAAGCGCACGCGATCGCGCTGGGCTGGGATGTGAGCCACGGCATGCGACGCGAGGACCGCGACGAAACGCTGTTCGACGCGGCCGGCCGGCAGACCAGCGCCAACAACGCCGACTATTCCGCGACCGTCAACCGCCTTGCGCTGTTTGCGCAGGATGAATGGCAGATCAGCAAACGCTATTCGCTGTATCTCGGGCTGCGTCACGAACGCCTTGAGACCATCAGCCGCGCGGTGGCGGTCAATGCGCCGGACAAGCTGGATAACAGTTCGGCGGTCTGGAGTCCGTCGCTGCAGTCGCGCTATGAACTGGAGAACAAGGATGTGGTGCGATTGGCCGTCAGCCGCACCTACAAGGCGCCGTTGCTGGTGCGGCTGGTGCCGCGCCGCTACACCAAGGATAACAACAACAATCCGAACAACGCGGATGAACAAGGCAATCCGGCACTGCGGCCGGAGCTGGCCTGGGGGCTGGATGCGGCGTATGAACATTATCTCGGCGAAGGCGCGCTGCTCAGCGCCAGCGTCTATGCGCGGCGCATCCGCGATGTGACGCAATGGCGTCTGTTCGAGCAGGATGGCGTGTGGGTGACAGCGCCGTTCAACGACGGCACGGCCAGCTCGCATGGCGTGGAGCTGGAGGCCAAGCTGCGGCTGACGAAGGCGCTGGACTTTCGCGCCAACCTGGCGCGCAACTGGTCGCGCGTGGACAATGTGCCCGGGCCGGACAACCGGCTGGAATCGCAAACGCCGGCGACCGCCAACGTCGGCCTGGATTATCGCTGGTCGCAGCTGACGCTGGGCGGCAGCCTGAATTACCAGGCCGCTGAGCGCCAGCGGCAGTCCGCGCAGACGTTCAGCAGCACCAGCGCGAAGCGGGAGCTGGATCTGTACGCGCTGTGGAAGTGGCATGCGAAGACACAGTTGCGTGTCTCCGCCAGCAACCTGCTGCACCAGCAGACGACGGAGAACTACATCTATGCAGACGCCAACGGCAGCACGCGCACCATCCGCCTGACGCCGAGCTACGCAACGGTCCGCATCATGCTGGAGCATCAGCTGTAGCTAGTGAGGCGGAACGACGATCGAAGGTCGCGTCGATCCAACTTCGTGATATGGTTGCGTTCTATGACGCAAGATTCGTATAAACCATATAAACGTTGCATGGTGTTGGGCGGTGGCGGCTTCCGCTTCGGCATTTATATCGGCATGTATGCCGCGCTGCGGCAGGCCGGCCAGGCGCCGGATGTGCTGCTGGCCAGCTGCGGCGGCGCCATTGCCGCGGCCATCATCCACAACCTGCCCGATCCCGACGCCCAGCGCAAATGGCTGTCTTCCGCTGAGATGTATCAGTTCTGGTGCAGCCTGCGCTCGACCCGGCGCGCGGCGCTGGTCGGCACCTTGCTGCGCGCGGCGCAACGCAAGCTGTCGCGCGCCAACGCGCCGGTGATCCCGGATCTGTTCAACGACTATCTGTTCGAGATTCCGCCCGCGCTGCCCTTCCCCGCCGCCAGCGACACGCCGGAGGTGGAGGTCGCCATCATCGGTGGCAAGCTGCTGTTCGGGCCTGAAGACGTGGGACAACGGCGCGGACAACGCAAGCTGTATGCGGAAACCATTTTCTGCAACGAAGCCGCCGCCAGCGCGCTGCGCGGCATGGATTCGCCGCTGGCCGACGAGCGCTGGGGCGAGCACGCCATCGCCCGCGAGATGCTGATCGACAGTAGGGCGACCGTCACCGAGGCCGCCCGCATCTCCATCGCCGACATGATCTACTTCCGCAGCGCGCGGTATCGCGGCGATGAATACATCGGCGGCGTGCTCGATCTGTTTCCGGTGGAAATCGCCCGCAGGCTGGGGACGGAAGTGATCATGGAATTCAAGGAGGCCTTCGACCAGGTGTTCTCGATTCCGGCCTGGCGCGCGGTGCTCGGCGTGGACGGCAACGCGCGCCTGCGCTACGCCAATTCGCACCTGGCCGACATGCGCATCGATTCATCCGATGTGTCGGTGGTGCTGGAAAAGCAGCAGTTGCAGCAAAGGCTGGACTGGCTGCACAACCGCATCGAGCTGCAAATGCCACCGAGCTACGATCTCTTCGCCCAGCACATGCGCGACCAGTGGCAATATGGTTACGAGCGCGCGCAAGAGGCGCTGACGCGGCCGCCGCGCCAGCAACCGCTGGTTCGGCGCGCCAACAAATACAGCAAGCCGCTGAGCAGCATCGAACCTTAGCCGTGGCGGCGCTTCAGCGGCACAGCTGCTTCCACTGCGCCTCGAATTCATCCGGCGACACATCCTGCGCCAGCAACGTCAAATCGCGCGCGACCGAAATATAGCGCTGAAAACCGATGTACGCGCCAAACGCATCCTTGGCATTGACCTCGCCACATGGCGCGCCACCCTTGCCAATAAATTGATTGCGGAACTGCGCCTGCGCGGGTTCAAGCACCTTTTCTCTCACATATTTTTCGCCTTGGCTGTTCAACAGCGCCATGTCCTCGCGCTGTCGCTGCTCGGCCGACTTGCCACAGGCAGCCAGCACCAGCATCAATGCCATCGTGATTAGCAATCTCATATGTTTTCTCTTTTATTTACCACATTCATGACTTAACGCAGCAACACCCCGCATTGTTGACACGCACGGGATTTGCTAATATCTCATGATTTACATTTAAATCAGGAGACCAAATGTTCAACCCCGTTCGTGCCCGATGCCTGCAATCGCTGCTGGCCTGCGCAATGCTGCTCAGCTCTTATGCCGGGGCAGCTGAAAAACTCGCCCATGTGACGATTCTGGCCACCGGCGGCACCATCGCCGGCAGCGGCAACAGCAGCACCACCACGGTCGGCTACACCGCCGCCACCGTCGGTGTGGACCGTCTGATCGCCGCCGTGCCGGAACTGGCCAAGGTCGCGGACGTCAAGGGCGAACAAGTGTTCCAGATCGCCAGCGAAAACATGAGCAACGAGCACTGGCTGACGCTGGCCAAGCGCGTCAACACCCTGCTGGCGCAGCCGGACGTGGACGGCATCGTCATCACCCACGGCACCGACACGCTGGAAGAAACCGCCTACTTCCTGGACCTGACCGTCAAGAGCAAAAAGCCGGTTGTGCTGGTCGGCGCCATGCGCCCGGGCACCGCGCTGTCGGCTGACGGCCCGATCAACCTGTACAACGCCGTGCTGCTGGCGGCCAGCCAGGAAGCCGTCGGCAAGGGCGTGCTGGTGGCGCTGAACGACCAGATCCACGCCGCCCGCGACGTCACCAAGACCAATACCTCGACGCCGGACAGCTTCAAGACCCCGGAACTGGGCCTGCTCGGCTACATCCAGGGCAGCAAGCCGTACTTCTATCGCCAGCCAACCCGCAAGCACACCGCCGACAGCGAATTCGACGTCAGCAAGCTGAGCGCGCTGCCGCAAGTCGACATCGTCTACGGCTACGCCAACGTCAGCCCGGTCGCGCTGAACGCGCTGGTGGCCGCTGGCGCCAAAGGCATCATCCACGCCGGTGTCGGCGACGGCAGCCTGGCCACCTCGGTCAAGGCCGGTCTGGTCGAAGCGCGCAAGAAAGGCGTGCTGATCGTGCGTTCTAGCCGCGTCGGCCAGGGCATCGTGGCCCGCAACGGCGAAGCCAATGACGACGAGCTGGACTTCGTCGCGTCGGACACGCTGAACCCGCAAAAAGCCCGCATCCTGCTGATGCTGGCGCTGACCAAGACCAACGACAGCAAACAGATCCAGCGTATTTTCTACACCTACTAATCGCGCTTACGGATAGCTGGGCCGCTTCATGCGGAACAGATTCTCCGGCGTGATCTCGAAGTAATCGGCCGGGCCGCCGCCACGCAAGATGGTGCGCGAACCGGCCGTATCATAGACGCCGTCGCGTAACAGCGCACGCGCGATATGCACCCCCACCACCTCCCCCAATATCAGCCAGCTGTCGGTTGGCGCGCCGGAGGCGCCTTGCAAGCGGATGATCTGCGTGCGCCGGCACTCGAACGATACCGGGCTTTCCAGCACACGCGGCACGGCGACAATGTTGGACGCGACCGGCGTCAGACCGGCCAGCGCGAACTCGTCCACCTCCGGCGGCGCGGCGGCGCAGCTGGCGTTCATCGCCTCGGCCAGCGGCCGGGTGGCCAGATTCCACACAAACTCAGCGGTTTCCTCGATGTTGACCAGCGTATCCTTGCGGCCCAGGCTGGCAAAGCCGATCAGCGGCGGCGTGTAATTGAAGGCGTTGAAGAAGCTGTACGGCGCCAGGTTCAGCGCGCCGCTGGCGGCACGGGTGGAAATCCAGCCGATCGGGCGCGGGCCGACGATGGCGTTGAAAGGATCATGCGGCAGGCCGTGGCCCTGCGCTGGCTGGTAGAAGTAGGGATCGCTCATGCGCCATTGTCGCACAGGTGGCGGATGGCCCGGCGAGCGGCCAGGTTGTTAACATTTTCTGTGGATAAGGTTGTTAAGAAGCATTCCCACCTGGCGCTAAACCCTTGTATTACATGGATATTTTTCCGCTGCGCAAATTATGCGCAGCGAAGTTATCCACTCCAGTACACTAAGCGGCTTTGTCACTTCACCCCAAGACCACATGAAATTGCGATTGACCGCCCTGGCTTTGTCCTTGCTGCTGGGCGCCGCCAGCGTCCACGCCGGCGCCGCCGAAGCCGATGCGCCGAAATGGAGCTTGCGCGAACACTACACCAAATACGAATTCCAGATCCCGATGCGCGACGGCGTCAAACTGTTCACCGCCGTCTACGTGCCCAAGGACGCCAGCAAACCCTATCCGTTCCTGATCCAGCGCACGCCGTACAGCGCCGGCGTGCAGGCCGGTGGCGAACTGCATTATGGCGTGGACTACTACCCGGAGCACATCGGCCCGTCGCAACAGTTTGAGGACAGCGGCTACATCTTCGTCAAGCAGGACGTGCGCGGACGCTATATGTCCGAAGGCAAGTGGCAGGAAATGACGCCACACATCAATCCCCACCGTGCCAAAGGCGAAGGCAACGAGAGCGAGGACATGCACGACACCGTCGACTGGCTGCTCAAGCACGTGGCCAACAACAACGGCAAGGTCGGCATCCTGGGCATTTCCTATCCGGGCTTTTACACCTCGGCCAGCATTATCGATTCGCATCCGGCGATCAAGGCCGCCTCGCCGCAGGCGCCGGTGACCGACCTGTACATGAATGACGACTCCTATCACGGCGGCGCCTTCATGCTGGCCGCCAACTTCGACTTCTACTCGGCGTTTGTCGAAGCCGACAACCCGACGCCGCTGCCGAAAACCTGGACCAGCTTCGACTACGGCACCGCCGATGGCTACGAATTCTTCCTCCAGCACCTAACGCTGAGCCATATTCTCGGGACGATGACGGCAAAACAGCGCGCCCTGCTGCAGCCGACCATCGAGCACAGCACCTACGACGCGTTCTGGCAAAGCCGCAACATCGCGCCGCATCTGAAGAACATCAAAGCCGCCGTGCTGAACGTGGGCGGCTGGTACGACGCCGAAGACCCGCAGGGTCCGCTAACCACCTACGCCAGCATCAAGCGCAACAATCCCGGCATCTACAACGGCCTGGTGATGGGGCCGTGGGTGCATGGCGGCTGGGCGCGCGGCGAGGGCAAGCGCCTCGGCTACGTCGACTTCGGCAGCAAGACCGGTGAGTACTTCCGCACGCGGATCCAGTTTCCGTTCTTCGAGCAGTACCTGAAAGGCGCGCCGAACAACAGTGCCGAAGTCCACGCCTTTGAAACCGGCACCAACGTCTGGCGCACCTATCCGGCCTGGCCGCCGCGACAGGCGCAGGCGCGCACACTGTACCTCGGACCAAACGGCACACTGGGCTGGAAACAGCCCGCCGCCGGCGCGGCCTATGATGAATATGTGGCCGACCCGCGCAAGCCGGTGCCGTTCACCGCATATCCGACGCTGGGCGTGCCCAAGGAATACATGGTCGGCGACCAGCGCTTCGCCGCCACCCGACCGGACGTGCTGACCTACCAGAGCGCGCCGCTGGAAGAAGACGTTACCTTCGCCGGCCCGGTCAAACCCAAGCTGTTCGTCTCGACCACCGGCACGGATGCGGACTGGGTGGTCAAGCTGATCGACGTCTACCCACCGGCGTACCCGGGCGGCGACAGCGAGGAAAGACGCGGTGGCGATGTCGGCAAGCCGCAGCTGCCGATGGCGGGTTATCAACAACTGGTGCGCGGCGATCCGCTGCGCGGCAAATTCCGCAACAGCTTCGAGCAACCGGAACCGTTCACGCCAGGCAAGGTGGAAACCGTCAGCTACCGCATGACCGATATCAACCACACCTTCCGCCGGGGGCACCGGATCATGGTGCAGATCCAGAGCTCGTGGTTCCCGCTGGTGGACCTGAACCCACAGACGTTTGTGGAGATCCCGAAGGCCAAGCCGGACGACTTCCAGAAGGCGACGCAGCGGGTTTACCACGCGCCGTCGATGTATTCCGGCATCGAAGTGCAGTTGTTAACAAATTCTGTGGATAAGGTTGTTAACAAACGCTAGCGCCAAGTGCTAAGTGTCTGTTTTACCGGGGAAAAGTAGCGCTGCGCATTTTCCGCGCAGCGCGAAGATCGCCAACCGGCCAGCCCAGCAATACGGCTTAGCCGTTGACCACACGCAGATTGCGCTGCCCAGCCAGGCGTGCTGTCGGCGCGGCCTGTTCCGACCTGGCGGAGCGCGAAGAAGCCGACTCGTCCAATTTAAACTGCCCGACGATCTCGGTTAAATGCGACGCCTGATCTTTTAATTCATGCGCGGCCGCGCTCGCCTCTTCCACCAGCGCGGTATTCTGCTGCGTCATACCATCCATTTGACCGATGGCGTGGCTGGCTTCCTGAATGCCAACGCTTTGTTCATCGCTGGCGTGGGTAATTTCAGCCATGATCTCGGTCACCCGGCGCACGCTCGACACCACCTCATGCATGGTGGCACCGGCTTTTTCAACCAGATCAGAACCCGCACTCACTTTACTAACCGAATCATCGATTAAAACTTTAATTTCTTTAGCCGCTTGTGCCGAGCGTTGCGCTAAAACACGCACCTCGCTGGCCACCACGGCAAAACCCCGGCCTTGTTCACCCGCACGGGCCGCCTCGACCGCCGCATTCAACGCCAGAATATTCGTCTGGAATGCAATGCCATCGATAACGGAAATAATATCGACGATTTTTTTGGACGAATCGTTAATCGACTCCATCGTCTCCGTTACCTGGCGCATCACCTCGCCCCCCTGCTGCGACACTTGCGACGCCGACTGCGTCAGTTGATTCGCCTGCTGCGCGTTGCTGGCGTTTTGCTTGACCGTGGACGTCAACTCCTCCATCGCTGTCGCCACCCGCTCCAGCGACTGCGCCTGCTGTTCGGTGCGCTGCGACAAGTCGGCATTGCCGACCGCAATCTCGTTGGACGCGGTGGTGATCGACTCCGTACCATGCCGTACTTCGCTGACGATGCCGGTCAGGCTGTCGCGCATGCCCTTGATGGCAAACAGCAGGCTTTCCTTGTCCGATGGGACCACTTCCACATTGATCGACAAATCACCCTGGGCGATACGGCCAGCGATTTCCACGGCATACGCCGGCTCACCGCCCAGTTGCTTCAGCAGCAAGCGTTTGATCAGCCCCGCGATCAGCAGGCTCAACACGAACGCCGCCGCCGCCAGCACCATCACCATCTGCTTCGCGCTGGACGCATAGCCTTCCACCGTCGTGCTTGCTTTGTCCGATTCTTTCTGCTCCGCCGCCACCAGCACCGCCATATCCTGCACAATGCGACGCCGCAGCGGGCTGCATTCATTCACCAGGAAGTGGCCATAATCGGCCATCTTGCCGGCCTCGCGGTACTGGCGTGGACGCTTCAGCTCGTTGGCCATGGCCAGCAAGCCCTCCTTCACCTTGGCAAACTGCGGATCGTTGGCATAGGCGGGCGACATCTTGTCCAGCGCCGCCAGATAGAGCGCCTTCTGCTCATCGACAATATTCAACTCTTTGGCCGCTTGCGCATTGTCCTCAAAAATGTAGCCGTTACGCGCCGCCAGCCCGGTCTGCGCCAAGGCTTCGCGCGCCACATACAGCGGTTCCAGCTTATCGGCGGCAATCCGCTGCTCAGCCTGGAAGGCCTGTGACAGCGACGACACGCGCATCAGCGAGAACACCGCCAGCACCAGCATCAACGCGGTGAGCATGCCGAAGCCCAGCGTAAGCTGAGTGCCAATTTTTAACTTTTTGAACGATGCCATTGTGACGCTCCAATGAGTGGCTAAAACCAGGCTCGCAGAGGCGGGGCGAAGGAAGAAATAAGGTCGGGACAGTGACGGAATGTAGATAGCGCCGGCGGGGATCAGGGCGGCGTGATAAGCAACATACGCCATGCATGGTATCCCAATAAATTCCGGGAATCAATTTAATTTCACTTACTATCATGCGGGCGCACGCTGAACGCCACACTACTTCAACGTAAGGATTCGCGTTCGTATCCAGACGCGACCACAGCGCTGTTGCATGATTAAATTTCTCACTGATGCCCATATCACGAATTTATTTACACGCTCCCGCTAGAATGGCGGAATGTCAAAAACTCCAAAATTCCCCGGCCCGCTGACCGCGCGCGGCGCCGTCCTGGCGGTGCTACTGTCCGACGCCGACCAGACTGGTGCCGAGCCGCTGCAAGGCCGCACTTCACTCGCTGCCATCGTGAAGACATTGAAACGCAAGTACCATTGGCCAGTCGAGTCCAGCAGTTTCCCCTCCAATACTAGCGATGGACGCGCCACCTGGGCGACGGTGTATCGCCTGCCAGCAGAAGTGGTCGTCAAGGCATTGGCCAACGGCGGCAGAGAATGGCTGGAGCGCCGCGCGGGGGCCAAGGCGTGAGGTTGCAATTTCTCGCACTACCAATATTCAAAGCCCTGGCGGGCGTACACAGAATTAATTCAAATTCTGTATTTATTGCTTGATAAGTGATGAATTTGGCCTGCCCAACTGGATTCGAACCAGTGACCCTCAGCTTAGAAGGCTGATGCTCTATCCAACTGAGCTATGGGCAGAAGATCGCGCCGCATTGCTGCGGCGGAAATGAAAAACGGGCTGTCCGAAGACAACCCGTTTTAGAGATTTTGGTCGGAGTACAAGGATTCGAACCTTGGACCCTCTGGTCCCAAACCAGATGCGCTACCGGGCTGCGCTACACTCCGATGACCAGTATTCTAGCCGCACTCGCCTTCGGCGTCAATCAAAGCGCGTGATTTAATTTCACTGCTAAAACATTAGGCAGCCAGCTTGCTTTCCACTTTGTCGGCAATCCGGCGCGCCAGTGCCTGGGCGGCGTCGGCGTCGCGCGCCTCCACCATCACGCGGATCAGCGGCTCGGTGCCCGATGCGCGGATCAGCACGCGGCCGCTATCGCCCAGTTCGCCTTCGACCTTTTCTTTCTCGGTCACCATGGCGGCGTTTTTGGTCCAGTCAAAGCCGGGCGCCACGCGCACGTTGATCAGCGTCTGCGGGAACAGGGTCAGGTCGGCGCAGCATTCTTCCAGCGACTTGCCGGCGCGCTTGAGCGCCGACAGCACCTGCAGCGCCGAGACGATGCCGTCGCCAGTGGTGTGCTTGTCCAGCGCCAACAGGTGGCCCGAGCCTTCGCCGCCCAGTATCCAGCCCTTTTCCTGCATGACTTCCAGCACGTAGCGGTCGCCGACCTTGGCGCGGGCGAAGCCGATGCCCTTCTCTTTCAGCGCCACTTCCACCGCCATATTCGTCATCAACGTGCCGACGGCGCCGGCCACCTGGCCGGTGGCCAGGCGGTCCATCACCATCAGGTACAGCAATTCGTCGCCGTTGTAGAGACGACCATTGGCGTCGCACATGATCAGGCGATCAGCGTCGCCGTCCAGCGCGATGCCGAGGTCGGCGCCGTGGGCCTGCACGGCGGCGGCCATGGCTTTCGGCGCGGTGGCGCCATGGTCGAGGTTGATGTTGAAGCCGTCCGGCTTGTTGCCGATGGCGATGACTTCGGCGCCCAGTTCATGGAACACGTGCGGGGCGATGTTGTAGGCGGCGCCGTGGGCGGTGTCGACCACGATTTTCAGGCCGCGCAGGTCCAGCTCGTTCGGGAAGGTGCTCTTGCAGAATTCGATGTAGCGGCCCTGGGCGTCATCCAGGCGCTTGGCGCGGCCCAGCTTTTCCGAGGGCACGCACAGCATCGGCTTGTCCAGTTCGGCTTCGATATCCAGCTCGACCGCATCCGGCAGCTTGGTGCCCTGCGCCGAGAAGAATTTGATGCCGTTGTCCTGGAACGGGTTGTGCGAGGCCGAGATGACCACGCCGGCCGACAGGCGCAGCGCGCGGGTCAGGTAGGCGATGGCCGGGGTCGGCATCGGGCCGGCCAGCATGACGTCGACGCCGGCGGCGGAGAAGCCCGCTTCCAGCGCGGCTTCCAGCATGTAGCCGGAGATGCGCGTGTCTTTGCCGATCAGGACGGTCGGACGGCCGCTGCCGGTGCGCTTGCTGGCCAGCACTTTGCCGGCGGCATAGCCGAGGCGCATGACGAAGTCGGGAGTAATCGGGGCTTCGCCCACCAAGCCGCGGATGCCGTCGGTACCAAAATATTTGCGTGTCATTGTCGTAATTCTTTATCGTTGTAGGGGACTGCCAGCCTGGAACACCTTCAGCGCGTCGACCGTTTCGGAGACGTCGTGCACCCGCACGATCAGCGCGCCCTGCGCCACCGCCGCCAGGGCGCCGCCGACGCTGCCGGCCATGCGTTGCTCCACCGGCTTGCCGGTGATCGCGCCCACCATGGATTTGCGCGACAGGCCGGCCAGCAGCGGCAGGTTGAGGGCGTTCATCAGGCGCGCGGTGGCCTTCAGCAGAGCGTAATTATGCTCCACCGTCTTGCCGAAACCAAAGCCTGGATCGATGCACAATCGACGCGGATCAATCCCGGCCGCCATCAAGGCCTCCGCCCGCTCACGCAGGAAGTTTATTATATCCTCTACAACATTAGTGTACAACGGGGCAAGTTGCATATGTTGGGGATCGCTTTGCATGTGCATGATGCACAACGCGCAATCGCTGTCTTTCACGGCCTCGATGGCGCCCGGGGCGCGGAAACCGTTGATGTCGTTGATCATGTCGGCGCCGGCGATGATCGCTTCGCGCATCACCTGCGGCTTGTAGGTGTCGACCGAGATGGCCGGGCCCATGTCGCGCATCGCGTACAGCACCGGCATCACGCGCCGAAGCTCGTCTTCCAGCGAGACCGGCGGCGCGCCGGGCCGGCTGGATTCGCCGCCGATGTCGATGATGTCGACGCCTTCCTGAATCATCTGCTCGGCGTGCGACAACGCGAATTCCAGCGACTGATAATGGCCGCCGTCGGAGAAGGAATCGGGCGTCACGTTGAGGATGCCCATCACGCGGGCGCGCACGCCCTGCCCCCGCCACGGGAAATTGAACCGGCCAAACTGTAAGGTAGATTGCATGGGGAACTGAAATAAAAAAGGGCGAGGATTGCTCCTCACCCCTGTCGTTGACGCCGTGCCGCCGCTTACGCCGGCGCGGTCACGCTAGGCGATACACCACTGCCACCGTCGCCGGGAGGCTGTTTGCGGATCGTCACGCCGGCTTTCGGCGGACGTGGGTCCAAGCCGGCCATGATGTCGTTGATCTGGTCCGCGTCGATGGTTTCCCATTCCAGCAGCGCCTTGGTCATGACTTCGACTTTCTCGCGGTTGTCTTCCAACAGCTTGCGGGCCAGCGCGTACTGCTGATCCAGAATGTTGCGGATTTCCGCGTCCACCTTCTGCTGGGTCGCTTCCGAGATGGTCTTGTTGCTGCCCCCCAGGAAACCGTCGTTCTGCGTATCCTCGTACACCATCACACCCAGCGCGTCCGACATGCCGAACTTGGTGACCATCGAGCGGGCCAGCTTGGTGGCGCGCGAGAAGTCGTTCGAGGCGCCGGTCGACATCTGGCCGACGAAGATTTCCTCGGCGATGCGGCCGCCGAACAGGATGGAAATTTCTTCCAGCATCTTGTCCTTGTAGCCCGAGATATTGTCGTGCTCCGGCAGCTGCCAGGTCAGGCCCAAGGCCCAACCGCGCGGCATGATGGTCACTTTGTGCACCGGATCAGCCTTCGGCAACAGCTTGGCGACCACCGCGTGACCGGACTCGTGGTAGGCGGTGTTGCGACGCTCTTCCTCGCGGATGACCATCGATTTACGCTCAGGACCCATGTAGATCTTGTCCTTGGCGTCCTCGAAGTCGGCCATGTCGACCAGACGCTTGGAGCGGCGGGCGGCAAACAGCGCGGCCTCGTTGACCAGGTTGGCCAGGTCGGCGCCCGAGAAGCCTGGGGTGCCACGGGCCAGCACGTCGGCCTTGACGTCGGTGCCGATCGGCACTTTACGCATGTGCACGTTCAGGATCTGTTCGCGGCCACGGATGTCCGGCAGGCCAACGTTGACCTGACGGTCGAAACGGCCCGGACGCAGCAGCGCTTTATCCAGCACGTCGGCACGGTTGGTGGCGGCGATCACGATCACGCCGGACTGCGCTTCGAAGCCGTCCATTTCCACCAGCAGCTGATTCAGCGTCTGTTCGCGCTCGTCGTTGCCGCCGCCCATGCCGGCGCCACGGTGACGGCCGACCGCGTCGATCTCGTCGATGAAGATGATGCACGGCGAATGCTTCTTGGCGTTCTCGAACATGTCGCGGACGCGGGACGCGCCGACGCCGACGAACATTTCGACGAAGTCCGAACCGGAAATCGAGAAGAACGGCACTTTGGCTTCGCCGGCGATGGCGCGCGCCAGCAGGGTTTTGCCGGTGCCTGGGGGACCAACCATCAGCACGCCGCGGGGAATGCGGCCGCCCAGTTTCTGGAACTTGCTCGGGTCTTTCAGGAAGTCGACGATCTCGGCGACTTCTTCCTTGGCTTCGTCGCAGCCGGCCACGTCGCCCAGGGTGACGGTGTTGTTGGCTTCATCCATCATGCGTGCCTTCGACTTGCCGAAGGAGAACGCGCCGCCCTTGCCGCCGCCCTGCATCTGTCGCATGAAGAAGATCCACACGCCGATCAGCAGCAGCATCGGGAACCAGGAGACGAAAATTTGCGACAGGAACGATGGTTCCTCTGGCGGTTTGACGTCGAAACGGATGCCGTTGTCGCGCAGGTCGCCGATCAGGCCGCGGTCGAGCAGCGTGGCGGTGGTGCGGACCTTGGTGTCGTCGCTGCGGGTGGCGATGATGTTGCCGCCCTCGATGGTGACATCCTTGATGCGTTTGGCTTTCACGTCATCCAGCAAATCGGAGTAGGCGATCGGCTTCGCGCCGCCCGTGACGCCATGGCTATCAAACTGCTTGTACAGCATAAGCAGGAGCAGTACGACGACTACCCAGATGGCTGATTTGGAAAACATGTTATTCACGAAAACTCCTTGGATGCGAGACGCATCGATAAACCTGGCTGAAATCCGATTTTACTCGTAATAGGCAGGCGTTGCCATAAACCTGCCGTGCGCCAGTCAAAAACCGGCGAAAAAGCACATAATTTGACCTGAATCAGGCTGCAATCCCGGCAAAAGTGGCATTCACGTTTTGATATAAGGGTTATTCAGCAGATATCAAGGGCGCCAGCCATCGGAATCGAGCGGTTGCGCCGACGCCATGCCGCCGTCGGTCGGATTCTTCAGGCCACGACCCAGCAGGAAAATCTCGGAGGATTTGTCGCGGCTGGCTTTGGGTTTCTTTTGCGTCACTGTTTTAAATTCGGCACGGAATTTATGCACGATGTCGTTAAAGCCCATGTCCTTAAAACATTTGACCAGCAGCGCGCCTTCCGGCTTCAGGTGCGCCTGGGAAAATTCGATGGCCAGGTCGATCAGATGCTCCATGCGGGCCGCGTCGGAATCGTGGATGCCCGACAGATTGGGGGCCATGTCCGATAACACCAGGTCAACTTTTTTACCCTGCACGACGGCTTCCAGCTGCTGGATTACCTCCGCCTCGCGGAAATCGCCCTGAATGAAGTGGAAGTCGGCGATCGGCTCCATCGGCAGCATGTCGAGGCCGATCAGCGTGCCATTGATGCCGCCGCCCTCCTTGCCGGCCAGCTTGCGGCGGGCATATTGCCCCCAGCTGCCCGGCGTGCAGCCGAGGTCGACAATAACCTGGCCGGACTTGATCAGCTTCTCGTCCTCGTCGATCTCTTTCAGCTTGAAAGCCGCGCGGGCGCGATAGCCCTCTTTTTGGGCTAATTTCACGTAAGGGTCGTTAATATGGTCGTGAATCCAGTTTTTGTTTAATTTGTTCTTAGCCATTCGCGTAGAATACTGCCTTTAAGGAACCTACAAAAAATAATTTTATGATCAAACTTACCCCCGTTGAGCGCAGCGCGCTGCGCGCCGAAGCCCATGGTCTGAAACCGATCGTCCTGATTGGCGCCGACGGCCTGACTGCCAACGTCCTCAAGGAAATCGCGCTGGGACTCGATTCCCACGGCCTGATCAAGGTGCGTGTGTTCGGCGACGACCGCGAAGCGCGCATCGCCCTGTACGAATCCATCTGCGAGCAGCTGAAGGCGGCGCCGGTGCAACACATCGGCAAACTGCTGGTGCTGTATCGTCCGAAAGTGGAAACCGAGAAATCCCGCAGCGCCACCGCCGGCAAAGGCATGCGCGAAGTCACCATCGTCAAGGCCAGCCCTAGCGGCACCAAGCGGCCGTCGGTCACCAAGGTACTGCTGAAGGGGAATGAACGCGTGACCCAGGGCGGCAACATCAAGCGCGCCAAGGCACGTCAGAAATCGACCAAGAAGACGGTGCTGGGCTAAACATGCAAGTCCGTCATTCCCGCGTAGGCGGGAATGACGTGGTTACTGCTTCACCACCAGCCAGGCGGCCAGCAGGCTCTGGATCAGATAGATCGTACTGGAAATCCCATGCAGGATGCCGAATTCATTCCTCGCGGCCTCCGCCATCACCCCGCCCGGCCCGGCCGCGGCACGCAGCGACGCCATCATCGGCTGCAGACCAAAGTGCGACACCAGCGTGCACGCCAACATCACCATCACGATAATCAGCAGCGTGCGGCGCGACTTGGCCGCCATATTGGCCGCCGGTCCGGCAAAGATGCCGCCGGTGCTGGTCTGGGTCGCCCCCAGCAGCACCAGCATCACCAGTCCACAGGCGATCGACAACCAGGCCTGATTGCTGAACAGGTTGCCGGCAATGGTGCCGGCCAGCACGCGATCACTCAGCGTGGCGAACAGGGTCGGTGCGGCCAGATAGCCCACCGTCCATAAACTGCCGGCCCATAGGGTCGCGACCAGCAAACGTGTGCGGGCAAGTAACATCAGACGTAACGCACTTCCAGGATTTCATATTCGCGCGGACCCGACGGGGCCTGCACTTCCACCACGTCGCCGGCCGACTTGCCGATCAGCGCGCGGGCGATCGGCGAGGTCACCGACACTTTACTCAGTTTCAGGTCGGCTTCATCGATGCCGACGATCTGGTAGGTCACCTTGGCGCCGGACTCCAGGTCTTCCAGGTCCACGGTGGAGGCGAACAC
The DNA here is from genome assembly GCF_009857505.1 of Duganella lactea. GTDB lineage: Bacteria > Pseudomonadota > Gammaproteobacteria > Burkholderiales > Burkholderiaceae_D > Rugamonas > Rugamonas lactea. The sequence continues at coordinate 93,419 of NZ_WWCP01000007.1, forward strand.
CACACGGCCTTCGGCGTCCAGCGTGGTCGGATCGATGATCTGCGCGGCACTCAGCTTGCCTTCCAGTTCCGCGATGCGGCCTTCCACGAACGCCTGGCGCTCCTTGGCGGCATCGTACTCGGCGTTTTCCGACAGATCGCCATGCGAGCGTGCTTCGGCAATCGCGTCGATCACGATACGGCGTTCTTTGGTCTTCAACTGGTGCAACTCTTCTTTCAAGAGCTCGGCGCCGAATTTGGTAAGTGGAACTGAAGTCATGTTGTCTATTTACTCTGTTATTACAATGGAAAACCACAGAGGCCGCGCCAAACTGCCAGCGCGAGCTCTGTGGTCCGGGTACTACCTAAACCTCACAGGCTTAGTGTAAGGTTTTATGCAGCCCTTGTAAATCGTACACACGCAATTCGTCGAGGTGACGGATGCCTTCGACCGCCGCTTCGGCGCCGGCGATGGTGGTGTACGTGGTCACGCGCGAGGCCAGCGACGAAGTGCGGATGGCGCGCGAGTCGACGATGGCGTTGCGTTTCTCTTCCACCGTGTTGATGACCAGGACCAGTTCATGGTTCTTGATCATGTCGACGATGTGCGGGCGGCCTTCCACCACTTTGTTGACCGCGGTGACCGGGATGCCGGCCGCCGAAATCACCGCCGCCGTGCCCTTGGTGGCCGCCAGTGTGAAGCCCATGTCGACCAGATCGCGCGCCACTTTCACAGCGCGCGGTTTGTCCGACGACTTCACCGACAGGAACACCTTGCCCGATTTCGGCAGCTTGACGCCAGCGCCCAACTGCGACTTGACGAAGGCTTCGCCGAAGGTCTTACCGACGCCCATGACTTCACCGGTCGATTTCATCTCAGGGCCGAGGATGGTGTCCACGCCTGGGAATTTCACGAACGGGAACACGGCTTCTTTCACGCTGTAGTAAGGCGGCACCACTTCTTCGGTCACGCCCTGCTCCGCCAGCTTCTGACCGACCATGCAACGCGCGGCGATCTTGGCCAGTTGCAGGCCGGTCGCCTTCGACACGTAAGGCACGGTGCGCGAGGCGCGCGGATTCACTTCCAGCACGTAGACCACGTCCCGCAGTTGACCATCTATGTCCTGCTTCTGGATCGCGAACTGCACGTTCATCAGGCCGACCACGTTCAGGCCCTTGGCCATCAGCGAGGTCTGACGTTTCAGTTCATCGATGGTTTCCTGCGCCAGCGAATACGGTGGCAGCGAGCAGGCCGAGTCGCCCGAGTGGACGCCCGCTTGTTCGATGTGCTCCATCACGCCGCCGATGAAGGTGGTGTCGCCGTCCGAGATGCAGTCGACGTCGCACTCGATGGCGTCGTTCAGGAAGCGGTCCAGCAGCACCGGCGAATCGTTCGACACCTTGACCGCTTCGCGCATGTAGCGCTCCAGGTCACGCTGCTCGTGAACGATTTCCATCGCGCGGCCACCCAGCACGTAGGAAGGACGCACCACCAGCGGGTAGCCGATTTCCTGTGCCAGCGCCAGCGCGTCCGCTTCGGTGCGCGCGGTGCGGTTAGGCGGCTGACGCAGACCCAGGTCTTGCAGCAGCTTCTGGAAACGCTCGCGGTCTTCGGCGGCGTCGATCATGTCCGGCGAGGTGCCGACGATCGGCACGCCGTTGGCTTCCAGGTCCAGCGCCAGTTTCAACGGGGTCTGGCCGCCGTACTGCACGATCACGCCGACCGGTTTTTCCAGTTCGACGATTTCCAGCACATCTTCCAGCGTCAGCGACTCGAAGTACAGACGATCCGAGGTATCGTAGTCGGTCGACACGGTCTCCGGATTGCAGTTGACCATAATGGTCTCGTAGCCGTCTTCGCGCATCGCCAGCGCGGCGTGCACGCAGCAGTAGTCGAATTCGATACCCTGGCCGATACGGTTAGGGCCACCGCCCAGCACCATGATCTTTTTCTTGTCGGTCGGATTGGACTCGCATTCCTCGTCGTAGGTCGAGTACATGTACGCGGTGTTGGTGGCGAATTCCGCCGCGCAGGTGTCGACGCGCTTGTACACCGGACGGATGTCCAGCGAGTGACGGTATTTGCGCACTTCAGCCGGCGTGGTTTGCAGCAGGAAGGCCAGACGACGGTCCGAGAAACCCTTCTGTTTCAGCTTGTACAGCGTGGTCTTGTCCAGCTGTTCCAGCTTCTGGGTGTCCATCCACAGTTCCAGGTCGACGATCTCTTTAATCTGGATCAGGAACCATGGGTCGATCTTGGTCAGCTGATGCACTTCTTCCAGCGTGAAGCCTTGGGCGAACGCGTCGCCGACGTACCAGATGCGCTCAGGACCTGGCTCGCCCAGTTCCTCTTCGATCTTCTCGCGGTCCTTGGTTTTCTCGTTCAGGCCATCGACGCCCACTTCCAGGCCGCGCAGCGCCTTCTGGAACGATTCCTGGAAGGTGCGGCCGATGGCCATCACTTCACCGACGGATTTCATCTGGGTGGTCAGATGGTGGTCGGCGGTCGGGAACTTCTCGAAGGTGAAGCGCGGGATCTTGGTCACGACGTAGTCGATCGACGGTTCGAACGACGCCGGCGTTGCGCCGCCGGTGATCTCGTTGCGCAGCTCATCGAGCGTGAAGCCAACGGCCAGCTTGGCCGCCACTTTGGCGATCGGGAAGCCGGTGGCTTTCGACGCCAGCGCCGACGAACGCGACACGCGCGGATTCATCTCGATGACGATCATGCGGCCGTCTTTCGGGTTGATCGAGAACTGCACGTTGGAGCCGCCGGTATCGACACCGATTTCACGCAGCACCGCCAGCGAGGCGTTACGCATGATCTGGTATTCCTTGTCGGTCAGCGTTTGCGCCGGCGCCACGGTGATCGAGTCGCCGGTGTGCACGCCCATCGGGTCCAGGTTTTCGATCGAGCAGATGATGATGCAGTTGTCCGCCTTGTCGCGCACCACTTCCATCTCGTACTCTTTCCAGCCCAGCAGCGATTCCTCGATCAGCAGCTCGTTGGTTGGCGAGGCTTCCAGGCCGCGTTTGCAGATCGCTTCGAATTCTTCTTCGTTGTAAGCGATACCGCCGCCGCTGCCGCCCATGGTGAACGATGGACGGATGATGGTCGGGAAGCCCACTTCGCGCTGCACCGCCCACGATTCTTCCAGCGAGTGCGCCACGCCGGAACGTGCCGAACCCAGGCCGATCTTGGTCATCGCGTCCTTGAACTTGGAGCGGTCTTCGGCCTTGTCGATGGCTTCCGGCGTGGCGCCGATCAGTTCCACCTTGTACTTATCCAGCACGCCGTTGCGGTGCAGGTCGAGCGCGCAGTTCAGCGCGGTCTGGCCGCCCATGGTCGGCAGGATCGCGTCCGGCTTTTCCTTGGCGATGATCTTCTCGACGATTTGCCAGGTGATCGGCTCGATGTAGGTGACATCGGCCATTTCCGGGTCGGTCATGATGGTCGCAGGGTTGCTGTTGACCAGAATGACTTTGTAGCCTTCTTCGCGCAGGGCCTTGCAGGCCTGGGCGCCGGAATAATCGAACTCGCAGGCCTGGCCGATGATGATCGGGCCAGCGCCAATAATCAGGATGCTTTTAATATCAGAACGTTTTGGCATTTATTTTTTCTCCGAAGCTTCCATCAGGCCGATGAAGCGGTCAAACAGGTAAGCGACGTCAGTCGGGCCAGGCGATGCTTCAGGGTGGCCCTGGAAGCAGAAGGCCGGGGTGTCGGTGCGGGCGAAGCCCTGCAGCGAACCGTCGAACAGCGACACGTGCGTCACGCGGCAGTTGGCCGGCAGCGTGGCTTGATCCACCGCGAAACCGTGGTTCTGCGAGGTGATCATCACCTTCTTGCTGTCCAGGTCTTGTACCGGGTGGTTGGCGCCGTGGTGGCCGAATTTCATTTTCAGGGTTTTGGCGCCGGAGGCCAGGCCCATGATCTGGTGACCAAGGCAGATGCCGAACAGCGGCAGCTTCTTCTCCATGAACACCTTGGCGGCGGCGATGGCATAATCGCAAGGCTCAGGGTCGCCAGGGCCGTTGGACAGGAACACGCCGTCCGGATTCAGCGCCAGCACTTCCTCGGCGGTGGTCTGCGCCGGCACCACGGTGACTTTGCAGCCGCGCGCGGTCAGCATGCGCAGGATGTTCTTTTTGACGCCGAAGTCGTAGGCGACCACGTGGAACTTGGGATTTTCCAGCTTGCCGTAGCCTTCGCCCAGCGTCCACTCGGTTTCGGTGTACGCGTATTTTTCCTTGACGGTGACCACCTTGGCCAGGTCCATGCCGGCCAGGCCGGGGAAGGAACGCGCCAGGTCCAGCGCCTGCGATACCGATGGCTCGTTGCCCTGGGTGCCGGTGACGATGGCGCCGGATTGGGCGCCCTTCTCGCGCAGGATGCGGGTCAGCTTGCGGGTGTCGATACCGGCGATGGCGACGATGTTCTCGGCCTTCAGGTAATCGGCCAGCGACTGGGTGGAGCGGAAGTTCGACGCGATCAGCGGCAGGTCACGGATGATCAGACCGGCGGCGTGCACTTTGGTCGATTCAACATCTTCGGAGTTGATACCGTAGTTGCCGATGTGGGGATACGTCAGGGTGACGATCTGGCGGCTGTAGGAAGGATCGGTCAGGATCTCCTGGTAACCGGTCATGGAAGTGTTGAACACCACTTCACCGGTGGTGTGGCCGGCGGCGCCGATCGAAAAACCTTTGAAAATGGTTCCGTCAGCGAGGGCCAGTATGGCTGGAACGGCGGGGCCAGAAAAAAATGGCGGCAAGGGCAACTCCTGATAAAGTTACCGTAGCTGCGCCACGTCAGACGACCGTCAAGCAACCCTGGCCATGCTCGCGCCGGGGGTGAGGGTCAGATTGATGATGGATGAGTGGTAGTCGCTACGGTAGAGATATGATTTGGCTAAACCTTTGAATTATAACCAAATCCACCCTATCTGACAAGGCGGCGACGGGACTTTATTTGCTTATCAGACCGACTCCGGCCTGCGGTAAGCCAAGCTTGCCAACGTACTCAGAAATCGCCACGGTCAGCAATTGATTAACGCTACATCCCTGCGATTGCGCCAACTCGGCGATATCGGCATGGAGGCTGCGCGGAATCCGCAACGCAATACGGCCACTGGCATCAAACGGCCGCATGGGCTCCGCAAGCTGTTGCCCATGCGCCAATGACGCAGCCAACCAGGACGCGGCCGCCTGATCGAGGTTGCTTAATGCCTCATCCGCCGTTTCCCCCTCCGCCACCTCATCCAGCAGCGCACTGATGATGGAACGCGCCGTACCGATCTTTACGTTCTTACTGTGCGCCGGAATGCTCAAAGGCCGCGCCAATTCCGGTTTCCGCTGGCGCAACCATGTCGGCTCCTTGCCGCGCTTCTCACGCTGACGCCCCAACGCCCGAGCGAGTCCCTCGAACTCAAGCGCATTTTGCCCTTGCGGCGAGCGCTGCAGTTCAATCAAAACCTTCTTGATCTTCGCAAGGTGCTTCGGAGTCATAGCATCACAGCGATATCACTGGCGATATCGCATGATAGACATGCGGTTTGCATGCTGCGACGATTCTCCAATAGAAAATGCCGCTGGGCTTTGAGCCAAACGGCATTCTGGTACGACCAGGCGAAGCGGCTTAGTTCAGGGCGGCAATGCCGGCCTTCGCCACTTGTGCGTCTTCGGCGGATTTGACGCCGGAGACGCCGACCGCGCCGATGACGTGGCCATCAACGATGATCGGCGCGCCGCCTTCCAGCATGCCGTCGGTCTGCGGCGCCGGCGCGCTGAGGAACGAAACCCGGCCGTTGTTGATCATGTCTTCATAGATTTTCGACTCGCGGCGGCCCAGCGCCGACACCCGCGCCTTGGCCGGGGCGATGTGCGACGACAGCGCGTTGGCGCCATCCTGGCGTTGCAGCCACAGCAAGTGACCGCCGTCGTCGACGATGGCGATGACCACCGGCCAGTTGTTGGCGACCGCTTCCGCCTCGGCGGCAGCGGCGATTTTCTTGACGTCGGCGAGCGACAGATACGGCTTGGTTTGCATGGTACGTCCTTATGGTCTGCGTTTAGCTTCGAGTTTTTGTTTGATCTGGGCCATCACCTGCGCCGCGGCCTGCTCGCCGGCCAACACCGCCTGGTTGCGGCCATTGAAGTCGTTGCTGGCCATCTTGCCCAGCGCCGGCGTGATGACGATGTCGGCGTCGCGCAACTCATAATCGTTGATGCGCTGGCCCATGATGGAAAAGGTCTGCATGATCACGTCCAGCGAACTGACGGTCGCCTGCACGTCGGCCTGGGTCGAGATATTGACGGCAATGACGAAGTCGGCGCCCATGTCGCGCGCGAAGCGCGCCGGCACCGGCGCCACCAGGCCGCCGTCGACATAAGTACGGCCGCCGATCGCCACCGGCTGGAACACGCCCGGCACCGCCGACGACGCGCGCACCGCCATGCCGGTATTCCCGCGCTGGAACAGGATCGGCTTGCCGTCCTTCAGGTCCGTGGCCACCGCGCCGAACGGAATTTTCAGCTTCTCCATCGGCTGGTTGTGGACCGCCTTGTTGACGTAGGCCTGCAGCGCCTCGCCTTTCAGCACGCCGGTGGATTTGCGGAACAGCGGCAAGGCCCAGTCGGAAATCTGCGCCTCGTCCATGTCCATCGCCAGCTTCTGCAACTGGAAGCCGGTATTCCCGGCCGCGTACAGCGCGCCGACCACGCTGCCGGCGCTGGTGCCGACCACGATATCCGGATAAATGCCCTGTGCCTCCAGCGCCTTGATCACACCGATATGCGCAAAGCCGCGCGCCGCGCCGCCGCCCAGCGCCAGACCGATCTTGATCTTCTTCGGCGGCAGCGGCTCCACCGGCGGCGCGGCCACCGGCGCCTCGATCACGGGCGCGGTTTTGCAGCCGACGATCGCGGCTGCGGACAGGATGGCTAAACTGGCAAGGGCAAGACGGCGTGAGGGCATGAGCGGTGTATAAGCGGTGTATAAGCGGTGTATAAGCGGTGTATAAGCGGTGTTATGAGCGGTTTGAGCGCCCAAATTGTACACCGCCAGACGCGAGAAGGATCGGAGTGGCGTCAGGCTGGCGCCAGGCATTCCTCCAGGCTCAGTTCCAGCAATGGGAAATGGCCTGTTTCCACTTTAAAGAACGCCGCCTGCGGGAAGATCGTTTCCCACACGGCGCGATCCTGATCGGCGTCGATCATCGGATCGTAGGCGCCGAACAGCACCGACACCGGACCGCCGAAGCCGCTGCGCACCGGCGTGTGGTCCTGCGCCGAAAAATCGTCCGAGGTCGCCACCGAGGTCGGACCGTCGAAGGCGCCCGGCTGCTGGATCAGCTGCGCGAACGAACGCGCCGCCTGCGCGCCGCCATGCGGGCCGAAATACAGCTCCGTCACATCCGGCAGCAGCGACAGCGCGCCGAAGACATCCCAGAAGCGCGGGCGACCCGGATCGTCCTCGTACATCGCCAGCGCGGTGGCCAGCTTGCCGGCGTGCTGGTGGTCCGTATGCACGCGGAAGGCGCGCCGCGCCAGACGCAACGCCGCCTGCTCCGGATTGAAGGTGGGCGCCAGCAGCACGATGTTCTTGATCAGGTCAGGCGCATGGCGCGCCAGATGCACGGCGAGATGCGCGCCGAAGGAGCTGGCCATCACCGTCAGCGGCTGGCCGGCGTCGGCTGCCACGCGGCGGAATTCGGTCAGCGTCGCTTCCAGCAAATCCAGGTAGGGCCGCGCCGCGCATGGTTTGGCCAGCGGCTGATGCCACCAGTGGACCTGCGTCGCGTCCGGGTAGCGGGCGCGCTCAAACACCGGGCCCAGACCGGGGCCGCCGTGCAGATAAAAAACCGAAGGTGCTGCCATGTTCTCTCCTTTGCCTGTGCAGCGGGCATTATAATCGGTGCATGAAAAAATTCCTCTTCGCCCTCGCCCTGCTCCTCGCAGCGGGCGCCCAGGCCCAGGTGCTGTCCGTGCGCGACCAGGCAAAGGTCGTCAACGAGCTGCTGGCGGAACGTTTCGACACCGTGCTGCCGGCGGCGATGCGGCAGACCGGCATCGACATGTGGATCGTGGTCTCGCGTGAATACAACGAGGACCCGGTCATCAAGACCATGCTGCCGGCGGAATGGCTCAACGCCCGCCGCCGCACCATCCTGGTGTTCCACCGCGATGCCAGGACAAGCAAGGTGGAACGGCTGGCGGTGGCGCGCTACAACGTCGGCAACAGCATCCAGGCGGCGTGGGACATGCAAAAATTCCCCGCGCAATGGGAGGCGCTGGCCGACATCGTCAAGTCCCGCAATCCGGCGAAGATCGCGCTGAATACGTCAACGCACTTCGCCCATGCGGACGGCATCGACCACACCGACTATACCGAGCTGCTGGCGGCGCTGCCGGCGCAGTTCAGGAGTCGCGTGGTCTCGGCCGAACCGCTGGCGGTGCGCTGGCTGGAAACGCGCACCGCGCGTGAAATGCAGATTTATCCGCAACTGGTGAACGCCACGCACAAGATCGTCGAGGAAGGCTTTTCCGAGCGCGTGATCACGCCCGGCATCACCACCACCGACGATGTGGTGTGGTGGTTCCGCCAGAAGATCCGTGAACTGGGCTACGACACCTGGTTCCACCCCTCGGTGGAAATCCAGCGCCAGCGCCAGGACAAAGACCTGGACCAGGACCAGCAGCGCGCCAATCCGGACGTCATCCTCCCCGGCGACCTGCTGCACGTCGATATCGGCATCACCTACCTGCGCCTGAACACCGACATTCAGCAGCATGCCTACGTGCTGAAGCCCGGCGAGCGCGCCGCGCCGGCAGCGCTGAACCAGGCCTTCGCCAGCGCCAACCGGCTGCAGGACATCCTCACCGCCAACTTCCAGCAAGGCCGCAGCGGCAACGCGGTGCTGGCCGCCGCGCTACAGCAGGCCAAGGCCGAAGGCATCCGCCCGACCATCTACACCCACCCGATCGGCTACCACGGCCACGCGGCGGGCCCGGCCATCGGCATGTGGGACGCGCAAGGCGGCGTGCCCGGCACCGGCGACGACACGCTGCGCTACCAGACCGCGTATTCGATCGAGCTGAACGCCGCCAGCGACATTCCGGGCTGGCGCGAGCCGGTCCGCATCATGCTGGAAGAGGACGCCTACTTCGATGAAAGTGGCGTGCGCTACATCGACGGTCGCCAGAAACAGCTGCTGCTCCTGCCACGGCGGGCGCCGGCCATTGAGTAAAGAAAACAAATAGTTCCGGCAAGCTCTGGAGTGCCGCGATGCGGCCAGATTTGCGATGATAGCGGGGCGGACGTCAGGCCAAAACGTCCGCCCCGCTTCATTTTGGCCACCTACCGCACCAGGAGAACGCTAATGAACTCGTTTGTGGAAACACTGTCCCCGGCAGCCCGACACCACGCGGAAGCCCGCATCGATTACTACACCGACCTGTCGCAGGCCGTCCTGCACTCGCTGCGCCAGCTGTCGGAGCTGAATATACGGTTCAGCCGCGAGTGGCTGGAAGATTCGACCGCCTCGCTGCGCTACACCATGCTGACGCCGCCATCGGAACAGCAAGCGGGCAAGGCGCCGCAGCAGGCCGGCGCGCTGCTGCAAAAGCTGCAGCAATACCATCAGCAGCTGGCGCAGGTGGCCAGCGAGTTCCAGTCGGAGATCAACAAGGTGGCCCAGGAACATGTGCCACAAACGGCGCGCACCGCCACCGAACTGGCCGACGCCGGCCGCAAGGCCGCCGGCAAACACTTCGCCGACGAGGCCACACGGTTTGCCAACGTGGCGGCGCAAAGCCAGGCCTTCCCGCAGGCGGCGTCGGTGCAGAGCGCCGGCGAAGGTAACAAGAATTAAAGGAAGCGCTGCGGTATATCGTTGACGAAGGGATACATCGAGAAGTATGGCTTGGCCTCGTCCAGCACCTGCTGGACCGACGGCCGGGCCACCAGCCGCTCGAAGTAGCTTTGCAGGTGGTGGTATTCCTCCGGGAACGGCAGCAAGGTGGCGGCATAGAACAGCGCCGGCGCCGCCGCGCAATCAGCCAGGCTGAAGACCTCGCCGCACATCCAGCCGCGCGTGGCCATGCGCTTCTCGATCATCTTGTACGCCGTCTTCAGCTTGGTGCGTTCCTTGGTCTGGTCGCAGCTCAGGCCGGTCAGATGGGCGTTGACGATAGTCTGCACCGGCCCCTGCACATACAGATCAAAGAAGCGGTCCCACAGGCGCACATCCAGCGCCGCCTCCCAGTCGGCCGGGATCATCGGCTGCGCGCCCGGATAGTGGCGGTCGAGGTATTCGACGATGATCGAGGTTTCCGGCACATCGCGCCGGTGGGCGGTGTCGCGCAGCACAGGGAATTTGCACAGCGGCCACAGCGCCTCCAGCTCGGCGCGGTCGGCGTCGTCGCCGAGGTTGATGACGCGCTTGTCAAACGCGGCGCCATTCTCGTACAGCGCAATCAGCACCTTGTGGCAGAACGAGGACAGCGGGTGATAGTACAGGGTCAAAGACATGTCAGCTCCATGGGTCGGATGGCGATACCAAACATTTCGGCAAATGATACTTCAGCGACGGCGATAGCGTCGGACCTTGTTTATTGAGAAACTGCCGCGCGTCTACAGCCGGGCAATCACGCGCCGGCGGACCACTGAAAGGGAACCATCATAATGCGCCACGCCATCACCTTGACACTCATGTCACTCTGCGCCGTCAGCGCCAACAGCTTCGCCCAGGAAGCCGCGCCCGCAGGGCAAGGCGACGCCATGCTGGCCGGCATCGGTCTGGCTTACGTGCCGGAATACGCCGGCGCCGACAAGAGCCGCTTACTGCCGCTACCGTTCCTGGAAAAGACCTTCAGCAATGGCGTGTTCCTCAGTACGCATCGCGGCATCGGTTACGGCACCAGCCTGGGCGATTTCAAGGTCAGCGCCGCGCTGGGCTATGACATCGGCCGCGCGGATCACAAGGAAGATTACTTCTCCGGCTCGGACGCCCTCAAAGGCATGGGCAAAATCAAGGGCTCGGCGATCACGCTGCTGAGCGTGGGCTATCAGTTGGGCAGCGTCGGCCTGAGCCTGTCCACCAAGCAGAACCTGGGACACCGCGAATACGGCAACACTTACACGCTGGGCATGGAGACGCCGATCTACACCACCGCGAGCGACCAGTTCGGCTTTGACGCATCGGCCGAATACGCCGACCGCAAGCACATGCAGACCTACTTCGGCGTCACGCCGACACAATCGATGGGCAGCGGCTACCGTGTCTACACGCCGAAGGCCGGCTTCAGCAACGTCTCGGCGTCGGTGAACTGGACCCACGTCATCGACAGCAAGTGGATGGTGCGCAGCGCGGTGGGCGTGAGCCGGATGGCTGGCGACGCGGCCGACAGCCCGCTGACCCAGCGCAAAACCACGCCGGTGCTGATGACGGCCGCCATCTACAAGTTCTGAGCGGCCATGAGGTATCATTGATCAAAACTCATCGTTGAATCAATGATACTTTCCGCTTTTCTCTTCCTGGCGCTGGCGATCGGCGCGGTTTGGCTGCGTCCGCTTCCCGTCGGTCGGCGCGCGTTGCCGGCATGGCCTTTGTTGTTGTCGATGGCGCTGGCCTGGGGGCTGGTGGGCGGCGTGGTGACGCCGCCGGCGGTCGCCGCGCTGCTGTTGCTGGCGGCCTTGGCATATGGCTGCGCCGCCGCGCCACAGCGGTGGCTGCGTCTGCTCTGCGGCGTGTTGACCGGCGTGCTGGCACTGGCGCTGGCCATGCACAAGCTGCCCGGCTTCCACAATCCGCTGCTGCTCGACCGCGTGGTGCTGTCGGAAGGCGCCGCGCCGTTCAGTCTGTACGCCAATTTCGACAAGGGCGCGGTCGGCCTGATCCTGCTGGCCCTGCTCTGCCGCCGCGTGTCCTCGCGCGCCGAGTTGGGCGAGGTGGTGCGTCGCACGGTGCCGGTGCTGGGCCTGACGCTGCTGGTGACGCTTGGCTTTGCCGTGGCGGCCGGCGTGGTTGGCGTCGATTTCAAATTCCCGCCGCAGGCGCCGACCTTTATCGCGGTCAACCTGCTGTTCACGGTGGTGGCCGAGGAAGCCTTCTTCCGCGGCTTCCTGCAGGCGCGGCTGGCTAACGCACTGACGCGCTGGCGCTGGGGAACGTGGGTGGCGGTGGCCGTGTCGGCGCTGTTATTCGGCCTCGCGCACCTCGGCGGTGGCTTGCTCTATGGCATACTCGCTGGCATCGCCGGCCTCGGCTACGCTTGCGCTTACCAGCGCACGCGGCGCATCGAGGCGGCCATACTGGTCCACATCGCACTGAACGTGGTGCATTTTATCGCTTTTACTTATCCAGCCAGGATACCCGGTGTCTGACTCTCTCACCTCCCGCAATTTGCCCAGCGCCGTCGCCGGCCTGGTCGGCACCGCCACGGTGCTGGCCCTGCTCTACTTCGGCCGCGATGTACTGATTCCCATCACGCTGGCCTTCATCTTCAGCTTCCTGATCGCGCCGTTCGTGCGCGCGCTGCGCCATCTCGGGCTGGGACAAACGTTGTCGGTCTGCACCGGCGTGCTGCTGGTGACGGTGACGCTGCTGGCGATCGGGGCGGTCATCGTGCAGCAGGTCGGCGCGATGGGCGCCAGCCTGCCGCAGTACCAGGACACCATCGCCAGCAAGATCGAAAAGCTCGATGAGCTGACGCGCGGCACCATCGGCAGTCTGGGCGGCCCGGCCGGCCAGTTGATCGAACACTTCACGCAGGACAACGGCGGCAGCGCACAGCCGGTGCTGCAAAGCGATGGCAGCGTCAAAACGCCGGTGCTGGTGGAAATCCATGAGCCGGCGCTCAAGCCGTTCCAGTTGCTGGGCAAGGTGGTGGCCTCGGTGTGGCCGCCGCTGGAGACGGCCGGGATCGTGTTCGTGGTGCTGATTTTTGTGCTGCTGGAGCATGAATCGCTGCGCGACCGCTTCATCCGCCTGGCCGGTGGCGGCGATCTGCGCGCCACCACGATCGCCGTCAACGATGCCGGCGAGCGGCTGTCGCGCTTCTTTATTTCGCAATTTCTGGTGAACCTGGCCACCGGCCTGTCGGTGTGGCTGGGGCTGACGCTGATCGGACTGAGCCAGGCGCTGCTGTGGGGCACGATGACGGCGGTGCTGCGCTTCATTCCCTACGTCGGCGTGTGGATGGCGGCGTTTTGCGCCACGCTGCTGGCGGCGGCCATCGATCCCGGCTGGTCGATGGCGCTGATGACGCTGGGCCTGTTCCTGGCGGTCGAGATCATCGTCGCGCAAACCATCGAGCCCAAGCTGTACGGCCACACCACCGGCCTGTCGCCGTTGTCGGTGGTGGTGTCGGCGATTTTCTGGAGCTGGATCTGGGGCCCGGTCGGGCTGGTACTGTCGACGCCGCTGACCTTGTGCCTGGTGGTGGCCGGCCGCTACATCCGCGCGCTGAAGGTGCTGGAGATTATGTTCGGCGAGCTGCCGGCGCTGACCATGCCGCAAAACTTTTACCAGCGCGCGCTGTCCGGCGACGCGCACGAGATCATCACCAGCGCCAAGCGCTACATGCAGCACAAAACGCTGGCCGAGTATTGCGACGGCGTGCTGCTGCCGGCGCTGCACCTGGCCCATTTCGACCTGAAGGACCAGTCGATCACGCCGGAGGAAGAGGAAAAAGTCACCTCCTCCATCATCTCGGTGATTGAAGCGCTGAGCGGCAATCCCAAGTGGTGGAAAAAACGCAAGCGCAGCAGCGTGCTGGCCGGCGGCGGCATCGGCCGGCAACTGCGCGAGCAGCGCATCTCCGTCAGCGGTGAATGGCAAGGCTCGTTTGATGTGCCGGCGGGCAGCGTGGTGCTCAGTATCGGGCTGGGCAAGCAAAGCGCCGAACTGGCCACCGAGATTCTGGTGCGCATCCTGCGCGAACAGAAGATCGATGCGCGCAGCCGCGCCGCCGATGAACTGGACATGGAGCCGCCGCCGGGCGCATCGCCGGAACTGGTGTCGATCGTCATCCTGGTCAGCGTCGATCCGCTGAACGACTGCGAACAGATGACGGCGATGTTGGAAGGCGTCAACGAGCGCATCCCGCACGCCAAGCAATTCGTGCTGCTGCTGCCTAGCCCGTTCGAGAATCCTGACCTGAAAACCTGCGTGTTCCCCGGCGCCGACCATGTGTCGCGCTCGTATGACGATGTACTCCACAGCTGCCAGATCGCGATGAAGGGATGAGGTGCCTTATGAAATTGATGATTGCCCTGCTGCTGGCGGCCAGCGCCGGCAGCGCCTGTGCGGAGGACTGCAAGAACGCCGTCGCCACACCCGACATCAACGAATGCGCGGCGGTCGAGCAGAAAAAAACCGAAGACAAGCTGAACCTGGTCTATCAGCAGGTGATCAAGTCGATCACTGACGCCGAGACCAAAAAGGCGCTGATCGAGGCGCAGCGGGCCTGGGTCAAATTCCGCGAGGCCGACTGCAAAGCCATCTACACGCAATACAAAACCGGCACCGCCCGCACCGTGATGTATATCGGCTGCATGCAGGGGCACGCGGAAACGCGCATCAAAGACCTGGAAGATTTCAGGATGTAATCCCGAAAAACAGGATCAGGTCAGATCGTGCAGGTCCTTGTCCAACGCGGGGACCAGCAAAAAATCCTCGAAGCGCACCGCCAGCCCGTCGCGCTCCGGGGTACAGCACATCACGCCGACCGCGCACTGTTTGTCGGCCGGGAAATAGGCCAGGCGCAGCAGCGGCCAGGTCTTGCCGTCGACCGAGTATTGCAGGCGCAGGCCATCCCCTTTGCGCGTCAGGCGCATCCAGAACTGGTCGGCGCTGGCCGGGAAGATGCCCGGCGCCCAGTCGGACTGGCCGAGGGTCAGCACGCTGCCGATCGCCGGCGCGCCATCGTTCAACTCCACACCGGCCTTGAGCCAATGATCCTGGTCGGCCAGCAGCATGATGCCGGCCTGGTCGTACAACGCGCTGAACGCCGCCTTGACCTTTACCTGAAAGGTAAAGTCACCGCTGACATCGGCGCCGAAGAAGTGGCCGGAAAAGCGTTTGAATCCGTACCATGTGTCATTCCAGAAGTCGGTTTTCTCGTCGGTCGTCACCAACAGCGCGTCACCTTCACGGTGCCAGTGCTGTGGCGGATTCACCCAGTAAAAATCTTGGTTCATAAAATGGTCCGATATATGACAGGATCAATCCATTGTACAGGCGATGCGGCGATAGGAGGCCGGCGAAAACCGCAGGCACAGCGCCACCAGGCACAGCGCGCCGATCAGCATCGCCACCCAGGCCTGCGTCAGGTCCGAGAACCGGTCGCGCAGCACGCCCGCCAGCAAGGGCATGCAGCTGGCAATGATGTAGCCGCCGCCCTGCACGAAGGCCGTCAGCATGCCCGCCTGTGCCGGGTCGTCAAGGTGGTCCAGCGTCAGGATCAGCGACAGCGGGAACAGCGCGCCGATACCGATGCCGAGCATCAGACATGCCGGCAAGGCTAACGATAGCGGCGCGAAGATCAGGCACAGCAGCCCGCCGCTCAACAGCAACAGCACCGCCAGCAACGGCAGGCGGCGATCCGGAAAGCGGCCGATCCAGGCCGAGACCGCCAGCCCCGCGACCACCTCGGCCAGCGTCAGGCCGCCCAGCAGGAAGCCCGCTTCGGCCGGTTTCCAGCCCAGGCTGGTGTAGAACGGTGGCAGCCAAGCCAGCACCAGGGTGTAAGCGCCAGTGCCAATGCCGAAGAAGATCATCAGTTCCCACGCGCGCTGGTTGCGCCAGAAACCCGGCTGCGCCGTCCGCCCCGCCGCGACGGCGGGCAATGGGACGGCAAGTCCTGCGGTGGCGCGACGCCACAGGAAAAACGCGGCCAACGCCGGCAAGGCCCACACCGCGAGCGCGAACTGCCAGCCCGATTGCGCCGCCAGCCCGGCCGCCGAAGCCGCCGCGATCGCCGCGCCGCCCATGATGCCGGTGGTATAGAGTCCGAACACGCTGCCCGCCTCCGCGCCAAAGCGCCGCTTGATGAAGGCTGGCAGCAGTGTCTGCACCAGCGCGATGCCGGCGCCGGCCAGAATCGCCGTCAATAGCAAACCGGCGCTGCTGCCGGCGCAGTAGCGCGCCAGGCAGGCGGCGCACACCAGCGCCATCCCGAGAGCGATGCCGTTACGCTCGCTAAACTTGCCGGCGATATGGCGGCCACCCAGCGCGCAAAGGCCCATCACAAACACCGGCAACGACGTCAGCAGGCTCGATTGCGTATGGGACAGGCCGGTCGCCGCCTCGATCATGTCCAGCAGCGGCCCGATGGCGGCCATCGCCGGACGCAGGTTAAGCGCCAGCCCGATAACGGCAACGATGATGAAGCAATGACGACTAATTTTCATAACTATCTCGAAATAAAGTATCTTGATATCAAATCATATCGTTGAAACCGCCTTTACACAAGGCGGCAATAATGGAATCATATGAAGTAACTTGATATAGAGGTAACGATGAATAACCGAGCAAACCGCGCGGCGGCCGATTGGTCGCAGCAGCGCCCGGAGCTGGACGCCAAGGTCATGGCACTGGCGGGACGTCTGCTGGAGGCCAGCCAATTGCTGGAGCGGCACTGGCTGAATCCGCTGGCCGCCCAGTTTGAACTGCACCCGGGCGAGTTCGATGTGATCGCCACGCTGCGGCGCTCGGGCGCACCGTATGCGCTGACGCCGACCGCGCTGTACGAGCGGCTGATGCTGTCCTCGGGCGCGATGACCAGCCGGCTCGACCGGCTGGAGCGCAAAGGCTTGACGGAGCGCGCACCCGCGCCCGGCGACCGGCGCAGCATCCTGGTGCGGCTGACGCCGGCGGGCCTGGCGCTGATCGACAAGCTGCTGCCGCTGCATATCGCCAACGAACATCAGGCGCTGTCGGCGTTGGGCCAGGGCGAGCAAGACCAGCTGGATGCGTTGCTGGCCAAACTGATCACCGGTTTGAACGCAGAGCGTTAGGACGCGTACAGACCTGTTGGGCGGCACAGGTTAGCGTATGTGCATACACAACAAGGAGCCAACATGTCCGTCACGACCGATCACACCATCAGCCAACTGTTCCTGCTGGCGAACGCCGCGCAGCGGGCAGCTATCGTTAATCGTCTGCTGAGCAATGTCAGCCATGAGATGGCGGTGTCGCTCGCCGCCAGCATCGGCGACTTCGGCGACGAGCTGCATCCGCGCGTGACGCCGGAGCAGGCCGAGCAGATCACGGCGGCGCAAATGGAGGAAATCGCGGTCACCGCCGAACAGCACGCGCCGGGCCTGGTGCCGCAGGTAACGGCCTTCTTTAACCGCGAATTGGCTTAAGCGCTGGGCTCACGCGCCACTCTTAGTGGAGCTGCAACTCCGGTTGCTGCTGGACGATGGCGGTCTTCGGCAGACAGACGATGAACGCGCTGCCCTTGCCCGCCTCCGATTTGATCTGCAGCGTGCCGCCGTGCCGCAGCAGCACGTGCTTGACAATCGCCAGCCCCAGACCCGTGCCCTGGGTCTCGCGCGAGCGGCTCTTGTCGACCCGGTAGAAGCGCTCCGTCAGCCGCGAAATATGTTCCGGGCTGATGCCGATGCCGGTATCCTCGACCAGGAACTTGACGCCGCTATCAACCTGCTTCCACACCAGATGAATCTTGCCGCCCGCCGGCGTGTAGCGCACCGCGTTCGAGGCCAGGTTGCCGAAAGCGCTGTGCAATTCCTCATACGAGCCCATCACATCCGGACCGTTAAACGCCATCGTCACCTCATGCTTGCCGGCCGACAGCGCCCTGGCGTCGCGCAACACCTGCTCGATCAGCTTGCGCACGTCCACCGGTTCCGGCCGCATCGGATAGTCCACCGACTCCAGCCGTGACAAGGTCAGCATGTCTTCGATCAGATGCTGCATGCGATGCCCCTGCTCCGTCATCAGCTTCAGGTGCGCGGCGCGGGTGGCGGCGTCAAGCCCCTCTTGCGCGGCGATTTCCAGGAAGCCGACGATGACGGTCAGCGGCGTGCGCAACTCGTGCGAGGCGTTGGCGATAAAATCGCGCCGCATTTCCTCGATGCGCTCGGTCTCGGTGGCGTCATGCGTCACCAGAATCTGACGGCGATTTTCAAACGGAATGATATGCACGATCAGCTTGCGCTCGCGGAAGCTGATCGTCAGCGGCTGCTCGTAGCGGCCGAGGATGATGTAATCCATGAAGTCCGGATTGCGCACCAGGTTGGTCACGCGCATGCCCTTGTCACGCTCGTTGCTCAGCCCCAGATGCTGCTCGGCCGCCGGATTGCACCACTCCAGGAACAGCACGTCGTCCATGATGGCCACGCCATCCGGCAGCAGGTGCATCGCCTGGCGGAAGCGCGCCAGCCATTCGGTCAGTTCGGTCTGGTTTTTTTCGTCCTCGCGGCGCATGCGGTACAGGCGCGAGAAGATGTTGGTCCACTCGCCCCAGCCGTCCGGCAGCTTGGCGCTTTGCGGATCGTCGAGCCAGCTGCTCAGCTGGTACAAATAGGATAACTGGGTGAACACCAGGGCCAGCATGCAGACAAACGCCAGCACCAGGCCGGTGAGCCAGCCGGCGATCCATCCCGCCAGGGCGCAGCCCGCCAGAATAATGGCGGTGCGCAGCGCGGCGGGCACCCAGAACACCAGTTTTGGATTCATTTAGAACTCAGCTTTTTTCCGACAGCATATAGCCGACACTACGCACGGTCTTGATCAGATGCTCGGCTTCCTTCAATGCCTTGCGCAGACGCAGCACGTGCACATCCACGGTCCGCTCCTCGATCACCACATGATCGCCCCACACCTTGTCCAGCAGCTGGCTGCGCGAGAACACACGTTCCGGGTGCGCCAGCAGGAATTTCAGCAGTTTGTACTCGGCATGGCCGATATCGATCTTCTGCTCGTCCATGGAAACGGTGCAACTGACCGGGTCCAGCATGATGTTGGCGGCGCGCATGGCCGACTGCGCGTGCTCCGGCGCCTTGCGGCGCAGCAGCGCCTTGGCCCGCGCCAGCAGCTCGCGCGGCGAGAACGGCTTGGTGATGTAGTCGTCGGCACCGCTGTTCAGGCCGGCCAGCTTGTCCTCTTCCATGCTTTTCGCCGTCAGCATGATGACCGGGATGTCGTTGAACTGACGGTCCGAGCGGATGCGCGACAGCAGACGCAAGCCGGTCGAATCCGGCAGCATCCAGTCCAGCAGGATCAGTTGCGGGGTCTTGCTCTGGATGAAATCCCAGGCCTCGCCCGCGCTTTGCACGGCGCAGCAGTTCCAGCCCGCTTCGCGCAGCGAAAACGTCACCAGCTCGACAATTGCCGGCTCGTCTTCAACAATCAGTACAGTCGTTTTATCAGATGCCATTGCAAGATATTTTTATTTACTCAGCCTGTTCCGGCTCGGTTTCCGCGGCAGGCATCTTGGTGTGGCGGATATCCCGGCCTTCCACCACATAGATGACGTATTCCGCGATGTTCTTGGCGTGATCGCCGATGCGCTCGATCGCCTTGGCCACCCACAGGGTGTCCAGCGCGGCCGAGATGGTGCGTGGATCTTCCATCATGAACGTGATCAGGTTGCGCATGATGGAACGGAATTCATGGTCGATCACGGCGTCCTGGGCGATCAGCTGCAAGGCCTGCTTGCCGTCGTTGCGGGCGAAGGCGTCCAGCGCGTCGTGCAGCATGTCGCTGGTGTTGTTGGCAATGTTGCGTACCATTTCATAGTGACTGACGGTCACCGCGCCGCGCGCGTGCAGCTGCTTGGCGGTGCGGGCGATCTTGGTGGCCTCGTCGCCGATGCGCTCCAGGTCGGTGATGACCTTGATCGTCGCCATGATGGTGCGCAGGTCGTTGGCGGCCGGCTGGCGGCGCACGATCAGGTGGCTGCATTGGTCGTCCAGCTGCACTTCCAGCTGGTTGACGGCGTCGTCCTCGCGCATCACGCGCTCAGCGCGCTCGGCGTTGCCGATGCGGAAGCAGGTCATGGCGTCGAGGAATTGGGTCTCGACGATACCGCCCATCAGCAACACCTTGCTGCGAATGGCTTCCAGTTCGTTGTCGTACTGTTTGGATGAATGCTCACCGATCATGCTGCTCTCCAGTTGCGAATTTGTATTATAAGGTCGATCAGCCGAAACGGCCGGTGATGTAATCCTGGGTCTCTTTACGAGCCGGATTCATGAAGATCTGGTCGGTCTCGCCGAATTCCACCAGCTCGCCCAGGTACATATACGCGGTGTAGTCCGAACAACGGGCCGCCTGCTGCATGTTGTGGGTGACGATGGCGATGGTGTAGTCCTGCTTCAACTCGGAGATCAGTTCCTCCACTTTCGAGGTCGAGATCGGGTCCAGCGCCGAGGTCGGCTCATCCAGCAGCAGCACGTCCGGCTTGACGGCGACGCCGCGGGCGATGCACAGACGCTGCTGCTGGCCGCCGGACAGCGACAGGCCACTCTTGCTCAGCTTGTCCTTGACCTCGGTCCACAGCGCGGCCTTCTTCAGCGCCCATTCGACGCGCTCGTCCATCTCACCTTTCGACAGGTCTTCGTACAGGCGCACGCCGAAGGCGATGTTGTCGTAGATCGACATCGGGAACGGGGTCGGCTTCTGGAACACCATGCCCACCTTGGCGCGCAGCATGTTCAAGTCCTGGCCTTGCTCCAGGATGTTGCGGCCGCGGTACATGATCGAGCCCTCGGCGCGCTGGCCCGGGTACAGGTCGTACATGCGGTTCAGCGTGCGCAGCAGCGTCGACTTGCCACAGCCCGACGGGCCGATGAAGGCGGTCACCTGGCGCTCGTGAATGTCGAGGTTGACGTTGTGCAGGCTCTGGGTTTTACCGTAGAAGAAATTGAGGCCCGAAATTTCGATGGTTTTGCGTTTGCCTTGTGGCATGGTGGCGACGTTCTCTTGGCTCAGTTGCGTGTTCATGTAGGGATTCGCTTTGTCTAATTAGTTCGGGGCTTTTTGGGCAAATACGGTGCGTGCGATGATGTTCAGTGCCAGCACGCTGAAGGTCACCAGCAGCGCGCCGCCCCAGGCCAGTTCGCGCCAGTTGTCATACGGGCTCATGGCAAAGCCGTAGATCACCACCGGCAGGTTGGCCATCGGCGCGTTCATGTCCGAGCTGAAGAACTGGTTGTTCAGCGCGGTGAACAGCAGCGGCGCGGTTTCACCCGACACGCGGGCCACCGCCAGCAGCACGCCGGTGATGACGCCGGCCTTGACCGCGCGCAGACGCACCATCATCGCCACTTTCCAGCGCGGCGCGCCCAGCGCGAAGGCGGCTTCCAGCAAGCTGTTCGGCACCAGGCGCAGCATGTTGTCGGTGGTGCGCACCACCACCGGGATGGCGATCAGCGCCAGCGCGATCGAGCCGGCATAGCCCGAATAGTGTTTGGAGGTGGCCACATACATGGCCCAGACGAACATGCCGATGACGATCGACGGCGCCGACAACATGATGTCGGTGACGAAGCGGGTCACCGCCGCGATCTTGTTTTCTTCGCCGTACTCGGCCAGGTACATGCCGGCCAGGATGCCGATCGGGGTCGAGATCAGCGTCGACAGCGACACGATCAGGAAGCTGCCGAAAATCGCATTCAGCAGGCCGCCGCCCTCGCTGCCCGGCGCCGGCGTGTTCTGCGTGAACATATTGATGCTCAGCGCGCCGAAGCCCTTGATGATCAGCGTGACCAGAATCCAGGCCAGCGCGATCAGGCCGATCGACATGGCCAGCACCGACAGCGCGATGCCGACACGGTGCATCAACAGGCGTTTGCGATAAACCGGGTTCATCGCCGCTTTTTCCAGAGTTGCGCTCATTATTTGACGCCTTCCTTGCGAGACATGCCGGCCAGCATCAGCTTGGCGGCGGACAGAACGATAAAGGTGATGACGAACAGGATCAGCGCCAGCGCGAACAGCGACGAGGTGTGCAGCGCGGTATCCGATTCGGCGAATTCATTGGCCAGCGTCGAGGCGATCGAGTTGCCCGCCGCGAACAGCGACCACGACAGCTTGTTGGCGTTGCCGATGACGAAGGTCACGGCCATCGTCTCGCCCAGCGCGCGGCCGAGGCCCAGCATGACGCCGCCGACCACGCCGGTCTTGGTGTACGGCAGCACGATCTTGCGCACCACTTCCCAGCGGGTGCAGCCGAGGCCGTAAGCGGATTCCTTCAGCACGGCCGGCACGATCTCGAACACGTCGCGCATCACCGAGGAGATGAAGGGGATGATCATCACCGCCAGGATCAGCGCGGCGGTGATCAGGCCCAGACCCATGGTCGGGCCGGTGAAGAACTGGCCGATCACCGGCATCTGGCCAAGGGTGGCTTTGAGGAAGGGCTGCACATAGTCGCCGAACAGCGGCGCGAACACGAACAGGCCCCACATGCCGTAGATAATCGACGGAATGCCGGCCAGCAGCTCGACCGCCGTGCCCAGCGGACGGCGCAGCGCGGCCGGGCAGATTTCGGTCAGGAACAGCGCGATGCCGAACGAGATCGGGAAGGCGATCAGCAGCGCGATGCCGGAGGTGGCCAGCGTGCCGACGATGGCGATCAGCGCGCCATACTGGTCATTGACCGGGTCCCATTCGACGCGGGTGATGAAGGCCGGGCCGAATTCCTTGAAGGCCGGCCAGGCGCCGACCATCAGCGAAAAGATAATCCCCAGCAGCACCGCCAGCACGGACAGCGCGAAGATCATCGTGGTTTTGTGGAAGAAGAAATCCTGAATGCGCTGCTTGCGCATGGTGCGGAGCATCGACTGCATGGCAGCCTGTTCCCCGGCGGACTGTGGTGCGGTGCTGGGCTGCATGGCCGGCTCTGTCTTGGATAGTGGCGTGGAAGTGATATCTGCGCTCATATTTTTTCTCGGTGGATGATAGCTAGCCTGCGGCGTCCGACTGGGCACCGCAGGCTAACCCCCTCGCCGCCCGACGGCGGCGGCGAAGGGAAGGTCCGGCTTAGTAGATCGCCTTGCCCGAAGCGTCTTTCAGGTTGGCTTTCCAGGATTCCTGCACCAGCTTGACGACGTTGGCCGGCATCGGCACGTAGTCCAGTTCGGTGGCAGCCTGGCCGCCGTTTTTAAAGGCCCAGTCGAAGAACTTGACGACTTCCTTGCCTTTGTTGGCATCTTGCTGCACTTTGTGCATCAGGATGAAGGACACACCGGTGATCGGCCACGAGTTTTTACCCGCCTGGTCGGTCAGTACCACGCCGAAGCCTGGGGTCTTGGTCCATTCGGCGTTGGCGGCGGCGGCTTTGAAGAACTCGTCGTCAGGCTGCAAGAAGTTGCCGTCCTTGTTTTTCAGCTGGGTGTGCGCCATTTTGTTCTTTTTGGCGTAGGCCCACTCGACGTAGCCGATCGAACCCTTGATACGCTGCACGTTGGCGGCGACGCCTTCGTTACCCTTGCCACCGACACCAACCACCCACTTCACGGCGGTAGCGGCGCCAACCTTGGTTTTGAATTCAGGGCTGGTTTTCGACAGGAAGTCGGTGAACAGGAACGAGGTGCCCGAACCGTCGGCGCGGTGCACCACGGTGATTTCTTCGGCTGGCAGCTTGACGCCTGGGTTCACAACGGCGATGGCCTGGTCATTCCACTTGGTGATCTTGCCCAGGTAGATGTCCGCCACGATCGGGCCGGTCAGTTTCAGTTGGCCTGGAGCGATGCCGTCCAGGTTGACCACCGTCACCACGCCGCCCATGATGGCCGGGAACTGCATCAGGCCTTCGGCGTCCAGGTCGGCGGCGCTCAACGGCGCGTCCGATGCGCCGAAGTCGACGGTCTTGGCCTTGATCTGCTTGATGCCAGCGCCGGAGCCGACGGACTGATAGTTCAGGCCGTTGCCGGTGGTGGCTTTGTACTGCTCTGCCCATTTAGCGTAGATTGGGTATGGGAAGGTGGCGCCGGCGCCGGTCATATCGGCGGCGTGAGCGGCCGACGAGAAAGCCATTACGGCCGCTGCGCCAACCATCAGGGAAGAGATCAATTGTTTCAGTCGCATTTCAAGTCCTTTGTTATGACAGGTTAGGATGCTGCGCAGTCTATCGGGCCAATATGACAGCTTTATGACATGGCCAAAATATTTCAAAAATAGCCGGCACACTACATCGCCCTATGAAACCAGGCCAAGTCGCGCCCGACTGTGACGCCCGTCTGTCATAATTGGCGGTCATTTATGACAGGATTTGTCACGAAGATGTCATATTTCTTCTTTACACTGTTGCAATCATTCTTGGCTTAAACACGCTAGAATGACCACAACTGCAAAGTGATTTAAAAGACATGAAGCCTGACTTGCATGCGGACGCAAATAAGAACTCGGCCTTTCTGGACCGGGAATTGTCTCAACTGATGTTCAACCGCCGCGTACTGGCGCAGGCGGAAGACCGCAACATCCCCTTATTGGAACGATTGCGCTACCTGTGCATCGCCAGCAGCAACCTCGATGAATTTTTTGAAGTGCGGGTGGCCAGCCTGCTGGCGGCCGGCGCCGCCGACGGCTCGCTGGCGCACCACCCCGCCCTGGTCGCCACGCTGTCGCGTATCAGTAATGAGTGCCACCTGCTGGTGGCGCATCAATATGACATCCTGAATAACGACATCCTGCCCCAGATGGCCGCCCATGGCATCCATCTGGTGCGCCACAACGAGCGCAACGACGCGCAGCGCGCCTGGGTCAAGGAATATTTCGACACCGAGGTGCGGCCGCTGCTGACGCCGATCGGCCTCGATCCGGCGCACCCGTTCCCGCAGGTGGTCAACAAGAGCCTGAACTTCATCGTCCAGCTGGGCGGCAAGGACGCCTTCGGCCGCGGCACCGGCATCGCCATCGTCAAGGCGCCGCGCGTGCTGCCGCGGGTGATCCGCCTGCCCGACCATCTGGCCGGCCATGGCGGCATTTCCTTCTGCCTGCTGTCGTCGGTGATACACGCCCACGTTTCCGATTTGTTCGCCGGCCGCGAGGTGATTGGCTATTCGCAGTTCCGCGTCACCCGCGACAGCGATCTGTGGGTTGACGAGGACGAGGTGAAGAACCTGCGCCAGGCCCTCAAGGGCGAGCTGGTCGGCCGTCAGTTCGGCGCCTCGGTGCGGCTGGAGGTGGCGATGAATTGCCCGCCGGAGCTGTCGCAATTCCTGCTCGACCAGTTTGGCCTGCACCAGAGCCGCCTGTACGCCGTCAACGGCCCGGTCAACCTGGTCCGTCTGAACGAGATCATGGACCATGTGCACAATCCGGAACTGCGTTTCCCGCCATTCTTCCCCGGCCTGGCGCACAAGCCGGGCAACCAGGACATTTTCGCCGCGCTGCGCAAGAACGACATCCTGCTGCACCACCCCTACCAGTCGTTCCAGACGGTGATCGATTTTGTCCGCAGCGCCGCGCTCGACCCGAATGTGGTGGCGATCAAGCAGACGATTTACCGTACCGGCATGAACTCGGACCTGATGGAATCGCTGATCGCCGCCGCCCGCGCCGGCAAGGAAGTCACCGTCATCGTTGAACTGAAGGCGCGCTTCGACGAGGAGGCCAACATCAACTGGGCGGACAAGCTGGAGCAGGCCGGCGCGCAGGTGGTGTACGGCGTGGTCGGCCTGAAGACGCACGCCAAGGTGGCGCTGGTGATCCGCCGCGAGGACAACAAGCTGCGCTATTACGCCCACCTCGGCACCGGCAACTATCACCCGACCACCACCAAGTTCTACACCGACTTCGGTCTGCTGACCTGCCATCCCGGCATCAGCCAGGAAGTCAACGAGGTGTTCATCCACCTGACCTCGCTGACCAAGCCGCACCGGCTGACCCATCTGTGGCTGGCGCCGTTCGCGCTGCAGAACGAAATCATCAAGGCCATCCGCAACGAGGCGCGCATCGCGCGCGCCGGGCGGCCCGGCCGGATTATTGTTAAAATCAATGCACTGGTGGACGAGTCGGTGATCCGCGCGCTGTACGCGGCGTCCAAGGACGGCGTCAAGATCGACCTGATCGTGCGCGGCGCCTGCATGCTGCGGCCGGGCGTGCCGGGGCTGTCGGAAAACATCAAGGTGCGCTCGATCATCGGCCGCTTCCTGGAGCACAGCCGCATCTACTACTTCCGCAACGACCTGGCGCACGACACCTATCTGGCCAGCGCCGACTGGATGAGCCGTAATCTGTTCCGCCGCATCGAAGTCGCCTTCCCGATTTTGGACAAGGTGCTGAAACGCCGGGTCATGACCGAAGGTCTAAGCCCGTACCTGAAGGACAATACCAATGCCTGGGAACTGGAGCCGGACGGCCACTACCAGCGCCGCCGGGCGCGCGGCAAGCAAGTCAGCTTCAGCGCCCAGCAACACCTGATGGACACGCTGGGCACGCCCAACGCGCATCTGGGGGATTGACGGCCGCTGTAGACACACATCACTGGGGAGAACGGCATGGATCTGATTTTATGGCGACACGCCGAGGCCGAAGAGGCGGCGCCCGGCATGACCGATCTGGAACGGGCGCTGACCGGCAAGGGGCAGAAGCAGGCGCGCCGCATGGGGCAATGGCTGAACTCGCAATTGCCGGACAGTTGCCGGATTCTATCCAGCCCCGCCGTGCGCACCTTGCAGACGGTCGAGGCGCTGGGACGCAAATTCAAGATCCACACCGACCTGGCCCCGGGCGCCGATCCGGCCGACATTCTGAAGGCGGTCAACTGGCCGGGCAACAAGGATTCGGTACTGGTGGTCGGCCATCAGCCCACGCTGGGCCAAGTGGCCTCGCTGCTGCTGACCGGCGACGACCTCGAATGGGACATCCGCAAAGCCAGCGCGTGGTGGTTCGCGCAGCGCGAACCGGGTGAGCCGATGAGTGTGTATCTCAAAGCGGTGATGGCGGCGGACCTGGTGGTGAAATAGCTTGTAAAGCGAAGGCCTTCTGCTAGAGTTTAATTGTGTCAACTCGGAGGGGGAGTCCATCATGATGTTCACCTTGCTCACCATGGGGATTTTTGGCGGCATGATCACCCTGGTCGTCTACGAACTGGTCCAGGAAATGCGGGGCAGCAAACAGAAGCTCATCGATCGCTATCACGAATAGCGTCATGCCGGCGGACGCCGGCATCCATACTTGGCAAACGCTCCCGCTGACGCGGGAGCGGCATGCATCAGCATCAAACGCCGGTTTTAAACTTCGTATAGATGCGCGTGATGTGACGGCGAATATCGGCCGGCACCGCCTCCGGCGGCGTCATGCGTTTCTTGTCCTCTTCCGACAGGAACACCGATTTGTTGCCGGCGATATCCTTGCGCACGAACTTGATGCTGGCCGCGTTCGGGTTGGCGTAGAACACCTTGTTGGTCAGGCTGGCGTGCACTTCCGGACGCAGGATGTAGTTGATCCACAGGTGCGCGTTGTTCGGGTGCGGCGCGTCGGCCGGAATGGCCATGGTGTCGAACACCAGCGCGGCCGAGGTCTTCGGCACCAGCGCCTCGATCACATTGCCGTTCTTGGCGTCGATCGCGCGCTGACGGGCGATGTTGATGTCGCCCGACCAGCCCAGCGCCACGCAGACGGCGCCATTGGCCAGGTCATTGATGTAGCCCGACGAGCTGAACAGCGTGACGTAAGGACGGATCGCTTGCAGCACCTTGCCGGCCTCGGCATAGTCGGCGGCGTTCTTCGAGAAGGCCGGCTTGCCGGCGTAGATCAGCGCCGGCGGCAGCACTTCCGATGGCGAATCGAGGAAGGACACACCGCACGATTTGAGCTTGGACGCGTACTTCGGATTGAAGATCAGCTCCCACGCGTTGTCCGGCATCGGCAGATTGCCCAAGGCGGCCTTGACCTTGTTCACATTGATGCCGACCGTGGTGTAGCCCCACATCCAGTCGACCAGGTAGTCGTTGCCCGGATCGATGGCGGCCAGCTTGGCCTGGATGGCCGGGTCGAGGTTTTTCAGGTTCGGCAGCTTGGACTTGTCCAGCTTGCGCAGCAGCTTGCCATCGATCTGCAACCGCGCCCACTGGGCGGTCGGCACCACGATGTCATAGCCGGACTTGCCGGCCACCAGCTTGGAATTCAGGATTTCGTTGTTATCGAACAGGTCGTAGCGGACCTTGATACCGGTTTCTTTTTCAAAATTCTTAACCGTATCCTCGGCGATATAGTCCGACCAGTTGTAGATATTGAGGACTTTTTCCTCTTGCGCCGCAGCTCCCTGCACCGCGCCTACCATCAAACCAGCAGCCAACAGCGCCGCGCCAACGAACTTACCTGCCATAACACCTCCAGAATGTGGATTTCAGACACAAGCCGTGATGATCGGGCATCCATCGCCCGGATGCAAGGGATTCGTTGAGAAATCTCAGCCCAGCATGTCGAACAAAGTGCCGGTGCCGCCCTTGCCATTGAGGGCGCTGCCGGCGCCGGTCTGGGCCTGGGCGGTGTACAGCGCGGCCAGGGCCGTGGCTTGCGCGGTCATGGCCTTGGTCATGCTGGCCTTCTTGGTGTTCAGGCTGGCGATTTCGTTGGTGGTCAGCGAGGTTTGCTTGTTCAGCACGCTGTTGGTCGAGGTCAGCGACGCGGCTTTCGCCGACAGCAGGTCGGCCAGACCGCGCTTGTCGTCCGTGGTGAACAGCTTGGCCACGGCGGATGAATCGGCGCTCAGGGCGGCTTGCAGTTTTTTGTCGTCCAGTTGCAGATTGCCGTCCTTGTCCTGGCTCAGGCCAATCGCCGCCATCTTGGTCACCGACACGCTGCCGCCACCGGTTTTCAGCAGCAATCCCATCTGGCCGATCGCCTGGTTGAGCGCGGTGTCGGACTTCAGTTCGCCCTTTTGCAGCTTTTGCATCTTGGCGTTGAGATCGTTGTAGGCGGAGACGAAGGCCTTCAGGTTGTCGCCGATCTGGCTGGACGACTGGGTGATGGCGATATCGCTCTTGCCCTTGCCCACCAGGTTCAGCGTGGCGCCGCCGATGGCGGTGTCCTTGATGCTGTTGTTGCTGCTTTTGATTTCCTTGCCGTCCACCAGCAGGATGGCGTCCTGCGCGGCGGTGGTCTGCTTGAGCTTTTGCGTGCCGGCCGGATCGTAGGTCAGCAGGTTCTTCAGCGTGGCGTCGCCGCTGACGCTGATGCGCATGCTGTTGTCCGCGCCCGCCTTGCCGGAAAGCGACAGCGCATACTGGCCGTTGTCACCGTTGACCACGGTAACGTCCACGCCGGCGGCCTTGAACGCGGCGGCGATGCCTTCCGGCGTGTTGTTGCTGCCGTCGATGGTGACGCTCTTGCTGCTGCCAACGGTATTGAAGGACTTGCCGTCGGTATTGCCAAAGTCGATCTTGATGGTGGTGGTGGCGCCGGCGCCAACCTTGCCATCCTTGCCGGGGATGAATTCGTCACTGGTCAGGAACTGCCCCTGCGCCAGTTGCTTGACGTCGATGGCGTAGGTGCCGGCCTTGGCCGCGCCGGTCGAACTGGCGGTCAGCACGGTCTTGGCCGAGCTGGCGGCGCTGGTGCTCAGGCCGTCGCCGGTGAGGCTGGCGGCGATCTGCTGGAAGTTGGCCAGCGCGCTTTGCAATTGCCCCAGCGCCGACAGCTTGGTCTGGTCCTTGGTGATGGACGCGTTGAGCTTGGCCGCCGCGTTGGCTTGCGGGGTCATGGTTTGCAGGACGCGGTTGTAGACGTCCGTCGAAACGCCCTGGCTGGTCGAGCCGGTCGTGGAAGTGATTGTCGCCATAATGATGATTCCGCCCTGTTGGTACTTACATAGTATGCAACATGGATGCTTGCACCAAAGCCGTGAATAAAGGGGGATTCTACCCCTTATCCGCCGGCCAGCACGCCGGCGAGGCGCCGAGGCTGCCTGCCGGGCGGTCCCAGCACATCGGCGCGCCGTCTATGGTCGCCGGTGGACGGTAGCGACGCGCAGGGCCCCACTCGGTGGATTCCCGTGGCGCAGCGAAGTCCGCCGGGCCCGCCGGCGCCAGTCCGCCATCATCGGCTACCGAGTCGCCCGCGCCGGCATCCATCAGCAGCTTCGCGGTGCGCGCCAGCGACAGCCGGGCGCGCAGCGTGCGGCCTTCCGTCAGCCGGGCGATCAGCGCGCGCACCACGGCGGCCGCCATCAGGTAGCCGGTGGCGTGGTCGAGCGCCTGCACCGGCAGCGGCAGCGGCTTGTCCGCACTCCGCATCCGCATGCCGTGATCGGCGATGCCACAACTCATTTGCACCAGGCTGTCGAAGCCGCGCCGCCCGGCCAGCGGGCCGCTCCAGCCGTAGGCGTTCAGCGCAACGTCGATCAGCGATGGATTGCGCTGGCGCCGGAAGGCTTCGCCATACCCCAGCCGCTCAAGCGCGTCCGGCCGGTAGCCGTGGACCAGCACATCGGCCTGCGCCAGCAGGTTTTCAAAGACCAGGCGATCGGCGGCGACCGTCAGATCGAGCCGCGCGCAGCGCTTGCCCAGCGACACTTCCGGAATCACACCCGGCTCGTTCCAGCTGGGCGGATCGATGCGCAGCACGTCGGCGCCATAGCCGGCCAGCAAGCGCGTGGCCACCGGGCCGGCCAGCACCCGCGTCAGGTCCAGCACCTTGAGGCCGGCCAGCGGCCGTCCGGCCCGCCATGCCCAGTCGCCGCCGCTGAGCGCCGCGTCCGCCGCCGGCATGAACGCCATCAACGGCTCGGCGGCAACGCTTAATCCTTGCGGGTGCGCGTGCCACTCGGCGATTGAACGCATCGCCGCCGCGCAACCGCCGTGCGCGACCACCGCCTCTTCCAGCGCAAGCCCGCGCCAGCCGGCCACGGCACGCGCCACCGCCGCGCGATGATCGGCGCAGCCGAGCGCCGCCAGCGCGGCCGCGCGGTGATGCGGCGCGTTGGTGTGCAGACGTATCCAGCCATCGGCGGTGGCGTAGTCGCCCGCCATCGCATCCCACAGCGGTGGCCGCTCCCAGCCCACCGGATGGATCGACCAGCTGAACCACAGCGACGCCAGCCGGCGATCCACCTGCACGGACGCCGGCGGATGGCCCTGCGCCGCCATCAACTCACGCACCGCCAGCGCCGCCGCAGCGACCGAGGCCGTCGCCAGATCGGTGACCGCGAAATACGACGGCAACGCGCCCTCGCCCACGACCGTCACGGCATCCAGCGCCGCCTCCGGCAATCCCAACGCAGACCACACAGCGTTCAACATACCGACTCCAGATCAGTTAAGCTTGACCCTAGCTTAGGACTGCCGGTCCACGCTCGTCAATCTTGACTTGAAGTGTCAATATAGGAAATGGAAATGGTCTGGATGACCGCGGCAGAGGCCCTGCAAGTGCTCAACGTCCGCCCGCAAACGCTGTACGCCAACGTCAGCCGAGGAAAAATCCGCACCCGGCCCGATGATGACGATCCGCGCCGCAGCCGCTACCACGGCGACGACGTGCTGCGCATGGCTCGGCGCGCCAACGGGCGGCGCAAGGTCGAAGCGGTCAGCGCGCAGGCGATGCAGTATGGCGACCCGGTGCTGCCATCCGCCGTCTCCACCGCGCTCAACGGCCGCCTGCTCTATCGCGGCCACGACGCCGCCACGTTGGCCGAAACCGCCAGCCTTGAAGACATCGCCGCCCTGCTGTGGGAATGCTCGCCCGCCGAGGCCGGCGCCATCTGGCCGGCCGGCGCCAGCGGCGTCTCGCCCGTCGCCACGCACGACGGCGCGCTGACCGCCGCTCTGGTCGCCCTCGCCCGCCGCAGCGCGCTGGACCCGCCATCGCTGGGCCGCCCCGCCGCGGAACTCAGGGCGGAAGCGGCCAGCGTCCTCGCCACGCTGGTCGCCGCTCTGGCGGGAGCGCAGCCGGGCGGCCACGCCGCCGACACCATCAGCCGCCGCCTGGCCATCGCCTGGCGCGCCGAACAGCATGAAGACCTGATCCGCCGCACACTGGTGCTGATGGCCGATCACGAACTGAACGCCTCCACCTTCGCCACCCGCGTCGCCATCTCGACCGGCGCATCGCTGGCGGCCGGCGTGCTGGCCGGCCTGACCACGCTGACCGGCCCACTGCATGGCGGCGCCGCCGCCGAATTCGCCCTGTTGATCGTGCAGGCGCAAGCCTGTTCGGCCGAGGAAGCGGTACGCCGTTGGCGGGACAGCAAACGCCCGCTGCCCGCCTTCGGCCACCCGCTATACCCGGACGGCGACCCGCGCGCGGCGGCGCTGCTGAAGCGACTGCCGAAAATTTCACCGCATGCGGAACTGGCGCTGGCAGCCGAACAGCAGGCCGGCGAACTGCCCAGCATCGACTACGCCCTGTCCGTGCTCACCGCGGCCTGCGATTTGCCGGAAGACGCCCCATTGATTTTGTTTGCCACCGGTCGCTGCGTCGGCTGGCTGGCCCATGCGTTGGAGCAGGTGCAAGCCAACCGGCTGATACGGCCACGCGCCCGTTACACCGGGCCCGTCGCGCTCAGCGCAGGAATTTATTGATGGTGGCCATCGTGGCCATGTCCGGATTCATGAACTGGAAGCCGATTTTGAAGTGGTCGCCGCTGAAAATGCAGTAATTGACCCGCGAACGGCAGCTCAGCACTTGCGCCTTGCCCTCGACGAACAACTCGAACGACACCATGCCGATGTCGCCGGTCGACAGTTTATGGTCGAACGTGACCGTCAAGCCGCCGCCGCTGATATCGAGCGTGCGCGCCTGCATCGGCGGCATGCCATCCATCACCACGACCGCCTTGGAGCGCACAATTTTGCGTGCGCCTGACCTTTGATCCACTAACACTTTGTTATCCTTTAGTTACAATTACGCAATTTTCCATGTTGACGATTGCAGCACGTAACAATACAACGTTATTGGATTTCGCGCAGCTTATTGAACGCATCATCGATGCGATCCACCGCGATTATTGTCATCCCTTCAATTGGCTGCTTGGGCGCGTTGGCGGTTGGAATCATCGCCATCGAGAAGCCCAGCTTGGCCGCCTCGCGCAGGCGCTCCTGTCCGCGCGGCGCCGGTCGGATCTCACCGGCCAGGCCCACCTCGCCAAACACCACGAAGCCGCTCGGCAGCGCCTTGTTGCGCATCGATGAATTAATCGCCAACAACACCGCCAGGTCGACCGCCGGCTCGCTGATCTTGACGCCGCCCACCGCGTTGATGAACACGTCCTGATCGAAGGCCGCAATACCCGCATGCCGGTGCAGCACCGCCAACAGCATCGCCAGCCGATTCTGCTCCAGACCGACGGACAGACGGCGCGCGTTAGGCAGATGGCTGGCATCGACCAACGCCTGGATTTCCACCAGCAGCGGCCGCGTGCCCTCCTGTGTCACCATCACGCAGGAACCCGGCACCTGATTGTCGTGTTGCGACAAGAACAAGGCCGATGGATTCGACACGCCCTTCAGGCCCTTCTCGGTCATGGCGAACACGCCCAGCTCATTGACCGCGCCGAAACGGTTCTTGATCGCCCGCACCAGGCGGAAACTGGAATGGTTGTCGCCCTCAAAATACAGCACGGTGTCGACGATGTGCTCCAGCACGCGCGGCCCGGCCAGCGCGCCCTCCTTGGTGACGTGGCCGACCAGAATGATGGTCACGCCGGTCTGCTTGGCCACGCGCGTCAGTTGCGCCGCGCA
Source organism: Duganella lactea (assembly GCF_009857505.1). Lineage (GTDB taxonomy): Bacteria > Pseudomonadota > Gammaproteobacteria > Burkholderiales > Burkholderiaceae_D > Rugamonas > Rugamonas lactea. The sequence goes on from NZ_WWCP01000007.1 coordinate 127,055, forward strand.
CTCGCGCACCTGCGCCACCGAACCCGGCGCCGAGCTCAAGGCATCCGAATACACCGTCTGAATCGAATCGATGACCGCCACTTCCGGCTTCAGGTCCGCCAGCGTGCCGAGGATTTTCTCCAGCTGAATTTCCGCCTGCAACTTCAAGTCGCGCGCGTCGACCTGCAGCCGCTTGGCGCGCAACGCGATCTGCGCGCCGGATTCCTCGCCCGACACATACAACACCTTCTTCAGGTGCGACACATTGGCCAGCGCCTGCAACAGCAGGGTCGACTTGCCGATGCCGGGATCGCCGCCGATCAGCACCACGCCGCCAGCGACCAGGCCGCCACCCAGCACGCGGTCGAACTCCTCGATGCCGGTGCCGAAGCGCGGCACGTCGATGGCGTCGATATCGGCCAGCGACAGCACCGGCGCCGTCTGCGCCAGCGCCAGGTGGGCCGGCTGCGAGTAACGGTTGTTACCGCCGGCCTCGACCACCGTCTCGACCATCGTGTTCCACTGCTGGCAGGCGGCGCACTGGCCGGTCCACTTGGTGGCGCTGGCGCCGCACTCGTTGCAGGTGTAGTTGGTTTTTGCCTTCGCCATGCGTTCAGTCCTCAACCACCGGCACGCGTGGCGCCAGCGCGCACATCAGCTCATAGCCGATGGTGCCGGCCGCCGCCGCCACCTCATCGATCGGTAGACCCTTGCCCCAAAGTATCACTTTGCTGCCGATGCGCGCTTGCGGCAAATCAGTCAAGTCCACGGTCAGCATGTCCATCGACACGCGGCCAACCAGGCGGGTGCGCACGCCATCGACCAGCACCGGCGTGCCCAGCGGCGCCACGCGCGGATAACCGTCGGCGTAACCGCAGGCCACCACACCGATGCGCATCGGCGCCTCGGCCTGAAAGCGGCTGCCGTAGCCGACCGCCTCACCGGCGCCGATCTCCTGCACGCCGATGATTTCGCTGCTCAAGGTCATGGTCGGCTGCAGGCCGAATTGCTCGGCGCCGCCACCACCCGGCGAGCCGCCGTACAGCATGATGCCGGGACGAATCCAATCGTTGCGCAATGCGTGATGCAGCAGCACGCCGGCCGAATTCGACAGGCTGCGCGGGCCCGGCAGGCCGGCCGCGCCCAGCTCGAAGCGGCGGATCTGCTCGGCGATCGGCAGCAGCGGGTGTTCGATGTCGTCGGCATTGGCGAAGTGCGTCATCATGGTGATGCCGCCGACGCAGGCCATCGCGCTCAGACGCGCGTGCGCGGCGGCGAACGCCTCCGGCTTGAAGCCGAGCCGGTTCATGCCGGTATTCATTTTGAGATGCAGGTCGAAGCGGATGCCGCGCTCGCTCAGTTGCGGCGCCACCTGCTCCAGCCATGCCAGCTGCGCGTCGCAATGCACGGCCGCCTGGATGTCGTAACCGGCCATGGTGTGCAGGTCGGACAAACTGAAGAAACCCTCCAATAAAAGTATCGGCTTCTTCCAGCCCAGTTCGCGCAGCTTGACCGCGTTGTCGACTTCGATCAGCGCCAGGCCATCGGCCTCGGCGAAACCGCGCATGGCGCGCTCCAGACCGTGACCATAGCCGTTTGCCTTGAGCACGCCCCAAGCCTTGGCGCCAGGAGAAAGGGACTTGGCCTTGGCCAAGTTTTGCTTCATGGAATCAACATGAATAGTTGCTAATATCGGCCTCGGCATACATCTCATTTCGGCGGGTTCAACGAAGGCGTTATTTTAACGCCTGAGCGTTAAAACGGGGCTCCAGCACACCGCTCATTTCTTGGGGATACGAACAAAGCGTGGTATAAAGCAAGCCAGATAAGTTTTCCAGGCTATCCCAGAATGAATCGTGGTTTCTACACCATCATGGCGGCGCAGTTTTTTTCGTCCCTCGCGGACATCTCGCTGCTGTTTGTCGCGATCGACCTCCTGACAACGATGAACTCGCCAGGGTGGCTCACTCCCCTCCTCAAGCTGTCCTTTATCCTGTTTTATGTGCTGTTGGCGCCCTTTGTCGGCGCGTTCGCCGATTCGATGCCCAAGGGCAAGGTCATGTTCATCTCCAACCTGATCAAGGTTGTTGGTTGTCTGCTGATTTTCGCCCACGTTCACCCGCTGATTGCCTACGCCGTGGTCGGTTTTGGCGCGGCCGTGTATTCGCCGGCCAAGTACGGCATCCTCACCGAATTGCTGCCGGCGGAAAAACTGGTGGCGGCCAACGGTTGGGTCGAGGGCCTGACCGTGATCTCGATTATTCTCGGCACCGTGCTGGGCGGCGCGCTGGTCGGCGACCGCATCTCGGCCATGCTGCTGAGCATCGATGTGCCGATGATCGATACCGGCATCAACAGTCCGGTGCAGGCGGCGCTGTGCGTGGTGGTCGGCATCTACGCGGTGGCGGCGCTGTTCAACACGCGCATTCCGGACACCGGCTGCGTCTACGGTCATCAGGAAACCAATCCGGCAAAGCTGATCAGCGAATTCGCCAACTGCAACAGCATGCTGTGGAAAGACAAGCTGGGCCAGATTTCGCTGGGTGTGACCACGCTGTTCTGGGGTGCGGCGCAGACGCTGCAATTCATCGTGCTGGAATGGGCCAGCCGCGCGCTGCACCTAAGCTATGAAAAGTCGACCAGCCTGGTGGGCGTGGTGGCGATCGGCGTGGCGGTGGGCGCGATTATTTCGGCGCGCTTCATCACCTTGCGCAAGTCGATGAGCGTGATTCCGGTTGGCATCGCCATGGGTGTGGTGGTGATGAGCGTGGTCCTGATTAACTCGGTGACGCTGGCCTATCCGATGCTGATCCTGGTCGGCCTGATGGGCGGCTTCTTCCTGGTGCCGATGAACGCGCTGCTGCAACACCGCGGCCACGTACTGATGAGCGCGGGCCATTCGATCGCGGTGCAAAACTTCAACGAGAACCTGTCGATCCTGACCATGTTGGCGGTGTACTCGCTGATGCTGCGCGCCCATCTGAATCTGAACCTGATTATTCTGGCGTTCGGCTTGTTCCTGGCGGGCACCATGCTGTACATCCTGCGCCGGCACATGGCCAACCAGCGCGAGTTCGATTCGGTTGCGCTGATCGGCGAAGCCAAGCACTAAGACTTAAACCGGCAGCGCCCCGTCCAGGCGGCGCTGCGCGGCCTGCGCGCGCCAGCCGTCGGGCACGATAAAGCCGCGCCGCTCCTCCACCAGCCACGCCCCTTGCCGCCGCAATGCGGCGATCATCACCGGCGCGGTGTGCGCCGACAATTCCGCCAGCAGTTCAGCAAGCGGCATGCTGGCATTCGCATCGTCTGCCAGCTTGAGCGGCGCCAGCCATTGCAAGCGTGGCATGATGCCGTACTGCTGATCCGGCAAGCTTCGCGCCTGTGTCTGCGTCATCCAGAAGCCGTGACAGTGCTGCGGCGAGATGCCGGGCATCGGCTGCGCGCCGTCCGGGTAAAACAGCCAGCCCTTGACCAGCGCCTGGGCGCGGACGATCGGCAACGACACCAACGCCTGCGCGGCCGGGTGTTGCGACAGCGACAGTTGCTTGTCGAAGATCTTGCGCATTTTGACGCCCAGCGTGTCGGCCAGGTTGGGGCCGATCAGGCCGTTGAAACCATCGGCATTGTCCAGCAGGTAGAACTTGGTGGCGAACTCGATGTGGACCAGATGGTCTGCCTCGTGCAGCAGGAAGTCGAATTCGCCGATGGTGTCGGTGCGGTCGGCGCGCACTTGCAGGCCGTGCGCGTACAGTTGACCGTGTTCGGCGAAGTGGAAGGCCATCAGCTTCTCGGCGTACAGACCGAGGCGGGAGTAGTGCTTGTCGCCGAGGGCGGCCAGCAGCGGCGTCTGATCGCGCTCCAGCGCGGCCAGCCAGTCGGCGGTGGCGCTCGTCACCGCGCCCAGCGAGGCGATGCGGCCTTGCCAGTGCGGCGCTTGCGGGTCCAGCAAATCGGGCGCGTCCAGCAGCCACGCCAGTGCACGCACATGCGGATGGTTCAGGCGCGGCCAGCGGCCTTCAAACAAGGTTTGACAGGTGGCGGCGGGCGGCCGCTCAGGCATGGCTGGCTTTCGCCAGACACAAATCGCCCCAGGCCTTGGGCTTGTCTTCCGGCTTGCGCAGCAAGTCGTCCGGATGATAGGTCGCCACCACGGACAGCTGGTTGTAGCGCATGACCTTGCCGCGCGAGGCCGGGCCCATCATCAAACCACGGGCGGCGAACTGGCCAAAGGTGATCGCCATGGTGGCGCCGGTCAGCGCCAGTTCGCGATCCAGGAACGGACGGCAGGCGATGACTTCCTCGGCGCTGGGATGGCGTTCCGGCGGCCGGCACTTGACCACGTTGGTCACGTAGACGTCGGACTCCGGCTTCAGCTCGATGGCCTTGAGCATGTTGTCCAGCAATTGGCCGGCCTCGCCACTAACCGCTTGCGGGGCCTGCTCGTCGGCTGGCGACGGTGTGCCGGCGATGGCGATCCAGGTCGCGTGCTCGGCGCCACGGCCGTTGACGGCGGCGTGGCGCGTCTCGCACAGCATGCAGCGGGTGCAGGACGACACGGCGGCTTGCAAGGCGGGCCAATCCATTTGCGCGATGGCCTCGTCGCTGAGCGGCGCGGACGCCGGCTCAGCTGGCGCTGGCACGGGAGTGGCCGGGCGCACAGGCGCCGGCACGGGCGCATCATCGAACCAAGCGGTGTCCTCACCGGCAGGCGCGGGCGACGGCGAAGCCGGGCGCGGCGCGATGGCTGGAGGGAGCTCGCCTGGTGGTTCAACTGCTGGCGGTGGCGCGACAACGGACGGCGCGGCCAGCGCTGGGGCGACCGGGTCCGACGGGACCTCGGCCGGCGCGAGCGACTTCGCCGCCACTGGCACATCAACCGTTCCGGGAGCATCGCGCAACGTCCACTGTACGCCGATCCCCATCTCCTGCAAAAACACCGTGTTCCGTGCCGACGACTGACTCATAGCTCAAACCGCATAACGACTGCGTCCTCGCGTTGCTGGTTGGCCGCCGGATAGTAACCCTTGCGCCGGCCGATCTGTTTAAACCCATAGCGCGCATAAATATCCAGCGCGCGCGTATTCGACGGCCGCACCTCCAGCAACACCGACGTCATGCCCAAGCCGCGCGCGCAGGCCACCGACTGGTTCAGCAGCAAGCGGCCGAGGCCCTGCCGCTGCTTCTCCGCCGACACCGCCACGTTCAGCAAATGCGCCTCATCGACCGCCGCCATCAGCAGAAAATAGCCGAGCAGCGAACCATCACCGTCACGCAGCACCCAAGCCTGATAGCCGCTATTGAGCGAATCGACAAAATTGGCCATGCGCCACGGATGTGGATAGACGCTCTGCTCCAGCGCGAACACCTGATCCAGATCGGCGGCCTGCATCGGCTCATAATTGAGCCGGGCCAGATCCCACACCGGTGCCGTCATGCGCCGCCTTCCTTGGACGCGGCCATGTCGCGGCGCTCGGCCTGCGTGTAGGCCACCTTATTGCGCAGATACAAAGGCTGCGCCTCGGCCGCCGTCACCGTGCGGCCGGCGGCGAAGGCGACCGCCGCCAATTGCGCGATCTGCTCCGCATGCGGCATCACCTCGGCAAAACCGCCGGCCGGGAACGCCTCCGCATACGCCGAAAGACCGTTGCCGCACATCACCGGCGCACCTTGCGGCCGCACGTCCGCCGGGGCCGACAACGCCGGCGGCGACACCGCCACCGGCGCGCCGTTATCAAACCGATACTGCGCCCAGTAGACCTCGCCCATGCGCGCATCCAGCACCACCAGCACCGCCTCGGCGCCGTGCCGCTGATGGCAGGCCAGCGCCATCGCATCGAGCGTCACCACCGGCACGGCCGGCAGCTTGGCGCCGAAAGCCAGGCCCTGGGCCACGCCGCAGGCGGTGCGCACGCCGGTGAACGAGCCCGGGCCGGCGCCAAACGCCACCGCATCGCAATCGGCCAGCGCGATGCCGGCCTCGGCCAGCAGCGCCTGAATCATCGGCAACACGGCCTGGGAATGGGTACGGACGCCGCTGGAGAGGCGGCTCAAGACGGCATCGCCCCGCAGCAGCGCGCAGGAAGCGGTTTCGGACGAGGTTTCAATGGCAAGAATAATAGGCATCCCATATTTTAACCCGCCGCGCCCACAGGCGCGACCCCGCGCGGAGAGGTAGAATACGCGCTTTGACGCTGAGCGCGCTATTTAACCTGATCTATGGCTAGTCTGACCCTGAATTCCGCCAACCGTGCAGAAGTGGCCGCCGCGCTGGCCGGCGACCGCTGGCTGGTGGCCTGCCTGTGCGCCGCCTGGTGCGGCACCTGCGGCGGCTACCGCGCCACCTTCGACGAGTTGGCGGCGCGCCACCCGGACAAAGTGTTCGTCTGGATCGACATCGAAGACCAGGCCGACGTGGTGGGCGACCTGGACGTGGAAAACTTCCCGACATTGCTAATCCAGCACCACGAACTGGTGGCTTTCTTCGGCACCATGCTGCCGGACGCCGGCGTGGCGCACCGCTTGGTGCAATCGACCGCCGCGCAGAGCGACGACGAGCTACGCGAACGCATCACCAACAACGCCGAGCGCGCCGCCTGGCAGCGCGACTGCAATCTGCAAACGCTGCTGCGCGCCGCAGCGTAACCCCCGGTGTCAAAACCCCGGTGTCAGGTCTGACACCGGGGTTTTAGATGTTGCGGGTGTAGTCGGTGACCCACTCGATGGCGGCCAGCTGGATGTTGTACAGCTCTGCCGGGCGCAGTTGTAGCTGGTGCAGCATCTGCGCCAGCACTTCGCCGTCGCGGCCGCGCTCGATGTGTTCGATCAGGCTGAGCATGCTGCCGTAGTCGCCGGCGCGGTGCAGCAACGCGGCACGCACGTCGTCCAGCACGTTGACACTCTCCAGCACGTCGCGCATGTGGATCGACAGCAAGGTGTCCATCAGCGACATCACGCCGACCGTGAAGCCGATGTCGGCGCTGACCCGCTGCCCCGGCCGGCGGTACTCGACCATCAGTTCGATCGTCTTGCCGCGCGTGGTGGCCAGTTGCAGCAGCGGCGAGGTGAATTCGCGCGTGTCGCCATTGTTCACGTACAGCAGGATCTGCAGCCAGCGGCGCAGCTGGCGCCGCCCCAGCACCATCAGCGCGTGGCCGATGGAGTTGATGCGCTGCCGCGCGCCGACCACCGGCGTGTTCACCAGCCGCAGCAAGTTCAGCGAGATCAGCGCGTCGTGCTTGACGCTGCTTTCGATTTCCTGGCTGCTGGCGTCACGGTCCAGCAAGTCCAGCAGATGCAGCACACTCATCTGCGATGGCGCGATTTTTTTGCCGCTCAGGATCACCGGCCGCGCAAAATAATAGCCCTGGAAGTATTCAAACCCGAGGTCCATGCACTGCTGGAATTCCTCGACCGTCTCGACCTTTTCCGCCAGCAGCTTCTGTCCGGGGTTCTTCAGCACCCGCGCCAGCGCCGGCAACGTGCCCGGCCGCATTTCCTTGATGTCGACCTTGACCACGTCGCACAGCGGCATGAATTGCCGCACATCGTCCGACTGGCCGATCACGTCGTCGAGCGCGAACTTGAAACCGACCGCCTTCAGCTCGCGTATCCGCGCCAGCACCTCCGGCGTGGCCTGGACCGTTTCGAGAATTTCGAGGATGACTTTGTCGTGCGGCAGAAAGCGGATGAAGTCGCTCATCAGCCCCACCGCGTCGACGTTGACGAAGGCCATCTGGTCGCCTACCACCTGCGCCATGCCCAGCTCGGCGGCGTGGGCGATGACGGTGGCGGTCGCTTCGGTGTCGTCGGTGACGTGGGCGCCGTTGTAGGCGCCGGCGTCGCGGAACAGCAGTTCGTAGGCCACCAGCCGCTGTCCCCGATTCAGGATGGGCTGGCGCGCGAGGAAGAAATGGTCAGCCAGGCTGGCCGATGCCGGTGACGAGGCTAACATCATGGGGCGCTCCCCTGGTCGATCTGCTTGCCACCAGCCTATACCGAATCACGGGCGCTTGCCTATGTTTTTCTGACGAATCGGCGGGCGGCGCTCGGCACTGTTGCGCGTACCCGTCGTCTGCGTGCCGGTCTCCAGCGTAAAGCGCGCGCCGGCGTCCTCGCCCAGCGCTTTCACCAGCCACGGCATGACCTGTTTCAGCATCGGCTCCAGCGTGTACGGCGGGTTCAGGATGAACATGCCGCTGCTGTGCAGGCCGCCGATCCCGTCGGGCATCGGCTGCTTGATGGTCAGCACCACGTTGAGCCACTGCGCGGCCGGCAACTGCTTGAGCTTGTCCGCGAACTGGCGCGATTCCATGCGCTGCAGCAGCGGATACCAGACGGCGTAGGTGCCGCTGGGGAAGCGGCCCAGCGATTCGGCCAGCGCGTCCTTGGTCTTCTTGTAATCCAGCTTGTCCTCGTAGGGCGGATCGATCAGCACCAGCGCACGGCGCGATGGCGGCGGCAGCAGCGCCTTCAGCGACGCGAAACCGTCGCTGCGGGTGACCAGCACGCGCTTGCCGCGCACGGTCGGGCGGATGCCTTGCGCCGCCGCGTGATCGTCCAGCTTGCGGAAATTGTCGGCCAGCAGTTTGGCGTCGGCCGGGTGCATTTCGAACAGGCGCAGGCGGTCATGCTCGCGCGCCACCCGCTCGGCGATGTACGGCGAACCGGGATAGAAGCGCATCTTGCCGCTCGGGTTCATCGCGCGGATCAGGTCGACATATTCCTGGATCGCCGGCGGCAGGTCGTCCAGCGTCCACAGGCGGCCGATGCCGGTGTCGTACTCGGCGTTCTTGGACGCGAACGCGCTGTCGAGTTCGTAGACGCCGGCGCCCGAGTGCGTATCGATATAGGTGTACGCCACCTCTTTCTGATTCAGATACTGCAGCAACTGGATGGTGATGAAGTGCTTGAGCACGTCGGCGTGGTTACCCGCGTGAAAAGCGTGGCGGTAAGAGAACATAAGCTGGCGATCCTGAATGATTCAATCCGACATTATCCCTCAGAACGCCCGCGCCACCAAAAAAGCGCGCGCATCCTTTGGATCAACGTGTGGGCCGATGCGCTGGCGAAGATGGAACTGCCGCGTCGGCTCGGCTTACCCCAGCTTGTGCCGCGCCACCACGATCCCATCCGCATCGGCGTACAGCCAGTCGCCCGGATGGACCGGCACGCCGGCGATCTGCACGCGCAGATCGCGCGCGCCCACGCCCTGCTTGGCAGGCTTGCGCGGATGGGTGCCCAGGGCGCGCACGCCGATGTCGAGCGCGTTGATTTCGTCGGTGTCGCGGATACAACCGTCGACAACGATGCCGGCCCAGCCATTGTCACGCACCAGCAAGCCCAACTGCCCGCCGACCAGCGCGCACCGCAGACTGCCGCCGCCATCGACCACCAGCACATGGCCGTCGCCCGGCGTTTCCAGCGTGGCGCGCACCAGCGCATTGTCTTCATGCACCTTCAGCGTGACCACGCGGCCGGCAAAGCACAGGCGCTGGCCGTAGTGGCGAAATACCGGCGGCAACACGGCCAGCCGACCGTCATCGAGCAGGTTGGCGTGGTCGTCGCATAAGTCGGCGGTGGCAAAACGCATCATCATCCTCGGGCATGGCGGTGGGCAATCACCGCATACTACGCGGTTTTGGCGGGCGCCGTCACGCGGGTGCTGCCGCCCACGCCGACCGCCGTCAGGATCACCAGCGCCTGGAAGATGCCGATGAACACAAACACGGCGGACGGACGATTGGCGTCCATCAGCGCGCCGAACAGCAGCGGACCGAGCGCCAGGCCGCTGTCCAGGCCGGAATACACGACGCCGAACACGCGGCCGGTGGCGTTGGCCGGCGCCGCCGCGCGAATCATCAGGTCGCGCGACGGGCCGGAAATGCCGGTCACCAGGCCAATCAGTCCCATCAGCACCACCGCCATCCAGGCCGGCAGCACGGCCGCCGCCAGCACCAGCGACAGCAGCGCCGCCGCGCCAAAGGCGAGCATGATGATGCGGTCATGGTTGCGGCTGCCCGCGCCGAGGAAGCCGCCATACGCCATGCCGGCCGCCGAGGCGAACATGAAGCAGGTATAGGCCGAGGTGGCCGTGCCCAGCGACATGCCGTACAGGCTGACCAGGCTGGTGGCGGCAAAGGTCTGGATGCCGGCCAGCGCCACCGCCGAAATCAGGAAGAAGGCAAAGCACAGCCACACCACTTTCAGTTTGAGGAAGCCGAAAGCGCTCACGTCCGCCACCGCCGTGGCGCCGGCCGCCGGTATCACGGCCGGCTCGGGACGCAGCACGTGACGATTCCAGACCAGCAGCGCCAGCACGGCCAGCGGCAACCAGGCGGCACACAGCAGCGCGGTGCGCCAGTCGGTGCGCGCCGCCACAAAGGTCAGGAATAGCGGCGACAGCGCCCAGCCGATATTGCCGGCGATGCCGTGCACCGAAAAACCGTGCGCCAGCCGCGCCTTGGACACGCGCTGGTTCAGCAAGGTGTAGTCGGCCGGATGGAACACGCTGTTGCCGCAGCCGGCCAGGAACGCACCCAGCATCAGCTGCGCGTAGCTGTGCGCGCTCGACAGCATCACCGCCGACAGCCCCAGCAGCGCGATGCCGCTGAACAGCACGGTCCGCGCGCCCAGGCGGTCGACGACGAAGCCGGCCATCGCCTGCCCCACGCCGGAGACCACGAAAAACACCGTCATCAGCAGGCCCAGCTCGGAATAGCTGAGACCGAATTCCGGCTTCAGCCACGGAATCAGCGCCGCCAGGATCACGTGATAAAAATGCGAGGTGCCGTGCGCCAGCCCGACCAGCGCGATCACGCGGGCATCCTGGCGCCACAGGGTTGAGTCATGCATGCTGCTTTCTCCTTGGTTGATGGCTCAAGTGTAAGCAATTTGCGACCGTCTGATTTAAGATAGCAAGACAACATTTATCGCATTTCCGCCATGCCGATTCCCATCCTTAACGACACCAGCTTCCACTGGCGCCGTGACCAGCCCAGTCCACAACGTCCGATCACCATGGCCGGCCGCGACCTGCGCGCCACCGCCATGTTGCCGCCGCACAGCCACGACTGGGGCCAGTTCACCTACGCGCTGCAAGGCGTGATGCGGGTCGACGCCAACCACAGCAGCTGGATCGTGCCATCACAACGGGCGATCTGGATTCCACCCGGCGTGGTGCACGCGGTGACGGTGCTGGAAAACACCCATCTGCGGCCGATGTCGGTGCACCCCAGCCGCGCGCCCTTCGCCGGTCCGGAATGCAAGGTGATGGAACTGTCCGGCCTGCTGCGCGAGTTGCTGGCCGCCATGGAGCAGCACGACCGCGATGAGCAGTCGCCGCGCGAGCACCTGCTGATGGAAATGATTCTGGATGAAATCCCGCGCTGCGCGGTGCGCCCGGTGCGGGTGCCGCTGCCCGCCGACAAGCGGCTGAAGGCGCTGTGCGACGCCCTGATCGCCGCGCCCGGCGCGGAACTGACGCTGGCCGGCTGGGCGGCACAGGTCGGCGCGTCCGAACGCACCCTCGCCCGCCTGTTCGAGCGCGAACTGGGCATGGGCTTCGTCCAATGGCGCCAGCAAGTGCGGCTGGCGCACGCGGCGCCGCTGATCGCGCGCGGCGTGCCACTGTCACAGGTCGCGGCCGAGCTGGGCTATACGAGCCAGTCCGCCTTCTCAGCCATGTGCAAGAAAACCTTCGGCTGCTCACCCACAACATTTTTCGGATTGCAACATTAATGACCGTTAGTCAAGTTTTCAGAAACGCTGCCGTTAATGCCAATGTGGACGAAAAAGTACGGTGCTGCAGTGAAAACTTATCAATTAGAACAACGATATCGGGTGGCGGACCCGGCCCTCTTCTCGCCCCAGCAGATCACCGCGCTGCTGGGGGCGCTGCCGGACCCCGCCTTCATTCTGACCCGCAGCGGCCGCTATGCGGCGCTGTTCGGTGGCGCGGACACGCGCTATTACCACGACGGCAGCGAGCTGGTCGGCAAGTCACTGGGCGATGTGCTGCAACCGGAGATGGTCGCCTGGTTCGAGGCGCAAATCGCGCTCGCGCTGGCCTCGCCGGGCTTGCATGTGGTGGAGTATCCGCTGGCGGCGAATGACGTCAAGGGCGTCAGCGGCGCCGGCCCGGTCGAGACGATCTGGTTCGAGGGCCGCGTGCAGCGGCTGCAATACGCGGTGCTGGGCGAGGACGCGGTGCTGTGGGTGGCCAGCAATATCAACGCCAGCAAGAAGCTGGAAACGCAGTTGCGCAAGCAGAGCGAGACCGACGCGCTGAGCGGCCTGCCCAACCGCCGCAAGCTGATGCGCAAGCTGACCGAGCACTTCGAGCTGTTCCTCCGCTACCAGACGCCGGCCTCGGTGCTGGTCTTCGATATCGACCATTTCAAGAGCCTCAACGACCGGCATGGCCATCTGGCCGGTGACAAGGCCATCGCGACGACGGCGGCGGTGTGCCGGCAGGCGTTGCGCGGCGCCGATTTTCCGGCACGGCTCGGCGGAGATGAGTTTGTGGTGCTGATGCCGCATACCACCCGCGCTCAGGCGCTGCCGATCGCCGAACGCTTGCGCCAGCACATGGTGGAACAGACCGGCACCACCATCAGCGGCGGCCTGAGCGAGATGTGGCCGGGTGACTGCTCCTATGAGGAAGTGCTGAAGCGGGCGGACGATGCGCTGTACCGCGCCAAGCGCGATGGCCGCAACCGCATCGCCGCCGAGCGTCGTTCCGGCGCACGCCGGAACCCATAGAACGCCAGCTCAGCATGGGTTCCGGCGTACGCCGGAACGACCAGCGCTTAGCTGAAGGTCAGCTCGCCGTCGCGCGTATCGACCTGGATCGTATCCTTCGGCCCGAACTTCCCTTGCAGGATCAGCTTGGACAGCGGATTTTCGATCTGCTGCTGTATCGCCCGCTTCAGCGGCCGCGCGCCATACACCGGATCGTAGCCGGCCTCGGCGATCTTGTGCAGCGCCGCGTCGGTCACCGTCAGCGTCATCTCCATCTTCGCCAGACGCCGCGCCAGAATCGCCAGCTGGATGCGGGCGATGGCGCCGATGTTCTTCTCGTCAAGGCCGTGGAACACCACGATCTCGTCGATCCGGTTGATGAACTCCGGACGGAAATGCGACCGCACCTCGGCCATCACCGACAGCTTGACCACGCCCGGGTCGGCATCCTCCATCGCCTGAATCTTGTGCGAGCCCAGATTCGAGGTCATGATGATGACGGTGTTCTTGAAGTCCACCGTGCGGCCCTGACCGTCGGTCATGCGGCCATCGTCGAGCGCCTGCAGCAGCACGTTGAACACGTCCGGATGCGCCTTCTCGACCTCATCGAGCAGAATCACGCTGTAGGGCTTGCGGCGCACGGCCTCGGTCAGGTAGCCGCCCTCGTCGTAGCCCACATAGCCGGGCGGCGCGCCGATCAGACGGGCCACCGAGTGCTTCTCCATGAACTCGCTCATGTCGATGCGGATCAGCGATTCCTCCGTATCGAACAGGAAGCCCGCCAGCGCCTTGGTCAGCTCGGTCTTGCCGACCCCGGTCGGGCCGAGGAACATGAACGAGCCATACGGACGGTTCGGATCGGCCAGCCCGGCGCGCGAACGGCGGATGGCGTCGGCCACGGCGGCAATCGCCTCATCCTGGCCCACCACGCGCTCATGCAGCTTTTCCTCGATGTGCAGCAGCTTGTCGCGTTCGCCCTGCATCATGCGCGACACCGGAATCCCGGTCGCGCGCGACACCACCTCGGCGATCTCCTCCGCGCCCACTTCGGTGCGCAGCAGCTTCGGCTTGGACGCATCGGCCGCCCCGCCAGCGGCGACGGCCTTCTCGGCCTGCTTCAGCTGCGCCTCCAGCTCCGGCAGACGGCCGTACTGCAACTCGGACACGCGCTGCCAGTTGCTTTCGCGCGTGGCCTGCTCCATCTGCTGCTTGATGCGGTCGATCTCTTCCTTGATGTGCGTGCTGCCCTGCACCACCGCTTTCTCGGCCTTCAGAATTTCCTCGTAGTCGTTCAGCTCGCGCGTCAGGCGCACGATTTCCTCGTCGATCAGTTCCAGGCGCTTGCGCGAGCCCTCGTCCTTCTCCTTCTTGACGGCTTCCTTCTCGATCTTCAGCTGAATCAGGCGGCGTTCCAGCTTGTCCATGACCTCCGGCTTGGAATCGATCTCGATCTTGATCTTGGCCGCCGCCTCGTCGATCAGGTCGATCGCCTTGTCGGGCAGGAAGCGGTCGGTGATGTAGCGGTGCGACAGCTCCGCCGCCGCGATGATCGCCGCGTCCGAAATCGCCACCTGGTGGTGCAGCTCGTACTTGTCCTGCAAGCCGCGCAGGATGGCGATGGTGGCCTCGACGCTCGGCTCGTCGACCAGAATCTTCTGAAAGCGGCGCTCCAGCGCGGCGTCCTTCTCGATGTATTTGCGGTACTCGTCGAGCGTGGTCGCGCCGACGCAATGCAGCTCGCCGCGCGCCAAGGCCGGCTTCAGCATATTGCCGGCGTCCATCGCGCCATCGGCCTTGCCGGCGCCGACCATGGTGTGCATCTCGTCGATGAAGACGATGGTCTGGCCCTCGTCCATGGCCAGCTCTTTCAGCACGGCTTTCAGGCGTTCCTCGAACTCGCCGCGGTATTTGGCGCCGGCGATCAGCGCGGCCATATCCAGCGCCAGCACGCGCTTGCCCTTGAGCGAATCCGGCACCTCGTTGTTGACGATGCGCTGCGCCAGGCCTTCGACGATGGCGGTTTTACCCACGCCCGGTTCGCCGATCAGCACCGGATTGTTCTTGGAACGGCGTTGCAGCACCTGGATGGCGCGGCGGATTTCATCGTCGCGGCCGATCACCGGGTCGAGCTTGCCCTGACGGGCGCGTTCGGTCAGGTCGAGCGTGTATTTTTTCAGCGCCTCGCGCTGGCCTTCGGCGTCGGCGTTGTCCACCTTGGCGCCGCCGCGCACGGCGTCGATCGCCGCCGCCAGCGACTTGCGGGTCAGGCCGTTTTCGCGCGCCAGCGTGCCGGCGTCCGACTTGTCCTCGGTCAGCGCCAACAGCACCATTTCACTGGAAATGAACTGGTCGACGCGTTTCTGGGCTTCCTTGTCGGCCAGGTTCAGCACGGCGACCAGGTCACGGCTGGCCTGCACATTGCCGCCGGCGCCGGACACCTTGGGCAGGCGCTCCAGCGCGGCCGTCAGCGCCTTGCTCAGGCCGCCGACGTTGACGCCGGCCCGCTGCAGCAACGAGCGGGCGCTGCCGTCGTCCTGGTTCAGCAGCGCCGTCAGCAGGTGGACCGGCTCGATGTATTGATTGTCACTGCCCACGGCCAGACTCTGCGAGTCCGACAAGGCTTCCTGCAGTTTGGTGGTGAGTTTGTCTTGACGCATGGTGATGCTCCGATATATTTAACTATCGCTAACATAGGGGCCACCCATAACATTTCAAGGAGTCACTGCCACTTATTCAACGCCTGATCGTCGCTGACGCGCGCGTCCACCCAGCGCGCGCCGGCCGGCGTCTGCTCCTTTTTCCAGAATGGCGCTGCGGTCTTCAGATAGTCGATGATGAACTCGCTCGCGGCGAAGGCCTCGCCGCGGTGCGCCGAGGTCACGGCCACCAGCACGATCTGGTCCCTCGGCCGCAGCGGGCCGACGCGGTGGATCACCAGCGCGCCGAAGATCGGCCAGCGCTGTTTTGCATGATCGACAATATCGCTGATCGACTGCTCGGTCATGCCCGGATAATGCTCCAGCTCCATCGCCGACACGGCGGCGCCCTCGTTCAGGTCGCGCACCGTGCCGACGAAGCTGACCACCCCGCCGACCTGGGGATGGTCGGCGCGCAGCCGGGCGATCTCCGTGCTCAGGTCGAAATCGTCGGTCTGGATGCGGACTTCGGACAGGCTCATGTGCGCTCCGCCGCGCCGATGCGCCGGAACAGCTGCTCGATGCGGCTGGCGGCGCGGGCGTCGGCCAGGGCCGGCATCGCGCACAGCTGCAGATAGGCGGCACTGGCCGACTGCGGCTTCTGGCCGGATTTCAGCGACGATTGCAGCACTTCCACCTGCATCTTCAGACGCTCGCGGGCGAACTCGGCGCCGCTGTCGACGCCGGCGACGATTTCCAGACGCAGGATTTCATCCAGCAACCGGGCGCGGTTGCGCTCCAGTTGTGCCGCGTACTCGCGGCGCTGGCCGTCCACCGCCGCCAGCGCGGCATGGAAACGGCCTTGCAGCGCGCGCTCGTAATCATTACCCAGCGACGGCAGCTCGGCCCAGCGGGCTTGCCAGCCGGCCACGTCGATGGCGGCGTCGGTGACCAGTTCGGTTTCCAGCGCCTGCGTCAGGCGCAGCTTGTCGCGCAGCGCGTTGGCCTGGGCGGCACCGGCGCGGCGCTTGATCGCCTCGGCTTGGGCCTGTACCTTGCCGGTGGCGTTGTGGTAGCGCTGGCTGATGCGCGCCTCGGCCGCGCGCGGCACCGTGCCGCTGGCGTTCCAGGCGGTGGCGGCGTCCTTCAGCGCCTTGGCGATGGCGGCCAGCTGGGCCTTGTCATCACCGCTGAAGGTGGCTTCCTCCAGTTGCTGGCAGATCGCCTCGCGCGCGTGCAGATGGGCCTTGCGCTCGTGGTCGGCGGCGTGGGCGCTTTCCTTGCGCTTGGCAAAGATGGCGTCGCAGGCGGCGCGGAAGCGCTGCCACAGCGCCTGTTCGGTCTTGCGCTCCAGTGGCAGCGCCTTGGCCTGCTCCTGCCAGCGTTCCTGCAGACGGCGCAGCTGGTCCAGCGTGTGACGCTCGGCCGGGTCCAGCGCCTCGGCTTCGACGATCAGTTCCTCGCGCTTGGCGGCCTCCAGCTTGCGCTGCTCGGAAAGCGGCGACAGCATGTGCGCCAGCACCTTGTCGAAGGTGTGGTCGAGCTTGCGTTTCTCCTTGCGGTCGATGGTGCCCAGACGGCCCCACATCTGGCGCAGGCGCTGACCGGCGGCGGCGACGTTTTTCAGGTCCGCGCCGCCGGCCGCGACCGTTTCGGCCAAGGCTTGCGTTTCGGCGATCAGCGCGTGCGCCTTGGCGGCGTTGGCGTGACGCTCGTCGGCCAGTTGCTTGAAGTGGGCGGCGGCCGGCGCGTAGGCCGTGGTGCAGGCGGCGTCGAAGCGCTCCCACAGCGATTTCGGCGCGTGGCCGGAGACGGCGTCCAGCGCCTTCCAGCGGTCGCGCATGCTGCCGACCTTCTTGGCCAGCTCGCTCATCGCCAGTTTCTGGCCGGGCAATTCCTCCACCGCCTTGACCAGCTCCTCGCGCGAGACGTTGCCGCCCCAGCGCGCCCAGTCACCCAGGCGCTTGAGTTCGGCGCGGACGTGGTTCAGATGGTCGGTCTGGGCCGGGCTCAGGCGGGTTTTGTGTTCGCGCAGCCATTTGTCGTGCTCGGCGGCGGTGTGCAGCTGGCCTTGCTCCAGCGCGGCTTCCAGCGCATCCATGATTTCCAGGAATTTCTTGTCGGTTTCCTTGGACGCCGGTTTCGGCTGTTTGGCGGGCTTGACCGGAGCGGCCCCGGCGGCGGGCGCGGCCGCGGTGACGGCGGCAACGGGCGTTGGCGCCGGGGCCGGGGCCGGCTCGGCCAACACGGCCTGTTTCTGCGGCGCGGTCAGCGCGGCGCGCGTCTGTTCCAGCACGGCGGCAAAGTCGCTCAGCAGGTGGCGCGGCAAGGCATGGTGTTCCGGCGCCTGCTGATACGCCGCCTGGTCGGCGGCGTGGCGCTCCAGCGCCAGCAGCGCCGCGTCCGCCGGCAAGCCGGCTTGCGGCAGCTTGCGCACCGCCGCCATGGCGTCGATGATGGTGCGTTGCAGCTTAACCTGCGCTTCCAGCCGTGCCGCCAACGCGGCGCGGGCGGCGGCGTAGTCGGCGGCCAAGGTTGGCACATCGGCCACCACCTGCCACTGGCGGTCCAGCTCGGCCACCTGGTTCGGCGTCAGCTTCTCGTCCGCCAACAGCCGTTGCGCCTGCTCCAGGCAGGCCTGGGCTTTTTGTTGCTCGGCCTGCTGATAGCGGATCGCGTCCAGCCGCCCCTGCATCAGCTTGGCGACGCGGCGGTCGGTGTTGCGCACGGCGGCGAGCACCTGCTCCAGCGCCGGGCGCGACGTCACATGCTCGGCGGCGCTCAGGCGCACACCGGCGAATTCGCTTTCCAGAATGAGGGCCACCGCGGCCGCTTCGTTGCCGTCCAGCGTGGCGGCGCGCCGGGTCTGCTCATCGCGACGGCTGGCGGTGGCGGCGCTGGCCGCGACCTGCTCCGGCGACGCGGCCGGGGCGGTGGGAACGGCCGAGGTTTCGGTCGCACGCTTAAAGAGGAAATCAAACATGGTGCGCTATGGTGATGGCTAAAACCACCATCATAGCAAAGCGGGCGACATTTGCCCCGCTAGCGCGATACGAGGGTGGTTATTTCATAATTGCATCATCGCGCGACGCTGGTCGCGCGGGCTTCGGCACCGGCCGCGTCAGCACCTCGTCCCGCCCGGCGAGCGGCAGCGCCTGCAGGCCGGGGATGGTGATCTGGGCGTCGTCGACCGCATCGCCCGGCAAGGCGCGCCGGCGCGCCGCCACCTGGGCCGCCTCCGCCGGCGGCAGGCCGGAGCGTTTCATTTCATGCAGGTGCTTGTCGTGCATCATCAGCTGGTTGGCGATGGAGAACCAGGTTTCGCCGGCGATCGCATTGCGCGCCAACACAAACAGTTCGCGCTCCTCTTTTTCCAGCCGCTTCAACAGCGCCGCACAGAACGTGTCGATGCTGTCGCACACCTCGCTGACCTGCTCGTCGCGAACATCGGCCAGCGCGCCCAGCTTGTCCTGCAGCAGGCGGATCGAGGTCAGCGCGGCCTGGTTCAGGCGGCTGAGTTCATCGAGCAGATGGTCGGCGCGTTCGGTGGCGTCGCGCAGCGCCGGGATCAGGTACATCTCGGTCTTGCGCCAATGGCAGGCCTGGTACAGGGTGTTCAGGCTTTCGCAGGCATATTCCAGCTGCGACAGGGTCATGCGGTTCTGCTGCATGAGCGTGGTGCGCACATACTTTTGGAACGATAGCAAACTGAGTCGAACGCTGGCTTGTTCGACGGACAGCGCGACCAGCGTGTATGTGGCGGTTAACATTCTGACGGACTCCCAGTGCTGGTATGGTGGAAGTAAAAGTGTAAAGTTTCCCGACAGCGGCGCTTTGCGCTAGCACAAACCCGCCCCGCGCTTTGCAGTACCCAATATATCTCAAGCCCGCCACGAATGCTATCGCAACGGCAATTGCAAACGCACCATGCCCGCCTCGGGATGCGGCAGCACCACACCGCCGAAGTGCCGTATCATTTTTTGCACGCCGGTGTTCTCGGACAGCGCGTCGCCGACGATCTCGCGCGTGCCCCTGGCGCGGAAATAATCCACCAGCTTCTGGAACAGAATGTAGCCCAGCCCCTTGCCTTTCAAGTCGGAACGCACGATGACGGCGAACTCGGCCGATTGATTGTCCGGGTCCAGCACCGCCCGCACCACGCCCAGCGTTTCGGCCTCGCCGCGGGCGTTGGGCCGGGTGGCGATGAAGGCCATGGCGCGGTCGTAATCGATTTGCGTCAGCCGCGCCAGCTGCGCCGGCGGCAGCTCGCGCATCGCCGAAAAGAAGCGCAGGCGGATGTCGTCCGGCGCCAGCGCGGCGAAAAATTGCTGATGCTGCGGGGCGTCCTCCGGCCGGATCGGCCGCAGCAGGATCTGGCCGCCGTTCCAGTCGAGCCGCTCCTCCAGTTCCTGCGGATACGGACGGATGGCCAGCTCGGCGCGCCGGCCGCGCGCCTTGGCCAGATGCAGCCGCGCGCCCAGCGCCACCACGCCGCCGCCGATGGCCAGCAGCGGATTAAGGTCCAGCTCGCTTAATTCCGGCAGATCGGCCACCATGTCGGCCACCTGCACCAGCGTGTGGATCAGCGCGTCGGCATCGGCCTCGGTCTGGCCTTGCGCCAGCAGCCGCGAGACACGCGTGCGGCTGACCATGTCGCGTGCCAGCGTCATGTTCAACGGCGGCAGGCCGGCGGCGCGGTCGGCCGCCACGTCGGCGGCGATGCCCCCCTGGCCGAAGAACACCACCGGCCCGAACACCGGATCGTGGCTGATCTGGATGCGCGCCGCCGCCAGCGTGGCGCCAGCCAGCGCGGCCTGCTGCGGCGTCGCCAGCGCGATGCCGTAGGCCGCCATCAGCGCGCGCGCGTCGGCGTCGGACAGCGCGCTGCGGCCGTCGTGCAGCGCCGCCTGCACCAGCTGGCGCGCCGTCGCGCGGCCGCCGGCGCTGGTGGTCGGCACACCGACCGGCACCTCCATCAGCAAGGCCTGATTGCGCCGGTACTGGGCGATCTGCAGGAAGCCGTGAATGGCCTTTTCCGGCGTGTCGTAGGTCGGCAAGCCGGCGTCGGCGAACACCCGGCGCGCCTGCGCCACCGAGTCACCGCCCAACCAGCACGACAGCACACTCTTGCCGGCCGCCCGCATCAACGGCGCCACCGCCTCGGCGATCCGGTGGCTCGGCAGCATGGCGGTGGGCGCGTGCAGGAACAGCAGCGCGTCGGCCTGCGGCTCCCGCAGCAAGGCCTGCACGGCGCTGGTGTAGCGCTCGACCTGCGCATCGGCCAGCAGCACCACCGGATTGTCGTGCGGCGCGCCGGCCTGCGTCAGCAGCTTTTGCGTCGCCGGCGACAGCGCCGCCAGTTGCGCGCCGCTGCCGGCCAGCGCGTCGCTGGCGATCAGCCGCAGGCCGCCGCCGTTGGTCAGCACCGCCAGCCGTTCGCCCCGCTGCGGCCGCTGACGCGCCAGCGTTTCGACGGCGTCGAACAGGTCGTCGGTGGAGTTCACGCGCAGCATGCCGGCGCGGCGGATGGCGGCGTCGAATACCAGATCGGCGCCGGGGGCGGCGTCGCGCCCCATTTTCAGCACGATGACCGGCTTGCCGCGCGCCGCCAGCCGTCCGGCCGACATGAATTTGCGCGCGCTGCTCACGTGCTCGATGCACAGCAGGATGGCTTCGGTTTCGCTATCGGCCGCCAGGTAGTCCAGCAAGTCGCCGAAATCGACATCGACGCCATCGCCCATGGCGACGAAGCGCGAGAAGCCGATGCCGCGCTGGCCGGCCCAGTCCAGCACCGCCGTCGCCAGCGCCGCCGATTGCGATACGAAAGCCAGCTTGCCTTTCTTAGCCGCCATCTGCGTGAAGCTGGCGTCCAGCCCCAGCGCCGGCGATTGCAGGCCGGCGCTGCCGGCGCCGAGCACGCGCAGCAGATACGGCCGCGCCGCTTCCAGCATCGGCTGGCGCAGGCCCCGGCCACCGTGGTGGCCCGGATCAGCCGTCATGACGATGGCGGCCTTGCCGCCGGCCTGCCCCAGCTCATGGATCAGGCCCGGCACCGTGGCCGGCGGCGTGCAGATGATGGCCAGGTCCGGCGCGCCCGGCAGCGCGCTGACGCGGCCAGCCGTCGCCAGTCCCTGCAATCGCTGGTGCTTGGGGTTGACCGGCCACACCATGCCGCCGTTGCGGGCAAAGTCGCCGGCCAGCAAATTGACCAGCACCCGCGTCCCGATGCGCTGCGGATTGTCCGAGGCGCCGATGACGGCGACCGAGCGGGGTTGGAACAGGCGGTCGAGATTGCGGATGCTCATGACAGGCTACCAGCGGGAGGAATGGTCTTCGGTCACGCCCATCAACTGCGAGACCATGCGTTTGGGTTGATCGGGCGCGGCGCGCACCCAGCCGCTGAAGGTGCCGACCGGCTGCAGGTAACGACTGGCCGCCAGCAGCATCTTGCGGTGGTCGCGGCGCGCGCCCTCGGGCGTGAAATACAGGTCCAGCATATCGTCTTCGGTGAAGATATGCCATGGCGACAGCGCGTCCTTTTTATCGTACAGGAAGTGCGCCGGGCCGAGCGCGATCAGGTCGCCGTCCAGCCACAGCGCGTTTTCGCGGTCGCCGAAGTAGCCGGCCTGCAGGTTGAAGCCCAGCTCCATATTGTGCGCCGAGGCCCAGCGCCACGCCGTGTTGCGCGCCAGCAGACCGTTGGAATAGTCGAAGCTGGCGACGCCGCCATCGAGCTTGAATTCATCGCGCCAGGTGCGCACCTCGCCGCGCAACGGCATGGCGGACGATTTCTGCGTCGCGTGCACCGAACCGTTGGCGACCGGGCCGCTGGCCAGCAGCAGCGGTGACGGTGACGGGCCGAAGCCGGCGTCCACCTCCAGATAGTCGCAACGCAGCGCCAGTTGGTAGCCGCCGGCGCCATCGGCGTCAAGGCGGATGTCGCAGGCGCGCGTTGTAAACCGGCTCGATCCGCCGGCGTGATCGGCCAGTGTGGCCGAGACCAGCGGCAGGCCATCCTCGGAAAAATTGGCCAGCATGTCGCCGTCCTTGCGATCGAAGGCGTAGGCGAAGGCGGTGCTGGTCCAGCCCAGATCGACGATGGCGACCGCGCAAAACACTTCCTCGGTGCACAGCGCGACGTAATGCCAGCGCTTGTGGTGGAAGCGCCGCCACAGCCGGCCGCGGGCGAACGGCGCGGCCAGCCGGCTCCAGTCGATGCCGCCGACCTGGCCGGCGTAGCGTCCAAACAGCGGTTGGCCATCGGCCGCCAGCAGGCTGGCGGGGGCGGCCGGCAGGCCTGATATCGGTTCGGTCATGGGCGCTATTCTAATCATGTTTTCAACATTGCCCGCGACAGAAGTGACGTTTTTTCGCATCGTTCACGCCAAAGGCGATATTTCCGTGCAGAATAACCTCAACCTCTCTCGCAACGCTAGACACCGATGCCCGACCTGCTCCGCCGCCTTTACCGCCGCCTCCTGCTGCCCGCCTTCGGCGCGGCGCTGCTGGCCCTGATGTGGGCCGCCGTCACCTATCAGGTGCGCCAGGAAAAGCGCACCGCCCGCCACGAGGCGGCGCTGCACAGCCAGTCGCTGGCGCGCACGCTGGCCGAACGCACCAACCAAATGCTGCGCCAGATCGATCATGCCACCCAACTGTTCAAGCTCAAATACGAGGAAAACGACGCCAGACTGCGCCTGTCGGAATTCACCCGCAAGCGCGGCCTGCTGGACTCGGTGCTGCCGTCCAGCCTCGATTTGCCGCTGGCGGTGCTGGACCGCGACGGCAACGTCATCGACAGCATGCACGGCTACTTCGCGCCCGACCTGAAACGCCAGCCGATCTTCCGCCAGCACGCCAACAGCAACGACGACACCGCGCTGGTGGCCACGCCGGTGGTCGACGGCCACACCAAGAAATGGCAGATCCAGATCTCGCGCCGGCTGAATCATCCCGACGGCAGCTTCGCCGGCGTGATCATGGTGATGATCGACCCGGCCAATTTCGTCGAGGACGCCGACCGCCTGAATGTCGATCCGGGCGGCGCGGTGATGCTGATCAGCGCCGAAAACGGCATGGCGGCGGCCCGCGTCGATGACCAGATGATCATCAGTGATGGCATCGATTTCAGCGTCGCCCAGCCGCCGGAGGAGTTCCTGCTCAAGCGCCGCTTCGACGCCATCGACCGCATTTACGGCTACGCCGAATTGCCGCGCTTCCTGCTGATGGCGGTGGTCGGCAATCCAAGCGCGTCGCAAATGGCGCGCTTCGAGCGCCGTCGCGATATGTACTACGCCGTCGCCACCGTGGCGTCGGCGCTGGTGCTGCTGTTCGTTTACCTGCTGATGCAGCAGGCGCAGCGGCTGCGCCGCAGCGCCAGCATGGTGATCGAGGCGCAATTGATGCTGCGCGCCGCCGCCAACGCCAGCCTGGACGCGGTCTATCTGTTCAAGGCCTGCCGCATGCGCGGCGCGCGGCGCGAAATCCTCGACTTCACCATCGCCGACCTGAATGAACGCGGCGCGCAGCTGATGGGCCAAAGCAGCGCCGCGCTCCAGGGCAAGCGGCTGCTGGAGGTGATGCCGGCGCTGCACGCCCAGGGCTTCGTCGAGAAATATCGCCATGTGCTGGAATCGCGCCAGCCGCTGGAAGAGGAATTCGAGGTCGACTTCCTGCCCGACAGCGAAGTGCGGTGGCTGCAGCACCAGATCGTGCCGATCACCGACGGCGTGGCCGTCAACGTGCGCGACATCACCTCGCGCAAGGCGATTGAACTGGCGGCCCGCCAGCACCAGGCCGAACTCACGGCGGTCAACGATGCCTCGCCACTGGGCTTGCTGCGCGCCGACGCCACCGGCCACTGCACCTACGTCAACCGCAGCTATGAACTGATCACCGGCCTGACGCGCGAGGAGGCGCTGGGCGACGCCTGGATGCGCGCCGTGCATCCGCAGGACCGCGCGGTGCTCAGGAAGGCACTGGCGCACATGGCGCACACCCGCTTGCCGTACCAGGACACGCTGCGCTGCGTGCATCCGGACGGCGCGATCATCTGGGTCTCGTTCAAGATCGCCGCCATGCTGGTGGACGGGAAGATTTACGGCTATGTCGGCACGGTGGACGACATCACCCATGTGCGCAAATCGGTGATGGCGCTGCGCGAAAGCGAGTCGCGCCTGCGCACCATCGCCGACACGCTGCCGGCCATGGTGGCCTACGTGGACGCGGAACTGGTCTACCGCTTCCACAATATCGCCTACGAGCGCGAGTTCAACCGCGACGATGCCACGGTGTTGGGCCGCAACCTCCGCGACACCATCAGCGAGGCGCGCTACGCCGCGCTGGAACCCTACGTGCGGCGCGCGCTGCAAGGCGAAACACTGACGTTCGAAGAGGACGACAACAGCGGCGCCGAGGAGCGCACCTATGAGGTGGTCTACATCCCGCAGCGCGATGAGGACGGCGTCAAGGTGATCGGCGTCCACGTCATGCGGCAGGACATCACTGAGCAAAAGCGCGAGCAGCTACGGCTGCTGCGCTTGTCGCAGGTCGACGCCCTGACCGGCCTGACCAACCGCGCCGGCTTCCTGCAAAAGCTGCAAGACGCGATGCTCGCCGCGCGCGCCAACAACCATCTGATGGCGGTGATGTACATGGATATCGACCGTTTCAAGCCGGTCAACGACACCTTCGGCCATGCCGTCGGCGACGCGCTGCTGAAGGCTTTCTCGGCGCGCCTGACGCACACCATGCGCGCCAGCGATACCATCGCCCGGCTTGGCGGCGACGAATTCACCATCATCATGGAGCGCATCCACCGGGTGGACGACGCGGCGGCGCTGGCGGCCAAGATCGTCGCCGCCATGCAGGCCGATTTCGACCTGGATGGCACGCTGGTGTCGATCTCGACCAGCATCGGCCTGACCTTCTACCGCAACGACGAGGTCAGCCCCGCCGAGTTGCTGAACCGCGCCGACATCCTGCTATACGAGGCCAAACAGGCCGGCCGCAACACCTTCCGCGCCGGCCAGATGCTGCACGCACCGGCGGTCAACCCGGCATAAATCAAACCGGAGCCCGGCCGCTTGCGCTATATTGGCGCTTTCCGGCTGTTTTGAACCCCTTTTTCCATGCGTTTGCTGCACACCTCCGACTGGCACCTCGGCCAATCCCTGCATAATTTCGAGCGTCATCACGAACACCAGTGCTTTCTGGACTGGCTGCTCGACGCCATTGTCGCCGAACAGGCCGACGCGCTGCTGATCGCCGGCGATATTTACGACAGCGCCAACCCGTCGGCGGCGTCGCAGAAGCAGTTGTATCGCTTCCTGCGCCAGGCGAAGGAGCGCGTGCCGCATCTGAACCTGATCATCATCGCCGGCAACCACGATTCGCCGGGACGGCTGGACGCCCCCGGCCCGCTGCTGGAAGCGCACGGCACGCGCGTGGTGGGCGCCGCGCAGCGCCAGGCCGATGGCGAGATTGATGTCGCGCCGCTGGTGCTGCCGCTGACCGGCCGTGGTGGCGAGGTGGAGGCGTGGTGCCTGGCCGTGCCATTCCTGCGTCCCGGCGACGTGCCGCGCGTGGCGCCCGAGGAGGGCGTCGATCCTTATCTGGCAGGTATCGCCCTGCTCTACCAGCAGGCGTTCGCGCTGGCGCAAAGCCAACGGCAGGACGGCCAGGCCATCGTCGCCATGGGACATTGCCACATGGTGGATGGCCAGATGTCCAGCGATTCCGAGCGCCGCATCGTCATCGGCGGCACCGAGATGCTGCCGGCGGGGATCTTCGATCCGGCCATTGCCTACGCGGCGCTGGGCCACCTGCATCTGGCGCAGCAGGTCGGCAAACAGGAACACATCCGCTACAGCGGCAGTCCGCTGCCGCTGTCGTTTGCCGAGGTCAATTACGCCCACCAGATTTTGCGCATCGATCTGGATGGCGCCGCCGTGCGCGAGATCGTCCCGGTGCCGGTGCCGCGCGCGGTCGAGCTGCTGCGGGTGCCGTCCAAACCGGCGCCGCTGACGCAGGTGCTGGAAGAACTGGCGGCGCTGGCACCACCGGAGGCACCGGCCGAGCAGCAGCCGTATCTGGAAGTGCGCGTGCTGCTGGAGCAGCCGGAGCCCGGCCTGCGCGCGCGCATCGAGGCGGCGCTGGACGGCAAACATGTGCGGCTGGCGAAAATCGAAACCTCGACCGCAGCCCGCACGTCCTCGATCGACAAGGAGGTGATGACGCTCGACCAGCTGGAAAAGCTCAAGCCCGACGACATCTTCAAACAGCTCTACGCGCAGCGCTTCGGCAATGAAGCGCCGGCCGATCAACTGAGCGCCTTCGCGGAGTTGATGCTGCCATGAGAATCCTGAAAATCAGCGGTAAGAACCTGGCCTCGCTGGCCGATGAATTCAGCGTCAATTTCGAGTCCGAGCCGCTGGCTTCCACCGGTCTGTTCGCCATCAGTGGTCCGACCGGCGCTGGCAAAAGCACGCTGCTGGACGCGCTGTGCCTGGCCCTGTACGACGCCACCCCGCGCCTGCTGCGCGTGGCCGGCCGCAACTACCTGGCCGACGTGGGCAGCGAAACCGTCTCCACGCAGGACCCGCGCACGCTGCTGCGCAGGGGTACCGCAGAAGGCTACGCCGAAGTCGATTTCGTCGGCAGTGACGGCGCCACCTATCGCGCGCGCTGGAGCGTGCGGCGCTCGCGCACCAAGGCGGAAGGCGCTTTGCAGCCGACCACCATGTCGCTCAAGCTGCTACCTTCGGAACAGCAGATCGGCGCCACCAAGACCGAGGTCAAAGCCGAAATCGAAAAGCGCATTGGCCTGTCGTTCGAACAGTTCACCCGTGCCGTGCTGCTGGCGCAGAACGAGTTCTCGGCCTTCCTCAAGGCCGAGGACAACGAGCGCGGCGAACTGCTGGAGACGCTGACCGGCAGCACCATCTATTCCGAAATCTCCATCCGCGCTTTCGAGCGCAACAAGCTGGAACAGGCCGCGCTGCAAAAACTTAACCTGCGGCTGGCGGACCAGAAACCGCTGACCGCCGACCAGCGCGCAGGGATCGAAGCGCAAAGCACGGACGCCGCCGTCGCGCTGCAAGCACTGGACCAGCAGAAGGCGACACTGGAACAGGAACTGCGCTGGCACCAGCAAGCCGACAAACTGGCGCAGGAAGAACACGCCGCGCAACAGGCCTGCGTGGCCGCGCAAACGGCGGTGGAAGAAGCCGCGCCACGCCATGCCGCCCTGTCGCGGATAGACGCGGTGCAGCCGGCGCGCCCGCTGGACGACGATATCCGCCGCATCGACGCCGACATCGCCGCCACGCAGAACGCCATTGCCGCCAGCACGCAGTATGCGCAACAGGCGGCGGACGCGCTCGCGCAAGCCAACGCCGCCCAGGCGCAAGCCGCCGCCAGTCAGCAGGAAGCCGAAGCCGCGCAACGCGCCGCCGCGCCGCAACTGGACCAGGCCAAAGCACTGGACGCCCGCATCGAAGCCATGCTGCCCGCCTGGCGTCAGGCATCCGCCGCCAGCGAGAAGGCCGACCAGGCCAACGCCGGCGCCAAAGCCGCGCTGCAAGCGCGCCAGAACGGGCACGCCCGTCTGGCGGCGCAGCAGCAGGCCGGCGCGACATGGCTGGAGCAGCACACCCAATGGAAGACGCTCGCCCAACAATGGGAGCGCTGGGACGTGCTGTTCGTGCAGGCCGGCCAGGCCGCCGCGCAGGCTGAGCGCCTGCACGGCGGCCTGGCGCGCGTTCAGCGCAACGCGCAATTGCACCGCGACGAGGAAGCCGACGCCAGCGCCAAGCTGGCCGGTGCGGCGCAAGCCCTGCAAACGCTGGACCTCCAGCGCCAGCAAGCGGCGCAGGAAATGGCCCTGTATCCGGTGGAACAGCTGCGCGAATCGCGCACCGGGTGGGAGCGGCATCGCGACCTGCTGACCAGCGCGGAAAAAATCTGGCTGGACCTCGAAGCCCGCCAGACCCGCCACGCGCAAATTGAAGCGCAATCGGCGCAGCTGCGCCAGACCATGGCCGCCGCCGAGGCGCAACTGGCCGCCGCGCAGCAGCAAGGCATCGCCATCATGGCCACCTTCTCGCAGGCCGAGCGCTCGCTCAAACTGGCGGAAGCCGCCACCGCCGCCAGCGTCGAATCGCTGCGCCAGACGCTGGAAGACGACACGCCCTGCCCGGTCTGTGGCGCGAAAGACCATCCATACCGCCACGCCGACGACAGCCTGCAAACCATGCTGCGCGAACTGCAAGGCGATGTGGCGCGCAGCCGCCAGCAGATGGAGGCCAACGTCAAGCATCAAGCAGCGCAAAGCGCCACCGCGCAAACCAGCGCCGATCAGTTGAACGTGCTGGCCGCCGAACAGCGTTCGGTGCAGCAGCACCTGGAGCGCGTGCGCGCCGCGTGGTCGGCGCATCCGCTGGTCGCCGGCAGCGAGCTGCCGCCGGAGGCCGAGCGCACCGCGTGGTTCACCGCGCAACTGCACGAGGCATACAACGCCCTGCAGATGGTCGAGCAGCAGGAGCGCGCCTTGCACGCCGCCCGCGTCGCGCGCGATCAAGCGCAAGCCGCCTACGAGCGCGCCGCCGCCGAGCATACGCGCCTGCAAACCGTGGCGGCCACCGCCAAGACCGCGCTGGCGCAAGCCAATACCGAATACAAAGGGCTGGAAGACCAGCGCATAGAAGTGGCGCTGGTGTTGAGCGGGCTGCTGTCCGATCTGGACGCGGCCTTCAGCGGCGGCGACATTCCAAGCGAAGAGTGGAAGGAAGACTGGAAATCCGGCCCGGCGCGGTTCTACGAAGCGCGTCAGGCCGAGAGCAAGCAATGGCTGGCGCAACGCGCCGGCTACGACCAGCGCGCCGCCGCGCTGGCCGGCTTTGAGGTCGAGCTGAAGGCGCTGGGCGACGCCTGGTACGTCACCAGCCAGCATGCCCTCGCCGCCCGCGAGACTTTCGCCGCCGCCGACGCCGCGCTCAAGGCCAGTCAGGAACAGCGCATGGCCATGTGGGGTGGCAAGGAAGTGCGCGATGTCGAAACCGCGCTGCAAGCGGCCATCGACGCCGCCAAGGCGCGCCACGCCGCCAGCCAGCAGGCCGCCCAACAAGCCACGCAGGCACGCACGCGGGCCGACGAAGCGCTGGTGCAGGCCAACCAGCGACTGACGGCGCTGCAAACCGCCGCCACCGCCGCCGCCGAACGCCTGGCCGCGTGGCTGGCCGCATTTCAGCAAAGCCAACCCGACGCCGGCCTGCGCGACCTGGAGCAACTGCGCGAGCTGCTCGCTGTTCCGGCCGACGACATCGCCGCCGAACGCAACGCCTTGCAGTCGCTGGCGCGCGTCGTCGATCAGGCCACCACAGTACTGCAGGAGCGCCGGCGCCAGCGCGAACAGCACCAGTTGAGCGCCCCACCTTCGCGGGCCACGACTGCACCAGCCGAGGAAAGCCAAGCCGCACCGGCCGATCTGTTGTCCGAAGCCGAGCCGCCGCCAGCGCCGGCCGAATCGCCGATCGACGCCGTGGTGGCGGCGCTCAACGCCCTGCAGGCCGAGCGCAAAACCGCCAGCGATCACGCCGCAGCCTTGCAGCTCACACTGGCGCAGGACGACGACAAGCGCCGCCGCTCGCACGCCATGCTGGCCGACATCGAGCAGCAGGAAGCCATCGCCCAGCGCTGGGCGCGGATGGACGACTTGATCGGCTCCGCCGACGGCAAACGCTTCCGCAACTACGCCCAGCAGTTCACGCTGGACGTCCTGCTGGGCTACGCCAACGCCCACCTCAACCACCTGTCGCGCCGCTACCAGCTGGAACGCATCCCGAACAACGCCGCGCCATCGCTCGCGCTGCTGGTGCGCGACCAGGACATGGGCGGCGAAATGCGCTCGGTGCACTCGCTATCCGGCGGCGAATCGTTCCTGGTGTCGCTGGCGCTGGCGCTGGGACTGGCCTCGCTGTCCTCCAACCGCGTGCGCGTTGAATCGCTGTTCATCGACGAAGGCTTCGGCAGCCTGGATGCCGACACCCTGCGCGTGGCCATGGACGCCCTCGATGGGCTACAGGCGATGGGCCGCAAAGTCGGCGTCATCTCCCACGTGCAGGAAATGACGGAGCGGATATCGGCCCGGATTCTGGTCCAGCCGGCGGCCGGCGGTCGCAGCACAATTAGCGTCATGTAAGCCGCGCCGGTGCTATGATTGGGTCTCCAGCGAGGCCACAACATGAGCATCGGCGCCATCCTACCGAGTTCCGCCAGTCTGTCTCCGGGGTACAGCGTGCCGCCGGTGTCTTCCTCTGCGCCGGCAGAAAAAGCCACGCCATCCGCTTCCGCCATCACCGAACTATCGCCCGAAGCGCAAGCCATGCTCCAACAGCTCAAGGCGCGCGACCTTGAAGTGCGCCAGCACGAACAGGCGCACCTGGCCGCCGCCGGTGGACTGGCGACCTCCGGGGCTTCCTACACCTATCAGCGCGGCCCGAATGGCGTGAACTACGCCATCGGCGGCGAGGTCAGTATCGACACCTCGCCCGGCGCAACGCCGGAGGAAACCGCCACGCGCGCGCGCACCATCCAGGCGGCGGCGCTGGCCCCGGCCGAACCGTCGGGTCCCGACCGCGCAGCGGCGGCGCAGGCGCAGCAAATGGAAATGCAGGCCCGCGCCGAAATGGCGAAGCGCGCCTACCAGAGCGGGCCCGCCAACCGCCCCGGCCTCGACCTCTTTGCGTGAATGATAAAATCCCGCCTTTGAATTTTTACGCAATCAGGCAATCATGTTAAAAGCACCACGCACCCTCACCTTCAAATGCGCAAAGTGCGCCAAAGCCGTGCAGGTCCGCCTGCAAAAGGTCTCGGCCTGCTCGCACATCCAGCCTTACGTTGGCGTTTGCACGTGTGGCGAAGTGCGTCACCACGCCATCGGGCAGAAAGACGCCGTGGCATCCTATCTGGCCGCGCCGGAAGGCTGGACCCACCACCACTAAATTGCACGCGGGCCCTCAAGTATTGAAATGATAGACCGTTAAAGAGTTGTAGAAGTATTATCGAACGGGATCCATCATGTCTATCATCTCCAATCTGGGCAACCGCCTGCCGTCGCTGTACACCGGCAGCCAGACCAACGACAGCAAGGCGACGGCTTTGCAAAAAACGCAAGCCGGTACGCCGGCCAAGGTCTCCGGCAACCCGCTAGACCTGAGCAGCCGCGTGGCCTCGGTCGGCAACGCCACGGTGGATTTCGCCCAGGACTTCGTCAACAGCTTCGCGCAGACGCTGTTCGGCGATAACGCCAAGGGCGCGGTGATCGACTTTGACTCCGCCAGCCTGGAAACCAGCTCCAGCTTCGCCGCCGGCGTGCAGCAGACGCGCAGCGGCGGCAACGTCACCAACGCGGCGGCCTTCAGCTTGACCGACAGCTCGCACTTCATCGGCAAAGGCACCATCACCACCGCCGACGGTCGCAAGTTCGATTTTGAAGTGGAAGTGCAGTACAACGCCGAACTGAGTGCGGCGGCCAGCCAGACCAGCAAGACCGACAACCTGCAGAAGCCGGATCAAGCCACCGATACCAAGGACCTGCCGGTGATGCAACTGCCGAATCTCGACTTCCCCGGCACGCTGGCGGACCTGTTCCAGCTGATCGGCCGCAACCTGCAAACCGCCCTCGCCAGCAACGGTCAAGGCGGCAGCAACAAGTCCGACGACAGCATCGACCGCGGCACGCTGCGCAATCTGTCCTTGCGCTTGCTGAATCTGGTCGACAGCAAGGACGCCAACACCTACAGCCAACCAACCGCCGCCGACAAGGCCAAGGCGGCAGCCGGCGTCACCGACGCCGAGCCGAAAGCGCCAGCGGCAGCCGACACCGACGCCGGCGCCGAAGCGGCCAAGCCAGCATCCGACAGCGCATCGGTATAATAGCGGCTCCGCGCCACGCAACTTCGCGTGGCGCCTCCCTATTTTACCGATCGCCCTCCATGCCCGAACAGACCTCCTCTCCGCTTCCACCGCACATTCACTGGGAGGAGAACGGCGAACAGCGCTCCGCGCGCTGGCGTTCCGAAGCCGGCATGCCGCCGCCGAAACGCGTCGTCATCGCCGACGACACCACCAACGCCGACACCGCGTATCGACTCGCCTGCGAAGGCACCGCGCTGCTGTGGCGCGGCGACTTCCAGAACGCCCGCCAATTGCTCCAGGCGCTGGCACGCCGCGCCGACCACAAAGGCAAGTCGGGCAAAAAAGCCAAAGCACCAAAAGTGCCGGCCTCGCCGACCGAAGCCTTCCATCTGCACCGTCAGGCGCAATCGCAGCGCGCCCGCACGCTGGCCATGTTGCTGATTCCTTTCGACGACGGCTACACCATTCCGCTGCGCCGCGCGCCGGACGTCAAGCTGGCCTGCAATGAAGCGTATGGCCGCTACGAAGCACCGTTCATCGCCTCGCTGCGCGAGCTGCTTGGGTTGATCGGCGCGCATGAATGGCGCCGCAGCGGCGTCGAGATTCCGGCGCTGGGCGCGCGCATCCACCCGCACTACGGCGTGTTCTCGCCGGTGCGCGGCGAATATGTGCAACTGGTGGCCGATGCGCAGCTGCCGGCAGGCGCCAATCTGGCGTTCGACATCGGCGTCGGCACCGGCGTGCTGTCGGCGGTGCTGGCCAAGCGCGGCATCGCCCGCGTGGTCGCCACCGACCAGGACCAACGCGCGCTGAGCTGCGCGCGCGAAAACCTGGCGCTACTGGGTCTCGACGGCAAAGTCGAGCTGCAAGTGACCGATCTGTTCCCCGAAGGCCGGGCGCCGCTGGTGGTCTGTAATCCGCCCTGGGTGCCGGCGCGGCCAAGCTCGCCGATCGAATACGCCGTGTACGATCCGGACAGCCGCATGCTACGCGGCTTCCTGGCCGGTCTGGCGTCACACCTGACGCCGGGCGGCGAAGGTTGGCTGATCCTGTCCGACCTGGCCGAGCACCTCGGCCTGCGTCCCCGCGAACAGCTGCTGGAATGGATCGCCGCCGCCGGCCTCAAAGTGCTGGACCGAACCGATGTCCGCCCGGTCCATCCGCGCGCCGCCGACGCCACCGATCCGCTGCACGCCGCCCGCGCCGCCGAGGTCACATCGCTGTGGAGATTGGGGGCAGCGTAAGTAGCTGAAAAACCGCCGAAAAGCAGGACTTGCGCATCGCGGCAAAGCTCTATATAATACATGCCTCAGACGCGGGGTGGAGCAGTCTGGCAGCTCGTCGGGCTCATAACCCGAAGGTCACAGGTTCAAATCCTGTCCCCGCAACCAGAATACGATAAGCCGTTGATTCTCTTGAAGAATCAACGGCTTTTTCAATTGCTGCGACGTTGCAAAACGTGCTGCTGAGCATTACATATGCGACGGGAATTGCCGATCTTCTCCATTCGAGAGGCATTCTGTGTATCATGAACAGCGACAGCGCTTAGTGGCCCTCGTCCTCGCCCGCTCTAGCACGTGCTCTCAATTATTTGGCATAGACATAGCAAAAGGGCATTCACATGCTGGCGTCAGATCAAAAATTAAATCAGAACGGGCTATCGGCAACCTCGAAGCAAGTGCTGTCCATGCGCGACGCTGTATTCGCGGAGTGGGAAGCCCAGGTACGCCTGCTGATCAAAGGCGCGCAGCACATTTTGCACCCTACCCTGCTCAATACGCTGCCTGTTTTTTACGACAATATTGCAGAAGCGTTGACTCCGAACCATCCGCGCACGGATGCCACCAGTAACACCGATATCGCGGCGGCCCATGGCGACGAGCGCGCGCGCATGACGTCCTACGAGCCGGAACAGATCGTCCACGAGTATCAGCTGTTCAGGGACGCTTTTTCCCGTGTCGCGGACGAACAAGGCGTTACCTTGAGCCGTGCCGAGTGGAGCATTGTCAACAGCTCGATCGACAACGCGGTGCGCGAATCGATCCGCAAGTTCACCGAGATGCACAAGTCGTTCCGGCACAAGATGGCGGCCGCCTTATCGCATGACATGCGCAGCCCTTTGTCCGTGGTGGTCACCGCCGCGCACATTCTCACCATCGGGACCACGCCTGAAAAAACCCCGGGCATCGCCAGGAAGATTCTGGATAACGGCAAACGGCTAGGCACAATGATCGAGGAGTTGCTGGACGCCCTGAGTTTTAATCGCGGCCCAAAATTGCCGCTGGAATTGTCGGAGTTTGACGTGCTGAAATTGGCCAACGCGGTTTGCAGCGACGCCAGCGTCAGCAATGATGCCGCATGCTCCGTCATCGGTAGTTCGCTCACCGGCTACTGGTGCCAGAACTCCTTGCGCCGCGCGCTGGAAAACCTGGTTATCAACGCCGGCAAGTATGGCGACGGCAACGGCGTGCAGATCAAGATTGATGAAGCACATGGCCGCATGCTGCTTTCAGTGCATAACTCCGGCAACCCTATCCCCTCCGACAACCACGAACATATTTTTGAATACCTGTGGCGCGATGGCGGCATCCGTGACAAAAACGGCTGGGGCATTGGCCTGCCGTTTGTGAAGAGCGTTGCGGAAAGCCATGGCGGCAGCGTGGCGGTGGATAGTTCTGCGGCGAGCGGCACGACCTTCCTGATCGATATCCCGATCGACTGCCGTCCCTTTGTCGTTTAAGCTTTAAGCTGCACCCATACCCAATCTCACGCAAAGCTGGCACAATCGGATTTTTCGTTTAGCCAGGAGGCCCGCGTGAAGGATCAAGAACCAGTAGCAGAACAACAAGCGCAAGATGCTCCCGCCAATCCTTCGCGTCGCCGCATCTTCCAGGCTGCGGGCGCCGCCGGCCTGGCGTCCACCCTGCCGGCTCTGGCAGACGCCGCGCCAGCGAAAGCCGTAGCCAAAGGCTCGCTCGACGATAAGCTCAAAGCCAATATCAAGAACGTGGTGGTGATCTATCTGGAGAACCGCAGCTTCAACAACCTGTTCGCCAATTTCCCCGGCACCGCCAGCCCGCTGTCGGCAGCGCCGACCGCCGCCTGCGCACAGCGCGACCGCGATGGTTCGGTGCTGCCGTCGCTGCCGAAAGTCTGGGGCGGCATGGTGCCCAACACCCAGGACATCGGCGGTAAAAAATACGCCATCAAGGAAGACGACATCAAGAACCTGCCGAACGGCCCGTTCAAGCTGGTGGACACCGAAGGCAAGCCGCTGCCGGAAGCCGTCATCACGCGCGACCTGTGGCACCTGTTCTATCAGAACCAGATGCAGATAAACGGCGGCAAGAACGATGGTTTCGCCGCCTGGGGCAACACCGGCGGCATGGTGATGGGCTATTACGGCGAGACCAATAAAAACCTCGGCCTGTGGAAAATCGCCGAACAGTACACGCTGTGCGATAACTTCTTCATGGCGGCTTTCGGCGGCTCCTACCTGAACCACCAGTTCCTGATCAGCGGCCGCGTGCCGGAATACTTCGACGCCAAGGACACCGCGGCCAAGAAGAAGATCGTCGTGCTGGACGACGGCCCCACCGGCTACCGCCTGTCCGTCACCAAGGATTCGCCGGCATCGGCGATGGACGGCCACCCGCAATTCGTCAACAACGGCGCCATCACGCCGGACGGCTACGCGGTCAACACCATGGCGCCGCCGTATCAGCCAAGCTATATCCGTCCGGCCTACGACGGCGATCCGCTGCACGCCGATCCGAAGGACGCCAGCACGCTGCCGCCGCAAACCTACGACACCATCGGCGATTTGCTGTCGCGCAAGAAGATCAGTTGGGCGTGGTACGGCGGCGCGTGGCAGGCGGCGCTGGACGCGCGTGGTGGCGGCGAAAAGCCAAACTTCCAGTATCACCACCAGCCGTTCAACTATTTCAAGCAGTTCGCGCCCGGCACCAAGGAGCGCGAGGAGCACTTGCGCGACGGCGGCCTGGGTGACAGCCCGATCTCCAACAAATTCATCGCCGACGCGCTGGCGGGCAAGCTGCCGGCCGTGACCTTCTACAAGCCGCAGGGCAATCTGAATCTGCACGCCGGCTACTCGGACATCGAATCGGGCGACGCCCACATCGCCAACGTCGTCGAGCACCTGAAGAAGTCGCCGCAGTTCAAGAACATGCTGGTGGTGATCACCTTCGACGAAAACGGCGGCTGGTGGGATCACGTGGCGCCGCCGAAGGGCGACCGCTGGGGGCCGGGCTCGCGCATTCCGGCCATCGTCATTTCGCCGTTCGCGAAAAAAGGCCATGTGGACCACAACTTCTACGACACCACGTCGATCATGCGCTTCATCACCCGTCTGCACGACCTGCCGCTGCTGGAAGGCCTGAAGAAGCGCAACGAAGCCTTCGCCGTCCGCCACGCCACGCCGCCGGGCGACCTGACGGGGACCCTGAGCTTCCGTTGAGATTGCGCTTTGTGTTAAACTGCGCGCAATCAAAGTAAGTTACCAAGCCCGACTGATACAGCCGGGCTTTTGTTTTTCCCCGATGAGAGATAAAAAAGATAACGCGACGTTCGATCTGCCCGGCTTTGCTCCCGCCGCGCCGCTCGAACCGGAAACCAAGCGCTCGCCGCCGCCGCGCGCGCGCCGCGCCTCGCTCAAGCAGGAGCAACTGGAACTGCTGGAGCCGACCGACACCACCGGTCTGCCGCTCTGGGTCCGCGACGAGAATCTCGACCTTACCGGTTTGCCGGTATGGAAGCGTGACTGATACGGCACACGCGCTGTACACCTCACAAACACCGCCCGCACAGTGGGCCAGGCGACTGTTAGCCTGTTAGACTGTGCCCACATCCTTTTAGAACAGGGTCCACCACCATGACTTCCACCTCCTTTGCCAGCCTGCCGCTGAATTCCGCCTTCCTGGACAACCTCGACTCGCTCGGCTACAAGGAGATGACCACGATCCAGGCGCAAAGCCTGCCCTCGGTGCTGGAGGGACGCGACCTGATCGCCCAGGCCAAGACCGGCAGCGGCAAGACCGCCGCCTTCGGCATCGGCATCCTGGCCAAGCTGAATCCGGCGTGGTTCGCCGTGCAGGCGCTGGTGCTGTGCCCTACCCGCGAGCTGGCCGACCAGGTGGCCGGTGAGCTGCGCCGCCTGGCCCGCTCGACCGGCAACGTCAAGGTGCTGGTGCTGACCGGCGGCTCGCCGATGCGCCCGCAAATCGCCTCGCTGGAGCATGGCGCCCACATCGTGGTCGGCACGCCGGGCCGCGTGCGCGACCACCTGGGCCGCGAGACGCTGGACCTGTCCAAAGTCAGCACGCTGGTGCTGGACGAGGCGGACCGCATGACCGACATGGGCTTCTACGACGAAATCGCCGGCATCGTCAGCGCCTGCCCGAAACGCCGCCAGACCTTGCTGTTCTCGGCCACCTACCCGGACGATATCCGTCGCGCCACCGACGACTTCCTGGTCGATCCGGTCGAAGTCACCGTCGAGGCGCAGCACGACAACAGCCAGATCGAACAACTGTTCTTCGAGATCGGCTTCGACCAGCGCAACGAAGCGGTGGCGCGCCTGCTGGGCCATTACAAGCCGGTATCGGCCATCGCCTTCTGCAACACCAAGGTGCAGTGCCGTGAACTGGTCGAGCATCTGCAATCGAAGGGCTTCTCCGCACTGACACTGTACGGTGAACTGGAACAGCGTGAGCGCGACGAGATCCTGATTCTGTTCGCCAACCGTAGCTGCTCTGTACTGGTGGCCACCGACGTTGCCGCGCGTGGCCTGGACATCCCGAATCTGGAAGCGGTGATCAACGTCGACGTCTCCAAGGACACCGAGGTGCACATCCACCGCGTCGGCCGCACCGGCCGCGGCGGCGAACAAGGCCTGGCGTTGTCGCTGTGCGCGCCGAACGAGAAAAAATGGGTCAAGCTGATCGAAGAATATCAGGGCCAGCCGGTCAACTGGTTCGACTTGAGCAGCCTGGATGACAACGAATACGGCGTCGATCCGGCACCGATGATGACGCTGGTGATCTCCGGCGGCAAAAAGGACAAGCTGCGCCCAGGCGACGTGCTGGGCGCGCTGACCGGCGACGCTGGTCTGAGCAAGGAACAAGTCGGCAAGATCAACGTGACCGAGTTCCAGACCTACGTCGCCATCGACCGCCGCGTGGCCTACGACGCCTTTGCGCGGCTGAACAAAGGCAATCCTCTGGGCGGCGACTTCGGCGCCATCAAAGGCCGCAACTTCAAGATGCGCTTCATCGACGCCTGATCAACTCAACGGTGCTTCGGCTGCTCGATATGCGGCAGCAGCACCGTCAGGATGCCCAACAGCGGCAGGTAAGAGCACAGCTGATACACATAGGCGATGCCCTTGATGTCGGCGATGTGGCCCATGGCCGCCGCGCCGATGCCGCTGACGCCGAACATCAGGCCGAAGAAGATGCCGGCCACCATGCCAACCTTGCCCGGCATGAGCTCCTGCGCAAACACCACGATGGCCGAGAACGCGGACGAGATCACGAAGCCGATCACCACCGACAGCACCGCGGTCCAGAACAGCCCCACATACGGCAGCGCCAGCGTAAACGGCGCGGCGCCGAGAATCGACATCCAGATCACGCGCTTGCGGCCAATGCGATCACCGATCGGGCCACCCATGAAGGTGCCGGCGGCAACGGCGGCCAGGAACAGGAACAGGTACATCTGCGCGTTCGACACCGACACGCCGAATTTATCGATCAGGTAGAAGGTGTAATAGCTGGTCAGGCTGGACATGTAGATGTACTTGGAGAAGACCAGCAGCGCCAGCACCGTCATGGCGCCATACACCTTCGCCTTCGGCAGCGGCGACACGGCGGTGGCGGCAGCCTTCTTCGGCTGCGCCAGATGGTGGCTATGCCAGCGGCTCACGTACACCAGAACCACGATCGCGGCCAGCACCAGCAGCGCAAACCAGGCGATGTTGCCCTGACCGCGACCAATGATCACCGCCGCCGCCAGCACGGGCCCCAGCGCCGAACCGGCATTGCCGCCCACCTGGAACAGCGACTGCGCGAAGCCAAAACGGCCACCGGAGGCGGCACGCGCCACGCGCGAGGCTTCCGGGTGGAAGGTCGAGGAACCGACGCCGATCAGCGCCGCCGACACCAGCAGCGACGGGAAGGTGGAGGCGAAGGACATCATCAGCACGCCGATCAGCGTGGCCACCATCCCCATCGGCAGCAGGAACGGCATCGGACGCTTGTCGGTGTACAGGCCTATCCACGGCTGCAACAGGGAAGCGGTGCACTGGAAGGTCAGCGTGATCAGGCCGACCTGGGTGAAGCTCAGGCCAAACTCCGATTTCAGCATCGGGTAAATCGATGGCAGCATGGCCTGGGTAAGGTCGTTCAGCAGGTGCACCAGCGCGACCGCGCCGAGGATCTGCATGACCGTGTCGCCGTGAGGACGGCTGATTGCAGCGGTAGTCATGATGTAAAGCCTTGTTGTTTTGGGATGGTTTAAGTGTAATATGGCTTCAATCTCTGGATATTCCAATAATCGTCGACTAAGTGCCAAATGCCAGATCACTCACGCAGCAAGGACCATCGCGACTATCAACGCGTGCCGCGCGTCGTCACCGCCATCTCGCGTGACGAGGAACACGGCATCTCGGGCACGCCGCACCACCACGAGCGCGCGCAACTGCTCTACGCCACGCAAGGCATGATGCGCGTGCTGACCGACGCCGGCATGTGGATACTACCCCCGCGCCGCGCGCTGTGGATACCGCCGGGCGTAATGCACCACTGGACGGCGATCAGCAAGGTGTCGATGCGCTCGATCTACATCGAGCCGCAGACTGCGGCGGCCTTCGGCGACACCTGCCGCGTGATCGAAGTCAGTCCGCTGCTGCGGGAACTGATACTGGCGCTGCTGGAGGAGCCGATCGAATATCCGCTGCCGGGACGCGGCGAGCATCTGGCGATGCTGATCCTGTCCGAGCTGGCGGCGGCGACGACGGTGCCGATCGCCATTCCGTGGCCGCGCGACCGGCGCCTGCTGGCGGTGTGTTCGGCCATCATGGCCGATCCGGGCAGCGACAAGAATATCGAACAATGGGCCGACCAAGTGGGCGCCAGCGCGCGCACGCTGATTCGCCTGTTCCCGAAGGAGACCGGCCTGCATTACCGCCAGTGGGTACAGCAAGTGCATCTGGCCGAGGC
Organism: Duganella lactea; assembly: GCF_009857505.1. Taxonomy (GTDB): domain Bacteria; phylum Pseudomonadota; class Gammaproteobacteria; order Burkholderiales; family Burkholderiaceae_D; genus Rugamonas; species Rugamonas lactea. Next base: position 167,562 of record NZ_WWCP01000007.1, read on the forward strand.
TTTCGGCCGGCTGGCCCAAGGTCAGAGCGTGGGCGAAATCGCGGCGGCGCTGGGCTATGCGAGCGCCAGCGCGTTCAGCGCCATGTTCCGCCGCATCCTCGGCAAAACGCCGCAGCACTATCTGACCGAATGGCGTCAGCCGCTTACGCTGCATCCAGCGTAAAGCGGAAAACGGCGCCGACACCGGGCTCACTGACCAATTCGATTTTGCTGTGATGGAGTTGCAGGATGCGGTTGACCGTCAATAGTCCGAGTCCACCGACGCGGTATTCGCCTTGTAGCGCGACCGGCCGGCGGAACAGATTTTCGCGCATCACCGACGGCACACCGGGGCCGGTATCCTCGACCGTCACCGTGACTTGGGCGTTGACCACCGGCGCCACCGTCACTTCCACCTCGCCGCCAGCCGGCGTATGGCGGATCGCGTTATCCAGCAGATTGGTCAGCACCCGCTCCATCATGCCCAGGTCCGCGCGCACCATCGGCGCGGGATGCGGCAACGTCGCCATCAGCCGCACCTGGCGCTCGCCGGCTTGCAGCTCGAATTTCTGGAAGACGTCCTGTATCAGGTCGGACAGCGAGAAAGGCTCCAGTTCCGGCTGTACCGAGCCGTGTTCCAGGCGCGCCAGCTCAAACAGCGCCTGCGCCAAGCGCCCTACTTTTTGGCTTTGCGACAGGGCGATGCCGAGATAGTGCTGTCGCTCGGCCGCCGTCAGCGTGTCATCCTTCAGCGACAGCGTTTCCAGGTAGCCGTGCAGAGAACCCAACGGCGTGCGCAGGTCGTGCGAGATATTGGCCACCACCTCGCGGCGGTCGTGATCCAGCTGGCGCATGGTGTTCCACTGCTCGTTGATGCGCGCGGCCATGTCGCCGAAGGCGTGTTCCAGCACGGCGATTTCATCGCGCTGGCTGGCCGCGGCGGGCGCCGGCAGCGCCAGTTGATCGGCCTTGGTATCCAGCTGGCGCATGGTGGTCGTCAGGCGGCGCAGCGGACGGGTGATCAGGCGGAAGCCAATCAGGCCGGCGATCAGCACCAGCGCCGCCACCACCACCATCGACCACAAGGTGGTACGCAGCACGGAGCTGGCGGTGGCGCGCGCGGCGAGGCGGTCGTGTTCTTCGCTTTGCAGAATGACATAGATGTAGCCGACCTTTTTCTCGCCGGCGCGCAGCATGGCGGCACTGAACACTTTGCGGCCGTTGTCGCTGCGCGGGTCATCGCCCTGGATCGGCAACGGCTCGTTGGCCAGCAGGCGGCGAATCGGATCGAGGCTGACGTGGTTGCGTTTCAGGCTGCCCTCCGGCGCGGCATGGCCGACGATTTTGCCTTCCATGTCGAGCAGGTAGACTTCCACGTTGGGGTTGACGTCCATCAGGCGACTGAACAGCCGGCGCACCATCTCCGGACCCAGCGCTTGCGCGTCCTCGGCGCGCATCAACTGCGCGTCCAGCGCGATGCTGCGCGCCAGGCCGCGCGACAGGCCCTGTACCACTTCTTTCTCGTGCATGATGTTGGCGCGGATCTGCAGCCATGCGGACGCGCCGCAGCAGGCCAGCAGCAGCACCGAAAAGACCAGCGACAGGCGCTGCGACAACGTCAGGTTCATGCCGCCTCGCTGGCGTAGCGATAGCCCTTGCCCCACACGGTGAGGATGCGTTTCGGTTCGGCAGGATCAGCCTCGATCTTGGCGCGCAGGCGGTTGATGTGGGTGTTGACCGTGTGTTCGTAGCCGTCATGCTGGTAGCCCCAAACCTGATTCAACAGGTCCAGCCGCGAGAACACTTTTTCGGGATGCTTGATGAAGAAGTAGAGCAGGTCGAATTCGCGCGGCGTCAGGTCCAGCGCGGCGCCGTTCAACTGCGCCTGACGCGTGATCGGATCGACGCGCACACCGTTCAGCTCCAGCGCCCCGCCTTCTCCGCGCTGGTTGCGCGACATGGCGTCGGCCCGCCGCAGCAGCGCTTTGACGCGCGCCACCAGTTCCAGCACGGAGAATGGCTTGGGCAGATAGTCGTCCGCGCCCAGTTCCAGGCCGAGGATGCGATGCACTTCGCTGGAGCGCGCGCTGGTGATGATGATCGGCGTGTAGGTGGTCATCGCACGCGCCTGACGGCAGATCTCCAGTCCATCCACGCCCGGCAGCATGATGTCGAGGATGAGCGCATCCCAGCCGCCGGTGCGCACCTGGGCCAGGCCCTGCGTGCCGTCGGCACAATGCGTCACCTGATACCCTTCATCCTGAAGGTGCAGGCGCAGCAGGTCGGCGATATGCATATCGTCCTCGACGATGAGTACACGTTTGTTGTCCATGTCCGTCATTGTGCCGCAATACGCGGCGCGAAAGTGTCACAATTAGTTTAAGTTTACGTGAGGATTTCGTCAGCACTGCCGGCGCAGAATACGCTCCATCGTTATTCCCCATACGGAGGACCGCATGACATCGAGACGTTCTTTCATCCTGACCGGCGGCGCCGCGCTGTTGGCCGGCATCGCTTACCGCGGCGGCGTCGCCGCCCCCGCCGCCGCCTGGGAAGTCAGCCGCACCGACGCCGAATGGCGCGCCCAACTCACGCCCGCCCAGTACGACGTGCTGCGCAAGCATGGCACCGAGCGGCCTTTCAGCAGCCCGCTGTACAAGGAGCACCGCGCGGGCAAATTCCTGTGCGCCGGCTGCCAGAATCCGCTGTTCTCGTCGAAGCATAAATTCGACAGCGGCACTGGCTGGCCGAGCTTCTGGAAGCCGCTGGACCGTGGCGTCATCACCAGCAGGACCTCGTCGCTGGGCATGTACGGCGTGGAGGTGGTATGCCGCCGCTGCGGCAGCCATCTGGGCGACGTGTTTGACGACGGCCCGGAGCCGACCGGCCTGCGTTACTGCATCGATGGCGTGGCGCTCAGCTTCGTCCCCGGCGAGTCCTGAACGAGGAGAACGACAATGAACAGCATCAATGCAATGGGCGGCGTACTCGCCTTCTTCATCATCGTGGGCTGCCAACAGGCGGAATCGGCGACCGTGATCGCGCCGCCGGTTGTCGATGAACCGGCGGGTGGCGCGCAAACCGCCACCGCCATCTTCGCAGGCGGCTGCTTCTGGGGCGTACAAGGCGTGTTCCAGCACGTGAAGGGCGTGAGCAACGCCGTCTCCGGCTACTCCGGCGGCAATGAGCGCAACGCCAGCTATGAAGCGGTCGAAAGCGGCGACACCGGCCACGCGGAATCGGTGAAGATCACCTACGACCCGAGGCAAATCAGCTACGGCAAGCTGCTGCAGATTTTCTTCTCGGTGGCGCACGATCCAACGCAGCTGAATCGCCAGGGACCGGATACCGGCACGCAGTACCGCTCCGCCATCTTCCCGCAAACGGCGCAGCAGCAAGCGGTGGCGGAGCAGTACATTGTGCAGCTAAACGCCTCGCACGCTTTCAAGAAACCGCTGACCACGCGGATCGAACCGGGCAAACAATTCTACGTGGCGGAAGCCTACCACCAGAACTACCTGACGCTGCACCCGAACGATCCTTACATCGTCTACAACGATCTGCCAAAGCTGGCAGACCTCAAACGCATCCTGCCGGACCAGTACCGCGCCGAGGCTGTGCTGGTCCGGCAGGCGATGTAAGCGCCGTCAGGGCCGGACCTGCTTCAGCACTTCCAGCACGGCGTTGACGACCGCCTCAGGTTTATCGGCCTGAATCGCATGACCCGCGCCAGGGACGATGCGCTGCGTTCCGCGCGGCGACAGCGTGGTGAACGACTTCTGGATCAAAACGTTTTCGGCTTCGAAGGCTTTGTTGGCGGTGCTTTGCGGCTGCCCCGGCAACGCATAAGGGCTAACGCTGCGCGTGAGGACCAGCACCGGAATATCACCGAACGGCCGGCGCAGTTTGCGCAACTGCGCGTCGCTGGTGGACATGGCGTTGTACTCCGCCGACTTGGCGCGCCAGTAGGAAGGCTTCAGCTCGGATGCCAGTATCGCGGCGCCCAGTTGCGGGCCATAGTTTTGCAGCGGCTCGCCGATACACTGCTTCTGCTTTTCGCTGTCCTTGTCGAAGCCCCGCTCCGCCGCATCCAGGCAGTACTTGTCCTGGCCTGCGACCATCGCGTAGAACTGTTTGATTTTGCCGCCCGAGACTTTATCCAGTCGTTCCGTTTCATCCTCATGCTGGGCCTCGACCAACACCAGCCCTTTCACCAGTTGTGGATGGCGGTAGGTGTAGACCTGCACATTCGCGCCGCCCAGCGAATTGCCCACCATGATGTACGGTCCTTTTTCTCCGGCGGCGCTCAGCAGCTTATGCAGATCGCTCGCCACGCTGTCGGCGGTATTCGGCTGCGGGGACGGATCGCTGAAGCCGAAGCCGGCGCGGTCAAAGATGCAGGCCCGCGTGTGCTTGGCCACTTCCGGCTGCACACGATACCACGCCCACCCGGCATCGCCCGCCGGTCCATCAAACACCACAGTCGGCGCGCCCGCGCCGCTGCAGTACAGATTCATTTTGCGGCCGCCGCCCACATCGATCAACTGATGTGGCACCGCGAACTCGCTCGCCGCCGCCCAACCGGAACTCAACGCCAACGCCATCAGAACAACTTTCATCGTTACCCCGTCATCATGTGAAGTTGCCCAATAATCGGCGATAATGGCGAGATGGACAAGTTAATTTCTGAACTCAGAAGGCTGTACCTGCTCAACGCGGACAATCATCAGCGCCTGCAGCATCACCTGCGCGGCGAGGCGACGTTTGCGTTCGATCTGGCGCAAGACGGCGTGACGCGCGCCATCGTCATCGATTTCCACAAGGCGGCCGAGGAGCGGCACTGGCTGCGCTTGTGCGACGTGGCCAACGCGCTGCAATCGGAACTGGATTTGCCGGCGCCGGCGGTCAGCGTGTCGGGCGGCGACAGCTATCGTTTGTGGCTGTCGCTGGCGTCGCCGATTCCGCTGGAGCAGGCGCGCCAGTTCCTGGCCTTGCTGCACCGGTCTTACTTTGAGGATGAGCAGATCGATTTCGGCCGCACCATGGTCGAACTGCCGCCTTGCCTGCACGTGGCCACCGGCCTGTGGGCGGCGTTCATCAATCCCGGCATGGGTGGCGCGCTGGCCGACGATCTGGGGCTGGAGATGGCGCCGAACGAGATGGCGCAAGCGGCCTTCCTGGAAAAGCTCCACAGCATCAGCGATGGGCGGTTCGCGCACGCGCTGGCCACGCTGCAGCGCAAGCACAAAGCGGCGCCCTCGCCCTCACCCGTCCAGAAGCCACGCGCCGAAACGGCGCAAGGCCTGCTGCTGAAAGACGCCACGCTGGAAGACATCGTCAAACACCTGCACGCGCTGGACATCGAACCCACGTTCCGTCACGTGCTGAAAAACTAGCGGGCATAAAAAAAGCACGCCGGCTTGCGCGGGCGTGCTCCTGACCAAAAAGCCGGTGCTTAGTTACGCACGACTTTCTTGAATTCGTTGGTGCGGCTGTCGATTTCGATAACGTCGTCTTGCGACACGAACAGTGGCACCTGGATCGAGAACTGCTTCGATTCGATCGCGTTTTCGATCTTGGCTTCCTTGGTCACGTTACCCGAGGTGTTGCCTTTAACCGCTGGCTCCGAGTACACGATCTGACGCTGGATGGTGGTTGGCAGTTCAACCGAGATCGCTTTGCCGTCATAGAAGACAGCTTCGCATTCCATGCCGTCTTTCAGGTAGTTCAGGGCGTCGCCCAGGTTTTCTTCTTCGATTTCGTACTGTTCGTAGTCAGCGTCCATGAACACGTACAGTGGGTCCGCGAAGTACGAGTAGGTCACTGGCTTCTTGTCCAGAACCACGACGTCGAATTTGTCGTCGCCGCGGAACACGCTTTCGAATGGCGCGTTGGTCAGCAGGTTCTTCATTTTCCACTTGTAGGTGAAGCCCGTGCGGCTCGAACCGTTGACGTCGGAGCGCAGCACGATGAATGGCTTAGCGTCAACCATAATGATATTGCCAACACGAATTTCTTTTGCAGGTTTCATAGTGATTCTACTTAATAAGGTGGTTGCGTAAAGATCATCGTCGCCTGGGCGGCCTACGTTTGATCGGGTAAAAAAAGCATCTTAGAAATTAACCCGGCATTGTACCGTGTTTTTCTGCCAGCGCCTACCTCAGCGTGGCGGCGAACGCCAGCATATTGCCGGCCAAATCGCCGTGCGCCAGCATTTGCTGTCGCCACGCTTCGGCGCACGCCGTGGCGGCGTCGCCCTCCCCCTCCAGCCCGCGCCACAGCGTAGTCCAGTCATCGGCGCCGACGCCGGCCGTGGCGCCGTTCCAGCGCAGCGAAAAGCTTGCCAATTCCGGCAAGTTTTCCGCGTAACGCTGCAGGAAGGCGCGCAATTTCTTGTGATGCAGGTTGTCGTCCTGCGGGTAGATGTGCCAGATGAAGGGCTTGCCCGCCCACTGCGCGCGCACGAAGGAGTCCTCGCCGCGCACGAAGTTCAGGTCGCAGGCCCACAGCAATTTGTCGTAATCCGGCTGCGGCACGAAAGGCAGCACGCGCACCGTCAACGCGCCGTGCGTGGCCACCGCGCCGGCCGCGCCGTCGCCACCGGTGAAGGCGCGCACGGCGTCGGCCGCCACGCCTTCCGGCACCAGACAGGTCAACGGCTTGTCGCCCAGCCGCCACGCCTCGAACAAGGCCGACACCGGCGCGTGCGGATAACAGAACAGCGACACCTTGCGCGACGCCAGCTCGGCCGGCGTCAGGCCCAACTGCCGCAGAAACGGCGCGGGGGCGAATTGCAGACGTTGCTGTTCCAGCGCCGCCTCGCGCAGCAGGCCGCCGGTGTTGCCAGTGAAGCCGGGGAAGAAGAAATGCTTCATCAGCCCCTGGCGCTGCGGCGACGGCAAGCGATGACAACCTTCGACCCACGCCTCCGCCGTCAGCCCCTCCAGGTTGAACCACACCGGGCGCGGCTGGCATTGCGCCATGGCGTCGATGTAGCCAGGCGGCAGATCGACCGCGAAAAATTCCACCACGATATCGGCCACATCGGCCGGCGTGTAGACGCCGTCCTGATCGCGCCAGTGGCGCACCGCGACCTGCTGCACCTGCTGCCGGTCGGCGGCCACATCCACCTCCGGGCAGAGGCGGCGGAAGCTGGCCAGATCGTCCACGTACAGCGTGACCGTCAGGCCATGCTCGCGCACCAGTTGCCGGGCGAGACGCCAGCAAATGCCGATGTCGCCGTAATTGTCGACCACGCGGCAGAACAGGTCCAGTTTCATATGCGTTCGGGCAGAAAAAAATCGAGGCTGGATGATACCTGATTAACCCGCCAAGGCCACCAAGAATACCAAAACTTCACATCCACCTGTCAGTCCAACCCTACCAGTGCGGCCCACCGGCCCGCTGCTTTCACCCGCAGACAAGGAGATGTCATGAACGAGTATCAACAATATTATGGACAACAATTTGCACCCCAACAAATGGGCGAGCTCGCACCCCAAGGCTTTCTGGGCGGGCTGCTCGGCGCACCGCTGGGCGGCCTGATTGGGCGCGGCATCGGTGGCCTGTTCGGCAATGCCAACCTCGGCCGTCAGATCGGCCAGGCGGCCGGCGGCATTGGCGGCGGGCTGCTGCCGTTTGGCCTGGACCCGGTCGCCGCCGCCTACGCGCAGCAGGCGCAGCAACAGCAACTGCTGCAACAAGCACAGATGGGCCAACTGGCGCCGCAAGGCTGGTTCGGCAACATCATCAAGAACGTGGGTCGGCCGCTGGGCGGCGTCATTGGCGGTGCCTTCGGTAACGCCGGCCTGGGCAACACCATCGGCGGCATCGCCGGCCAACTGGGGGGCATGCTGCCCTTCAGCGCCGATCCGGTGGCGCAAGCCTATGGGCAGCAGGCGCAGTTGCAGCAACTACAGCAACTACAGCAGCTGCAACAACTACAGCAAGTACACCAGCTGCACCAGCTACAGCAACTGCAGGAGCAAGGCCTGGCGCCACAAGGCTGGTTCGGCAACGTCCTGAAGAACGTGGGGCGGCCGCTGGGCGGCGCCATTGGCGGCGCCTTCGGTAACGCCGGCCTGGGCAACACCATCGGCGGCATCGCCGGCCAACTGGGCGGCATGCTGCCGTTCGATGTCGATCCGCTGATCGCCGCCTACGCACAACAACAGGCACAGCTGGCACAACTGGCGGCCCAGCAAGGCAACACCGCGCTGTACGGCGGCCAGACCCTGCACTAACGCGCACCGCGCATGACAGCCCTCCGGCGGCCCAGGCCACCGGAGGGCGCCGCACTCTAAGGAGAATCGCCATGCCTGACAAGTCCCGCTTCCTGGTCCACGCCGCGCGCGGCGCCCCGCTCAACGACTTCCTCACCGTCGCCGCCACCGATCCGGACATTTCCGTGCTCGACATCATAGGCCCGCGCGACCGACCGCACACGGCGTTGGTGGAACTCGCCCCGGACAAGGCGCGCCAACTGGACCAGCACTTCCGCCAGACCGGCTCACCCTCGCACCAATTAACCATAGAACCAGACCGGCCGCTATCGATGTTCAACGGCCCGTTCGATCCCTTTTGAAAGGAATATCATGCCTAAGAATCCCAATGGCGGCGCCATGCCGCCAGATCTTGGCACGCCAGCCGGCGACGCCAGCGACGCCCATGCTACCGAAGCGGCCGCCAGCAGCGGGGCCGAACCCGCGCCGCAAGGCAACGGCCGCACCGACAGTGCCGGCCGCAACATCAGCGCCCGCAAGAAACAGTTTGTCATCGCGCCCCGCCAGCCGCCGGAAGGCTTGCAGGCACTGGGGCTGCAACCGTTACAGTTCGACGCGCTGGAACAGGCGCTGCGCAACAGCAGCGACATCGAGGTCATCGACAAGATCGGCGCCAAATCGGTGCTGGGCGCGCTGGCCGACGGCCTCGGCGGTGGCCAGGGCGTGCTGGTGGCGCGCATGACCGAACAGAAAGCGGCGACGCTGCACCAGCAAGGCCAAGGCCGTCTGCTGGTCGAGCGCGACCAGCCGCTGAACCTGATGGACCCGATGCTACGCCTGCCGCAGATGGTCACCGGCGTCACCCCAACCGAGGGCGGTGGGCCGGTGCTGAACGCCGTCATCAGCGTGGTGGGCAAAGATGGCGCGCCGCAGGCGAACGCCGAAGTGTCACTGTTCGGCAGCATGCTGCCGGCCAACGGCACCACCGACGCCAACGGCCAGGTAACCTTGTCACTGTTCGGCGAAACGCCCGAAACCGTGCGCGGCCTGTACGTCAAACCCAAGGCCGACTACTGGAGCTTCTACCAGCGCGATCCCGACATCAGCAGCGAGCAAATCAATGTGGTGGCGCTGCGCGCGCTGTCGGACTGGCCGTCGCTGGCCGGCTTCCCGCGCCAGCGCTGCTACGGCTGGGGGCAGAAGGCGATGCGGCTGGACCAGTTGCCCGGCACCTATCGCGGCCAGGGCGTGCGGATCGCCATCATCGATTCCGGCGCCGCCACCAGCCACGACAATCTGCACGGCATCCACGCCGGCTTCGACGTCATCAACAAGAAGACCAACCCCAACGGCTGGGACCAGGACACGCTGGGCCACGGCTCGCACTGCGCCGGCGTGATCGCGGCGGCCGACATCGCCTCCGGCATCCGCGGCTTCGCGCCCGACGCCGAAGTCCATGCATGCAAACTATTCCCCGGCGGGCAAGTCAGCCAGCTGATCGACGCGCTGGAATACTGCATCGACAAGCAGATCGACGTGGTCAACCTGTCGCTGGGCGGCGCCGACGTGTCCGAGGCGCTGGAGCAGCAGATCGTGCGCGCCAAGCGGGCCGGCATCGCCTGCATTGTGGCGGCCGGCAATTCGGGCGGCGCCGTGCAGTACCCGGCGGCGTCGCCCAACGTGCTGGCGGTGGCGGCCATCGGCAAGCTGGACGAATTCCCGGCCGACAGCTACCACACGCAAACGCTGGACGCCAACGTCGACGCCTACGGCTACTTCGCGGCCAAGTTCAGCTGCCACGGGCCACAGGTGGCGGTGTGCGCGCCGGGTGTGGCGATCACCTCGTGCGTACCGCCGAACAACTTCGCCGCCTGGGACGGCACCTCGATGGCCACGCCGCATGTGACCGGTCTGGCCGCGCTGTGCCTGGCGCACCATCCGGACTTCCAGACGCCGCAGTACAATGCGCGCGGGCCGGACCGGGTGGAGCGGCTGTTCCAGATTATCCGCGCCAGCGCGCGCCGCGTCAGTCTGGGCGACCAGAACCGCACCGGCTACGGCCTGCCGGACACGCTGCTGGCCGTAGGCCTGCAACAGCAGACGACGCTGACGGCGCCACAACCGCAGACGATGATGATGCCGATGATGGCGCCGGCCTTCGATCCTTATACGCTGGGGATGATGCCGATGTACCGTCCGCCGGTGAACTACGCGCCGCTGGCGTGGTGAGCGCAGAGAATGCAAAAAGCCGCACAAGGCGGCTTTTTGCTGATCTGGCGTCCCCACGGGGATTCGAACCCCGGTACTCACCGTGAAAGGGTGATGTCCTAGGCCTCTAGACGATGGGGACAGAAACTGTCCGTACTGGCCGTTTGGAAATGTCTCTTGGCGTCCCCACGGGGATTCGAACCCCGGTACTCACCGTGAAAGGGTGATGTCCTAGGCCTCTAGACGATGGGGACATTTCCAAGGCGCGTACTATATCAGCGCGTTTTTGCGAACGCAATAGCCAACCCTTGTTTTTGCTGAAAAAACACGGAAGATTGGCAGTAACGCAACGCGGCACGATCTATTACTCGGCGGTACTGGGACTCCAGAACGCCTGGCGGACAGCCCCGAGTGACTGCAAGCGCTGGACCAGCAGATCCAGCTCGTCGCCATCGACCGAGGTACTGGCGAGCGTCGCCTCGATCTCGATTTCATCCTGACCGAAGGCATGGAGATTGAGCGAGCGGGTTGGATAATTCCCCTGCTCCAGCGCCTCCTCCAACTGCGCCATCACGGTTTTTTGATGCGCCTTCTCCGCGATCACATACAAGATGTTCGTCACCTCGACCGACTCGACATCCAGCGGCTTGCGGTTAATCTTATTGACGACGGGGCGCAACAACGTATTCGCGGCCAGCACAAACAAGGCGGCCAGCACCGCCTCCAAAATCAGATCCGCGCCGGCGGCCGCGCCAACGCAGGCCGAGCCCCACAGGGTCGCCGCCGTATTCAAGCCGCGCACATTGCCGTCCTCACGCATGATCGCCCCGGCGCCGAGGAAGCCAATGCCGGACACGACATAAGCAATCACATGCACCGCGCCCTCATGTCCCTGCAAGCGATTCGCCATATCAACGAACATCGCCGCACCGACCGCCACCAGCACATTGGTCCTCAGCCCCGCCGTGCGCTGCCGGTATTGACGCTCCAGCCCAATCATCCCGCCCAACACGAACGCCGCAGTCAAGGACACAAACGTATCGAGCAACGAGTCCAGATTGAGATTCACAAGTATTTGCATTGGCGTGCAAGCCGGAAAAAGGCATCAAAATAAAAGGAGCGAGATTACCATGCCGGCATTACCGGCGCGTGACGTCAAGGCGGCACGGCTCGCAATCTGATCAGGCAGATTTGTCCGGCGTAGTGGCGCCGCCCTCGCCGCGAGCAAGCGCTTCAAGAATGGACGAAGGAATAGGACGACACCCACACGCGGCTGAATGGGCTTGGTGCCACGCGATGCGCTGCTGTAGCGTTGCGTTACTCGGCATGCGATTTTCTTCATGCCAGGATTTATTAACCTTGCTGGTCATACGCCTCCACCGCGACAGGCACCGCACCAATAACCACTGCACCGACAGCAGGCAAGCCCAGCAGAACAGCGCTTAGCACCTCCTGCTTCGATGCTCCGAGCGACTTTGCCGAAAGCACGTGAAACGCAATGCCGGAAGTATTCCCGGTAGCTGCCAGCACAGCGATATAAGCCAGTTCCGCAGTTTTTTTATCGAGCGCAGAAGCATCACCGACGCCTGACACCATTTGCATCCATGCCCCGGCGTGAGCTGGAGCTTCTTTCATAAACGATGAAAATGCCGTTGAAACACTCATGGGGGCCTCGAAAAACCGGCCCGGCCGTGGCATGATGTCAGCGCATCAACCTTGACGACTCTGCCATGATGAAACCCAACCTTTTTGCTGCGCAGGAGCGCGAAGCCAAGCTGACGAAGCTGGGCG
>NZ_WWCP01000080.1 GCF_009857505.1 Duganella lactea
GTGATCAGTGCTGTCGTTCACAAACTGACGCATCTGATTTACGGTGTCATCCGTACTGGCAAGCCTTTCGACCCCAAATACTTATCGAAAAAGCTTGCCATTCAAGACGGTATCTGACACCGTTTTTCAACGCTGAAACTCGGCGCCGTCTTGCCACTTGGGCGGCTGTTTGGCCTGGGCGGCCTGGTAGCCGGCCTGGAACAGCAGCTGGATGTCGTCCAGCGCGCCGGCCAGGTTCCAGTTCGGCTGCACCATGTCGTGCACCGTGTGGAACTGGTGCGCCGTGTAGTACAGCTGCTTGCCGCTGCCGCTGCCGCTGCCGCTGTTGCTGCGCAGGTAGATTGTCGGCACCCCGGCGCGCGCGAACGCCAGCTGGTCGCCGCGGTAGTAGCTGCCGTAGCTGAGGTTGCTGTCGGGCCGCACCACGCGGCCCTGCTTGCCGGCGGCCGCCTGGACCAGCGCGTCCGCCGTCGATTTGCCCATGCCGCTCAGCTCGACCGTGCGTGAGCGGCCCCACACATTCATGCCGTCGATGTTGATGTTCAGCACCGTCTTGTCGATCGGGATCAGCGGATGGCGCACATAGTATTGCGCTCCCAGCAGGCCGCGCTCGTGCGCCGTGGTGGCGACGAACACGATGCTGCGCCGGGGCGGCGTCGGCAGCGCCTGGTAGGCGCGGGCGATCTGCAGCAGCGCCGCCACGCCGCTGGCGTTGTCCACCGCGCCGTGGAAGATTTGCTGCGTGCGCGGCCCCGCCAGCGTGTCGTCGACGCCGAAGTGGTCCCAGTGCGCGCTGTACACCACCGCCTCATGCCGCAATTGCGGATCGGCACCGGGAATCTGCGCCACCACGTTGTGCGAGGTCAGCTCGCGCGTGGCGTTGACCAGCGCCAGGTGCAGCGTCACGCCCAGCGGCACCGGACGGAAGTCGCGGCCCTGCGCCTTGCGCTTCAGTTCCTCGAAGTCGAGGCCGGCCGCCTTGAACAGCTCGTGCGCGCGGGCCTGCCGCAGCCAGCCGGCCACCGCCGGCAGATCGGGTTCCGGCTGCGCCGTCTTCAGCGCGAAGTTTTCGCGGCCCCAGCTGTTGACCACCACCTCATACGGATAGCCGGCGCTCTGCGGCTCGTGCACGATCAGCGCGCCCGCCGCGCCCAGCCGCGCCGCCATCGCCAGCTTGTATTGCCAGCGGCCGTACCAGCCGCCGGCCGCCTTGGCGTCGCGCGCCGCCGGCCGTTTCGGGTCCCGCAGCGGCGGCTCGTTGATCAGCATCACCAGCGTCTTGCCGCGCAGGCTGGCGCCCTTGTAATCGTCCCAGTGGAAGGCCGGCGCCTGCACGCCGTAGCCGACAAACACCAGCTCCGAGCCGTTCAGTTCCAGCTGCGCGTCGGCGCGCGCGGTCCAGGCGATGTAGTCGTCGCCGAATTTCAGCTGGGTCGTCTGGCCGCCCTTGCTGTAGCTCAGCGTCGGGTGGCTGGAGATGCCCACCAGCGGCACCGCCTGCAGGTAGCCGCCGTCGGCGTTGCCCGGCGCCAGCCCGAGCTGCCTGAATTGCTGCTGCAGATAGTCGGTGGTCAGCGTTTCGCCCTGCGTGCCGGGCGCGCGGCCTTCAAACGCGTCCGAGGCCAGCGTGGTGATCTGTTCCAGCAGTAGCGCACCGTCGGGCTTGGGCTGCGCGGCCGCGTGGACACACACCGCCATCAGGGCGGCCGACAGGAGCGATTTCATATGGATGAATGATTGTTGGTATTTGAGTCACTATTGTGACACACTTTGTTTCCTTGTGACACATTTCTACCGCATCGCCGCAGACCGGATGCCGGCCCGTCCGGCGCGCATGACCGCGTCCTTTTTCTTTGGCGAATAAACCACAGCGGCACATTTCTTTCAGCCAGCAAGTCACTTTCCAGCGTATGCTAATTTCCATAAAGCAATAAGGAGACTGGCAACATGAATAAACTGTCATTTCAGCAAAAATTGTGGGTTCCGCTCATCTGCAGCCTGCTGTGCATCACCGCGATTTTTGTGTTCGAGACGATTCAGACCCGCAATGTGCGGATCGAGGAACGCAAGAACGATTTAAGCAACGTGGCCGACCTGGCGCTCAACATCGTCAAGCAGTTCGGCGACAAGGCCGCCGCCGGCGCGCTGAGCAAGGAAGCGGCGCAGAAGCAGGCGAGCGAAGCGATCCAGAAGCTGCGCTACGCCAAGGACGGCTACTTCACCATCAGCGACGGCACGCTGTCGCTGATGCACCCGATCAAACCGGAAAACAACAACAAGGACCTGGTCAACCTGAAGGACCCGAACGGCATCTACGTCTACCGCGAGATCGCCGCCGCCGCGGCCGGGCCCGGCGGCGCCGGCTTCATCCGCTACTACTGGTCGCGTCCGGGCGCGACCGAGCCGGTGCCCAAGCTCAGCCGCGTGGTTGGCTACGCGCCGTGGAACTGGGCGCTGACCACCGGCGTCTACATCGACGATATCGACCTCGCCTTCCGCGATTCGCTGATGAAATCGGCCGGCTGGCTGGCGCTGGTGTGCGGGCTGCTGTGGGTGATCGTCCGCCAGGTCAACAAGAGCCTGCGCCACACCATCGGCGGCACGCCGGAATACGTGGGCGAGGTGACGCGCAAGATCGCCGATGGCGACCTCAGCGTTGACGTCGCGACCCATGCGAGCGACCGGGACAGCATCCTGTATTCGGTCAAGGTGATGCAACAGCGGCTGGCCGACACCATCGGCGACATCCGCCGCAGCGCCGACACCATCGCCACCGCGTCGGGCGAGATCGCCTCCGGCAATATGGACTTGTCGGCGCGCACCGAGTCGCAGGCCAGCTCGCTGGAAGAGACCGCCGCGTCGATGGAGCAGCTGACCTCGACCGTCAACCAGAACGCCGCCAACGCCGTGCAGGCCAACCAGCTGGTGCGCTCGGCCTCGGAAGTGGCCGAGCGCGGCGGCCGGGTGGTGTCGCAAGTGGTCAGCACCATGGAGACCATCAACGCCTCGGCGACGCGGATTGTCGACATCATCAGCGTCATCGACGGCATCGCCTTCCAGACCAACATCCTGGCCTTGAACGCGGCGGTGGAGGCGGCGCGCGCCGGCGAGCAGGGGCGCGGCTTCGCGGTGGTGGCGTCGGAGGTGCGCAACCTGGCGCAGCGCTCGGCGGCGGCGGCCAAGGAAATCAAGGAGCTGATCAACGCCTCGGTGGACAGCATCAACAATGGCAGCGCGCTGGTCTCCGAAGCCGGCACGACGATGGACCAGGTGGTGGCCAGCGTGTCGCGCGTGACGCAGATCATGCAAGCGATCACCGACGCCTCCGGCGAGCAGAGCACGGGCATCGGCCACGTCAACATGGCGATCACGGAGATGGATTCGGTGACGCAGCAGAACGCCGCGCTGGTGGAGCAGGCGGCGGCGGCGGCCGGCAGCATGCAGGACCAGGCCGCGATGCTGGCCTCGCTGGTGGCGCGCTTCCAACTGCGCGCCGACGCCTCGCCGGTCCGTTCCGCACAGCGCCAGGTCGCGCTGGCCCGCTAGCCGTAAAAAAACCCGGTGTCAGGTCTGACATTCGCACACGGGCTCAACTGCTCCGCAGTTGAGCCCGTGTGCGAATGTCAGACCTGA
>NZ_WWCP01000081.1 GCF_009857505.1 Duganella lactea
TGATCAGTGCTGTCGTTCACAAACTGACGCATCTGATTTACGGTGTCATCCGTACTGGCAAGCCTTTCGACCCCAAATACTTATCGAAAAAGCTTGCCATTCAAGACGGTATCTGACACCGGTTTTTAAGTCAAGCCGGCGATGCGGGCGTTGCGTTCGCGCTCCAGCTTGGTGATGAAGCGTTGGACCGCCGACAGGTTGCCGCGCGAGATGTTGATGAACTCGCAGCCGAGCCGGCGGTTGGTTTTGTTGTTGAGCAGCGTCAGGTCCAGCGCGTTGCGCACCTGCAGCGTGGTCGTCACCGGGCCGATCTCCGGCAGGTCGATGCTGCAATCCGGGTATTCTTTGCCGATCGCTTGCCCCAACACCATTTTGTTGTCGAGGATGGCGATGCCGCCGCAGCTGATGTCGGCCAGCGGGAAGGTGGCCGGGCCGCCCAACGCCGCCGGTAGCGCTATCTGCACCCGGACCGGATTGGTCACCGGCGTGGCGATGCGGTAGAACTCGCGCCGCTGCAAACGGATCAGCGTGGTCGGGATGGCGATCTTGAACGCCGGATTGCCCTGGTAGGTCGTCATCTCCACCTGCTCGGCCGCGAACAGGATGCGCACCTTGTCGAGCGTGGTTTCAAACGATAGCCGGCGCGCCTTCAGTACCCGCTGGTTCTGCTCGGCGTCGATGGAACAGTCGAGAAAGACCGCGTTGGCCGCCTCGTCCACCGCCAGGATGGAGGTGACGCAGACATCGGCCTCGCCACCGATCAGCATGCGGATCAGCTGATTTTTTTCGCCGATGCCGCGCAGCAGGGCGTAGATCTCCCGGCGCGACTCGACTTCAAAATCGTGCCAGTTTTCCAAGTCCGCATCCTGAAGGTGTGAAAACATCTAGTGCCAGTCGAGTCAAGTTTCGGTCAGAGGGACGCTGGTGTCCGGCGCCGGAGGCTGCGGCAAACCAGCTTTTTGGGCTGCTTCGATATGATATAGCCACGCCAATAGTTCCGCAATCGTCCGATACAGCATGGGGGGAATTTGTTGATCCAAATCCACATCCATAAGCAGCGAGACAAGTTCCTTGGACTCGTGAATGGCCACGCCGGCTTCCTGCGCCACGTGGATAATCTGCTCGGCGACCAGGCCGCGCCCCTTGGCCACCACCTTGGGCGCCGGCTGGCCGCTGTCGTAGGCCAGCGCCACCGCCTGCTGCAGTGGCTTGCGTGGGGCGTCGTCGTTCATGGCGCGACCTCGTCGTCCTGGTCGATGCGCAGCGACGACAACTGGGCGCCGGCCGCCGCCAGCGCGCTTTCCAGCTGACCGGCCCAGGCGCGCAGCGTGTCGGCGCTGCCGGCATTGTCGGCCTGCACCTGGATGTGCACCTGTTCGCCGATCAGCGTCACCGCCGCCGACACCGCGCCCAGCAGCGGCAGGCGGAACCGCACGCCGCTGTGCCAGACCGGCTCGGTCTCGGCGTCGCTCTGGCCGCCGCCTTTGCCGCCCTCGCGGGCGTCGCGCCGCACTTCCCATTGCATTTGCTGCCCCGGCCAGGCCTGGCCGTTCCACAGCACGCGGCCCTGCTCGTGGGTGTGCAGTTGCTGATTGATCATTTGCGCGGCGCTCAGGTCGGGACCGCCGGCGGCGGCGCGGGCGACGCTTTCCTGGCCTTGCTGCAGCAGGCGCTGCATCTGCGGCTCGCGCATCAGGTCGGCCAGCGGACGCTCGCCCTTGACCCATTCGGCCACGTGGGATTCATAGAACAGGCCGCTCTTGGAGACGGTGTCCCGCAGTGTGTCGGCCAGTTCGGCGGTGTCCGGCGCGGCGTTGCCGAACAGCGCGGTCTTGCCGATCAGCGCCAGTTGCGCCATCTGGCCCGCCTGGCCGGCCATGGCGGTGCTCAGCACATTGGTCAGCACGCGGGCGGCGCTGCTCAGCGTTGCCTGCGGTGTGTTGGCGCCCAGTTCCGGTAACTCGTGCGACGGCGTCAGCGGCGCCTTGCCCAGCAGCGTCGCCGCCAGGCTGGGCGGTTTGGCGCCGTCCGCCGGCGCGGCCCCGCCCGGCGGCGGCTGGCCTGCGGC
>NZ_WWCP01000082.1 GCF_009857505.1 Duganella lactea
GCCTCCAGGCCGACCTTGGCCTTGAACTCCGCCGTATGCACCCTGCGTTTTTTGCCTTCACTCATGCGCTATCATCCTTTCACGGACAACAGCTTAAACCACCGTCTCAAATTCGGGGTCCACTATAAGTTGCTTGACCTCGTCATAGGAAACATCAACTGTAAGATCGGGCTTTTTGTACAAAATTTTAGCACCGTATGCAATGAGTACTAGCGATATTAGCACGCTGTTAAACATCGAATAACAAATATAGCCAACAACCGCGATACATAGAATTTTGGCGAATTGATCATGCCGATGAGCGCTAGTATGGCTCAGTACAATTTCTTCAAACTCGTCCATTACACTGCGAGATACTTCGGGTATGGTCATACAAATCTTCCTTTGTCGATATGTGAGGTGTAATGTGATCAAAACCGTGTTCATGATGCAGGAAGATGGTACTCCACTGATCGCTGCGCGGGACTGTAAAGTTTACATGGTCTATTAACAACTGTTTGAGTGAAGGAGATTGATGCCATGACTGTCCCGATCCTTGATTTCAGCAGGGCTGAGGTTGTGATCAATGAGCTGTTCGACCCTGACGAATATGTAAGAACTGAGTTTCGAACTCGATTTTCAGGGCAAGCTGTCGCGTTCGCAGAAGCCATATCACCGGCGTTCGCGCGGTTCCCTCAATTCTCCGACGATGGTCAGCACTGTGTCCAAACAGCCTTAGTCTGTGGCTTTGTTCACGGCATACTTGATGATCTCGTGACTTCAATGAAGTTACTGCTTACTGGAAAACTTACCGCGTCGGGCAATTTGCTTAGGCAGGCGATTGAAGGCGTTTGTATGGCAGTGATGTGCGCATATCAAGGTACGCTTTCCATCGGCGACAAAGAATGTAATTACTGGAAAATGGTGGAAGAACAAGCAAAAGAGGCTGAAGGTAATTTCGCTGCGAGGCAATTCGTAAAGAACTTCGAACGGCTTGGCTTAAATATGGAGGGGGCCGAACAGTTAAAGTCAACGATAGCGATGTATCACCAGCATAGCCATGCTGGAGTTGTTGCAATGGCGTACAGAATGGAGCTAGGGCCCAATGGAGTCATCTACATTGGAGGCCACTTCGATGAAGCGAAGATTGATGGGTATTTAGCAGAGCTTGAGCAGCGCATCGGCGTCGCTAAACTAACCGTGCAGCTTATCGACTTCTTGTGGCCAAGCATTCGCGCAGTTGGCGGGAATTCTGTAGGCTGAGGCTTGTACGACTCTGCCCGGTGTTAATGTGCATCTGACGCCGTCCATGGGCATAGGCGTCTGGCGGTTATAGTCCAAGCCGTAAAATGTGCAACATATCGCACATTCCGTTAGCTGGAGAGACTAATGTGCAGTATCCTGCACATATGGACGCCATTAAAATCGGGAAAATTATTGCCCAAAAACGCCATGAGAAAAACCTGACGCAGCAGGAACTCGCGGACTATGCGTCGGTCAGCCGACGTTCGCTGATCGATTTGGAGCGCGGTCGCAACGATACCAGCGTGCGCCGCTTATTGCGAGTTCTCGGGGCGCTGGGTCTTCAGTTGCACGTACTGTCAGTCTCGCCCCGACCAACTGAGGACCAGTTAAGGGAAATCTTCACTGATGAAGATTGAGTGGCTAACGCCACTTTGTCAGGCATTATGAGCGATGACCAGTGCTGCGACCCAATGCGCTTCGCTAACGCAGCGACATTGGGGGCCGGTGCATTTTCGGAGGGGGGGAGCCAGCTACATCATGGCGCTTCTAAGCAAGAAAGCCCCGCAAGGGGCTTTTTTTCAGTCTGTCAGAATGCGAAAAAGCCCGCACAGATAAACTGAGCGGGCTTTTTCTAAATAACTAGCTTGACGATAACCTACTTTCACACTGGTTGCAGCACTATCATCGGCGTAGAGTCGTTTCACGGTCCTGTTCGGGATGGGAAGGGGTGGGACC
>NZ_WWCP01000083.1 GCF_009857505.1 Duganella lactea
TGGATACGGCTCTTTCTTTTTGCGCGGTTTCTTGGTGGTCATCGTGTCGATCATGGAGCATCCCTTTCGGTATTATTTCATGACCCCGTTTCACACAGAAATTCTTACAGGCTCCACGCCGCCCAGCCCCCTGGCAAGGCGAAGCCCACAATGCTAAAGCTCAGGTAAAAGCCCAGCATCACAACCCCGGCAAGGAAGCCCTCGATCTTCGGCTTCGCATATGGGACCTTGGCGTTAAAGACGTACGCCAAGGCTAGCCACAACACTATGTAGACGACAGAAACCAGAGAGAAACTTAAGCGCGAAGAGCGAGGTCGCCAGTACAATCTGTGGCTAAGAAGGATGGCAGGTCAAAAAGTTAAGCTGAGTGACACCACAGCCCGACAGTTGGTGCCAGCGCTGGAGAACCGGATGGTGGATTTCGTCTGCTTTAATTGTATTGAGGATTCTTGCTTGCGGCGGCGGCACCTAACGTCCCGTTTGCATTCTCCTCGCGTGTGCATCGGGTGCGGAGATGAAGTAACGCATGCCATTACGGCCGCTGACTTGGCAGCACTTACTGAACCGGTACTTCAGCAACACTTCGAGATCGATCAGGACCTCTATCCCGGTTACGAGCTTTCTTTGCAGGCGATCATCGGGCAGGCGCTTCAATGTGGCAAACAGGCGGTTCTGGAGAAAATCGCTGTCCTACTAGAGGTTTGTAATGACGACCACGATGAAGATGCTGTGGACAACGAGCACTTTTACGCCTCAGGCCAGATGTACCAATGGGCCAATAGCCCGTTTGACGATGAGGAGCATCAGCGCTGGTATGTAATGGGCGATTGGCATAACGCTGCTACGCGACTGATTCACGGCCGCAGGTTTTTCAACGAAGGAGTACGCGAGCTCTTTGCTGGCATCCTGCAGGAAGCGCTTGCTGCAGGCAGCATTGACGACGCGGGCCTCCGCCCAGTTATCAAAAATGTGCTGACAGGCTTCGAATTTTTCCGCGCGCGCGTGGCCAGAAATTTTGACGAGGAACAGAAGTTTTTGGCGGAGCCCGCTATCGAATTGGGAGCCCCACCTAAGGAACTCGCAACGAACGGCAGAATGAGCCCTGCTGGCATACCGTTCCTATACGTCGCAGAGAATCAATGCACTGCCGTTGCAGAGGTTCGTCCCTCAATTGGCGACACGGTAGTGGTTGGGAAATTCAAAGCTACACAGCCACTAAAGATATTTGACCTGACTGCTCTTTCTGGTCGTTTAGTCCATGAGTCGTTGAGTCTCTTTGATCCTGATTACGAAACTCGAAGTCATCGACGAACATTACTGGGGTACTTACACTCGGAAATAAGTCGACCTGCTAAAACAAATGATACCGATTACTTGATGACGCAGGCCTTCACCGAATACATTCGCTTTGAATGTAACGAGGAGTTTGATGGCGTAGCCTTTCGGTCTGTGCAACATGCGAACGGGATCAATTATGTGCTGTTCGACACCGCGAGTGAGAACGAATGGACTTGGGCGGACTGGAAGCCACGGTTTGACTTGGAAATTGACCCGTCGGATGTAGTTGTCGTTGAGATTAGAGCTGTAGAATACACCGCGAACCCTAAAAAGATTCTTGCTCGCCGCCCAGACATCGATGGATGGGCCGACGAGATCGTTTTTACTAGCTAGTTCCACATCTACTTCAGGGGGCCTCGAAAAACCGGCCCGGCCGTGGCATGATGTCAGCGCATCAACCTTGACGACTCTGCCATGATGAAACCCAACCTTTTTGCTGCGCAGGAGCGCGAAGCCAAGCTGACGAAGCTGG
>NZ_WWCP01000084.1 GCF_009857505.1 Duganella lactea
CTGCGGCTCTGAAGCCCGTCTATCAGGCCGCCAATGCCGATCTGGCAGCAGCGGCGCTGGACGAATTTGAGGCCGGGCCGTGGGGCAAGAAATTCCCGACCGTGGCGGCCATGTGGCGGCGCCAATGCATGCGGACGAGCATATTCTGCTCATAGAACTCATACTGGGTGCCGTCGGCGGCGACCTTCTTACCTTCTTACCTTCACCCCAGAGCTTTGGCAGCTCCAGGCGCAAGTACAATTCTGTCAGGTCCCGGCAGGAGTTGTCGAGTTGTTCGAGGCCCATGTGCCGCTGGTTTGAGTACGACAACTGGTGCGGTGTCACGCCGTTCGACAAGTGCCGCGCAGCTTGTGTGGGGCCCAGATTGCAGCCCATAGCAAACACGGTGAGCAAGTAACGTTCGCGCGCGTTGCACAGTTTTGGCTCGTCGCCGGAGAGCTGCCCGAAATTGCGCGTAAAGCCAGTCCAGTGCTCAATATTGGCCAGGATATCGAGGAGATTTCGCGGAATGGTCCGAGACTCAATGGCGGCCTGCAGCGCGATCGCCGAAGCAGGCACTTCCCGCGCAGTGCTACGCCGCAAGGTCGGTTCACCATTGCTTCCGATGGTGAAATCACTGATGTTTGCGAGAAAACCGTTATCGACTTCCGTCGCCGTGTCTGTCAGTAGTTTCTTTAGTCCATCGACAAAATCCTTCGCATTGTCGGCAATGCCAATACGATCGCAGTAAGCAGGTAGCAGCGCCTCGCATTCGGCCCAAGGCAGCAGCTGCTTGCGATAGTCGGCGAAAGAGCCTGAGCCGTCAATGCAGACGTCGCCGGAGCGCAGGTCGCTGCTCAGATGACTGAAAACACAGACTTCAAGATGGCGCCGGTTCGTCGGGTTGCCCAACCCGTGCGAGCGTTGTACCAGTTTGCGCCAACGCTCCGAGGCAAAGCTCAAGGACACCTCGGCCGCGATCCATTCAGTTTTTCGGTTTTCGTTTTCGAGCACGACATCGAGCGCGTCGAGCAAACTGCGGTCCGCTGTCGCCGCTTGGAAGAAAAGCACCTTGCACATCCTGAACATGCCGGCACGCCAGCTACTGTCCGGCTTCCACAGCAGCGACAAGTGATTGCCGCCACTCCATATGCGGATCGCCTCACAGCCAGCACTGAGTTTTTCCAGGTCGCCGTTCGGTGCGAGCAGTTCGCGCACACGCACGCCGGTGGCGGCATCATCCAAACCTTCAGCGAGGATTTCAACGACGTGTTCGAGGGTGACCGTTCTGTCCCGCGCCATACTGCGTGAGCCAGCGCCGAATCGCGGTCTTACCAACGTCAATGCTCGCTGACGTTCTGGACGCTCAGGCCCTGTTCTTCGATCATCCGAACCACTTCCAGCTTCAGGCTCGGACTAAATGATCCGGTCTGAACAATTCAAATTTTCGGCGCTTTAGCACGCTACAGCTACCAGCTTGCTGAAATGAAAATATCACACATCCCCACAATTCGACGAGGAGGGCAGACCTGCGCATCATTTGCTACTTGACGGTGTCCCGGATAGGAGGATCGCTGTCTGGCTTGTCTTGCCATCAGGTGTCCGACTTCAAGTGCCACTGGGTTAAAGTGGACCCGTCAGTCAAGACACTCAGGCGGTTAATTTAAGCTGTGCCCGTTTCCACTTCCGCAGCTGCTCGGCGCTGCCCCGTACCGCTGATTTTTTCCCGCACCTGGTCTGCGTCGCCGA
>NZ_WWCP01000085.1 GCF_009857505.1 Duganella lactea
CCATTACACAGGTGCTGCATGGCTGTCGTCAGCTCGTGTCGTGAGATGTTGGGTTAAGTCCCGCAACGAGCGCAACCCTTGTCATTAGTTGCTACGCAAGAGCACTCTAATGAGACTGCCGGTGACAAACCGGAGGAAGGTGGGGATGACGTCAAGTCCTCATGGCCCTTATGGGTAGGGCTTCACACGTCATACAATGGTACATACAGAGGGCCGCCAACCCGCGAGGGGGAGCTAATCCCAGAAAGTGTATCGTAGTCCGGATTGTAGTCTGCAACTCGACTGCATGAAGTTGGAATCGCTAGTAATCGCGGATCAGCATGTCGCGGTGAATACGTTCCCGGGTCTTGTACACACCGCCCGTCACACCATGGGAGCGGGTTTTACCAGAAGTAGGTAGCTTAACCGCAAGGAGGGCGCTTACCACGGTAGGATTCGTGACTGGGGTGAAGTCGTAACAAGGTAGCCGTATCGGAAGGTGCGGCTGGATCACCTCCTTTCTAGAGTTTGCAGAGTTCTTCGGAACGAACGTCAAGCGCTCACACTTATCGACTGTAATGAAGAGAGAACAGCAAATATTGGGGCTGTAGCTCAGCTGGTTAGAGCACCGTGTTGATAACGCGGGGGTCGTTGGTTCGAGTCCAACCAGCCCTACCAGTTTCGATCTGAGGTGCCAGACTAAAGTCTGGCACACTGTGTCTTAATGGGGGATTAGCTCAGCTGGGAGAGCACCTGCTTTGCAAGCAGGGGGTCGTCGGTTCGATCCCGTCATCCTCCACCACTGCCTTTACGAATGGCACCAAGTTATTCGTAAGTGTAGTTCTCGTTCTTTAAAAATCTGGAAGAAGTAAAGTAATTGTTATGATCCAAATGAGAAATCGTTTGAATGGGTAATGATTGTAGTATCAACAAACGCAACAACGTAATAACTTCTTATTCCTATAAACGCTTCTTGTAGACGCGCGTAGCGTCGCAGGAGCTAACGTTATAGGGACAAGTGAATAAGTGCACATGGCGGATGCCTTGGCGATTACAGGCGATGAAGGACGTAGTAGCTTGCGATAAGCTGCGGGGAGCTAGCAAACAAGCTTTGATCCGCAGATTTCCGAATGGGGAAACCCACCCTTTTAGGGTATCACTCACTGAATACATAGGTGTGTGAAGCGAACGCGGCGAACTGAAACATCTAAGTAGCTGCAGGAAAATAAATCAACCGAGATTCCCAAAGTAGTGGCGAGCGAAATGGGAAGAGCCTGTACGTGATAGTCGGACTGATAGTGGAACGCTCTGGAAATGGCGGCCATAGCGGGTGATAGCCCCGTACACGAAATCAGACCGGTGGTACTAAGCGTACGACAAGTAGGGCGGGACACGAGAAATCCTGTCTGAATATGGGGGGACCATCCTCCAAGGCTAAATACTCGTAATCGACCGATAGTGAACCAGTACCGTGAGGGAAAGGCGAAAAGAACCCCGGGAGGGGAGTGAAATAGATCCTGAAACCGTGTGCATACAAACAGTAGGAGCCTCCTTGTGGGGTGACTGCGTACCTTTTGTATAATGGGTCAGCGACTTACATTCAGTGGCGAGGTTAACCGCATAGGGAAGCCGTAGAGAAATCGAGTCCGAACAGGGCGATAGTCGCTGGGTGTAGACCCGAAACCAAGTGATCTACTCATGGCCAGGATGAAGGTGCGGTAACACGCACTGGAGGT
>NZ_WWCP01000086.1 GCF_009857505.1 Duganella lactea
CGCTGCTGGCTGGCGTGCTGTTTAAAGATGGACTTCCGGCGCAGGACAATCCGCCGGAACAACAGAAACTCGCCGCCTGATGGCCCTACGCTTCAGGATTGGCATACACCAGATTTGACATTAGCTCATGTCAGACGGCGCGAGGGTACAGTTCGGGAAACAAGGCAACGAGTTCTTCGAAGTACGTGGCGTCTTCGTCGTAATCGGGGTCTCCAACCGAGACGCGACCATCAATCTTGTGTTCAGCCCTCGCCCATGCGCCGGATCGATCTTCGGTCCTGACCAATGACGTGCGATTGTAAACCTTCAAAGCGCGGCGGAACAATTGTACATAGGGCTTTTCAGCCTTAATGCGGTGGCAAACCTCCATGAAGCTACGGAACCGAAAACCGTATACTCGGCCTTCTTTGGCCGATATCAAGCTGTCGATGAGCGGACGAGGGCAATAGCGTTCCGAACTGACTGGCATCCCGAGCTTCCGCAGTGCGACGCGTAGGCGCCCCCAGGCCCCCTGAGAATCGTGCGGCCAGTCCTTGAAAAATTGTTCCGCCAGCGTCCGTTTCGCTTCTCTCAATTCGCCGCGGTAGTCGTAAAAGTAGCCTTCCTGCCTCTCCAAATCGAGCACTAGGTCGTTGAAATCGACCAGCTTCTTCCGCAGGGTGAATTCGCCACTCACTACCGAATGGAACTCCGTGTAGCAGCAGCCCAACATTGACTTGCTTGCGACACGCGAAGCTTTCACGGTCTTTTCGTTAACGACGAAGGCATTACGGTTGTTCGTGTAGAACACGTCATGGGCTTTCTAGCCGAACTGTCGTCGGGACGTTTCATCATTTTTTTGCTCGTAGTGCTTACGCTGGGCTATCAAGTCATAGACGATCGGCGTCCTCTCTTTGATCGAGCCGTCTGTTGCGCGCCCTACCGCCGCAAGCGCGACAACGTTGGGCAACGCACCTCTCACATCTGCATCGGCATAAAGATAAACGCCTTCGGTGTATGCTGATTCGGTGTTGAATGCAAAATCAGCCAAGGCGATGCGGTATTCCAATTGTGCGTCCCAAAGCCCAGCAACGTAGTCTCGTGCCATAACAATTAGGTCGTGGTGGTCTCCGATTGCTGCAAGCGGTTCCGACACTCGCTTCTTGAACTTTCCGTCTTCCGTTAATTGGGTAATGCTGGTATAGACCATAACTTTATGCCGAAGAGTCATTACGCCATCGGCATCGTAATCCTTGTAGGTATGGTATTCGGCATAGTGAACGGCAGAGCCCCTATGAAGCATGTAGTTACGCAACTCTTCGAATAATTGATAACCAAGCCTCGCCTCGTATTGCCGTGTCCGGGCGCCGAGCTAATGTCAAATCTGGTGTATGCCAATCCTGAAGCGTAGGGCCATCAGGCGGCGAGTTTCTGTTGTTCCGGCGGATTGTCCTGCGCCGGAAGTCCATCTTTAAACAGCACGCCAGCCAGCAG
>NZ_WWCP01000087.1 GCF_009857505.1 Duganella lactea
GAGCTAATGTCAAATCTGGTGTATGCCAATCCTGAAGCGTAGGGCCATCAGGCGGCGAGTTTCTGTTGTTCCGGCGGATTGTCCTGCGCCGGAAGTCCATCTTTAAACAGCACGCCAGCCAGCAGCGCACCGATCTTGTCAGCGCCCCGAATCCGGCGCCAAGTCTTCTCCGCTTCTTCCATCAGCTTGAACGCCAAACCCAGGAAGGTCGCCCGCGACAGGCAATTTCGCGAGCGCGTCGTCCGGTGGCGCACGGTGGCGAACGTCGATTCAATCGGGTTCGTCGTGCGCAAATGCTGCCAGTGCTCGGCCGGGAAGTCATAGAAGGCCAGCAGACTATCGCGATCCTGCTTGAGCTTCTCGACTGCCTTGGGGTACTTCGCACCGTACCGCTCCAAAAACTGCGCGTATGCCGTCAGCGCATCGGCCCGCGTGGCGGCCATGAAGATCGCCTGCACAGCTGCCTTTGCCTTGGCCTGCTGCGACGCTGGTAAAGCGTTCAGCACATTACCCAGCTTGTGGAACCAGCAGCGTTGCGCCCGCGTGGCTGGGAACACCTCTTCCAGCGCCGCCCAGAAACCCATGGCGCCATCCCCCACCGCCAGCAGCGGCCCGCTTTGCAGGCCGCGCTGCTTCAGTCCCAGCAGCACCTCCTGCCACGACGCCTTCGACTCCCGGAAGCCGTCGGCGATGGCCACGCGCTCCTTCCTCCCGTCCGGCGTCACGCCCATGATCACCAGCAGGCATTGCCCGTCGTTGCCTTCGCTCTTGGCGCCGGTGTGGATGCCGTCCACCCACCAGTACACCCAGCGCTTGCCGGACAAGTCGCGCTGGTCCCAGCGCTTCCATTCCTCTGCCCATTGCGCTTTGAGCCGGCTCACCACGTTGGGCGACAGACCCTTGGCCTCCTCGCCCAACAGCACCGACAGGGCTTCGCCCATGTCGCCGGTCGAAATGCCTTTCAGGTACAGCCATGGCAGCGCCGCCGAGACGCGCGGTGACTTGCGCACATACGGCGGCACGACCGCCGAATTGAACTTCACGCCAGCGCCGGAGCGGTCGCGCACCTTCGGCACCTGCACCGCCACCGGCCCCGCCGCCGTCAGTACTTCGCGCTCCGGTAAATAACCGTTACGCACCACCGCCTGCCGCCCCGTCAGCGTCTTGACGTTGCTGTACTGCGCCAGCAACTCGGCCAGCTCCGCCTCGATGGCCTGCTGGATTACCTCGCGCGCCCCGCGCCGCACCAAATCGTCCAGGCTCGTGCCGATTGCCTCTGGACTGCCCTGCGTTTCTTGCTTATGCTTCGTCATGGTGGAGTTTCCTCTGTTGGTTGGTTTTGATCTCGACAATCAAATTTTCCAACAAAATCTCCACCGCCTCATCCCCGCCTGCAGATTTCAGCCCGTACACCAGATTCGACTATAGCTC
>NZ_WWCP01000088.1 GCF_009857505.1 Duganella lactea
TATAGTGGACCCCGAATTTGAGACGGTGGTTTAAGCTGTTGTCCGTGAAAGGATGATAGCGCATGAGTGAAGGCAAAAAACGCAGGGTGCATACGGCGGAGTTCAAGGCCAAGGTCGGCCTGGAGGCAGTACGCGGAGTGAAGACGGTGACGGAGATCGCGCAGGAGTACGGCGTGCATCCGGTGCTGGTCGGGCAGTGGAAAAAGGAAATCCTGGAAAACGCTGGCGCGCTGTTCGACGTCAAGCGCGGCCCGAAGCCCGTTGATGAAAGCAGCCCCGAGGATAAGCTGTATGGCGAGATCGGGCGGCTGAAGATGCAGGTGGACTGGCTCAAAAAAAAGCTCGGGGAATGAGTCCGGCCGAGCGGGCGCAGTGGATTGATCGTGGCGACGAGGTGCCGCTGGCGATGCAGTGCGAGCTGGCGGCCGTGCCGCGCTCCACGGTTTATCGGCGACTGGAAGCGACAGCGCGCCAGTCATTGATAGACCAGGAAGATGGCCAGCTGCGGGCGCTGATCGACGAGGAGTACACCAATCGGCCGTTCTACGGCAGCCGGCGTATGGTGGTGTTTCTACGCGGGCGCGGCCACTGCGTCAACCGCAAGCGCGTTCAGCGCCTGATGCGGGAGATGGGCCTGGCCGGGATGGCGCCGGGGCCCAACACGAGCAAGGCGCATCCGGGGCACAAGGTCTATCCTTACCTGTTGCGCGGCGTGGCGGTGACGCGGCCAAATCAAGTGTGGTCGACGGATATCACCTACGTCCGCCTGGCGAAGGGCTTTGCCTATCTGGTGGCGATCATCGACTGGTACAGCCGCAAGGTGCTCTCCTGGCGTATCAGTAACAGTATGGACGCCGCGTTCTGCGTGGACTGTCTGGAAGACGCTTTACGTCACCACGGCAAGCCAGAGGTGTTCAACAGCGACCAAGGCTCGCAGTTCACCAGCAGCGCCTTCACCGACGTGCTCAAACGTGAAGGCGCGGCGATCAGCATGGATGGACGGGGACGAGCATTGGACAACATCTTCGTAGAGCGCCTGTGGCGCAACGTGAAGTACGAGGACGTGTATTTGAAGGGCTACGCCAACATGGCCGAGCTGACGATGGGCTTGGCCCAATACTTCGCCTTCTACAACGCCGAGCGCCCACACCAGGCATTGGGCTACGAGACGCCAGACCGGGTCTACAGTGCGGGCATTGGCGGCGGTGCGATGATCGTCGACAAATTCGGCGACGCAGACCAGGTGCGGGAAAAAATCAGCGGTACGGGGCAGCGCCGAGCAGCTGCGGAAGTGGAAACGGGCACAGCTTAAATTAACCGCCTGAGTGTCTTGACTGACGGGTCCACTTTA
>NZ_WWCP01000089.1 GCF_009857505.1 Duganella lactea
TAATTCAAGGGAGTGGGACGAGTGAACTTGTTCACGTAGCAATCGGAAGTGGTTCCAAGAAAAGCCTCTAAGCTTCAGTCATACGAGACCGTACCGCAAACCGACACAGGTGGGCGAGATGAGTATTCTAAGGCGCTTGAGAGAACTCGGGAGAAGGAACTCGGCAAATTGGTACCGTAACTTCGGGAAAAGGTACGCCTCGGTAGCTTGGTCACTTTACTGTGATAGGGCGAAAAGGTTGCAATAAAATGGTGGCTGCGACTGTTTAATAAAAACACAGCACTCTGCAAACACGAAAGTGGACGTATAGGGTGTGACGCCTGCCCGGTGCTGGAAGATTAAATGATGGGGTGCAAGCTCTTGATTGAAGTCCCAGTAAACGGCGGCCGTAACTATAACGGTCCTAAGGTAGCGAAATTCCTTGTCGGGTA
Source organism: Duganella lactea (assembly GCF_009857505.1). Classification (GTDB taxonomy): domain Bacteria; phylum Pseudomonadota; class Gammaproteobacteria; order Burkholderiales; family Burkholderiaceae_D; genus Rugamonas; species Rugamonas lactea. Next base: position 432 of record NZ_WWCP01000089.1, read on the forward strand.
AGTTCCGACCTGCACGAATGGCGTAACGATGGCCACACTGTCTCCTCCCGAGACTCAGCGAAGTTGAAATGTTTGTGATGATGCAATCTACCCGCGGCTAGACGGAAAGACCCCATGAACCTTTACTGTAGCTTTGCATTGGACTTTGAACCAATCTGTGTAGGATAGGTGGGAGGCTTAGAAGCGGGGACGCCAGTTCTCGTGGAGCCAACCTTGAAATACCACCCTGGTTTGTTTGAGGTTCTAACCTTGGTCCGTTATCCGGATCGGGGACAGTGCATGGTAGGCAGTTTGACTGGGGCGGTCTCCTCCTAAAGTGTAACGGAGGAGTTCGAAGGTACGCTAATTACGGTCGGACATCGTGATGATAGTGCAATGGCATAAGCGTGCTTAACTGCGAGACCGACAAGTCGAGCAGGTACGAAAGTAGGACATAGTGATCCGGTGGTTCTGTATGGAAGGGCCATCGCTCAACGGATAAAAGGTACTCTGGGGATAACAGGCTGATTCCTCCCAAGAGTTCATATCGACGGGGGAGTTTGGCACCTCGATGTCGGCTCATCACATCCTGGGGCTGTAGCCGGTCCCAAGGGTATGGCTGTTCGCCATTTAAAGTGGTACGTGAGCTGGGTTTAAAACGTCGTGAGACAGTTTGGTCCCTATCTGCCGTGGGCGTTGGAAATTTGAAGGGGGCTGCTCCTAGTACGAGAGGACCGGAGTGGAC
>NZ_WWCP01000008.1 GCF_009857505.1 Duganella lactea
TTTGCAGGTGTGCATGGAAGCGACCGGCGTGTATTACGAGGCCGTCGCGACGGCGCTGCATGACGCCGGCTTCATGGTGTCGGTCGCCAATCCGAGTTGCGTCAAAGGCTTTGGCCAGAGCGAAAACGTGCGCAATAAAACCGATACCGCCGATGCGGCGCTGATCGCGCGCTATTGCGCCTTGATAAAGCCGGCCGCCTGGTCGCCGCCCCCCCGGGAGCAGCGACAGTTACGAGCCTGGTCGCAGCGACTTCAGGCACTCAAGGATATGCGTCAGCAGGAACATAACCGGCTGGAAAGCTATACCGTCAGCGGCATGACGGACGTGGCAGCGCATGCGCAAACGCTGATTGAGTGGCTCGACAAGGAGATCAAGCGTCTCGAGCAGACCATCGACGACCATATTGATGGCCACCCGCAACTCAAACGCGACGCCGAACTCATGACCAGCATCACCGGCATCGGCACCACCACGGCGGCCAGGCTGCTGGGCCAGTTCGGCGACATACGGCGCTTCACCAGTGCCAAGGCGTTCGCCGCATTCCTCGGCGTCACGCCCATGCAACGCAGCTCCGGCACCTCCTTGAAAGGGCGCACCATCATCAGCCGAAGTGGCAGTACCTCAATGCGCGCGGCGCTTTACATGCCGGGACTGGTGGCCAAGCGCCACAACCCCTTGCTCAACACCTTCGCAGAGCGGCTGACTAAAAATGGCATGTCAAACAAAGCGGTGATCAGTGCTGTCGTTCACAAACTGACGCATCTGATTTACGGTGTCATCCGTACTGGCAAGCCTTTCGACCCCAAATACTTATCGAAAAAGCTTGCCATTCAAGACGGTATCTGACACCGGTTTTTGCCTTACAGCTTGTAGCGCAGTGTCAGGGCGATGCTGCGCGGGGCGCCTGGCTGGCTCAGGTTGGGGCTGGAGCCGTGGCCGGAGATGATGTAGCCGGTGTCGCCGAGGTTGTTCAGGTTCAGTTGCACTTCATATTTCGTCGCCTGGTAGGCCAGCATGGCGTCGGCCGTCACGTAGCCCGGCAGCGTGACCGTGTTGCCGGGATTGGCGAAGCGGCTGCCCACCGCGTTGACGCCGCCGCCGACGCGCCAGCCGGCGCCCAACGCTTTCGTCAGCCACAGGTTGCCGCTGTTGCGCGCGGTGAGCGTGGCGCGCTTGCCTTGCACCCGCACGCGCGCGGCGGTGGTCGTGCCGGCCTGGTTGACGCTGGTGTCGAGCGCCACCGATTCGGTGATCTTGGCGTCGGTGTAGGCGTAGCCGGCCATCACGTTCCAGGCGTTGCCGAGGTCGGCGTTGAAGGTCAGCTCCAGCCCGTCCGAGCGCTGCTTGCCGATCGGGATGATGCGGTTGGTCAGCGGATCGGTCACCTTGATGTTGTCGCGCTCCAGGCGGTACAGCGATACCGTCGCGCTGGCGCGGCCGTTCCACAGGTCGTACTTGCCGCCCACCTCGGCGTTGCGGGTGGTTTCCGGCGCCAGGTCGGCGTTGTTGGCGGCCAGCGCGAAGTTTTCGCCGCTCGGCTGGAACGACCGGCTCCACGAGGCGTAGTACGATTGCTGCTGGTCCGGCTGCCACACCAGTCCGGCGCGCGGGCTCCAGGCGGTGTCGGTGCGGCCGAGGTTGGCCGTGGTGACGCCGGCGGCGGTCTGCAGCCGCGATTGCTGTTCGAAGCGGTCGTAGCGCGCGCCGAGCAGGGCTTTCCATTGTTCGTTGAACACCAGCGCGTCCTGCACGTAGCCGGCCGCGGTCTTGTAGGTGCCGTAGGTGTCGGTGCGCGCGCCCAGACGCGCCGGATCGACCACCGGCAGCACCGGGTTGAAGATCGAGACGTTGCTGGCGACCACCACGGCGGCGTTGGTGAAGGCGTCCTTGCTTTGCTCGCCGTATTCGACGCCGTACAGCACTTCGTGACGGACGCCGCCGGTGCTCAGTTGTTGCGTCAGCTCGGTCTGGTTGGTCCAGCCGTGTTCCTTGCGCACCAGCTTGGCGTGGCCCAGCGACATGGTGCCCGCCACTTCGTTGACGTTGCCGGAGATGTTGGTGTTGTTGCGGTCCAGCTTGTAGTCGTAGAAGCGCAAGCCGTTGCGCAGCGACAGCGTCGGGCTGAACTTGTGGGTCAGCGTGGCGGCATATGAGGTCACGCGCGACTGGCTGGTGTCGGCCAGGCTGGCGTTGGCGGCGCCGTAGTACTGGCTGGCGTCGACGTTGACCGGACGGCCCTGGTACGATGGAATGCCGAAGTCGGTCAGGCGGCGGTCTTCCAGGTAGTCGGCCTGCAGCAGCACCTTGGTGTCGGCCGATACGCGCAGCGCCACCGATGGCGCGATCGCGCTGCGGTCGAGGAATTGCTGGTCGCGGTAGCTGTCGGCTTTTTCGCGCGCGCCGGTCAGGCGCCACGACACGGTTTCGCCGGCGCGGCCGAAGTCGATCTCGCCGCGACGGCCGGCATGGTCGCTCAGACTGACGCTGAGGTCGTTGATGTCGGCGCCCGGTTTCTTGGTCACCCGGTTGACCAGGCCGCCCGAGGAGCCGCGTCCGTACAGCACCGCCGCCGGTCCCTTGACCACTTCCAGCCGGTCGATATTGGACAGGTCGCGGAAGTACAGCGCGTCGTCGCGGAAGCCGTCGACGAACTGGTCGCCGATGGCGGTGAAGCCGCGAATGAAGACCTGGTCGCGCTGGCCATCGCCGGTGGACAGGCCGACGCCCGGCACGGTCTTGAGCACGTCTTGCAGCGAGGTGGCGTGCATGTCCTTGATGACGGCGGCCGGGATGACGTTGACGGTCTGCGGCACGTCCCGCAGTTCCATGTCGGTCTTGGTGGCGCCGCACGAGTCGCGCGGCACGTAGCTGTGGGTGTCCTCCTTGGCGCCGGTCACTTGCACCACCGGCAACTGCTGGTCTTGCGCGTGCGCCACCGGCGCCAGCGCGAACGCCGACATCACCGCTGCGCTGACAGCCTTCATGCTTACACTCATTTCATCCTCGATTGCAAAACGTAAAGCGTCATTCTAATCGATAATGAGAATCAGTCGCAATAAAATGTTGCAAATCAGCGCTTGCGGTCTGTGTGAGAAGGTTTAAGATATATCGTAATAAGTTATATCTTAAGGAGTTCACCATGTTTCACCGTCATTCCCATCATCACCCACATGGCCCGCACGGCCATCCGCACCATGGCGGCGGCCACGGCCCGCGCGGCCGCGGTCCGAAAATGTTTGACGCCGGCGCCATGCGCTACGTCGTGCTGCAACTGATCGCCGAGAAGCCACGCCATGGCTACGAAATCATCAAGGAGCTGGAGCAGCGTTCCGGCGGCGGCTATTCGCCGAGCCCGGGCGCCATCTATCCGCTGCTGTCGATGCTGCTGGACATGGGCCACGTCGTGGCCTCGGCGGACGGCAACAAGAAGCTGCACACCATCACGCCGGAAGGCGAGGCGTTCCTGGCCGAGAACCGCCAGTTTGTCGACGCCATCCTGGCGCGCATGGCGGAAGGCGACGAGCACCGCGACGGCCTGCGCAGCGCCATGCACGAACTGAAGCACGCGGCCATCGAGCAGGCGCGCGCCGCCAACCATCAGCCCGAACGCATCGAGCAGATCCGCGCGATCCTGCGCCGGGCGGTCGAGGACATCAACGCCTTATGAGTGTCCCGTTGACGCCGGCGCGCGAGCGCCTTGTGTTGTGGTTGCTGGCGCTGACGCAGTTCACCGTCATCATGGATTTCATGGTGATGATGCCGCTGGCGCCGCAGCTGATGAGCGCCTTCGCCATCACGCCGGCGGCGGTGTCCGGCGCGGTGTCGGTCTATGCCTGGTGCGCCGGCCTGTCCGGCCTGGCCGCCGCCATGTACATCGACCGCTTCGACCGCCGCAAGCTGCTGCTGACGGTGTTCGCGCTGTTCACGCTGTCCAACCTGGCGTGCGCCGCCGCGCCCAGCTTCCAGGTGCTGGTGCTGTCGCGCGCCTTCGCCGGCCTGACCGGCGGCATTCTCGGCGCCATCGTCATGGCCATCATCGGCGACCTGATCCCGGCCAACCGGCGGGGCGCCGCCACCGGCATCGTGATGACCTCGTTCAGCATGGCCTCGGTGGCCGGCGTGCCGGCCGGCGTGATGCTGGCCGCGCACTACGGTTGGGCCTCGCCGTTCTACATTCTGGTGCTGTGCTCGCTGCCGATCCTGCTACTGGCCGCGCGCGTGCTGCCGCCGCTGGACAGCCATCTGCCCAACCGCACGCCGCTGTCCGCCATGCTGCCCGAGCTGGTCGCGTTGTACCAGGAGCCGATGCATCTGAGAGCGTTCCTGCTGTCGGCGGTCAGCATGCTGACCGGCATGCTGGTGATCCCCTTCATTTCGCCGGTGCTGGTGAGTAACGTCGGCCTGCGGCCGGAGGAGGTCAGCTACGTTTATCTGGCCGGCGGTGTGGCGACGTTCTTCACCGCGCGCAAGATCGGCGCCTGGTCGGACCGGGTCGGCGCGCACAAGGTGTACCGCATCGTCTCGGCGCTGTTTGTGCTGCCGGTGCTGTTCCTGACGCATCTGCCGGCGCTGCCGTTGCTGGGCGTGGTGCTGTTCTTCCCATTCTTCATGGTGCTGGCGTCGGGCCGCAATATTCCGATGCAGGCGCTGATGACCACGGTGCCCGAGCCGTCGCGCCGTGGCGCTTTCCTCAGCGCCAACGCGGCCATCCAGCAAGTCGGTACCGGGCTCGGCGCGTTGCTGGGCGGGTTGACCTTGCAGACGCAGGCGTCCGGCCATATCGATGGCTACGGCCTGAACGGCTGGATCGCGGCCGCGCTGGCCATGCTGACGGTGTGGTGGGTAGGGCAGGTGCGCGGCGCCGCACAGGGGAAGGCGGCGCCGGTGGAGAAGGCGGCTTAGTTGTCGATGGCGGTGCGCTTGCCGGGATGTTTCTCGCGGCGCCAGCGGCCCAGGCTGATGGCTTCGTCGCTGCTGGCGTCTTCGACCAGGATTTCATCGTCGCTGGACGAGACCAGGAAGCTTTCCCAGCGCAACGCCGCGTCGGCGCTGTTTTCGACAAAGCTGAACTGCCAGTAGCTTTTGCCGTTGAGCTTGCGCGGCGCCGGATCGTATTCCAGCAGGCCGCCGTGGGCCTTGCCGCCCGAGTTCTTTTCAATCGCCGCCGACCAGGCTTGCAGTTCCGGCAGCGCCATCAGCGCGGCCGCGCCCTGGTCCTTGGTGCGGATGGCCGGCGGTTCGCTCGGCGGCGCCGGGTCTTTGATCTCCGGCGGGCGCTGCGGCACCACGGCCGGTGCCGGCTTCTTGACCTGGGCCGTGCTGCTGGCGCTGGCGGGCGGCGCGGGCGGCGCCTGGACCGTCACCTGCTTTTCAACGGCTGGCGAGCGGGTGAACCAGGCTGCCAAACCCAGCGCGACGACGGTCGAAGCCACGCCGGCGATGACCAGTTTGCGGGAGGACTGCTTGCTTAATTCCATGAGGAGGGGCGCTGAGACTATTTTATTGTCGGCCATACTAAACTAAAGGCATGTGAGGGGCAACTTCTGCTCCTTTTTTACGCGCTTTTCATTGTTTCTATGGTATTAAATCGTGGCTATCCTATACTATTTTGGTATTCGTCCGGAGCAATAATTCATTGGCTGTTGAGGGCGGTTTTTCGTACCATCGTCCAGCACGAGTAAAGGATACGCCTGTGAACAAGAATATTGTGGGGATCGATTGGGGCACCAGTAACCGGCGCGCCTATCTGATAGATCAATCCGGCGCTTGCCTGGCCGAGCATGCGGACGATCAGGGCATGCTGGCCGTCGGCGGCCGCGACCGGTTCGGCGCCTCGCTGGCCGGCTTGCTGGCGGCGATGCGACTGCCATCGGATGTGCCGGTGATCATGTCCGGCATGGTCGGCAGCGCCTCCGGCTGGCAGGAAGTGGATTATCTCGACGCCTCGGTGCCACTGGCGCGGTTGCCCAGCCATCTGGCGGCCGTCACCGATCCGGCCTGGGCCGGCCGCGCCACCATCGTTCCCGGCTATGTCTACCGCGACGGCGGCGCCGCCGACGTCATGCGCGGCGAGGAAACCCAGCTGCTGGGCGCGGTCGCGCTGGGCCATCGCGACGGTTGGATCGTGCTGCCGGGCACGCACAGCAAATGGGTGTTGCTGCGCGATGGCGTGATTCAATCGATCGCCACCTACATGACCGGCGAGTTCTTCGCCATGCTGTCCAAGGGCGGCACGCTGTCCGCCATGCTGAGCGGCGACAGCGCCAACGCCGACGGCTTTGCCACCGGCCTCACGCAGGCGGCCACGCATGCGCCGCTGACCAATTCGCTGTTCCGCGTGCGCGCCGGCGTGGTGTCGCGGTCGGCGCCGGCCGAGCAGGCGGCGGCTACCATCAGCGGCCTGCTGATCGGCGCCGAATTCGCCGCCGCCGCGCGCGCCGCCGACGGGCTGGGCATCACCGTCATCGGTTCGCCGGCGCTGGCCGCCCGTTACGCCGTGGCCGCCCAACATTTCGGCTTGACGTGCGCGGTGCTCGACCCACATCAGGTGTATTGCACCGCCGTTTCCCAATTCCTTAAGGCTAGCTCATGACTACTGTATCCCATCCCACCACCCCGCTGGTCGCCATTCTGCGCGGTCTGAATCCCGCCGAAGCGGTCGATGTCGCCCAGGTGCTGCACACCGCCGGCTTCCGCGCGCTGGAAGTGCCGCTGAACCGTCCGGGCGCGCTGGAGGCGATCGCCGCCATCGTCGCGCTGAACCTGCCGGACACGCTGGTCGGCGGCGGCACCATGCTCACCGTTGAGCATGTCGAGGCGGTGTACGCCGCCGGCGGCCGTCTGCTGGTGTCGCCGAACTGCGTGCCGGCGGTGATCCGCCGCGCGGCCGAGCTGGGCATGTACTGCTCGCCGGGCGTGGCCACGCCGTCCGAGGCGTTCGCCGCGCTCGACGCCGGCGCCCACGCGCTGAAGATTTTCCCGGCCGAGTCGGTCGGCCATGGCGGCGTCAAGGCGCTCAAGAGCGTACTGCCGGCCGGCACCCCGGTGTGGCCGGTGGGCGGCGTGACGCCGGAAACGATGGCCGACTGGGTCAAAGCGGGCGCGACCGGCTTCGGCATCGGCGGCGCGCTGTACACGCCGGGCGTCACGCTGGCGCAGCTGAAGGAACGTGCTGAAGCGTTCGTCAATACCTGGCGCGCTTTGGCCGTATGATGGCGGTGGTCTACTTTACGGAATCGAACTGATGAGCAAGCATGATGTGCGCTGCCTGTGGGAAGCGGGCGCGCAACTGGGCGAAGGCCCGTTGTGGGTGGCGGAACAGCATCGTCTGTACTTTGTCGACCTGAAGAACCAGACGCTGCACGCGATCGAAGTCGACAGCGGCGCGCGCCGCAGCTGGGCGATGCCGGACTTCATCTGCTGGCTGATCGCGCGCCGCGACGGCGACGGTTTCATGGCCGGCCTGCGCGACGGCATCGCCCGCGTGTGGCTGGAGCCGGAGCTGCGCATCGAGTATCTGCACCGTCCGTTCGCCGAAGGCAGCGGGCTGCGCATGAACGACGCCAAGGTCGACAGCACAGGCCGCCTCTGGGCCGGTTCCATGCACAACACCGATTACGCCCAGGCGGTGGGCAAGCTGTTCCGTCTGGAGACGGATCACACGCTGCACGTGGCCGACGAGGGCTACCACATCTGCAACGGCCCGACCTTCAGCCTGGACGGCGCCACCATGTACCACACCGACAGTTTCGAAGGCCGCACCTATGCCTATCCGCTGTCGGCGGACGGCACGCTGGGCGAGCCGCGCGTGTGGCGCCAGTTCGGCGAAGGCGAAGGTTCGCCGGACGGCATGACGGTTGACAGCGAAGGCTGCGTGTGGATCGCGCAATGGGGCGGTGGCCGCGTCTGCCGTTATGCGGCGTCGGGCGAGTTGCTGGACACGATTCCGGTGCCGGTCCGCAATCCCGCCTCGTGCACCTTCGGCGGCGCCGACCTGAAAACCTTGTTCATCACCACCGCCAGCGAAGACAACACGCCGGAACAACTGGCGGCCCACCCGCTGACCGGCGCCGTGTTCGCGGTCCGCGTCGACGTGCCAGGCCTGCCGGCGGCGCGCTTCGGCTAAAATGCGGGCTTTAGCAATCGTGTCACGCCATGCAAAGCCCAGCGCCTAAATATCTCCACCTCGGCCCGGACGCAGACCTTCCCGCATTGGAAGGGCTGCGCCAGTTCAAAACCATCCTCGTCGCCGATGCCGATGTGCAGCAGACGATGATGTGGGAGGTCAGCCGCTGGCTGATCGAATCCGGTTGCCTGTACGCGCTGGCGTGGGGCAAGGATTGCGAGCAGTGGCGTGAGGCACTGGAAGACGCCGCGCTGGAAGCCGTCAACTACGAAGACCTGCCCGACGAGCGTCGCGTCCACGTCACCGCCCACGACGAAGACGACCTGGAAGAAGTCTTCTGGTTCGCCCGGCACCGGGCCTCGCATCCAGCCGAGCTCCAACAAACCCTCATCCTCCACATCGCCGCCACCCAGCGTCGCGAAGAAATCGAAGCTCAGTACCGCGACGCTTGATACCGATCATCGCCGATGCTGCGCGCTGGGGTGTAGCGGAAGCAGCGATCCTTTCCACGCGCAGTTGAAGGGCGGCGTTTTAATGATGAGCCGTCAGCCGGCTTGTTATTTCTCAAAGAGAAGCATTTCCGTCCGTGACACCATCGTAAACCTGTGCAGCCCGATGGTCGGATGCCCGTCTTGCGATGGACGTCACGATGGCAAAACGGCTGCTCTCCCACGAGTGCGAGTGAAGGATGCTGCGGCGCACCGACGCCGCGTGTGCGGGACGCTATCCCAAGCTCGCCGGCAGTTGCCTGGGCATTAGCGCCCGGCTGCAAAGCGCCCTGCCACGCGGATCACGATGCTAAGGAGCGATTGTGGAAAGCGACAGCGACTTTTTCAGCTTTATGACTCTGGCCAAGGAACTGGTGACCGACAACCGCCCGCTGCGGCTGCGGCTCGACCTGGCCGGCGGCGCCAACGACGACATGCTGCTGCCGCAGCGCGTCTACGGCGCCGAGACGATCTGCGGCGGTATTGAATACCGCGTGCTGTGCGTGTCCGGCAACGCCCAGCTACCGCTGAAGCAACTGATCGCCGTGTCGGCGGTGCTGGAATTCGTTACCGACCAGGGAGACTTGCGCAGCGTGTGCGGTATCGTCACCGAAGCCAGCTCGGGCGACAGTGACGGCGGCCTGGCCAGCTATCAGCTGGTGCTGCGCGACGCGCTGGCGATCCTGGAAAAGCGCAGCAACACGCGCGTGTTCCGCAACATGGACGAAATCGAAATCGTCCAGCGCATCCTCAACGAATGGCGGCATAAAAGCCCGGTGCTCGGCATCTGCTTCAAGCACGAGACCGACGACGCCTTTCACGTGCGCACTTACCCCAAGCGCGAATTCACCATGCAGCACAACGAATCGGACGCCGCCTTCATCCGCCGCCTGCTGAAGCGGCGCGGCATCGGCTGGTACATTCGCGCCGACGGCGATGCCCACACGCTGGTGCTGTTCAACAACGCCGACAGCCTGCGCCGGAACGCCGCCGGCACCATCCGCTATCACCGCGATAGCGCGACGGAGGAGCGCGACACCATCACCGCCTGGAGCGCGGTGCGCAGCCTGCAGCCCGGAACGGTAACGCGCCACAGCTGGGACTACATGAACCCGCAGGGCCGGGACTTCATGCTGGTGGACGCCCGCAGCGGCATTAACCAGGGCGTCAATGGCAACGAGCTGGCCGCCACGCTGGACGACTACCAGATCCTGCCGCCGCACGCCGGCGACGACCACGAAGACTTGTTCCGCTTCGGACAGTTGCGCATGAGCCGGCACGACTACGAATCGAAATGCTTCCATGGCGAAGGCAGCGGGCGCGACCTGTGCGCCGGCGAATACTTCACGCTGGCCGAGCACCCGGAAGTAGACCAGCATCCGCCGGAGGAGCGCGACTTCGTCGTCACCGCTTTGCAGGTAATGGCGCAGAATAACCTGCCCAAGGCGCTGGCCGCGCGCGTGGATGGCCTGTTCGCCCGCAGCCGCTGGATGCAAGGCGCCGCCGAGCAGCAGATGCAGCGCGAGGTGACGGACAAGGTGGCCAGCGGGCCGCTGCGTATGCACATCCAGTTCACCGCCGTGCGCCGCGGCGTAAAAATTGTCCCCGCCTTCGATCCGCGCGTAGATGTGCCGCAGGCGCAGATGCAAAGCGCGGTCGTCGTCGGACCGAAAGGCGAAGAAGTCCACTGTGACCGACTGGGGCGCGTGAAAATCCGCTTCCCCGGCACTCGCCCGGAGGACCACGAAGAAGCCGCCGGCTCCGGCGCATCCGATACAGAAACCGACTCCGCTTGGGTGCGTGTTGCCTCGAACTGGGCCGGCAACGGTCCCGGCGCATTTCAACAATGCGGCACCATCGGCCTGCCTCGTATCGGCACCGAAGTCCTGATAAATTTTCTGGGTGGAGATCCTGACAAACCTGTGATTGTTGGACAACTCTATAACCTGCAGGCGCATCCAGCTGCTTTAAGTCATCGGGGAGCTCTGCCAGAAAACCGCTATCTATCGGGAATCAAAAGTCGTGAAATAAATGGCAGTCGCACCAACCAGTTAAGGCTTGATGATACAAACGGGCAGATTAGCGCACAGCTATCGAGCGATCACGCCAGTACCCAGCTGAACCTCGGCTTTATAACCGATCCAAGAAGAGGCGATGTAGCTGCCGCGAGAGGAGAGGGTGGCGAGCTAATTACGGCAGAGTCGATCGCAGTCAGAGCGCGAAACGGCAAGGGTTGGATCGATATCAAAGCGAAGCAATGTTAGCGCTGACTCAGCATCTCATCGTAAAGCTTCTTCAGTCAGTTATATGAAAATTCTTCAACTAACGATAATTTGCCTCGCCGTTCTCGGCGCATGTGTGTGGGCCGCTCTCGGCATGAATTTACAGACTAAGGTGTTCAACATGGAAGAGCAAATCAAAACTGTGCCCTTGAAACCTGTCTGCCTTGGGCGATTTGTTCTGGAGGTGCCTACGCAAGCGGTGGTGACCTACCGTCGAGCCAATGTGGCTGGCTGGGCGATTGCAACTACGGTAGAAACTAATGAGGAATTCGAGGCAAGAATTCGTCAGAAGGAAGAGCTGCTTGCTTCCAAGCGAAACCAGCGCGATGGTGTTTCACTTGAGTTGGCGCACAAGGTCAAGACTGATCACTTAATAGGGAAAATATTTCTTTATGGCCGAACATGGATCGGTCTGATGAGAGGAGGAAAAGAGGTGATGACGGAGTCGGTATCGATTGATGCCTTGGTCAGAGCCGGTGGCGTCTCCTATGATTTTACGGCGGAACTACGGGAACCAGAAGAGATCCAACGATTGGAAAAATTGCTGCAGCAGCTTCAACCAGTGCATGAAGGAGAAGTTCCCACGAGTGCTGGTTTTTGCTTTGATCGAGGGATTCTTCGGGACCCGATAACGATCAATGATCATGAACACGTTTCGCTTTTCTGGGGGACGTTAGAGCAGCCTGATCTGGCCGCCTCGTTAAGCAGTTTTGCCGGCGCTAATGCGGGTAGAACGCTGTTACAGCGACATGCTTCCAACGACATACTGCAGGAGTATGCGTCACATTTTCATGATCTACGCATCGGCTCGCGAGTGATCAATGGCCTTCCTGGTGAAGAGATTCTTCAACGAGTGGATGAACTCAATGGTGTGAAGCTACAGGACTTTAGATGGGAATCAATTACTGATGAAGGAGATGTTTTCCTGCCCAAGCTAACTTTAGAGCTGACCACTGGCTTTGGTAAGCCGGGGAAACCGGTGAATTCGAGTTTGTCCGATGCGGAGGCGCTGGCCTTGTGGGACCAGATATCGTCAAGTTTGCGTCGTCGCCCAGTGCGTTAATTCATACGAACTATGGTGCCGCTGCCGTGAACTGTCCAAAAGAGGAATACAAATGAAGAATGTCATCAGGATCGGCGACCCAACCTCACACGGCGGTAAGGTTGTTGAAAGCGGCGCCCCGCATTTCACCGTCAGCGGAAAGCCTGTCGCCTTGATCGGCGACAAGTGTATTTGCCCGATGACCGGGCATCAGAACTGCACGATCGCCAGCGGCAACGCCAAGCATCAGATCAACGGCAAGGCGGTAGCCTATGATGGGGACAAGACCAGCTGTGGTGCCGACTTGATCTCGACGATTGGCACGTTCTCATCGTCATAGCCCAAGGCCATCCAGTCCTTCGTTTGTGGTGATGCAATTCTTGAGTTTCCATGCGGATGCTAGCGCACCAGCGCCTTTTGCACGCGCCACGATAGCGGCAGTGTCAACAGCAGCAACCCCGCCAGCGCGCACAACGCCACCGACACGCCCATCACATCGCCGAGCCGTCCGAACAGCACCGGCGACAGCGCGCCCGCGCCGATGGTGCCGGTGTAAAACCACGCAAACGCCTGTTCATGCTTGCCGGCCGCCGCCAACTCCGGCACCACGCCATACAGCACCGATGAGGTGCCGTTCAACGCCAGCCCCAGCAAAGGCAGCATGATCATCACGCCGCTCAACGGCAACCACACCGCCAGCAGGATGCACAGCGACGTCAGCGACTCGGTCGCCCACACGGTCTTCATCATGCCGATGCGCGCACCCAGATAGCCGCAGAACAGTTTGCCAAACGCGCCGCCGACAAACAGCAGCGACAAGGCGATGCCGATGCCGGCCGTGCCGGCGCCCTTGTTTCGCAACAAGAAGGGCAGGAAGGTCAGGAAACCCATGCGCACCGCGCTGTCCAGCGTGCCGGTTGCCAGCAGCGCGCGCAGGCCGCCGACGGAGCCTTCGCCATGCGACACCGGCTTGGCCTTCGCGCGTCCGGCCGTGGCATGCGACGGCAGCAGCCACCACAGCAATGCGGCCGCCGCCAGCCCCAGCACACCAATCAGCATCACGCTGGTCTGCCAGCTGACCCCCACCAGCAACAAGCCCACCGCGCCGGGGATCAAAGTCTTGCCGATATCGCCGGCAAAGTTGTACTGCGACAGCGCTTCCTTGACGCCGCCGCCGGCCGCATACGCATCCGTCACCAGCGACGACGCCAGCGGGTGTTGCGTGCTGGCGCCCAGGCCGCCCAGCATCAGCGCGACCAGCAGCATCGGCAAGCCGCCGGCCATGCCGGCGATCAGGTAGGCGACGCCGGCCAGCGCCGTGCCGCCGATCAGCATGCGCTCGCGTCCCCAGCGCCGCGCCAGCCGGCTGGCCAGCAGCTGGAAGCTGGCCATCACGCCGGAATACGACGCGCGCAGCAGGCCGATCATCGCGTAGCTGATGGCGAATTGCGTCTGCCAGATCGGTAGCAAAACATAAATGAGATCGGTGAGGCCGTCATGCACGGCATGCGCACCGCTGGCGGCGAAGAGGGCACGTCGACGAGCTGAAGTAGTCATCCGTCGAGTGTACAAGAAAAAAGCCCGCGTCGCCGAAGCGGCTGCGGGCTTTGATAGCAGGCCAGGTTGGCCGGCCGGCAGAATTACATCATGCCGTCCATGCCACCCATACCGCCCATGCCACCCATACCGCCCATGCCGCCGGCTGGTTTGTCTTCGGTGACTTCGGCAACCATGCAGTCGGTGGTCAGCATCAGGCCAGCGATCGACGCGGCGTTTTGCAGCGCCGAACGGGTTACTTTGGCTGGGTCCAGCACGCCCATTTCGACCATGTCGCCGTAGGTGCCGTTGGCCGCGTTGTAACCGTAGTTACCCGAGCCAGCCAGAACGGCGGCAACCACCACCGACGATTCTTCGCCGGCGTTTTGCACGATCATGCGCAGTGGCTCTTCCATGGCGCGCAGCACGATCTTGATACCTGCGTCCTGGTCCGGGTTGTCGCCTTTCAGGCCTTGGATTTGAGCGCGGGCGCGCAGCAGGGCAACGCCGCCGCCTGGCACGATGCCTTCTTCCACGGCAGCGCGGGTCGCGTGCAGCGCATCTTCAACGCGGGCTTTTTTCTCTTTCATTTCAACTTCGGTGGCAGCACCGACTTTGATCACGGCAACGCCGCCGGCCAGCTTGGCCACGCGTTCTTGCAGTTTTTCGCGGTCGTAGTCCGAGGTCGCTTCTTCGATCTGCACGCGGATTTGCTTAACGCGGGCTTCGATGGCTGCGGCTTGGCCGGCACCGTCGATGACGATGGTGTTTTCTTTGCCGACTTCGATACGCTTGGCTTGGCCCAGTTCTTCCAGAGTCACTTTTTCCAGCGTCAGGCCGACTTCTTCAGCCACCACTTGACCGCCGGTCAGGATGGCGATGTCTTCCAGCATGGCTTTACGACGGTCGCCGAAGCCTGGGGCTTTCACCGCAACGGTTTTCAGGATGCCGCGGATGTTGTTGACCACCAGGGTCGCCAGCGCTTCGCCTTCGATGTCTTCAGCGATGATCAGCAGTGGACGGCCGGATTTGGCGATCTGTTCCAGGATAGGCAGCAGGTCGCGGATGTTCGAGATTTTCTTGTCGCACAGCAGGACGAATGGGTTGTCCAGAGCGGCAACTTGTTTGTCCTGGTTGTTGATGAAGTATGGCGACAGGTAGCCGCGGTCGAACTGCATACCTTCAACGATGTCCAGCTCGTCGTTCAGCGATTTGCCGTCTTCCACGGTGATCACGCCTTCCTTGCCGACTTTTTCCATCGCTTCAGCGATGCGCTCGCCGATCGACGAATCCGAGTTGGCCGAAATCGAGCCAACCTGGGCGATTTCTTTGGTGGTGGTGCATGGACGGGCGATGGCGGCGATCTGCTCAACGGTGGCGGCGACGGCTTTGTCGATGCCGCGTTTCAGGTCCATTGGGTTCATGCCGGCGGCAACGAACTTCATGCCTTCGCGCACGATGGCCTGGGCCAGCACGGTGGCGGTGGTGGTGCCGTCGCCGGCGTTGTCGCTGGTGCGGGAAGCAACTTCCTTGACCATTTGCGCGCCCATGTTCTGCAGCTTGTCTTTCAGTTCGACTTCCTTGGCAACGGATACGCCGTCCTTGGTGACGGTTGGGGCGCCGAACGAACGTTCCAGCACCACGTTGCGGCCTTTCGGGCCCAGGGTGACTTTAACGGCGTTGGCCAGTACATTGACGCCTTCAACCATTTTGGCGCGCGCTGCGTCGCCGAAGATTACTTCTTTAGCTGCCATGTTTATTACTCCTTGAGGTGTTAAGTGGGATCAGTTCAGCCAAGTATTACTTGACGACGATCGCCATGATGTCTTCTTCGCGCATGACCATCAGTTCCTGGCCATCGACCTTGACGGTCTGGCCGGCGTATTTGCCGAACAGGACGCGGTCGCCTACTTTGACATCCAGGGGACGCACTTTGCCGTCTTCCAGGATCTTGCCATTGCCAACCGCCAGGACTTCGCCTTGGTCTGGTTTTTCAGCGGCCGCATCAGGGATGATCAGGCCGGACGCAGTTTTGGTTTCCTGGTCGAGGCGTTTGACGATTACGCGATCGTTCAAAGGGCGAAGGTTCATTCAAAACTCCTTAATTTTTAACAATGGTACAGTTGGTTGTCGAAGCAATCAGATTGCTTCGACGGAAATTTAACCGATGGATTGTTAGCACTCCATCGCATCGAGTGCTAATTATAGGGACGACCTTGGTCCATTTCAAGGCGTGCGAGCTTGAGTATCATCAAAAAAGCCAGAAAATAGTATCGATATGACTACAACGCCTGTTCCGCACCGGGAATTTGACCCACCTGAGGCGTTGCGCGGCGCCATCCGGTGTTTCGGGCACACGCGCCGGGAATGTGACGGAACACGCTTTGAGATCATTCCGGACGGTTATGCGGAGATTGTCTTCCACTTCGGCGGATGTTGTCTGGATGGTAAGCCGCTGCCGTCGCCGTTTTTGATGGGGCAGCTCAACCAGCCGCTGGCGCTGACCACCGCCGGACCGCTGGAGGTGATCGGCGTGCGCTGCTATCCGTGGACGGTGTTTGACGTGCTCGGATTGCCGCCGGGCAGGGACGGCCTGCGCGTGTTCGAGCATCCGGTGGCGCGGCTGCAGGGCGCTTTGCAGGCTTGCGTGGCGGCCGGGCGCATCGAGGATGCGGTGGCGCTGTTGGCGCGATATTTTCTGCATGCGCGACCGGCGGCGGTGGACGGCACGGTCTTCAAAGCCGGCGTGGCGATGCTGGAGGCGCGCGGCGCGCTGGCTGTCAGCGCGGTGGCCGCCGCCGCGCATGCGACCGTGCGCACGCTGGAGCGCAAGTTCAAACAGTCGTCCGGCCACACGGTGAAGGATGTGGCCGGCCTGATGCGCTTCGAGCAGGCGCGCAACCGTTTGTGGGCGGAACCGCGAACCAGCCTGGCCGCGCTGGCGCAAGCACTGGGCTACACCGACCAATCGCATTTGAGCCGTGAGTTCAAGCGCTACAGCGGCATGACGCCGGCGGCGTTCGCGCGCAAGCGTCGCCCTTAATTTGTCGCGTTTATACAAGCCGCGCCGCGCCATCGTCCATAGACTGGCGGGCATGGATACTACTTATGATGTGATTATTTCAGGCGCCGGCCCGGTCGGCTTGTTTCTGGCTTGCGAGCTGGCGTCGGCTGAATGTTCGGTGCTGGTGCTGGAGCAGGCGGAAGATCCGCATTCGCCGTTGAAGCAAATGCCGTTTGGTCTGCGCGGTTTGTCGGCGCCGACCATCGCGGCCTTTGAGCGGCGCGGTCTGCTCGATCAGTTGGAAACGTCGAAGCGCGTCAAGCAGGCGGGGAGTCATGTGGCGTCCGCGCAGGCGGGGCACTTCGCCGGCCTTCCGTTCTTTTATGGCGATATCGATAGCGCGGGATGGCCCTCGCCAGCCAGCCTGCTATCCGAGATGGCGGAGACGGAGGCCGTGCTGACGCGCCGCGCCTTGTCGCTCGGCGTTGAGATAGTGCGCGGTGTCGCCGTAAGCGGCGTTGAGCAGGATGCGCACGGCGTCCTGGTGCAAGCCGGCGAGCGTGCTTTTGCTAGCCGCTGGCTGGTGGGCTGCGACGGTGCGCGCAGCGTGGTGCGCAAAGCGGGCGGCTTTGAATTCGCCGGCACGGAGCCGGAGTTCACCGGCTACACGATGCAGGTCGACATAGCGGATGCCGAGCGGCTCCAGCCGGGGCGCGTCATGACGCCGGCCGGCATGTACGTGCAGTCGCAGCCGGGCTACTTTGCCGTGCAGGATTTTGACGGCGGCGCGTTTCATCAGACCGGCCAGCCGGTCACGCTGGCGCAGGCGCAGGCGGTGCTGCGGCGTATCTCGCAGACCGAGGTGACGATCACCGCGCTGCATGCCGCCACCACTTGGAGCGACCGCGCGCGTCAGGTGACCAGCTATCGCAACGGGCGCATTCTGCTGGCGGGTGACGCCGCGCATATCCACTCGCCGCTGGGCGGGCAGGGGTTAAACCTCGGCATTGGGGATGCGGTGGATCTGGGCTGGAAGCTGGCGGTCACGCTACGCGGCGATGCGCCGGAAGGGCTGCTGGATACCTATCACGCCGAACGGCATCCGATCGGCGCCCAAGTGCTGGACTGGTCGCGCGCGCAGGTGGCCATTATGCGCCCCACGCCGGAGGCGCGGGCGCTGCGGGCGATCTTCGGTGATTTGCTGAAGACACGCGACGGCGCGACTTACATCGCCGGTCGCGTGTGGGGTATCGCGGCTAAGGATTGACGCGTAGCTGATACACCGGGACGACCGTCACGCCGCGCACCTTGGCCATCTGCCTGGCGCCGCCGAAGTCCGGACGTGCTTCCTTCGGCAGATAGATCGGCGCATCGGCGCGCAGTGGCAGGACCGATACCGTCAGCGGCTTGTCGAGCAGCGCGGCCTGTTGTTTCAGGCCGAACTGCCATTGATAGCCGCTGTAGTACCAGTCGTCGAGCATGCGGGTGCCGGAATACAGACGGCCGATGTCGCCGACGAAGTCGATCTGCAGCAGCGCATCGTCCAGCCCTCTCAGTTGCTCGCGCGGGACGTTGATCTGCCACCCGCCGGCGGCCTTGAAGTTCTCCGGCAGCGGTTGCATCGCCGCCTTGGCGTTGCCGCCGATGGCGACCGGCGCCGCGTCCGTGGCGTTGCGCGTCTGCGTGACGCTGACCTTCACATCATGCGTCGGCAGCGTGGCTTCAAAGACCTGGAAGATGCCGTCATTGTCCGCCGCCTGCACCGCGACCGTGGCCGTTACCGGCTTGCCGGTCCATGCCGCGCCGGTCGTCGTGGCCTTCGGCGCCGACGGCAGCGCAGGGTAGAGCGCGAAGCGGAACTTGCTGTCGCCGACAGAACGCATTTGCAGCGCGTTGTCATCGACGTAGGCCTGATCGGCGCTGAGCAGCAGGCGCCGCTGGCCAGCCAGCCGCACCACGCTCAGTTGCTGCGACTGTTCCGGCGTCAGCACCACGATGGTCAGCGGAGGCTTGCCGTCGCGGTGCACGGTGACCGCCACGCCGGCGCCGGGCCGCACGCCGGTGATCAGGGTCTGGTTGCCACCGGTGGTGATTTGCGCGCCGTCCGCCGAGGCGTGCGTGCCCTCGTCAAACGACAGCTCGACCGGCACGCCGGGAATGGCGGCGAACACCGCCAGCAAGCCGGCCTTGCCCTGGTCCAGCAGCGTGACCGGTTGCGCGGTGGCGTAGCGCAGATTGGTGCCATCCAGGTCCAGGTTCAGTGGCCAGATGAAGTACGCGCCATCGGCGATATCCACCGGTTGGCTTGGCAGCGTGATGGTCTGGCCGGGCAGCTTGACGGCGAACTGCGTTGCCTTCTGCGCCGCCATCGGATACTGGCGCACGTGGTTGTTCACGAACAGGAAGCCGCGATCCCCTTCGCTGCGAACGGCGAAGCGCGCGGTCTTCAGGTCATCCGGCTTGGTCGGCGACACCTCGGGCTTGCGCACGGTCATCGGCGCCAGCTTCGCGCCGAAGGCTTGCGTGAACAGGTGGAAGGGACGCAGCTTCTCCAGCACCTTGCGCTGCTGGCCATCCGGGCCAAGCGGCGCCTGGAAGTCGTAGCTGATCATGGTGGTGTCGTTGTAGCCGCCACTGAGCGTGCTTTCTTCCATGCCGGTGCCGCCGATGCCCAGCGGATTGCGGCCGCCATGGAACATGTAGTAGCCCATCAGATTGACACCGGAGCCCAGTTGCACCGGCAGCATGGAGGCGATATCGTCCGCCGACACCACGGTGCGGCGGCGATACATGAACGGCAGGCCGCCGCCATATTCGGCGCCGAGGAACGGCGTCACGTCCTTGTCGGTTTCCGCAGTGCCCGGCGCGTGGGCGGCGGTTTGCGCGCCCAGGTCGCCGCTGACGCGGGTGTCGAAGCGGAAGGCATACGTCTCCTTCGGCGGCAGCTCTTTGGTGCTCACGCCCCAGGGCTCGTCGGGATAGCCGCCGAAGACCGGCGTCACTTCGCCGCTCGGGTAGATGGTGCCGTCCCAGCCGGTGACGGTGTAGTAGGGCACATCCATGCCGGCCTTCAGCGCCAGCTTTTTCAGCGCGCTGATATGCGCCGCGCCTTGGTCCGGACCATCGAGGTTGTATTCGTTTTCCAGCTGGATGCCGATCACGCGGCCGCCGTCCTTCCACAGCTGGCCCTTGATCTGCTGGCCGATCTGCTGATACAGGCGATCGACGAAGGCCATGTATTGCGGGTCGTTGCGGCGCGACGGCATGGCGTTGATCACCCAGTCCGGAATGCCGCCGTAGCGCACTTCGGCGTGCACCCACGGACCGACGCGCACCACGACGTCCAGGCCGGCCTCGGTGGCCAGCTGCACGAAGCGGCGCAGGTCACGGTTGCCGGACCAGTCGAATTTTCCTTCCACTTCCTCGTGGTGATTCCACATGACGTAGCTGGCGACGATGTCGATGCCGGCCGCCTTCATCTTGCGCAGTTCCGCTTCCCACATCGAAGCTGGCGTGCGGCTGTAGTGGAATTCGCCCATGATCGGCAGCCATGGGGCGCCGTTGCGGGTCAGGTAGCGGGCGTTGGCGCCGAGGGTGTCGCCATTCGGGGCGGTGGCGCTGCCGAGACGCAGCGCGGCGGCGAGAGGAGCGGGTGTGGCGGCGCTGGCGTCGATGGACAGGGTATCGGCGTTGGCAGCGGTGGCCGCCAACACACCCGCCACCACCGCCGCGCAAGCGCGCAGGCGGAACGACATTACCATTCCGCGACGCTGCCGTCGTCGTGACGCCACACCGGGTTGCGCCAGTCCGGCGCGTTCTTGCAAGCTTCGATCACGCGCGCTTCGTCCACTTCCACGCCCAGGCCTGGTTTCGGCAGCGGGTTGCAGTAGCCGTCGATGATCTTGAAGTCTTCCTTGTTGATGACGTAGTCCAGCAGTTCGCCGCCCTTGTTGTAGTGGATGCCCATGCTCTGCTCTTGCAGCACGGCGTTGTACGACACGAAGTCCACCTGCAGGCAGGCCGCCAGCGCGACCGGGCCCAGAGGGCAGTGCGGCGCCAGCGTGATGTCGTAGGCTTCCGCCATCGAGGCGATCTTCAGGCATTCGGTGATGCCGCCGGCGTGCGACAGGTCAGGCTGCACGATCGACAGGCCGCCGGCCGCGAACACGTTCTTGAATTCGAAGCGCGAGTACATGCGCTCACCGGCGGCCAGCGGGATGGAGGTCATCTCGGCCAGGCGCGGGTAGTATTCGGCCTGCTCGGCCAGGACCGGCTCCTCGACGAACAGCGGGCGGAATTGTTCCAGCTCGCGCAGCAGCGTCTTGGCCATCGGCGCGGCCACGCGGCCGTGGAAGTCCAGACCGAATTCGATGGTGGTGCCGAAGGCGTCGCGGATTTCGGCCACGCGGCGCACCGCTTCATCGACCTTGGCCGAGGTGTCCAGCATGCCCAGTTCCTCGGTGCCGTTCATCTTGAAGGTGTTGAAGCCGCCTTTTTGCAGCGTGCGGATTTGTTCGATGATGTCCGATGGGCGGTCGCCGCCGACCCAGCTGTACATTTTCATGCGGTTGCGCACCAGGCCGCCCAGCAGTTCGTAGACCGGTTTGCCCAGCATTTTGCCCTTGATGTCCCACAGCGCCTGGTCGATACCGGCGATCGCGCTCATCAGGATGGCGCCGCCACGATAGAAGCCGGCGCGGTACATGGTCTGCCACAGATCGTTGATGCGGGCGGGGTCCTGGCCGATCAGATACGGCTCCATCTCCTGGACCGCCGTCTCCACGGTGCGGGCGCGGCCTTCGATGACCGGTTCACCCCAGCCGACGACGCCTTCATCGGTTTCGATTTTCAGCAGCATCCAGCGCGGTGGTACACGGTAGGTCGTCAGTTTTGTGATTTTCATAGAAGTCAGGTCTGGGTCGAGTTCGGGGAACAACGCTCAGTCTAAAGCCGGGCGCTAGACTGGAAATATGATTAATTCGCAAGTAGCCATATCATTATGAGATAGCTGTCTCGTCATGGCCGCTATCCGATATCGGCATGGTTGACGGCGCTTTATTCATAGCTGCGCGCCGGCACATTCCCTTAGACTTTTTCGGTCAATAACCGTTCCGGGACTTTCATGAATGTAGCCACCGCCGCCGCTGCCACGCGCGGCCTCCTGCTGACCCAGGCCGGGCAGGCCGGTTGCGCGCTGCGCTGGGACGCTGCCGGGCAATGCTGGCGCTGGCCGGATCCGGCGGGTAGCCACCTGTACGCGTGGCCCGCAGCACCAGCCGCGCCTGGCGGCCTGCGCATGTCGGAAGGCGCCCAGGTGATGGCCTGCTGCGAGTCCGGACGCCTGCTGCTCGGCCTGGGCAAGCGGCTGGGCATGGTCGAGTTGCCGCAGCCGGGCCAGCCGGGCCGCGCGCTGCAGGCGCAAGTCCTGCTGACCGTCGATCCGGCCGAGCCGCGCACCAGCATCAGCGACGGCTGCGCCGACCGCCACGGCAACTTCGTCTTCGGCACCGCCAACACCGCGCAGGACCAGCGGCCGATCGGCAGCTTCTACCAGTATTCGCGGCGTTACGGCCTGCGCCGGCTGGCGCTGCCGGCGGTGGTCAAGGCCAGCAGCATCGCCGTCAGCCCGGACGGCGGCACGCTGTACTTTGCCGACGCGGCGCGCGGCGCCCTCATGCAATGCGACTACGATGCCGAACGGGCCAAGGTCGGCAACACGAAAGCGTTTGCCGCGCTGGTCGCGCCGGGCGCCGGCGCAGCCATCACTGACAGCCTGGGCAATCTCTGGAGCGTGCAGGGCGAGGGTGGCCTGCTGGTGCACTACGACCGCGCCGGCGCTGTGCTGCGGCAGCTGGCGCCAACGCCCGAGGCGGCGTCCGCGCTCGCCTTTGGCGGCGACGGCCTGGCCCAATTGCTGGTGCTGGGCGCGCGGGGCGGCCTGTACGGCGTGCCGCCGGATGGGGCCGGAAAGCTGGCGCCGGGCGTGGCCGATGGCTTGTTTGATGACGGCGGAAGCGCTTCCACTACGGTGACACATGCGCAGTCTGATTGACGCTGGATCGGCCCGCCTTTATTATGGGCAATCAAACCAATCAACAATATGACTGATTCCCGCTCGGACCGCTTCGTTCGCTCCCACCTGAAAACCCGCCACCTGGTTCTGTTGGTTGAACTGGGGCGGCATGGATCCATCGCCCACGCGGCGCAGGCCGCCAACCTGACGCAGCCCGGCGCGTCCAAATTATTGGGTGAACTGGAGCACGCGCTCGGCGTGCAACTGTTCGAGCGCCTGTCGCGCGGGGTGGCGCCGACCTGGTACGGCAAGGTGCTGATTCGCCGCGCCGGCGCGGCGCTGGCGGAAATGGACGCGGCGCATCAGGAAGTGATGGAGTTGCTGTCCGGCCTGCGCGGCCGCGTGGGCGTGGGCACGGTGCTGGCGCCGGCCACCGGTCTGGTGCCGAAAGCGATTAATCTGTTAAAAGAAAGGCATGCACGTGTGCATGTCGCGGTGAAAATGTCCACCAGTAAAGTGCTGGTCGAGCGCCTGCGCGGCGGCGAACTGGACCTGGTGGTCGGCCGCATCCTCGACACCGAGGCCGCCGATGAGCTGAATTTCGAACCGCTGACCGACGAGCCGCACCTGCTGATCGCGCGCGCCAGCCATCCGCTGATGTCGCGCGCCGGCCTGAAGCTGGAAGACCTGATGGAACAGTGCTGGATCCTGCCGCCGGCCGGCTCCATCCTGCGCGACCGGCTGACCGCGCTGTTCCTGTCGCACGGCCTTGAGCAGCCGCCGGAAACGGTGGAAACGCTGGACATGCCGGTGGTGGCCAGCCTGCTGCTCAACAACGACATGGTGGTCGCGCTGCCGGCCGAGGCGGTGCAGCCGTACCTGGACGCCGGCCTGTTGCGGGCGCTGCCGTTTGAACTGGGTGTCAGCATGGATTCGTTCGGCATTGTGACCCGCAAGCGACACCAGCTCTCGCCAGGCGCCGAGGCCATGCTGCTGGCGCTGCGCGACGCCGCCGCCCGCATCTACCCTCATTATCGCGCCCCAACGTCGCCGTCGCCGGCTGACTGATATACGAACTTGGTATGGGCCGCATGAAATAATCTATTGGTGAAGTAATCAACGTTTCGTTTAGCATCCGGTGCATCCGTCCAAATTCCCAATAGAGACGCGATTTATACAAGCACTGGAGATGCACAATGAAACAAAAAAAAGTGAGCTGGCTGATCGCCACGCTCTTTACCTCGCCACTTCTCGTCCAGCAAGCCTTCGCCCAGGAGGCCGCCGCACCCGCCGCCACCGGCGACATCCAGCAAGTGAATGTGACCGGTATCCGCGCCTCCGTGCGCAACGCGCTGGCGGCGAAGGAAGCGTCGAACAGCATCGTGGAAGTCGTCTCGTCGGAAGACATCGGCAAGCTGCCGGATACCACCATCGCCGAATCGCTGGCGCGCCTGCCCGGCCTGTCGTCGGGTCTGGACCGCGGCAACGCCTCGCAGATCGTCGCCCGCGGCATGGGCCCGCGCTTCATCGGCGCCACCCTGAACGGCCGCGAACTGGCGTCGTCGGAGCCTAACCGCGCCGTGCGTTTCGAGCAGTTCCCGTCGGAGTCGATCAGCGGCGCGACGGTGTACAAAACCCAGAGCGCCGATCTGGTGGAAGGCGGCGTTGCCACCACCATCGATCTGCAAACGGTTTCGCCACTGCGCTACAACGGCCGCCAGATCAATCTGAAGGCCGATGCGCTGTACTACCCGCTGGCCAAGGAGATTCCTGGCGCCGACAAGACCGCGCCGCGTATCGGTGGCGTCTACATCGACCAATTCGCCAACAAGACCATCGGCGCGGCGATCGCCTTCAGCTATCAGGATCAGCCGTCGGTACAAAAGAACATCCAGCATTGGGGCTTTAACGAGAACACCGCCGATCAGGTGGTCGCTGGCGGCAAGACCGGCAAAGCGCCATGGGGCTTCCAGGACGAAGCGCGCCACGGCAAGGACAAGCGTTCCAGTGTGCTGGGCAAGGTGGAATTCAAACCAAACAACGACGTCCTGATCACCGCCGATACCTACTATGCGCAAGCCAAGATTGACGAACGCGGTCTGCAGCACTGGGTGGATGGCGTGGGCAACTGGGGTGGCACCAATTCGGCCGCCTTCAGCAATCTGGATGTGCGCGACGGCTATATCGTTGGCGGGACCATCAACAACGCCTCGCTGATCAACAATGATTTCAAATATGTCCAGGACACCAGCGTCGCCGCTTCCGGTCTGAACGGAAAATTCACTGCCGGCGACTGGAAAGTGGAAACCGACCTGTCGACTTCGCACGCGCGTCGTGGCAGCCAGTGGAGCGACATCCGTCAGTACGCCAATGGCGGCGTGCCGGTCAGCTGGTCGTTCACCGGCGATGAGCGCCAGGTCTACAGCTACGGCATCGATAGCACCAACCCTGCCAACTTCGTCGCGCCCACCCTGTATGTCGACAAGAACGGCCAGGTCAAGGACCTGTTGAATGCCGTTAGTGTGAGCGCTGCGCGTCCGATCGAAAACAGCATTATCAGCCGTCTGAAAATCGGCATTCGCGCGAGCGACCGTGAGAAGAGCTATCATCAGACTACGTGGACGCTGAGCCCATTAGCCGGTAGCACGATCCCTTCTTCCGCCTATGAGACGGTCAACGTCAGTGGCTTCCCGGGATTCTTCGCGCTGAAAGATTTCGACGGTACCGTCTCTTCGGCGTTCGGCGCGAACGCACTGAATCCAAACGGTCAGACGCGTGAGAGCTGGCAGGTCCAGGGCGATGCCGTCGCCGGCTGGAAGGTCAAGGAGCGCAGCACCTCGGCCTATGTGCAGGGCGACCTGGACGGCGAAGCCTTCGGTAAAACCTATCGCGGCAACGTCGGCGTGCGCCTGGTGCACACCAAACAGACCGGCTACGGCGTACAGCCGCAGGCCAATAACGTTTTGGCTGATACGTCGGACGGCACCTCGTACACCGAGATTTTGCCGAGCATGAATCTGATCTTCAACATGGACGAGGCGCAGGAACGTCAGATCCGCTTCAGCGTGGCGCGTGCCATGTCGCGTGCGCCGATTGACGAGATGCGTGGTTCGCGCAACCTGAGCGTGAACACCGATACGTCGCAGCCATTGACTGGCAGCGCTGGCAATCCGCAACTGAAGCCGATGATGGCCAACCAGCTGGATCTGGCTTACCAATGGTACTTTGCCAAGGGTTCGCTGCTGTCGGCCGGCGTGTTCTACAAGCAGGTGCAGCGTTACATCGCCATCACCACCGAGCAGGCAACCTTCAACGGCCGCGTCGCCACGGTTACCCGTTCTGTCAACGGCGAGGGCGGCAACATCCGCGGCCTGGAGCTGGCTTACCAGCAGGCGTTCACCTCGCTGCCGGCGCCGTTCGATGGCCTGGGCATTGCCAGCAACTACGCTTACACCAACAGCTCGATCCGCGAACAGGTGCCAACCACCAATCCGTTCCCGGTTGAGGGTTTGATGAAGCACAACGGCGGCGTGACGCTGTGGTACGAGAAAGCCGGTTACGAAGCGCGCCTGTCGGCCAACTACCACAGCGAATTTGTGCGCAACCCAAGCTGGGACGCCGGCAAGTTGCTGGTCAACGATGCCGAAACCTATGTGACGCTGAACCTGGCCAAGCAACTGACGCCTAACCTGCAACTGCGCTTTGGTATCGACAACCTGACCAACCAGAAGGCGGTCTACACCAGCGGTAACATCCCTTACCAGCAAGAAGTGACCGAATTCGGTCGCCGCTATAACCTGGGGCTGTCGTTCAAGCTGTAAGAACGAAATAGTTTCTATCGTGGTTTTGCGGAGCGGTGCGTGATGGCATGGCTCCGTTTTTTTTATCAGGGAGACTGATTTGAAAATAAGATTATTCGCCACCATCGTGCTGATGCTGGCCTGCACGCTTAACGCCAATGCGGCCACGCGCGAGCGTCTGTCGCTCGATCGCGGCTGGCTGTTCCACCAGGGCGACCTGGTCGAGCCGCCGATCGTCGGCCATGAGGAATCCTACAGCAACGCCAAGGCCGGCAACGCCGGCGGCGCGGCCGGCAACGAATACGACGACTCGGACTGGCGCCGTCTCAATCTGCCGCATGACTGGGCGGTCGAGGGGCCGTTCGATCCGAAGGCCAATGTGGCGCAGGGCTACCGCCCGCGCGGCATCGGCTGGTATCGCCGCTACCTGAAAGTCGATCCTGCGGATCGTGGCAAGCATTTTGAGTTGCAGTTCGACGCCATCGCCACCCATGCCACGGTCTGGGTCAACGGTAATGTGGTCAACCGCAACTGGTCCGGCTACAACGCCAGCTACATCGACATCACGCCTTATCTGCGCTACGGCGATTCGCTGAACACCATCGCCATCCGCGTCGACGCCGAGGCGATGGAGGGCTGGTGGTATGAAGGCGCCGGCATCTATCGTCACAGCTGGCTGGTGAAACGCAGCCCGGTGCATGTGGTCACCGACGGCGTGCACGCCACGCCGCGGCAGGTGAAAGGCAAGCAGTGGAGCATTCCGGTTGAGGTCACGCTGAACAACAGCGGCAAGACCACCGGCGATGTGACGGTGGAAGTCACCGTGTTCGATCCGGCGGGCAAGCAGGTGGCCAAGCGCACCGAGCGCGCCAGCGTCAACGTGCTGGCCACCAGCGCCGTCAAGCTGCCGGTGACGATCAACGATCCGGCCCTGTGGTCGATCGAGAAGACCAATCTGTATCGCGTGACCACGCGCGTTCTGCAGGCCGGCAAGGTGGTGGATGAAACGTCGCTGCATACCGGCTTCCGCACCATCCATTTCGACGCCGCCCAAGGCTTCTTCCTCAACGGCGTGCACGTCAAGCTGCAGGGCGTGTGCATCCATCAGGACCACGCCGGCGTTGGCGTGGCGGTGCCGATCTCGATCTGGGAATATCGCCTGCGCCGTTTGAAAGAGATGGGCGTGAACGCGATCCGCTTCTCGCACAACGCGGTGGCGTCCGAGGTGCTGGACCTGGTGGACCGCATGGGCTTCGTCGTCATGGACGAGAACCGCAACTTCAATCCGTCGCCGGACTACATGAAGCAGCTGGAGTGGATGGTCAAGCGTGACCGTCACCATCCGGGCATCATCCTGTGGTCGGTGTTTAACGAGGAGCCGGTGCAGGCCACCGAAGTGGGTTACGAGATGGTGCGCCGCATGGCGGCAGTCGTGAAGTCGCTGGACGATACCCGTCCGGTCACCGCCGCGATGAACGGTGGTTTCCTGACCGAGCTGAATGTCTCGCACGCGGTGGACGTGGTGGGCTCCAACTATCAGGTGAAGGACTACGACCGCTATCACAAGGCCCATCCGAACAAACCGTTCACCAGCTCCGAAGACACTTCCGCCTTCATGACGCGCGGCGAGTACAAGACGGATAAAGAGAAGAATCTCATCTCCAGCTATGACGATGACGCAGCGAAGTGGGGCAACACTCACCGCGACGCCTGGCAGGCCATCGACACCCGTCCGTTCGTGGCCGGCGGCTTTGTGTGGACCGGTTTCGATTATCGCGGCGAGCCTACGCCGAACGAATGGCCTTCGGTCAGCTCGGTGTTCGGCATCATGGACATGAACGGCTTCGCCAAGACCGCGTACTACATCCACCAGGTGCAGTGGATCAAGGACAAGCCGCTGATCCACATCGCGCCGCACTGGAACTGGACCAAGGGCGAGAACGTGCGCGTGATGGTGATGGCCAATGTCGAAACCATCAAGCTGCTGCTGAACGGCCGTGAGTTGGGCGAGCAGAAGGTCGATCCGTACCGCATGAATAACTTCAACGTCGCCTTCGAGCCGGGCAAGCTGGAAGCCATCGGTTACAAGGGCGGCAAGGAAGTGGTGCGCACGGCGGTGGAGACCACCGGCGAGGCGGTATCGTTGGAACTGATTCCGGACCGCGCGCAACTGACCGGCGATGGTCTGGACGCGTTGCCGATCACCGTACGCGCGCTGGATGCGCAAGGCCGCGCCGTGCCGCTGGCGCAGAATGAAGTGACGTTCGCCGTTACCGGCGGCGGGCGCTCCATCGGCCATGGCAATGGCGATCCAAATTCGCACGAGGACGAGAAGGGCGCCACCCGCCGCCTGTTCAACGGCCTGGCGCAGCTGATCGTGCAGACCAACTACGAAGCCGGCGACGACGTCACCGTGACCGCCACCGCCGCCGGTCTGAAGGCCGCGCGCGTGACCATTCCGGTCAAGCGCGTCGCCGCCGTGCCGTATGTGGAACCGGCCGATGCGCCGCTGACCTTCGTGCGCAGCTGGCGCATCGCGCCGGATGGCGATGCGCGTCCGGATCCGAACCAGACGCTGGCCGCGTTTGACATGAATACCTGGGGCTGGGGCTCGCCGCCGATGCGCGCGGCCGCCGGCGGCAAGTATCACTTGTACCGCGCCAGCTTCACGCCGCGCAAGAACCTGGCCGATGGCACGGGCCTGATCCGCTTCGCCGCGATCAAGGGCAAGGCGGAGATCTGGCTCAACGGCCAGTTGATCGGCAAGAAGGACAGCTACGCCGCCGCGCCGCTGGACGTCACGCTGCCGGCCGGCTCGGGCAAGTGCGAAATCAACGTGCTGATCGAGGCGGAAGCGGGGCAGGGCAGTGGAATCGAAGGCGACGTTACCATCGAGCCATCGAAGTAGTTAATGGTGAGTAGTTAATGGTGAGTAGTTGATCGCGAGTAAATAAATCGCGTGCTTGTTGACCGCAAACACGCGATTCGGTTGACGGCATCCCGCGCGCTGCCTATAGTGGCGGGATGATTTCAGAATTCCAAGACCTCTCCGATAAAATCGACCAGTTGGCCGAGATGACCACCGTGCTGCGCCGGGAAAATGCCCAACTGCGCCAAGCCAATGCCGCCCTCGTGGCGGAGAACATGGGCTATCAGCGCCGTCTGAGCGAGGCGTCCGCGCGGGTCGAGGCTTTGCTGGAGCAAATCCCTGCCCTCGACAACGGCGACGCCGCCGCGACCGAGGAACCCAAGCAGCCTGAAAACGAGGACGCACGATGATCCAGGTGGACGTGACCATCATGGGCAACAGCTACAAGCTGGCCTGCAAGGAAGACGAGGAGGCGGCGCTGCGCAAGGCGGCGTCGGTCGTCGACAGGAAAATGTGCGCGATCCGCGACGCCGGCAAGGTCAAAGGCAACGACCGCATCGCCGTGATGGCGGCGCTGGCCGTGGCGGCGGAATTCCTGACGGTGAAAGCGCCGCAAGGACCGTTGTCCGACATGTCGCTGCTGGAAGTGCAGACCAAGATCGCCGCCATGCACAAAGTGCTGGACGCCGCTCTGACGCCACAGGAAGCGCTGTTTTAATTGGTTTTTAATTGGATCAGCCCTTCCTTTGCCGCGCACATCGGAGTAAACTAGCCTCACCCTGCAGTGTTCGAGACTTGTCATATATTCCTTGAACCATTTTTTTGCACCGGTTACGGAAATTTGTTCGATGGGCGAGAGCGTCGCTAGTCCGATGAACCCGAAATTGAACTAACTGTGACCACCTGAGCCTTTTGGTTCGGGATGCCGGCAAGACGGCACACGTGGGGCCCTATTCAACAAGAAGCGGTTGCAAGCATGTGAATGCGCAGCCGCTTTTTTTCGTCTGGAGATTCCGATGCGGTATTGGTTGATGAAGTCCGAGCCGGATGAAGTAAGTATCGACGACGTGATGGCGTCGCCGCGGCAAACCACGGCGTGGTTCGGCGTGCGTAACTATCAGGCGCGCAATTTCATGCGCGACCAGATGCAGCTCGGCGACGGCGTGCTGTTTTACCATTCGAGCTGCCCGCAGCCCGGCATCGCGGGGCTGGCGGAGATAGTGAGCACGCCTTATCCGGATGCTTCGCAGTTCGACGCCAACAGCAAATACTACGACGCCAAGGCGACGCCGGAGCAGCCGCGCTGGATTTCGATCGATGTGAAGGGCACGCGGAAAACGCGTCTGCTGTCGCTGGCGGAGATGCGCACCATCTCCGCGCTGGAAGAGATGGTGGTGCTGCAGAAGGGCAGCCGCCTGTCCATCACGCCGGTCACGCCGGCGCAATGGAAAACCATCGTCACGCTTTTGAAGGAATAATCGGCGCGCGGCCGCGCTGCTTTACCTTGTACGCCCACACCAGCATGGCGATGGCGGCGACGATCATCGGCAGCGACAGCACCTGGCCGGAGGTGATCGGCAGGCCGAGCACGGTGGTTTCCCAGTCCGGCGTGCGGAACCATTCGGTGAAGAAGCGCGCGCAGCCGTACAGCAGCGTGTAGAAGGCGCCCACCGCCAGGCGCGGGCGTTCCTTGCGCGAGAAGATCCACAGCAGCACAAACACCAGCAGGCCGTCGATCAGCATCTGATAGATCGGCGACGGATGGCGCAGCCCTTGCAGGAACACCGGGTCCGGATGCAGCGGGTAGCGGATGTCCGGCCACAGCATGGCCCAGGGCAGCGACTGGTCGCCCACCACGCGGCCCGGCAGTTCGGCGTTGATGAAGTTGCCCATGCGGCCGGCGGCATAGCCCAGCGGCACCAGCGGCGCGATAAAGTCGTAGACGTCGAGGATGTTGCGGCCCGCCTTGCGCGCCCACAGCGACATGGCGACCAGCACGCCGATGAAGCCGCCGTGGAACGACATGCCGCCATGCCATACCTTGAAGATTTCAATCGGGTCGGAGAAGTATTTGACCGGCTCGTAGAACAGCACTTCGCCGAGGCGACCGCCGATGATCACGCCCATCATGCCGTAGAACAGCATGTCGTCCAGGTCTTCCTTTTTCCAGCGCTGCGCGGCGATGTGCGGCTGCTTGATGCGCACCCGGCCCAGCGCGATGAATAGCGCGAAGGCCAGCACATACATCAGGCCATACCAGTGGATGGCGACGGGACCCAATTGCAGGGCGATCGGATCGGGCATCGGGTGTATCAGCATATGACGTTCTTTCGTAGTAATTCCAAAAAGCCGTGCAGCACCGGCGAGGTGTTGTCGCGCCGCCAGGCCAGGCCGGTTTCGACCAGCGGCGTGGTGTGGCTGAGCGCCCGGTATTCTACCCCGGTCCGCATCAGGTTGGAGACGGACTGCGGCACCAGCGCCATGCCGATGCCGGCCGACACCAGGCTGACGATGGTTTGCATCTGGATCGCCTCCTGGCCGATTTGCGGCGTGACGCCGGCGTCGTGGAACACCGACAGGATGGCGTCGTGCAGCGCCGGCGAGATCGCGCGCGGGAAGATGATCAGCGGCAGCGACGGCAGCGCGGCCAATTGCAGCTTGCCTTTCTTCTTCAGCGCCGGCAGGCCGGAGGGCAGGGCCAGCACCAGCGGCTCGTTGAGCACCGGCAGGTAGTCGAGCGTTTCGCGCGCCTTGTCCGGCAGCGGCGGGATCAGCAGGCCGGCATCGATGCGGTTGTGCAGCAGGTCGTCCAGTTGCAGGTCGGAAGTGGCTTCCTGCAGCGTGATCTGCACTTGCGGGTAGGCGGCGCGGTAGGCGCGCAGGAAGGGCGGCAGCACGCTGTAATCGGCCGAGGAGACGAAGGCCAGTGTCAACCGGCCGACTTCGCCGCTGGCGGCGCGCTGGACCAGTTGCGGCAGCGCCTGCGCCTGCGCCAGCATCCGCCGCGCTTCCGGCAGCAGCGCGGCGCCGGCCGGCGTCAACGCGACGCCGCGGCGGTTGCGGTCGAACAGCGGCGCGCCCAGTTCCTGCTCCAGCGCCTGAATGGTCTGCGACAGCGGCGGTTGCGTCATGTGCAGGCGCAGCGCGGCCTTGCCGAAGTGCAGTTCTTCGGCGACGGTGACGAAGTAGCGTAGTTGTCGCAGTTCCATAGGGTGAGGTCTCTGTGATATTTTATACGAATCACGGAGACGGGAATCATATATTTGACACCAGGGTAGGGAGGTCGCACACTGTCAGACTAAGCCAGCAGATTTAAGCTCGCCTTAGCCGTCGAGCAACACCAGGAGAAACCCATCATGCCGCAATACCGTTCCCGCACCACCACCCATGGCCGCAACATGGCCGGCGCCCGCGCCCTCTGGCGCGCCACCGGCATGAAGGATGGCGATTTCGATAAGCCGATCGTCGCCGTGGTCAACTCCTTCACCCAGTTCGTGCCCGGCCACGTGCACCTGAAGGACCTGGGCCAGCTGGTCGCGCGCGAGATTGAAAAAGCCGGTGGCGTGGCGAAGGAATTCAACACCATCGCCGTCGATGACGGCATCGCCATGGGCCACGGCGGCATGCTGTATTCGCTGCCGTCGCGCGACCTGATCGCCGACTCGGTCGAGTACATGGTCAACGCCCACTGCGCCGATGCGATGGTGTGCATCTCCAACTGCGACAAGATCACGCCGGGCATGCTGATGGCCGCCATGCGCCTGAACATTCCTGTGATCTTCGTCTCCGGCGGTCCGATGGAAGCGGGCAAGGTGGTCAAGGTGGTCAACGGCGGCCAGAAGGTCATCAAGCTCGATCTGGTGGATGCGATGATCAAGGCCGGCGACAGCACCGTCAGCGACGCCGATGTGGCGGAGATCGAGCGTTCGGCCTGTCCGACCTGCGGTTCGTGCTCGGGCATGTTCACCGCCAATTCGATGAACTGCCTGACCGAGGCGCTGGGCCTGTCGCTGCCGGGTAACGGCACCATCGTCGCCACCCACGCCGACCGCGAGCAGCTGTTCCTGCGCGCCGGCCGTTTGATCGTCGAACTGGCCAAGCGCCACTACGAGCAGGACGACTATTCGATCCTGCCGCGCACCATCGCCACCAAGGCGACCTGGGAAAACGCCATGGCGCTGGACGTGTCGATGGGCGGCTCGACCAACACCGTGCTGCACCTGCTGGCGGCCGCGCACGAAGCCGGCGTGGACTTCACCATGGCCGACATCGACCGCATCTCTCGCAAGGTGCCTTGCCTGTGCAAGGTGGCGCCGATGACCGACAAGTTCCACATCGAGGACGTGCACCGCGCCGGCGGCATCATTTCGATTCTGGGCGAGTTGGCGCGCGCCGGTCTGCTGGACACCTCGCGTCCGACCATCCACGCGCCAACGCTGGCTGACGCGATCGAACGCAACGACATCAAGCGCACCAGCGATCCGGCCGTGCATAAGTTGTTCAGCGCGGCGCCGGGCGGTGTGCCGACCCAGGTGGCGTTTTCGCAATCGGAGCGTTTCGCCACGCTGGATCTGGACCGCGCCGCCGGCTGCATCCGCGACAAGGAACACGCGTACTCGCAGGACGGCGGTCTGGCTGTTTTGTACGGCAATCTGGCGGAGAAGGGCTGCATCGTGAAAACCGCTGGCGTGGATGAGAGCATCCTGAAGTTCAGCGGCAAGGCGCGGGTGTTTGAATCGCAGGACGCGGCGGTCGAGGCCATCCTGGGCGACACCGTGCACGCCGGCGATGTCGTCATCATTCGCTATGAAGGTCCGAAGGGCGGCCCGGGCATGCAGGAGATGCTGTATCCGACTTCGTATATCAAATCGAAAGGCCTGGGCAAAGCCTGCGCGCTGTTCACCGATGGCCGCTTCTCGGGCGGCTCGTCGGGGCTGGTGATTGGCCACGCGTCGCCGGAAGCGGCGGAGGGTGGCGCCATCGGGCTGGTGGTGGAAGGGGACATGATCGACATCGACATCCCTAA
Source organism: Duganella lactea (assembly GCF_009857505.1). Classification (GTDB taxonomy): domain Bacteria; phylum Pseudomonadota; class Gammaproteobacteria; order Burkholderiales; family Burkholderiaceae_D; genus Rugamonas; species Rugamonas lactea. The sequence goes on from NZ_WWCP01000008.1 coordinate 34,187, forward strand.
TCGCACCATCGGCCTGCGGATCAGCGACGCCGAACTGGCGGCGCGCCGTGCGGCGATGGAAGCCAGGGGCGCCGATGCCTGGCAGCCGGTCAACCGCGAGCGCTACGTGTCGCAGGCGCTGCAGGCGTATGCCGCGCTGACCACCTCCGCCGATCGCGGCGCGGTGCGCGACTTGTCGCAACTGAAGCGCTAACGTAGCGTCATTCCGGCGGGGCCGGAATGACGATTCATTTTTTATCGAAGGTTTGTTTAACGCGTTCCTTGCGGCGTTTTTCGTCTTCGTTGTGGGCTTTGCGCTTGTCAAAGCCCAACATCGGTTCGAGGAACTCGAACCACAGGAATGCCAACACCATCAGGGCGCCGATCGCCCACCACGATAACTCGGCAAACTTCCACACTTCAAAATAGCGCAGCGCAAGCAAAGCAACGATCAATAGGATCATAGGCATGATGTTCTCCTTTGCGCCTATCTTACCTCACGCCGTCAACCTTGAACTTGACTTAAGCGTTAAATGCATAAGGGCAAAACGCGGTAGAATGGGCAGCAGCACTGAGTCGCATTTAAATGGAGAACAGACAATGAAACGTACTTTGATGATGGTTGGTGTAGTTGTGGCCTCGGCATTCGCCTCGCAGGCCGCCATGGCGGACGCCGGTTCGGATCTGGCCAAGGCAAAAAATTGCATGGCTTGCCACGCTGTTGCCAATAAACTGGTCGGTCCTGCCTACAAGGATGTCGCCGCCAAATACGCCGGTCAAAAAGACGCGGAAGCCAAACTGGTCACCAAAGTGATGAAGGGCGGCTCGGGCACCTGGGGCGCGATCCCGATGCCAGCCAACCCGCAGGTGAACGAGGCCGAAGCCAAGACCCTGGTGAAATGGGTGCTGTCGCAGAAATGAGCTGTGCCCTGGCTTGAAAAAAGCCCCGTCGGCACTGAGCGCGATCTTGAGCGCGTTCAGGCTGGCGGGGCTTTTTTCCTTAGTGGATCACTTCGATCTTGGTCTTCTTGCCATCCTTGTAGGTGAACAGCGTCAGCGCGCCGTCCTTGATGTCGCCCTTGTCGTCAAACGAGATCAGGCCGGTCACGCCCTGGTATTTGATCTTGCGCAGGAACGGCAGATACTTGGCCGGCTGCGAGGACTTGGCTTCCTGCATCGCGGTGGCCATGGTCATCACGGCGTCGTACACATACGGCGAGTAAATCTGTACGTCGGCGTTGTACTTTTTCTTGTAGCGGGCGACGAAATCGTCCATGCCTTTTTGCTGTTCGGCGGTCACGCCGCCGGCTTCCGCGCAGGTGACAATGCCGTTGGCGTTGGCCGCGCCGGCCAGCTTCGGCAGCGACTCGGTGCAGATGCCGTCGCCGCCCATGTACTTGGCGTTGATGCCCAGCGCCTTCATCTGGCGCAGCAGCGGGCCGCCCACCGAGTCCATGCCGCCGAAGAAGACCAGGTCCGGATTCTTGGCCTTGATCTTGGTAAGGATGGCGTTGAAGTCGGTGGCCTTGTCGTTGGTGAATTCCTTGGCGACGATCTGCACGCCCGGCGCGGCCTTCTTCGCGCCCTTGATGAATTCGTCCGCGACGCCCTGGCCGTAGGCGGTGCGGTCGTCAATCACGGCGATGTTCTTTGCGCCCAGCTTGGTGATGGCATAGCTGCCCAGCGAGCCGCCCAGCTTGGCGTCGTTGGCGACCACGCGGAAGGCCGACTTGAAGCCTTGCTGCGTGTACTTGGTCTGGGTGGTGGCTGGCGAGATTTGCGGGATGCCGGCGTCGTAGTAGATCTTGGAGGCGGGGATGGAGGTGCCGGAGTTCAGGTGGCCGATCACGCCGTTGACCTTGGCGTCGACCAGCTTCTGCGCGACCGCCGTGCCTTGCTTCGGATCGCTGCCGTCGTCTTCCAGCTGCAGCACAAACTTGACCGGCTTGCCGTCGATGGTGAAGCCCTTGGCGTTCAAATCCTCCACCGCCATCTTGGCGCCATTTTCATTGTCCTTGCCAAGGTGGGCCGATGGACCGGAGACGGGGCCGACGTGGCCGATCTTGATCACTTCTTGGGCAGCGGCGCTGCCGGCGAATGCCAGCGCGACGGCCAGAGGAATGAATTTGAACCGCATGTGCAATCTCCAATAGTTGTATGCAAGGCCACCAAGGTACAACAAAAAAATCGCCGCGCAAAGCGGCAATCGGGCGGTTTTGAACTTTTTTGGAGCGTTTCCCCGATTTGATGCGACGCTGCTTCGGGGTGGTGCGGTCCGTGCACACGAGGGGGGCGCGGACCGGCGGGAAGGGCTTACTTTTTCTGCGCCTGCAGATGGGTGAGTTCCTGCGTGACGGCCCGCGAGACGATCTTCTCGATGGTGTCGTGCAGACCGATGCGGATTTCGTTGGTCAGGTCGCGCAGCGCGTGGTTGAGTACCTCGGCCATGCTGTCCTTGATGCGCTGCTCCAGCACGAAGTCCACGCGCGATTGCAACTGGTGCATGATGCGCACCGACAGGCGGTGTTCCATGACCGCCCATTCGGCGTCGGTCCAGCCGTCGATGGCGGCCGCTTCGAGTGAATCGGCGGCCGATGGCGGCGGCGCGGCGTGCGCCTCCGCCGGCGCTTCCGTCTTCAATACTTCGGTCAGTACAGGGATGCTGGCGTCAAACGATGCTTGGCTCATGATTTACCTGCGACAAAGTGAGTGAGTGGATAGTCTTGCTGCTTGTATGCGACGTAACGCTTGCGGCCGGCGGCCGCATCATCTTCTTCAGAAGAAATCACTTCGATCATGCGCGCAAACCGCGTCACATTGCGCGGCGCGCGGCGCGACAAATTGACCAATAATTCGTTGTGCGTGTGTGGTAATTCCGCCTCATCGTTGTCCGTCAACAGGATCGGCGTGTGCGCCGCCAGCGCGTCGTCCGCCAGTACGTGCGGCAGGAAGTCGGTGGCGGAAAAGGTCCACATCGCCGCGTCCAGTTGCGCCAGTTGCGCCGCATCGTCGGCCATCAGCACCACGCGGTGGTTGGCGGCCCAGGCCTTGCGCAGCAGGCGGCAGGCGTAGGCTACTTTGTCCGGAACATTGGTGTGGAAGTCGATGCGGGTCATGATGAATCCAGTGTAGGCGAAAACGCCGCAAAACGCTGGCATCGATGTTGCTACCAGCCGTCTTGCGGCGCACAGAAGTGCAAGGAATTGTTACGCGGCCATGCCGCTGTGACGCAGCAGCGCGTCGATGCTCGGCTCGCGGCCACGGAAGGCGGTGAACGATTCGAGCGCCGGCCGCGAACCGCCGACCGACAGGATTTCCGCCAGGTAGCGCTTGCCGGTTTCCGACACGGCGGCCGGGCCCAGCTTCTGCGCCTCCTCGAAGGCGGCATAGGCGTCGGCCGACAGCACCTCGGCCCACTTGTAGCTGTAGTAGCCGGCCGCGTAACCGCCGGCGAAGATGTGGCTGAACGAATTCTGGAAGCGGTTGAACGCCGGCGGGATCACCAGCGAGAACTGGCGGCGCACGTCGTCGATCAATTGCTGCACGCTCTGGCCGGTGCTGGCGTCGTAGTCGTAGTGCAGGTGCATGTCCAGCAGCGAGAACTCGACCTGGCGCAGCGTTTGCAGGCCGGACTGGTAGTTCTTCGCCGCCAGCATCTTGTCGTACAGCGCGCGCGGCAGCGGCGCGCCGGTGACGGCGTGCGCGGTCATGTGCTGCAGCACGTCCCATTCCCAGCAGAAGTTTTCCATGAACTGCGATGGCAGCTCGACCGCGTCCCACTCGACGCCGGAAATGCCCGACACGCCCAGTTCGTCCACCTGGGTCAGCATGTGGTGCAGGCCGTGGCCGAATTCGTGGAACAGCGTGATCACTTCATCGTGCGTGAACAGCGATGGCTTGGCCACGCCGTCCTCCACCGCCGGTTCGGTGAAGTTGCAGGTCAGGTAGGCGACCGGCGTCTGCACCTCAGTTGCCTCACCCTTGGCGTCGGCGCGGCGGCCGCGCGCGTCGTCCATCCAGGCGCCGCCGGACTTGCCGGCGCGCGCGTACAGGTCGAGATAGAACTGGCCGATCAGCTTGCCGTCGCGCTCGATGCGGAAGAAGCGCACGTCCTTGTGCCACACCGGCGCCTGGTCCGGTTTGATCTGGACGTTGAACAGGCTCTGGATCTGGCGGAACAGGCCGTCGACCACTTTGTGTTCAGGGAAGTACTGTTTGACTTCCTGCGCCGAGAAGGCGTAGCGCGCTTCCTGCAGCTTTTCGGAGGCGTAGGGGATGTCCCAGGCTTTCAGCTCGTCAATGCCCAGTTCGTCTTTGGCAAAGGTACGCAGTTCGGCCAGGTCTTGCTCGGCGAACGGGCGCGCGCGCTTGGCCAGGTCTTCCAGGAAGGCGATCACTTCATCCGGCGACTTGGCCATCTTCGGCACCAGCGAGACTTCGGCGAAGTTGTTGTAGCCGAGCAGCTTGGCTTCTTCGTCGCGCAGCTTCAACAAGGTGACGATGTTCTGGGTGTTGTCCCACTCGTCCTTCTTGCTGAAGACGTCGCCCTGTTCGGAGGCCTTGGTGGCGTTGGCGCGGTAGATGGTCTCGCGCAGTTCGCGCTGGTCGGCGAATTGCAGGATCGGGTAGTAGGACGGGAAGTGCAGCGAGAATTCCCAGCCTTGCTTGCCGGCTTTCTCGGCGGCGGCGCGGGCGGCGGCTTTCACGTCGTCCGGCAGGCCGGCCAGGTCGGCTTCGTCGGTCACCAGCAGCTTGTAGTCGTTGGTGGCGTCCAGCACGTTTTCGGAGAAGCGGGTGGAGATTTTGGCGTGTTCTTCCTGAATCTCGGCGAAGCGGGCTTTTTTATCTTCCGGCAGCTCGGCGCCGCCCATGCGGAAGTCGCGGATGGCGTTGTCGATGATGCGCTTGCGTGCCGGCGACAGCGTGGCGAATTCTGCCGAGGCGCGCAGCGCCTTGTATTTGGCGAACAGCGCTTCGTTCTGACCCAGCTCGGTCCAGAATTCGGTGACCTTCGGCTGGTTCTCGTTGTAGACGGCGCGCAGTTCGGGCGTGTCCACCACGTTGTTCAGATGACTGACGATGCCCCAGGCGCGGCCCAGCAGCTCGGTGGCGTTTTCCAGCGGGGTGACGAAGCTGTCCCAGCTGACGTGGTCCGACGGCGCTTGCAGTTGTTCGACCACGGCGCGGCTGTTGGCCAGCAGGTCGTCGATGGCCGGGGTGACGTGCTGCGGTTGGATGGCGTCAAAACGCGGCAGGCCGCTGAAGTCGAGCAGGGGATTGGTTGCGTCAGTCATATTGATTCCTTTGTTACAGCGTCGTTCCGGCGGAAGCCGGAACCTATGGAACGCTGGCTCAGCATGGGCACCGGCTTGCGCCGGTGCGACGGTCAGGTGCGTTCGGCGGCTTCCACCGTGTTCATCAGCAGCATGGTGATGGTCATCGGCCCCACGCCGCCCGGAACCGGCGTGATGTGCGATGCCACTGCCTTGATGCCGTCGAAATCGACGTCGCCGCACAGCTTGCCCTCGTCGTTGCGGTTGATGCCGACGTCGATCACGATCGCGCCCGGCTTGACCATGTCAGCGGTGAGGGTATTGCGGCGGCCGGTGGCTGCCACGACCACGTCCGCCTGGCGGGTGTACACGCCGATGTCCGGGGTCGCGCTATGGCAGATGGTGACGCTAGCGTTGGCTTGCAAGAGCAGCAGCGCCATCGGCTTGCCGACCGTGTTGGAACGGCCGATCACCACCGCGTGCTTGCCGCGCAGATCGACGCCGGTGCTTTCGATCAGCTTCATGCAGCCATACGGCGTGCACGGACGGAAACCTTCCAGGCCGGTCATCAGTTCGCCGGCGCTCAGCACCGCGTAGCCGTCCACGTCCTTCTTGACCGAAATCGCTTCGATGACCTTGTGCGGATCAATGTGCTTGGGCAGCGGCATTTGCACCAGGATGCCGTGAATGGCCGGATCGGCGTTCAGCTCGGCGATGCGGGCCAGCAGCGCGGCTTCGCTGAGGTCGGCCGGATATTGATCTTTCAGCGAATAGAAGCCGGCGTCCTCGCACGCCTTGACCTTGTTGCGCACATAAACATGACTGGCCGGGTCGTCGCCGACGATGATCACGGCCAGGCCAGGCTGCTTGCCGGCGGCGGTGAGTTTTTCAGCACGTGCAGCAATTTCCGCGCGCAGTTTTTGGGAGAGGGCGATTCCGTCGATCAGTTGTGCAGACATGATTTAACCAGGGTGGTAGAGGGAGAACAGCATTATAAGGCCGCACGGCGCATCCCGCCGCGTTTTCAGTGGTCCAGCCATGCTGCACCGCACAAGGTTTTCATAGGGAAATTCCATAATATGAAATGTCTTATCGTAATTTGAAAAAGGGAAAATAGGCTGCTAGAATCCCCACACATCATCAAAGTAATAGTAAATAATCAGCAAACTCTCAACCCGGAAGCCGCATGGTTCGGGGCACAATCTCAACTCAGGAGACTTCACATGTCAGTACAGAATGACCAGGTAACGGCAAACACCGACCCGGATTCGCAAGAAACTAAAGAATGGTTGGATTCCCTGGCCTCCGTGCTGGAACAAGAGGGCCCTGATCGTGCTCATTACCTGCTGGAACGCTTGATTGACCTGGCCCGCCAAAGCGGCTCGGACATCCCGTTCTCGGCCAACACCGCTTACGTCAACACGATTCCACTGTCGCAGGAGCAGCACTGCCCGGGCAATCTGGAATACGAAGAAAAACTGCGCTCGTGGATGCGCTGGAACGCCATGGCGATGGTGGTCAAGGCCAACCGCGTTGACGGCGACCTCGGTGGTCACCTGTCGTCGTTCGCCTCGCTGGCCAATATGCTGGGCATCGGCTTCAACCACTTCTGGAAAGCCCCAAGCGACAACCATGGCGGCGACCTGCTGTACATCCAGGGCCACTCGTCGCCCGGCGTCTACGCGCGCGCCTTCCTGGAAGGCCGTCTGACCGAAGACCAACTGCTGCACTTCCGTCGCGAAGTCGATGGTGGCGGCCTGTCGTCGTATCCGCACCCGAAACTGATGCCTAGCTTCTGGCAGTTCCCGACCGTGTCGATGGGCCTGGGCCCGCTGATGGCGATCTATCAGGCACGCTTCCTGAAGTACCTGCACGCGCGCTCGATCGCCGACACCACCGACCGTAAAGTCTGGGCATTCTGCGGCGACGGCGAGATGGACGAGCCGGAATCGCTGGGCGCGATCGGCATGGCCGCGCGCGAGAAGCTGGACAACCTGGTCATCGTGGTCAACTGCAACCTGCAGCGTCTGGACGGTCCGGTGCGCGGCAATGGCAAGATCATTCAAGAGCTGGAAGGCGAATTCCGCGGCGCCGGCTGGAACGTGGTCAAAGTCATCTGGGGCCCTGGCTGGGACGCGCTGCTGGCCAAGGATAAAGAAGGCATCCTGCGCAAGGTGATGATGGACACCGTCGACGGCGAGTACCAGAACTACAAGGCCAAAGACGGCGCCTACGTGCGCAAGCACTTCTTCGGCAAGCATCCGAAGCTGCTGGAGATGGTTGCCAACATGACCGACGACGACATCTGGCGCCTGACCCGTGGCGGTCACGATCCGCACAAGATCTACGCCGCCTTCAAGGTCGCGCAAGAACACAAGGGCCAACCGACCGTGCTGCTGGTGAAAACCATCAAGGGCTTCGGCATGGGCAAACACGGCGAAGCGCGCAACACCGCGCACAACACCAAGAAGCTGACCGACGAAGCCGTGCGCGAAATGCGCGACCGCTACTCGATCCCGATTCCGGACGATCAACTGGCCGACATCCCGTTCTACAAGCCGGCCGATGACGCGCCGGAGATCAAGTACCTGCACGAGCGCCGCGCCGCGCTGGGCGGCTACCTGCCGGCCCGTCGCCAGCAAGCCGACGAAAAACTGACCGTGCCGCCACTGTCGGCATTCCAGAACGTGCTGGACGCCACCGCCGAAGGCCGCGAAGTGTCGTCGACCCAGGCTTACGTGCGTATCCTGACCACGCTGCTGAAAGACCAGAGCGTTGGCCCGCGCATCGTGCCGGTGCTGGTCGATGAATCGCGTACCTTCGGTATGGAAGGCCTGTTCCGTCAGGTCGGTATCTTCAACCAGCAAGGTCAGTTGTACGAGCCGGTCGATAAAGACCAGGTGATGTACTACCGCGAAGACAAGGCCGGCCAGATCCTGCAAGAGGGTATCAACGAAGCCGGTGGTATGAGCTCGTGGATCGCTGCTGCGACCTCGTACTCGACCAACAACCGCGTGATGATCCCGTTCTATACCTACTACTCGATGTTTGGTATGCAGCGTATCGGCGACTTGGTGTGGGCTGCCGCCGACATGCGCGCCCGCGGTTTCCTGATGGGCGGCACCGCCGGCCGTACCACGCTGAACGGCGAAGGCCTGCAGCACGAAGACGGCCATAGCCACCTGTTCGCGGCCGCTGTGCCGAACTGCATGCCGTATGACCCGACCTTTGGTCACGAGCTGGCGGTCATCATCCAGGACGGTATGCGCCGTATGGTGGAAGAACAGGAGGACGTGTTCTACTACATCACCATCATGAACGAGAACTATCCACACCCAGGCATCAAGCCGGGCCAGGAAGAGGGCATCCTGAAAGGTATGTACCTGCTGCAGAAGGGCGACGAGAAAGCCAAGCAGCGCGTGCAGCTGATCGGTTCCGGCACCATTCTGCGCGAGTCGATCTTCGCGCAGGAACTGCTGCTGAACGACTGGGGCATCGCCGCCGACGTGTGGTCCGCCCCGTCGCTGACGCTGGTGGCGCGCGATGGCCAGGACGCCGAGCGCTGGAACCTGGTCAACCCGGCCGCCGAACAGCGTGTGCCATACGTGGCGCAACTGCTGAAGGATACGCAAGGTCCGATCGTGGCGACCACCGACTACATGCGCGCGTTTGCTGAGCAAATCCGTGCCTTTATTCCGAAAGACCGCACCTACCGCGTGCTGGGCACCGATGGTTTCGGCCGTTCGGACAGCCGCGCCAAGCTGCGTGAGTTCTTTGAGGTGAACCGTTACTACATCACGGTCGCCGCACTGAAGTCGCTGTCGGAAGAAGGCAAGGTCGATGTCAAAGTGGTTGAGCAAGCGATTGCCAAGTACAACCTCGATCCGAACAAACCAAATCCGGTGACCCAATAATCCGCTTAGAAAAAAATACGGAGCAAACGCTATGAGCATTGTGGAAGTTAAAGTCCCGGATATCGGTGATTTCAAGGAAGTTGAGATCATCGAAGTGATGATCAAGGTTGGCGACACCATCAAGGTGGACCAGTCGCTGATTACCGTTGAATCGGATAAGGCCAGCATGGAGATCCCGTCGTCTGCCGCCGGCGTGGTGAAAGAGATCAAGGTCAAGGTTGGCGAGAAAGTGGCCATGGGATCGCTGGTGCTGTTGCTGGAAGCTGATGGCGCCGCCGCCGCGCCGGCTCCTGCCCCGGCGCCTGCGGCAGCTGCCCCCGCGCCTGCGCCAGCTCCTGCCGCCGCGCCGGCCGCTTCGGCCGGTCCGGTCGAAGTGAAAGTGCCGGACATCGGTGACTTCAAGGAAGTGGAAGTCATCGAGGTGATGGTCAAGGTTGGCGACACCATCAAGGTGGACCAGTCGCTGTTGACGGTTGAATCGGACAAGGCTTCGATGGAAATTCCATCGTCGCACGCCGGTGTGGTGAAAGAGGTCAAGGTCAAGGTTGGCGACAAGGTTGCCATGGGCTCGATCGTGTTCGTGGTCGAGGCCACCGGCGGCGCTGCCGCCGCGCCAGCACCGGCGCCGGCCGCCGCCGCGGCGCCGGGACCTGCCGCCGCGCCAACGCCTGCACCAGCAGCGGCACCGGCACCGGCTGCCGCCGCGCCGGCCGCGTCGCAAGGCTCGGTCAGCACCGGCAAACTGGCGCACGCCTCGCCATCGATCCGCAAGTTCGCTCGCGAACTGGGTGTCGATTTGGGCAAGGTGCCAGGCTCCGGTCCGAAAGGCCGCATCACCCAGATCGACGTGCAGAATTACGTCAAGGGTGTGATCGCCGGCACCGTCGCTTCGCCGGCTGCCGCTGGTGGCGCCGTCGGTGGCGGTGGCAACTTCAGCGTGCTGCCATGGCCGTCGCTGGACTTCAGCAAATTCGGCGAAACCGAACTGCTGCCGCTGTCGCGCATCAAGAAGATCTCCGGTCCCAACCTGCACCGCAACTGGGTGCAGATCCCGCACGTCACGCAGTTCGACGATGCCGACATCACCGATCTGGAAGCCTTCCGCGTTGAATCCAACGCCGCCACCGCCAAGAACAAGGACGCGACCAAGCTGACCATGCTGGCCTTCGTCATCAAGGCATCGGTCGCCGCGCTGAAGAAATTCCCGACCTTCAATTCGTCGCTGGACGCGAAGGGCGAGAACCTGATTCTGAAGAAGTACTACAACATCGGCTTCGCCGCCGATACGCCGAATGGTCTGGTGGTTCCGGTGATCAAAAACGCCGACCAGAAATCGGTGACGCAGATCGCCAGGGAAATGACCGAGCTGTCGTTGCAAGCGCGCGAAGGCAAGCTGAAACCGGCCGACATGCAGGGCGCGACCTTCACCATCTCGTCGCTGGGCGGCATCGGCGGCACGCACTTCACGCCAATCGTGAATGCGCCGGAAGTGGCGATCCTGGGCCTGTCCAAGGCCAGCACCAAGCCGGTGTGGGATGGCAAGGCCTTCCAGCCACGCCTGATGATGGGTACCTCGCTGTCCTACGATCACCGCGTGATCGATGGCGCGATGGGCGCTCGCTTCTCCGTGTACCTGAGCGAAGTGCTCGGCGACATGCGCAAAATTCTGCTGTAAGGAGCGACTATGAGCACAGAAGTAAAAGTGCCGAATATCGGCGACTTCGCGGAAGTTGAAGTGATCGAGGTGATGGTCAAGGTGGGCGACACGATCAAGACCGATCAGTCGCTGATCACCGTGGAATCGGACAAGGCCAGCATGGAGATCCCATCGTCGCACAGCGGCGTGGTGAAGGAAGTCAAGGTCAGGGTGGGCGACAAGGTCAAGGAAGGCGTCGCGCTGCTGGTGGTGGAGGCGTCGGAAGGCGCGGCCGCCGCACCTGCCGCAGCAACACCGGCTCCGGCACCCGCGGCGGCGGCCGCAGCTCCAGCTCCTGCGCCGGCGGTCGCCCCGATCGGTGGCAGCTACACCGGCCAGGTCGATGTCGACTGCGACATGATGGTGCTTGGCGGTGGCCCTGGCGGCTACTCGGCCGCCTTCCGCGCCGCCGACCTGGGTCTGAACACGGTCATCGTCGAGCGTTACGACACGCTGGGCGGCGTGTGCCTGAACGTGGGCTGCATTCCATCGAAGGCGCTGCTGCACGTGGCGTCGGTGATCGATGAAACCGCGCACATGTCCAACACCGGCGTCACCTTCGCCAAGCCGACCATCGACATCGACCAGGTACGCAAGTACAAGGAAGGCGTGATCAAGAACATGACCGGCGGTCTGGCCGGCATGGCCAAGGCGCGCAAGACGCAAGTGGTGCAGGGCGTCGGCCAGTTCCTCAGCGCTAACCACATCGAAGTCACCGCCAAGGATGGCGCGAAAAAAGTGGTGCAGTTCAAGCAGGCCATCATCGCCGCCGGTTCGGCGGTGGTGAAGCTGCCGTTCGTGCCGGAAGATCCGCGCATCGTCGACTCGACCGGCGCGCTGGAACTGCGTCAGATCCCGAAACGCATGCTGGTCATCGGCGGCGGCATCATCGGCCTGGAAATGGCCACCGTCTACTCCACCTTCGGCGCGCGCATCGACGTGGTCGAAATGATGGACGGCTTGATGCAGGGCGCCGACCGCGACGCGGTCAAGGTCTGGCAGAAGTACAACGAGGCCCGCTTCGACAACATCATGACCAAGACCAAAACCGTCGGCGTTGAAGCGCTGCCGGAAGGGATCAAGGTCACGTTCGAGGCGGCGGAAGCCGGCGCCACCGCGCCGGCGCCGCAGGTGTACGACCTGGTGCTGGTGGCCGTGGGCCGCAGCCCGAACGGCAAGAAGATCGCCGCCGAGAAAGCCGGCGTGATCGTCACCGATCGCGGCTTCATCCCGGTCGACAGCCAGATGCGCACCAACGTGCCGAACATCTTCGCCATTGGCGACCTGGTGGGCCAGCCGATGCTGGCGCACAAGGCGGTGCACGAAGGTCACGTGGCGGCGGAAGCCGCAGCGGGCCAGAAGTCGCACTTCGATGTGAAGGTGATTCCGTCGGTGGCCTACACCGATCCGGAAGTGGCATGGGCCGGCATCACCGAGGACGAGGCGAAAGCCAAGGGCATCAAGGTCGAGAAGGGCCACTTCCCGTGGGCCGCGAGTGGCCGCGCCGTGGCCAATGGCCGCGCCGAGGGCTTCACCAAGCTGCTGTTCGACGCTGAAACGCACCGCATCATCGGCGGCACCATCGTCGGCACGCACGCCGGCGACATGATCGGCGAGATCGCGCTGGCGATCGAGATGGGCTGCGACGGCACCGACATCGGCAAGACCATCCACCCGCACCCGACGCTGGGCGAGTCGATCGGCATGGCGGCGGAAGTCTACGAGGGCTCCTGCACCGACCTGCCACCGCCGCGCAAGCGCTAAGCAGGCAGGCAGCAAAAAAAGCCGGGACGTGTTCCCGGCTTTTTTACGCCTTCAGCGCAGCACCGTCACCGGCGGCTGCAGCCGCAAAGCCGCCACCCGCCGCGCGAACTTGCGATCATCAAAAGATGCCATGCTGTCACAGTTGATATACGCTGCATGATGTAGTGCATCGGCGACGCCCGGCTGCCGGTTTGTCTGGATAGCCCGATCTGGCGTTTCGCGCTCGGCGCCGGAGATTTCCATGGCGTCCTCCGTGGCGTGATTCGGCCATGGTAGCACTCAGCATTCCTGCAGAGTTTGATTTATCTCTCTTAGCGCGTCAGGCGGTACAGCAGGATGGCGGTGCGGATGGTGGCGCGTTCGATCGAGGCGATTTCCAGGTCTTCGTCGGGCGAGTGGGCGCCGTTGCCGGTGGCGCCGAGGCCGTCCAGGCTGTCGAGCAGCGGGGCGACGAATTGCACGTCGCCGGCGCCGCGCTGGCCCGGCGGCAGCGCCGGGATCTCGCCCAGCCCGGCATCCTTGCTGGCCTGCGAGTAGACCTGCAGCACCGCCAGGTTGCCGGCGGTGGGCGACATCGGTGGATAGGCGTCGCGGAAGGTGATGCTGGCGCTGGTGCCCGGCAGGTTCTGCGCGACGATGGCCTGCATCTTCGCGTGCGCGCGGTCGCGCTGCTCGTAGCTCAGGTAGCGCAGGTCGCCCTCCACCGTCGCGGTGCGCGCGATGACGTTGCTCTTGCCGGCCGCCTGTCCGGCCGTGCCCAGCGCGTTGGCGCCGGCCTCGGTGCCGCCGACGATCAGGCCGGGGCTGAAGGTCAGGTCCGGCTCGATCACCTGCTGGCGGAAGCCGTCGATGATGCGCGCCGCCTCGTAGATCGCGCCATAGCCGGCGTGCTCGCTGAAGATGCCGCTGGAGTGGCCCTGCTTGCCGCTGACTTTGAGCTCCCATGACGACGCCGCGCGGCGGCCGATGGTGCCGGTGTCGCGGCCTGCCGCATTGCGCATATTCGCCTCGAAGGCGAGGGCGATGTCGCTGCGCTTGGCCGCGTTGACCAGATCGGCGCGCGAGATGGCGATCGGCTCGCCGGCGTTCTCCTCGTCGCCGCTGAAGATCACGGTGATGGTGGTGTTGTCCAGCGCGCCGACGCGGTGCAGCGCGCGCAGCGCTTCGATGATGATGACGTCGCCGCCCTTCATGTCGTTGACGCCCTGGCCGCGTACGCGGTCGCCGTTGCGTTGCCACAGCTGCACCGGGCTGTCCTTTTCAAACACCGTGTCCAGATGGCCGATCAGCAGCAGACGCTTGCCCCGCTTGCCCTCGCGCGTGGCGATCAGGTGGCCGGCGCGCCGCATCGCCGGCGGCATGTCGGCCCAGCGCGTGGCAAAGCCCAGCTGCTCGAACTGCGCGCCAAACAAGCTGCCGACCGCGCGCACGCCCTCATGATTCATGGTGCCGCTGTTGATGTTGACCGAGCGCTCCAGCAACGCCAGTCCCTGGGGCGAATGCGCCTTCACCTCGGCGACGATTTTCTGCTCGGTGGCCGACAGCCCCTCGGCATGCGCGGCGCCCAGCGCCAAAGCCAGTACTGTGAAAGCAAACGGTTGCAACTTCATAGGGGCTCCAGTCATTAGTCTGCCATCGATTGTAGCTCAGCCCCGCGCCGAGACGGGCAGGCCGAAGAGGCGGTCGAAGGTCAGGCTGAAAATATAGGTGTAGACCATGAAGAACAGCAGCAGGCCGATGTCCAGCAGCAGCGCTTGCCACAGCGAGATGTTGAGCCACCAGGCGAACAGCGGCACCAGCATCACCACCAGGCCGCCCTCGAAGCCGAGGGCATGGGCGGCGCGGCGTTTCCAGCCGCGGCCGCGCCCGTGCTTCGGCTGGCGCGCTTCCCACGCCTCGAACGCGTGGTTGAAGATCAGGTTCCAGATGAAGGCGACGGTGGACGAGACCACCGCCGCCACACCGGCATGGCCGGCGTCGTGGCCGGCGCCCAGCACCAGCAGGCTGGTGGTCAGGCCGACGGCGATCAGTTCGAACAGGCTGGCGTAGAGGATTTTGCGTTTTAAACCTTGCATGATGTGTCCTTTCTGCTCGCCATCATATGAAAGTTTTTCTGATGGGAAAAGTCGGCTGCTGTCAGTTTTTCTGATAGGCTGGCGGATATGGCTTTTTCATCGGACAACATCGCGGTCTTCCTGGCCGTGCTCGATCACGGCTCGTTCTCGGCCGCCGCGCGGACGCTGGGACGGGTGCCGTCGGCCGTCAGCATGACCATCGCCCATCTGGAGGCCGAACTGGGCATCGCGCTGTTTGAACGCAGTTCGCGCGAGGTGCGACCGACCGCGTCGGCGCGCGCGCTGGAGGCCGAGGCGCGGCAGATGGCCGGCCAGCTGCGCCGCCTGCACGCGCACGCGCTGTCGCTGCACCAGGGCCTGGAGCGCCGCTTGACGCTGGCGGTGGCGCCCGAGCTGTTGTCGGCGCCGTGGAGCGGTCCGCTGGCGCGGCTGGCGGACGCGTTTCCGGCACTGGAGGTGGCGGTGCTGTCGGCGCCACAGGACGACGCGCTGCGCTTGCTGCACGACGGCGCCGCCCAGCTGGCGCTGCTCTACGAGCGCCCCGGCGTCAACGAGCACGAGAGCTTTCAGGAGCTGGGCAGCGAGGTGCTGGTGCCGGTGATCTCGCCGCACCATCCGCTGGCGCTGGCGCGCAACGGCAGCTTCCGGCTGGAGGACCTGGTCGACCTGCGCCAGATCGCCATCGTCAGCCGCACCGCGCGCGAGGCCGACCAGCGGGTGCTGATCTCGCGCAAACTGTGGCGCACCGACAGCCACCTGGCCACGCTGGGGCTGGTGCGCGCCGGCCTGGGCTGGGCCTACCTGCCGCGCCGGCTGGCGCAGCCGCTGATGGACAGCGGCGAGCTGTTCGGCATCCTGTTCGAACACATGAGCAGCGAGCTGCGGCTGTGGGTCGATCTGGTGTGGGTCAACGACCGCCCGCTGGGTCTGGGCGCCAAGCGGCTGATCGCGCTGATGCAGGATATCGAAGGTTGGGAGGCGCATCGGTCGCAGAAGTGATACGCTGCTGTTTTTTGTACCTTTGGAGTTTCCGACATGCGTTTGATCAAGATTGCCCTGGTGGTCGCCGGCCTGTGCGCCGCCACCGCGTTTGCCTCGCCGACCGCGCCGCGCAACGGCGCCGAGTACACCACCCTGAAAACCCCGCAGCCGGTGCAGGCGCAGGGTAAGAAGGTCGAGGTGATCGAGTTCTTCATGTACCACTGCCCGGCGTGCTACGCGCTGGAAGCGGACATGGTGGCCTGGGTCAAGAAGCAGGGCGACAACATCAGCTTCCGCCGCATCCACCTGCCGCTGACCGGCGAGAACGATCCGGAGGCGCACCTGTTCCTGACGCTGGAGGCGATGAAGCTGGAAGAGCAGCTGCACGCCAAGGTGCTGCAGACCTGGCACGTCGAGCGCAAGCGTCTGAAGAGCGATGCCGACAACATCGACTGGGCGGTCAAGAACGGCATCGACAAGGACAAGTTCACCGCCACCTACAACTCGTTCGCGGTGATGACGCGCCTGAAAAACGCCGGCCGCGTGGCCGCCACCTATGAAGTCAACAGCACCCCGACCATCATCGTCGATGGCCGCTACCTGACCACGCCGTCGCAGGTGGACGCCGCCAATCCGGGCACGCCGCGCGCTCAGCTCAACGCCGCCACGCTGCAGGTGCTCGACGCGCTGGTGGCGCAGGCGCGCGCCGGTAAGAAGTAAGCTACAGGTGACACTGGTACAGGTGGGAGGCGTGGGCGACGCCGTTCACCTGCGCCACATGCGGCGCCGCCAAGACGTCGCGGGTAAAACCGTATTTCTCCACGATGCGCCGCGAGCCGAGGTTGTGCGGCGAGATCCACGCGTTCAGCATGCGTAGCCCGTAGCGGCTGCGCGCCAGTTCCAGCAAGTGCGCCAGCGCCAGGCTGCCCAGCCCCTGGCGCGCGTGGTCATGGGCGATGCGGTAGCCGACTTCGCCGCTGCCGGCCGCGCGGTCGATGCGGCGCAGGTTGGCGCGGCCGACGATGACGGCGCCGTCGTCGCTGGTCAGCACGCACGGGTGGACGCGGCCGGCCGCGTGCTCGCTTAGGTAGTCGGCGATGTGCGCCGCCACGCCGTCCGGCGTGTAAAACGCCGGCGCGCGCGCCTCGACGTGCTGCTCGAACCAGTCGCGGTTGTCCAGCTCGAACGTTAGCAGGCGTTGCAGGTCATCGGCTTGCAGCGTGCGGATATTCATGGCGGTCGGGCGGGCGTTAGTTGACGGTGAAGCGGGCCGGGATTTCGATGCCGCCGCTGCGCGCCGCCTCGGCGTAGGCGCGCATTTCGGCGATGACGGCGTCCAGCTGTTCCGGCCCCGGATCGGCCTGGAAATGCTTGATGCGCTCGTTCATCAGCGTGATGTGCTTGCTCCAGTCCAGACGATTGGTTTTGCTCATGTGTGCTCCGCTTTGCAAAAAACCAGTATAGAACAAATGGCAAAACCGTGGCGGCTTTTCCGCCGCGCCGACGCCGCGCCGTCGGGCTAGCGGCGCACCGCGTGCAGGAACAGGTCCAGCCCCTCGGCCGCCTGCCGCCGCAGCGCCTCGCCGCGCAGCGGCTCGTCGCCGGGGAACAGCAGGCGCGTCATGTAGTCGCCCATCAGGCAGTTGATCAGGAACACCGGCAGCATCTCCGGGCGCAGCCCGTCGCGCAGCTGCGCCTGGATGTCGGGGCGGGCGAAGAAGCGCCCCAGCTCGGCGCGGGTCAGTTGCGGGCCGGCCTGGAAGAAGGTCTCGGCCAGCTCCGGCGTGCTATTGGCCTCGGCCACCACCATGCGGTGCAGGTGGTGGAAGGCCGGCAGCGACACCAGCGTCAGGAAGCGCAGCGCGAAGTCGTGCAGGATCTCGGCCATCGGCCGCGGGTCGCTGACCATGCTGGCCATGCCGGCCATGTGGTGCTGGCGGCCGTTGGCGACGATGGCGTTCAGCAGCCCGGCCTTGCCGCCGAACTGGACGTAGATGGTGCGCACCGCCACATGGGCCTCGCGCGCGATCATCTCCAGGCTGACCTTGCTGTAGCCCTTGGCGAGGAACAGCCGGCCGGCGGTGGCCAGCAGCGCCTCGCGGCGCGCTTCCTTGTCGGCGGCGCGCGGGCGGCCGGCCGCCTTGCCGAAGCAGGGCGAGTCGGGGCTGTAGTTGTCTTCCGGACAATCTTGCGCGTCCAGCGGGGTGGCGTCGTTGAGTTCTGAAGCGGTCATGGCCGGGAATGATAGCGAATGCCACCATGGTAGTCTATCAAAAAATGAAATGCAACCGTTTCATTTCT
Source organism: Duganella lactea (assembly GCF_009857505.1). GTDB lineage: Bacteria > Pseudomonadota > Gammaproteobacteria > Burkholderiales > Burkholderiaceae_D > Rugamonas > Rugamonas lactea. Next base: position 52,170 of record NZ_WWCP01000008.1, read on the forward strand.
TGACTTTGGGCGCAAACCAGCGATAATGCTCCCATCTCATTTCATTTTCTCTGGAGCTTCCCATGTCCACCCAAGAACAAAAACTCAGTGCCGTGCCGCCCGCTCCAGCCGCTCCAGCCACCCCCGCCGCCGCGTCCGCTCCGCCGCAGGCGCCGAACCGGCGCGTGCTGGTGGTGGCCGCCGTCGTCGCGCTGGTCGCGCTGGCGGTCGGTGGCCGCATGTGGTATCGCGGCCATTACTATGTCGAGACCGACAACGCCTATGTGGCTGGCCACGTCCATCCGGTGTCGTCGCGCATCGCCGGTGTCGTGACCAAGGTGCTGATCGACGATAACCAGCTGGTCAAACAGGGCGATGTCATCGCTGAGCTGGACCCGTTCGACCAAGGCGTCAAGGTGGAACAGATCCAGGCGCAGATCGCCTCTGCCCAGCAGCAGGTGATCCAGGCCGACGCCCAGATCGCCCAGGTACAGGCCCAGGCCAGCGCCGCCGCCGCCCAGGTGGCGCAGTCGCAGGCGCAACTGGTGCGCGCCAACCAGGACGCCGAGCGCTTCGGCCAGCTGTACAACAGCCAGATGAAGGCGGTCTCGAAGGCCGAGCTGGACGCCGCCGTCGCCGCCCGCGCCAGCGCCGTCGCCGATGTCGCCGCCCGCAAGGACAGCGCCGCCGCCGCCAAGGCGCAGATCGCCGCCGCCCGCTCGGCCCGTGATGTGCTCAACGCGCAGGTCGGCGTGCTGCAAGTGCAGCTGAAGGACGCCCGGCAGCAGCTCGCCTACAATCGCATTCTGGCGCCGGTGGCGGGCCGCGTCGGCAAGCGCAGCATCGAGGTCGGCCAGCGCGTGCAGCCGGGCCAGTCGCTGGCCGCCATCGTGCAGGACAACGTCTGGCTGACCGCCAACTTCAAGGAAACCCAGTTGGCCGGGCTGAAACAAGGCCAGCCGGTGCATGTCAGCGTCGACGCGCTGCCGGGCCATGAATTGATCGGCACCGTCGACAGCTTCGCGCCGGCCTCGGGCGCGCAGTTCGCGCTGCTGCCGGCCGATAACGCCACCGGCAACTTCACCAAGATCGTCCAGCGCGTGCCGGTCAAGATCACCTTCAAGCCGGCCGACGTCCAGGCGCTGGGTGGTCGCCTGGTGCCGGGCATGTCGGCCATCGCCGAGGTGTCGCTCAAGTCCGACGCCCGCTAAGGATCCGCGCATGGCTCGCACCACAATCGATACGCCGGGCGGCGGGCAGTCGCGCGTCCCGGCCGTGCCGGGCGAAAAGGTCTCCGGCCGCACCTGGCTGGCGGTGGCCGCCGGCATGCTGGGCGCCTTCATGGCGGTGCTCGATATCCAGATCACCAACTCCTCGCTCAAGGACATCCTCGGCGCGCTGTCGGCCACCCAGGAGGAGGGCTCGTGGATCGCTACCGCCTACCTGGTGGCCGAGATCATCGTCATTCCGATGACCGGCCTGTTCGTGCGCGTGTTCGGCATGCGCGGCTACATGATGGGCACCACCGCGCTGTTCCTCGGCTTCTCCACGCTGTGCGGCTTCGCCTGGAACCTCGAGAGCATGATCGTGTTCCGCATGCTGCAGGGCTTCACCGGCGGCGCCCTGATTCCGATGGCGATGACGCTGGTCATGGCCAAGCTGCCGCCGTCCAGGCGCGCCACCGGCATGGCCATCTTCGGCCTGACGGCGACGCTGGCGCCATCGATGGGGCCGACGCTGGGCGGCTATCTGAGCGAGCTGTATGGCTGGCCGTCAATCTTCTACATCAACTGGGTGCCGGGCCTGCTGCTGATCGGCGGCATCGCCGTCGGCCTGGACAAGGAGAAGACCAATCTGTCGCTGCTGTACAACGCCGACTGGCTGGGCATCTTCTGCATGGCGGTGGGCTTGGGCAGCCTGACCATCTTCCTTGAGGAAGGCAACTCGAAGGACTGGTTCGACTCGGCCTTCATCAACACCTTCGCCGCGTTGTCCATCGCCGGCTTGCTGGGCTGGGTGGTGACCGGCGCCACGCGCCGCCAGCCCTTCGTCAATCTGGGCCTGTACGGCCAGCGCAACTTCGCCGCCGCCACCGCGCTGTCGATGGCGATGGGCATGGGGCTGTACGGCTCGGCGTTCATCCTGCCGCTGTTCCTGGCGCAGATTCCGGGCTACTCGCCGATGCAGATCGGCGAGGTGATCATGTGGGCCGGCCTGCCGCAGCTGTTCATCATGCCGTTCGTGGCCAAGCTGTCGTCCAAGGTCGACAACCGCATCCTGTGCACCTTCGGCCTGCTGCTGTTCGGCGGCTCGTGCCTGATGAACGCCTACATGGACGCCAGCACCGGCTACGACCAGCTGCTGCTGTCGCAGATCGTGCGCGCGCTGGGCCAGCCGTTCGTCATGCTGACGCTGTCGAACTTCGCCATGAACGGCATCGCGCCGAAGGACATGCCGTCGGCGTCGAGCCTGATCAACATGACGCGCAACCTGGGCGGCTCGATCGGCATCGCGCTGCTGGCCACCGCGCTGACCAACCGCGAGCACTTCCACTCGGCGCGCCTCGGCGAATCGGTCAGCAGCTTCGCGCTGGCGACGCAGGAGCGCCTCGATGTGCTGAGCGCGTCGTTCGTCGGTAAGGGCTTCGACAGCGCCACCGCGTCGGACATGGCGCTCAAGGCGGTCGACGGCATCGTGCGCCGCGAGTCGTTCGTCATGGCCTACAACGACGGCTTCTTCCTGGTGGCGATGGTGCTGTTCGCCTGCATCGGCGTGCTGTGGTTCTCGGACAAGGTCAAAGCCCCGTCCGGTGGCGGCGGCGGCGCCCACTAAAGAATACGCCGTCATTCCGGTCCGCGCCGGAACGACGGGATCACTGTTTATATGAAGAGGTAATCATGTTGAATTCAGCGCTGAAGCGCCTGACGCTCGCTGTCTCCGTCACGCTGGCCGTTACCGGCTGCGCCACCGTGGGTAGCGATTTCAAGGCCCCGGCCAATGTCGCCGACGCGGCGTTCCGCCATCTGCCGCCCGCCGACAACGGCGCGGCCCAACTGCCGGCGCAATGGTGGACCGTGTTTAACGATCCGACCCTGAACCGGCTGGAAGACACCGCGCTGCGCGACAACCCGGGCGTGAAAGCGGCCGCGCAGCGGCTGGTGCAGGCGCTTGAGCAGGCCGGCGTCACCCGCGCCGGCCAGCAGCCGCAGTTGAGCGTCAACGCCGGCGTTTCCAACACGCGCACCTCGGCCGAGACCTCGCAAGGCCTGGCGCTGGGCGAGCGCTCGATCAAGGGCAACAACTACGCGGTTGGCTCCAGCTTCTCCTACGAGGTCGATTTGCTGGGCCGCGTGCGCCGGCTGGTCGAAGCGTCGGACGCGCAAGCGCTGGCGGCCGAGGCCGACCGTGATGGCGTGCTGTTGCTGCTGTCGTCGCAACTGGCCACCACCTACTGGCAGCTGCGCGGTCTGGACGCTGAAATCGCCATCCTGAACGGCGCGCTGGACACCCGCCGCGAAAGCGAGGAACTGGTCACCGCGCGCTTCGACGCCGGCCTGTCGAATGAGCTGGACGTGTCGCGCGCCCGCATCGAGCGCGCCAACGCCCAGGCCGATTTGCACGAGGTGCAACGCCAGCGCAATCTGCTCGAACACAGCCTGGCCACGCTGGTGGGCGCGTCGCCATCGTCGCTGCTGACCGCCGCGACCGCCAACGCGGCGACGCTGCCGTCACCGCCGGCGATTCCGGTCGGCCTGCCGGCCAGCCTGTTGTCGCACCGCCCCGACCTGGCCGGCAGCGTGGCGACGCTGCGCGCGTCCAATGCGCAGATCGGCGTGGCCGAAGGGGCGTTCTATCCTTCGCTGTCGCTGACCGGCAACTTCGGTTTTGCATCAGAGAGCCTGAGCAAGCTGGCGCAGGGCGATTCGCGCCAGTTCAGCATTGGCCCGCTGGCCTTGTCGCTGCCGATCTTTGACGGCGGGCGCAACCAGGCCAATCTGGCGATCGCCAAGGCGCGCTACGAGGAAGCGCTGGCCAACCATCAGACCAAGCTGCTGACTGCGCTGCGCGAAGTGGAGGATGCGCTGTCGGACGTGCGGCAGCGCCAGTTGCAGGGCGAGGCGCAGCAAGCCTCGCAGGTGGCGGCGGCGCGCGGCTACCTGGTGGCGCGGGCGCGCTACGAGCGCGGCGTGTCGACCTACCTCGATGTGACCGATGCGCAGCGCAGCGCGCTGACGGCCGATCGCGCGGCGGTGCAGATCAATACCCAGCGCTTGTTGGCGGCGGTGTCGGTGGCGCGCGCGCTGGGCGCCGGCTGGCAGCCTTCGCCGCAACTGGCGCAGGTTGCGCAGTCACGGTGATGCGGAAGAGGCGCGGCGGCATACCCGGTCTCTATTTTTACGCGGTCTAAAAAGTCTATTTCGCTAGATTTCGAACTATTTCGTTAGATTTCGCTCTAAATAAAGAGTGCTTTTAGACGGAATAGAAAAAATAGAGCGAAATAGACTGAGCAACACTCTATTTTTAGACCGGAGAAGACATGGACCATCCTATCGCGCTGCACCTGCCGAGCAAAGTATTTTGCGCGCTGGTCGCGCATGCCGGCGATGGTGGTTACGGCCCGAAAGCGGAAGCCGCGCTGTGCGACCTCATCAGAAACTGGATCGCCACCACCGAGGCCGCGCCCCGCCCGTGGGCTGACGACGAGCCAGACGGCGACGACGGTGCGCGAACTTTCACCAAGCCACCCCTATTGGCGCCGGCAGCGGTCGCGACCTCGGTCACTGCCACCGCCGTCAGTCGCGGCTACCAATGGAAACAAGTGTTCCTGCCCAACGGCACCGAACTGCGCGCCATCCACGCTGGCCGCTCCACCTACGCCAAGGTGGAAGACGAACAAATCCTCAGCGACGGCGCACCGACCACGCCATCGCGGCTGGCCAACCTGCGCGGCTGCGGCACGCGCAATGCCTGGCGCACCGTCTGGCTGCGCTTCCCCGGCGCCCCGCGCTGGCGGCGCGCCGCCGACTGCCGGCGCTGACTGGCTCGATTACAATATGGGCCTCACTCCACAAGAGGACCCCATGAAAAAAATCCTGCTCCCGCTGGCGCTGGCCGTCGCCGCCAGCTGTGTCACCGCCACCGCTTCCGCCGCCCCGGCCGACGTCAATCAACTCAACAAGATGAGCCAGCGCTACGCGCCGGTCGCGCTGACCGCCGACACCAGCCACTTGTCGGCTGGCGACCGGCAAGCCATCAAGAAGCTGATCGAAGCGGCCAAGATCATCGACGTGCTGCAACTGCGCCAGCGCTGGTCCGGCAACGAAGCGCTGTGGGCGGCGCTGAAAAAAGACACCACGCCGCTGGGCAAGGCGCGCCTGAACTACTTCTGGCTCAACAAAGGTCCGTGGTCGATTCTCGACGACCACCAATCCTTCCTGCCGGCGGAAGTGGCCGGTATCAAGGTGCCCGGCAAGAAACCGGAGGGTGGCAACTTCTATCCGCAAGGCGCCACCAAGGCCGAACTGGAGACCTGGATGAACGCGTTGCCGGCGGCCGAGCGCGAGCAGGCGCAATGGTTCTTCACCACCATCCGCAAGAACCAGGACGGCCAGTTCACCATCGTCAAATATGCCGACGAATACCAGGCCGATCTGCAAAAAGCCGCCGCGCTGCTGAAGCAGGCCGCCGCCGCCACCGACAACGCCTCGCTGAAAAAATTCCTGACGCTGCGCGCCGACGCCTTCCTCAGCAACGACTACCTGGCCTCCGACTTCGCCTGGATGGATCTGGACGCACCGGTCGACGTCACCATCGGCCCCTACGAGACCTACAACGACGAACTGTTCGGCTACAAGGCGGCGTTCGAGGCCTACGTCAACCTCCGCGACCAGCAGGAAACCCGCAAGCTGGACTTCTTCGCCCAGCACATGCAGGAGCTGGAAGACAATCTGCCGCTCGACCCGCGGTACCGCAACCCCAAGGTCGGCGCGCTGGCGCCGATGGTGGTGGTCAATCAGGTCTACGGCGCCGGCGACGGCAACATGGGCGTGCAGACCGCCGCCTACAATCTGCCCAACGACGAGCGCATCATCAGCCAGCGCGGCTCCAAGCGCGTGATGCTGAAGAACGTGCAGCAAGCCAAATTCAAATCGACGCTGACGCCGATCGCCAAGCTGGTGCTGCGCCCGGCCGACCAGCGGGACCTCGACTTCGATTCCTTCTTCACCCACATCCTGGCGCACGAGATCACGCACGGCCTCGGCCCGCACAGTACCCGCAAGGACGGCCAGCCATCGACGCCGCGCCAGGACCTGAAGGAGACCTACGCCACCATCGAGGAGGCCAAGGCCGACATCACCGGCCTGTACGTGCTGGCCTATATGATGGACAAGGGCCAGCTGCAAGGCACGCTGGGGCAGGGCGAGGCGGCCGAGCGCAAGCTGTACACCACCTTCCTGGCGTCGGCCTTCCGCACGCTGCACTTCGGGCTGACCGACTCGCACGCGCGCGGCATGGCGATCCAGGTCAACTACATTCTTGACCAGGGCGGCTTCGTGTCGCACGGCGACGGCACCTTCGCGGTCGATTTCAAGAAGATCAAGCAGGCCGTCACCGACCTGGACCGCGAGTTCCTGACCATCGAGGCCACCGGCGACTACGCGCGCGCCAAGGCCATGATGAGCAAGTACGTGGTCATTCGTCCCGACGTGCAAAAGGCCTTGGACAAGATGAAGGCGGTCCCCAACGACATCCGCCCCGCGTTCACCACGGCCACCAGCTTGTTGGCGCAGTAAACATTCCTGATTTTCTACGTAGTAATTTACCTGTCACCGGGCAATAATTCTTGCCCGGTGCGTGCTACAGTTTGATCACCATGATCAAGCGCGCCTTCCTCTCCCTGCTGTTGCTGAGCTCCGGTCTCGCGTCCGCCGCCGAGCTGACCGAGCTGGAGATCCGCTGGCTCAAGGCCGGCGCCGACGTGCTGCACTATGCCAAGCAGGTGCTGCAGCTGCCGCTCGACATCACCGTGCAGCCGCAGGCGCGCGCCAACGACGTGCCGCTGGCGCTGGGCTACGACCAGGGGCGCTGCAAGCTGGTGCTGTCGCTGCGCGGCAATCCGCACGCCGAAGACCTGCTCGACAGTGTCCCAGCCGCGCAACGCGGCTGGATGATCGAGGCGATGGTGGCGCACGAGATCGGTCACTGCTGGCGCTACGCGCAAGGCCACTGGCACGCGCTGCCGGCCGGCTTCGCCGAGCGTCCGCCGGCCGCCGGCGCGGCGGCGGACTTGCGCGACACGCGCCGCGAGGAGGGCTTTGCCGATCTGGTGGCGCTGGCCTGGGTCCACCAACGGCAGCCGCAGCACTACGCCACCGTGGCGGCCTGGCTGCACACGGTGCGGTTCGGCGCGCCCGCCGTCGGCAGCCACAGCACGCTGACCTGGCTGCGGCTGGCGCCGACCGGCGCCGCCTTCACCACCGACTTGCCGGTCGTCGAGCAGGCCACGCTGCTGTGGCGCCAAGGCTTGTTAAACGACGAGTAAACCCGGCGAGTGTACGTTTGCGCACGGAGTGCGCCGGCGGGTCGGCGTTTAATGTGTCCATCAACCACCACAAAAGGGACACGATCATGAACAAATTCCTCGCCCTGCTGCTGGCCGGCGCCACCAGCGCCGCCTTCGCCGCCACCCCCAACAACGACACCGTGGCCTACAAGGCCGCGCTCAAGCAGTCTGACGCCGCCTACAAAACCGCCCACGCCGCCTGCGACGGCCAGTCGGGCAACGCCAAGGACGTCTGCCAGGCCCAGGCCAAGGTGGCGCGCGCCAACGCCGAATCGACCGCCGTGCTGCAGTACAAGAACGATAAGCGGTCGGTCGAAAAAGCCCAGATCAACGTCGCCGACGCCAACTACGCGCTGGCCAAGGAGCAGTGCGACGACCGTAGCGGCGCCGACAAGGACAGCTGCCTTAGCGGCGCGAAACAGCAGCACACCGCCTGGGTCAACGACGCCAAGGCCGGCAAGCAGGCGGCCGACGTGGCGCAGACCGGCATCGACTGCGGCGCCATGAGCGGCACCGACAAGGCCGCGTGCGAGGCGCGCGCCAAAACCGCGCTGGCCAAAGACGCGCTGGCCGACACCGCCATCACCACCAAGGTCAAGACCGAGCTGATGGCCGAGCCGGCGCTCAAATCGCTGGAGGTGCACGTGGAAACCACCAACGGCACGGTGATGCTGAGCGGCTTCGTGCCATCGCAGGCCGAGGTGGACAAAGCGGTCGACGTGGCGCGCAACGTCAAGGGCGTGACCAAGGTGCAAAGCGCGCTGCGGGTCAAGTAAAACCCCGGTGTCAGGTCTGACAAAAGCACACGGCCTCAACTGCGTAGCAGTTGAGGCCGTGTGCTTTTGTCAGACCTGACACCGTTTTTAGGCTTGCTGGGCCGCCAGCGACAGCGCCACGGCCTCGGCCACCTTGATGCCGTCGACGCCGGCCGAGAGGATGCCGCCGGCGTAACCGGCGCCTTCGCCGGCCGGGAACAGGCCGCCGGTGTTGAGGCTTTGCAGCGTGTCGTCGCGGCGCTTGATGCGGATCGGCGACGAGGTGCGCGTCTCCAGCCCGGTCAGCACGGCGTCGTGCTTGAAGTAGCCCTTGATCTGCTTGTCGAACGCCGGGAAGGCCTCGCGCAGCGCCGTGACCGCGAACGCCGGCAGGATCTGCGCCAGATCGGTCAGTGTGATGCCCGGCTTGTACGACGGCACCACCGCGCCGAACTCGGTCGAGGCACGACCGGCGACGAAGTCGCCCATCAGTTGGCCCGGCGCGTTGTAGCTGCCGCCGCCCAGCTTGAAGGCTTTCTCCTCCAGGTCGCGCTGGAAGGCGACGCCGGCCAGCGGGTGGCCCGGATAGTCGACCTCCGGCGAGATGCTGACCACGATCGCGCTGTTGGCGTTGCGCTCGTTGCGCGAGTACTGGCTCATGCCGTTGGTGACCACCCGGCCCGGCTCGGACGCCGCCGCCACCACCGTGCCGCCCGGGCACATGCAGAAGCTGTAGACGGCGCGGCCATTCGACGCGTGGTGCACCAGCTTGTAGTCGGCCGCGCCCAGGATCGGGTGGCCGGCGTTGGGGCCGAAGCGGCAGGCGTCGATCAGCGATTGCGGGTGTTCGACGCGGAAGCCGATCGAGAACGGCTTGGCCTCGATATACACGCCGCGCGCGTGCAGCATCTCAAACGTGTCGCGCGCGCTGTGGCCGATCGCCAGCACCACATGCCGGGTGGCGATCCGCTCGCCGCTTTCGAGCGTGATGCCGCGCACCTGCCGGCCCTCGGCCGTCTCTTCGATGTCGAGGTCGGTGACCTTGCTCTCGAAGCGGTATTCGCCGCCCAGCGCCTCGATGGTCTCGCGCATCGCCTCGACCATCTTGACCAGGCGGAAGGTGCCGATGTGCGGCTTGCTGACGTAGACAATTTCCTCGGGCGCGCCGGCCTTGACGAACTCGGTCAGCACCTTGCGGCCATAGTGTTTCGGGTCCTTGATCTGGCTGTACAGCTTGCCGTCGGAGAAGGTGCCGGCGCCGCCCTCGCCGAACTGCACGTTGGACTCCGGATTGAGCTTGCGCTGGCGCCAGAAGCCGAAGGTGTCGACGGTGCGCTCGCGCACGACTTTGCCGCGCTCGACGATGATGGGGCGCAGCCCCATCTGCGCCAGGATCAGCGCCGCCAGCAGCCCGCACGGGCCGATGCCGATCACCACCGGGCGTTGAAAATCCGGATGCGCGGCCAGCGCACGGCCGTCGGCGACGAATTGGTAGGCCATGTCCGGCGACGGCATCAGGTGGACGTCGTGTTGCAGGCGCCGCAGCACGGCGGCCTCGTCGGCCACGTCGACGTCCAGCGAGTAAATCAGCACGATGGCCGATTTCTTGCGCGCGTCGTAGCTGCGCTTGTGGATGGTGTAGCCGCGCAGGTCGCCGGCGGGGATGGCCAGGCGCGCCAGGATGGCGGCCGGCAGTGCCTCCTCGCTATGGTCGAGGGGCAGTTTGAGTTCGTTAATTCGCAACATGATGAGTTTCCTGGGAGGGCGCTGTTTAGGCGCCATGGGGCACAGTGCCGAGGCCGGGTATTTTACCATTGTTCGCCGGCCGGCCACGCCGCCCCAATAGGCTTGCCTATTGAAATGCGGTCTAAGTGGAGGCGGGAAAATATTAAATGATCATCACCTTGTTTTGGAATATTTAATTTTGTCCGGCCCGCGCCGCGCGCGCCGATGCCGGCGCATGCGACGCCCGCGCCAAGGTATTTATCTTTTAATATTATGCGCTGCACCGGATTGAATCTTTTTAATCAAATCTTTGTGCGGTTATTAAATGGTGATGGATCGCGCGCGAACGCGGCGTCGGATTGGATTATTTAGCGCGGTCCGTCGCGTGACCGGTTCCGGGTGGTGGGGGCGGTATTTAAAAGTTCCCGCAGGGAAAGTGTACATGACCACACCAGGCAGCTGGTTGTTGTTAAAACGCGACTTGCACCACTTTGGCGCAGCGGCCAATTTTGCCCAGCGGCGGCGCACATCGGCCCACGGCGCGGAATTTTGCCTGGCGCAATACGCGCTCAAATTACCGCTTTTTGCCGCCGCGTCGCCGTGCGTTTGTTTTGCTGTTAGGGGATCGCTACGGATTTTCTGCGGTTGGCCCTTGACTGAGAAAAATATCGCTGTCTGCCCACGGATCGCACGCATGTGTATTTTTTATTACACAGTTTTAAGCCGTGGAAAATTGTGAAAATATACGTAAAGAACAATTTTTCTTAAGCTCCACCGCCTGCCTGTTGCATATCCGACACAGTTATTCTAATTGTTAAAAAGGCACCAAATTCGTGCGCCGGGGACAGTCGTTGGCTGATGCACCGGAATAGTGCGCTTAAAAAAAGCCCGCTGTCCGGGTGTCCGCGCGGTGTCCGCCGCGACCTCAGATTTATTGACAATGCTTGAGCTGCTATGTTTCTATGATTAGCAGAAATATTCGGAAGTTTTAACCCACGGTTCATTTCCGGATGTTTCAAAGACCAGAAAGAGCATTTCGCTGATGGCGTTACTTTATCCGGTAAGTTAATCATCGGTAGAAAATGAGGCCGTTTTACTCGTCGTTCAAAAGATGCTGGAAAACGTCTAATAAACAACACCCATAGGGAATTGAATATAATGATCAAGGAAACAGTACTGTCTCGCTCGATCCGCGTGATGTTCGTCGGCGGCATTGCGCTGGGTATGCATGCTGCCAACGCGCAGGAAGCGGCCGCGGAACCGGCGATGCAAAAAGTGGAAGTGACCGGTTCGCGTATCCCGACCCTGGTGACCGAAGGCTCCAGCCCGGTGACCGTGCTGAGCAGCAAGGACATCAAGGCCGACGGTGTGCGCACCGCGGAAGACCTGCTGAACAATCTGCCACAAGCCTTCGCTGGCCAGGGTGCTGCCGTGTCGAACGGCGCCACCGGCACCGCCACCGTCAACCTGCGTAACCTGGGCGCCGACCGTACCTTGGTGTTGGTCAACGGCAAGCGTCTGCCGGCCGGTAGCGTGCAAACCTCCGCGCCCGACTTGAACGAGATTCCCACTGGCCTGATCAAGCGCGTCGAGGTGCTGACCGGCGGCGCCGGCGCGGTCTACGGCGCGGGCGCGGTCGCGGGTGTGGTCAACTTCATCCTGCGCGACAACTTCGAAGGCGTGGAAGTGCAGGCCAATCTGGCTGGCTACAACCACTCGCAAGGCAACGACGTGGCCTCGGTGGTCAAGGCGCGCGGCTTCCCTGTGCCGGGCGATGCCAAGTTTGATGGCAAGACCAAGGATTTGAGCGTCCTGATGGGTGGTAACTTTGCCGATGGCAAAGGTAACGCCACGGTCTACTTCAGCTACAAGGATACCGACGCCGCCCTGCAATCGCAGCGCGACTTCACCTCCTGCGCGCTGTCCGGCACCGACAGCGGTTTCCTGTGCTCCGGTTCGGGCACGCAGGCGAGCGGCCGTGTTACCACCGCCGCCAACAAGGCCACCGGCTACAAAGGCGGTCAGTTCACCAACGGCGGCAATGGCACGGTGCGCGCTTACAACTCCGCCACGGACGCGTACAACTTCGGCCCACTGAATTACCTGCAACGTCCTTCGAAGAACTATAACGTTACGGCGCAGGCCCACTACGACATCAACGAGAAAGCCCGTGTCTACAGCGAGTTCGGCTTCCACAACTACTCGACCGACGCGCAGATCGCCGCCGGCGGTATCTTCTACGGTGTGCAGACCACGCTGCGCGGCGACAACCCGCTGCTCAGCGATGCCTGGCTGAACGCGCTGGGTCTGACCAAGGGCGACCCGAACTCGACCGTATTGGCCACCATCGGCAAGCGTAACGTCGAAGGCGGTCCGCGGATCAGCTCGATCAGCGACACCTCGTTCCGTGAAGTGCTGGGCGTGAAGGGCGAGATCGCCAACTGGAGCTACGATGTGTTCGGCCAGTTCGCGCGCGTCAACCACTCGGAAAAGAGCAAGAACTACTTCTCCGCCACCCGTATCGCCAAAGCGATGGACGTGCGTCCTGACGCCAACGGCAAGGCGGTGTGCGCATCGAACGTGAGCGGCGACGACCCGACCTGCGTCCCGTACAACCTGTTTGGCGGCGCCATCACGCCCGAGCAACTGTCCTACCTGAGCGCATCGGGCCAGATCAGCGGCTATGTGCAACAGATCATCTACGGCGGCAACGTCGGTACCGACCTGGGCAACTACGGCATCAAGACGCCGTGGGCCAGCAACGGCGTCGGCGTGTCGTTCGGCGTTGAGCACCGTTCGGAAAAACTGGTGTTCGATCCGGATGAAACCTCGCTGTCGGGCGACCTGTCGGGCGGTAGCGGCGCTGCTCCTCCGCTGACCAATGGCTACTCGGTCAAGGAAATCTTCGGCGAGTTCCGCTTGCCGGTGCTGGAAAACCAGCCGTTCGCCAAAGCGCTGAACCTGACCGGCTCGTATCGCCACTCGGACTACAGCACCAACAACAAGTCCAACACCTACGGTGCTGGTGCGGACTGGGCCGTGGTTGACCAGTTCAGCGTGCGCGGCAGCTACCAGCGCGCCGTGCGCGCCCCGACCATTGCCAACCTGTACAATCCGCAATCGATCGGTAACGGCGGTCCCGCACAAGACCCTTGCTCGGGCGCGATCGGCAGCAAAACCCTGACCGCGACCGCGGCAGAGTGCGCACGTACCGGTGTTACCGCCGCGCAGTATGGCAATATCGAGAACAACACCGCCAACCAGTATCAGAGCCAGACCGGTGGTAACCCGAACCTGGCGCCAGAGCGTGGCACCACCTACACCCTGGGCTTGGTGCTGAACCCAGTCAAGAACCTGACGCTGACGCTGGACTATTTCAACATCAAGATCGAAGATACGATCTCGACGGTTGATCCAACCGTCGCGCTGACCCAGTGCTTGAGCACCGGCAGCCCAGTGTTCTGCTCGCTGGTCAAGCGTGATTCGCAAGGTTCGTTGTGGCTGACTCAGAAGGGTTACATCGTCGCTACCAACGCCAACATCGGTTCGCTCGGCACCACCGGTTTCGATTTGGGCGCGGCCTACAGCCAACGTCTGGGCCAATGGGGTAACCTGGGTCTGAACCTGAACGGTACCCTGATGAAAACCTCGACCACGGAAAACGTTCCAGGCCTCGGTGAGTACGATTGCGTGGGCTACTTCGGCGCCACCTGCGGTACGCCGACGCCAAAATGGCGTCACAAGTTCCGCGCCACTTGGTCGACCCCTTGGAAACTGGATATCGCCGCAACCTGGCGCTACATGGGCAAAACCAAGTCGGAACTGCTGAGCGACAATGCACTGCTGAAGGGCGATGCGCCGGCATCGATCGAAGATCATCTGGCTTCGCGCAGCTACTTCGACCTGAACCTGCAATATCCGCTGACCAAGAAAATCACGCTGAGCGCCGGTATCAACAACCTGTTCGACAAAGATCCACCGCTGGTGTCGACCAATGTGACCGCCGCCGCCGGCTTCGCCAACGGCAACACCTATCCACAGGTGTACGATTCGCTGGGCCGCTTCATCTACATGAATGTGACCGCACGTTTCTAAGCTGAGCTAGCTCAGTCCAGACGGCGCCTTCGGGCGCCGTTTTTTTTCGCCTGGACCAATAAGCAACGGCGCCCGCGGGCGCCGTTGTCAAGGAACATGGGTGGGTCAGCCGCCGTAAGCGTCGCGCTGGCCGCGGAAGCGGTTGATGCCCTCGGTTAGCGCGGTGATCATCTCGCGCTCGGCCGGCGACAGGTGCGGGTGCCAGATGTCGAAGATCATGATCACGCGCAGCTTGTCGCTGTTGTTCCACGCCTCGTGCTCGATGGTGTCGTCGAATACCCAGGCCTGGCCCGGCACCCAGGCGCGCGTCTCGTTGCCGACGCGGAAACCGCAGTCGGCGGGAATGATCAGCGGCAGGTGGGTCAGCAGGCGCGCGTTGCTGGCGCCGACATGGGCCGGGATGCGCGTCTTGGGCTTGAGCAGCGAGAACATCGCCACCGGCGTGCGGCCCGGCTGGTCCGGCTGCGGCGCGCCGGCCAGCAATTCCATGGTGCGCGGGCACTGGGCGATATTTTCCGGCACCGGCACGCCATCCTTGAGCAGGTGGAAGGCGCTCCAGTCGGGCGAGTTGTTGAGCTCAGCGAACTGGTTGTGCGGAACGTCGTCCGGATAGGTCAGGTAGGGCGTGAAGCCTTGCTGGCGCTCCAGCACTTGCAGGAATTCGTCGCGTATGGCCTCGGTGCCGGCCTCGATCGCGTCCAGCCAGGGGAAGCTTTCGCGCGGCAAGAAGGCGTAGGGCGCCAGCCCCGGATAGTGGTACACCAGCGATTGCGAATCATAGCGACGCTTGCGGCCGACCATGATGTCGATCGAATCGCGGAAGCGGCGCAGATCGTCGCCGCGGTGTTGCTGGTATTGCTGTTCCAGAAATTCGTCGAGGAAGCGCCCATAGCCGGCCTGGTAGTCGTCGACATAGCGCATCGCATGTTCGACCGCGCCGCGCAGTCCCGGCTCCAACTGTTCCAGCGGCGGCGCCACCGCCGCCACCGCGCCGTACACCGACGCCGACAGGTGGTTTTTGCCTTGCCGCTCCAATAGGTTGGCGCGCATGATCAGCGCCACCATGTGCGCGGGATCGGCCACCAGCGCCTGATGCAGGGCGGCTTCTTCGCCGGCCTCGTCCTTCAGGCCCTGGCAGGCCAGCGCCAGGTTGATCCAGCTCTGCGGATCGGCCGGCGCCGCAGCGCTCTGGCGGCTGAAGGCGCGCTGCGCGGTGGCGAGGTCGCCGTGGCGGAAGGCGCGCTTGCCCAATACGCCGAGGGCGACGGCGTGCTGTGGTTGGAGTTCAAGCACGTGGGCCCAGAGGCGGGCCGCGTCTTCGTCCTTGCCGGTCTGGGTGGCCTGGATGGCGGCGGCCTCCAGGATGGCGATCTCCGGTTGCGCCGCGCTAATAGCTTGCATCGTTGGTGTCTCACTTCTTACAGAGGGATGGGATCGACGGCGGAACGCCGCGCGTGGCTATGCAAAAAAATTATAGCGCTGCGGTTCCCTTAGCAAAATCCATGCAAGCGTAAAACCAGGTGAATCTCGGCGCCGCGGCGGGTTTTGTGACATCGCCGCGACAGCTTACATGCCGCCCCATGCGGCGGCCAGCATCGCCAGCGCCGCCAGGCCGGCGGTTTCGGTGCGCAGGATGCGCGGCCCCATGGCCAGCGGCAGCGCGCCGTGGCGCAGCGCCAGCTCTTCCTCTTGCTCGCTGAGGCCACCCTCGGGGCCGATCACCAGCGTCACCGCCTGCGGCGGCTCTTGGCGCGCCCAGTCGGCCAGCGACTGCTCGGCGCGCGGCGTCAGGATGATGCGCCGTTGCGGCTCTTGCTGGCTGATCCAGTTCTTATAGTCTTGCGGCGGCGCCAGCCGCGCCAGCCGGTTGCGCCCGCTCTGCTCGGCGGCGGCGACGATGATGCCGCGCCAGTGCTCCAGTTTCTTTTCCGCCCGTTCGGCCGACAGTTTGACGACGCAGCGCTGCGCCGCCAGCGGCTGCACGCCGGACACCCCCAGTTCGATGGCTTTTTCGATAATCCAGTCCATCTTGCTGCCCTCCGGCAGTGCCTGCGCCAGCGTCACGGCGAACGGCAGCTCGGCCTCGCGCGCGCTGTGCGCCGTGATTTCGGCGCTGGCGCCGCGGCGGGCGATCGCGCTCAGGCGGGCGGTGTATTCGCCGCCGTCGCCATTAAACAGCGTGACCGGCTCGCCCTGGGCCAGGCGCAGCACCTGCACATGGTGCGCCACCGCCTCGGGCAGATCGACAAGCTGGCCGACGGTCAGGGGCTGGGAGACGTAAAAGCGGGGCATAGGCGGGTCCGGTCAAGTGAGAAGCGCAATTTTAAAGGGTGGCGGTCGGTGGCGGTCATCGTCTGGTAAAATAATGGGCTCTGCAAGCGCCGCCCTTGCTCACAGTTTCCAACCTTCCGTGATATCTACGATGACTTCTACGCTCCCGCACCCACAAAAGGCTAACGCGATCCGCGCGCTGGCCATGGACGCCGTCCAGAAGGCCAATTCCGGCCACCCAGGCATGCCGATGGGCATGGCCGAGATCGCCGTTGCGCTGTGGAGTGGCCATTACCGCCACAACCCGGCCAATCCGGGCTGGGTGAACCGCGACCGCTTCCTGTTGTCGAACGGCCATGGCTCGATGCTGCACTACGCGCTGCTGCACCTGAGCGGCTACGCGCTGAGCATGGATGACATCAAGGCCTTCCGCCAGATGCACTCGAAGACGCCGGGCCACCCCGAAGTCGGTTACACGCCGGGCGTGGAAACCACCACCGGCCCGCTGGGCCAGGGCATCGCCAACGCGGTCGGCATGGCGCTGGCCGAGTGGCTGCTGGCCAGTGAATTCAACCAGCCGGGCCTGGACGTGGTCGACCACTACACCTACGCCTTCGTCGGCGACGGCTGCCTGATGGAAGGCATCTCGCACGAGGCGTGCGCGCTGGCCGGCACGCTGGGCCTGAAAAAACTGATCGCGCTGTATGACGACAACGGCATCTCGATCGACGGCAAGGTCGAAGGCTGGTTCACCGACGACACCCCGGCCCGTTTTGAAGCCTACGGCTGGAACGTGATCCGCGCCGTCGACGGCCACGACGTCGATGCCGTCGCCGCCGCCATCGCCGCCGCCAAGCTGGCCGACCAGCCAACGCTGATCTGCTGCAAGACCATCATCGGCAAGGGCTCGCCGAACCTGCAGGGCGGCGACAAGGTGCACGGCGCCGCGCTGGGCGACAAGGAAATCGCCGCCGTGCGCGAATACATCGGCTGGAGCGCCGCGCCATTCGAGGTGCCGGCCGACGTCTACGCCGCCTGGGACTTCAAGGCCGCCGGCGCCGCGCTGGAAGCCGAGTGGAGCGCCAAGTTCGCCGAATACACCGCTAAATACCCGCAACAAGCCGCCGAACTGACGCGCCGCATGGCCGGCGACCTGCCGGGCAACTTCGACGCCGCGCTGGCCGCCGGCATTGCCGCCACCGTCGAGAAGAAAGAAAACATCGCCACCCGCAAGGCCAGCCAGAACGCGATCCAGGCGCTGGCGCCGGTGCTGCCGGAGTTCCTCGGCGGCTCGGCCGACCTGACCGGTTCCAACCTGACCAACTGGAAAGAGATCGTGCCGGTGCGTTCCGGCCAGCCGGGCAACCACATCAACTACGGCGTGCGCGAGTTCGGCATGTCGGCGATCATGAACGGCGTCGCCCTGCACGGCGGCTACATCCCGTTCGGCGCCACCTTCCTGACCTTCGCCGACTACAGCCGCAACGCGCTGCGCATGGCCGCGCTGATGAAGCAGCGTTCGATCTTCGTGTTCACCCATGATTCGATCGGTCTGGGCGAGGACGGCCCGACCCACCAGTCGGTCGAGCACGTATCGTCGCTGCGCCTGATTCCCAACCTGGACAACTGGCGTCCGTGCGACACCACCGAATCGATGGTGGCGTGGGGCGCGGCGGTCAAGCGCAAGGACGGCCCGTCGACGCTGATCTTCTCGCGCCAGAACCTGCCGTACCAGGAGCGCAGCGACGCGCAGATCGCCGCCATCGCGCGCGGCGGCTACGTGCTGAAGGAAGCGGCCGACGCCAGGATCACGCTGATCGCCACCGGCTCGGAAATCGAACTGGCGCAGGCGGCCGCCTCGGCGCTGGCCGCCGAAGGCATCGCCGCGCGCGTGGTGTCGATGCCGTCGACCGATGTGTTCGACCGTCAGGACGCCGCCTACAAGGCGTCGGTGCTGACCAAGGGCGTGCCACGCGTGGCGATCGAGGCCGGCGTCACCGATTTCTGGTACAAGTACGTCGGTCTGGAAGGCGCCGTGGTCGGCATCGACACCTTCGGCGAGTCGGCCCCGGCGGGCGTGCTGTTCAAGCATTTCGGCTTCACCGTGGAAAATGTCGTCGCTAAAGTCAAAGCGGTCATTGCTTAATCTATAATTGCTGGTTGCATTAACAATATTTTTAATCAGGAGCAAAGTATGACGATCAAAGTTGCAATCAATGGCTATGGCCGTATCGGCCGTAATGTGCTGCGCGCTTTCTACGAAGGCGGCAAGAAACAGGATATCCAGATCGTCGCGATTAATGATCTGGGCGACGCCAAGTCGAACGCCCACCTGACCCGCTACGACACCGCCCACGGCAAGTTCCCTGGCACCGTGGAAGTCGACGGCGACAACATGATCGTGAATGGCGACGTGATCCGCGTGTTCGCGCAGCGCAACCCGGCGGAAATTCCATGGGGCGACCTGGGCGTGGACGTGGTGCTGGAGTGCACCGGCTTCTTCACCACCAAGGAAAAAGCCTCGGCCCACCTGAAGGGCGGCGCCAAGAAAGTCATCATCTCGGCCCCCGGCGGCAAGGATGTCGACGCGACCGTGGTGTACGGCGTCAACCAGCAAGTGCTGAAAGCCACCGACACCGTGATCTCGAACGCCTCGTGCACCACCAACTGCCTGGCCCCGCTGGTCAAGCCGCTGAACGACGCGATCGGCGTCGAAACCGGCCTGATGACCACCGTGCACGCCTACACCAACGACCAGGTGCTGTCGGACGTGATGCATGAAGACCTGCGCCGCGCCCGTTCGGCCACGATGAGCATGATCCCGACCAAGACCGGCGCCGCCGCCGCGGTCGGCCTGGTGCTGCCGGAGCTGAATGGCAAGCTGGACGGTTTCGCGATCCGCGTGCCGACCATCAACGTGTCGCTGGTCGACCTGTCGTTCATCGCCAAGCGCGACACCACGGTGGAAGAAGTCAACGCGCTGATGAAGGCCGCCTCCGAAGGCGCGCTGAAAGAAGTGCTGACCTACCAGACCGAACCGCTGGTATCGATCGACTTCAACCACAACCCGGCCTCGTCGAACTTCGATTCGACGCTGACCAAGGTGTCGGGCCGTCTGGTTAAAGTCTCGTCGTGGTACGACAACGAGTGGGGCTTCTCGAACCGCATGCTGGACACCACCGTGGCGCTGATGAACGCCAAGTAATTTCTGGCGGCGTAATAAAAAAGGCCTCCCGCGTGTCGCACGCGGGAGGCCTTTTTGCTGGGCGCCGTGCTTAGCGGAACTTGTATTCCGCCGTCACGCGCACCATGCGGCCCTGTACGTCGGCGTAATTTTGCGGGATCACGCCGCTGCCGTCGAAGTTGAACTCACGCAGGTCGACCGGTGGCCGGCGGTTGGTGACGTTACGCAGGTTCAGCGACAGCGTCAGGTCCTTGATGCCGCTGTAGCTGACGTTGTAGTCCAGCCGCCCGTAGGCCTTGATCCGGCATTCGTCGCTGCTCCAGCCCAGCTTGTTGCAACCTTCCTGCGTGTAATTGTTGTCGAAGAAGTCGGTGTTCAGCGAGGTCTTGCTGTTGTACACCAGGCGCAGGCTGTTGGTGAACTGGCCGGTGCGCAACGCGGCGTTGAGGTTGGCCACCAGTTTGGAGTAGCCGTAGCGGCCGGCCAGATTGTCGCCATAGTTGTTCAGCGTCGAGCTGAAGTTCTTCAAGCTCAGCAGGTAGGTCGCGTCGACGCCCAGGTCGAGACGGCCGTAAGGCGTATCGAAGCGCGAGCTGCCGCTCACGTCCACACCGCTGGTCTTGGTGCGCGACACGTTCTCGAACTTGCCGGTGGTCGAGACCAGCGGGCCGTCACTGACGCCGTATTTGGCCCGTTCCGCCGCCGTGAACGTCTTGTCCTGCGTCAGCGGTGCGCGGTTGATGACGCCCGGCGCCTGGTCGGCCTCGGCCGCCAGCAGATCGTCCACCGACTTCAGGCCGATTTCATCCTTGCGCTCGATGTGCCAGTAGTCCAGCGACAGGCTGGTGCCCTTGACCGGTTCCAGCACGAAGCCGGCGGTGGCGCTGTGGGTGACTTCCGGTTTCAGGTTGGGGTTGTTGCTGACGATGCTGGCGGTGCCGGCCGAGCATTCGTTCTGGGCGACCGTGTCGGCGCGCGCCAGCAGCAGGGCCTGGTTCGGGTCCGAGCCTGGCAGGGCGTTGGCGGCCTTGCGCAGATCGTCGGCCAGCGCGTTGGCCTGGTTGCAACGTTTCGGATCCTGGGCGGTGACGAACGCGAACTTGGTCGAGGTGGCGCTTTCGGTCAGGTTCGGCGCGCGGAAGCCGCCCTCGAAGGTGGCGCGCAGCAGCAGCGACGGGGTGGCCTCGAAGCGGGCCGCGACCTTGGGCGAGACGTGGGCGTCGAAGCCAGGGAATTTGTCGACGCGGGCGGCGCCGATCAGCTCCAGTTTCTGGGTGACGGGCAGGTTGACTTCGGCAAACACCGCTTCGCTGGTGCGGCTGGCGTTGGCCGAGGCGTCGCCATAGCCGACGATGTCGCCGTCGCGCAGGTTCTCGGTCGGGGTGATATTGAATTTCTCATGGCGCACCTCGCCACCGACGGCGATGCCGATGGCGCGATCGCCGATCCTGCCCAGTTCGCCGGAGATCTTGCCGTCGATGAAGTATTGCGTGATCTTGCCGTCATAGCCCTGCTCGGGGAACAGCTGGCGCAGCACGTCCGGCGAGTTGGTCTGGCCCAGCTTGTAGCCGTGGTTGAAGAAGTTGGGGTCGGCGGCGGTGTACTGGCAATAGCCGGGGAAGTTGGCCTCGCAGTTGGGGTCGCCGGCCAGCGTCTTGGTGTAGTCGCCCACCAGCGCCTTGAAGCCGCTGTCGCTGATCGAGCCGTTGTGGCGCGACTTGGTCTTGCTGCCCATCACGCCGACCGCGGTGTCCCAGTCGTAGTTGCCGGCCAGCGTGCCGCGCAGGCCGGTCAGCAGACGGTATTGGTCGCTGTCGTTCGGGCTCTGATCCGGCGCATCGGCGTAACGGTAGCGCAGTTCCAGCGGCGCGCCGGTGGTGTTGAGCGGCGAGTCCGGCGACAGGAAACGGTAACCGAAGGTCTTGCCCAGACCGGTGCGTGGATCGCCCCAGATGGCATCCGTGTTGGCCGAGCCGTAGTTGCCGGGGGCGCCGGTGTAGGTGGTCTTGGTCTTGGAGTACAGCAGTTCCGAATAACTTTCGATGCCGTTGCCCACGTTCAGCTTGCCGGACAGCAGCAGGTTGGCGCGGTCGGCCTTGGGAACCGCCTCGAAGTGCGCAAAGCGATCGAATACGCACAGGCCGGCGGCGCTGAGGGTGGCGCAGCCCGCCACCGGACCCTGGCCGATCAGGTTGCCGGGATAGCTGTAGGTCGACGGCGCCCCGCGATTGCCGAACATCAGACCGCTCTTCGGCGCCACGGCCGAGAATTTCTGGCCATACGCGGGGTTGATGTCGTCCAGCACGTCGCGCCAGATCACGTTGTCGCGGTGGAACACCTCGACGTTGGCCAGAATATTGTAGCCATCCTTGCTGTAGTCGCCCCAGCCGGCCGTCAGGCTGGCGGTCTTGGTCTTGAATTGTTCATTGGCGACCGACTGCTCATAGCTGCCGCGCGCCTGCACCCCCTGGAAGTCGTCGCGGGTGATGATGTTGATGACGCCGGCGACGGCGTCGGAGCCGTAAATGGCGGAGCCGCCATTGCGCAGCACTTCGATGCGCTCGATCGCGTCCAGCGGCAACGCGTCGAGGTTGGTGAACACCTCGTTGTAGTCGGCCAGCGCATACGGCGCCACGCGACGGGAGTTGAGCAGGATCAGCGTCGATTGCTTGCCCAGGTTGCGCAGCGACGCCGACGAGGCGCCGCCGGCGAAGGAGTTTGAACCGCCGATATCGGACAGGCTGCCGGTGGAGGAGGTCAGTGTGTCGATGACCTCGCGCACGGAATTGACGCCGAGACGATTAATATCCTCACGACGAAGGATACTAACCGGCGTCGCGGTTTCCGCATCGATACGTTTAATATTCGAGCCGGTAATCACGACCTTTTCGATGGGTTTGGCGCTGTCGTCCTGTGCTAATACCACTTGAGAGGAACCGAGTGTCAAGGCGACCGCGATCACGCCGGTCTTTAAAGCGATCTTGTTCATTTAAACTCCCGAATCTATTTTGTTTTAATAAGGCTTGCTCTGTTAATGGGTGTGTACAGAGTGAAATTAGTATAAGCAGCAATGCCGTGCGCACTACTGTTCATGTGTAAAAACAACACTATTGCCTATCCAATCGGTAATGTAAGGCCTCGCAAGGGCAACAGGCGTCGTATAAACGCAACCATCGCCTGCATTAAAGCCAAGTATTAGCCTGATCGTGCCAATTATTGGCATGATTTAGACGTAAAAAAAAGCCGGGAATATCCCGGCTTGATGGCTGCATTGAACGTTATTTATAAGCGCCCGATCCGATCAGAAAATCATCGACGCGTTCGATATAACCTTCTTTTAATTCCACCGTTTTGGTGACCGGATTCGGCCATTTAAACGTCACCCAGCCACTGCCGCGTGTTTTGGCGATGGCGATCATTTCCTTGATCATGAATCGGCCCTCATTATCTTTGAGGCCGATGCGTGCCGTGCCGACCATTTGCGGATTATTACCGTGAGCTAATACCGTGCCTTGAAAGTCATACACATACACATACAGATCGCGGTCATGGAAGTGGCGATTGGCCGGATCGGAAATGGCGGCAAAGGTTTTGTCCCGGCCCTCGGCCTTGACCATCGCCACCGCCCGCTTGACCATGGCGACCGCCTCCGCCCGGCTGCCTTTTTGTGCCGCCGCCGCCGCGATGCCACATAGCGCCAGGGTCAATGCCGCCGCCGTCACCCATGCCTTCATCCGATTTCTCCTCTGTTAATGGCGGCGCCGGCCGCGCCCATGGATAGGCTGTCCATATTAGCGCAGCCGGCCGGGCGGAAGAGTGTCGATGTTGCTAAGTGGCAACGTTATCGCCGAATAAACTATCCCATAGCGCGCGCACCTGCGCCGCCCGCGCCGCCACCGGCGCCGGATCGATGCGCGCCAAGTCCTGACCCTGCAGTCGCAACTGGTGCTGCAGCTTGCGATACTGGCGGTAGGCGTCGGCCACGCTGGCGGCCAGGCCGGCGTCGATCAGGCCCAGCTCGGCGCACATGCGCAACAGGGCGATATTGCCGAAATTGGCGGTCAGCTGCGGGTAGTCGTGGGCGTGCTG
The DNA here is from genome assembly GCF_009857505.1 of Duganella lactea. Taxonomy (GTDB): domain Bacteria; phylum Pseudomonadota; class Gammaproteobacteria; order Burkholderiales; family Burkholderiaceae_D; genus Rugamonas; species Rugamonas lactea. The sequence goes on from NZ_WWCP01000008.1 coordinate 75,832, forward strand.
CAGCACCAGGTATTGGACGATGAACTCGATGTCGATCATGCCGCCCGGGTCTTGCTTGAGGTCGAACAGCGCGCTGGTGTTCGGCTTGGCGTCCACCATGCGCTTGCGCATCGCGATGACTTCCGGCTTCAGCGGCCCGTCGGCCGGCCGCCGCTTGCGCAGCACCGCCTCGCGGATCTGCTCGAAGCGCTGGCCGATGGCGACGTCGCCGGCGCAGTAGCGGGCGCGGGTCAGCGCCTGGTGTTCCCACACCCACGCGGCGTCGCTCTGGTATTTCTCGAACGCCGACACCGACGACACCAGCATGCCGCTGGCGCCGTCCGGGCGCAGCGCGGTGTCGATGTCGAACAGGATGCCGGCCGAGGTGTGCGAGGTCATCCAGGTGATGAAGCGCTGCGCCAGCTTGGCGTACTGGGCCGGCGCCTCCTGGTCCGGGTCGTCGTACAGGAAGATCACGTCGAGGTCGGATACATAGCCCAGCTCCTTGCCGCCCAGCTTGCCGTAGGCGATGACGGTGAACAGCGGCACTTCGCGGTGGCGCGTGGCCACCGTCTGCCACACCGCCTTGATGGTGGCGGCGACGATGGTGTCGGCCAGCGCCGACAGGTGGTCGGCCAGTTTTTCCACCGTCAGGTCGCCGGCCAGGTCTTGCGCCAGCAGGTGGAACAGCTGGGCGTGGTGGATTTCGCGCAGGATGTCCATCTGGCGCTCGGTGTCGCCGGGGGCGGCGCCCAGTTGCAGGTCGATGTCGGCCGCCAGCGCCACCGGGTCGAACACGGCGGTACGGATGCGGTCGTCCAGCAACTCGTCGAGCAGGATCGGGTGCTGGCTGAGGAATTTGGCGGCCCAGCCGCTGGCGTGCACCATGCGGATCACCCGCGCCAGCGTGTGCGGGTACTCGGTCAGCAGCGACAGGTAGGCGGCGCGGCGGGCGATGGCTTCGAGGAAGTCCAGCAGCCGGCCCAGCGTGGCCAGCTGGTCGCCGCCGCTGGACTCGCGCGCCGCCTGGATAATCAGCGGCAGCGCGCTGTTGATCAGTCCCTGTAGCCGGTTGCGGCTCGCCTCGGGCAGCGATTGCAGCCGCGGCGCCTGCCAGGTGGCGATCAGGCGCCGCGTGGCGTCCTCCGGCGCGTCGAAGCCCAGCGCGGCAAAGCGGGCGACCAGCGCTTCGCGGTTGTCCGGATCGGCGCATTCGTTGCTCGATTGCAGCTCGATATCATGTTCGCCGCTTTCGGTCTTGTCCGAGAACATCTCGTCGAACTGGCCGGCGACGAACTGGCGGTGCGCGTCGAGCTGCGTCAGCAAGGTGGCCACGTCGGGCAGGCCCATCATGGCGGCCACAGCCTGGCGGTCCTCGTCGTTGGCCGGCAGCGTGTGGGTCTGGGCGTCGTCCAGGTATTGCAGCCGGTGCTCCAGATTGCGCAGGAAGGTGTAGGACGCCAGCAGTTGGTAGACGATGGCGTGGCTCAGCAAGCCTTTCTCGGCGATGATGCGCAAGGTGGTGCGGGTCGAGCGGTCGCGCAGCGCGGCGTCGCGGCCGCCGCGGATCAGCTGGAACACCTGGGCCAGGAACTCGATTTCGCGGATGCCGCCGCGGCCCAGCTTGACGTTGTTGCTGCGGTCCGGGTGCAGCCGCTCCTGGCGGTTGACCTCGGCGCGGATCTGCGCGTGCATATTGCGGATGGCGTCGATCACGCCGAAGTCCAGGTAGCGGCGGAAGCAGAACGGGCGGACGATCGCCTCCAGCGCGGCGATGTCGACCGCGCGGCCGGTGACCGCGCGCGCCTTGACCCAGGCGTAGCGTTCCCATTCGCGCCCCTGCACGATCAGGTAGTTCTCCACCATGCCCAGGCTGGCCGCCAGCGGCCCCGAGTTGCCATTCGGCCGCAAGGCCATATCGACGCGGAACGTGTAGCCATCCTCGGTGATCTCCGCCAGCGCGGCGATCAGCTTCTTGCCCAGGCGAACGAAGAACTCGTGATTGGACAGGCTGCGCTGGCCCGGCCCGGCGGCGGTGTCGCCATCCTCCGGGTAGACGAAGATCAGGTCGATGTCGGACGAGACATTCAGTTCGCCGCCGCCTTGCTTGCCCATGGCCAACACCATCATTTCCTGCGGCTGGCCGGAATCGTGACCGATCGGCTGGCCGTGCAGCGCCACCATTTCGGCGTGCAACGTCGCCAGATGTCGCTGGATGGCGAAGTCGGCGAAGCGGGTCATGGTTGCCACCACCTCGGCCAGATTGGCCTGGCCTGCCAGGTCGCGCCGGATCAGCGTGCAGACCAGCAGATTGCGCAGGCGGCGCATGGCGCGCGGCAGCGGCAGGCTGTTTTCTGCTTCTATTTGTAAATAATGGGCCAGATCGATGTCGGCAAGCGATAATTGCGACAGCGCGTCGGCCTTGGCGGCACGGTCGGGCGCGGCCGCGAGCCAGCGCTGGTAGAAACGGGAGACGGACGCTGAGACGGACGGTGAACTCATGAGGGGATAAGGTAGAATTGCTCCAGAGACCGAGTTTAGCTATTTATTTGATGTATGGCCTGATTTATTAGCGTATTGATGCAAAAAACAGAAGAGGAGACCGTGACAGGCGAAGGCCCGTTGGCCGCGCGCTGGCATCGGCTTCGTGCCGCCTATCGGTTCTGCAACCAGGCCACCCACCATATGCTGGGCTTCACGCTGAAGCTGGCGCTGCTGGTGTATTTCGCCTTCACCATCCTGTTCCTGACGCTGCGCTATGTGGTGCTGCCGAATATCGACCATTACCGCGACGATATTGAGCGCGCCGCCAGCGGCGCGCTCGGCAACCAGGTCACCATTTCCCGCGTCTACGCCTCGTGGCACGGCTTCCGTCCGCATCTGTTCCTCGGCGACGTGGTGCTGCACGACCAGCAGGGCCGGCCGGCGCTGAGCTTGCCGAGCGTGTCGGCCACGCTGTCGTGGTGGACCGTGATGACCGGCACGGTGCGCTTCCAGGCGCTGGAGCTGAACCGTCCCGACCTGAACATTCTGCGCGACCGCGACGGCAAGCTGTACGTGGCCGGTATCTTCATCGATCCGGACCAGCCGAGTGACGGCAAGGGTCTGGACTGGCTGCTGAGCCAGCGCCTGATTGTGATCCACGAGGGCCGCGTGCAATGGACCGACCAGGCGCGCGCCGCGCCGCCGCTGACGCTCGACAATGTGACGCTGGCGCTGCAAAACAACTGGCTGCACCACGCCTTCTCGCTGCGCGCGACGCCGCCGGCCGCGCTGGCCGCGCCGCTCGACGTGCGCGCCGACTTCACCCATCCGGCGTTCGGCGCGCGCATTTCCAATGTGTCGATGTGGAAGGGCGAGCTGTACGCCGACCTGCGCCAGGCCGATCTGCTGGCGTGGAAAACCTGGATCGACTACCCGTTTGAACTGCGCAAGGGCGGCGGTTCGTTGCGCGCCTGGATTGGCGTCGACCAGTCGCGCCTGACCAGCGTCACCGCCGATGTCGGCCTGAACGATATCACCGCCGTGCTGGGCCAGGAATTGCCGCTGCTGGACTTGCAGCAGCTGAGCGGGCGCATCGACCTCCGCGAAGACATCCGTCCACCGCTGGCGCATAACGGCGCGGGCGCGGCCACGCCGCGTTTCGGCGCGCTGGGCCACACGCTGGCGCTGCGCGACCTGACCTTGACCACCCGCGACGGCCTGGTGATGGCGCCGACCTCGCTGTCGGAAACCTATGTGGCGGCGGCCGGCGCCCGGCCGGAGAAGGTCGAGGTGCGCGCGCGCCAGCTGGACCTGCAAACGCTGGCCGGCCTGGCCGAGCGCCTGCCCTTGTCCGCGCAGCAGCACAAGCTGGTGGCCGGTTTCGCGCCGCGCGGTCTGCTGCAGAATTTCTCCGCCGAATGGCAGGGCACGTTCCCGGCCTTGCAGACCTACCGCGTCAAGGGCGACCTGGTGGGACTGGGCCTGAAGCCGCAGCCGCCGCGCCTGCCGCAGCCGAAGACCGGCAAGACGCCGGCCATCGCCGGCCTGCCGGCCATTCCCGGCTTCGACAACCTCAGCGGCTCGATCGACGCCACCGAGCACGGTGGCAGCTTCAACCTCGACTCGCGGCAACTGGTGTTGCAGATGCCGGATTATTTCGCCGAGGCGTCGATGCCGTTCGACCATCTGAACCTGAAGGCGCGCTGGTCGTTCGAGGCCAACAACCATCTGCTGTTCCAGATCGACAGCATGGATTTCGCGCAGGAAGGCTTGCAGGGCGCGTTGCAGGGTTCGCATCTGCTGTCGCTGGACGGTAAGGGACCCGGCAAGGTCGACCTGACCGGCACGCTGACCGGCTTCCAGATCAACCGTATCGGCCGCTACCTGCCGATGCAGACGCCGCACGACCTCAGCCAATGGCTGAGCGGCGCGCTGGAGGGCGGCGAGGCGACCGAGGTGAGCATCCGCCTGCGCGGCGATCTGGCGCATTTCCCCTTCCACGGCGAGCACAAGGCGCACGGCGAGTTCCGCGTCGCCGGCAAGCTCAACGATGCGAAGCTGAACTACGAGCCGGGCTATTACCTGCACGACGGCAAGGAGCTGGGCAAGGACGGCAAGCCGCTGCCGCTGTGGCCGCAGGCCGAGCACATCAAGGGCAGCTTTGTGTTCGAGCGCGCGCGCATGGAAATCCGCGGCGACACCGCCACCACCGGCGGCGTCGCGCTGAGCAATGTGAAGGCGGTGATTCCCGACCTCAGCATCCACGATTCGATGCTGGAAATCGACGGCAACGCGGCCGGGCCGATGCAGGAGTTCCTCAAGTATGTGACGATCAGCCCGGTGCTGGACTGGATCTCGCACTTCACCGATGAAACGCAGGCGAGCGGCAACGCCAAGCTGGCGCTGAGCCTGCGCATTCCGCTGGCGCACGCCATCGACACCAAGGTCAACGGCACGCTGGCGCTGGCCGGCAACGACATCACGCTGATGAACGATCTGCCGGTGGTGCAGTCGGCGCAGGGCAAGATTGAATTCAACGAACGCGGCGTCAATTTGAACCAGCTGTCGGGCAACTTCCTCGGCGGGCCGGTGTCGATCACCGGCGGCACGCAGAAGGACAATGCCATCGTCGTGCGGCTGGGGGGGACGGTCACCGCCGACGGCTTCCGCCAGACCTACGCCATGCCGGCCATGCAGCGCCTGGCCGACCACTTCTCCGGCGCCACGCGCTACAGCGGCACGGTGACGGTGCGCGACCACCAGGTGCAGATCGCGGTCGATTCCAGCCTGAACGGCCTGGCGCTCGACCTGCCGGCGCCGCTGCAGAAAACCGCCGCCGACAGCATGCCGGTGCGCTTCCTGCTGAGCTCGGGCCTGACGCCGGACGCGGCCGGCCTGCTGCACGACGACATCCGCATCAGCCTGGGCACTAGCGTGGCGGCGCGCTATCAGCGCCAGAAGCAGGGCCGGCAGCACTGGCAACTGGTGCGCGGCGGCATCGGCGTCAACACGCCGGCGCCGGAGCCGGATAGCGGCATGGCCTTCAACCTCAGCATGCACGAGTTGAACGTCGATCACTGGCTGGACTTTGGCGGCGCCATCGCCGGCAGCGGCGGTGATAGCGGCGCCGCCGCGCCGGCCGCCGACGCCACCGACTTCACCCATTACGTCCTGCCGGATACCATCGCCGCCCGCTCCAGCGAGCTGATCATCGGCGGCCGCAAGCTGGAAAACGTGGTGGTCGGCGCCACCCATCAGAAGGGCAACTGGCAGGCCAGCATCGATTCGACCCAGGCCAACGGCTACCTGACCTGGGCCGAGCCGTCCACCGGCGCCGGCCTGGGCAAGGTGACGGCGCGGCTGTCGTCGCTGGTGATCCCGGAATCGGCCTCCGGTGACGTGCAGGAACTGCTGGACGGCAAGAGCGCCGCCGCCACCATTCCGGCGCTGGACGTGGTGGTCGAGCGCTTCGAACTGTTCAACAAGCCGCTGGGCCGGCTGGAGCTGCAGGCCCACAACGCGCAACTGCCGAACGCGCGCGAATGGCGCATCAGCAAGCTGTCGCTGTCGAACGCCGATGGCGAACTGAACGGCACCGGCCAGTGGGTCACCAAGGGCGGCGCGCATGACACCAGCCTCAACTTCAACCTGGCGATCAACGACGCCGGCAAGCTGCTGGAGCGCTTCGGCTTTGTCGACACGCTGAAGAACGGCAAGGGCTCGCTGAAGGGCGATATCGCCTGGAAGGGCCTGCCGTATTCGCTCGACCTGCCGAGCCTGTCCGGGCAGATCGCGCTGAATGTCGAAAAAGGCCAGTTCCTCAAGCAGGACCCGGGCGCGGCCAAGCTGCTGGGCGTGCTGAGCCTGCAAGCGCTGCCGCGCCTGCTCAAGCTGGATTTCCACGACGTCTTCTCGGAAGGACTGGCGTTTGACGGCATCACCGCCAACGCCACCATCGAGCGCGGTATCGTCCGCACCGACAACTTGAAAATGCACGGCGTCGCCGCCACTGTGCTGATGGAAGGCAGCGCCGATATCGCCAACGAAACCACCAACCTGCGCGTGGTGGTGATTCCCGAGGTTAATCTGGGCACGGCGCCGCTGGTGTATGCGCTGGCGGTCAATCCGGTCATCGGCCTCGGCAGTTTCCTGGCGCAGCTGTTCCTCAGTGCGCCGGTGATGAAGGCACTGACTTATCATATGCAGGTGTCCGGCCCGTGGAAGGCGCCGGTCGTGACCAAGCTCGATCCGACGAAACCAGAATCCACCAAGGGAGCGCCATGAACCATACCGTTGCCGCCATTCAAATGATCTCTTCGCCCTCGGTGGCGGACAACATCGCCACCGCGCGCCGCCTGGTGACACAGGCCGCGCACGACGGCGCCAAGCTGGTGCTGCTGCCGGAATACTGGGCCATCATGGGCCTGACCGACAGCGACAAGGTGGCCGTGGCCGAGCCGCTGGGGCAGGGACCGATCCAGGACTTCATGGCCGGCCTGGCGCGCACGCTGAAGATCTGGCTGATCGGCGGCACCTTGCCGCTGGCCTCCGATGACGCCGATAAAGTCATCAACACCACGCTGGTGTACACCCCGGACGGCGAGCACGCCAGCCGCTACGACAAAATCCACCTGTTTGGTTTCACCAAGGGCGCTGAGTCGTACAACGAATCGAAGACCATTGTGCCGGGCAAGCAGGTCGGCGTGTTCGAGGCGCCATTCGGCAAGGTCGGCATGTCGGTGTGCTACGACCTGCGTTTCCCGGAACTGTTCCGCGCGATGGGGCCGGTGTCGCTGATCGTGGTGCCGGCCGCCTTCACCTACACCACCGGCATGGCGCATTGGGAAATCCTGCTGCGCGCGCGCGCCATCGAAAACCAGTGCTATGTGCTGGCGGCGGCGCAAGGCGGCATCCATCCGAACGGCCGCCGCACCTGGGGCCACAGCATGCTGATCGATCCATGGGGCACGGTGAAGTCGGTGCTGGCCGAGGGGGAGGGCGTGGTGCACGGCGACATCGATCTGACCTATATGGAAGGCGTGCGCGACAGCTTGCCGGCCCTGAAACACCGGACCATGTGATATCCACTACAATGCCGGTAATCCCTAACAGAAAGCATCACCATGAAGCCATTTGAACCGAATCTGTCCACGTTGGCCGTGGCGCGCGATATCCTGCTGACACCGTTCGGGCTGGACGAGGCCAAGCTGCTCAAGACGCTGGGCACGATGTTCACCCACAAAGTCGACTATGCCGACTTGTATTTCCAATTCACCAAAAACGAGGGCTGGAGCCTGGAAGAGGGCATCGTCAAGACCGGCAGTTTCTCGATCGACCAGGGCGTCGGCGTGCGTGCCGTGTCGGGCGACAAGACCGCGTTTTCGTACTCGGACGAAATCTCCGAGGCGGCGCTGCTGGACGCGGCCGCCGCCACCCGCACCATCGCCCGCGCCGGCAGCGGCAAGGTCAAGGTGGCCGGCGCGATGAACCACGTCGGCGGCCGCGCGCTGTATCTGCCGCACGACCCGCTGGTGTCGCTGGACGCGACCGCCAAGGTGCAACTGCTGGAGCGCATCGAAAAGATGGCGCGCGCCAAGGACCCGCGCGTGGTGCAGGTGATGGCCAGCCTGGCCGGTGAATATGACGTGGTGCTGGTGGTGCGCAGCGATGGCGTGCTGGCGGCCGACATCCGGCCGCTGGTGCGTGTGTCGCTGACCGTCATCGTCGAGCAGAATGGCCGCCGCGAAGTCGGCTCGTCGGGCGGCGGTGGCCGCTACGATTACGGCTACTTCAGCGACGCGCTGCTGGAGCAGTACGCGGATGAGGCCGTGAAGTCGGCGGTCGTCAATCTGGACGCGCGGCCGGCGCCGGCCGGTCCGATGACCGTGGTGCTGGGGCCTGGCTGGCCGGGCATTCTGCTGCACGAGGCGATCGGCCACGGCCTGGAGGGCGACTTCAACCGCAAGGGCTCGTCGACCTTCGCCGGCCGCATTGGCGACCGCGTGGCGGCCAAGGGCGTCACCGTGGTCGATGACGGCACGCTGGCGGACCGTCGCGGCTCGCTCAACATCGACGACGAGGGCAATCCGACCCAGTGCACCACGCTGATCGAGGACGGCATCCTCAAAGGCTACATCCAGGACACCATGAACGCGCGCCTGATGAAGATGCCGGTGACCGGCAACGCCCGCCGCGAATCGTTCGCGCACCTGCCGATGCCGCGCATGACCAACACCTATATGCTGGGTGGCGACAAGGACCCGGGCGAGATTCTGGCGTCGGTGAAGAACGGCCTTTACGCGGTCAACTTCGGCGGCGGCCAGGTCGACATCACCAACGGCAAGTTCGTGTTCTCGGCCAGCGAGGCCTACATGATCGAGAATGGCAAGCTCAGCTATCCGGTCAAAGGCGCGACGCTGATCGGCAATGGTCCGGAAGTGCTGAACCGCGTCTCCATGATCGGCAACGACATGAAGCTGGACCCGGGCGTGGGCGTGTGCGGCAAGGACGGCCAGAGCGTGCCGGTCGGCGTCGGCCAGCCGACGCTGCGCATCGACGGTGTCACCGTCGGCGGCACCGCCTGATAAGCGCACTCCCGCTTGCGCGGGAGTGACGCTGAAGGTGCTTAGAACTTGTACGTGGCCTTCACGTAGAAGGTACGGCCCAGCGGATCGGTGAAGCGGGGATCGTAGCCGCTCTGGAACGTGGTGCCCTGGTTGGTGTACGGCGGCGCCGTATCCAGCAGGTTCTTGATGCCCACGGTCAGATCGGTGTTGCGGATGCCGCTGTAGCTGGTCGACAGCGAATACGTCGAGTACGCCTTCACCCGGTGTTCGTACTGCGCCGCCACATTGTTCTGATCCTCGTAACCGCTCAGGTACTTGTTGGCGAACGTCGCGCTCCACGGACCTCGCTTCCAGCTGATGCTGGCGTTGTGCTTCCAGCGGAACACCGGCGCATTGTCGCCGTAGACGCCGACATTCTCCACAAACTCGCCGCCGGTTTCGTTCTGGTACTGGTAGCTGTGCACCCAGGTGCCGTCGAACTGGAACACGAAATCGCCGGCTGCGGTGCGCGGCAGCTTCCAGCGCAGGCTGGTGTCGATGCCCGAGGTCTTCACCTCTCCCAGATTGTCCAACACGGCGTTGACGTATTGCAGCGTCTTGCCGTCGGCCGAGTAGACGAAGTAGTCCTTGTACTTCTCATAGTTGTCGAAGATGGTCGACTCGGCCACGGTGCCGATCGAATCCTTGATCTTGATGTTGAAGTAGTCGAACGACACGCTGACCGCGTTCAACGGCTCGAACACCACGCCCAGCGCGAAGGTCTTGGATTTCTCCGGCTTCAGGTTGGCGTTGCCGCCGCTGCGGATGGTTTGCTGCTGGTTGCAGGCGACGTTCGGATTGGCACCGGCCGCCACCGTGCCGCCAGGGCACAGCACCGGATCATTATAGGCGTTGCTGGTGAAGGTCGACGTGGCCGGGCCATGCAGGTCGTACAGCGTCGGCGCGCGGAAGCCGGTGTTGTACGAGGTGCGGAACAGCACCTGCTTGCTGGCTTCCCAGCGCAGGCCGACCTTCGGATTGAAGCTGCCGCCGACGTCGTTGTAGTGGTCATAGCGGGCCGCGATCGACAGTTCCAGCGGCTTGGCCAGCGGCACGCTCAGTTCCGAATACAGGGCCGCGATATTGCGCTGGCCGGCCTGGTCCTGGGCGTCGGCGTAGCCGGAGCTGGACGCCTGCGACGCCAGCTCGCGGTTGACGCTGTAGGTGGCCTTGTCGTGACGAAACTCGCTGCCCACCGCGAAGCCGACGGCGCCGGCCGGCAGCTGGAACAGCTCGCGGCTGACTTTGCCGTCGATGCCGACGCTGGTCATTTTTGCCGCCAGGTATTCGCCGCGCAACTGGGCGGCGTCGATGTAGGCCGCGCCTGCCGCCGATTGTTCGCCGAACGGATTGAGGATGCCGTTCAGCACGCCCGCCTTCATCAGCGAGTCGTTGGTGTAGCCGCCGGCAAAGGCGCTGCTGGCCTGGTTGACCGCGTAAGTCAGGCCGACGTTGTAATCCCAGCCGGCCACCAGGCCTTCCGAGGCCACGACTAGGCGGTCGGAGATCGAGGTGTCATAGCCCTCGCGCTTGCCGGCGGCGACGGTGCGCCAGTTCAGCGTCAGGTCTTCACCGTTGAGACCGGCCACGGCCGGCACCCCGGCGCTGCCGCCCGGATAGTAGGGGCTGGCCGAGGTCATGGTGATGCCGGTCAGCGGCGACGGCGCGATGGCGCTGCTGTTGGTCGAGCGGCTGTGCAGGTATTCGATGGTGGCGATGTCGTCCTGGTTCAGCTTGAACGTGGCCTTGCCGAGGAAGGATTCCTGTTTGGTTTTCGGGATCGCCTGGATGTAGGTGCTGGTGTCGGTGCGGCAGGTGCCGGTGCTGCTCTGGATCAGGCCTTTGCCGACACAGCCGCCGCTGTAGTACGGATTGCCGGTGACGCCGTTGGCCGAATAGAAGTTGGCCGGCTGCGAGGTGCCGCTGCTGCCGTTGACGCCGCGGTCCGGGCGCACGCTGGTGCTGGAGAAATCGCGGGCGGCGGCGTCCAGCGCGGTCTGCTGGTGCAGGTCGATCACGCCGAAGACGTTCCAGCCGTCCTTGTCCAGGTCGCCATAGCCGCCCGACAGGTTGAGCCGCGATTCGGCGCCGGCGCCGCTGGCCTGCGGCTGGAAGCGTTCGGCGCTGACGGTGACGCCGGTGACCGAACGCTTGGTGATGAAGTTGATCACGCCGCCGATGGCGTCGGTGCCGTAAATGGCCGAGGCGCCGTCGCGCAGCACTTCCACCCGCTCCAGCGCCGACAGCGGGATGATGTTCAGGTCGACCGAGGAGCCGTTGAACGGGTGGTTGGCCAGACGGCGGCCGTTCAGCAGTACCAGCGTCTTGTTGCTGCCCAGGCCGCGCAGATCGGCGGTGGCGATGCCACCGGTGCCGGAGCCGACCGACTGGCTGCTGCCGGTCACGCTCTGGTTCATCGACAGCGTGTTCATCACTTCAGCGGCGGTGGTCAGGCCCTGCTTTTCAAAGTCGGCCGCCTTGATGCTGGTGATCGGCAGCGCCGTCTCGCTGGCCAGACGCTTGATGCTGGACCCGGTCACTTCCACCCGCTGGATCGGGGCGTCGTCGGTTTGCGCGCTGGCGGCGTGCATGCCGACGGCAAGGCCGCCGGCGAACAGCGCGCGCAAGCTGCGCGACATGGCTCTTTCAATCATCATTGTTTTAACTCCTGCATGGTATGGGAATGGGTGTTTGCCTTGTGGGCAACAGCGATCAGACCATTCGCGGGGACCATCAAACAATGACGCATGATTAAGTGTGCAACAATGCGACAGCATGCAAACCATCACAGCTGTTAAGACGGTTTTCTGTCCGCGGCCGCCGCGCGGCCGGGGCGGTGCGGCCCGCCGCGGGGTCGCGCCGCTTACATCCGGATACAGGCGCTAAGAAGTTAACGCCAGGCCGCGGAGTGTAAATTTTTGTTCAAAACTTGTAGGTCACGCGCGCGTACCAGGTGCGGCCCAGCGGATCGGTGTAGCGCGGGTCGTAACCCTGCTGGAAGGTGGTGCTCTGGTTGGTGTACGGCGGGTCCTCGTCCAGCAGATTACGCACCCCCAGTGTCAGGTCCAATCCGTGCCCGCCGCTGTAGTTGCCCGACAGTGACCAGGTCGAGTACGCCTTGACCTGGTTGAAGAACTGCGGCTCGACGGCGTTCTGGTCGGTATAGCCGGACATATAGCGGTTGCTCAGCGTCGCGCCCCACGGGCCGAGATTCCAATTCAGGCTGGCGTTGTGGCGCCAGCGGAACACCGGCGAGGCGTCGGCGTAGCGGCCGAGGTTCTCGGTGAAGGCGCCGCCGCGCTCGTTCTGGTAGTCGTAGTTGCGCACCCAGGTGCCGTCGATCTGCAACGCCAGCGTGCCGTAGCGGCCGCGCGGCGCGCGCCACAGCACGCTGGCGTCGACGCCGCTGGTCTTGACCTCGCCCAGGTTGTTGGTGATCAGCGAGACGTAATCGAGGCGCGTGCCGGCGGCGTTGTAGCTGAACAGGTTCTGGTAGCGGGCGTAGTCGTTGAACACGGTCTGCTCGGCCAGCGCGCTGATCTGGTCGCGCAGGCCGATGTTCCAGTAGTCCAGCGACAGCGTCAGCGCCCGTGTCGGCTCGAACACCACGCCGGCGCTGTAGGTCTTGGAGCGTTCCGCCCGCACGTCCGGATTGCCGCCCTGGCGAATGTTCTGCTGCTGGTCGCACGACAGGTTGGGATTGGCGCCCGGCGCCGGCACGCCGCCGGGACACAGCAGCGGATCGTTCCATGGATCGGACGAGTTGGTCACCGTCCGCGGGCCGTGGATATCGAACAGCGTCGGCGCGCGGAAGCCGCGGTTCCACGAGGCGCGCAGCAGCACCGGCGCCACCGGCTGATAGCGGGCGCTGAGCTTCGGCGTGAAGCTGTGGCCGACGTCGCTGTAGTGGTCGTAGCGGGCGGCGGCGTTCAGTTCCAGATCCTTGATCACCGGCGCGTTCAGTTCGGCGAACACGGCGTAGATGCGGCGCTCGCCGGTCTGGTCCTGGGCGTCGGCAAAGCCCGAGCTGGACGCTTGCGACGCCAGCGCGCGGTTGATCTTGTAGACCGCCTTTTCCTTGCGTGCCTCGCCGCCCAGCGCGAAGCCCAGCGGGCCGCCCGGCAACTGGTGGAGCTCGCGGCTGGCGCGCGCGTCGAATGCGGTGGCGCGCGTGCGCGCGTTCAGGTATTCGCCCAGCAGCAGCGAGCTGTTCAGGTAAGCCAGCCCTTCGGCGCTCTGCTCGCCGAAGGGATTGAGCAGGCCGCTGCCGACGCCGTCGACGATGCGCTGATCGATCACATAGCCGCCGGCGAAGGCGCTGGCGGCCTTGCTGACGGAGTGACTCAGGCCGCTGCTGTAGTCCCAGCCGTACAGCACGCCCTCGGCGCTGAGCACCAGCCGGTCGGCGGTGCTGGTCGAATAGTCGACGCGGCGCCCGGTCACCAGCGGCCGCCAGCTGATGTCGAGGTCTTCGCCGCTGAGGCCGGCCACCGCCGGCACGCCGGCGCTGCCGCCCGGATAGTAGGGGCTGGTGCTGTGCAGCAGCATGCCGATGCCGGCCAGCGGCGGCGGCGCCACGCGCGCCTCGTTGGTGCTGCGCGCGTGCAGCGCCTCGGCGGCCAGCGTGTGGTCCTGGCCGAGGCGATAGGTGAAGCGGCCCAGATACGATTCCTGTTTGGTGCGCGGGATGTCGTCGACCTCGCGCGTGAAATCGTAGCGGCAGGTCGCCGAGCCGCCGACATTGGGCACCGAGGCCGGCGGCAGGCAGCCGCTGGCAAAGCTGGGATTGCCGCTGATGCCGTGGTCGGAAAAGAAGTTGGCGGGGAAGGGCGTGCCGCTGGTCTGGCTGACGCCGCGGCTGGGGATCACGCCGGTGGCCGAGAACGGCCGCGCGGTGGCCGCCAAGGGCAGTTGCCGGTGCAGGTCGAGCACGCCGAAAACGTTGAAGCGTTCGGTGGCCAGGTCGCCAAAGCCGCCGCTCAGATTGAGCCGCCGCTCGGCGCCGCCGCCGGCCGTCTGCGGCTGGTAGGCCTCGACCGTGACGGCGCCGCCCTGGACCTGGCGCCGTGTGATGAAGTTGACCACGCCGCCGATGGCGTCGCTGCCGTACACCGCCGAGGCGCCGTCGCGCAGCACCTCGACCCGGTCCAGCGCCGACAGCGGAATCACGTTCAGGTCGACGCTGTCGCCGATGATCGGGTGGGCCGAAATGCGGCGGCCGTTGAGCAGCACCAGCGTGCGCTGGCCGCCCAGCCCGCACAGGTCGGCCTGCGACTGGCCGCCGGTGCCGGCGCCGACCGACTGCGCGCTCGACACCGAGGTCTGGTTCATCGGAATGCTGTTGAGCACCTGCTGGGCGGTGGTCAGGCCCTGGCGCGCGAAATCCTCCGCGCGGATCGAGGTCAGCGGCAGCGCGGTCGCGGCCGCCAGGCGGCGGATCGAGCTGCCGGTGATTTCCACCCGTTGCAGCGGTTCCTGGTCCGGCGCCGGCGCTTGGGCCTGAGCCTGGGCAAAAGCGTCGGCGGCGTGCGCCGCCAGCAACGCGGCGGCCATGGGCATGAGGAGGCGTTTTGTCATCGTGTTTCTCCCTTGAAATGGGCGCGGTGCGGTTGCATGCGCGGCAACCCAGTCTTGCGGCGTTCAAGTGCGGCACGCCTGATCTGCATCAGAGGTGCGCGACAAAGTGCTTGCCAAATGGCGCAAAGTGTTGTTATAGTCTTCCGACACTTACGGACTTATATGACCCACTTCTTCTTTACCGGCTGGTTTTACTTTAGCTTCCCAACCCCTCAGGCGGTGGAGTAGCGGCCGGTGCACACGTAGAAGCAAACCGAGTCCCACGAATTCCCGAAAAACCGCCTCCTGCCGAGGCGGTTTTTTTTTACCCTTGATTTCAATCAAAACCCACTGGAGAACAGCATGCCCCGTACCGATGATCTGCGCATCCGCGAGATGAAGGAATTGACGCCACCGTCCCACCTGATCCGTGAGTTTGCGTGCACCGAGGCGGCGGAGCAGACCGCGGCCAATGCCCGGGTGGCGCTGCACCGCATCCTGCACGGCCAGGACGACCGCCTGATGGTGGTGATCGGCCCGTGCTCGATCCACGACACCAAGGCGGCGATGGACTACGCGCGCCGCCTGGCGCCGCTGCGCAAGGAGCTGGCCGGCGACCTGGAGATCGTCATGCGCGTCTACTTCGAGAAGCCGCGCACCACGGTCGGCTGGAAGGGCCTGATCAATGATCCGTACATGGACAACAGCTTCCGCATCAACGACGGCCTGCGCATGGCGCGCGAGCTGCTGCGCGACATCAACGAACTGGGCCTGCCGGCCGGCACCGAGTTCCTCGACGTCATTTCGCCGCAGTACATCGCCGACCTGATCTCGTGGGGCGCGATCGGCGCCCGCACCACCGAGTCGCAGGTGCACCGCGAGCTGGCCTCCGGCCTGTCGTGCCCGGTCGGCTTCAAGAACGGCACCGACGGCAATGTGCGCATCGCCGTCGACGCCATCAAGGCCGCCTCGCAGCCGCACCATTTCCTGTCGGTGACCAAGGGCGGCCACTCGGCCATCGTCTCGACCAACGGCAACGAGGATTGCCACATCATCCTGCGCGGCGGCAAGGCGCCGAACTACGACGCCGCCAGCGTCGACGATGCCTGCAAGGCGATCGCCGCCCAAGGCCTGGCGGCGCGCCTGATGATCGACGCCTCGCACGCCAACAGCGCCAAGAAGCCGGAGAACCAGGTGCCGGTGTGCGCCGACATCGCCGCCCAGGTGGCCGGCGGCGATGGCCGCATCGTCGGCGTGATGGTGGAGTCGCACCTGGTGGCCGGTCGCCAGGATCTGGTGCCGGGCAAGGAGCTGACCTACGGCCAGTCGGTCACCGACGGCTGCATCGACTGGGACAGCAGCGTGCAGGTGCTGCAGGGCCTGGCCGCCGCCGTGCGCCAGCGCCGCCTGGCCACCCAGGCGCGCGAAGCCGCCGCCAAGTAAGCCCCGCCGGCCCCCGCGCCGTCGCGGGGGCCGCCTTGGCGCGCCTGTTGTAAGCGCACCAAACGCCGAGTTGGCGTGATTGACATTTAATCTCCTGCCATGCTTTGATATAAAGCAAGGCCGGGTGTCATAGAACACCTTCCTGAGAAATACACCTGTGCGTCATTGTTCGCCGTCCCGCGGTCGCTCCGGCCGTGGGCGTTGGACCGTTGCATCCCTAAAAATACCTCAGGAGGTTAGTCATGTTTCAAGAGAAAGTGCTGTCCCGTTCCCTGCGTCTGATGTTTTCCGGCGGCGTGTTGCTGGCGCTGCCAGCCTTCGCGCAGGAGACGCTGACCGAGCAGCCGATCCAGCGCGTCGAGATCACCGGCTCGTCGATCAAGCGCATCCAGAAAGAGGGCGCCTTGCCGGTGCAGGTGCTGACCGCCGCCGAGATCAAGCAGACCGGCGCCGCCTCGGCGACCGACCTGATCCAGATGCTGCCGTCGATGCAGGGCTTCGTGCCGTCGTCCAGCTCGGTCAACGGCGGCGGCGCCGGCGTCACCACCGCGTCGCTGCACTCGCTGCCGTCGAAGTACACGCTGGTGCTGCTCGACGGCCAGCGCGTGGCGCCGAGCGCGGTCGGTTCCGGCCAGGGCGGCGGTTACGCGGTCAATCTGTCCAGCATTCCGCTGGAGGCGGTGGAGCGGGTCGAGATCCTCACCGACGGCGCCTCGGCGCTGTACGGTTCGGACGCGATCGCCGGCGTGGTCAACTTCATCCTGAAAAAGAATCTGACCACCGGCGAAGCCTACGCCACCTACGGCCAGCCGAGAAAGAACGGCGGCAGCTGGAGCAGCGCCGGCATCACCAAGGGCTGGGGCGACCTGCAGCAGAACGGCTGGAACCTCCTGGCCTCGTACAGCCACGAGGAACAGGAGCGCATCACCGCGCTGCAGCGCGACTTCTCGGCGCCCGGCGCCTTCTTCAAATTCGGCGCCAACGGCAAGCAATATTACTTCGATCAGCGCACCGGCAACACCGAGCCGGCCAACCTGAGCTTCAACGCCCGCCCGCGCGGCTCGGCCGCCAATGTCGATACCACCGGCTACGCGATCAATCCCTACCTGGCCGCCAACGGCGGTTGCGGTAGCCCGCTGGCCGGGCCGCTGGGTTCGCAGTGCCGCTTCAACTACGCCTCCACGGTGGAGGACGTGCCGGGCAGCCGGCGCGACAGCGGCCTGCTGAAAGGCACGCTGAAAATCAATGACGACACCACCGCCTGGGCCGAACTGGTGCTGTCGCAATACGCGATGACCGCGCAGTACGCGCCGTCGGCGCAGCCGATGGGCGTCAACGCCACCACGCGCTTCCCGGCGCTGTACGCCAAATACGTGCAGCCGTATCTGGACGCCAACGGCCTGGAAAACCCGAGCGGCAACGCCACGCTGAATTACCGCTCGGTGCTGGTCGGCGGCCGCGCCGACGAGTACCAGACCACCGCGACCCACTTCGCCAGCGGTATCGACGGCAGCGCGCTGGGCTGGACCTACAACGCCTCGCTGATCCTGTCGCAGAGCAAGCTGAAAGACACGGCGGCCGGCGGCTACTCGGACTTCAATAAGCTGGAAAGCCTGGTGGCGGCCGGCCAGTACGATCCGGTCACCGGCCAGGGCGCCGATCAGCTGAAGGGCGCGCTGCTGAACGGCACCGTGTTCTCGCGCGGCAAATCGACACTCAACACGGTGCACGCCGGCGCCCAGCACGACCTGTTCGAACTGCCGGGCGGCACCTCGATCATTTCGATCGGCGGCGACTATTCGAAGACGCGCTACCAGGTCGACTACGATCCGCTGATCCTGGCCAACTCCGGCTTCGCCACGCAGCCGGCGTCGGCCAACTATCCGGTCGGCGGCAGCTATGGCGTGGTGCCGTTCGACGCGCGCCGCGACAACTGGGGCTTGTTCACCGAGGTGCTGCTGCCGATGCACAAGACCCTCGAAGCGACCGTGTCCGGCCGCTACGACAGCTACGACAAGGTGCACAGCAACTACATCTTCGGCAGCGTGCCCGATGCGAGCGGCCTGATTCCGCGTCTGCCGAGCGGCGACATCGGCAACAGCTCGAACGCCGGCACCTACAAGCTGAGCCTCAAATGGACGCCGCTCGACACGCTGCTGCTGCGCGGCTCCTACGGCACCGGCTTCAAGGCGCCCAACCTGAGCGACATCGCCGGCGCCAACACCTTCAACGGCAGCACCGCCGGCAGCTATGCCTGCCCGTTCCCCGGCTCGCCGGGTTGCCAGGTGGGGCTGGCGCAGTACGACTTGTTGAGCGGACCAAACGCGCAGAGCGGCGCCCAGGGCCTGCAGCCGGAGAAGTCCAAGCAGTGGACGCTGGGCGGGCGGATCGAGCCGCTGCGCGGCCTGTCGCTGGGGCTGGATCTGTGGAATGTCACGATCCGCGACCAGGTGCTGTCGGCCGGCGTGCCGGAGCAGCAGGGCTTTGCCAATCCGCAGCAGTACAGCGGCCTGTTCGTCAATCCGTATCCTGATCCGGCCGGCTTCACGACGATCGCCTATCTGCTGGCGCCGATCAACGGCGGCGTGGCGCATTATCGCGGCGTCGACTGGGACTTCAGCTACCGCAACAAGACCGCCATCGGCGACCTGCGCGCGGCATGGAACGGCACGTATATGATCAAGCAGGACTACACCACCAGCGCCGGCGGTGAGGTGCAATCCGACCTCGGCCGTTTCGGCCCGGACAATGCCGTGGTGTTCCGCGTGCAGAGCAATCTGAGCCTGAGCCTGACCAACGGCAAGCTGACCAACACGCTGACCGCGCACTATAAGTCCGGCTACCACGATCAGTCCTATCCGGTCGACACGGCGGTGTTCGAGGTCAATCCGGATGGCAGCGTCGGCGACTCGGTGGCGTTCGCCGGCTTGAAGGTGCCGTCGTACACCACCTTCGACTGGCAGGCCAAGTACGACTTCGGCCAGTTCGCGCTGACGGCCGGTGTCAAGAACCTGTTTGACCGCGATCCGCCGTTCACGCTGCAGAACGCCGGCGGCGGCAACCAGCTCGGCTATGACGGCCGCTATGCCGATCCGGCCGGACGCTCGTTCTACATCACCGGCAATTACAAGTTCTAAGCCGCAAAAAAAAACTCCCGGCAAGCCGGGAGTTCTGACATTTAGAAGCTGTAGCTGCCGCGCAGGTACAGCGAGCGGCCGACCGGATCGGTGTAGCGTGGATCGTAGCCCTTCTGGAACAGCGTGCCCTGGTTGGAGAACGGTGGTTCCTTGTCCAGCAGGTTTTTGACGCCGGCGGTCAGGGTTACGCCCTTGAAGCCGGTGTAGCTGGTCGAGAAGTTCCACAGCTGATACGACGGCACCTGGTTCAGGTACTGCGGCGCGATGTCCAGGTTCTGGTCGGTGTAACCGGTCTTGAACGACTGCGCCAGCGTGGCGTTCCAGTCGGCCAGGCGCCAGTTCAGGGCCAGGTTGTGCTTCCAGCGGAATACCGGATTGTTGGCGGCGTAGCGACCGACGTTCTGGGTGTACGGTCCATCGCGCTCGTCCTGGTATTCATACTTGTGGACATAGGTGCCGTCCAGGGTCAGCGTGAAGTTGCCGGCCTGGGTGGTGCCCGAACGCAGCGTCAGCGCGACGTCGAGGCCGTCGGTGTTGACCTTGCCCAGGTTTTCCTTCAGATCCAGGATGGCGTAGGGCGAGCCGTCAGGATTGCGCAGGAAGCGCGCCTTGTACTTCGCGTAGTCGCCGTAGATGGCTTCTTCCGGCAGCGCGTTGATCTTGTCCTTCAGCTTGATGTTCCAGTAGTCGATCGCCAGCGTCGCTTGCGGAATCGGCTCCAGCACCACGCCGACCGAGAAGGTCTTCGATTTTTCCGGGCTCAGGTTCTGATTGCCGCCTTGCAGCTTGTACTGTTGCAGATCGCAGTCGCGCAGCGGGTTGGCGATCGGGTTGGACGACAGCACGCCGCCCGGGCACAGGACCGGGTCGTTGTACGAGTTGTTGGTGTCGTTCTTCGACTGCGGCGCGTTCTTCTCGAACAGCGTCGGCGCGCGGAAACCGGTCGAGGCCGAACCGCGGAACAGCACTTGCTTGGCTGGCTGGTAGCGGAACGACGCCTTCGGATTGGTGGTGCTGCCGACGTCGCTGTAATCATCGTAGCGGGCCGCCAGATTGACTTCCAGGTCTTGCAGCAGTGGCAGGTTGACCTCGCCGAACACCGCCTTGATGGTGCGCGCGCCGTCGGTCGACTGCGAACCCGACAGGCCGGACGAGGCGGCCTGGCCGGCGATGTCGCGGTTGACGTAGAAGTCGGCTTCTTCACGGCGCAGTTCGCCGCCGATGGCGACCGCCAGCTTGCCGCCGGCCAGGTCCATCAGCTCGCGGCTGGCTTTGGCGTCGATGCCGGTGTTGCGGGTCTTGCCTTTCTGTACCTGGCCGCGCAGCGCGGTGCTGTCCAGGTAGGTCTTGCCGGCGGCGTCCTGCTTGCCGAACGGATTGAGGATGCCGTTGGCCACGCCGGCGGCGAATTTGGCGTCGTTGACGTAGCCGCCGGTGAAGTATTCCGCCGAGCGGCTTTCCGACAGCGTGAAGCCGGCCTTGTAGTCCCACTGTTTGAACAGGCCTTCGGCGGCGATCACCAGGCGGTCAGCCGCGCCCTTGGAGTTGATCTCGCGCTGGCCGGCCTCGGTTGGACGCCAGTTGACCGACAGCGGATCGCCCGACAGGCCCGGCATGGCCGGCACGCCGCCGGCATTGCCTGGATAGTATTTGCTGCTCTTCGGCAGCAGCAGGCCGGTCTGCGGCGGCGGCGCGGTGTGCGACACCACATCGTTTTCCGAGTGCAGGTATTCGATCGACGCCAGGTGGTCGCCGTTGAGCTTGAAGGTGGCCTTGCCGAAGAACGAGGTCTGCTTTTGTTCCGGCAGGTCGTCGATCTGGCGCGTGTAATCCTGGCGGCAGGTGCCGTTGCTGGCGCGCGGCACCGACAGCGGCGCGTCGCAACCGGCGGCGAAGCCCGGGTTGCCGGTGGCGCCCGAGGTCGGGTCGAAGTAGTTGCCGGGGAAGGTGGTGCCCGAGGTCAGGTTCAGGCCTTTGCTGGGAATCACGCCGGTCTTGGAGAAGTCGCGCTGCTGCGAGGTCAGGATGTCGAGCTTGTGATAGTCGAACACGCCGAAGACGTTGTAGCCGTCCTGGTCGAGGTTGCCGAAGCCGCTCGACAGGTTGACGCGTTTTTCGTCGGCGCCGTCCTTGCGTGGCAGGATCGCTTCGGCGGTGATGGTGGTGGTCTGCACCGAGCGCTTGGTGATGAAGTTGATCACGCCGCCGATGGCGTCGGTGCCGTAGATGGCCGAGGCGCCGTCGCGCAGCACCTCGATGCGTTCCAGTGCCGACACCGGAATGATGTTCAGGTCGACGCTGGCGCCGTCGTAGGGGTGGTTGGCGATGCGGCGGCCGTTCAGCAGCACCAGCGTCTTGTCGCCGCCGAGGCCGCGCAGGTCGGCGCTGGTCTGGCCGCCGGTCGGCAGGCCGGAGCTATTGCCGCCGACCACGTTGCCCGAGCTGAAGCTGGAGCTGTTCGAAGGAATGCGGTCCAGCACTTCCTGCGCGGTGGTCAAGCCTTGCTTGACGAAGTCATCGGCCTTGATCACGGTCAGCGGATTGGCGGTTTCCGACACCAGGCGCTTGATCGACGAGCCGGTCACTTCCACCCGCTGCATCGGCGCGTCGGTTTGTGCTTGCGCCAGCGGCGCGATCAGCCCCAGGCCCAGCAGGCCGCCGGCGCAGATATGGCGCACGGAACGGGACAAAACGGTTTCTTTCATCATTGCTCACTACTCCCAAAACGATCTGAATTTTTTTATAAACCAACTTTTGGTAAAGTTGACATTGCTCCTGAGCTTCGGTGAGCGAGTTCAGGAGGCTTGATAATTCATTACAGAGCGTGGAGCTGTCAATTCAGAAAGGTTGTCTGTTCATAAAAAACAACGGCAAAAAAAAAGGACCACATGGTCCTTTTTTTGTTGTGCAGCAACATCGTGTTTACAGCATGTACGGGCCGTGCGCGTAGTGCTTGCCCAGCGTTTCGAACGCGCGGCGGATGAGCTGTTTCCACGAGCGGCGGGTGGCTGGCTGAACTGGTTTTGCGGTCAGTGGGGCGGTGATGGTGGTCATGGAAGTTCTCCTGTGAACTGCGGTGAATGTCGATGTAGGGAGATTACAGGAGTCTGAGATATAAATACAATCACATGTTTCGATATGTGCCATACGTAAATCGCATGATGGCTGGATATGGGAAATGCGTCGCGTGAATAACCGAGGGCCGGCATTGGCCGGCCCTCGTGGGGAGCAATCAGCCGATCTGGTTAGAAGCGGTACTGGGCGGTGATATAGAAGGTGCGGCCCAGTGGATCGGCATAGCGGCCGTCGTAGCCGACCTGGTTGCCGCCGCCCGAGTTACGCACAGAGAACGGCGGATCGCGGTCCAGCAGGTTGCGGATGCCGGCGGTCACGGTCAGGTTGTTGACATAGTTCAGCTTGGTCTGCCAGTCGAGCGTGGTGTACGAGCTGACGTCGCGCGTCATGTCGGTCACGCCGCCGATGCTGCCATCGGCGTTGACCACGCGCACTGCGGCGTCGTCCGCGGTCAGCGGCTTGTCGTGATAGCCCGAACGGTAGTTGACGGTCAGCGAGTTGCTCAGCTTGTCCGAGGTCTTCAGCGTGAAGATCATGCGGCTGACCACGCGGAACACCACGTCATCGTAGGAGTTGAAGCGGCCGATCGATTTCTCGGTGCCGACGCCCGGGGTATCCTGCTCAGCCTTGGTCATATAAGTACCGGTCCAGTTGAGGCTGGCCTTGCCGACCGGGGTCGCGGTGCGGAAGGTGGTATCCCAGTCGATGCCCTGGAAGTGCGAGGCGGCCAGATTCAGCGGCGAGCGCACCGCCACCAGCACGTTGCTCTTCTGGATAGGATCGGCGTAGACGGCGATCCACTGGTTGGCCAGCGTCGGATTGCCGAACAGCTGATCTTGCGAGAAGGTGCGGATCTGGTTCTTCAGCTTGACGTCCCACCAGTCCAGGCCGACCGACAGCGCGGTGGTCGGTTCCAGGCGGAATCCCAGCGTGGCTTGCTTGGAAGTCTCGGCTTTCAGCGCCTTGTCGCCGGTGGCCGGATTGCCGCTGTCCAGCAGGCCATACTCCGACGAGCCGGGACGGCAGTAAACCGCACGCGGGTCCGGCGACTTGACCGGGCAGGCGAAGGCGTTGGACGAGCCGGCGTTCTTCAGCGGGTCGGCGATGTTGTTCAGCGTCGGCGCCTTGAAGCCGGTGCCATACGAGCCGCGCAGCAGCAGCGCCTGGGTCGGCGTGTAGCGCAGCGCCAGTTTATAGGTGGCCTTGGCCACGTCTTCGCCCAGTTTGCCGCCTTGCGCGGCCTTGCCGGACGAGTCGTAGCTGGTGTTGTGCTTCTCGACCGCGTCGTAGCTGTCGTAGCGCACCGCCGTGGTGGCTTCCAGTTCCTTGGTGACCGGCATCAGCAATTCGGCAAACGCGCCCCAGTTGTTGCGGCTGGCGTCCAGCGCCTGCGAGCCGGTGCCGCCGCCGATTTCGGTGTCGGTCCAGCCCGGGTTGCCGGGGCCGGGGCCCATGGCGATGCGCGACGGATTGTCTTCGTACTTCTGCTTGGTGAAGTCGGCGCCCACCCCCAGTGCGGCGGCGCCGCCGGGCAGTGCGAACGCTTCGCGCGAAGCGTGCGCGCTGACGATGTCGAGCGTCGATTTGGTGTGGCTCAGGTCCTGATGCAGCACCGCCGGGGCGAGCACCGCAGCCGCGCCGGCGCTCGACACGAACGGGTTGTACTTGCCGGTGCGGACCAGTTCTTCGAACTTGTCGCCGCTCATGTAGCCGGCCAGCGCCTTGTCGGTCTGCTTGTTCTGCGAGTGGGTGAAGGCGCCGCCGAGGTCCCAGCCGGCGTAGTTGCTGTCCACGCCCAGCACGAAGTGGACGGCGTCGGTGCGGTATTCGTCGGTACGGCCGCCGGCGTCGGCGCCGCGGTAGTACAGCAGGGCGTCGGTGACGTCGGCGGCGTTGATGCCTTGGCTGGCCAGCAGCGGCGCGACCGA
Organism: Duganella lactea; assembly: GCF_009857505.1. Classification (GTDB taxonomy): domain Bacteria; phylum Pseudomonadota; class Gammaproteobacteria; order Burkholderiales; family Burkholderiaceae_D; genus Rugamonas; species Rugamonas lactea. The sequence continues at coordinate 100,039 of NZ_WWCP01000008.1, forward strand.
ACTGTTGTAGGCGCCGATGTAGCTGTTGTTGACGGTCTTGATTTTGCTGACCGGGTCGGTGCTGAACACGGTCAGCGGTTGCGCGGCCGGCGCGTAGCGCGCGGTGTTGGTGAATTTCGACAGCACCAGTTCGCTGTAGGCGGTGGTGTCCTTGCCCAGTTTCAGGCTGCCGTTGGCGAACACACTGTCGCGCTTGAGTTCTGGCAGCAGTTGCACGGTGGCGGCGTAGTCGAAGCGGCAGGCGCCGCCGCGCGAGAAGGTGTTGGCCTGGGTGCAGCCGTTCTTGGTCAGCAGGTCGGTGTTCAGCACCACGTCGTCCTTGGCGGTCAGCACCTCGACGTTGGCCGGGGTGGAGTTGATGCTGGTCTGCCAGGTGGCGTATGGTTTGCCGTTTTGACTGAACTTGTGCACGCCGGACTTGGCGAAGTCGCGATCGGCGGCATTCAGCTCTTTCTGCTCGTCGTGGCTGTACGACAGTTGCACGTTGAAGCCGTCGTCCTCCAGGTTGCCCCAGCCTTTGCTGATCGCGAAGTTGCTGCTCTTGCCGCCGGATTTCTGCGGCGAGTTGTAGGTGCCTTCGACCACCAGCGCGGTCTGGTTTTTCTTCAGGATGAAGTTGATCACGCCGGCGATCGCGTCGGAGCCGTACAGCGTCGAGGCGCCGTCGGTCAGGATCTCGACACGCTCGACCGCCGCCAGCGGAATGCTGGCCAGGTTGACCGCGCTGCCGGTGCCGTAGGGCGCCATGCGGCGGCCGTTCAGCAGCACCAGCGTGTACGCGGTGCCGATGGCGTGGATCGACGCGGTCTGCACGCCGCCGCCGTTGCCGTTGACCGAGGCCGACGAGGTGATGAAGCCCTGCATCGACGGCAGTTGGGCCACCAGGTCGGCCACGTTCTGCGCGCCGCTCTGTTCGATGTCGGCGCGGCTCAGCGTCTGCACCGGCAGCGAGCCTTCCTTGGCGATCCGCTTGATCGACGAGCCGGTAATTTCCACGCGGGCGACGACGTCCGCCTCCGCTTGCTGGGCCAGCGCCGCAGCGTGCATGCCGAGCAGCAGGCCGCCAGCACAAACCAGGCGCACCGAACGGGCCATAACTGTTTCAACCATCATTATTTCTTCTCCCAAAATGAAGCGACGAACAACGCGTGTGTGGCTTTATATTTTTTACAGAGCGTGGATGCTGCTGCCTTTTCATCAAATCATTTGCGGCGAATAGCTGTCAATGTGGAAACCCTTACGGGACTGCCCCAGAGGCAAAGAATTGTTTTTTTGAAATGTTGCGCTAATTTTGCCCAAGCAAGCGCTCTAATTTGGTGCGTATTCTCTTGGGAACGATGGAAAGATTGTCCGGAGGGTAAAAATGAGGCAAAAGTATGGCAGCAAGTTATTGCAACGCACCAATGTGGTGATTGATAACGATAATGAATCTACTGCCATACTGAGACACCGCGTTGCATTGATGCCACAAACGACCCGGCCTGGCCGAAAGTGGTGCCCGACTTGGATGCGCCGAGTTCAAATTTAATCCGACTTAGCGTGGGGGATGAATGGGTGGATGCTCAGTGACACCGGTCCACGGTTAATCGGTTTTTAAGTTAAGATATCCGGATGGCGAATTTAATCCTTCTGCTTCAAGAATATGGCGTGCTGATCGTGTTCGGCATCGTGCTGATCGAACAACTCGGCATGCCCATTCCCGCGTTTCCGCTGTTGATCGTGGCCGGCGCCATGTCGGTCGACGGCGACACGCACTGGAGCGCCGTGCTGGCGGTGGCCATGCTGGCCTGCCTGATCAGTGACACCTTCTGGTATCGCGCCGGGCGTTTCTACGGCAAGCGCATCCTCAAGCTACTGTGCAAGATTTCGCTGTCGCCCGATTACTGCGTCAGCCAGACCGAGGACAATTTCAAGCGCTGGGGCCCGAAGGCGATGATCGTCGCCAAGTTCATTCCTGGTTTTAACGTGATCGCGCCGCCGCTGGCCGGCGCCATGGGCACGCGGCCGGGCACCTTCCTGTGCTTCAGCGTGATGGGTTCGACCCTGTGGGCCGGCACCGGCATCGGCATCGGCGCCTTCTTCCATACCAGTGTCGACCAGTTGCTGGATATTCTGAGCACCATGGGCACCACCGCGCTGATCGTGCTGGCCGTGCTGCTGTCGCTGTTCGTCGCCTTTAAATATGTCGAGCGCAAGCGGTTCCGCCAGTCGGTGGATGTCGAACGGATCACCATCGACGATTTCAAGCAGATGATGGAGCAGGGCCATGAGCCGATTTTGGTTGATGCCCGCAGCGCCACCGCGCAGATGCTGGACCCGGCCGTGCCGGGCGCCGTGCTGTTCAACGGCGGCGACTTGAATGCCCAGATCGTCGGACTGGACAAGGGGCGGCACATCATCGTCTACTGCAGCTGCCCGAACGACGTGACCGCCGCACATGTGGCCAAGAGCCTGATCGGGCAGGGCTACCATCTGGCTCGTCCGCTGCATGGCGGGCTGGAGGCGTGGAACGCCGCCTTCCGCCGCGAGAGCCAGAGCGAAAACAACACCGCCTCCGCCTGAAACCTGCATCATTCCCGCTCAGCATGGATTCCCGCTTGCGCGGGAATGACGTGCTGGTGTGCCCTGGAGCTTTATCTGTTTGGTAGTCATACTACGTAAGAAAACTCCTGATTCGCTAATTTTCCTGTGAATCTGTACTAAAACTACAAACTTCCGCTTGCTAGTGATGGCAAAAATACCTTAAGCTTAAGCCTCAACTATTCTCGATCCATCATGACTGCTCACTCCGTACAAACGCCTCCCTCCCTGAGTACCGTTTTCCCTGGCGGCCCGCGTCTGCTGGCGGATGTGGGCGGCACCAACGCGCGCTTTGCGCTGGAAACCGCGCCCGGCAAGATTGACGCGATCGACGTGCTGGCCTGCGCCGACTACCCGACCCTGGCCGCCGCCCTGGTGGCGTATCTGGCCTCACCCATCGTCGCCCAGACGGGCGTGACCGGCATCCGCAACGGCGCCATCGCCATTGCCAATCCGGTCACCGGTGACATGGTGCGCATGACCAATCACCACTGGGAATTCTCGATCGAGGCGCTGCGCCGCGAGGTCAACTTCGACACCCTGGTGGTGGTCAACGATTTCACTGCGCTGGCCAGCTCGTTGCCGCAACTGTCGGCGGCGCAGAAACATCAGGTGGGCGGCGGCGTTGGCGTGCCGGGCACGCCACTGGGCCTGATCGGCGCCGGCACCGGTCTCGGCGTATCCGGCCTGATTCCGGGCAAGGAGGGCTGGACCGCGTTGCTGAGTGAGGGCGGTCATGTGACGTTCTCGCCGGCCAATCCAACCGAAGTGGCGATCCTGCAATTTGCCTGGAAAGAATTCGACCATGTGTCGGCCGAGCGGCTGATGTCCGGCGCCGGCATTGAACTGATCTATCGCGCCCTGGCCGATTTCAGCGGCGCGCCGGCCGAAAAGCTGAGCGCGGCGGAAATCTCGCGCCGCGCGCTGACCGGCGAATGCGCGTTGTGCGACGACGTGGTGGAAGCATTCTGCTGCATGCTGGGTACCATCGCCGGCAATATCGCCGTGACGCTCGGCGCGCAGGGTGGCGTTTATATTGGCGGCGGCATCGTGCCCAAGCTGGGGCAGCGCTTCGACCGCTCCGGTTTTCGCGCCCGCTTCGAGGCCAAGGGCCGCTTCCAGCACTATTTGTCCGCCGTGCCGACCTGGGTGATCACGGCGGAATATCCGGCGTTTGTTGGTGTTTCGGCGATTTTATCGGAGAGACTTGCCTCCGCGTAAGCTCAATTACATTTCGATGACGTTGAAATGCGCGTTTTGTGGTTTTATCAGGTACAATTCGCGGTGTTGGATGAAACGTCTGGCTTCCTGCCCACTTTTCACGTAGAAAGCAACGGTCTTGGCCGTTGCCGGCATGTCCCTCTCTCCCGCCGGGTGCGCATAGGCCTTGGCGTCGGAAAAGCAGCTTCAGCGAGTACTCCCGCCAGCCTCACTGAGTGTGATTGATTTCTTTCGATTTTGCTTATGGATAATCTTGAGGCTAAAAAAGTCCTCGAAACCGCCTTGCTATGCGCTCGTGAGCCGTTATCGATCCACAGTCTGAAGAAGCTGTTTGTCGAACTGGATGACCAGGACCGGCCGCTCGGACCCGGTGTCAGCAGCGACACGATCAAGGAATTGCTGGAAGAACTGCGGCTGGACTGGGCCGGCAAGGGGGTGGAAGTGGTCAGCCTGTCGAGTGGCTGGCGTTTCCAGAGCCGTCCGGAGATGAAGCTGTACCTGGATCGGCTGAGCCCGGAAAAACCGCCGAAATATTCGCGGGCGACGCTGGAAACACTGGCGATCATCGCCTACCGCCAGCCGGTCACCCGGGGCGACATTGAGGAAATACGCGGCGTTGCCGTTAATTCGCAGACGATCAAGATGCTGGAAGACCGTGGTTGGGTGGATGCCATCGGTCATCGAGACGTTGTCGGGCGCCCGGCCTTGCTGGGCACCACCAAGCAGTTTTTGGATGATTTGGGCTTGAATTCGCTGTCCCAGTTGCCGCCGTTGCAGCAAATCAGTGATGGTCAGAACGCTATGGAAACCCTGGAAGCGGCTCTGCAAGAGAACTTTGAGAAGGCTGCGCAGCAGGACGGCGCTAGCGAGCAAGAAGAAATAGTGCAAGAACAAGGCCCCGCGCCAGATTTAACGGTTGACGCAGAGCACAACCAAGAAACGAATAATGAACAAACCTGATACCCCTGAGACGAACGACGCAGCCGCGGCCGACGTGGTCGCCAAGCCTAAGCGCCGTACCAAAGCCCAGATTGAGGCTGATCATGCCGCTGTTGCCGCCGCCGGCGAAGCGCCTGTGGCCAAGCCCAAAGCCAAGCTGAAGGCCAAGGCTGAAACCAGCGAGGCGGTCGCCGCCAACACGCTGGCGCCAGTGAAGAAAACGCGCGCCAAGAAGGCCGATGCCGAAGCTGCGTCAGCCGCCCCAGCCGTGGAGGGTGAGGCGCCAGCCGCCAAGCCGGTCAAGCCGCGCGCCAGGAAGGTTGCGCCGGTCGCTGAAGCGGCGGTGGTCGAGGCGCCGCTGACGGCGGCCGCACCGGCCCCGGCCGCCGTGGTGGCAGAGGGTGGTGTGGAACGTCAGCCGCGTCCACGTGGTCCGCGCCAGATGCGCGAACAGCGCGCGCTGCGTGAAGCAACCCGCCCTGAGCCAGTGGTCGTGGCCGAGGCGGCGCCAGCGGTGATTTCGGCGGAAGAGGGCGTGAGCCCGGCCGCTGCCGCACGCGAAGCCAAGCCGCGCCATGAACAGCGCAACGGTCAGCGTACTGGCAAGAACAACAAGGGCAAGAATGGCAAGCAGCGCGGTGGTCAGCAGGCCGGCGTCGCCAAGGGTAATGATGCCGACGCCGCCTTTTCCTACGTCACATCGGACGCGTTCGACGCGGACGAGGGTAAAGGCCGCCAGCCAGCCAAGGCGGTGCGCCGCGACCTGACCTCGGACGACGACGCGCCGAAGCTGCACAAAGTGCTGGCCGAGGCCGGCCTGGGTTCGCGCCGCGACATGGAAGAATTGATCGTTTCCGGCCGCGTATCGGTCAACGGCGAGCCGGCCCACATCGGCCAGCGCATTCTGCCGACCGATGCGGTGCGCATCAACGGCAAGCTGATCCAGCGCCGCGTGAGCAAAAAGCCGCCGCGCGTGCTGATTTACCACAAGCCGGCCGGCGAAATCGTCTCGATGGACGATCCGGAAGGCCGCCCATCGGTATTCGACCGCCTGCCGACCATGAAGGCCGGCAAGTGGCTGGCCGTTGGTCGCCTGGACTTCAACACCGAAGGTCTGCTGCTGTTCACCACCTCCGGTGATCTGGCCAACCGCCTGATGCACCCGCGCTACGGTATCGACCGTGAATACGCGGTGCGCACGCTGGGCGTGCTGGAAGAAGGCATGCGCCAGAAGCTGTTGGCCGGCGTGGAGCTGGAAGACGGCGTGGCGCAGTTCTCGAAAATCGCCGATGGCGGTGGCGAGGGCATCAACAAGTGGTATCGCGTGATCATTGGCGAAGGTCGTAACCGCGAGGTGCGCCGCATGTTCGAGGCGATCGGCCTGACCGTCTCGCGCCTGATCCGTACCCGTTACGGCGCCATGACGCTGCCGAGTAGCCTGAAGCGCGGTCGTTGGGAGGAGATGGAAGAGAACGCGGTGCGCGGCCTGATGGCGGCGTACAGCGTCGAGAAGAAGGCTGCGCCCGCGCAGCCGGCCGCCAAAGCGCAGCAGCAAGCCAAGCCGGCGCAGAACAAAGGTCCGGAAAAACGTGGCCGCAATGGTAATCCGAATGGCAACCGTGATCAGCACGCTGAGCGCGCCGAGCGTCGCGACGAGCGTGATTTCGATGACGACGACGAAGACGACGATAATGAGCCGAACTTCAATCGCGCCGACCTGAGCAACGCCAACGCACTGCCGTTCGCCAAGGTTCCACGCAATGGCGGCCGTGGTCAGGGCGGTGGTTTTGGTGGCAACGGCGGCGGTACTGGTAACCGTGGCGGCAAAGGCCGTCAGGGCCAAGGTCAGGGTGGCGGTCAGACGTCGAGCCGTCCGGGTGGTCGTCCGCAAGGTATCGGCGCGTATGCCGGTGGCCGTCCGCTGGGTGAGGGGCCGGCGCCGCGCGCGCAGGGCCAGGGTGGTCGTGGGCAAGGCCAGGGGCAAGGACAAGGCCAGGGGCAAGCCCGTGGTCAGCAGTCCAAAGGCCCGGGTCGTGGCCCGCGTCAGCCGGACCCGCTGCAAACCACGTTCGGTTTCGGCGCCGCCAGCGGTGCGCCGCGGCGTGGTCAGCCGCCGCGTGGCGGCGCCGCCGATCATGGTATGCCGCGTCGCCGCAAGGGCTGATCAGGCAGCTTTCGCCTTGTTGTAAGTCTGCCATGCCGCCCGTGCGGCATTGCAGCGGACTTCATATAAGGTTATAATATCCAGCCTAGTAGAAGTTCCAGATTGCGCAGTCCGCTCCGGAACTCTTCATCTGGCTAGGTGTTTTAGAAAGATGGGCAGATGCCCATTTTTTTTTTGTTGAACCGTTTTGAACGGCCTGTTGTGCACCAAATTAACAGGTCTTGAACTGGAGAATTTCTTGCAGCGTGCGGATTTAATTGAAACGACCGTTACCGGTCTGGGCTACGAGCTGGTTGATGTCGAACGGGCCGAGCGCGGACTGCTGCGCGTGTTTATCGATTTCAGCGCCGAAGACGCCGAAGAAAAAGGTCCGATCACCGTGGAGGATTGCGCCACGGTCAGCCATCAGCTGTCGCACGTGCTGACGGTCGAGAATATTCCTTACGAACGTCTCGAAATTTCGTCGCCGGGGCTGGACCGTCCGCTGCGCAAGCTCGCGGATTTCACGCGTTTCGCAGGCTGCGAGGTGGTCATCAAGCTGCGCGCGGCCATGCCGGGTACGAACAACCGGAAATCGTTCACGGGGGTCCTGCTGGAACCCGAGGGCGAGAATTTGTCGTTGGAATTTGAAAGTAATGAAGGTCCGGCGCAGTTGGATTTCACACTCGCCGATGTGGATAAGGCACGCTTGGTGCCGCAGGTGGATTTTAAGGGACGCAAAGCATGAGTCGCGAAGTTTTGTTATTGGTGGACGCGCTGGCGCGTGAAAAGAACGTCGACAAGGACGTGGTGTTTGGCGCGCTGGAATTCGCGTTGGCGCAAGCCACGAAGAAACGCTATGAGGGTGAAGTCGATATCCGCGTTTCGATCGACCGCGAGTCGGGTGAGTTCGAATCCTTCCGTCGCTGGCACGTGGTGCCTGATGAAGCGGGCCTGCAACTGCCGGACCAGGAAATCCTGCACTTCGAAGCCAAGGAGCAGATCGCCGACATCGAGGTGGACGACCACATCGAAGAGCCGATCGAGTCGGTCGAATTCGGCCGCCGCTTCGCGCAAGACACCAAACAAGTGGTGCTGCAGCGCGTGCGTGACGCCGAGCGCGAACAGATCCTGGCCGACTTCCTGGAACGCGGCGACTCGCTGGTCACCGGCACCATCAAGCGCATGGAGCGCGGCGACGCCATCGTTGAATCGGGCAAGATCGAAGCCCGCCTGCCACGCGACCAGATGATCCCGAAAGAGAATCTGCGGATCGGCGACCGCGTGCGTGCCTACATCCTGCGCGTCGACCGCAATATGCGCGGCCCGCAAGTGATCCTGTCGCGCACCGCGCCGGAATTCATCGCCAAACTGTTCGAGCTGGAAGTGCCGGAAATCGAACAAGGCATGCTGGAAATTAAATCGGCCGCCCGTGACGCCGGTGTGCGCGCCAAGATCGCCGTCTACACCGCCGACAAGCGCATCGACCCGATCGGCACCTGCGTCGGCATGCGCGGTTCGCGCGTGCAGGCCGTGACCGGCGAGCTGGGCGGCGAGCGCGTCGACATCGTGCTGTGGTCGGAAGATCCGGCGCAGTTCGTCATCGGCGCGCTGGCGCCGGCCAATGTGTCGTCGATCGTCGTGGACGAAGAGAAGCACGCGATGGACGTGGTGGTGGACGAGGAAAACCTGGCCATCGCCATCGGCCGCTCGGGCCAGAACGTGCGCCTGGCGTCCGATCTGACCGGCTGGAAGATCAATATCATGACGGCCGAGGAATCGGCCGACAAGGCAGCCCAGGAAACCGCCGCGATCCGCGCGCTGTTCATGGAAAAATTGGATGTCGACCAGGAAGTGGCCGACATTCTGGTGGAAGAAGGCTTTGCCAGCCTGGAAGAAATCGCTTACGTGCCAATCTCGGAAATGCTGGAGATTGAATCGTTTGACGAAGATACGGTCAACGAACTGCGCACCCGCGCCCGTGACGCCCTGGTCACCGAAGCCATCGCTTCGGAAGAAGGCCTGGAAGGCATGGACGAGGCGCTGGTCGGTCTGGAAGGCATGGACCGCATCACCGCCGGCAAGCTGGGCCTGGCTGGTATCAAAACGGTAGAAGCGTTTGCCGGCCTGGCTTATGACGAGTTCGGCGCCATTCTGGCCCTGTCGTCTGACCGTGCACGCGCACTGATTACGAGTGAATTTGAAGATGTGACCGACGATGAGATGAAGTTGGTTGATGCGAAGTACGACGACCGTGCCAAGGCGCTGCAAGCCAAGGCCTGGAGTCTGACTGAATCTGCAAAGGCTTAATTTGATTATTTTTATCATCTCCGCGACACATAGAAAAGAGGACTGAATGGCGAGTAACAACGTAGCCCAATTTGCCACCGAACTGAAGATGCCTGCAGACCTGCTGCTGACGCAGCTGCGTTCTGCCGGCGTCGAAAAAAGTTCGACGTCAGATCCATTGTCGAAAGATGATAAGGATAAGCTGCTCGATCACCTGCGTCGTACCCACGGCGCCGGTGCCGAAGAGAAGAAGAAAATCACGCTGACGCGCAAGGAAACCACCGAGATCAAGCAGGCCGACGCCAATGGCAAGGCCCGCACGATCCAGGTCGCCGTCAAGAAAACGCGCACCTTCGTGCAGCGCGACGAACCGCTGACCACCACGCCGGCCCCCGCGCCAGCGCCGGTGATCGACGCGGCGGAAGTCGCGCGCCGCGAAGAAGAGGCCAAGAAACAGGCGGAACTGATCGCCCGTCAGGAAGCCGATCTGCGCGAGAAGCAAGAGCGTTTGGCCAAGCTGGAAGCGGATAAAGCCGCCCAGGACAAAGCCAACGCCGAAGCCGAAGCCGCCGCCAAGAAGGAAGCCGAAGCCGAAGCCAAGGAAGAGGCGAAGAAAGCCGCCGCCGCCAAGGCCGCCGCCGCCGCACCTGCCGCCGCTGCCGCTGTCGCCGCCCCCGCGGCCGACAACGCCGCCGAGGAGGCGAAGAAAAAAGCCGCCGCCGAAGAAGCCAAGAAGAAGGCTGCGGCTGTCGCCAAGGAAGCCGCTGAACAAGCCGCCGCCACCGAGCGCGCACGCCAGGCCGTCGCCGACGAAGTGGCCCAGATCAAGGCCATGATGAACGCGCCACGTCGCGCCATCAAGGCACCTGAGCCCGCGCCGGCGCCGGTCAAACCGAAAGTCGCGGAAGGCACGCTGCACAAGCCTGCGACCGCCGCGACCGCCAAGCCAGGTGACAAGCCGGGCGATAAAAAGCCGGCGGTTGGCGCCGACAAGAAATCGATCAAGTCGGCCAATGTGTCGTCGACCTGGTCGGACGACGCCAAGAAACGTGGCGCACCAGGCGGTGCCAACAAAGGTCGTGGCGCGCCGGCCGGTAACGGTCGCGACAGCTGGCGCGGTGGCAAGGGCGGCGGTCGCCGTCATCACCAGTCGGATGATCGCGAGACCAACTTCCAGGCCCCAACCGAAGCCGTCGTCAAAGACGTGCACGTGCCGGAAACCATCACCGTCGCCGAACTGGCGCACAAGATGTCGGTCAAGGCGTCCGAAGTCATTAAACAGCTGATGAAGCTGGGCCAGATGTGCACCATCAACCAGGTGCTGGATCAGGAAACCGCGATGATCGTGGTCGAGGAAATGGGCCATAAAGCCCACGCCGCCGAGATGGACGATCCGGAAGCGATCCTGGCCGACCAGGGCGAGCACGCGCACTTCGAAGCGACGCCGCGCGCGCCGGTGGTCACCGTCATGGGTCACGTCGACCACGGTAAAACCTCGCTGCTGGACTACATCCGCCGCGCCAAAGTGGCTTCGGGCGAAGCCGGTGGCATTACCCAGCACATCGGTGCCTACCACGTGGACACCCCGCGCGGCATGATCACCTTCCTGGACACGCCGGGTCACGAAGCCTTTACGGCGATGCGTGCCCGCGGTGCGAAAGCCACCGACATCGTGATTCTGGTGGTGGCGGCCGACGACGGCGTGATGCCGCAAACGAAGGAAGCGATCGCCCACGCGAAAGCGGCCGGCGTGCCTCTGGTTGTCGCGATCAACAAGATCGACAAACCGGGTGGCAACGTTGACCGTGTGACGCAGGAGCTGGTGGCCGAGAGCGTGGTGCCGGAAGAATACGGTGGCGATTCGCCATTCGTGCCAGTGTCGGCGAAAACCGGCGTCGGCATCGACACCCTGCTGGAGCAAGTGCTGCTGCAAGCCGAGGTGCTGGAACTGAAAGCGCCGGTGGAATCGCCAGCGCGCGGCCTGGTGGTCGAGGGTCGTCTGGATAAAGGCAAGGGTCCTGTGGCCACCGTGCTGGTGCAGTCCGGTACGCTGAAGCGCGGCGACGTGATTCTGGCTGGTTCGTCCTTCGGCCGCGTGCGCGCGATGCTGGACGAAAACGGCAAGCCGATCTCCGAAGCCGGCCCATCGATCCCGGTCGAAATCCAGGGTCTGACCGAAGTGCCGCAAGCCGGTGAAGAAGTCATGGTCATGGCCGACGAGCGCAAGGCGCGTGAAATTGGTCTGTTCCGTCAAGGTAAGTTCCGCGACGTGAAACTGGCGAAACAGCAAGCCGCGAAACTGGAAAACATGTTCGACCAGATGGCCGAGGGCGAGGTGAAGAACCTGCCGCTGATCATCAAGACCGACGTGCAGGGTTCGCAAGAAGCGCTGGTGGCCTCGCTGCAGAAACTGTCGACCTCGGAAGTACGGGTGCAGGTGGTGCACGCGGCGGTTGGCGGCATCACCGAATCGGACGTCAATCTGGCGGTCGCGTCGAAAGCGGTCATCATCGGCTTCAACGCCCGTGCCGATGCGCAGGCGCGCAAGCTGGCCGAATCGAACGGCGTGGATATTCGTTACTACAACATCATCTACGATGCGATCGAAGAGGTCAAAGCTGCGCTGTCGGGCATGCTGGCGCCGGAGAAACGCGAAACCGTCACCGGTCAGCTGGAAGTGCGTCAGGTCATCCTGGTGTCCAAAGTCGGCGCGATCGCCGGCTGCCTGGTCACCGATGGCGTGGTCAAGCGTTCGTCGTCGGTCCGTCTGCTGCGCAACAATATCGTGGTGTGGACTGGCGAAATCGACTCGCTCAAACGCTTCAAGGACGACGCCAAGGAAGTGCGCGCCGGTCTGGAGTGCGGCCTGTCGCTGAAGAACTACAACGACATCCAGGTGGGTGACTCGCTGGAAGTGTTCGAAGTGCAGGAAATCGCGCGTACCCTGTAATTTACGGGTAGCACAGCAGTATCTGGTAAAGTGGACGGGCCTTCCCGTCCACTTGCCGTTTAGGGAATCATCATGGCAAAACATAGCAAAAACATTCCACAGCGCGGCTTGCGCGTGGCCGATCAGATCCAGAAAGACCTGTCCGAACTGATCGTCTTTGAATTGAAAGACCCGCGGATCGGCATGATCACGCTGGCCGAGGTGCAGCTGACGCCGGACTACGCGCACGCGAAAATCTACTTCACCATGCTGAAGGACGATGCCGAGTCGGTCAAGAACACGCTGGCCGGCCTGCACGCCGCGTCGGGCTTCCTGCGCAATCAGCTGGGCAAGCGTCTGCACATTCATACGCTGCCGCAGCTGCACTTCGTGCACGACACCTCGGCCGCGCGTGGCATGGCGATGTCGGCGCTGATCGATCAGGCCAACAGCACCCGCTCGCTCGATGACGGCAAGGAAGACGGCGAAGCGTAATGAATCAAGCTCGTACCAAACGCGTCCGCGATCTGGTGGACGGCGTGCTGCTGCTCGACAAACCTGTCGGCCTGTCCAGCAACGACGCGCTGATCAAGGCCAAGCGCGTGCTCAACGCCAAGAAGGCCGGCCACACCGGCACCCTCGACCCGTTCGCCACCGGCCTGTTGCCGCTGTGCTTCGGCGAGGCCACCAAGTTCTCGCAGGACTTGCTGGAAGCCGATAAAAGCTACGACACCACCGTCCACCTGGGGCTGACCACCGACACCGGCGACACCGAAGGCCAGGTGCTGGAAACGCGCGACGTCAACGTCACGCTGGAGCAGATCCGCGCCGTGCTGGTGGGCTTTCGCGGCCCGATCAAGCAAGTGCCGCCAATGTATTCGGCGCTGAAACGCGACGGCAAGCCGCTGTACGAGTACGCCCGCGAAGGCATCACACTGGAGCGCGAGGCGCGTGACGTGGTGATCCACCAGCTGGAACTGATCGGCTACGAGGCGCCGTTCCTCAAGCTGTCGGTCACCTGCAGCAAGGGCACCTACATCCGCGTGCTGGGCGAGGACATCGGCAAGGCGCTGGGCTGCGGCGCGCATTTGAACGCGCTGCGCCGCACGCAGGTCGGCGAACTGAGCACCGAGCACATGATCACGCTGGAAGCGTTGAACGCGCACGCCGCGCCGCTGAGCTTGTTGTCGCCGGTGGACGCCTTGCTGTCCAGCTTCCCGGCGGTGCAGTTGAATGCCGAACTGGCCAAGCGCTTCCTCAACGGCCAGCGCCTGCCGCTGGGCAAGGAGCCGTCGATTGTGGTGCCGCCGACGCAGGGCAGGGTACGCGTCTATCTGGACGACAAACTGCTGGGCACCGCCATCCTCGGCGACTACAGCATCCTGGCGCCGGAGCGATTAATCGCATTTACTCCGCAATAAAGCGATGGAGTTGCATCGCAACATGCTATACTAGAGGGCTTAGCGCATGATTTGTGCGCATCTCGCAGTTTTTCCCCAAGATAACTACCATGACTACTAAACGCGCAATTCGCAATATTGCAATCATCGCCCACGTTGACCACGGCAAAACCACGCTGGTTGACCAACTGCTGCGCCAGTCCGGCACCTTCCGCGAAAACCAGGCGGTCGATACCCGCGTGATGGACTCGAACGACCTCGAAAAAGAGCGCGGCATTACGATTTTGTCGAAGAATTGCGCGGTTGAGTACGAAGGCACCCACATCAACATCGTCGACACCCCAGGCCACGCCGACTTCGGCGGCGAAGTCGAGCGCGTGCTGTCGATGGTGGACTCGGTGCTGCTGCTGGTGGACGCGCAAGAAGGCCCAATGCCACAGACCCGTTTCGTGACCCGTAAAGCACTGGCCCTGGGCCTGAAGCCTATCGTTGTCGTGAACAAAGTTGACCGTCCGGGCGCGCGCGCTGACTGGGCCATCAACCAGACCTTCGAACTGTTCGACAAACTGGGCGCCACCGATGAGCAGCTGGACTTCCCGATCGTCTACGCCTCGGGCCTGAACGGCTACGCCGGTCTGACCGAAGACGTGCGCTCGGGCGATATGAAGCCGCTGTTCGACGCCATCCTGGAACACGTGCCGGTCCGTGACGACAATCCGGAAGGCCCGCTGCAGATGCAAATCACCTCGCTGGACTACTCGTCCTACGTGGGCAAGATCGGCATTGGCCGCGTCAACCGCGGCACCATCAAGGTCGGCCAGGACGTTCTGGTCATCAATGGTCCAGGCGCCACCCCGATCAAAGGCCGCATCAATCAGGTGCTGAACTTCAAGGGCCTGGAGCGCGTACTGGTCGACGAAGCGGTTGCCGGCGACATCTGCCTGATCAACGGTATCGATGAAATCGGTATCGGCTCGACGCTGTGCGCGACCGACACCCCGGACCCGCTGCCGATGCTGACCGTCGACGAGCCAACCCTGACCATGAACTTCATGGTCAACAACTCGCCGCTGGCTGGCCGCGAAGGCAAGTTCGTCACCTCGCGTCAGCTGCGCGACCGTCTGGACAAAGAACTGAAGGCCAACGTCGCGCTGCGCGTTGCCGCCACCGACGACGACACCACCTTCGAAGTATCGGGTCGCGGCGAGCTGCACCTGACCATTCTGATCGAAAACATGCGTCGCGAAGGTTTCGAGCTGGCCGTGTCGCGTCCGCGCGTGGTGTTCAAGATGGTCGATGGCGTACGCCATGAGCCGTTCGAGCAACTGTCGGTCGACGTGGAAGAAGCCAACCAGGGCGGCGTCATGGAAGAGCTGGGCCGTCGTCGTGGCGACCTGCAAAACATGGAGTCGGACGGCAAAGGCCGTGTGCGGCTGGAATACCGTATTCCTGCGCGTGGCCTGATCGGCTTCCAGGGCGAATTCATGACCCTGACCCGCGGCACCGGCCTGATGTCGCACGTGTTCGACGCTTACGCGCCAGTCGACAACACCAAAGGCGAACTGGGCGGCCGTCGCAACGGCGTGCTGATCTCGCAGGACGACGGCGCCGCCGTGGCCTACGCGATCTGGAAACTGCAGGATCGCGGCCGTATGTTCGTGGTCCACAACGACCCGGTGTACGAAGGCATGATCATTGGTATCCACTCGCGCGACAACGATCTGGTGGTCAACCCGATCAAGGGCAAGCAGCTGACCAACGTGCGTTCGTCGGGTACCGACGAAGCGGTGCGCCTGGTGCCGCCGATCCAGATGTCGCTGGAATACGCCGTGGAATTCATCGACGACGACGAACTGGTGGAAATCACCCCGAAATCGATCCGTCTGCGCAAGCGTCACCTGAAAGAGCACGAGCGTAAGAAAGCTTCGCGCGAAGCGTAATTCACGCCGGATCGTCAGATCAAGAAGCCGCCTTCGGGCGGCTTTTTTCATTTGCGTTTTCGCTGCTGGTGGGTTACTTTGGTGCGAGGCAGCAAAACCGCATGGAGGCAGACCTTGAGCGACGACAAGCACCATTCCTGGCTGAACACCTGGCCCGGCCATCCCCTTAACCTGGCCCAGCAGGCGACCGATTACTGGGTCGATGCGGTCCAGCGCAGCGTCCTGTTCATGGACGTGCTGCGCCAACGTGGCGACGAGCGCAACCATCGCGCTGAGCAGACCGCGCCGCACGTGCTGACGTTTGAATTCGAGGTGGTGATGGATGGCCGTCACCTCGACCGTCCCGTCAACTACGGCCTGCTGCACATCCTGCAGCCGGACGGCATACAGCCGGACCCGACCAAGCGACCGTTCATCGTGTTCGATCCGCGCGCCGGTCATGGGCCCGGCATCGGCGGCATGAAGCACGACAGCGAGATCGGCGTGGTGCTCAAGGCCGGCCACCCCTGTTATTTCGTCGGCTTCACGCCGCATCCGATACCCGGCCAGACCATCGAGGACGTGTGCCGCGCCGAAGCCAGGTTCATCGCCAAGGTGGCCGAGTTGCATCCGCAGGCCGACGGCAAGCCGGCGCTGATTGGCAATTGCCAGGCCGGCTGGCAGATCATGATGACCAGCGCGCTCAATCCGGACCTGGTGGGGCCGCTGGTGCTGGCCGGCGCGCCGTTGTCTTACTGGGCCGGCGTGCGCGGCAAGAATCCGCTACGCTACCTCGGCGGCGTGCTGGGTGGCACCTGGATGACCGCGCTGGCGGGCGACCTCGGCAACGGTATTTTCGACGGCGCCTCGCTGGTCGAAAATTTCGAAAAGATGAATCCGTCGAATACGCTGTTCACCAAGAACTACAACGTCTATTCGAAGATCGATACCGAAGCGCAGCGCTTCCTCGACTTTGAAAAATGGTGGGGCAATCCGGTGCTGCTGAACGCCGGCGAGATGCAGTACATCGCCGATTCGCTGTTCGTCGGCAACCGCCTGAGCGACGCGGCGCTGCTCGACAGCGACGGCCACCGCATCGACCTGCGCAATGTGAAGTCGCCGATCGTGGTGTTCTGCTCGTGGGGCGACGACATCACGCCGCCACAGCAGGCGCTGGGCTGGGTGCTCGACCTGTACGAGGACGACGCGGCGCTGGTGGCTGGCGGCCAGACCATCATCTATTCCATGCACCAGAGCATCGGCCACCTGGGCATCTTTGTCTCGGCCTCGGTGGCCAACAAGGAGCACGAGGAATTCACGGCGGCGATGGACATGATCGACATCATGCCGCCGGGCCTGTACGAAGCGGTGTTCCTCGACAAGGACGAGGAAATGCTGCAAGCCGAGATCGCTTCCGGCGACCTCGCCGCCGGCGACTACGTGATGCGCTTCGAGCGTCGCAACCTGGACGCGCTGCGCGCGCTGGGCGGCAACGATGTCGCCGACGAGCGCCGCTTCGCCACGGTGGCGCGGGTGTCGGAAATCAACAAGGGCCTGTACCAGACCTTCGCCAGCCCGCTGGTCAAATCGCTGGTGACCGACGCCACCGCCGAGAAGCTGCGCGAGGCGCATCCGCTGCGCCTGCGGTACACCGCGTTCTCCAGCAAAAATCCGCTGTTGAACGGCATTCCTGCACTGGCCGAGAAGGTGCGCGCGCAGCGCAAGCCGGTCGCCAAGGACAACCTCTTCCTGCAAATGCAGGAGGCCTGGGCCAAGCAGATCGTTGACGGTCTCGACCGCTATCGCGACATGCGCGACCAGGCCACCGAGAATTTCTTCCTCGGCGTGTACGGTTCGCCGTTGCTGCAGGCCCTGGTGGGCTTGAGCACGGACGGTGGCAAGCCGCGCCGCATCGGCCGCGATATCGCGCGTGAGGCGGCGACCAGCGCCAACCGCGCGGCGGCGGCGCTGCGCACCAAGGAGGGCGGCGTGACGGAGGGGATTATCCGTGCGCTGCTGTACATCTTCCGCAGCCCGGAGATGAGCGCGGCCGATGAGCGCGCCTTCGCGGCGATGCGTCAGCTGCGTCTGCGCACCTCGGACGATCAGGAGATGAGCGTGACGCTGCTGAAGAAGATTCTGCGCGAGCAGTATCTGATTCTGCAGGTGAACGAGGCGGCGGCGCTGAGCGATCTGCCGCTGCTGCTGCCGGACGAGCCGGAAAGCCGCGCCGCCGCGCTGGGCATCGTGCGCCAGGTGGCGGGCGCCGCCGGCACGCTGAGCGGCGAGGCGGCGACGCGGCTGGAGCGCGTGGCGGCCATCTTCGCACCGCCGGCGCCGAAGCTGGCGGTGGTGCGCAAGAAGAAGGACGCATAAGAAGACGCTTAAGCGGCGTCGCGGCGCGTCTGCCGGAGCAGCGCGCCGCCGTTGATCTCGCCGACGGTGGCGCAGCCGGCCATCGCCATGCAGATTTCCAGTTCCTCGCGCAGCAGCTTGAGCATGTGCGCCACGCCCAGCGCGCCGGCCACGCTCAGCGCATACAGTTGCAGGCGGCCGATTGCCACCGCGTTGGCGCCCAGGGCCAGCGCCTTGAAGGCATCGCTGCCGGAGAGGATGCCACCGTCATACATCAGCGGAAAATCCGCGCCCACGGCGGCGCGCACGGCGGGCAGCACATCCAGTCCCGAAGGCGCGCCGTCGAGGCTGCGGCCGCCGTGGTTGGAGACGGCGATGCCGCTCACACCCGCGTCGCGCAGCGCCACCGCGTCATCCGGGTGCAGCACGCCTTTGACCCACACCGGCAGTTTGGTTTCGCGCATGATCCAGCGGATATCATCCCAGCTGGGCGCGCCGCGCATCGCGCCCTGGAAGAAGCGGCTTTCGCCGGGACCGTTGCCGGCGAAGCGCGGTGTGGTGTCGTAGCCGCGCAGGTTGACGTTGACACAGCCGGCCGGCATCTGGAACTGCGCCGCCTGGGCGCGGCGGTTGACCACCTGGATCGGCGCGTCGAGCGTCAGCACGATGGCGCGGTAGCCGGCCGCTTCGGCGCGGCGCAGCAGATGCAGCGTGTCGTCGCGGCGCGGCAGCAGGTAGAGTTGGAACCAGCGTTGTTGCGCGACGGCTTCTTCCAGCGGGAAGGTCGATTGGGTGCTGGCGATCATGCAGGTGTCGGTGGCGTCGGCGGCGCACGCGGAGTCGAGCTCGCCGTTGGCGTGGGCCAGCTTGTGAAAGCCGACCGGCGCCAGGAACAGCGGATGGGCATACGCCTCGCCGGCCAGCGTGATGCGCGTGTGGCCGTGGCCGACATCGCGCAGCAGGCGCGGGGTGATGGCCCACTGCCCGAACGCCGTCGCGTTGGCCGCCACGCTGTGTCCGTAACCGCTGCCGCCACTGATGTAGGCGAGGTGCGATGGCGGCAGGAAATGCGGCGCCAGCGCGGCGTAGTCCTGGGCGTTGCGGATGTCGGCGGGGATGGCATTGAGTGGCGGCGAGAGGGTGGGGGCGGACATAGTCGATCAATGGAAGGCTGCGGGATTTTGAGTATAGCCCGCCGCCCCGTTTTTCCATCGTTAAGCGATTTTCCCCAGCGGCTTGCGCATGAACACGCTGTACGGATCGTCCGGATAAGCGCCGTAAGGACCGCATTGCCGGAAGCCGATGCGGGCGTAAAAGGCCAGCGCTTCCGGCTGCGATGGCCCCGCCTCCAGCACCATGTCCGCGCAGCCGGCGCTGGCGGCGGCCTGTTCCAGCAACTGGAGCAGCCGGCCGGCGGCGCCGGTGCCGCGCGCGGCGGGGCGTACGTACATGCGCTTAATCTCGCCATACTCCGGCGTCAGCAGCACGGCGGCGCAGCCGATGGCGGCGCCGTCGCCATCGCGCGCCACGGCAAAGCGGACGTTGGGCGCCAGCAGCGAATGGATGTCCAGCGCGTAGACCGACTCGGCCGGGTAGAGGGCGTACAGATAGTCGTCCAGCTCGGCGATCAGCGTGTGCACGTCGGGCTGGTCTGGCGTTTCAAAAGTGATCATCATGGCAGGCATTATAGGCCTGGCCCGGCCAGTCGGGCCAGGCCGGCTTTTGCGCTATAATGTCGACCCTTTTCCGATTCCCGTAGTGGCCCCCATGACCATCACCGACCAGCCGACCGCCGACCAGGCACCTGTCGTGCCGAGCCGCCGCCTGTCCGTCGCGCCGATGATGGATTGGACCGACCGCCACTGCCGCGTGTTCCACCGCCACATCAGCAAGCACACCTGGCTGTACACCGAGATGGTGACCACCGGCGCGCTGGTCTATGGCGACGTCGAGCGTCATCTGCGCTTCAACGAGGAGGAGCACCCGGTCGCGCTGCAACTGGGCGGCAGCGATCCGGCCGACCTGGCCACCAGCGCCAAGCTGGGCGAGAAGTGGGGCTACGACGAGATCAACCTCAACTGCGGTTGCCCGTCCGAGCGGGTGCAGAAGGGCGCTTTCGGCGCCTGTCTGATGGCCGAGCCGCAACTGGTGGCCGACTGCGTGAAAGCGATGCGCGACGCGGTGTCGATCGACGTTACCGTCAAGCACCGCATCGGCATCGATGATGTGCAAAGCTATGACTTCGTCCGCGACTTCGTCGGCAAAGTGGCCGAGGCCGGCTGCAAGACCTTCATCGTCCACGCCCGCAACGCCATCCTCAAGGGCCTGTCGCCGAAGGAAAACCGCGAGATCCCGCCGCTCAAGTATGACTACGCTTACCAGCTCAAGCGCGACTTCCCTGACTTCGAAATCATCATCAACGGCGGCATCAAGACCGAGGCCGAGATCGATGAACACCTGCGGCACCTGGACGGTGTGATGCTCGGCCGCGAGGCCTATCACAATCCGTTCGTCATGGCCACCTTCGACCAGCGCTATTACGGCGACAGCCGCGCGCCGAAGACCCGCGAACAGGTGCTGGAAGCCATGGTGCCCTACATCCAGGCCCAACTGGCCCAGTACGGCCCGCTCGGCCTGAAGCTCAATTCCATCACCCGCCATATGCTCGGCATCATGACCGGCCTGCCCGGCGCGCGCGCCTTCCGCCAGACCCTGTCCGACTCCAAAAAGCTCGCCAACGGCGACGCTTTGCTGCTTCTCGAAGCCGCCGCCCGACTGCGTGTTACTACGTAGAAATACCTATCTTAGCTAACTTTCATTGGCTGTGGTGGCATTTCCACACAGAAAGTTCGTTTGCGTATTTTCCGGGCAGTAATTGCTTGCTCTGAGGCAAAATTTACATCTATAATTCCTGAATATACACACATATCCACCGACTTTCGTGGTGTATTGCGAGTCAAAAAAGCTACATGCAAGTTGCCGGTGGAGCGACATCTTTTGCATTCGCAGTCATTGTTTGCTACTGTCATGACTTATTACTTTGCAGCAAGGGTTTTGTTTGGGCGGCATCCTAAAAAATGACGCGGTCCAAGGCAACTTCTATTAACGGTGTTACTTAAGAAGAAGACGAAATGAATTTAGCAAAAATGAAGGTCGGTACGCGTCTGGGCCTCGGATTCGCCCTGGTGCTGTTATTCCTGATTGCCGTCACCGCGGTCGGCATCGTGCGCATGGCGCAGATTCAGGATCGTCTGGATCACGTGATCAGCGTGAACAACGTCGTGTCCCGCCTGGTGGTGGACATGCGCAACAACGTTTCCGAGCGCGTCAACTCGCTGCGCGTGCTGACCCTGATCGCCGATCCGGCCGACATGGAAACGGACATGAAGCGCAACAAGGAGCTGGCCACCAAGTACGCTGAATTCCAGGACAAGTTGAGCGCGCAGTTCGCGGTCGAAGCCACGCCCGAAGAGAAGACGCTGCTGGCCGCCGTCAAGGAAGGCGAGGCGCAGGCGATGCCGGCCATCGCCAAGGCATCGGAGCTGTGGCTGGCGGCCAAGCCGGAAGAGGCCACCCGCGTGCTGGTGAAGGAAATCCGCCCGGCGCAGAAAAAATGGATGGCCGCGCTGGAGCAACTGGGCGAGCTGGAAGACAAGATGAACGCGCAGATGCAGGTGGATGCCGCCAGCGGCTTCGCCAGCGCGCGCACCTTCATGATTGCCATGGGGCTGCTGGCGGTCGCTATTTCGGTGGCCGCGGCCCTGGTGATCACCCGCAGCCTGCAGAAACAGCTGGGCGGCGAACCGGACTACACCGCCTCGATCGCTGGTGCGATCGCCGGCGGCGACCTGTCGATCTCGATCAACACCACCGGCGCCGACAAGAACAGCCTGGTGGTCGAGATGCGTGAGATGCGCAACAGCCTGCGTGACATCGTCAGCCAGGTGCGCACCGGCACCGAGACCATCGGCACCGCCTCGCGTGAAATCGCCGCCGGCAACGTCGATCTGTCGTCGCGTACCGAAATGCAGGCGTCGTCGCTGGAGAAAACCGCGTCGGCCATGGACGAACTGACCTCGACAGTGAAACAGAACGCCGACAACGCCCGTGAAGCCAACCAGCTGGCCTCGGTCGCATCGGATGTGGCGGTCAAGGGCGGCCAGGTGGTGTCGGAAGTGGTCGACACCATGAGCTCGATCGACGCGTCGGCCAAGAAGATTGTCGACATCATCGGCGTTATCGATGGGATCGCCTTCCAGACCAACATCCTGGCGCTGAACGCCGCCGTGGAAGCGGCCCGCGCCGGTGAGCAAGGCCGCGGTTTCGCGGTGGTGGCGTCGGAAGTGCGCAACCTGGCGCAGCGCAGCGCCGCGGCGGCCAAGGAAATCAAGGTCCTGATCGATGACTCGGTCGAGAAGGTCGGCGCCGGCACCAAGCTGGTCGGCCAGGCCGGTGTGACGATGGACGAGGTGGTCACCTCGGTGCGCCGCGTGACCGACATCATGAGTGAAATCGCCAACGCCAGCCAGGAACAGAGCGCTGGTATTGCCCAGGTCAACCAGTCCATCATCGAGATGGACAGCATGACCCAACAGAATGCCGCGCTGGTGGAAGAAGCCGCCGCCGCAGCACAAAGCTTGCAAGATCAGGCTGGCGAGTTGGCTCGCGTGGTCAGCATCTTCAAGCTGGTGGAAGGTGAGGAGCGCGCCGCGGTAGTGGCCGCGCCGGCGCCAGCCGCCAAGGTGGCAGTGGTCAAACCGATCAAACCGATCGCCGCCGCCCGCGCTCCGGTGAAGAAACTGGCGGTGAAAGCCACGCCAGCACCCGCACCCGCAGCCAAACCGAAGAAAGTCGCCACGGCAGCAGCCAGCACCGCCGCCAGCGACGAGTGGGAAGAGTTCTAAAAATCTTTGCCGCAGTCTGCCGTCCGCCCTTGTGGACCCATGGCCCGCTGTGGAGTTCGTTTAACCAGTACCTAAAAACAAATTGTTGGGAAATCGCATAATGAACAAATCTGTAATCGCCGCTGTCCTGCTGTCCGCCGCCACCTCGGCGTTCGCCGCTGAAGTGCCTGCCTCGCTGAACGACAAGAACTGCAAGGCGGAATATCCGAAAGCCTCGCTGATGAACGAAGAGCAAGGCGACGTGACCATGGCCTTCCTGGTCGGCACCGACGGCAGCGTGGTGGACTCCAAAGTGGAAAAATCGAGTGGCTACAAAAACCTGGACAAGGCAGCCCTGAAAGCGCTGAGCGCCTGCAAGTTCAAGCCCGGCTCCAAGGACGGCGCCGTGGCCCAGACCTGGACCAAGGTCGACTATAGCTGGAAGCTGTAATTCGTCTCAAACGGGCCATGCATGGGCATGGCCTGCACGCGTGATGCATACCACTTTGGGGAAATCAGATGTCTAAAAATAAGCGTTGGTTGAGTGTGATGGCGGCGGTGTTGGTGTCGGCTGCGCCGGTAGCGTTTGCCGCCGAGGTGCCAGCGGCGTTTGATGCGAAAACCTGCAAGGCCGAATATCCGAAAGCGTCCCTGATGAATGAAGAGCAGGGCACGGTCTCGATGTCCTTCCTGGTGAAGGTCGATGGCAGCGTGGCCGATTCGAAAGTCGATAAAAGCAGCGGCTTCAAGAATCTGGACAAGGCCGCCATCAAGGCGCTGAGCGCCTGCAAATTCAAGCCGGGCACCAAGGATGGCGCGCCGGCCGAAACCTGGACCAAAGTGGACTACGCCTGGAAGCTGGACTGATCTGGTCCGCGCGTGCCGGAACAAAAAAAGGAACCGTGTCGCGGTTCCTTTTTTTTCGCGTGTATTTTTCGCGGGTATTGCGAGTGTAATAAACTGTAATGGCGCGCGAACGGCGCCGCGCTTCCTTATATAGTACGATCTCGTATGAGGAGAACCGTCATGAAAACTATCGTTGTCGCCATTGCCGCGCTGGCGGCACTCACCGGCTGCGCCACGCAGCGGCCGTACTACACCGCCGCCCCACGCGCGCACGACCCTTATCAATGGCATACCGTCGAGGTGCTGCCGGCGGGATCGACCGTGCAGTCCGGTACCTGGACCGAGGAGTTGCCGCCACAGTCGCAGTCGCGTGTGGTGTATAGCACCGAGCCGGTTTACAGCACCTCGACCACCACCTACGTCAGCGCGCCCGTGTATTACCAGCCGGCTCCGGTCTACTACCAGCCTGCGCCCGTGTATTACTCGCCGTATTACTACCCGCCGGTGTCTTTAAGCCTGGGATTTTCCTATAGCCGCTGGTGCTGCGGCGGCGGCCGTTGGGGTGGACGCGGCGGCTATCGTCACCGTTAAGGCTGAAAACTTCGTCATTCCCGCGCAGGCGGGAATCCATAGAGCGCATGCCGCTCAACTTCAGTATGGGGCCCGGCCTGCGCCGGGACGACGTTGCGGCAGGTTAGCGCAGCGTGTAGATTGAAGCCTTGCTCAGTACGTTCTCCGAACACAGTTCATAGGTCGAGGCGCCAGCCAGCATAATCAGCAAAGCGCCTACTGCGACGTTGATATAGCGTGCCATGACGGCCTCCTGAAAAGAGATGTGATGCGTCCAGAATAATGCAGGCCCGGTGCCTGCGGCATCAGCCAACTGTCCGCCGATATGTAGGACAACAGCTCATCTCTATCTTTTCGCCAACTTTTACTTGGTTTTCCACAGCGTGACCGGGTTGGCCGGCGCGGTGTCCAGCGCGTTGGAGCGTTCCAGCCATTGCTGCAAACGATCCGGCTGTTTCAGGTGGATGCCCATGCCGTCGATGATGCCGACCTGCTCCAGCATGCTGGCGTTCATCTTGGCTTTGGACACGGTGGGCGCGCCCATCACCATGCGGTCATAGGCCTTGCGGGCCTTGTTTTCCCACTTGTGCAGACTGCTTTCATCGAAGCGGTTGCTTTCAAAGTAGATGGTCAGCGTGCCATCCGGGTTGCCGTAGCCGACAATCCCCGCCCCCATGCGGATGGTGGCGTTGCCGCCGGCGTCAAACGTCTCCGAGGGAACGAACACGCCGGCACGGCCATCGATGTCCGGGCGGCCGATGGGCGTATCTTTGCTATACGTGGTGACTTCAATAATCGGTTTTTCTTGTGACATGGACTTATGCGGGGTTAGGGGATAAGCTGGGCTGGAACGCTTTGCATTGGAACGCTTTGCATTGGAATGCAAACGAGCGTTCTATTGTAGCGGTAATGTAGTTCCGATGGGCAATTAATGTAGACGAAATGTTGCATACTTACATAACTGTAAGGAGACTGCGGTATAGTTGCCAGGATGATAGTTAGCGGAGGAGGGTATGTCATTGCATCAGGGATTGAGCGTCTTCATCATCGACGACAATGAAATGACTCGCGGTCTGTTGCGGGCGATCATTCAGGGCGATGCATACGATGTGGTGGGCGACGCCGGCACCGCCGAGGCGGCGCGCACCCGGCTACGTTCGCTGCAGGTCGACATCGTCTGTCTGGATGTGGTGATGCCCGGTGGCGATGGCCTGGAACTGTTGAACTGGATCAGCGAAAAGTATCCGAAGACGTCGGTACTGATGGTGACGGCCAGCACCGATCGCCGCACCGTGGAGCACGCGCTGCGCAACGGCGCCAAAGGCTACATCGTCAAACCCTTCAATCCCGGTACCGTGATGGACGCGCTGAATAAAATCGGCGCCCAAGTCAAAGCCCAGCGTGCCGCCGCCAGGATTTAGAGATAACGCACAAATGCCGCAGTGGCGCTGACGCTGGCGACAGCGAAGCCCGCCATGCGCCACGTGAGCTGGTACACGGCGTCGGAAAGTTCTGCCTTGGTGACGAAGTTCTCCACGGCGTGGGCCTGGAAGGCCAGCAAGTTGGCTTGCAAGGCTTGCTGATTGCTGGCGAGGACGTCGACCTTGCCACTCAGGGTGGCGAGTTCTTCTTTCGTAGCGTAATTGCTCTTGATTATATCCAGGTCTGCCTTGACGGTAGCGAGTTCTTCTTTTGTGGTGTAATTATTCTTGATCACGGCCAGATCTTCCTTGACGCTGGAGAGATCTTCCTTGGTGGCGTAATTACTCTTGATCACGGCCTGGTCTTCCTTGATGCCGGCGAGATCTTCCTTGGTGGCGTAGTTGGATTTGATGATCTCAACCGCTGTGATGAGCTGGTTCATGGTCACAGCCTCTATTCTTGACGGAACTGGGTCATCATCTGGCCGCTTTGATTCGTTGTCAAGCAAGCTCCTATGTGGCATGGCGGTCTCCTCATTATGATCGAGACAGCGTAACGGCTGTCGCGCCAGGTTGGATGGAGGTGCATCAACAAGGTGGCTGAAACGCAAAAAGCCCAGTCCGGAGACTGGGCTTTTCACTTAATTCTTGGGGTGGCTGATGGGGCTCGAACCCACGACAACAGGAATCACAATCCTGGACTCTACCAACTGAGCTACAGCCACCGCTGTTTTGTTATCCAGCTAGTGCTGAACAACGAGCCAGAATTATACAAGCCTGTTCCGATTCCTGCAAATTTAATTTCAGCATCTTTTCGATGCCCGAGCACTGGCTTAAACCGCCATCTTTTCCACGGCGGGCTGCAAACCGAGCAAATCGTTGAAGGCTTGGCGCAACGCCGCCGGGTCGCCGCTGGTGTAGCCGTGCAGCGTGGCGTCCGGTTTCAGCTCCGGCCGCAACAGGCCGGCCGCCTCCAGCAAGCGGCCCAGCTGGCGCGCCACGGCGTCGCCGGTATCGATCAGCGTCACCGCGTCGCGCCCGTGCGTGTGCAGCACGCGTTCGATGCCGGCTGTGACGAAAGGGTAGTGGGTGCAGCCGAGCACCAGCGTATCGGCGCCCTGGTCCAGCAGCGGCGCTACATACTTTTCCAGCATGGCGTCTATGGCCGGCGCCCGCAGGTCGCCTTTTTCGATTTCATCGACCAGACCGACCGCCGGCTGCAGCAGGAACTCGGCCCGCGTCGCCTCGCTGATCTGCGTGCGCAGTTGCAGGAACTTTTCGCCCTTGAGCGTGCGCGCCGTCGCCAGCACGCCGACCTTGCCGTTGCGCGAGGCCGCCGCCGCCGGCTTCAGGCCAGGCTCGACGCCCACCACCGGCAGATCGGTGTACCGCATGCGCACCGCCTTGATGGCGGCGACGGTGGCGGTATTGCACGCCACCACCAGCGCCTTGGCGCCGTGCGACAGCAAAAAATCGGTCACCGCCAGCGCGCGCTCGACGACGTACTCCTCGGTCTTGTCGCCATACGGCGCGTGGCCGGAGTCGGCCACATAGATCAGATGCTCGTTCGGGTACTGCGCGCGGATATGGCGCAGCACCGACAGTCCGCCCACGCCGGAATCGAAGACGCCGATGGGGGCGGCGGGCGGGCGGACGTTGAGCATCAGGCGGTCACGACAGGCACGTTCAGTTGCTCGATGCGCGTCTTCCATTCTGCCGGACCGGTGTTGTGCACCGAGGTGCCCTGCGAATCGACCGCCACCGTCACCGGCATATCGACCACGTTGAACTCGTAGATCGCTTCCATGCCCATGTCGGCAAAGCCCAGCACTTTCGATTCCTTGATGGCTTTCGACACCAAGTAGGCCGAGCCGCCCACCGCCATCAGGTAAGCCGACTGGTGCTTCTTGATCGACTCGATCGCCGCCGGGCCGCGCTCGGCCTTGCCGATCATCGCGATCAGACCGGTTTTCTCCAGCATCATGTCGGTGAACTTGTCCATGCGGGTGGCGGTGGTGGGACCGGCCGGGCCGACCACTTCATCGCGCACCGGATCGACCGGGCCGACGTAGTAGATGACGCGGTTCTTGAAGTCCACCGGCAGCTCTTCGCCGCGCGCCAGCATGTCCTGAATGCGCTTGTGCGCGGCGTCGCGGCCGGTCAGCATCTTGCCGTTCAACAGCAGCGTCTGGCCAGGCTTCCACGAGGCGACTTCCTCCTTGGTCAGCGTGTCCAGGTTGACGCGTTGCGACTTCTCGGTGTCCGGCGCCCACGACACGTCCGGCCAGGTCGACAGCGGTGGCGGCGTCATGTAGGCCGGGCCCGAGCCGTCCAGCACGAAGTGGCCGTGGCGGGTGGCGGCGCAGTTCGGGATCATGGCGACCGGCTTCGAGGCGGCATGGGTCGGGTGCATCATGATCTTGACGTCCAGCACCGTGGTCAGGCCGCCCAGGCCCTGCGCGCCGATGCCCAGCGCATTGATCTTGTCGCACAGTTCGATACGCAGTTCTTCCAGCTTGTTCTGCGGACCGCGCTGTTTGAGCTCGTACATGTCGATGTCTTCCATCAGCACTTCCTTGGCCATCAGCATGGCCTTCTCGGCGGTGCCGCCGATGCCGATGCCCAGCATGCCCGGCGGGCACCAGCCGGCGCCCATGGTCGGCACGGTTTTCAGCACCCAGTCGATCAGCGAATCGGACGGATTCATCATGATCATCTTCGACTTGTTTTCCGAGCCGCCGCCCTTGGCCGCCACTTTGACGTCGACCGTGTTGCCCTCGACCAGCTCCATGTGGACCACGGCCGGCGTGTTGTCCTTGGTGTTCTTGCGGTCGAAATGCGGGTCGGCGACGATCGAGGCGCGCAGCTTGTTGTCATCGTAGTTGTAGGCGCGGCGCACGCCCTCGTTGACGGCGTCGGTGACGGTGCCGGTGAAGCCCTCGAAGCGCACGCCCATGCCGATCTTCAGGAAGACGTTGACGATGCCGGTGTCCTGGCAGATCGGACGCTTGCCCTCGGCGCACATGCGCGAGTTGGTCAGGATCTGCGCGATGGCGTCTTTCGCCGCCGGGCTTTGCTCGTGCTCGTAGGCGCGGGCCAGGTGCTCGATATAGTCAGCCGGGTGGTAGTAGCTGATGTACTGCAGTGCGGCGGCAACGGATTCAATCAGGTCTTCTTGCTTTATGATGGTCATGATGTTCTCGCGTGAGGGGGGGCTTAATGGTGTTTCGAATCGTGGTGCGTGATGGTCGTCAGGCGGTCGGTATAGGCGATGGCCATGGCCGACAGCAGGAACACCACGTGAATGGCGGTCTGCGCGATGATGACTTCCGACGGGTACGAGGCGGCGTTGATGAAGGTCTTCAGCAGATGGATCGACGAAATGCCGATGATCGCCATCGCCAGCTTGGTCTTGAGCACCGAGGCGTTGACGTGCGACAGCCACTCCGGTTGGTCCGGATGGGTGTCGAGGTTCATGCGCGAGACGAAGGTTTCATAGCCGCCGATGATGACCATCACCAGCAGGTTGGAAATCATCACCACGTCGATCAGGCCGAGCACCACCAGCATGATGGTGGTTTCGTTGAGTTTCTCCGGCAACGGCGAGTTTGGCACGGCGACGGCCTGGATGATGTGCTGCAGCGCGGCGTCGTTGCCGAAGGCGGCGCCGATCAGGTCTTTCAGCTCGACCCAGAAATGGAATACATACACGCATTGCGCCAGAATCAAGCCGAGATACAGCGGCAACTGCAGCCAGCGGGTCATAAAGATAAAAGCGGGCAAAGGGCGCAGCTTAGGTTTAGGCTCGGTCATTATCGGCAAAACTCCAGGAAATAAGGCAGACTAGAAAACTGCCGACATTTTACACGCGCCGCCGGGCGACCGCATCGGTGGGCTGCATTGAAATATTGGTAAAATCAATTGGCAGGCCATCCTCCGCCGGGATAGGCCGGCTGTAAGGGCGCAGTAAGCGATCAGGTTTATGTTGATGGCAAACGATTACTACATTGGAGACAACATGAGCGGCACAACTACCCAAGGACCACAGGAAACCCGTATCTTCGCGCCATCGGCGGCGTTCGCGGCACAGGCGGCGGTGGCCGGTATGGACGCCTACAACGCGCTGTGCGCCGAAGCGGCAGCCGACTACGAAGGCTTCTGGGCGCGCCTGGCCAAGGAACACCTGGACTGGCAAACGCCCTTCACCCGCACCCTCAACGAAGACAACGCCCCGTTCTACCAATGGTTCGAGGACGGCAAGCTGAACGTCTCGTACAACTGCCTCGACCGCAACCTACAGAACGGCAACGCCGACAAGACCGCCATCATCTTTGAAGCGGACGACGGCACGGCCACCCATGTCAGCTACCGGCAACTGCACGAAAAAGTCTGCAAATTCGCCAACGGCCTGAAAGCGCGCGGCATCAAGAAGGGCGACCGCGTCATCATCTACATGTCGATGTCGGTGGAAGGCGTGGCCGCGATGCAGGCCTGCGCGCGCATCGGCGCCACCCACTCGGTGGTGTTTGGCGGCTTCTCGGCCAAATCGCTGCAAGAGCGCATCATCGACGCCGGCGCCGTGGCCGTGATCACCGCCGACGAACAACTACGCGGCGGCAAACGCCTGCCGCTGAAAGCCATTGTCGACGAAGCGCTGGGCCTGGGCGGCTGCGACTCGGTCAAGGACGTCATCGTCTACCGGCGCACCGGCGGCGACATCGCCTTCAAGGCCGGCCGCGACCTGTGGCTGCACGAGCTGGTCGACGGCCAGTCGGCCGACTGCGAGCCGGAGTGGGTGGAAGCGGAACACCCGCTGTTCATCCTCTACACCAGCGGCTCGACCGGCACGCCGAAAGGCGTGCAGCACGCCAGCGGCGGCTACCTGCTGTGGGCGGCGCTGACGATGAAATGGTCGTTCGACATCAAGCCGAGTGACGTCTACTGGTGCACCGCCGACATCGGCTGGGTGACCGGTCACAGCTACATCGCCTACGGCCCGACCGCGGTGGGCGCGACGCAAGTGGTGTTTGAAGGCATCCCGACCTACCCGCACGCCGGGCGCTTCTGGGAAACCGTCGCCAAGCACAAGGTCAGCATCTTCTACACCGCGCCGACGGCGATTCGTTCGCTGATCAAGGCCTCCGATGTGGACCCGAAAGTCCACCCGAAGAACTTCGACCTGTCGTCGCTGCGCCTGTTGGGCAGCGTGGGCGAGCCGATCAATCCGGAAGCGTGGATGTGGTACTACACGCAAGTGGGCGGCGAAAAATGCCCGATCGTCGACACCTTCTGGCAGACCGAAACCGGCGGCCACATGATCACGCCGCTGCCGGGCGCGACGCCGATGGTACCGGGTTCATGCACCTTGCCGCTGCCGGGCATCATGACCGCGATTGTGGACGAGTCGGGGCAGGACGTGCCGAACGGGCAGGGCGGCATCCTGGTGGTCAAGCGGCCATGGCCATCGATGATCCGCACCATCTGGAACAACCCGGAGCGCTTCAAGACGTCCTACTTCCCCGAAGAGCTGGGCGGCAAGATGTATCTGGCCGGCGACGGCGCGATCCGCAACAAGGACACGGGTTATTTCACCATCACCGGCCGGATCGACGACGTGCTGAACGTATCGGGTCACCGCATGGGCACGATGGAAATCGAATCGGCGCTGGTGGCAAATCCGCTGGTGGCGGAGGCGGCGGTGGTAGGCAAGCCGGACGACACGACGGGCGAATCGATCTGCGCGTTCGTCGTGCTCAAGCAAGCGCGGCCGACTGGCGACGAGGCCAAGAAGCTGGCGCTGGAGTTAAGGAACTGGGTGGCAAAGGAGATCGGACCGATCGCCAAGCCGAAAGAGATCCGTTTCGGTGACAATTTGCCGAAGACGCGTTCGGGCAAGATCATGCGTCGTCTGCTGCGCGTGCTGGCCAAAGGCGAAAGCATTACGCAGGACGTATCGACGCTGGAGAATCCGGCGATTCTGGAGCAGTTGAAAGAGACGTCGTAACCCGCGCGTCGGGCAGCGTCTTAACCGCCCGTCATTCCGGCGCAAGCCGGAATCCGTGCAGAGGTGATGATGGACGGGCAAATAATGTTGGTGCAGTCCGGAATCTTTGCTATAATTCGGCGCTTCCCGAGGTTTGGGAACATCAGGAGAGGTGGATGAGTGGTTGAAGTCGCACGCCTGGAAAGCGTGTATAGGGTCAAACCTATCGGGGGTTCGAATCCCCCTCTCTCCGCCAGGAACACAAATGCAAACAGGCCACCCTCGGGTGGCCTGTTTGCATTTGTGTTCCTGGCGGAGAGAGGGGGATTCGAAGGCATCGCCCCTGCCGGGGCGAGCCGCTCCGAATCGTCCAACTGCCACCGCAGTGCGGTGGCGCGCCGGAGGCGCAGCGCGCAGCGCCCGCAAACATTCCCAAAAGCACCATTTCTCCCCACCATCGTGTCAGTTTTTAATGCGCGCAAACACTTAACTGTCCGCCCGCTGCGCCGGGCAGCAATGATGCCGAACTTGGCTGGCCAAAACCTTAAGGATCAAGGCCTGTATATAACGGGGCAGTAACGGGGCGGGTGACACCATGCCACTGCATGGCCAAATGTTCCCAATCAGAAACTGTCATGTGGAAATGTTGCAATGTAAAAACAGATCGACAAGATGGCGTTGCAGGTTTTATCACCAATAGTATAATTTCCTCGATGCATTTTAATTTTCATATGGTCAATAAAAATCATCATTAATTTTGTTGTCCTACTCAAATCAGGGAAAATCATGTCGTTTCATACACTAAAGGTCGGAACCCGGTTGGCGCTCGGTTTCGGCATCGCGCTGACCATCTCGGTCGTGATCGCGGCTATGGGCATCACCAAGCTGTCCTCGCTGAACGACTCGCTGATTGCGACGGTCGATTTCAACGGCCAGGAGTCGAACCAGATTTCGAAGGCGATCGGCGAAGCCCAGAAGTCGTCATCCGCCATGCGTAACCTGATCGTGCTGAGCGACATGCCCCGGATGACGGTACAGAAAGACATCTTCGACAAGAGCGTGGTGGCCTACGACAAGGCGATTGCCGACCTTGAAGTGCTGTTTAACAAGGATACGGACACCAGCAAGG
Organism: Duganella lactea; assembly: GCF_009857505.1. Taxonomy (GTDB): domain Bacteria; phylum Pseudomonadota; class Gammaproteobacteria; order Burkholderiales; family Burkholderiaceae_D; genus Rugamonas; species Rugamonas lactea. Next base: position 132,646 of record NZ_WWCP01000008.1, read on the forward strand.
AGGAACGCGACCACCTGGTCCGGATCGCACAACTGAAGGTGGTGGCGTTGCCGCTGGTGAAAAAAGCAGCCGCGCTGGGGTTTGCCAATGACCCCCAAGGCCCCGATGTGCTCATGGAAGAGACTGGACCCGCACTCGATAAATGGATTAACGCGCTGATCGAATTCCGCGATTACGAAATCAAAATCAGCGACGATACCGCGCGGGAAGCGCACGAAAGCTATGAGCGCAGCAGGGCGTTGATTATCGCCGTCTCGCTGGCGGGGGTGCTGGCGTCCATCGTCGCCGGCTTCTTGATTACCCGCAGCATCCTCGGTCAGCTGGGCGGCGAGCCCGTTTATGCCATGACCGTGGCGCAAAATATCGCCAATGGCGACCTGGAGGCGGACGTCGTGCTGCGCCCCGGCGACCGCGGCAGCCTGATTTTCTCGATGAAACAGATGCGCGACCAGCTTGCCGAAATCGTCGGGCGCGTCCGGGGAGGGACCGATACCATCGCCACGGCTTCCTCGCAAATCGCGGCGGGCAACCTCGATCTGTCCGCGCGGACCGAGGAGCAGGCCAGTTCCCTCGAACAGACGGCTTCCTCGATGGAAGAGCTGACCAGCACGGTCAAGCAGAACGCCGACAATGCGCGCCAGGCCAACCAGCTGGCCGTGTCGGCGTCGGAAGTGGCGGTCAAGGGCGGCGCGGTGGTGAACGAGGTGGTCGATACGATGGCATCGATCAACCAGTCGTCCCAGAAAATCGTCGACATCATCGGCGTCATCGATGGTATTGCCTTCCAGACCAATATCCTGGCGCTCAACGCCGCCGTGGAAGCGGCGCGTGCCGGCGAGCAAGGGCGGGGCTTTGCCGTGGTGGCCACCGAAGTGCGCAACCTGGCGCAACGCTCGGCGGCGGCGGCCAAGGAAATCAAGGTGCTCATCGAAGACTCCGTGAGTCAGGTGGCCGCAGGTAGCAAGCTGGTCGATAACGCCGGCGTGACCATGGCCGACATCGTGCAGTCGATCACCCGCGTGACCGACATCATGAGCGAGATCTCCTCGGCCAGCGCGGAACAAACCATGGGCATCGAGCAAGTCAATTCGGCCATCGCGCAAATGGACGAGGTGACGCAGCAGAACGCGGCGCTGGTCGAACAGGCGGCGGCTGCCGCCAATTCGATGCAGGAGCAGGCTGCCATGCTGTCCGAGGTCGTCAGCGTGTTCAAGGTGGGGCAGCAGGCGGCGGCCAGCCGGCCAGCACCGCGTCCCGCCGCCCGCCCGACCGTGACGCAGCCGGCCGCACGGCGTATCGCCAGCAGCGCCAAGGCTAAACCTGTGGCTGCCACCCCGGTGAAACAGGTGGCGCAGGCGGAAGCGGAGGAGTGGGAGCAGTTTTAACGCCAGCAATGACAGATCAGCGCGGCCGGAATTTTGCCGCTACTGATGGGGAGGCATGAGGGCGGGCCTGGGCAGTGATTTTCGGCGATTCGGGGCGGATCAAGTCCGAGTCGATGCGCTGATTAATTTGCTCTGCAAGCGTTCTATGGATTCCCGCCTTCGCGGGAATGACGATGTGAGGTTCGGGCTGGTCGCTTCGAGTCGTCTGACTGCCGCCGCGAGGGCTGGGTAGTGATGCCCATGCCCAGTCCTCACGGCTAAAGTCAGGACCGCTTCACCTGGCCGATCACGCTCGCCACCTTGGTGGTAATCATATCGACCGCCGGGCCGTTGGCGCCGTGCGGAATGATGACGTCGGCGTTGCGCTTGGTCGGTTCGATGAATTGCTTATGCATCGGGCGCACGGTTTCCAGATACTGGCTGACGACGCTTTCGACCGAGCGGCCGCGTTCGGTGATGTCGCGTTGCATGCGGCGGATGAAGCGGATGTCGGAAGCGGTATCGACAAAAATCTTCAGCGACATCATGTCGCGCAAATCCTCGTCATACAAGGCAAACAGGCCCTCGATCACGATCACCGGGGCGGGCTTGACCGGAATAGTGCGGTTGGAGCGGTTGTGGACCGTGAAGTCGTACTCGGGCATCTCGATCGCCTCGCCATTGCGCAAGGCCTGCACGTGCTGCACCAGCAGCGGCCATTCGAATGCCTGCGGGTGGTCGTAATTCTGCTGGGCGCGTACTTCCGGGCTGAGGTGGGTTTGGTCGCAGTAGTAGTCGTCCTGCATGACGACAGAGACCATGTCCGCGCCAAACGCGGCCAGTACTTGTTGGGATACGGTGGACTTGCCACTGCCGCTACCGCCTGCGACACCAATGATAAACGGTTGAGAGGAAATCTTGTTCATGCCGAATGATACCGGAACCGCGCCCTAACCGACAGATAGCGGGGGCGTTCTCAGCGCCAAACCGGATATTCGAAAATTTCGATAATAAGCCATAAATTTTTCCGCTTTTTGTTTCGCCACGCCCCAAGCATAATGACTCCATCAGCGCGAAACACTGCGCTAAACACAAAATCGAAATTTTTGAATATCTTAGGAGAACATAGTATGCCAACCGCAATCGCTAAACCAGGTCAAACGCTGCTGAACCCAAGCAACCACACCCTGATCATGATCGATCACCAGTCGCAGATGGCGTTTGCCACCAAGTCCATCGACCCGGTCCAGCTGCGTAACAACGTCGCGCTGGTATCGAAGGCGGCGAAAGAATTCAAGGTGCCGACCATCCTGACCACGGTGGCGGAAAAATCGTTCTCCGGTCCGATCTTCAACGAGATCAAGGAAGTGTTCCCGAACGAAACGGCGATCGACCGCACCACCATGAACACCTGGGAAGACCCGCGTATCGCCGAGCGCGTCAACGCCATCGGCAAGGACAAGATCGTGCTGGCCGGCCTGTGGACCTCGGTATGCATCGTCGGCCCGGCGCTGTCGGCCCTGGACCAGGGGTTTGAAGTCTACGTCATCACCGATGCCAGCGGCGATGTCTCGGATGAGGCGCATGAGCGCGCCGTTGAACGCATGGTGCAGGCTGGCGCTCGTCCAATGACCTCGCTGCAATATCTGCTGGAACTGCAGCGCGACTGGGCGCGTGGCGAGACGTATGATGAAACCGTCGCGACCGCGATTGTCAACGGCGGCGGCTATGGGCTGGGCTTGATCTACGCGAAGTCGATGTTTAATGCTTCGGAAGGTCATTAAGGCGACCAAGGGCCGGGCCGTTGAACTCGGCCCGGCTGGGGAGTTCAGGATTCTTCGTCGGAGTGGCGGCTGTGCAGGCTGCGCAGGATGTCGCGCCAGCTGAGGATGCCCACCAGGCGGTCGTCGTCGCTGAGGATGGGGATGCAGGAGATCGGGTGTTCGGTGAACATGGCGATCGCCGCATCCACCGTCGCGTCCTCGCGCAGGTACTTTGGCTTGCGCGACATGATCTGGTGCACCCGCTTGTTCAGCGTGGCCGTGTCCTTGTAGGTTTCGGTGCTGGTGCCGATGTTCGGACTGAGTGCCTTGAACAGGTCGCGGTCCGACACCACGCCCAGCAATTCACCTTGCTCCATCGCCAGCAGGTGATGGAACTTGCTGTGATCAAAGATTTCCTTGACCAGCGCCAGCGTGTCGTCGAGCCCGACCGTCACCACGTTGCGGCTCATAATGTGTTTAACCAGCATAGTGTTTTGTGTGTGGTCTCCGAAGACTGCATCCTAGACGGATTCCGTCGACAATACCAGCCTGCGCGGCGGCAGCCGATGCTGCAGCGCGCAACGGAAACTGAAGGTTTGCGCAATCATTTTGCCCGGATAATGTGTTATGGTGGCAGCCATTAAAAAATGTTTGCGCAACCATGCTCACTAAAAAAATCCGGGGACTTCGCTGGTGGATGATCAGCCTGATCATGTTGGGGGCGGTGCTCAACTACCTGACCCGCAGCACGCTGTCGGTGGCGGCCGCCACGCTGATGACCGAACTCAGCATCACCACCAAGGAATACTCCTATATCACCGCCGCCTTCCAGGGCGCCATCATGCTGCAGCCGCTGGCCGGCTATGTGCTCGATGTGATCGGCCTGAAGTTCGGCTTCGCCATGTTCGCGACCGCCTGGTCGATCATCTGCATGCTGCACGGCATGGCCACCAACTGGCAGACGCTGGCCGTGCTGCGCGGGCTGTTGGGCCTGGCCGAGGGCTCGGCCAACCCGGCCGGCATGAAGGCCGTGTCCGAATGGTTCCCGGCCAAGGAACGCGGCATGGCGGGCGGCATTTTCAATATCGGCGCCTCGTTCGGTTCGATGCTGGCGCCGCCGCTGGTGGTGTGGGCCATCCTGCATTACAACTGGCAGTCGGCGTTTGTCATCACCGGCGCGCTGGGCCTGATCTGGGTGGCGATGTGGTTGCTGCTGTATGACGCGCCGTCCCGCCATCGCCTGCTGTCGCAGCAGGAGAAGGCGCATATCGCCGCCGGCCAGGAACAGCATCTGGAAGGCGACGGCAAGCGGCCATCGATCATCAGCATCCTGAAGATGCGCAATTTCTGGGGCATCGCGCTGCCGCGCTTCCTGGCCGACCCCGCCTGGGGCACGCTGTCGTTCTGGGTGCCGCTGTACCTGACCACGGTGCGCCACTTCGATCTGGCGCAGATCGCCATGTTCGCCTGGCTGCCGTTCCTTGCCGCCGACCTCGGCTGCCTGTTCGGCCCGATGGTGGTGCTGGCGCTGCAGAAACGCGGCGTCCGTCTGATCAACGCCCGGCGCGGCGCCTTCACGCTGGGCGCGACCATGATGATGGGCGTGGCTTTTGTCGGTTATGTCGATAGCCCGTATGCGGCGATCGCCTTGCTGAGCCTGGCAGGCTTCGCGCACCAGACGCTGTCGGTCACGGTCATCACGATGTCGTCCGACCTGTTCCGCCGCAACGAGGTGGCGACGGTGGCCGGCATGTGCGGCACGTTCGGCAATTTCGGCCTGCTGCTGTTCTCGCTGCTGATCGGCGGCCTGATGGCGAGCGTTGGCTATACCCCGTTCTTCATCAGCCTGGCGGTGCTGGATTTGGTGGCGGCGCTGCTGCTGTGGACTTTGGTGCGAGAGAAAACGTCATGATTCAAAACCCCATCCTGAAGGGATTCAATCCCGACCCGTCCATCGTGCGCGTGGGCGAGGATTACTACATCGCCACCTCGACCTTCGAGTGGTTCCCCGGCGTGCAGATCCACCATTCGCGCGACCTGGTCCACTGGCGCCTGCTGACGCGTCCGCTGACGCGCGCCAGCCAGCTCAATATGCTGGGCGCGCCGGATTCCTGCGGCGTGTGGGCGCCTTGCCTGACCTACGCGGACGGCTTGTTCTGGCTGATTTATACCGACGTCAAGCGCTATGGCCGGACCTCCACCGGCGGCGCGAGCGGCAGCGCGTCCTTGCGCGATTTCCATAATTATCTGGTCACCAGCCCGACGATCGAGGGGCCATGGTCGGACCCGGTCTACCTCAACAGCAGCGGCTTCGATCCCTCGCTGTTCCACGACGCCGACGGCCGCAAGTATTTGCTCAATCAGCTGTGGGACCACCGTCCCGGCGGCAACCGCTTCAACGGCATCGTGGCGCAGGAGTATTCGGTCGCCGAAGGAAAGCTGATCGGCAAGCGCACCAACCTCTTCAAGGGCACGGCGCATGGCCTGACCGAGGCGCCGCATCTGTATCAGCGCAATGGCTATTACTATCTGCTCACCGCCGAGGGCGGCACTGGATGGAACCATGGCGTGACGATGGCGCGCGCGCGCGATCTGCACGGCCCGTATGAGTTGCACCCGGAGCAGACGATGCTCAGCGCCCGCCACCGACCGGACGCCGCGTTGCAGCGCGCCGGCCACGCGGACATTGTCGAGACGCCGGATGGGCAGACGTATATGGCCTATCTGTGCGGCCGGCCGCTGCGCAATCGCGGCGTGTGCACGCTGGGACGGGAGACCGCGCTGCAGCCAGTGGTGTGGGGCGCCGATGGTTGGCTGCGCACGCTGGACGGGCAGGGCACGCCGACGCTGCAGGCGCCGGCGCCAGGCTTGCCGGAACATCGCTTCGATCCCGCGCCGGAGCGCGAGGAGTTCGACACGCCGACGCTGCCGATCGCATTTCAGTGGCTGCGCACGCCGTGGCCGGAGGCGTTGTTCAGTCTGACCGACCGGCCGGGCTATCTGCGCCTGTATGGCCGCGAGAGCCTGGGCAGCAGCTACCGCCAGTCGCTGGTGGCGCGGCGTCAGCAAGCGCATTGCTACAGCGCGTCGACGCTGGTGGAGTTTGAACCGGAGCATTATCAGCAGCAGGCCGGACTGGTGTGCTACTACAACGCGTCGAAGTTCCACTATCTGTACATCAGTCACGATGAAGCGCTCGGCAAGCATCTGCGGGTGATGACCAGTTTGCCGAACCATGTGCAGACGGACACCTTCACCGCCCCGGTGGCGCTGCCGTCCGGCCCGGTGGAGTTACGCGTGGAGGTCGACGAGGAACGCTTGTACTTTGGCTATCGCGTCGCCGGCGGCGTCTGGCAGTGGCTGCCGCAGCAGTTCGACGCCAGCATCCTGTCGGACGAGGCCAACGCCCCGGGGCAACCCAACTTTACCGGGGCGTTTGTGGGTGTGGCCTGCCAGGACATGGCGGGCACGGCGCTACACGCGGACTTTGATTATTTCGACTACCGCGAGCGCGCCTACCGCCCCGATCCGCGTTAGAACTCTTCCCACTCCATTTCGTCCTTTGGCTTGACGCTGGCGCGCGCCGGCGTCGCGGCAGGGCGGCCGCTGTCCTGCGCCAGCCGTGGCGTGGTTGCGGCCGGCTTGGCCTTGGCCGCCGGCACCGGCCTTGCGGCTGGCTTGGACACCGGCCGTGGCGCCGGCGCGCTCACATTGTCCAGCTTGAACACGCTGACCACCTGCGCCAGGCGCGCCGCCTGATCCTGCAGCGCGCCGGTGGCCGCCGCCGCCTCTTCGACCAGCGCGGCGTTCTGCTGCGTGACGGTGTCCATCGAGGTGACCGCTTCGTTGATCTGTTCGATGCCGACTTCCTGCTCGCGGCTGGCGGCCGTGATCTCGCCGATCAGGCTGGCCAGGCGCTGCACGCTGTCGACCACCTCGCCCATGGTGGTGCCGGCGCTGCCGACCAGCTCGTTGCCGGCCTCGACCTTGTTGACCGAGTCGCTGATCAGCTCCTTGATTTCCTTGGCGGCGCTGGCCGAGCGCTGTGCCAGGTTGCGCACTTCCGAGGCCACCACCGCGAAGCCGCGGCCCTGTTCGCCGGCGCGGGCCGCTTCGACGGCGGCGTTCAGCGCCAGGATGTTGGTCTGGAAGGCGATGCCGTCGATGACGGAAATGATGTCGACGATCTTGCTGGCCGAGGTGTTGATCGAGTCCATGGTGACCACCACCTGCGACACCACGTCGCCACCCTTCAGCGCGACCTCGGCGGCCGACTGCGCCAGCTGGTTGGCCTGGCGCGCGTTGTCGCCGTTCTGGCGGACGGTGGAGGTCAGTTCCTCCATGGACGAGGCGGTTTCCTCCAGCGCGCTGGCTTGCTGTTCGGTGCGCGCTGACAGGTCCATATTGCCGTTGGCCACCTCGGTGGTGGCGGTGGCGATTTCATTGGTGCCGGTCCGCACCTCGCCGACGATTTGTTTGAGGCTGTCGTTCATCGCGGCGAGCGCGGTCAGCAGTTGCCCGATCTCGTCTTTGGCGGCGGTCGGCACCTGGGCTGTCAGGTCGCCGGCGGCGACGGTCTGCGCCAGTTGCAGGGCCTGGTTGACCGGCCGCGTGATCGAGCGGGTGAGCAGCCAGCCGATGACCACCGACGCGATCAGCGCCACCATCGACAGCACCAAGGTGAACAGAATCGCGGTCTTGCCATCACTGGCGGCCTGAGCGCCGGATTCCTGCATCAGGCTTTCCTGGAACTTGATCATGTCCGCCAGTGCGGCCAGGAAGGCGTTCTGCGGTGGACGCAATTCTTTCAACACAAACGAGCCTGCGGCTTCGGCCCGGCCATCGCGCAGCATTTGCGCCGCCTTGTCGCGTGCCGCCGCGTAGGCGGCGCGCGCCTCCATCAGCTTGGCGAACACTTCCTGCCCCTTAGAGGTGCTGATCAGGCTTTTGAATTTGTCCAGCCGCTCCCTGTTCTTCTGTACAGAATCCTCCATCCTGCCCAGCGACGATGTCACTTCGGCCGGGTCCTTGGCGCCGATAACGGCGTTGCGCAGCAGGCGCGCCTGCACGTTGACTTCGTCGTAGATCTCCTTGGTCAGGCGGACCTTGACGTAGCGGTCTTCCATGATGTTGGCGGTCGCATCATTGATGCGGTTAATGCGGGAAATGGCGGTCACGGCGATCAGCGCCATCAGCACCAGCACCACGGCGAAGCCCGCGCCAAGGCGCGTGCCGATCTTGAGGTTGGAAATGTTCATCTCTACTCGCTTTGAAAAAGCCAGGCCAAGACACGATGACGATTAATCCCAGGGGCGGGGGGATGGCGGTGTATGGCCAGGGGTGGCGCGGGAGCGGGGCGCCATTATTTGGGAATCGTTTTATGGGAGTGTATTTTATGCAATTTTTGTCGTGAAAAGCAATCAATGATTCACCGCCGTTGTTTCCACACAGCATATTTTGGCCCGATGCTATGAATATCATTCCGCCGGTTGGTGAATTTCGTAATTGCCGTGCGCGGCGCGCGCCAGCACAATGGTGCGCATAAAAATAGACGCGAGACATCCCTATGCCTATCCGCCTTGCCGCCATCCTGGCCGTCTGGTCCTCCGTTGCCTTCGCGGCCGCGCCGCAAGCACTGCATGTGTACGACGGCAAGCCGCCGGCGGCCGGGCGCATTCAGGTGTCCGATGTCGAGGCGCCCAAAACACTGGACGGCGACGTGGTCGAGATCGCGGGCCAAGCCAAGGCGCCGGACAGCGTGGTCACGCTCAGCAAGTCGGGCAAGTCGCGCGGCGACGACGCGTTGACGCTGCGCTTCCGCCAGGCCCGGCAAGCCACGCTGAGCGTGCAGAGCGGCCAGCCGGTCGATCTGCGGCCGTACTTGGCCGAGGGCGTGCTGGCGTTCGACGTCAATGTGCAGGCGCTGTCCGCCGGCGGCATCGCGTTCAAGCTGCGTTGCGGCGATGACTGCGAACGCAGCGTGCCGTATCTGGTGCCGGGCCGCGAGCTCGCCGGCAAAGGCTGGCGGCATCTGGTGTTTTCGCTGCGCTGCTTCTACCGCGATGGTGATGACTTCAGCGCCGTGACGCGGCCGTTTGCCGTGGACGGCAGCGGCAGCGGCCAGGTGTCGATCGCAAATGTGACGTACCAGATGCGCGGCGCGCCGAACGCCAGCTGCCCCGACTATAAAACCGTCGCCGTCACGCCGGACAAGCTGAACGAATCGTGGTCGATCAACTGGTGGACCAAGCGCCATGAGGACAAGCTGGCCGAAGCCAGACAACTGGGCAAGAACGCGCAGATCGTCTTCATCGGCGACTCGATCACCCACGCTTGGGAAAAAGAGGGCCTGCCGGTATGGCGGCGCGTCTACCAGCCGCTGGGCGCGCTGGACCAGGGCTTCAGCGGCGACCGCACCGAGAACGTGCTGTGGCGCCTGCTGCACGGCGAGGTCGACGGCCTCGATCCGAAAGTGGCGGTGCTGATGTTCGGCACCAACAACACCGGCCATCGCCAGGAAGATCCGCGGACCACGGCGGCCGGCATCCAGCGCAATATCGACGAGCTGCGCAAGCGCCTGCCGCATACCCGGATTCTGCTGCTGGCCATCTTCCCGCGCGGCGAGAAGCCGGATGACAAGCTGCGCCGGATTAACGAGCAGGTCAACGCCATCATCGCCGGCTTTGCCGATGAGCGCACGGTATTCTTCGCCAACATCAATCAGGCCTTCCTGCAGGCGGACGGCACGCTGTCGACCGACATTATGCCGGACCTGCTGCATCCGAACGAACGCGGCTACGAGATCTGGGCCGAGGCCATGGCGCCGGCGCTGAAGAAGTTGCTGTCGGCAGCGGACCGCTAGCCGGCTGGGGCCGTGGTCCGGCGTCGCCGCGTTGTGAATAAACCACATTTCCACGGTTAGCCGGCGCTCCAGGCGGCATGCCAGCCGGCGAACCGCTTTGACAACGTTTTCATGGCTAGAATGTCGAAAAACGCAACTTTCTTAGGCTGATTTAGTGAATTTCGTTATGGAAAATACGAAATTTGTTATATCAGCCGCATCCGGCAAGCGTGTAAGAATATCAAGAAGGCCACGTTTGTCTGGAATTGGAGCAGTAGAAATGCAGATGAAGTCACACCGGATCGCATTGCTATTCAACGCAAACAAGATCTTTGACCGGGAAGTGATTGCCGGCGTCGCCGCCTATCTGAGTTCCACGCGCGCGGCCTGGGATTTGTTCCTGGAAGAGGATTTCCGCCTGCGCCTGGCCGGCATCGAGCGTTGGCAGGGCGACGGCATCATCGCCGACTTCGACGACCCGGCGGTGGCCGCCGCCTTGGCGCACAGCGGCACGCCGGTGGTGGCGGTGGGCGGTTCGTATGAAGACCTGGCCGCCTATCCGGCCGAGGTGCCTTACGTCGCCACCGACAACTTCAAGTTGATCAAGATGGCCCGCGATCATTTGATCGAGGCCGGCCTGCGCCACTTCGCCATGTTCTCGCTGCCGGCGGCGCAGGAGAACCGCTGGGCGCAGGAGCGCGAACACGCGTTCCGCACGCTGATGGAGCAGGACAAGATGGCGCCGGACATCTATCGCGGCGTTGGCACCAGCGCGCCGTCCTGGGACGCGGCGGTGGACCAGCAGATCAAGTGGCTGCATGGTTTGCCGAAGCCGGTCGGCATCATCGCCGTCACCGACGCGCGCGCGCGGCAGCTGATGCAGGCTTGTATCATGGCCGGCATCGCGGTGCCGGAGCAGGTGGCGCTGATCGGCATCGACAACGATCCGTTGGCGCGCATGTTGACGCGGATTCCATTGAGTTCGGTGATTCAGGGCGCGCAGCAGATGGGCCGCACCGCCGCCCATCTGCTGGACCAGATGCTGAACGGCGTGCGCATGAGCGGCACGCGTGTGCTGGTGCCGCCGGTCGGCATCAATGTGCTGGCGTCGACCCAGCATGAAGCGCCCAAGCATCCGCATGTGATGCGCGCGCGCCACTTCATCCGACAGTACGCCTGCCAGGGCATCAAGACGCACCAGGTGGCGGAGTATGTGGGCATTTCGCGCTCGTCGCTGGAATCGTATTTCCGCCAGGAGCTCGATTGCAGCGTGCATGACGTGATCCTGCGCTTCAAGCTCGATGCCGCGACGTCGATGCTGGTGCGCGGGGAACGCAGCATCGCCGAGGTGGCGCTGTGCTGCGGCTTCACCTCGGTGCAGTACATGCACGCGGTCTTCAAGCGCGAGCTCGGATGCACGCCGCGCACCTATCAGGACCGCGCGGCGACGGGACTGATTAACGACGGGCTGGCGGCGTAAGCGATGTTGACGCGCGCACGGTGGCAAAACTGGGTTACGATTTCTAACTTGATGAAAGGTTTTAACAGATGAAGCAAACCGCCCGCCAGCTTGTTTTCTCCCTCGGTTTAATGATGGCCGCCACTGGCGCGGCCGCCGCCACGGACATTCCGCAGATCGTCAAGAAGGATGGCCGTTTCGCCTTGATGGTGGACGGCGCGCCTTTTGTCATTCTCGGCGGGCAGGCGCAAAATTCCAGCAACTATCCCAAGGCGCTGGATAAAGTATGGGCCGCGATCAAGGACATGCATGCCAACACGCTTGAAATCCCGGTTGCGTGGGAGCAGATCGAGCCGGTGGAAGGCAAGTTCGATTTCAGCTACGTCGATACGCTGGTGGCGGAAGCCCGCAAGAACAAGGTCAAGCTGGTGCTGCTGTGGTTCGGCACCTGGAAGAACACTGGCCCAAGCTACACGCCGGAGTGGGTCAAGTTCAACAACGCGCGCTTCCCGCGCATGGTGGACAAGGCCGGCAAGATCACCTATTGCCTGTCGCCGCAAGGCGAGGAGACGCTGAAGGCCGACAAGAAGGCGTTTGTGGCGCTGATGGGCCACATCAAAAAGATCGACGAGGCGCAGCGCACCGTGATCATGATGCAGGTCGAGAACGAAGTCGGCACCTACGGCTTTGTGCGCGACTTCGCGCCGAAAGCCGAGGCGCAGTTCAATCAGCCGGTGCCGCAGGCGGTGCTGGACTATAAAAAGTCGCCGGTCCCGCTGGCGAAGACCGGCACCTGGAAGCAGGTCTACGGCGACTACGCCGATGAGTACTTCCACGCGTATTCCATCGCCAGCTATATCGAGGAAATCGCCAAGGCCGGCCGCGCGGTCTACAACCTGCCGATGTACGTGAATAACTCGCAGCGCGATTCGACCGAAGATCCGATCAAGCCGTGGCGGGACAACTTCGCCAGCGGCGGCCCGACCTACGACGTGATCGACATTTACCGCGCCGCCGCGCCGCATATCGATTTCGCCGGCCCTGATATCTATGGCCCGGATTGGAAAAAGTTCAACGCCTCGCTCAAGCATTTCCAGCGCGCGGACAATCCGCTGATGGTGCCGGAGATGAGCAACGCCGCCGAATACGTGCGCTACACCTATCTGGTGCTGGGCAAGGGCGCCATCGGCTTCGCGCCGTTCGGCATCGACTATGCGGACTACAGCAATTTCCCGCTCGGTCACAAGGCCACCGACAAAACCATGGTGGAGCCGTTCGGCAAAATCTACGCCGCCTTCCGTCCGATGGAACGCCAGTGGGCCAAGTGGGCCTTTGAGGGCCGCACCTACGGCGTTGCCGAGGGTGATGACCGTCAGCCGCAGACGCTGGACATGAAGGGCTGGAAGGCCACCATCTCGTTCCGCGAGTGGCAGTTCGGCGAGCGAGAGTACTTCAAGAACGTCAAGGACCTGCCGGCGGGGACCGAGATGCCGAACGGTGGCGTGGCCATCGCGCAGATCAGCGACAATGAGTTCATCATCATCGGCCAGCGTGCGCGGGTAAAAATCGATCAGGCCGAAGGCAAGCCGACCATGTGGGCGCGGGTGGAAGAGGGCCGCTATGACGCCGCCGGCAAATGGATCATGGAGCGCAACTGGAATGGCGACCAGACAGATTATGGCCTCAACCTGACCGGCAACCCGGTCGTGTTGAAGGTGAAGGTTGGCACTTACTAAATAAGAGAATACGGAGACATTATGCGCATAAAAACAATCGCTCACGCGGCGTCCTGCCTTGCCGTGATTGCCGCCGGCCAGTCCGTGGCCGGCACGTTTGAAAAGACCGCCACCGGTGTGGTGGTCAAGCCGGATGGCGGCGCCGCCAAAGAGGTGCGGCTGGAAGTCATGGCCGATAACATCATCCATGTGGTGAAGCTGGACCAGGCGGGCAAGCCGCTGAATCCTTCGCTGATGACCGTGGCCGCTCCTGTTAGCGGTAACTTCAGCGTCGCGGCGGCGGGCAAGGACCAGGTCACGCTGAAGGCGAAGAAGATTTCGGTGGCGGTATCGCTGGCCACCGGCCAGGTGCAGTTCTTCAACGCCGCCGGCAAAGCCTTCCTGACGCAGAATGCCGAAAGCATGGCGCCGGTCGATGTCGACGGCAAGCCGTTCCTGGCGGTGAAGCAGGGCTTCAACTATGGCACCAAAGACGCCTTCTATGGCCTGGGCCAGCACCAGAACCATCAAATGAACCTGAACGGCGAAGACGTGCTGCTGATGCAGCACAATATGGCGATCGCCGTGCCGTTCGTGGTCTCGGACAAGAACTACGGCGTCCTGTGGGATAACAACGCGATCTCGCGCTTCGGCGACAGCAAGCCGTATGCGTGGCTGAGCCGCGACCTGAAACTGACCGACGCCGACGGCAAGGAAGGCGGCCTGACGGCGCGCTACTATGTCGGCGACAAGCTGGTGTTCACGCGCCAGGAAAAAGACATCGCCTACCAGTACCTGAAGGACGTGGCGGAGAACTGGCCGAAGGAAGCCGGCGATCCGAAGGCGCCCAACCTGAAGGTGGTGTGGGAGGGCACGATGGCGTCCGCCAAACCGGGCGTGCACAAGATGCAGCTGTATTCGTCGGATTACGCCAGGCTGTCAATCGACGGCAAGGAAGTGATGGACGTATGGCGGCAGGGCTGGAATCCGTGGTATCACAATTTCGAGGTCAAGTTCGAGGCCAACAAGCCGGTCAAGCTGCTGCTGGAGTGGAAGCCGAGCGGCGGCATGGTCGCCATCACCCACAACGATCCGCTGCCGCAGGACGAGCGTCATTCGCTGACCTTCTCGTCGGAAGTCGCGCAGAGCATCAACTACTACGTGGTAAGCGGCGAGAATATCGACAACGTCATCGCCGGCTACCGTCATCTGACCGGCCAGGCGCCGATGATGCCGAAGTGGGCCTACGGTTTCTGGCAATCGCGCCAGCGCTACGAGACGCAGGAGCAGCTGCTGGGCGTACTGCGCGAGTACCGCAAGCAGGGCTGGCCGGTCGATAACATCGTGCAGGACTGGTTCTACTGGCCGGAAAATGGCTGGGGCTCGCACGACTTCGACAAGGCGCGCTTCCCGAACGCCAAGGCGATGGTGGATGAGGTCCACAAGGCCAAGGCCCGTATCATGATTTCGATCTGGGGCAAGTTCTACGCCAACACCGACAATTACAAGGAGCTGGCGGCGAAGGGCCATATGTGGACCAAGAACGTCGAGAACGGCGATCTGGATTGGGTTGGCCCTGGCTACAAGAACAGCCACTACGATCCATACGCCCCGGAAGCGCGCGACATCTACTATCGTCAGATGAAGAGCAAGCTGGTGGACCTGGGCTTCGACGCCTGGTGGATGGACAACACCGAACCGGACGTGCTGTCCAACACCCGCCCGGCCGACTTCAAGAAACTGATCGGTCCCACCGTGTATGGTGGCGGCGAGATCACCTTCAATCCGTACAGCCTGGTGCATACGGAAGGCTTCTACGGTCACCTGAGGAAGGACCAGCCGGAGAAGCGCCAGTTCATTCTGTCGCGCTCCGGCTTTGCCGGCATTCAGCGTAACGCCACCGCGCTGTGGAGCGGCGACACCGCCAGCCGCTGGAACAATCTGTATGACCAGATTTCCGCCGGCGTGAGCCTGTCGATGTCCGGCATTCCCAACTGGACGCACGATATCGGCGGCTACGCGCAGGAGACCCGCTTCCAGGTGGGCGAAGTCGGTTCGGCGCAGGAGAACCGCAGCACTGGCATCAAGCAGGGCAATCCGGAAGACCTCAAGGAGTGGCGCGAGCTCAATCTGCGCTGGTTCCAGTTCGGCGCCTTCTCGCCGCTGTTCCGTTCCCACGGCGAAGTGGTGAAGCGCGAGATCAACGAGATTTCGCCGGCCGGTTCGCCGATGCGCGAATCGATGGTCTGGTACGACAAGCTGCGCTACCGCCTGATGCCTTACATTTACACCGCCGCCGCCGAGACACATTACAACTCGGGCACCATCATGCGCGGCCTGGTGATGGACTTCCCGCATGACGACGCGGTCAAGAACATCAAGGACCAGTACCTGTTCGGCCGCGACATGCTGGTGGCGCCGGTATATGTGTACGGAGCGCGCGAACGCAGCGTCTACATGCCGAAGGGCGCGGACTGGTATGACTTCTATACCGGCGAACTGCATAAAGGCGGCAGCACCGCCACCATTCAGGCGCCGGAGACCCGCATGCCGGTGCTGGTGAAGGCAGGCGCCATCCTGCCGGTTGGCCCGGTGACGCAGTACGTGGATGAACAGCCGGACGCGCCGATCACGCTGTACGTCTACACCGGCGCCGACGGCAAGGCCAGCCTGTATGAGGACGATGGCGTCAGCAACGCCTATCTGCGCGGGCAGGCCAGCCGCATCCCGTTCAGCTACAATGACAAGACCGGCGTGGTTACCATCGGCAACCGCGCCGGCCAGTACAAGGGCATGGTGGCAAAACGCCAGTTCAAGGTGCGCTTCATCCAACCTGGCGTTTCGAGCACCGATCACTTCGACGTGGCGGACAAGGTGGTCAGCTACGAGGGCAAGACTGTTACCGTTAAGCGCTGAACGATGAAGACTCTGACCGTTGCCGTTTGTTTTGCCTTGAGTGCCACCGCCGCAGCGGCTGCGGCTGCGTCGGCGGCTGAGCGCCATATCGCGGTCGATGCGGCGTCCGCCGGCACGCCGCGCGACCGCTTCGCCGATCTGTCGGTGGGCTCGGACTATCCGGGCACGCTGATACGCGACGACAGCCTGGCGCAGCTCAAGCTGGCGAAGGATGAACTGGGATTCCGCTACATCCGCTTCCACGCCATCTTCCACGACGTATTGGGCACCTACAAGGAGGTGGACGGCAAGCCGGTCTACGATTGGAGCCGCATCGATTACCTGTACGACCGCTTGCTGAAGATGGGCATCAAGCCTTTCGTTGAACTGGGCTTTACACCGCTGGCGATGCGCAGCTCGGACCAGAGCATCTTTTACTGGAAGGGCAACACCTCGCATCCGGACCCGAAGAAGTGGGCCGGACTGGTGGACGCGTTTGTGCGCCATATGCAGCAGCGTTACGGTCAGGAGGAGGTGCGCAGCTGGTTCTTCGAGGTGTGGAACGAGCCTAATCTGGACGGCTTCTGGGAGAAGGCCGACCAGAAGGCGTACTTCGATCTGTTCGACATCACCTCGCGCACCATCAAGGCGGTTGATCCGGCGCTGCGTGTCGGCGGGCCCTCGACGGCCGGCGCGGCGTGGGTGCCGGAGTTCCTGGCGCATGCCAGGCAATCGGGTTCGGTGGTGGACTTCGTAAGCACGCATACCTATGGCGTGGACGGCGGCTTCCTCGACGAGAATGGCAAGGACGACACCAAGTTGTCGCCTTCGCCGGATGCGATCGTGGGCGATGTGCGCAAGGTGCGCAAGGAGATGGTGGACGCCGGCCACCCGGACATGCCGCTGTACTTCACCGAGTGGAGCACCAGCTATACGCCGCGCGATCCGGTGCACGATTCGTATATCAGCGCGCCGTATATCCTGAGCAAGCTGAAAGCCACCGAAGGTCTGGTGCAGGGCATGAGCTACTGGACCTACAGCGATCTGTTTGAGGAACCGGGACCGCCGACCGCGCCGTTCGAGGGCGGCTTCGGTTTGATGAATCCGCAGGGTGTGCGCAAGCCGGCGTGGTTCGCCTACAAGTACCTGAATCAGTTGGGCGACACGGCGTTGAAAACCGCCGATGCGCAGAGTTATGCGGCGAAGGATGGCCGTGGCGTGCAGGTGCTGGCGTGGGATTTTCAAACGCCGAAGCAGGGACGCAGCAATCGCGGTTTCTTCACCACGGTGCAGCCCACGCGCGACGGTACGCCGCTGAGCATTGATCTCAAGGGATTGAAGCCGGGGACGTATTCAGTGCAGATGTACCGCACCGGATTCGAGGCGAACGACGCGCAGACGGCTTATCTGAAACTGGGTTCGCCGAAGGTGTTGTCGCCGCGTCAACTGGAGCGCTTGCTGGCGCTGACGACGGATCTTCCGCAGACCAGCACCTTGAAGGTGCCGGCGTCCGGCGCGGCCAGCGTGAAAGTGAGGATGCGCGTCAACGATGTGGTGTTGATCAAGCTGCACCCGCAGTGACGACTTCAAGACCGCTGAGGAAACCGGTGATGGCCGGATTGACGATGGCGCCGTGCGTGATCGGCCCCATGTGCGCGGTGCGCAACTTCAGCAGGGTGGCGTTGGGCAGCGATTCACCCAATTGCTCCACCAGCAGGCGGGTGGAAGCGGGGCTGCGTTCGCCGGCCATCACCAGCGTCGGCATGGTCAGCATGGATAAATCATCCAGCGTTGCCGGTTCGTCCAGCAGGGCCTGGAAGTCCAGCTTGACCTTGGCGATCTGCGAGACCATCTTGTCCTGCGCGCTGGCCGTCGCCACGTCGAAGGCGCCGCCCCGGTTCCAGTAGTCGATGAAGATGCGGGTGGCGTCACGGTCGCTGGCGCAGGTCGTGATGCCGCCCACCACGTCGACAATTTCCACCTTGGCCGGATGCCCATCCGGCAGCAGGTGAAACGCCACCGGCTCGAACAGCGTCAACGACAGTACACGTTGCGGCATGCGGCGCGCCATGTGCAGCGCGCACGCGCCGCCGAAGGAATGGCCGATCAGGTGAAACGCCTCACCGGGCTCCAGTTCCGCGGCGATGGACGCCACCACCGCATCCACCTCGTGCGCCAGCGTGTGCGTGTAGTCGTCGCCGGCGTCCGCGGGGAAGGGCGAAGCGCCATAGCCTTGCAGGTCGACCGGGATACAGCGGTAAGCATCGCCCAACTGCGCTTTCAGGGACGACCACTGGGACTTGGAACTCATGGAACTGTGCAGCAGGACGACGGCAGGTTTCATTGTCGGCAAATCATGAAAAAACGAAGCGCAGATTATACCGGGTTGCGCCATCCGCCTTGAGAAACAGGTAATCGTTCCCATGTGTGCTACATACCACGCTGTCTTCATTTTTCAGGAGGCGGCACTGGCGGGAAAAGAGTAGAGTAGGAGCTATGAACAACCATTCGAAAAAAGTCGCGGGCCTGGCGGGCATCGTCAGTGTGCTGTGGATGGGACTCACCGCGGCGGTGGCGGCCAATCAGAAACGGCTGCTGTTCAATCCATTGGGAAGCAAGCGCGAAGTGCTTAAACCATACAGCACGGGCCATCGCACGCGTCCTGTCGTGATCCGGTCCAAGGACGGCACGCGCCTTTCCGGCTGGCTGATGACGCCACGCATGGCGGGCACGCATCCCGGCGTGGTCTATTTCGGCGGCCGCTCGGAGGAAGTGTCCTGGGTGGCGCGCGACGCCGGCAAGCTATTTCCTGGCATGGCGGTGCTGGCGGTGAACTACCGCGGCTACGGCGATTCACATGGCGATCCGGCGGAAGAACACTTTGTCGAAGATGGCCGCATGCTGTTCGACTGGCTGAGCGAACGCCATCACGTCGATCCGAAACGCATCGCGGTCGTCGGCCGCAGCCTGGGTTCCGGCGTGGCGGTGCAGGTGGCGATGGAACGCGATGCCAATTCCATTGTGCTGATCACCCCATACGATTCCATTCTCGCCATCGCCAAACGCAAGTTCAAGGCGATTCCGGTGGAGTATGTGCTGAAGCACAAATTTGAATCGGTGAAGTACGTCGGCCAGATCAAGGCGCCCACCTACGTGCTGCGCGCGGCGATGGACGACATCGTGCCGCACTCGCACACCGATCTGCTGGTGGAAAAACTGGGGACACTGCATGCGGACGAAATCATTCCGGACTCGGACCATATCAATATCCCCTATCTGGAATCGACGCAGGAGCGCATCGCCAATTTCCTGTCCAGCCGCTTTAGTGCTTAGCGCCGGCCAGTTGGTGGTGCAGGCGGCGCAAGCCTAGCCACACGCCGCCGATCACCACCGGCACGGCGAGGCCGGTCATCAGGTCAGGGTTGACCGGCACGCTGCCGGCCTTCATCGCCTTGCCGACGTAGCCCACCAATCCCAAGGTGTAGTAGGAGATGGCTGCGACCGACAGGCCTTCCACCGCCTGCTGCAGCCGCAGTTGCTGCGCCGCCCGCGCGTCCAGCGATTGCAGGATGAGGCGATTCTGCTTTTCCTGTTCGATGCCGACCCGCGTGCGCAGCAAGTCGTTGCTGCGGCCGATACGCTGGGCCAGCGTTTCCTGTCGCCGCGCCACCGACACGCAGGTGTTCATCGCCGGCGCCAGGCGGCGGCCCATGAATTCGGCCAGTGTCGGCGTGCCTTCGATACGCACTTCGCGCAGTTCTTGAATGCGTGACTGCACCAGATTGAAGTAAGCCTGCGAGGCGGCGAAACGGTAGCTGTTACTGACCGAGATTTTTTCCACGCGCGCGGCCAGCGCGGTGATCTGGTTCAGCAGGTCCTGATCCGCATTGCCATCCTCTTTGACCAGCTTCGCGGTCAGCGTCGCCAGTTCGCTCTCGATGCTGTTCAGGTCCGGCTGCGTGGCTTCCGCTTGCGGCAGGCCTAGCAGCGCCATCATGCGGTAGGTTTCGATTTCCAGCAGGCGGCCGACCAGGCGGCCGGACTGGAACTCGCGCAGGCGCTGGTCGCGCACCACGAAACGGCTGAAGCCATCCGGCTGTATCAGGAAGTCGGTCCACACCTCGGCGTTGCCGCCGGCGCTGCTGCCCACCAGCGATTTGCCCTGGAACAGATCGCGGATGCCTTGCGCGAATGACGCTTCGTCCGCATCGGCTTTGCACAGCAGGACGTGGGCGGCGACGATGATCTTGCCGTTCAGGCCCGCCAGCCATTCCTGCGGCACGTGCTGCAGCGGCATGCGGTCGAAGGAGGCGGCGCAATCCAGGCCTGGTTCGCCGCGTTCGACGAAGGTGTAGGTGGCGAATTCGGTGTGGCATTCCCACTTCAGACGGAAGCGGCCGAAGTCATGGAAAAAGTAGCGCGCCTGTGGATGCGGCGTGGCCACGCCGTAGTGCATGCACAGCTGCGCCAGGATCTGGTGCTGGCTGCTGCGGTGGTTCTGGCGCGAGGGCTGATCCTGTTGCAGGTACAGCGCGAAATGGGTCAGGCTTTCCGGCGCCTGCAATTGCAGGAACGGGCGTGAATGGATCTCCGCGGAGAGCGGAACCCGCAGCGGGTGATTCAGCTTGGCGAAATCGGCGTTGGCGCGATAGGCGAGCGACATGAACTTCCTTAAAAAACTATGTGTGTGGTAGCGCGTTGGCGCATGGGGAGCCCTGCATGTGGCAGGCGAGATTGGCGAAGGTGACGGCGGCGATTTCGCGCATCGCTTCTATTGTGAAGAAGCCCTGGTGCCCGGTCACCAGTACATTCGGGAAGGTCATCAGGCGCTGGAACACGTCGTCGGCGATGATGTCGCTGGAGTGGTCCTGGAAAAAGAGGGTGCTTTCCTGTTCATAGACATCGATGGCGAGCGCGCCCAGCTGGCCGCTCTTGAGCGCATCGATGACGGCGGCGGTGTCGATCAAGCCGCCGCGCGAGGTGTTGACCAGCATGGCGCCGTGCTTCATGCGCGCCACGCTGGCGCTGTTGATCATGTGGCGGGTGGCGTCCAGCAGCGGGCAATGCAGCGAGACCACGTCCGACCGCGCCAGCAGCGCGTCCAGGCTGGCGCGTTCGGCCACGCCATCCAGTTGCGGTGTGGGCGCCGGGTCGCTGACCAGCACTTTGCAGCCCATGCCGTGGAAGATGCGCGCGGCGCACGCGCCGATCTGGCCGGCGCCGACGATGCCCACCGTTTTGCCGTGCAGCGTCATGCCCAGCAGGCCGTCCAGCGCGAAATTGCCTTCGCGGACGCGCACATAGGCGCGGTGGGTGCGGCGGTTGAGCGTCATCACCAGCGCCAGCGCGTGTTCGGCCACGGCTTCCGGCGCGTAGGCTGGCACGCGCGCCATGAACAGGCCGAGGCGCACGCCGGCCTGCAGGTCGACGTTGTTAAAGCCGGCGCAGCGCAGCAGCACGGCGCGCACGCCCAGCGCGTGCAAGGCTTCCAGCACCGGCGCGTCGAGGATGTCGTTGACGAACACGCAGACGGCGGTGCAGCCTTGCGCCAGCGGCACCGTATCCAGTTCCAGCCGATCGGAGAAATAGGTGGCGTCCACGCCGGGCATGGCGGTGCGCGCTTCGTCGAGGAAGCGGCGGTCATAGGGTTGTGCGCTGTAGACGGCGATTTTCATAGATGCTCAATCGCGCTCATTCGGCAATGCGTCCGGGTTCGATTTCAGGAAGATCTGGTCATTCAGTTTGGCCAGCATTTGATCGCGTTCGGCGTCGGACAGTGTGTCGCCGCCGTTGCGCTCTGGTTCCAGCGTGGAGAGCAGGTCGCGCGACATCGCCTTGCCGTGCGGTGTGGTGCGGTCTTCTTGCAGCTTGGCCAGTGTGTATTTGAGCACGCGCGAGGACTGGTTGGCCTGCATCTCCAGCGATGCCTTGACCAGCGCGCCCTTGTCGTAGCCGATGCTGGTTGTGCTGCTGGCCGAATCGTCGATGGTCACGTAACGGTAGTTCTGCGAGTTGGGCGACAGGTCCAGCGCCAGCACCGAACCCGCCTTGGCCGGGGTGTGATAGTTGGCCTTCAGGCGCGATTGCTGCTGTTGCGAGATGCCGCGGTCCAGCTGCGAGGTGCCGGTGATGGTGGTCTTCTGCGACACCTCGTAGGAGAAGGTATCCTTCTCCGTCAGCCGCGCGGGATTGGACGCGACCTCGGTCTGCGAGAACGACGCCTTGAAGTCGGCCAGGCCGGTGGTCAGCGCGCGATCCTGCTTGGTCAGCGAAATGGCGCTTGGGGATACTGGCGGCGGTGCGCCGTAGTCCTCGTTCATGCCGGTGAAGGCGTCCTTGAACATCTTGATCATGGTGGCGTTGCCCTGGCCGCGCAGGCCGGCGTCGTCCACTTCCCGCAGGTAGTTGTTGAGGGCCTTGGCTTGCTGGTCCTTGCTGCCCCAGCTGGCGGGCTGGCTCAGGTCCACGCCGATCTTGGCGTTGCCTGCGGGGCCGGCGAAGCTCACCGTGCGCTGCTTACTGTCGGCGTGGAATTCCAGCCGCTGCGTTTCCTTGGGATTGAGCTTGATCTCGCCCTTCAGGTCCACCGACGACAGCACGTTGCTGTCGAACTGCGTCAGACCCCCGAGGTCGATGCGCGGCGGGTCTTCGGTCAGGCCGTCGATCGACTGTTGAAAGGCCTCGGCCAATTTGCCCAGCGCCTTGCGTTCCACCTCGCTCAAATCGCCATCGGCATGCGCTTCGACGGCAATGCTGTTTTCGCCGGCGTCCAGCTTCAGCTCCACCTTCACGCCACCGCGGGTGGTGATGGTCAGGCCGATCTGGTTGTCGCCCATGCCGTGCTGCGATACCTGCGACGGCATGACCAGCATATCGTAGGTGTCTGCTTGCACGCCGCCGGGCGCCTGCTGCACGGTTTGCGAAAAGTCCTCACCATCGTAAGCCACCTGCTTCAGCAGCTCCGCGCCCAAACCGTTCAGACGGCCGGCGACGGGCTGGCCGCTGAAGTTCTGCGCCATGATGTTGGCGGCGGTGCTGCGGGTGCGGTTTTCCCACACCAGCGCCTTGGCGCCGGTGTTGTTCGCGCCCGCGCCCAGCGAGACGACGGTGGACGAGCCGGCGCCCGCAGCGCTGGCGGTGCCCGATGTGGGCGCGTAACGGCCGCCGCCCACTGGGGTGGTGGATGGGGTAGTCCGGTTCAGGGATGTGATGGGTGTCATGACCCCATTATAGGCCGGTTAAGATTTATGCGACACGGTGCTGCCTCGGCGCCGGGCGTTGCTGGTCCGGCGTGTAAGGGCTGGCGTGCAGGTCGTGCAGGGCGTCGAAGGTGATGAACTGGCGTGGACGCACCACGTCCTTGCCGTAAGCGGCGACTGAAACCGTCCACAGGCCGGCATCGGCGGCGGCGCGCAGGGCCGGCACGTCGGTGTCGATGGCGATCGCGTCCGACGGCGCCACACCCATGGCGTGCAGCGCGTGCGCGTAAGGGCCGGTGCCGGCGGGAGCGTCGAAACCGACGCCGCCAGCCACCACCGCGAATATGCTGTTGACGTCCGCGCCGAAATGGCGCTCCAGCAGGGCGCCGGTGGCGGGCGCCGGCAGGTCGGTCAGAATGCAGATCTTGCAGCCGGCGGCGGTGGCGTCTTCAATCAGCGCCAGCGCGGCGGCTTGCGCCTGCGGTGGGCGCGCCAGGATGGCTTGATGGAACTGACGGTTCTTGTCCTCGAACAGTTCGGCCACGCGGCGCTTGTCGCGCGACAGCGGCGGCACGGCGACAGCGGAGCCGATGGCGCGGGCGTAACCGTGGGTGGCGGCGGCCGCGCGCAGCGCCGGCAGCGTCCAGCGGATCGACAGTTCGGCGTTGGCGAACGCCGCGTTGCAGGCTGCCAGATGCAGCGCCTCGGTATCGAAAAGTACGCCGTCCAGGCCCAGGAAGATCACGTCTATGCTCATGTCATTCTCGCTCAACGATGTCAGATAGGTATCAATATAGAGGTAGAATGCCTAAAAGAAAAATTAAAGATTATGGATAATTGATAAGGAATCCTTATGTATCACGCCAGTTTTCGCCAATTGCAGTCGCTGGTGCTGGTCGCGCGGCACGAGAGCATTTCGCGCGCGGCGGACGCCATGCACCTGACGCAGCCGGCGGTCTCGCTGCAAATCCGCACGCTGGAGGAAATCACCGGCATCGCCCTCACGCGCAAGGCCGGCCGCAATATCCAGCTGACGGCGGCGGGCGAGGTGATGGCCGAATTCTCCGAGCGCATCCTGCGCCTGTGGGAGCAGGCCACCGACGAACTGGCGGCGCTGCAGGGCGTTACCTCCGGTACCTTGCGCATCGGCGCGGTGACCACGGCGGAGCACTTGCTGCCGCCGCTGCTGGTGCCGTTCACGCTGAAACGGCCGGACGTGCGCCTCAAGCTCCAGGTGGGCAACCGCACGGAGGTCATCAACATGCTGGCGCGGCACGAGATCGAGCTGGCCATCATGGGCACGCCGCCGCGCGAGCTGCGCACCAACGCGGCCCGCTTCGCGCGTCACCCGATGGCGTTTGTGGCCAGCCCCCGGCATCCGCTGATGAAGAGGAAAAAGATCACGCTCAACGACATCATGGCGGCCAACCTGCTGGTACGCGAGCGCGGCTCGGGCACGCGCACGGCGGTGGAGAAGCTGCTGCGCGATGAGGGACACGCGGCGGAATTCGGCTCCGAAGTGTCGAGCAATGAGGCGATCAAGCGCATGGTGTCGGCGGGGCTGGGCGTGGGCTTCCTGTCGGAGCACGCCTGCGCGCTGGAGTTTAAGGCCGGCCTGCTGGCCATACTGCCGCTGAAGCACAAGGTGGAAGCGGACTGGCAGATCATGCACCTGACCGATCAGCCGATTCCCAAGGTGGCCGCCTCGTTCCAGGACTTCGTCATCGAGAACGGGCAGGACCTGGTGCGGCGCGAACTGGAAAGCTCGTACCGGTAAAACTGCCTATACAGTGGTGGCGGGTGATTGTGTAAGTGTATTGGTTTGAGCCAGTACACTTTACCTTACAATACAAGCACACCTCACCAACGGATATCGCCATGTCACCAGAACTGTTGCTGCCACTGCTGGGCTTTGCCGTCGTCAGTTCCATCACGCCGGGGCCGAACAACACCATGATGATGGTGTCCGGTCTGAATTACGGCCTCAAGCGCTCGGTGCCGCATCTGCTGGGTATCTGCTGCGGCTTTGCCTTCCTGATTTTTGCGACCGGACTGGGATTGCACGTCGTGTTCGAACAGGTGCCGATGCTGCAGACCATCCTCAAATACGCCGGCGCCATCTACCTGCTGTGGCTGGCATGGAAGCTGGCGCACGCGGCGCCGATGAGTAGCGGACAGACCGAGTTGTCCAAGCCGATGGGCTTTTGGGGCGCGGCGGCCTTCCAGTGGATTAATCCGAAGGCGTGGGTGATGGCGCTGGGCGCGCTGACGACCTATCTGCCGCAGGGCTTCGCGGTGAGCGAGGTGCTGTTGATGGCGGGACTGTTCGGGATGGTCGGCATTTTCTGCGTGGGCTCGTGGGCGGTGTTCGGTGTGGCCATGCGCAGCGTGTTGCAGAACCCGCGCTCGGTGCGCATCTTCAACGTGGTGATGGCGCTGGCACTGGTGGCCACCCTGTATCCGCTGCTGGCCTGATACCATAGCGCTTTACCGGATTTGAGGGAATGCCCATGTTACGTCGTATCGCGCTGGCGCTGAGCGCCTCGCTGCTGGCCTGTGTCGCCAGTGCCGCCACCTTGCCGTCCAACCTGATGCTGCCGGAACCGGCGCGCGCCGCGCGCGGCTACGTGGAGAGCTGGGTGTTCAACATCGAGCTGACCGGGGACGAATTGAATGGCATGGAACCGTGCCGCAAGATCCTCGCCGAGCGCGGCTTCGCGCCGACGCTGTCCAAGACCGCCACCACCGCCGCGCCGTCGCTGCACTTCAAGATTGTCGGCCACAAGGCCTATGCGCAGGCCAGCACCGAGGCGGACGACACACTGGCCGCGTTGCAGCAGGCTAAGTGCTCGGGCACCTTGAGCTGGACTGTCTTCGCCAAGGCGGCGCGGCCCTAATGTTTTGAGGGCGGCAGCCGCAACGCCCGCAGGCGGTCGCGGATGTCGTCCAGATCGGCGGACTGGGTGGCCTGCTGCGCCATCAGATAGCCGCGTGCGAACTGGATGGCGCCGGCCGATTCCGGATGCCGCTCCGCCAGCGTCTGTAGCAGATGGCCGGCCACCGCCAGATCATTGTGCTGGCCCAGTTCTTCCTGCACCTCGGCCAGCGTTTTCAGATACGCGCGCACACTTCTGGCGCGATGCAGTCCATGGAAAAACTCCAGCGCGTAGCGGTCACGCTTGGCGGCGATGCGCGTGTGGTGGGCGCTGGCCGGATCGTCCTCGCGCATGCGCCGGGCGCGCTTGAGCAGGGACTTGTGCAACTGCTGCAAGGTCTGGCGTGAAAAATCGGCGGCCGTGCCGTCCAGCAGCGGCGCGGTTTGCAGCATCCACGCGCCCATGGTCAGCATCAGCTTGGTGTAGCGCGGCGACAGCACGGCTTGCGCCGCCTCGCGCCGTTTGGCTTGCGCGGTGTCCAGCGGCAGCGCTTGCACCGCCATCATGCCGTTGCCGCCGTCGGGTTGCGTGCCGATGCGCGACAGCGTCGAGGCCAGCAGCACATCCCAGTCGCGCGCCGCACCCAACTGTTCGCCCAGCCAGCGCACGTCCTCCAGCAGCTCAGGCGGGCAGGGCGCCACCGCGTCGAACAGCTTGAGCGCAGAGCGCAAGCGGCGCACGCCGACGCGCATCTGGTGCAGCGTTTCCGGATCGTTGCCGTCCACCACGGCGGTTTCGTTGCGCTGGATGTGCTCCAGGCAGTTGCCCAGCACCGCAGGCAATGCCTCGCGGAGGCTGATATCGGCATCCAGTGCCAGCGGCTGCGCGCAGAACGGCGCGTAGCCGGTCTCGCGCACCAGCATGTAGCCGCGCTGCGCCTTGTTGATGTTGCTGATGCGCACAGGAATATCTTCCAGCAGTTGCAGCGCGAAGGTGTACAGGCCGGCGGGATCGTCGTCCTTCAGTTCCAGTTCGATTTCATTGACCGGCACCTGCTGGCCCTTGCGCTCGATGTGGCCAACATCCAGCGCCACCTCGATGCGGTTGCCCTCGGATTCCAGCTCCCACAGATGGCGCTGCACATCCACCAGGAACAGCGGCTCCAGCCGGTCCTTGAGGTTGGGCGTGTCCAGCACCGACAGCCATTGCGCGTCGTCGCCGATCAGCTTGCGCAGCTTGCCGAGACGCGGCCATGCGCGGTCGACCGGGCCTTCCCATTCGTTGCGGCTGTGCAGGCCGCTTTGCACGCTGCCGCCGGCTTTCATCGTTTGTATCCACACGCCGTCGACCTTGCGCACGCGCAGACCGGCGCCGTGACGCAGCAGATGCAGGTCCGGCGTATCGAAGTAACGGGCGGCCAGTTGCTGCACCCGCGCCGGCGCGCCGAGCAGCGGATGATGCAGCAGTTGCTCGTTGTGTTCGGGTGCCAGCAGCAGTTTGAGTTCGACTTCCATGGGCTCAGTGTAGGGAAAAGTGGTGGCCGGCGTCGCACGGCTTTACGCGCGGCGCGGCAGCGTGTGCAGAAGTTGCGCCCAGGCAGGCGTGGCGGCGTGCCAGAAGGCGTCGATCGTTTCGGCCTGGATATCGAGGCCGAGGAAGCGGGCGGCCGGCAACATGGCCTGGCGCAGCAGCACTTGCGGATCGGCGCCGGTGTCGAAGGCTTGCGCGCCGGTTTGCTTGGACATCTTGTCGCCGGCATCGTTGACCACCACCGGCACATGCAGATAGCTCGGCCGCGGCAGGCCGAGCACCTGTTGCAGATACAGCTGGCGCGGCGTGGAATCGAGCAGGTCGGCGCCGCGCACGATGTCGGTGATGTGCTGCGCGCCATCGTCGACCACCACGGCCAGCTGGTAGGCCCAGTAGCCGTCGGCGCGGCGGATGATGAAGTCGCCGACCTCGTCGGTCAGGTCCTGGCGGTAGTGGCCGGCCCAGCGGTCCTCAAACGACAGCACGCAGTGCGGCTGCTGCGGCACCTTGAGGCGCAGCGCGCGTTCCACCTTGCCCGGCGCCAGGCCGTGGCGGCAGGTGCCGGGATAGACCAGATTGAGCAACTGACGGCCGCTCAGCTGGACTTGCGAATCGGCGATCTCGCGCCGCGTGCAGCCGCAGGGATAGATCAGCTCGCCCAGTTGCGCCAGCGCCTGCTCGTACAGCGCATAACGCTGGGTTTGCCAGGTGACCCCGCCATCCCACTGCATGCCGCAGCGTTGCAGCGAGGCCAGGATGTGCTGATCGGCGCCGGCCACGTTGCGGGCGCCATCGACATCCTCGATGCGCACCAGCCACTGGCCGTGGTGGGCCCTGGCGTCGAGATAACTGGCCATGGCGGCCACCAGCGAACCGAAGTGCAGAGGACCGGTAGGCGAGGGCGCGAAGCGGCCGATGTAGGGAGTGCGTGCAGTCATGCGCAGCATTTTAACGCGACGGGCCGGCGGCTTGCTGGCGGCGTCGGCAAATCGCACTTACAATGTGCGCGCGGCAAAACCGCGCCCAACCACTTATGAACGTCTCAGGGACATCACAACAATGAAGACATCCTTCGCAGCATCGGCGCTGGCCATGAGCCTGGCGCTGGCACTCCCGGCCCACGCCGACGCCGGCAAGACCGCCGTGGTACAAGAAGCGCCGTTGCGCGCCCACCTTCAGTTTCTGTCCAGCGACCTGCTGGAAGGCCGCGGCACCGGTCAGCGTGGCGGCGACTTGACGGTGGCCTATCTGGAATCGCAGGCGCTGGCGCTGGGGCTGAAGCCGGGCAATGGCGACAGCTACCGTCAACCGGTGCGCATCGCCGGCGTGAAGACGCTGCCGGCCGACAGCACGCTCAAGCTGGAAGCCGGTGGCAAGCCGCTGGACATTGCCTTTGGCAAGGACTGGGTGTATTCGCCGGGCGACGCCACCGCCGCGCACAGCTTCAACGCCGGCCTGGTGTTTGTCGGCTACGGCATCAACGCGCCGGATGAGCAGTGGAACGACTACAAGGGTGTCGACCTGAAGGGCAAGATTCTGATCATGCTGGTCAACGATCCGCAGCCGACGGCCGAGCAGCCGAACCGGTTCAACGGCAAGGGCCTGACCTACTACGGCCGCTGGACCTACAAGTATGAAGAGGCGCAGCGCCAGGGCGCGGCCGGCGTGCTGCTGATCCACACCACGGCGTCGGCCTCGTATGGCTGGAGCGTGATCCAGAACAGCTGGTCGGGCGTCGAACGGTTCCAGCTGGCGGCCGGCACGCTGGGCACGCCGTTGCAGGGCTGGCTCACCGACGACACGGCGCGCGCGCTGTTCACGGCGGCAGGCCAGGATCTGGACACGCTGCGCGCGGCGGCCGAGAAGCAAGACTTCCAGCCGGTGGCGCTGACCGCCAAGCTGAACGGTGAGATGCGGGCGGCCGTGCGCAAGATTGAGCAGTCCAACGTGGCGGCGGTGGTGCCGGGCACCGATCCCAAATTGAAAGATGAAGTGGTCATCTACAGCGCCCACTGGGACCATCTGGGCATACAGTCGAATGGCGGCGACGCCCAGGCCGACGTGATCTACAACGGCGCGGTCGACAACGCCTCCGGCAGCGCCGCCCTGCTGGCGATGGCGGCCGAAGCCAAGCGCGCGCCGGCCAAGCGCAGCCAGATGTTCCTGTGGGTCGCCGCCGAAGAGCAGGGCCTGCTGGGCAGCAGCGCCTACGCCGCCTCACCGCTGTGGCCGTTGAAAAAGACCGCCGCCAACCTCAACCTGGACAGTCTGAACTTCATCGGCGTCACGCGCGACATCGGCGCGCAAGGCAGCGAGCGCACCGAGCTGGGCAAGCTGGCCGACGTGGCGGCCAAACAGATGGGGCTGCGAATCGCGGCGGCCAAGCCCGATCTGGCGGGCGGCTACTTCCGCAGCGACCACTTCAGCTTTGCCAAGAACGGCGTGCCGGCGTTCTCGATCACGTCGGGCCGTGACTACGTCAAAGACCCCGAGGGTGCGCAGGCCAAAGCCGCCGCCTACGGCAAGCGCTACCACCAGGTCAGCGACGAATACGACCCGAGCTGGGACTTGTCGGGCATGGTGCAGACCGCGCAATACACGCTCAACCTGGGCCGCCTGATCGCCAACGGCGCCAAGCTGCCCGAATGGAAAGCAGGCGACGCCTTCGCCGTCCCGCGTAACTGAAAAACTGGTGTCAGACCTCGTATATTGAACCTACCGCGCCATCGCCGGATAATGTGGAGGTGGCAACGGTCAGGCAGGGTGACGCCGACCAGACTTTGGGTAGTTGAACCCGTGTGTCAGATAGGCGCCCTTGTCTGTTTCATTTTATTAGTCCGAA
>NZ_WWCP01000090.1 GCF_009857505.1 Duganella lactea
CCCAGCTTCGTCAGCTTGGCTTCGCGCTCCTGCGCAGCAAAAAGGTTGGGTTTCATCATGGCAGAGTCGTCAAGGTTGATGCGCTGACATCATGCCACGGCCGGGCCGGTTTTTCGAGGCCCCCAACTGTCACTATTCCAGATCGTATTGGGCCAGCTTGCGGTACAACTGCTGGCGGGACAGCCCCAGATGGCGCGCCGCTTCGCTGCGATTGCCCCCGGCGGCCTCCAGCGCGCGCCGCAGCATGAACGATTCCAGTTGTTCCACCGCGTCTTGCAGCGGGCCGTCCCAGTCGATGGCGGCGCCGTCGCCGGTCACCGGCACGGATGGCGAGGGCGTCGTCCCCCAAGCCCGCACCGCGCCCAGTCCCAGATGGCCCGGCTCGATCAGATCGCCCTCGCTCAGCGCGATGGCGCGCAGCATGGTGTTGCGCAATTCGCGCACATTGCCGGGCCAGTCGTAAGCTTGCAGCGCCGTCAGCGCCGCCGCGCTCAGGTGTTTGTGTCGGCCCTGCGCCTGCTGCCGCAGGAAATGCGCCGCCAACAGCGCCACGTCGTCCCCGCGCTCGCGCAACGGCGGCAGCATGATGGTGATCACTTGCAGCCGGTACCACAGGTCGGCGCGGAAGCGGCCTTCCGTCACCTCGGCCTCCAGGTCGCGGTGGGTGGCGGCCACCACGCGCAGGTCCACCGGCAGCGCATGGCGCGCGCCGACCGGCGTGACTTCGCGCTCTTGCAGCACGCGCAGAATCTTGGCCTGCATCGGCAACGGCATATCGCCGATTTCGTCAAGGAACAGCGTGCCGCCGTCGGCCTCGCGGAAGCGGCCCAGGCGGTCGGTGG
This sequence comes from Duganella lactea, assembly GCF_009857505.1. Lineage (GTDB taxonomy): Bacteria > Pseudomonadota > Gammaproteobacteria > Burkholderiales > Burkholderiaceae_D > Rugamonas > Rugamonas lactea. Next base: position 843 of record NZ_WWCP01000090.1, read on the forward strand.
CGGCGCCGGAAAAGGCGCCCTTGACGTGGCCGAACAGTTCGCTCTCCAGCAGCTCGGCCGGAATGGCGGCGCAATTGACCGCCACAAACGGCGCGGCGGCGCGGGCGCTGTTGGCGTGCAGCGCCTGCGCTACCAGCTCTTTGCCGGTGCCGGTCTCGCCCAGCACCAGCACCGTGTTGTCGCTGTCGGCCACCAGACCGATGCGCTTGAAAATGGCCCGCATCAGCTCGCTGTTGCTGACCAGGTGTTCGGCCTCCGGCGCGGCGCCGGCCGGCGCGGCTGGCGCCGGCCGGCTGGCGTTC
>NZ_WWCP01000091.1 GCF_009857505.1 Duganella lactea
GGCGTCGGTGGCGTCCGCCGCCGCGCGGGGCGCGGTCGCGTCGGCGCCTGTCGCGGTGCCGGCCGCGCCACCGGCTGTGTCGCCGTCGGGCAATGACAGCGCGGCGGCCTTGCGCCAGCTGGCCGGCTTGTGGGGGCTGACGCTGACCGCCGGCGATCCGTGTTCGACGGCGGCGCGCGCCAATCTGCGCTGCCTGCAGGCGAAGGGGGGCATCGAGGACGTGCGTCTGCTCGACCGGCCGGCGATGCTGAAGCTGCACGACGATCCGGTCGCGCCCAACTATGTGCTGCTGACCGCGCTCGACGGCGAGCAGGCTACCATCGTGGTGGCCGGCGGCCAGTCGCGCACGCTCAGTGTGGCGGCGCTGGCGGCGCGCTATGACGGCGAGTTCACCACGTTCTGGCGCGCGCCGCGCGCGTGGCGCGACGAGGTGCGCGGCGGCGATCAGGGGGCCGACGTCGATTGGCTGGCCAGGCGGCTGGCGCAAATTTATGCCTTGCCCAAGCCGCCGGACAATCAGCCGCTGGACGCGGCCTTGCGCAAGCGCCTGCTCGAATTCCAGGCGGCGCAGAACCTCAAGGCCGACGGCGTGGCCGGGCCGAAAACGTTTATCCGCCTGTATCAGCTGGGCGGCGTGCAGGAGCCGCGCCTGCGCTGATCGGGCGGCGTCGGTATGATGATGCGATATCGGATTCATTTATAGCTATGTCTTATATTTTGGAAGCCTTGAAGAAGGCGCAGGCGGAACGTCAACTGGGCAACGCGCCCACCATTCATGCGCCGACCTTGCAGGCGGCGGAGCCGCGTCCGGCCGCGCGTTTCAGCGCGCCGATGCTGGCGGCGGTGGTGGGCATGGCGGCGGTGATCGGTGTGCTGCTGGTGCTGGTGTGGCGGCCATCGGAGCCGGTGGCGCCGGCCAGCGCGCCACAGCGGGCTGCGCCACCGGTCGCGCCGGCGACCATGGCTGCCGTCGAGCCGGCGCCTTTGCCGGTGCCGGTGGCGGATTTGCCGCCGTCGGTGGCCAATCTGGCGCGCG
>NZ_WWCP01000092.1 GCF_009857505.1 Duganella lactea
AGGTTAACCGCATAGGGAAGCCGTAGAGAAATCGAGTCCGAACAGGGCGATAGTCGCTGGGTGTAGACCCGAAACCAAGTGATCTACTCATGGCCAGGATGAAGGTGCGGTAACACGCACTGGAGGTCCGAACCCACTAATGTTGAAAAATTAGGGGATGAGCTGTGGGTAGGGGTGAAAGGCTAAACAAACTTGGAAATAGCTGGTTCTCTCCGAAAACTATTTAGGTAGTGCCTCAAGTATCACCATCGGGGGTAGAGCACTGTTATGGCTAGGGGGTCATCGCGACTTACCAAACCATTGCAAACTCCGAATACCGATGAGTGCGAGCTTGGGAGACAGACGTCGGGTGCTAACGTCCGGCGTCAAGAGGGAAACAACCCAGACCGCCAGCTAAGGTCCCAAAGATTGGCTAAGTGGAAAACGAAGTGGGAAGGCTAAAACAGTCAGGATGTTGGCTTAGAAGCAGCCATCATTTAAAGAAAGCGTAATAGCTCACTGATCGAGTCGTCCTGCGCGGAAGATGTAACGGGGCTAAGCCAGTCACCGAAGCTGCGGATATGTAGTAATACATATGGTAGGAGAGCGTTCTGTAAGCCTGTGAAGGTGTCTTGTAAAGGATGCTGGAGGTATCAGAAGTGCGAATGCTGACATGAGTAGCGATAATGGGGGTGAAAAGCCCCCACGCCGTAAGCCCAAGGTTTCCTGTTCAACGTTCATCGGAGCAGGGTGAGTCGGCCCCTAAGGCGAGGCAGAGATGCGTAGCTGATGGGAAGCAGGTTAATATTCCTGCACCGTCGTATGATGCGATGGGGGGACGGATCGCGGAAGGTTGTCTGACTGTTGGAATAGTCAGTTTCTGCTTCATAGAAGGTGCTTAGGCAAATCCGGGC
>NZ_WWCP01000093.1 GCF_009857505.1 Duganella lactea
CCCCGGCCAGCGAGGCGCCGCCGACCGCGGTGTCGGCCGGCAGCAGCGGCGCGCCCGGCAGCGGCTGGTCCTGCACGTCGCGCGGCTGGCGCCAGCAGGCCACCAGGCCGACCGTCGGGTAGTTCTGGTAGTAGTGCAGCATGCGGCTGATCTTGTCCGCCTGTAGCACTTCGCCCGGCGGCGCCACCGCGATGTAGTCGCCCAGCGACAGCGTCAGGCAATGGTCGAGGTTGTCCTCGGCGCCGAGTCCCGGGGCGCGGTTGTAACGCAGCTGCGGATGGGCGCGCAGCAGTCGCGCCAATGGGCGGCGGCGGGCGTCGCCCGTACCGCTGTCGCTGACGATGATTTCGCAGCGGCCGTGGTGCTGGTCCAGCGCGCTGCGCACGGTGCGCGCCAGCAGCGCCGGGTCGTCGCCGTCGCCGGTGGGGATCAGGATGCTGACCAGCGGCAGGGCGGCGTCGGCCGCCGCCGTAACCGTTGCCGCCGCCGTTGCGCCGGACCGCAGAGCGCCGCGCGCCACCTGGCGGTACAGTTGTTCCAGGTCGCGCACCAGCCGCGGCGTGTCGAACAGCGGCGCTCGTTCGCGCAGGCGCGCCAGGCGGCGGCGCAGGCGCGCCAGTTCCGCCGGCCGGCCCGCCAGCCGCACCGCCTTGTCCTCGTAGGCGTCGGCGCTGTGGGTGACCAGTTGCGGCAGGCCGACGGCGTGCAGCAGGCTGCCGCCCAGCCGGGCCGCGTAGCTGCGTCCGGCCTGGCTCAGCAGCGGCACGCCGGCCCACAGCGCGTCGGCCGCCGCCGCGCCGCCGCTGTACGGCAGCGTGTCCAGACACAGGTCGGCCAGCGGCAGGCGCGCCAGG
>NZ_WWCP01000094.1 GCF_009857505.1 Duganella lactea
ATCATCAAAGGTTCGGCACGTAAAGCACTGGACGGCGACACCGGTCCTCTGGGCGAGCAAGCCATCATGGCCCTGGCCGAAGCACTGGACAGCTACATCCCTACGCCAGAGCGCGCAGTGGACGGCGCCTTCCTGATGCCAGTGGAAGACGTGTTCTCGATCTCGGGTCGCGGCACCGTGGTGACCGGTCGTGTTGAGCGCGGCGTGGTGAAAGTCGGCGAAGAGATCGAAATCGTCGGCATCATCGACACCGTCAAAACCACCTGCACCGGCGTGGAAATGTTCCGCAAGCTGCTGGACCAGGGTCAAGCGGGCGACAACGTTGGTCTGCTGCTGCGCGGCACCAAGCGTGAAGACGTGCAACGTGGTCAAGTTCTGGCAAAACCAGGCTCGATCAAACCGCACAACCACTTCACCGGCGAGATCTATGTGCTGTCGAAAGACGAAGGCGGTCGTCACACCCCGTTCTTCAACAACTATCGTCCACAGTTCTACTTCCGTACCACCGACGTGACCGGTTCGATCGAACTGCCAGCGGACAAAGAAATGGTTATGCCAGGCGACAACGTGTCGATCACCGTTAAGCTGATCAACCCGATCGCGATGGAAGAAGGTCTGCGCTTCGCGATCCGCGAAGGCGGCCGTACCGTTGGCGCCGGCGTGGTAGCGAAAATCCTGG
>NZ_WWCP01000095.1 GCF_009857505.1 Duganella lactea
CCCGGCCCACGGCGTGGCGCGGACCAGCCGCGACCTGGTGGCGCAGTTGCAGGCCGCGGTGCCGGTCTGACCGCGCATGCTGGACGGGCTGCTTTCGCTGTACCGCCGGCGCCGCGCGCGCCGGCGCACGCCGCACGACCGCGAGCCGGGCACGGTGACGCTGACGCTGCGCCGGGTCTACATCGTGCCGTCCCGCGCCGGGCTGGCGCTGGTGGCGGTGCTGCTGGTGATGCTGGTCGGCGCCATCAATTACAACCTGGGACTGGGCTTCGCGCTGACGTTCTTCGCCGCCGCCTGCGCGGTGGCCGACATGCTGCTGACCGCGCGCAACCTGATCGGGCTGCAACTGGCGGCGGGACCGGCGGCGCCGGTGTTCGCCGGCGAGGCGACGCGGTTCGAGCTGCTGCTGCGCAATCCGGCGCGGCGCGACCGCTATGCGCTGTGGCTGGGCTTCGCGGCCGACGCCGCCCCACCGCAAGCGACCGATGTGGCGGCCGGCGCGCGCGCCGCGCTGACGCTGTCGG
>NZ_WWCP01000096.1 GCF_009857505.1 Duganella lactea
ATTCGGAAATCTGCGGATCAAAGCTTGTTTGCTAGCTCCCCGCAGCTTATCGCAAGCTACTACGTCCTTCATCGCCTGTAATCGCCAAGGCATCCGCCATGTGCACTTATTCACTTGTCCCTATAACCTTGACGGCTATTAGGCAAGCATTTACTACTTTGTGATGATGAGTTTTACTACCCTAAGTGTGTATTTCTACACGCTTAAATAAAACTTTACTTCTTCCAGATTGTTAAAGAACGATACTGCTTTTACCTAAACATCTTAGTGCTTACGTAAAAACAGGTGGTGGAGGATGACGGGATCGAACCGACGACCCCCTGCTTGCAAAGCAGGTGCTCTCCCAGCTGAGCTAATCCCCCTATTTGGTGCAACTGGTAGGGCTGGTTGGACTCGAACCAACGACCCCCGCGTTATCAACACGGTGCTCTAACCAGCTGAGCTACAGCCCCAATATTTGCTGTTCTCTCTTCATTACAGTCGATAAGTGTGAGCGCTT
>NZ_WWCP01000097.1 GCF_009857505.1 Duganella lactea
CCCGTCGCGACCTCAAAGCTAACCGCCATGACGTCTCGCGTGTCGGAGTCGACCGCCTCGGACCAGCGCTGAACGGCCCTAAGAAGATCGGGCGGCGCTTCGATGGATGTTTTTCTCATTCGCGCATCCTACAGCACCTGTTAATCCGGTACTGAAAAATGGCCGAAACGGATTATTGATTGGCAAATACGGATCACCGGAAAAGTCTCGGCCGATCAATAATGGAAAATTTGGCTCTGAGGAAATGACGGCGTTTCATGCGTTTTCAGAATTGGAAAACGATTCCGCGCGCCCCCGTGGCGCGCCATGGGGCTTTCGTCAGTTCGGCCAGGGCATCCCCATAGCGCATCAAGTTAAGTTCTTCACTCCCTATTGAAAGAAAGACTCGGCAATGTTGAAAAAAATGAGGGTTGGCACAAAGATAATTGGCGGCTTTGTATTCGTTTCGGTAATGGGCGCAATCGTCGCATTTGTCGGGATATTG
>NZ_WWCP01000098.1 GCF_009857505.1 Duganella lactea
TTGCAGGTGTGCATGGAGGCGACCGGTGTGTATTACGAGGCCGTCGCGACGGCGCTGCATGACGCCGGCTTCATGGTGTCGGTCGCCAATCCGAGTTGCGTCAAAGGCTTTGGCCAGAGCGAAAACCTGCGCAATAAGACCGATACAGCCGATGCGGCGCTGATCGCGCGCTACTGCGCCTTGATGAAGCCGGCCGCCTGGTCGCCCCCACCCCGGGAGCAGCGCCAGTTGCGGGCCTGGTCACAGCGCCTTCAGGCATTAAAGGACATGCGTCAGCAGGAACATAACCGGCTGGAAAGCTATACCGTCAGCGGCATGACGGACGTGGCGGCGCATGCGCAAACACTGATCGCATGGCTCGACAAGGAGATCAAGCGTCTCGAGCAGACCATCGACGACCATATTGATGGCCACCCGCAACTCAAACGCGACGCCGAACTCATGACCAGCATCACCGGCATCGGCACCACCACGGCGGCCA
>NZ_WWCP01000099.1 GCF_009857505.1 Duganella lactea
CTACCGCGCCATCGCCGGATAATGTGGAGGTGGCAACGGTCAGGCAGGGTGACGCCGACCAGACTTTGGGTAGTTGAACCCGTGTGTCAGATAGGCGCCCTTGTCTGTTTCATTTTATTAGTCCGAACGGTATCTTGGGCCATCACAAAGTGTGTAAGCCCGCATACGAGGAAGGTCAAAAATGAATACGATCAATGCAGTTGTGGGAATTGACGTCAGCAAGAAAAATCTGGACATCGCCTTGCTGGCAGACGGGAAAATCAAGAAAAAATCGCTGCCGAACTCGGCTGCGGGGCACCAGGCGCTGCTGGAGTGGATCGCCAAGTCCAAATTCGAGAAGGACGCATTGCAGGTGTGCATGGAGGCGACCGGTGTGTATTACGAGGCCGTCGCGACGGCGCTGCATGACGCCGGCTTCATGGTGTCGGTCGCCAATCCGAGTTGCGTCAAAGGCTTTGGCCAGAGCGAAAACC
>NZ_WWCP01000009.1 GCF_009857505.1 Duganella lactea
GCCCCGGCCCCGGCCCCGGCCCCGGTGGCCGTCGCCGCCGCGCCGGTCGGCACGGCCTCCGCCGACGGTCTCGACTGGGAAGGCATGTATGAGGCGGTGATGCCGCCGGGCTCCTACACCCGTTCCGCGCCAGCGCCGGTCTTGGTGCCGGTCGCCGCAGTGGCAGTTGCGGCGCCTGCCGCCGCCACGCCGCCGAGCGCCGCCGAAATCGCCGCCGTCGCCGCAGAAATCAAGGCCGCGCCGGCCGCCGGCCGGCGCGAAGCCGCCGAGAAGAAGGACGAGCGTCAGCACGCCGCCCCGGCCAAGGAAGAATCGATCCGGATCGACGCCGTCAAGCTCGACGCGCTGCTGGAAGTGGCCGGCGAATCGGTGCAGGCCGCCAACCAGGCCGCCGTGCTGCTGGAACGCCTGCTGCAATTCAAGTTCGAAGGCCAGGCCCAGACGCTGATGGCGACGCTGTCCGAAACGCTGGAACGCGCCTCGCGCTATTCGACCGAACTGCAGCGCGCCACGCTGGCCACCCGCATGCAGCCGGTCGGCCGCCTGTTCCAGAAATTCCCGCGCCTGGTGCGCGAGCTGGCCAAGGATCTGGGCAAGGAAGTCGACCTGAACATCGAAGGCGCGGAGACCGAGGTCGACCGCGTGGTGGTCGATTCGCTGTACGATCCGCTGGTGCACATGCTGCGCAACTCGCTGGACCACGGCGTGGAAACGCCGGAGGAACGCATCGCCGCCGGCAAGCCGGTCAAGTCCTTCATCCAGCTCAAGGCGTGGCAGGAAGCCAATAGCGTCATGATCGTGCTGCAGGATGACGGCAAGGGCATGGACCCGGTCAAGCTGCGCGCCAAGGCCTTGCAGAAGGGCCTGATCTCGGAATCGGCGCAGTTATCTACCGACGATTGCCTGCAACTGGTATTCTTACCGGGTTTCTCGACCAAGGAAGTGGCATCGAGCGTGTCCGGGCGCGGTGTCGGCATGGACGTGGTGAAGACCGCCGTGGAGAAAAACCGCGGCGCGATCCAGATCGAGTCCGAGCTGGGCAAGGGCACCAAGTTCTCGATCCGTCTGCCGATCGAGCTGTCGATCGTGCCGACCATGCTGGTGTCGACCTCGGGCGCCGCGCTGGCGCTGCCGATGGCGGTGGTGCAGCGCGTGGTCGAGCTGCCGGAAGTGTTCATGGAAGTGGGCGGCGCGCCGGTGCTGAAAGACCAGGGCCGTCCGCTGCCGGTGCGCTCGCTGGCCGATTCGCTGGGCTACGACAGCTGCCGCGAGAAGGTCGGCATTGTTGTCGCCGCACCACAGCCCTACATCCTGGCGGTGGAAGCGGTCGACGGCACGGCCGATCTGGTGATCAAGCCGATGACCGCGATCACCGTCGAGGGCATTACCGGCACGGCGCGCTCCGCCGAGGGCGAGCTGGTGCTGGTGGTGGGCCTATCGTTCCTAATGGACGGTTGTCGAGGTAGTGTACGCATGGCGGCCTGAGTCTCAGCAGACTCCGGCCAGCAAGACCAAAAGCCTGCGTCCACACGCAGGCTTTTTTGTTTTTGGGGTCATACCACGTGGAGCGGTAGGCAGAAGGCGTCGGGCTCAAGAGGCTGGACCGCGGTGGCTGCTATTGCATTGCACAATATGGCATAATCAAGTTGGATAATAGTAGTGGTATCAAAAAGACATTATGAAGACGCTTTACGACAAACTCTGGGAATCCCACGTCGTCAACACCGAGGAAGACGGCACCACCATCCTCTATATTGACCGCCACCTGGTCCACGAAGTGACCAGCCCGCAAGCATTTGACGGCCTGCGCGCCGCCAACCGCCAGCCATGGCGCCTGTCGGCCAATCTGGCCGTGGCCGACCACAACGTACCGACCACCTCGCGCGCCGAGGGCATCGCCGATCCGGTCTCGCGGCTGCAGGTCGAAACGCTGGACAACAACGCCAAGGCCTACGGCCTGACCTACTTCAACATGAACGACAAGCGCCAGGGCATCGTGCACGTGATCGGCCCCGAGCAGGGCGCCACGTTGCCGGGCATGACGGTGGTCTGCGGCGACTCGCACACCTCGACCCACGGCGCCTTCGGCGCGCTGGCGCACGGCATCGGCACCTCGGAAGTGGAGCACGTGCTGGCCACCCAGACGCTGCTGCAGAAAAAATCCAAGGCGATGCTGGTGGAAGTCAACGGCGCGCTGCCGGCCGGCGTCACCGCCAAGGATATCGTGCTGGCCATCATCGGCAAGATCGGCACCGCCGGCGGCAATGGCTACTGTATCGAGTTCGGCGGCTCGACCATCCGCGCGCTGTCGATGGAAGGCCGCATGACCGTCTGCAATATGGCGATCGAGGCCGGCGCGCGCGCCGGCATCATCGGCGTCGACGACACCACCATCAATTATGTCAAGGGCCGGCCGTTCTCGCCGGCCGGTCCGCATTGGGACCAGGCCGTGGCCTACTGGCGCACGCTGCACACCGATCCGGGCGCCAGGTTCGACCTGGTGGTGACGCTGAACGCCGCCGACATCAAGCCGCAGGTCACCTGGGGCACCTCGCCCGAGATGGTGGTGCCGGTCGACGGCCGCGTGCCGGACCCGGATCAGGAAAAAGACAGCGTCAAGCGCAGCGCGATGGAAAAGGCGCTGGTCTACATGAACCTGAAGCCGAACACCGCGATTGAGGATATCCGCATCGACAAGGTGTTCATCGGCTCCTGCACCAACTCGCGCATCGAGGACTTGCGCGCCGCCGCCGCCGTGGTGCGCGGCAAGCAGCGCGCCTCCAACGTCAAGCTGGCGCTGGTCGTGCCGGGCTCGGGCCTGGTGAAAGAACAGGCCGAGCGTGAAGGCTTGGACCGCATCTTCAAGGACGCCGGTTTCGAATGGCGCGAACCGGGCTGCTCGATGTGCCTGGCGATGAACGCCGACCGCCTGGAACCGGGCGAGCGCTGCGCCTCGACTTCCAACCGCAACTTTGAAGGCCGTCAGGGCCAGGGCGGACGCACCCATCTGGTGTCTCCCGCCATGGCCGCGGCAGCCGGTATCACCGGCCATTTTGTTGACGTGCGCGCACTGCGCTAATCTTTTTACCGATACCCACTACCCACCGGGAATTATCATGAAAAAACTGATCGCTCTGACCCTCCTCGCTATCGCTATCACCGGCTGCAACACCATCGCCGGCATGGGCAAGGATGTGCAGAAAGCCGGCCAGGCGGTGCAGGGCGCCGCCGGGCATTGACGAACCGACGCGCCCCGCGCACGCCCGCGGGGCGGCGTCCAATGAAGAACACCATGGAAAAATTTACGATTTATGAAGGACTGGTCGCGCCGCTGGATCGCGCCAATGTCGACACCGACGCCATCATCCCGAAGCAGTTCCTGAAGTCGATTCACCGCACCGGCTTCGGTCCCAATCTGTTCGACGAGTGGCGCTATCTCGACCACGGCGAACCCGGCATGGACAACAGCCAGCGTCCGCTGAACCCGGACTTCGTGCTCAACGAGCCGCGCTATCAGGGCGCCTCGATCCTGCTGACCCGCAAGAACTTCGGCTGCGGCTCTTCGCGCGAGCACGCGCCGTGGGCGCTGGACCAGTACGGCTTCCGCGCCGTCGTCGCGTCCTCGTTCGCCGACATCTTCTTCAACAACTGTTTCAAGAGCGGCTTGCTGCCGATCGTTTTGAGCGAAGCGCAGATTGATCATCTGTTCAACGAAGTCAAGGCCTTCCCCGGATACAAACTGGTGGTTGACCTTGAGCAGCAGCGCATTTCCACCCGCAATGGCAGCGTCTCCTACCCATTCGAGATCGACGCCTTCCGCAAATACTGCCTGATGAACGGGCTCGACGATATCGGCCTGACGCTGCGCCACGCCGACACCATCCGTGGCTTCGAAGAGCGCCATCTGGCAAACCAACCCTGGTTGGCTAACGTCATCTAAAGATCGAAAACAATGAAAATCGCAATCCTCCCGGGCGATGGCATCGGCCCGGAAATCGTCACCCAAGCGGTCAAGGTGCTGAACGCGCTGGACGAGCAATTTGAGATGGAAACGGCGCCGGTCGGTGGCGCCGGCTACGAAGCCAGCGGCCACCCGCTGCCGGAAGCCACGCTGAAGCTGGCCCAAGACGCGGACGCGGTGCTGTTCGGCGCCGTCGGCGACTGGAAGTACGACACGCTGGACCGCCCACTGCGGCCGGAGCAGGCGATTCTGGGCCTGCGCAAGCACCTCGGCCTGTTCGGTAATCTGCGTCCGGCGATCCTGTACCCGGAACTGGCCAACGCCTCGACCTTGAAGCCGGAAATCGTTTCGGGCCTGGACATTCTGATCGTGCGTGAACTGACCGGCGACATTTACTTCGGCCAGCCGCGCGGCGTGCGCGAGTGTCCGGACGGTCCGTTCAAGGGTCAGCGCGAAGGCTTCGACACCATGCGCTATGCCGAAGGCGAAATCCGCCGCATCGCCCACGTGGCGTTCCAGGCGGCGCAAAAGCGCGGCAAGCGCCTGACCTCGGTGGACAAGGCCAATGTGCTGGAGACTTTCCAGTTCTGGAAGGACATCGTCACCGACGTGCACCAGGAATATCCGGACGTGGCGCTGGACCACATGTACGTCGATAACGCCGCCATGCAACTGGTGCGCGCGCCGAAGAAGTTCGACGTCATCGTCACCGGCAATATGTTCGGCGACATCCTGTCGGACGCCGCCGCGATGCTGACCGGTTCGATCGGCATGCTGCCATCGGCGTCGCTGGACGCCAACAACAAGGGCCTGTACGAGCCGTCGCACGGATCGGCGCCGGACATCGCCGGCAAGGGCATCGCCAATCCGCTGGCGACCATCCTGTCGGCCGCCATGATGCTGCGCTTCTCGCTGAACAAGGTGGAGCAGGCCGACCGTATCGAAGCCGCTGTCAAGAAAGTGCTGGCACAAGGCCTGCGTACCGTCGACATCTACGAAGCGGGCACCACCAAGGTGGGCACCGAAGAGATGGGCAACGCGGTGGTCAAGGCACTCGCATAAAAATTAATCGACAAGGAAGAGCAAAATGAAACTCGTAGGTCTGGTAGGTTGGCGTGGCATGGTGGGTTCAGTGCTGATGCAACGCATGCAGGAAGAAGGCGATTTCGCCCACATCGAGCCGGTGTTTTTCACCACCTCGAACCCCGGCGGCAACGCGCCGGCGATGGCCAGGAACGAAACCAAGCTGAAAAGCGCCACCGATATCGATGAACTGAAAAAGTGCGAGATCATCATCTCGTGCCAGGGCGGCGACTACACCACCGAAGTCTTTCCGAAACTGCGCGCGGCCGGCTGGAACGGCTATTGGATCGACGCCGCGTCGACGCTGCGCATGGAAAAGGACGCGGTCATCGTGCTGGACCCGGTCAACATGCACGTCATCAAGGACGCGCTGAGCAAGGGCGTGAAGAACTTCATCGGCGGTAACTGCACCGTGTCGTGCATGCTGATTGGTCTGGGCGGTCTGTTCCAGCAGGGCCTGGTCGAGTGGATGACCTCGATGACTTACCAGGCGGCCTCGGGTGGCGGCGCGCAGCACATGCGCGAACTGCTGACCCAGTTCGGCACCATCAACGGCGCCGTCAAGCCGCTGCTGGACGACCCGGCCTCGGCCATTCTGGAAATCGACCGCCAGGTGCTGGCCACCCAGCACGGGCTGTCGGCCGACGAAACCAAACAGTTCGGCGTGCCGCTGGCCGGCAACCTGATCCCTTGGATCGACAAGGACCTGGGTAACGGCCAGTCGAAGGAAGAGTGGAAAGCCGGCGCCGAGACCAACAAGATCCTCGGCCTGGGCGCCGACTTCGGTTCCAAAGCGATTCCAGTGGACGGCCTGTGCGTGCGTATCGGCGCCATGCGTTGCCACTCGCAGGCGCTGACCATCAAGCTGAACAAGGATGTGCCGCTGGACGAGATCACCGACATCATCGCTTCGGCCAACCAGTGGGCTAAGGTTGTGCCGAATACCCGCGAGGCATCGATGAAGGACCTGTCGCCAGCCGCCGTGACCGGTGGCCTGACGATTCCGGTCGGCCGTCTGCGCAAGCTGGAAATGGGCCCGGATTACCTGTCCGCCTTCACCGTTGGCGACCAGCTGTTGTGGGGCGCCGCCGAACCGCTGCGCCGCATGCTGCGCATCGTGCTCGACAAGTAAGCTTTAACGCGACAAGAGAAGGGGTTTTTCCTATGTGTTCTCATAGGAGAAACCCCTTTTTGTCGTTTAAACTTGCACAGTCAAAAGCATGATGTTATGTTGATATATCTAGGAAAGTAACATTTTCCAACTGACAACCATAAAACAACGCCCCAACTATGCCCGTACAAAATCGCCCCCGCCTTGTTTCGTTCGCGTTGAAAACGGTGACCAGCGCAGTCGCCAGCGCGGTGCTGATGGCCGCTACCGCTCATGCGGCCGGGCTCGGGAAGTTGACGGTGCTGTCGGCACTGGGGCAACCGCTGCGCGCGGAAATCGAACTGACCGCCGTCACGCCGGAGGAGGCGAGTGGGCTGGTGGCCAAGCTGGCGCCGCAGGACGCCTACCGCGGCGCGAATATCGACTTCAACCCGGCGCTGCTGTCGTTGCACTTCGATGTCGAGCAGCGCAATGGCCGCCAGGTGGTCAAGGTCACGTCCAGCCAGAGTATCAACGAGCCGTTCGTCGCCCTGCTGCTGGAACTGAACTGGACCGGCGGGCGCATGGTGCGCGAATACACCTTCCTGCTCGATCCGCCAGAGGTGCGCGCCGCGCAGGCGCCGCAAGTGACGGCGCCGGTGGAGGTGGGCAGCCGTCCGGCGTCCGCGCAGCCATCTGCCGCCGCTGTGCCGGCGCGCGCCAAGGTCGACGCCAGCGAATACACCGTCAAGCGCGGCGATAACCTGACCCGCATCGCCAACCAGGTCAAGCCGGCCAACGTTTCGCTCGATACCATGCTGGTCGCCCTGTACCGCGCCAACCCGGAAGCGTTCAGCGGCAAGAACATGAACCGCCTGAAATCGGGCGAAATCCTGTCGGTGCCGAACGCCGAACAGATCACCGCCGTCGGTGGCGAGGGCGAAGCGCGCAGCGTGGTGGTCGCGCACGCCATCGATTTCAACGCCTACCGCGCCAAGCTGGCCGGCCAGGTTGCCGCCAGCACGGCGGCCAAGGAAACCGAACCGGCGCAAAAAGCCTCCGGCAAGATCACCGCCAAGGTGGAGGAGAAGCCGAGCGCCGCCAACACCGCCCAGGACAAGCTGACGCTGTCCAAAGCCACCACCGACAAGCCGCAAGCCGGCAAAACCGCTGCGGTGGCCGAGGACAAGATCGCCCGGCAGAAGCAGGCGGAAGAAGCTTCCGCCCGCGTCAAGGAACTGGAAAAGAACGTCAACGACCTTGAGAAGTTGATGGTGATGAAGCACAAGACGGCGGCCGAGGCCAAACCATCCGCTGCGTCTGCCTCTGCCTCTGCCTCTGCTTCGGCTTCGGCAGCCGCGTCGTCGCCGGCGGCAGCGCCGGAAGCGCAGCAGCCAAAGAAAATGACGCTGCCGCCAAAACGCATCGCCGAGCCGAGCCTGTTCGACACGCTGGCGGACAACCTGACCTACATTGGCCTCGCTGCGGCGGCGCTGCTGGCGGGCGCATTGGGGATCGTCTCCTCGCGCCGTCGCAAGCAACTGGGCGAGTCGAAGGAAGAGCCTTCGGTTCCTGCCGACGCCGCCATTCCGGCGCCGCAGCCGATGATCGCCGAGCCTGCCGGCCAGAACGCCGACACCGACAACAGCGTCTTCACTTCCACCTTCGCGCCCTCGGCCAGTCAGCTCGATACCAATGAGGTGGACCCGGTGGCGGAAGCCGATGTCTACATCGCCTACGGCCGTGACGCCCAGGCCGAAGAAATCCTGAAAGAAGCGCTGCGCGTTCATCCTGAGCGCCATCCGGTGCGCTTGAAGCTGCTGGAAATCTACGTGGCGCGCAACGATGCGCGCTCGTTTGAAACCCAGGCCTCGGAACTGTACGCACTGACGCGCGGCCAGGGTGACGAATGGGAGCACGCCGCCGCCATGGGCCGGACGCTGGAGCCGGGCAATCCGCTGTACAGCGCCGCGCCGAGCGACAGCTTTGCCGCCGCCGCCGCGCCAGCCGCCGTCGCGGCGGCAGCGGCGGCGCCCGACTTCGGCAGCGATTATGCCGATACCATCGCCGCCCAGCCGGAATCCGTGCCGGCGTTGACGCCACTCGATCTTGAGTTGCGTCAGGAAGTCGCGCCAGCCGCCGAGTTCGACCCCGCCGATCTGGAAACCGCGCTGCCGCAAACCGCCGATGCGCCAGCCGCGCCGACAACCGCCGCTGCCGATGACGACCAGCTGATGGACTTCGACATGGACGGCCTGAACCTCGCGCCAACGCCAACCGAAGCTCCTGCGCCGGCCGACGACATGCGCATGGACTTCGGCCAGGCCGCGCCAGCCGCCAGCACCGATGCGCTGGATCTGGACCTGGCCGGCTTCGACATTCCGGAAGTGCCGGCCTTCACCGAGCCGCCACAGGCGCCGGCCGAACCGCTGGACTTCGACACCAGCATCGACCAGGCCGACACCGCCACGCCAGCGCCGGCCAGCCAGGAGTTCGACCTGTCCGGCATCGACCTCGACCTGCCCAACATGGCCGATGGCGCCGTGCCGACCCCAGCGTCCGGCGGCGAGCCGCTGTCGGCGCTGCACATGGAAATGGACACCAAGCTGGACCTGGCGGTGGCCTATCAGGAAATCGGCGACAAGGAAGGCGCGCGCGAGCTGCTGGACGAGGTGCTGCGCGGCGGTAGTGACGAGCAGGTCGCCAAGGCCAACGCCATGAAGGCCCAGTTGGGATAAAGCCCCGCCGTTATATAATGGCTGACTCAGACATTATATGAACAGGGCAGTAGTGAAACGGATTGCAATCGGGCTCCAGTACGACGGCCAGGCCTGGCACGGCTACCAGAAGCAGGACCACGGCCTGACCGTGCAGGACAAGCTGGAGCAGGCCATCCTGGCCTTTGCCACCGTGCCGCTGGCCACCACCTGCGCCGGCCGCACCGACGCCGGCGTCCATGCCGCCGAGCAGGTGGTGCATTTTGATACCGATCTGAACCGCTTGCCGCACGCCTGGGTGCGCGGCATCAACGCCTTCCTGCCGCCGTCGATCGGCGTGCGCTGGGCCAAGGAGCTGGACGGCGATCCGACGGGCGACAACTTCTTCCATGCGCGCTTCAGCGCCCGGGCGCGCACCTATCACTACGTGCTGTACAACCATCCGACGCGCTCGCCGCTGCTGCAAGGCCGCGCCGGTTTCTACCATCATCCGCTGGACGTGGCGCGCATGCAGGCGGCGGCCCAGGCGCTGATCGGCGAGCATGACTTCACCACCTTCCGCGCCGCGCATTGCCAGGCCAAGTCGCCCGTCAAGCTGATGCACGACATCCAGATCCGCCGCCAGGGCGACCTGATCATTTTCACGCTGAAGGCCAGCGCCTTCCTGCACCACATGGTGCGCAACCTGGTCGGTTCGCTGGTCTACATCGGCCAGGGCCGCGAGGAGGTGAGCTGGATGGGCGAGCTGCTGGCGGCCAAAAACCGCCAATTGGCCGCGCCGACCTTCATGCCGGACGGCCTGTATCTGGCGAAAATCGACTACGATGAAAAATGGGCGCTGCCGCAGGAAGCCAACAGCCAGCTGCCGTGGTTTTAAAAGGATAGAGCAATGCGCACCCGTATCAAAATCTGCGGCCTGACCCGCGAGGAAGACGTGCACGCCGCAGTGGCGGCCGGCGCGGATGCGATCGGTTTCGTGTTCTATCCGAAAAGCCCGCGTTACGTGACGCCGCAACGCGCCGCCGAGTTGATCCGTATCGTGCCGCCGTTCATCACCACGGTCGGCCTGTTCGTCAACGCCGCGCCCGACGAGGTGGCGCGGACGGTGCGCGTGGCGCCGCTGTCGTTGATCCAGCTGCACGGCGACGAAACCGTGGCCGAGGCGGCGGCCATCGCGGCGGCCGCCGGGCGCCAGTTCATGAAGGTGTTCCGCGTCAAACCTGACACGGCCCCGGATGAACTGCTAGAATATGAACAGGCAAACCGCGCCGCCAGTCCCTTGTTCACCAGCCTGTTGCTGGACACCTATGTGGACGCCTACGGTGGCGCAGGAAAGGGTTTTGATTGGTCTCTCATTCCAAAAGATCTCGCGCCTCGGGTCGTTTTAAGTGGTGGCTTGAGCGTACACAACGCGACTGACGCGGTGGCCGGTGTACGCCCCTACGCTGTGGACATCAGTTCTGGTGTCGAAGCGTCCAGGGGGATCAAGGATGCCCGCAAGATCGCCGACTTTGTCGCGGCGGTGCGGGCCGGAGATGCCATTTTAGAAAGCGAAACCCATCATGAACGCGAAACCGCTGTTCCACGCTAACGATTACCCCTTACCTGACGCCAAAGGTCACTTTGGCCCCTACGGCGGCAGCTTTGTCGCCGAAACCCTGACCTACGCGCTGGCCGAGCTGAACGAGGCTTATGCCAAGTACAGCCAGGATCCGGCATTCCTCGAAGAATTCCGCTATGAGCTGAAGCACTTCGTCGGCCGACCGTCGCCGATTTATCACGCCAAGCGCTGGTCCGAACTGGCCGGCGGCGCGCAGATTTACCTGAAGCGCGAAGACCTGAACCATACCGGCGCGCACAAGATCAACAACGTCATCGGCCAGGCGCTGCTGGCCAAGCGCATGGGCAAGCCGCGCATCATCGCCGAAACCGGCGCCGGACAGCACGGCGTGGCCACCGCGACCATCTGCGCGCGCTTCGGCCTGGAGTGCGTGGTGTACATGGGCAGCGAGGATGTCAAGCGCCAGGCGCAGAACGTCTACCGCATGAAGCTGCTGGGTGCGACGGTTGTGCCGGTGGAGTCCGGCTCGAAGACGCTGAAGGACGCGCTCAACGAAGCCATGCGCGACTGGGTGACCAACATCGAGAACACCTTCTACATCATCGGCACCGTGGCCGGCCCGCATCCGTACCCGATGCTGGTGCGCGACTTCCAGTCGGTGATCGGCGAGGAATGCCTGGTGCAGATGCCGGAAATGACCGGTCGCCAGCCGGACTATGTGCTGGCCTGCATCGGCGGCGGCTCGAACGCGATGGGCATTTTCTACCCGTACATCGATCAGAAGACGGTGAAACTGGTGGGCGTGGAAGCGGCGGGCGAGGGGCTGGAGGGCGACAAGCACGCGGCCTCGCTGACCAAGGGCTATCCGGGCGTGTTGCACGGCAACCGCACCTATCTGCTGCAGGACGCGAACGGTCAGATCATCGAGACGCATTCGGTGTCGGCCGGCCTGGACTATCCGGGCGTCGGGCCGGAGCACGCTTACCTGAAGGATAGCGGCCGCGCCGAGTACGTATCGATCACCGATGACGAGGCGTTGAAGGCCTTCCACGATTGTTGTCATATCGAAGGCATCATTCCGGCGCTGGAGTCGTCGCACGCGCTGGCGTATGCGGTGAAGCTGGCCGCCACGCTGCCGAAAGATAAGATTATTTTGGCCAACCTGTCGGGCCGTGGTGACAAGGACATGCATACGGTGGCGGAACGTATGGGTCTGAACTTCAACTAAGGAAACCGACAATGTCCAACATCGCAGCAACCTTCAGCGCTTTGAAAGCGCACAATAAAACCGCGCTCGTCACCTTCATCACCGCCGGCGATCCGGGGCGTGAATCGACCGTGCCGCTGATGCACGCCCTGGTGGCCGGCGGCGCCGACATCATCGAACTGGGCGTGCCGTTTTCCGACCCGATGGCCGAAGGCCCGGTGATCCAGCGTGCCTGTGAACGCGCGCTGGCGAACGGCGTCGGCATCAAGGACGTGTTCGGCTACGTGGCCGAGTTCCGCAAGACCAACCAGACCACGCCGGTGGTGTTGATGGGCTACGCCAACCCGATCGAGCGCATCGGCGCCGCCGAGTTCATCGCCCAGTCGGTGGCGGTGGGCGCGGATGGTGCGATCGTGGTCGATTATCCGCCGGAAGAGTGCGAAGAGTTCGCCGCCGCCATGCGCGCGGCCGGGCTCGACCTGATCTTCCTGCTGGCGCCGACCTCGACCGAGCAGCGCATCGAGCAGGTGGCCAAGGTCGGCGGCGGCTTCAGCTACTACGTGTCGCTGAAAGGCGTGACCGGTGCCGGCAATATCGACGTGGCCGATGTTGCCAATCGCCTGCAAGGCATACGCAAGCACGTGAAATTGCCGGTGGGCGTGGGCTTTGGCATCCGTGACGGCGCCACCGCGCGCGCCGTGGCCGAGGTGGCGGACGCCGTGGTGATCGGCAGCCGCATCATTCAGGAAATCGAAACCGCCGGCAAGGACGGCGCCGTCGCCGCCGTACAAGCCTTCACCACCGCCATCCGCACCGCCCTCGACGCCTGACACGTCCGCCAGGGGCGCTATCGCAGCGCCCTTGAAATTTCCACAAATTTGACTATGTTGAAACAATGTCTATTCAGTAGTGGAATTCCTCTAAAGTTCGACAGGGGGGCGAGAAACGGCTACACTTCGGGCCACAAGTAAGCTGCAAGGAGAATTTATGAGTTGGTTGGAAAAACTGCTGCCCCCACGTATCCAGCGCTCCGACGCCGGCGCCCGCAAGACCATGCCGGAAGGCCTGTGGGTCAAATGTCCGTCGTGCGAGGCCGTGCTGTACCGCACCGACCTGGAGTCGAACCTGCACGTCTGCCCGAAATGCGACCACCACATGCGCATCCGCGCGCGCGAACGCCTCGACAGCCTGTTCGACGCCGGCGGCCGTTATGAAATCGGCATGGATACCCTGCCGGTCGATACGCTGAAGTTCAAAGATAGCAAGAAATACCCGGACCGCCTGAAACAGGCGATGGAAGCCACCGGCGAGACCGACGCGCTGATCGTCATGGGAGGCTCGATCATGAGCCTGCCGGCCGTGGTGGCGTGCTTCGAGTTCGAATTCATGGGCGGCTCGATGGGCTCCGTGGTCGGCGAGCGCTTCGTGCGCGGCGCGCAAGTGGCGCTGGAGCAGAAGGTGCCGTTTATTTGCATCACCGCCACCGGCGGCGCCCGCATGCAGGAGGGCTTGTTGTCGCTGATGCAGATGGCGAAGACCACCGCCATGCTGACCAAATTGTCGGAAAAGAAACTGCCGTTCATCAGCGTGCTGACCGATCCGACCATGGGCGGCGTGTCGGCCTCGTTCGCCTTCATGGGCGACGTGGTGATCGCCGAGCCGAAAGCGCTGATCGGCTTCGCCGGTCCGCGCGTGATCGAGAACACCGTGCGCGAGAAACTGCCGGAAGGTTTCCAGCGCGCCGAGTTCCTGGTGACCAAAGGCGCGGTGGACATGATCGTCGACCGTCGCAAGATGCGCGAAGAAATCGCCCGTCTGCTGGCCCTGTTGCAAAATCAGCCGGTGGAAGTGCTGGCCTAAAAGCGGCCACGCTCTCACGCGACGGCGCGCAATCGGATATCATCCGGCCTGCGCGCCGTTTTCATTTCAGAAGTCACATCATGTCGAACCTCCCCACCACTTTGCCCGCCTGGCTTGCGCTGCTTGAATCGCGCCATGCCGAAACCGTCATCAACATGGGCCTGGACCGCGTTCTCGCCGTCAAGGAACGGTTGCAGCTGAGCTTCAACTGCCCGGTCATCATGGTGGCCGGCACCAACGGCAAGGGTTCGACCTGCGCCATGCTGGAATCGGTGTTGATGCGCGCCGGCTACAAGGTCGGCCTGTACATCAAGCCGCACTTCCTCGACTTCAACGAACGCGCCCGCGTCAATGGCGACCTGGCCAGCGACGCAACACTGGTGGCTGCCTTCAACGCGGTCGAGGCGGCGCGCGGCGATACGTCGCTGACGTACTTCGAGTTCACCACGCTGGCCATCATGAAGCTGCTGTCGGAAGCCGGCATGGATGTGGTGATCCTGGAGGTGGGCCTGGGCGGCCGCCTGGACGCGGTCAACATCGTCGATGCCGACGTGTCGATCGTCACCAGTGTCGACATCGACCACACCGACTATCTGGGCGACACGCGCGAGAAGATCGGCTTCGAGAAAGCCGGTATCTTCCGCGCCGGCAAAACCGCGATCTGCTCCGACCCGGTGCCGCCACAGGCGCTGATCGACCATGCCGAAGCCATCGGCGCCGACCTGTGGCTGATGGGCCGCGACTTCAACTACGCCGGCGACAAGCAGCAGTGGAGCTACGGCGGCCGCAACCAGCGCCGCAATTCGCTGGCGTATCCGAGCCTGCGCGGCGCCAACCAGATCCTCAACGCCTGCGCCGCGTTGGCCGCGCTGGAAGCGCTGAAACTGGATCTGCCGGTCGGCGCGCAGGAAGTGCGTACCGGCCTGGTCACGGTTGAACTGCCGGGCCGCTTCCAGGTGCTGCCGGGCCGTCCGACCATCATCCTCGATGTCGCCCACAATCCGCACGCCGCCGCCGCGCTGAACCAGAATCTCGGCAACATGGGCTTCCACCGCTACACCTACGCCGTGTTCGGCTCCATGCACGACAAGGATATCGACGGCGTGATCGCCGCCATGTCCGAGCACGTCGATCACTGGTGCCTGGCGACGCTGCCGTCGCCGCGCTCGGCCAGCGCCGCGGAACTGGCCGCCAAGGTGCAACTGGTGCAGCCGGAGCGCGATGAACGCACCATCACCGTGTTCGACGATCCCGCCGCCGCGTACGCAAATGCCATCAGCCGGGCCGGTGAGGATGATAGAATTGTGGTCTTTGGATCTTTCCTGACCGTCGCCGGTGTCATGGCGGCGCGAAAATCCTCACTCCACTGAACGCACAGGACTGAAATCACGCATGGGCTTGTTCTCGAAATCTGGCAAAAACAAGCAAGACGCTGGTCAAGACAGCGGTTACTACACCAGCGCGGATGACCAGGCGTTGTCGGAGCGCGCCCGCGCCAAACGCGCCTCGTCGGGCGACGCTCCGCGCCGCCGCACGCGCGACCGCGAGGACGACGATCCGGTGTTGCCTGAAAAGAAACGCGCGCGCCGCCGCCTGGTGGGCGCCATCATGCTGGCGCTGGGTGTCGCCGTCGGCCTGCCGATGCTGCTCGACTCCGAGCCGAAGCAATTGTCGTCCGACATCGACATCAAAATCCCCGCCAAGGACAAGCCGCTGACGCAAGCCGCGCCGGCCGCGCCGGTGCCCGCCACCGCCGCGCTGGACAGCAAGGAAGAAATCGTCGAGGACGTCAAGCCGGCCGCCAAGCCGGCGCCGTCGCCCGCCGCCGCCGCGCCGGTCGTGGCCGCCGTGGACAACACCAAGGCCGACGCCGACGCCAAAGCCAAGGCGGACGCCAAAGCCGAGGCGCAGGCGAAAGCGCTGGCGGACGCCAAGGCCGAACGCGAGCAGAAGGCCCGCCTCGACGCCGAACACAAGCAGGAACAGGAGCGCAAGCAGGCCGAGGCCAAAGCCGAGGCCCGACTGAAAGCCGAAAAACAGGAAGCCGAGCGCAAGCTGGCCGACGCCAAGGCCAAGGCCGCCGACAAGCCGGCCGACACCAAGCCGGCGGCCAAGAATGAAGACGCGCGCGCGCTGGCCATCCTCGAAGGCAAGCCGGCGGCGACGGCGGAGAAATTCGTGCTGCAGGTGGCCGCGCTGAGCGACCAGGCCAAGGTCGAGGAACTGCGCGCCAAGCTGAAAGCCGGTGGCATCAGCTCGTTCACGCAGAAAACCGCGTCGGGCATCACCCGGGTGCGCGTGGGACCGTTCAGCAGCAAGGAAGAGGCCGAGAAGGTCAAGGCCAAGCTGAGCGGCATGGGCCTGGAAGGCCGCCTGGAAACCGTCTGACGTGACGCTCTTCGACTACCTGGTGATGTTCGTCATGGTCACCTCGGTCATCATCGGCCTGGTGCGCGGACTGGTGAAGGAAGTGCTGTCGGTGCTGAGCTGGATCATCGCCTTCGTGGTGGCCAACGCCTACGCCGCGCAACTGGCGCACATGCTGCCGGCGGCGGTGCCGGGCGAGGTGCTGCGGCTGATCGTCGCCTTTATCGCGCTGTTTATCGGCGCGCGGATTTTAATGGGCCTGTTGTCGCTGGCGCTGGACGCCTTGCTGGACGCGGGCGGCCTGAGCTTCATCGACCGCGCGCTGGGCGCCGTGTTCGGTGTCGCGCGCGGGCTTGTAATTGTGTTGGCAGCCGTCATCTTGAGTGGGATGACCTCGCTGCCGCGACAGGATTTCTGGAAGCACGCGGCCACCAGCCCCTACGCCGAGCAAGGCGTGCGCATGGTCAAGCCGTTTCTTCCCGCTGCGGTGTCGCAGCATGTGAATTTTTGAGTTCTTTAAATCTGCGTTTTTAATCTGTAGTCCAGTCCAGGAGCACCATCATGTGTGGCATTGTCGGCGTCGTTTCCCATCAACCTGTCAACCAAATGCTGTATGACGCCTTGTTGCTGTTGCAACATCGCGGCCAGGATGCGGCGGGTATCGCGACCAATCACAGCAGCATGTTCGCCATGCACAAGGCCAACGGTCTGGTGCGCGACGTGTTCCGCACCCGTAACATGCGCACGCTGCAAGGCAATTCCGGTATCGGCCACTGCCGTTACCCGACCGCCGGCTCGTCGAGCGAGGAAGAAGCGCAGCCGTTCTACGTCAACGCGCCGTTCGGCATCACGCTGGCGCATAACGGCAACCTGACCAACTGGGAACAGCTCAAGAAAGAGATGTTCGAGAATGACCGCCGCCACATCAATACCGACTCCGATTCGGAAGTGCTGCTGAACGTGCTGGCGCATGAAATCGAGAAGGCCACGGTGGGCATCTCGATCGACGCCGACACCATTTTCAACGCCGTGGCCGTGCTGCACCGCCGGGTGCGTGGCGGTTACGCCGCCGTGGCGCAGATCGCCGGCGTTGGTCTGCTGGCGTTCCGCGACCCGTTCGGCATCCGTCCGCTGTGCCTGGGCATCAACGAGAGCCCGGAAGGCACCGAATACCTGATTGCCTCGGAATCGGTGGCGCTGGAAGGCATGGGCTTCCGCTTCGTGCGCGACATCGCGCCGGGCGAAGCGGTGTTCATCGACGCCAACAAGCAGCTGCATGCGCGCCAGTGCGCCGACCATCCTTCGCTGAATCCATGCGTGTTCGAATACGTGTATCTGGCCCGTCCGGATTCGGTGATCGACGGCGCCTCGGTGTACGCCACCCGCCTGAAAATGGGCGAGTACCTGGCCGAGAAGATCAAGCGCGAACTGAAAGGGATGAAGATCGATGTCGTCATGCCGATTCCGGATTCGTCGCGGCCGGCGGCGATCCAGCTGGCGCTGGCGCTGAACGTGGAATACCGCGAAGGCTTCATCAAGAACCGCTACATCGGCCGGACCTTCATCATGCCGGGCCAGGCCGCGCGTAAAAAATCCGTGCGCCAGAAGCTGAACGCGATTCCGGACGAATTCAAGGGCAAGGTGGTGCTGCTGGTGGACGACTCGATCGTGCGTGGCACCACCAGCCGCGAGATCGTGCAGATGGCGCGCGACTCGGGCGCGACCAAGGTGATCTTCGCCTCGGCGGCGCCACCGGTGATCTACCCGAACGTGTATGGCATCGACATGCCGACCCGCGACGAACTGATCGCCCACGGCCGCACCGTGGAAGAGGTGTGCCGCGAGATCACCGCCGACGCGCTGGTGTATCAGGACATCGACGCGCTCAAGCGCGCCATCTCGGACGTCAATCCGGCGCTGACCAGTTTCGAGGCGTCGTGCTTCGACGGCGTGTACGTGACCGGCGACGTGACCCGCGAGTATCTGGATAAACTGGAATACGAGCGTCATCATCCGACCAAGGCGGCCGCGCCGGAAGACGCCGGACGCTCGCAGCTGAACCTGAACCTGGCCGCCAGCGAAGCGTAACCATGAACGAAAAGAAGCACTACGGTTTCACCACCACCATTCTGCACAGCGACCGCCAGAAGGGCATCGAGCACGGCTCGCTGCACAAGCCGATCCACACCTCGGTCGCCTTCGGCTACGCCGATGCGCGCCAGCTGGCGTCGGTATTCCAGGGCAAGGAGCCGGGCTTCCGCTACGGCCGCCAGGGCAACCCGACCATCTCGGCGCTGGAGGAAAAGGTCAACCAGATGGAGCAGGGCGTCGGCACCATCTGCTTCGCCACCGGCATGGGCGCGATCGGCGCCGTGGTGCAGGCGTTGCTGCGCACCGGCGACCATGTGGTGTCGTCGTCCTTCCTGTTCGGCAACACCAACAGCCTGTGGCAGACCGCCATGAGCCAGGGCATCGGCGTGTCCTTCGTCGACGCCACCGACGTCGCCAACGTCGAGGCGGCGATCACCGACAACACCCGCGTGGTGTTCGTCGAAACCATCGCCAATCCGCGCACGCAAGTGGCGGACCTGAAGCGTATCGGCGAACTGTGCAAGGCGCGCGGCATCTTGTACGTGGTCGACAACACCATGACCACGCCCTATCTGTTCCAGCCGAAAACGGTGCACGCCGGCCTGGTGGTCAATGCGCTGACCAAGTCGATCGGCGGCCACGGTAACGCGCTCGGCGGCAGCCTCACCGACACCGGGGCCTACGACTGGACCCGTTTCCCGAACATCTACGAGAACTACAAGAAGGCCGCGCCGTTGCAGTGGGGACTGGCGCAGATCCGCGCCAAGGCGCTGCGCGATTTCGGTTCCTCGCTGGCGCCGGACGCCGCGCACCACATCGCGGTCGGCGCCGAAACGCTGGCGCTGCGCATGCAGCGCACCACCACCAACGCGCTGGCGCTGGCCGAGATGCTGGAAAAAGATGAGCGTGTGGCCGCGGTCCACTACCCGGGTCTGAAGTCGCACGCGCAGCACGGCATCAGCGCGGAACTGTTCCGCGCCCATGGTTCGCTGCTGAGTTTTGAGCTGAAGGATGGTCTGGACTGCTTCGACTTCCTGAACCGCCTGAAGCTGGCGATTCCGGCCTCGAACCTGGGTGACAACCGCACCCTGATCATTCCCGTCGCGCACACCATCTTCTACGAGATGGGCGCGGAACGGCGCGCGTCGATGGGCATTGCCGAGTCGCTGATCCGCGTCTCGGTCGGCATCGAAGACACCGACGATCTGCTGGACGACTTTTGCACCGCCCTCGAAGGCTGCTAAGTCACGACGGTCGGTTTAATGCCAGGTGCGCATCAAGCCGACCGCCAGGCCTTCCAGCGCAAACTCTTCCGCTTCCGGATCGACCTTGATGATCTTGAAGTCCGGATTCTCCGGCAGCAGCTCGATGGTGGCGCCGGTCTTGCGGTAGCGCTTGACCGTCACTTCGCTGCCGATGCGGGCGACGACGATCTGGCCGTTCTTGGCGCTATCGACCTTTTTTACCGCCAGCAAGTCGCCGTCCATGATGCCGGCGTCGCGCATCGACTCGCCGCGCACTTTCAGCAGATAGTCCGGTTTGGCGGCGAACATCGCCGGATCGACGCTGTAGCTGGTTTCCAGATTTTCCTGCGCCAGCATCGGCGAGCCGGCGGCCACGCGGCCGATCAGCGGCAGTGACATCATCAGCGCGCCCGGCATCTTCGGCGTGGCCGGTTCGGCGTGCACGCCCAGCAGGCGGATGCCGCGCGAGGTGCCGGCGGCGATTTCGATCGCGCCCTTGCGCGCCAGCGCCTGCAAATGTTCCTCGGCGGCGTTGGCGGACTTGAAGCCCAGTTCGGCGGCGATCTCGGCGCGGGTCGGCGGGAAGCCGGTGTTTTCGATGGCGTCCTTGATCAGATTCAGGATTTGTTCCTGGCGTGCGGTGAGCTTAAGCATGTGTTCGGTAGCCTGTGGATATAGACAGTCTGTATTTTTGTACAGTACGCGCTGAAATGCAAGGGTATTTGTTGCATCGGGCGAAATAATTTCATCTTGTCCAAGTGGTTGGCGTGTCGCCCAGCGTGACCGAGTGCTCGCTGCGCGCGCCGTCGCGCTCAACGATCACGCGCGCGCTCGGCGTGTTGGGTGTGCGCGGCGCGAGCCGCAGCGTGATGGCGCCGCTGCGCTGGTCGATGTCGGCGCCGGCGATTTTGCCCGCCTCCAGCGTGATCCAGGTTTGGTTCGGCGCGTAGAACAGGCGCGTGCGGGCGCTGTCCTTGGGCGTGATGTGCAGCTTGCCGTTGTCGTCGCGCAGGTTGGCGCCGAAGGCCAGCCAGCCGAAGGTCGGGTCGTTGACCACGTAGGTGGCGCTGGCGTAGGCGTGGCCGTAGAAGCCCATGCCGTAGTCGCCGCTGTAGGCGTCCCAGCGCATCATGTCCGGCCAGGCGTGGAAGGCGGCCGAGGCAAAGCCCTGCTGATCGATGTTGGTGATGCCGCCCAGCAGCCCGCCATACGCGATGCGCAGCAGGTGCAGATCGGAGGGGTTGGCGCGGAAGGCCGAGAACAGCGGCACCGCGTTCAGCGTCGAGCCGTAGTGATGGATCTGGCGCTCGATGCGTTTGGTCTTGCCGCCATACAGGAAGTCCCAGTAGCGGCGGGCGTTGCCGTTGTAGCCCCAACTGGGCATGGTCGGGTCGTAGCCGAGGATGACTTCGCGGGTGATGTCGGCCTGCTTCTGATAACCGAAGTGGCGCATCCACGCGTAGACCTCGGCCTGGCCGGTGGAGTCCCAGGCCATCTCGCTGCCGAATGGATAGGTCAGCGTGCGCCAGTGGTCGGCGCGCCGCTTCATCAGCGTTTCCATGTTGGCGGCTTCGGCTTGCAGGCCTTCGCGTTGCAGGTCCTTGAGGATATCGACAAAGACGTCGCCTTCCATCAGGCCAAACTGCGCGTATTCGGGCGCGTCGCGCATCATCGCCACCGTGGTCTGGTAAGCGCGCTGCAGATACCAGCGCCAGTCGTGCGTGGTGACCAGGCCGGTGTGGTTGCGTGCCAGACGGTAGAGGACCCAGTGGCCGATGGCGACGTGCGGATAGTTGTAGGCGCGGCCGAGGTCGTCCGCATCCTTCTTCTTCCACGAAGTCCAGGTCTTCCAGTCCTGCTGCGGATCGTAGTACCCGGGGAAGGCTTGCGGATCGTAATAGAACAGGCTTTTGCGGACGGCGCCGGCGTGCGGGCCATCGGCCACCTGCAGTTTGCCGACCACGGTCTCGTTGATCAGGCGTTCCAGCTTGGCCACTTCGGCGGCGTCGGGATTGTCGAGCTGCTTCATGATGGCGGCGACCCAGCTGCCGGCGCCGCCCTCATCGCTCATGCCGGAGATCCACACGCGGGTGTCGTCGGTGACGATGCGTTGGGCGTCGTTGTCGTAGGTGAGGATGGCGGGCGCGCGCTTGAACGGATCGTTGTTGTCGTCGAACCACTGCCGCGTGGTGGCGAAGCGGCCAAGGTCGCCCACCGCCTGCTCCAGCGGCTTGGTGATGAAGTAGCTGATGGTTTGCACACTGCTGTCGGCATACGTAATGCTGAGCCGCGCCGGGCCCCATCCCTGGGCCTGCACCGCATAGCGCTGCCAGCCTCTCGCGGCGGCGCTGGCCGGCGCCGCCACCGGCGTGACGCGCAGCGCGCCGGCCGGTTCGCTGGCGATGGCGCTGACTTTCTGCGACGCATGCAGGAACAGCGTGGCCTCCAGATCGGTTGGTACGACGTAGCCCGGAACGCCGACCGCGACCGGGCGCTGCCGTTGAATCAGCGTCTGCTCGATGGCGCGGATCGACGGCGCGGTGACCAGGCGCACGCCGATCTCGCGCCGCTCGCCGGGCGCCAGCGTCAGGCTGGTCGGCTGGTTCCACTGTTCGCCGGCCTGCTTCCAGTCGGTTTCGGCATAGGCCTTGCTGGCAACGGTCCAATCGTAGAAGCCCTCGGCGGTCTGTGCGCGCCGGCTGCCATCGTCGATCGGGCGCCAGGCCTCCAGCGGCGTGCGGCCATCGGGCAGCACCAGCAGGGCGGGGCCTTGGCCGTTCAGACGCGTGACCTGCACATAGCCGGCGTCGCGGCCGATGTAGGGATCGGCAAAGCTGGCGCTGGCGTGCGCCTGTTCCAGCGAGCGGTCGGTGATGATATTGTCGAACACCATTGGCATGCCGAGGCCGCCGATCTCGACGCTCTGCGCCGCGCGGTTAATCAGCGTAAAGCGCAGCACCAGCGCGCCCTTGTCGCTGAGCCAGCGGCGCTCCACCGTCAGCGGCAGATCGGCGCCCAGCGAGGCGCTGATGTCGGCCGCCGCCAACGCGCCGGCAGCCGGCAGCACACGCACCGGCCGGCGGGCCGGTGACGACGAAAAAGCCCGCCAAGCGCCGTCGCCAACGCGCAGCCGCAAGTTCAGGTCACCGACATGGGCAAACCCATCGCCGCTGCGCTCCGCCGCCCGGGCGCCAGGCACAAAATCGAAGGCCGGATCGCCGACCGGCGTCAGCCGGGCCAGCGTTTGCGACTCCGCGCGCAGCGCGAACAGCCATTGCGGCGTGCTATAGGCGCGGTCGGCGGCAAGGGCGGGGAGGGCAAGCAGAGCGGCGACCGCGGCAGCGAATAGTTTCATGAGCAATCCTGTTGGAAGTGCAACCATTGTAACCCCGGTTTTTTTGCTGGCGCCGTGGTTAAAAAAGTGATATAGTCGCGGGCTTACCTCTTCCCACACCTGTCTTGACGCCAGGGTGGGCTATTTATCAAGTCCTTAAGGGAGTTATACATGCGTCACTACGAAATCGTATTTATCGTCCACCCGGACCAGAGCGAGCAAGTGCCCGCGATGATCGAACGTTACAAAACCACCGTAACGACCCGCGGCGGCAACGTTCACCGTGTTGAAGACTGGGGCCGCCGTCAAATGGCTTACCCAATCCAGAAACTGGCTAAAGCGCACTACATCTGCCTGAACATCGAAGCCGACAACGAAACCCTGGTCGAGCTGGAAACCGCATTCAAATTCAATGATGCCGTTCTGCGTCACCTGACCGTCAAGATGAAGAAAGCGGAAACCGCTCCTTCGCCGATGATGAAGTCGGTACAACGCGAAGATGCAGCGAAATCGCATCGCGCCGAAGCCCCAGCAGCCGCTCCAGCCGCCGCTTGATTTGTTCTGAGAAGGAACCGCGCTGAACCAGCTCCAGTTCATCGCCCTCATCGCCGAGCGGGATGCAATCCGTTACACCCCGGCCGGCATGCCGATCGTCAATGCTGTACTCCAGCACCGGTCGCAGCAGATGGAGGCGGGCATCGCCCGGTTGACCGAGTTTGAAGTGTCCGCAGTCGCTGCGGGCGAGCTTTCAACCCGGTTCAGCCAGACGCCGCTGGCAGGCCTGTACCAGTTCTCCGGTTTCCTCAGCAAAAAAAGCCGCAATAGCAAAAGCCTGGTGTTTCACATCATTGATTTTAGTGCTGTCCCAGACAGCTCAATTTAAATACAGGAGCCTCAAATGGCATTCGGTAAAAAGTTCGACAAAAACAAGCTCAAGCTGAAAGAAAAGCGTAAGCAACAAAACCCACTGTTCAAGCGCAAGAAGTTCTGCCGCTTCACCGCCGCTGGCGTGGAACAAGTGGACTACAAAGACGTAGACACCCTGAAGGACTTCGTCCAGGAAAATGGCAAGATCATGCCAGCACGTCTGACCGGCACCAAAGCGCACTACCAGCGTCAAGTTGACACCGCGATCAAACGCGCCCGTTATCTGGCCCTGCTGCCGTACACCGATCTGCACAACGCTTAATCGCGGCAGAACCTCTGGAGAAGAACTATGCAAATCATTCTGTTGGAAAAAGTTGTCAACCTGGGCAACCTGGGTGAAGTCGTTAAAGTTAAAGACGGCTACGCACGTAACTTCCTGATCCCGCAAAAAATGGCTCGCCGCGCCACCGCCGCCGCCATCGAGGAATTCGAAGTCAAACGCGCTGAACTGGAAAAAGCCGCTGCCGCCAAACTGGCCGCTGCCCAAGCTCAAGGCGAGAAACTGAACGGCATGACCGTCACCGTGTCGCAGAAAGCCGGCGTTGATGGCCGTCTGTTCGGTTCGGTTACCAACTTCGACATCGCCGAAGCCCTGAGCAAAGCCGGTTTCGCGGTTGAAAAAGCGGCCGTGCGCATGCCAACCGGCCCGCTGAAAACCACCGGCGAATTCCCGGTCAGCGTCGCGCTGCACACCGACGTGGTGGTGGAAGTGACCGTTGCCGTCGTGGGCGAAGCCGCCTAAGACTGGATCGGGCGGCAACGCCTGTCTGGTTTGCAACACCCTTGAAAAGCCGGGCTTAGCCCCGGCTTTTTTTCTGGTCATAATTTTGTAACACGCCTCAAGCAGGTATAATTCGTCGCCATGAACGCCCCCTCCGATCCGCAAATCGAGTCGCTCCGCGTCCCGCCGCATTCCATCGAAGCAGAACAGTCCGTCATCGGCGGCCTGCTGCGCGATAACTCGGCGTTCGACCGCATTGCCGACATGATGCAGCCGGAAGATTTCTACCGCTACGATCACCGCATCATCTTTGAACAGATCGTGCGGATGATTAACGCGTCCAAGCCGGCCGACGTCATCACCGTCTTCGAGAACCTGACCCAGCTGGGCAAGGCCGACGATGTCGGCGGCCTGACCTATCTGAACGCGATGGCGCAGAACACGCCGTCGGCCGCCAACATCCGCCGCTACGCCGAGATCGTCCGCGACCGCTCGGTGCTGCGCCAGCTGATCACCGTGGCCGACGACATCTCCGGCCAGGCCTTCAGCCCGCAAGGCAAGGAAACCAAGGAAATCCTCGACGAGGCCGAATCGCGCATCTTCGCCATCGCCGAGCAGGGCGCGCGCGGCGCCGCCGGCTGGCTGGCGGTGCAGCCGCTGCTGACCCAGGTGGTCGAGCGCATCGACGAGCTGTATTCGCGCGACAACCAGTCCGAGATCACCGGCGTGCCGACCGGCTTCATCGACCTCGACCGCATGACCTCGGGCCTGCAGCCGGGCGACCTGGTCATCGTGGCCGGCCGCCCGTCGATGGGTAAAACCGCATTTTCGGTCAACATCGGCGAAAACGTTGCCATCGAGGCCGGCCTGCCGGTGGCGATCTTCTCGATGGAGATGGGCGGCACGCAGCTGGCGATGCGTATGCTGGGCTCGGTCGGACAGCTCGACCAGCACCGCCTGCGCACCGGCCGCCTGAACGACGAGGACTGGCCGCGGCTGACACACGCGATCCAGAAGATGAACGACGCCCAGGTGTTCATCGATGAAACGCCGGCGCTGAACCCGATCGAGATGCGCGCCCGCGCGCGCCGGCTGGCGCGCCAGTGCGGCAAGCTGGGCCTGATCATCGTCGACTACCTGCAGCTGATGCAGGGTTCCAAGGCCGGCGACAACCGGGCCTCCGAGATCTCGGAAATCTCGCGCTCGCTCAAGGGGCTGGCCAAGGAGCTGGGCTGCCCGGTGATCGCGCTGTCGCAGCTGAACCGCTCGCTGGAGCAACGCCCCAATAAACGTCCCGTCATGTCCGACCTGCGCGAATCGGGCGCGATCGAGCAGGACGCGGACGTCATCATCTTCCTGTATCGCGACGAGGTCTACAACGCCGACTCGCCCGATAAGGGAACCGCTGAAATCATTATCGGCAAGCAGCGTAACGGTCCGATCGGCGCGGTGCGCCTGACCTGGATCGGCGCCTATACCAAGTTTGGCAATTACGTCGGTAACCTGTCTGTCTATCAGGGCGACTAACCTTTGCGCCGGGCCGGCACGCGCGGCCCGGCGATCTGCAGTAGTAATAAACGGAGAAAAATATGTTTGGACGCTTGATGCCCACCGAGGGCAAATTCTTTGACCTGTTCAATCAGCACGCCGAGCTGTGCGTCAAAGGCGCAAAAGAGATGGTGGGCCTGATGTCGAATTTCGATGACCTGGAAAACCGCGTGCACGCGATCGAGAGCATCGAGAAGCAGGCCGACAAGATCACCTACCAGACCGTCGATCTGCTGCATAAGACCTTCATCACGCCGATCGACCGCGACGACATCCACAAGCTGATCACCCGCCAGGACGACATCCTCGACCTGCTGGAGGACGCCGCCCAGACCGTCTCGCTGTACGATCTGCACTCGGTGACGCCGGAAGCCAAGCGTCTGGCCGAGCTGGTGCTGGCTTGCGCCGAGAAGGTCAAGGAAGCCGTCGGCATGCTGCACAATATGGACAATTCGCGCCAGATCGTCGCCGTCTGCGAGGAGATCGACCGCCTGGAATCGGACGCCGACCATGTGATGCGCGCCGCCATGTCCAAGCTGTTCCGCGACGAGCCGGACGTGCGCAACCTGATCAAGATGAAAGCCATCTACGAAATCCTGGAAACGGTGACCGACCGTTGCGAAGACGTGGCCAACATCATCGAAGGCATCATCGTCGAAAACGCCTGATTACAAGAAGACCGATCTCCCATGCAAACCCTCCAAATCAGTATCTATGTGCTGGCAATGCTGATTGCCCTGGCCCTGATATTTGACTTCATGAACGGCTTCCATGATGCCGCCAACGCGATCGCCACCGTGGTGTCGACCGGCGTGCTGAAGCCGCAAACCGCCGTCGCCATGGCGGCGATGTTCAACTTCGTCGCGATTTTCGTGTTCCACCAGCTGACCGTGGCCGCCACAGTGGGCAAGGGCACCATCGACCCCGGTGTGGTCGACCAGTACGTCATCTTCGGCGCGCTGGTGGGCGCCATCGTGTGGAACATCTTTACCTGGTACTACGGCATTCCGTCGTCGTCGTCGCACGCGCTGATCGGTGGCCTGGTCGGCGCCGCCGTGGCCAAGAGCGGCACCGGCGCGCTGATCTCGGCCGGTCTGATCAAGACCGTGCTGTTCATCGTGCTGTCGCCGCTGCTGGGCTTCATCTTCGGTTCGATCATGATGCTGCTGGTGTCGTGGATCTTCGTGCGCTCGACGCCGCGCCGGGTCGACAAATGGTTCCGCCGCCTGCAACTGTTGTCGGCCGCCTCGTACAGCCTGGGCCACGGCGGCAATGACGCGCAGAAGACCATCGGCATCATCTGGATGCTGCTGATCGCCGCCGGCTATTCGAGCGCCGGCTCGGCCGAGCCGCCGCTGTGGGTGATCGTCTCGTGCTACACCGCGATCTCGTTCGGCACGCTGTTCGGCGGCTGGCGCATCGTCAAGACCATGGGCCAGAAGATCACCAAGCTCAAACCGGTGGGCGGCTTTTGCGCCGAGACCGGCGGCGCCATCACGCTGTTTACCGCCACCGCGCTGGGCGTGCCGGTGTCGACCACGCACACCATCACCGGCGCCATCGTCGGCGTCGGTTCGGCGCAGAAGATGTCGGCGGTGCGCTGGGGTGTGGCCGGCAACATCGTCTGGGCCTGGATCTTCACCATTCCGGCCTCGGCCTTCGTCGCCGCGATCGCCTGGTGGATCGGCCAGCACATCATGTAAGCAAGGGAGCTCAGGCTCCCTTTTTTTCTAATACGGCTAGCTAAACATGACCGATTTTGCGCAGTTGAAAAACATGGCGGAAGCCTCGGCCGCCGTGACGGCGTCGTGCCCGTGCGATGACGCGGCGCTGCTGGCGTGGCAGCCACTGCCGCCGACGCTGGAGCTGGATCAGTTCGAGCAGGTCGGCTCGCTGGTCGACGATCCTTACGACGAGCCGACGTTCGCCGAATACCACCCGGCCGGCACCCGTTACGAGAGCGCGGACGCGCCGATCGCCCTGCGCTACTATCCCTATAACCGTTGCCAGCTGGCGCGCTGCGTCAAGTGCGGCCGCCACTACCTGCGCTATACCGAGGGCGGTGGCTACTTCAGCGAGTTCCGCATCCGCGCGCTGCGCCCGCAACTGCTGGTGGACGCGCGGCTGTAATCATCGTCCAGCCGGTGGGTGGCGCAGGTATCCGGACGATTTCGCCTGACGGCTGAGCACCGGGGCGGCCAGTTCGGTTATCATGGCGGGCTTTGTATAGCGCCTCAGCCCTTCATGCCATCCCCGCGTCAACAGCGTTTTTCCCGCTGCCTGCATTTCATCGACACCTTGCTCGGGGCGGCCACGCTCGGCGGCCGGCTGTCGGCGCTGAGCTATCGCATCGGCTTGCATGGCAAGCTGGGCGTCACTCGCCACACGCTGGCGTTGCCGCCGGAACGCCGTCTGGCGCGGCCGCTGAAGATTGCGTTCGCGTCGGACTTTCACGCCGGCCGCAGCACCCATCCCGCCATCTTCGACGACTTGTTCGCGCGCATCGCCAGCGAACAGCCCGATGTGCTGCTGCTGGGCGGGGATTACATCACCGGCCCGGCCCGCCATGTCGCGGTGCTGTGCGAGCGGCTGATCGACTGCCGCCCGCCGCTGGGCAAGTTCGCCGTGTTCGGCAACCACGACCGCGCCACCGACCACAAGCTGATCGCGCGGCGGTTCAAACAAGCCGGCGTGCGGATGCTGGTCAACCGCGCGGTCATGCTGGCGCCGCCGTTCGACACGGTCTCGGTGTGCGGCATGGACGATCCGTGGACCGGCGCGCCAAGCGCCGCCGGCACCTTCGCCGGCGCCCGTCCGGTACGGGTACTGCTGATGCACGCGCCGGACGGCTTGCTGAGTTTGAAGGGACAGCGCTATGACATCGGCTTCGCCGGCCACACGCATGGCGGCCAGATCGCGCTGCCGGACGGCACGCCCATTGTCATGCCGCAGGGGCCGTTGTCGCGCCCCTATTATTACGGCCGCTTCCCGGTGCGCGGCAACGGCGACCTGATCGTCACGCGCGGCGTCGGCTGTGGCGGCATTCCGGTGCGCATCAACGCCGATCCGGAACTGGTGATTTGCACTGTGCAATAATGAGCGTTATGAAAAATTTAACGCTACAACTGCGCCAAGAAGATCCGACTGCGGCCGATTCGGTGCAACTGATGGACGAGCTGTCGAGCGCGCTGCAAGCGATCACCGGCGACAGCGGCATGGCCTCGTTTGACGCCGCCGATGTGGTTGGCCCGGCCGCCTGCTTTGTGGTGGCGCGCGACGACCACGGCAACCCGCTCGGCTGCGGGGCGTTCCGGCCCTTGCAGCCGGGCGTGGCCGAGATCAAGCGCATGTATGCGCGCCATGGCGCCAACGGCGTCGGCAGCGCCGTGCTGCGTTTTCTGGAGGCGGAGGCGGCCGCGCTGGGCTATCAGGCGGTGTGGCTGGAAACCCGGTTGGTCAACCGCCGCGCCG
This sequence comes from Duganella lactea, assembly GCF_009857505.1. Classification (GTDB taxonomy): domain Bacteria; phylum Pseudomonadota; class Gammaproteobacteria; order Burkholderiales; family Burkholderiaceae_D; genus Rugamonas; species Rugamonas lactea. Next base: position 29,183 of record NZ_WWCP01000009.1, read on the forward strand.
TCGATTTTTACACGGCGCGCGGTTATGCGCGCATCGCCAACTACGGCAAGTACATCGGCAATCCGCTCGCGGTTTGTTTCGAGAAACAGCTGTAAGCATGGTCTTACAAGCCGGTGCGGCAAGCGCCGCTACCGTGCCGGACCGCCGGCGGGCACAATGATGTCCATGAAAATCGTAGACCAACGCTATCTGGATAGCGACAATCGTTATTCCACCCAACCTTGCCTGCTCAGCATTCTGGAGCTGGACCCTGTCGAACCCGAACGTGTCGCCCAGGCGCAGGAGCGCCTGTACGCCGCCTTGCCCGGCCTGGCCCGCCTGCGCGGCCTGATCGGCAAGCGCGCCGATGCCGACGCGGTGCCGCCGCTGGTCGAGCTGGTGCAGCAAACCGCCATGGAATTGCGCCGGCTGGCGCTCAATGAAGTGACCGTCGGCTTCGTCGGCGTGGTGCCGCGCATGCAGCGACGTTATCGCCTGGTGCTGCCGTACAACGCCGAGGGCGCCGTCGCGCCGGCGCTGAAAATGGCCACGCAACTGGTGGGCGCCATGCTGGCCGGACGCTCGTTCAACGTCAAGGCCGGTCTGGCGCGCCTGCGCGCGCTGGCCGACCGCCGTCGCCAGCCGCGTGGCTCGCTGATGCAAACCGCCCGCACCATCCTGATGGCGGTCATGCCGCGCAAGCTGCCGTCGCCGGCCGGCCTGGCGCTGCGTTAATCCAGCTGGACTTCCATGCCCTCGTAGGCGAGCACCACCTTCAGCTCGCCCAGCAGCGGCGCGTGGCGCGCCAGCACATCGGCAAACACCGCTTCCAGCTCATCGTCCCCGCGCGTCGGTTCGTGGTGGGTGCAATACAGCGTTTTGGCGCCGGTGCGCAGCGCCAGCGCGAACGCCGCGTCGAAGGTGCCATGTCCCCAGCCACGCTTGGCCGGATATTCTTCCCGTGTGTACGAGCAATCGACGATCAGCGCGTCGACGCCGCGCGCGGTGGCGTCGATGGCGGCGCTGCGCGCGGCGATCCAGGCCTCATAGGCCGCGTGTTCCGGATGGTCGGCCGGGTGAATGTTGTAGTGCGGCTCGTGGTCGCCGGTGAAGAACAGCGCGCGGCCGTTGCACTCGACCCGGTAGCCAAGGTCGATCACCGGATGGTTCATCACCACATTGCTGACGGTGGCGTCGCCCACCATGATCGGCTGGTCCACATTCAGCGTCTGATACTCGATGGTGGCGTCCATCTGCGTTTCGCTGACCGGGAAATAACTGTTTTGTAACTGCACGCCCATCACGTGCTCGATGCCATTGCCGGTGGCCGGATCGGTCACGCCATGCAGGCGCACGCGGCTGTCGCGTATGAACAGCGGCGAGAAGAACGGCAGGCCGTGGATATGGTCCCAGTGGCTGTGGGTGATGAAAATGTTGGCGTGGATCGGTCCGTTCTTGTTCTGTATCAGCGACTGCGCCAGCGCAAACAGGCCGGTGCCGCCGTCGAGGATGATCAGGGTGTCGTTATCGGTGCGGACTTCAATGCAGGTGGTGTTGCCGCCGTAGCGCGCGGTTCGCGGACCGGGGGAGGGAATGGAGCCGCGGACTCCCCAGAATTTGAATTTCATACGAAGAACCCCTGATGTGTTTTTATTATTAGTTTGTTGTGTCGCCGCATTACCTGCGACCGATAATAGCTTTTTTTGACCGGCCCAGGGTCGAGCCCGCACAAAAACATCGCATTCGACCCGTAAACAGCCTTGACCTTCCAATCATGGGATACTTGATGCTGTCGATGGATAGAAACAGCATTGGGTGTGCCATGAATCAGCAAGCGATCAAAATTGAAGGCATGAGTTGCGCCTCCTGTGTCGGCAGGGTGGAACGGGTATTGGCGGCCGTGCCGGGCGTCGACAAGGTCAGTGTCAACCTGGCCACCGAGATGGCGCGGGTGGAGTCCGCCCAGCCGGTCGAGTTTGCCATGCTGGCGCAGGCGATCGACAAGGCGGGCTTTCAGGCTTCGTTGCCGGCACCGACGCCAGGGAGCGCGCCGGCGCCATCCGCCGCCACAGCAGGCGCGCCGACTTGGCAGCCGGCCGGTGGCCTGGCGGTCGCGCTGGCCGCCTTGTTCTCGCTGCTGCTGCCGATGCTGCTCGACCTGGCGGGCGTGCATTGGATGCTCGACGGCCGGCTGCAATGGCTGCTGGCCACGCCGGTGCAATTCTGGCTGGGCGCGCGCTTCTACCGCGCCGGCTGGCTGGCCGCGCGCGCCCGCAGCGGCAATATGGACTTGCTGGTGGCGCTCGGCACCAGCGCCGCCTATGGCCTCAGCGTCTATCTGCTGCTGGCTGGCGGCGCTATGCCGCACTTGTATTTTGAGGCGTCGTCGGTGGTTATCACGCTGGTCCTGCTGGGCAAGTGGCTGGAGGCGCGCGCCAAGCGGCAGACCGCCGCCGCCATCCGCGCGCTGCAAACGCTGCGGCCGGAATCGGCGCGGGTGCGGCGCGGCGCGCGGGAGGTTGAGGTGGCCATCGCCGAGGTGCGCCTGGATGACCTCATCGTCGTGCGTCCCGGCGAGCGCATCGCCGCCGATGGCGTGATCGCCGAGGGCGCCAGCCATGTGGACGAAGCGCTGATCACCGGCGAAAGCCTGCCGGTGGCGCGTCATGCGGGTGAGCGCGTCACCGGCGGCGCCATCAACGGCGAAGGCTTGCTGCTGGTGCGCGTGACGGCGATCGGCACCGAAAGCACGTTGTCGCGCATCATCCGCCTGGTGGAGGATGCGCAGGCGGCCAAGGCGCCGGTCCAGCATCTGGTGGACCGCGTCAGCGCGGTGTTCGTGCCGGTGGTGCTGGTGCTGGCGCTGCTGACGTTCGGCGGCTGGTGGTGGGAGGGCGGCGACGCCGAGCGGGCCATCATCAACGCGGTGGCGGTGCTGGTGATTGCCTGTCCCTGCGCGCTGGGCTTGGCGACGCCGGCCGCCATCATGGCCGGCACCGGCGTCGCCGCCCGTTACGGCATCCTGATCAAGGACGCCGAAGCGCTGGAGCTGGCGCACCGCATCACCATGGTGGCGTTCGATAAAACCGGCACGCTGACCGAAGGGCAGCCATCGCTGGCGGCGTTGGCGGCGGCGCCCGGCGTCGACGAAACGCGGCTGCTGCAACTGGCCGCCGCTGTTCAGCACGGCAGCGAGCATGCGCTGGCGTGCGCCGTGCGCCAGGCCGCCGAGGCGCGCGTCCTGGTGGCGCTGGAGGCGGCCGCCGGCAGCAGCGCCTTGCCGGGACGCGGCATCGCCGCCACAGTGGCGGGCACGCGTCTGTTGCTGGGCAGTACGCGACTGATGCGGGAGCAGGGCGTGTCGGTGCAGGCCTTGTCCGCGCGCGCCGCCGAACTGGAGCGCGCCGGCCACACCATTTCCTGGCTGGCCGACGCCGACGCGCATCAACTGCTGGGCCTGCTGGCCTTCGGCGACCGCATCAAGCCGCAGGCGCAAGCGGCCATCGCCGCGCTGCACGCGCTAGGCATCCAGACGCTTCTGCTGACCGGCGACAACCAAGGCAGCGCCGATGCCGTCGGCCGGCAGTTGGGCGTGCGGCGCGTGATCGCCAATATGCTGCCGGCCGACAAGGCGAACACGGTCGCCGCGCTGAAAGAAGCGGGCGCCACCGTCGCCATGGTGGGCGACGGCATCAATGACGCGCCGGCGCTGGCGGCGGCCGATGTCGGCATCGCCATGTCCAGCGGCACCGATGTCGCCATGCACGCCGCCGGCATCACGTTGATGCGTGGCGATCCGGCGCTGGTGGCGGCGGCGATCTCGATCTCGCGCCGCAGCTACCGCAAGATCCGGCAGAACCTGTTCTGGGCCTTCATCTACAACTTGATTGGCATACCGCTGGCGGCGTTCGGCATGCTGAATCCGATCGTGGCGGGCGGGGCGATGGCGCTGAGTTCGGTCAGCGTCATCAGCAACGCGCTGCTGTTGCGGCGCTGGAAACCGGCGGGACAATGAATATCGGCCAAGCGGCCAAGGCGTCCGGCGTCTCGGCCAAGATGATCCGCTATTACGAAAGCATCGCGCTGATTCCGCCGGGACGGCGCAGCGACGCCGGCTACCGCATTTACGCCGACAACGACCTGCACACGCTGCGCTTCGTCAGGCGCGCGCGCCTGCTGGGCTTCTCGCTGGAGCAGATCCGCGAGTTGCTGTCACTGTGGCAGAACAAGGAGCGCGCCAGCGCCGACGTCAAAACCATCGCCACCGGCCATGTGGCGGAACTGAACCAGCGCATCGCCGAACTCACCGAGATGCGCGACACACTGCAAACGCTGGCCGGCTGCTGCCACGGCGACCAGCGTCCCGATTGCCCGATCCTGCAAAGCCTGGCCGATTGACGCGGCTGCCCCGGCGTTCGTCCGTGCTCAGGCCGCGCCAGTGACCGGGAAGCCGGCGTCGGCGATGGCCGATTGCAGCGGCGCCAGCGGCGTGGCGCTGTCGATCCTGACCGACTTGGTGGTCAGGTCGATTTCCACCTTGGCGGCGGCGTCCACCGCTTGCACGGCCTTGGTTACGGCGCCGACGCAGTGGCCGCAGCTCATGTTTTCTACGTGAAGTTGGTACATCGGGTACTCCTGAAACAGTTTCGATCCCTTACTTTACCCCTTCCTGCCATGGGAAGGTCAAGCACCAGCGGGTTAAGGCGGATCGTCCAGCCGCGCCAGGTCGAGGCTGACCAGCGCCCAGATGCCGCCGACATAACCGGGCTCCTGCAACAGCGCTTCCACGTCGGAGGGTTTGATTTCGAACGAGCGTCCCTGTTCGACCAGTTTGCCGACGTGGCCGTAGATGGCCTTGGTGGCGTTGCTCATGGCTTTGTCCACCGTCTCGCCGGTGGTGACGCAGCCTGGAATGTCCGGCACCGTGACGCCGTATTTCTCGGCACCGCTGGTCCGCTGGATCAGGATGGGGATGTCCATGACGTCTACCTCGGCTGTAACGAAACGCGGGCAAATCAATAACTTGGGTGTCTAGTGTCATACAGCTTGGCGCTGGTTACAAGCATTTTCTCTGAGCCATTTTCACTTCGTGTCTCGGCAATGCACTATGTGCAAAATTCCAATAATTCGCAATTTGCAAAAATTTAATTCTGCAATAAAGGTGGATTTTGTGGATTATATTGTGCGGTTGTGTTTTTACAACGTAGATTCACATTTGTAACAAATTGAAACTATTCCCGTGCATAATATTTTGGCTTGCTGTTTAGTAATTATTGCAGCTTGATAAAATAATAATTAATCAACTACACCAAGGGAAGAGCGATGTTAAAAGTGAAAACCAGTGTTACCGTGGTTCGGATGGCGCTCGGCGCGTTGGCCGGCGTCGCTTTGATGGGGCCGTCCGCCTATGCGCAGGAAGCCAATCTGATAACGCAGGCCGAGCCGCAAGCCCAGGCCGCCGGGAAGGAGGATCAATCGGTCCAGCACAAAGTGTATGTGACCGGCTCCAACCTGCGCCGCCTGACGCTGGAAACCGCCTCGCCGGTGCAGATCATCACCAAGGATGAGCTGACACGCGGCGGCGCCACCTCGCTCAACGAGGTGCTGCGCACGATTTCCGCCAACGTTGGCGGCATCAGTGATACCCGCACCAATGGCTTCTCGGCCGGCGCGGCCGGCCTGAACCTGCGCGGCTTCGGCAGCCAGGCCACGCTGGTCCTGATCAATGGTCGCCGCCTTGCGCCGTATGCGCAGCCGGAATTCCAGACCACCTTCGTCGACCTGAACTCGATTCCGATCGCCGCGGTGGAGCGCGTCGAAATCCTCAAGGATGGCGCGTCGGCGATTTACGGCTCGGAAGCGATGGCCGGTGTGGTCAACATCATCCTGCGCGACAGCTTCAATGGCCTGGAGCTGGGCGGTTCGTATGGCAAATCCAGCCACAACGACGGCGAACAGAAACGCGCCACCCTCAGCTTCGGCGCCGGCAGCCTGGTCGAAGACCACTACAATGGTTACGTCACCGTCGACCTGCGCCAGCGCGACCCGATGTTCCTGTACAAACGCGACGACTACCTCAGCACGCAAGACCTGCGCGCCTGGGGCTACAAGGATCGCCGCACGCTGTACACCTATCCTGGTAACATCTACTGGACCGACAAGGCCACCGGCCAGCTGACCTCGCGCTCGCTGGACAAGAACTGCCCGGCCGACCGCCTGGTGCCGGCGTCGAGTGTGCTATCGGCCGGCTCGACCGGCACCGCTTGCGTGTTCGACGACTTCAAGGACAGCTCGGTCAACGCCGCCGGCAAGACTGATCGTCTGGGCATCACCAGCCGCCTGACCTGGCAGCCGGACGCCACGACCACCGTGTTCAGCGAACTGATGTTCAACCGCCAAAAGGCGCGTGTGACCGGGCTGCTGCATTGGGTCGCCGGCCAGAACGGCCAGAGCACGCCGGCGTTGCCGATCACCCACCCACAATACCCGAAAGATCTGATCGGTCCGGACGGCAAGACGCTGGCCGGCGGCAATGGCACCGTCCGCGTGCGCGCCTCGCTGCGCGACTTCCCCGGTCAGGGCCAGGACAATACCACCGACTTCGGCCGCTATCTGGTCGGTGTCAAGGGCGTGGTCCAGAATTGGGACTGGGAAACCGCGCTGCTGCGCACCGACAGCAAGGTCACCTCACGCAACACCAGCGCGATTCTGGCCACGCCGTTTATCGATGCTTACACCAGCGGCAAGTTCATCTTTGGCGGCGGCGCTGCCAACCAGACGCTGTACGACTCGATTACCGCCAGCCCGGTCAACCGCTTCAAGTCGTCGCTGACTCAGCTCGACGGCAAGGTCTCCGGTGAACTGTTCAACCTGCCAGCCGGCGCGGTTGGCCTGGCGGTCGGCACCGAGTTCCGCAAGGAGTCGCTGAGTACCGATCCCGATCCGCTGGCCGTCGAGGGCGAGCTGTACCATCAGGCCCAATTGCCGCCGGGCTTCTCCAACAGCCGCCGTATCGCCTCGGTCTACGTCGAGTCAACCGTGCCGCTGCTGAAATCGCTGGAGGCGCAACTGGCTGTGCGTCACGACCACTATTCGGATTACGGCAATTCGACCACGCCGAAAGTCGGCCTGAAATGGACCGCCACGCCGACGCTGATGGTGCGCGGCACCTATGCCGAAGGCTTCCGTGCGCCGACGCTGGTCGAGAACTCGACCGATGTCCGCAATGCCTTCCTGCAGTTCCGCGATCCGGCACGCTGCAATGCCCGCTACACGCTGGGCTGCAGTGCTTCCAGTGCTTATCAGAGCGGCGCCAACCCGGCGCTGAAGCCGGAAACCGCGAAGAGCTACACCATCGGTCTGGCATGGGAACCCAACTCGTCGTTCCTGGCGACGCTGGACCTGTGGCAGATCAAGCGTGTCGACGAAATCAGCACCTATAACCTGGACAAGGTGCTGGCCGACCCGGCGCGCTACGCTGGCGACCCGGCGGTGGGCATCACCCGCGATCCGCTGACCGACGCCGACCGCGCCGCCGGCGCCACCGCCGGTGAAGTCACCAACATCCGTATGCTGCTGACCAACGTGGCGGTGACCCAGATTCGCGGCGCCGACCTCAAGCTGACCGGCCGCATCAACATGGGCGAGTACGGCGTGCTGACGCCGACCTTGAACCTGAGCCATACGCAATCGTTCAAGAACGCGCCGTCGCCGAACGATGCGCTGATCGAGTACGCCGGCACCCGCGGCACGCCGTCGGTGCAGGGCACTCTCGGTCTGGCATGGAAGAAGGCGGCCTATGAGCTGTCGGCGGACACCATATTCATCGGCAAGATGGCCTCGGTGCCGGACCGTACCCTGGAATGCTCGCTGGGGACCGAAGGATTCCCGGCGCTGTGCACCGGTATCCCATCGTTCACCGTGGTCAACCTGGGCGGTAGCTACACCGGCTTCAAGAACACCAAGCTGAAGTTCTCGATCCAGAACGCCTTTGACCGCAAACCGCCGTTCCACCCGAACGACTCGAATAACTACTTCGCGGATCTGCATGACGCCATGGGCCGTTACTTCCAGGTCACCGCGGAATACCGCTTCAAGTAATCCTGTGTGAGTAATAGGAATAGGGCGCCGTGGCCGCGAGGCGACGGCGCTTTTTTCATCGATATAATCGAGGAGACTGTCGTGAAATTACGTATTATTCCGTTGGTGCTCAGCACCCTCTTGCTGGGCGTGGGCGTCCACGGCACCGCACAGGCCGACGCATCCATTCCCATTGCCGACTTCTTCAGGAAAGCCGAATTCAGCGGCCGCCCGGTGCTGTCGCCGGACGGCCAGAATATGGCGGTGCTGACGCCGCGCAACGGCCGCTTTGTGCTGGCGGTGATCAATCTGGAAACCCGCGCCTCGACCGTGGTGGCCTCCGATCCCGATTGGAATGTGGCCAACCCGCAGTGGGTCAACAATCGCCGTCTGGTGTTCAGCATCAACAAGGGGACCGACGAAGTGCTGGAGAAGCAGACCGGCGGCGGTCTGTTCGCGGTCAACAGCGACGGCAGCGGCTTCCGCAAGCTGGTCATCAGCATGAAGGAGGCCAGTGGCAATGGCTTGCCGTACAAGCCGGTGTCGGTGTTGCAGCGCGTGGGCGACAACAGCAACGACCTGATCGTCGTCAACAATGAGCGCGGCCGCGACGCCGACCTCGGCGCCAGCGACGTGTTCCGCCTGGACACCACCAACGGCCGCATGACGCTGCTGACCTACAACAACCCGGGCGCGGTCAGCCAATGGGTGCTGGACCACAACAACGTTATCCGCGTGGCCTCGTCGATGAAGATGGAGGAAAAGACCCAGCGCATCCAGCAGACCGTGTACCTGCGCGCCGACGAGAAGTCGCCGTGGACGCCGATCTACAAGGCCTATCTCAGCGACGGCAAGGAGATGAATCCGCTCGGCTTCGACTTCGACAACCAGACGCTGTTCGTCGCCGGCCGCTTTAACGGCCGCGACAAGGCCGGCGTGCACATCTGGGATATGGCCAAGAACGCCCCCGGCGAGCTGATCGCAGAGCATGCTGAGGTCGACATTCCCGACGGCCTGGCGTTCGACGAAGCGCGCAAGAAAGTGGTGGGTGTGACGGTCAACGGCATGAAGCCGGAGCGGTATTATTTTGATGAAGACTATGCGCGCCTGCAGGCGTCGCTGGACGCCAGCTTCCCCGGCCAGCAGGTGTATTTCCAGTGGCGCGGCAACCATGCGATCGTCACCACCGTCGGGGTCAACAATGTCGGCAAGCTGTACTACTTCGACACGGTGAAGAAGTCGCTGGAGCCGCTGTACAGCGTCAAGCCTGAACTGGACGGCAAGAAGCTGTCCGAGCAGACCGTGATCCACTACAAGGCGCGCGACGGCCTGACCATCCCCGCCTACCTGACCTTGCCGGAAGGGCAGGCGCCGAAAGCCTTGCCGCTGGTGGCCTACATCCACGGCGGCCCGCACGCGCGTGACGTCTATGGCTTCGATCCGATGACGCAGATGCTGGCCTCGCGTGGCTTCGCGGTGTTCCAGCCGCAGTTCCGCATGTCGACCGGCTTTGGCTGGAAGCACCACACGGCCGGCTGGAAGCAATGGGGCCTGGCGATGCAGGACGACATCACCGATGGCGTCGAGGAGCTGGTCAAGCAGGGCATCGTCGACCGCAACCGCGTGTGCATCATCGGCGCCAGCTACGGCGGCTATGCCACCATGTACGGCCTGGTGAAGAATCCGGACCTGTACAAATGCGGCGTCAACTGGGTGGGCGTGACCGACGTCAAGATGCTGTTCACCGTCAACTGGTCCGACATGTCGGGCCCGGTGATGGACGATCTCGGCGCCAAGATGCATGGCGATCCGAAGACCGACGAGGCCTACTTCACCAAGGTGTCGGCGATCGGCAATGCCGACAAGATCAAGGCGCCGGTGCTGATGGCTTACGGCAGCGAGGACCGCCGCGTGCCGCTGATCCACGGCGAGAAGATGCGCGACGTGCTGCGCAAGCAGGGCACGCCGGTGGAGTGGATGGTGATGACCGGCGAGGGCCATGGCTGGACCAAGGAAAGCAACAGCATCCTGTGGGGCGAGACGGTGTACCGCTTCATCAACCGCTACATCGGTAACGTCCAGAAGTAAAAAAAGCCCCGCCGGCATTGCTGCCGGCGGGGCTTTTGCCTTGAAGCGCGTGAAGCTTACAGCACTTCGCTGGCGTGGTCGGCCAGGCGCGAGCGTTCGCCGCGCGCCAGCGTCACGTGACCGCTGTGCGACCAACCCTTGAAGCGATCCACCACATAGGTCAGGCCGCTCGAACCCTCGGTCAGGTACGGCGTGTCGATCTGTGCGATATTGCCCAGGCAGATGATCTTGGTGCCCGGGCCGGCGCGCGTGACCAGCGTTTTCACTTGTTTCGGCGTCAGATTCTGCGCCTCGTCGATGATCAGGAACTTGTTGACGAAGGTGCGACCCCGCATGAAGTTCAGCGACTTGATCTTGATGCGCGAACGGATCAGGTCCTGCGTCGCCGCGCGGCCCCACTCGCCGCCGTCCGAATCGGACTTGTTGAGCACTTCCAGATTGTCGTCGAACGCGCCCATCCATGGCGACATCTTTTCTTCCTCGGTGCCCGGCAGGAAACCGATGTCTTCACCGACCGGCACCGTCACGCGGGTGACGATGATTTCGTTGTAGAGCTTGGTCTCCAGCACTTGCGCCAGGCCGGCCGCCAGTGCCAGCAGGGTTTTACCGGTGCCGGCCTGGCCGAGCAGCGTGACGAAATCGCATTCCGGATTCATCAGCAGGTTGAGCGCGAAGTTCTGCTCGCGGTTGCGCGCGGTCACGCCCCAGACGTTGTTCTTGTTGTGGCTGAAGTCGCGCAGGGTTTGCAGCACGGCGGTCTTGCCGTTGATCTGCTTGACCTGGCCGTAGAACGGCGCTTCGCCATTCTTCGGCTCCAGGAACACGAACTGGTTGACCAGCATCGACGGCACGAACGGACCGGTGACGCGGTAGAACGTCGCGCTCTGGCCGTTTTTGTTTTCCTGCCAGGATTCCAGGTCCTTGCCGTGCTTGTTCCAGAAATCGTCCGGCAGCTGGACGATGCCCGAGTACAGCAGGTCGGTGTCTTCCAGCACGTGGTCGTTGAAGTAGTCTTCCGCCGGCAGGCCCAGCGCGCGCGCCTTGATGCGCATGTTGATGTCTTTCGACACCAGCACGATGGCGCGGCCGGCCTGCTCCGCTTCCAGCGAGCGCACCACCGACAGGATCTGGTTGTCCGCCTTGCCCGATGGCAGGCCGACCGGCAGTTCCGCCGTTTGCAGGCGCGTCTGGAAGTACAGGCGGCCCTTGGCGTCCTTGTTGCCCAGCTTGGACAGCGGGATGCCGTTCTCGATGGCGTCGTCGTCGGTGTTGGAAACCAGCGCGTCCAGCGTGCGCGACACCTGGCGCGCGTTGCGCGCCACTTCGGTCATGCCTTTCTTGTGGTTGTCCAGTTCTTCCAGCGTCATCATCGGCAGGTAGACGTCGTGCTCCTCAAAGCGGAACAGCGACGAAGGATCGTGCATCAGCACGTTGGTGTCCAGCACAAACATCTTGGTGGTGCCGGTCTGGTCGGCGTTGCGGCTGGTGGACGACTTGAGCGCGACCTCGTTGCTCTTGTGCTTGGCCGGATGCGGCGCCTCCGCCACGATCGGCGTGACCTTGCCGCGCGGCGAAGGCTTGCCCTTGGCCTCGGCGGCGTCGGCGGCGGCTTGCAGCACCGCCGGCGCGGCCTTCAGCACGGCGGCCACGGCTTTGGATTTGCCGCCGGCCGGGGTTTTGGCCACGGCCGGTTTCTTTGCCGCGGGAACAGCTTTAACGGTCGCCGCTTTCTTCGGCGCTGGTGCGGGCTCGGGGGCGATGTCCGCGACTGCCGCGAGGGCAGGCGTCACGCGGCCGGTGGCCTTCGGGTAATCTTTTGCCAACAGTATAGTCGCTGGCTTACTTGGTATTTTTGGCAGTGGCATCAGGATCTCAATCGAAAGATATCTGGAGGAATCCGCCCATCAATGCAGCGTGCTGCCGGGCGGACGGCAGCGGTAAAACCGGATGGGGTGGATGCGTTAGGGAAAAACGGTGAAAGACTGCCGATGGGCATTGGTCTTGCCCGATGGGTACCGCAAGGTGGCCGGCTGGCCACCGAGGAGGGTGGAAAGTTACAGTGTTGACTCAAAATGTGGTGTCGCTCGCTACGGTTTAAGCACACTGGAAGCGCGCATCCGCACAACTCAAGCCTGATGCGCTACAAATTCCAGCACTTCATCGACGTGACCCGCCACCTTCACGCCTCTCCATTCTTTCACCAATTGGCCGTTAGCGTCAATCACAAACGTACTGCGCTCGACGCCGCGCACCGTCTTACCGTACATTTGCTTCATCTTCATGACACCGAACTGCTCGCAGACTTTCTCTTCCGGATCGGAAATCAGCTCGAACGGCAGGCCCAGTTTGGCGCGGAAGTTCTCATGCGAGCGCAGCGAATCGCGGCTGATGCCGTAGATTTCGGTGCCGGCCGCCTGGAATTGTTCATACAGGTCGCGGAAGGCCATGTTTTCCGTGGTGCAGCCTGGGGTGTTGTCCTTGGGGTAGAAGAACAGCACGGTATAACGCGCCGGCCGGCCGGACAACTGGAAGGTCTGGCCGCTGGTCATCGGCGCGGAGAAATCGGTTACTACATCAGCCACAGGCGTCTCCTGAGAGGGTTACTAAGCTTGGGCAGCGCCTTGAATGATCAGCTGGCCCGAGCGTCCGGGCAGTTCGCCCCAGGTGATGGGGCAAACCGGCATCGGCAGGGTTCGTATCTTCTGATAGTAGTCAGCCATGGACGCCAATTGGTATCCCTGCGCTTGCCACCCTGCCAATAGCTGCTCAAATATGGGGGCGAGTTTCTGTCCTTCAAGCTCTGCATGCAAAGTATAAACGTGGTCGCGCGTGGCGCCCTCGGTCAATTGGAGCAGGAACGCGGCGATATTGCCGGTGGTGATGACGGCGCCGTTGATTTCACAACCCAGCAGCTCGTCCAGCGTGGGCAGCGTGGTGGGCATCTGCAGGTGCTTGAGCACCCGCCCGCCGTCGGCCAGGCGGTGCGGGCCGTCGGCCGGGTTGGCCAGCGTGCCGTCGGGGTTCAGCACGCAGCGGCCGTCGGAGGCGTAGGCGTAGCCGGCATCGTCGTGTTCGTGGAAGGCGCCATTGTTCATCTGCCAGCCGGCGGCGCCGTGGGTGCGTGGTGCCACGCCGAAGATTTGCGTGAAGCGGGCGGCGGCCTTGCGCATCATGCCGGTCGACCAGGCGGCGTCGCGTTTAGCGACGTTGTCCTGCCACAGCACGTGGTCCCAGGTGTGGATGCCGCATTCGAAGCCGGCGTCCTGCACCGCGCGCATCTCGGCCGCACAGTCCTTGCCGATGTCCGGGCCGGGCAGCAGCACACCGTACATCAGCGTCTTGAAGCCGTAATGCTCGACCACCGAGGTGCGCGACACTTTGCTGAAGAAACCCGGCCGCAGCGCGCGGCGCAGCGCCCAGCCGGTGTGGTCCGGGCCGAGCGAGAACAAAAAGGTGGCGCCGGCCTGGCGCGCTTTGAGCATGCGCACCAGATGGGGAACGCCTTCACGGGTGCCGCGGTAGGTGTCGACGTCGATCTTCAACACCATCAGGGGTTTGGCGCTCAAGCTGTCAGTCCATCAGCGCGTGGGCGGCGGCGACCTGGCTGCGGTAGGCGTCGAAGATTTTCTTCAGCGCCTCGGCCATGGTGGTGCTTGGCTTCCAGTCCAGTTCCTCGCAGGTGTTGGTGATTTTCGGCACGCGGTTCTGCACGTCCTGGTAGCCGGCGCCGTAGTAGGCGCCCGAGGTGGTTTCGACGATCCTGACCTTGGCGGCGCCGGTGGCGTATTCGGGATACTGCTTGGCCAGTTCCATCATCATGGCGGCCAGTTCGCGGATCGAGTAATTGTTGACCGGATTGCCGATGTTGTAGATCTTGCCGGTGGCGGCGCCGTTCTTGTTCTCGATAATCTTCATCAGCGCGTCGATGCCGTCGTCGATGTCGGTGAAGGCGCGCTTCTGGTGGCCGCCGTCGACCAGCGAGATGTTCTCGCCGCGCACGATGTGGCCGAAGAACTGCGTCACCACGCGCGACGAGCCTTCCTTCGGCGTGTGGATCGAATCGAGGCCGGCGCCGATCCAGTTGAATGGACGGAACAGCGTGAAGTTCAGGCCTTCCATGCCATAGCCCCAGATCACGCGGTCCATCAGCTGCTTGGCGTTGGAGTAGATCCAGCGCGGCTTGTTGATCGGGCCGCAGATCAGCTCCGAGTTCTCCGGATCGAACTCCTCGTCGTGGCACATGCCGTACACTTCCGACGTCGATGGGAACACCAGGTGCTTGCCGTACTTGGCGGCCGAGCGCACGATCGGCAGATTGGCCTCGAAGTCCAGTTCAAACACGCGCAGCGGCGCCTTGACGTAGGTCGACGGCGTGGCGATGGCCACCAGCGGCAGAATCACGTCGCACTTCTTGACGTGGTATTCCACCCATTCCTTGTTGATGGTGATGTCGCCCTCGAAGAAGTGCATGCGCGGGTGCGCCAGCAGGTCCGGAATGCGGTCGCTGTTCATGTCCATGCCGTAGACATGCCAGTCGGTGGTTGCCAGAATGCGTTTCGACAGGTGGTGGCCGATAAAGCCGTTGACGCCAAGGATGAGGACTTTTTTCATGATGAATTCTCAGTGATGATTAGGCCGCCGCAGTCAAACGCGACTGCAACTGTGCTGCGCTGATGGCGACGCCATCGGCGGTCAGCGAGGAAATCGTCAGCATGCGGCCATCGCCGCACACGCCGAAGATGCGATTGTCGACCACGGCCAGGCCGGCCGGCAGACTCAGGCCGACGACATTGCCGGCCAGGCGCGCGCGCTGAATCACATAGCGCACGCCGTCCAGTTCGGTGAAGGCGCCGGGGTAGGGCGGCGCCACGGCCCGGTGCAGATTGTAGACCTGCTGCGCTGGCTGGCGCCAGTCGATGCGGCCGTCTTCCGGGGTGCGGCCGCCGAAATAGCCGCCCTTGCTCAGATCGTTGCGCAGGCGCGGCGCCGTGCCGGCCAGCAGCGACGGCAGCACGCGCCACAGCGCCTGCTCGGCCGCCACCTGCACCTTGCCGAAGACTTCGTGGGCGGTGTCGTCCGGCAGGATCGGCACGTCCATTTGCGCGACGATGGCGCCGGCGTCCGGCTTGACGGTCATCTCATGCAGACTGGCGCCGGTGACGGTGGCGCCATGCAGCACCGCCCAGTTGACCGGCGCGCGGCCGCGGAATTCCGGCAGCAGCGAGCCGTGCATATTGAAGGCGGGCGCCACGTCCAGCAGCGCCGCCGGCAGCATGTGGCGGTAGTAGAAGCTGAACATCAGGTCCGGCTTGGCCGCCCGCACTTGCGCCAGCAGTTGCGGCGACTTGGCGTCGGCCGGCGTGATGTAGGGAATGCCCTCGGCCTGGCACAGCGAGATCACCGATTCGAACCAGATGTTTTCGCCGGCGCTGTCTTCATGGGTCACCACCAGCGCGACGTCGACGCCGCCGGCCAGCAGCACCTTGAGGCAGCGCACGCCGACGTTGTGGTAGGCGAAGACAACGGCGCGCTTGGGCGTTTCAAATTCAGTCATGATGGCGCGCCACCGTGCGTTTCTCAAGGCTGACCGGTCGCGGCGCCAGCTCGCCCTGCGCTTGCTGCAGGATGGTCTGCACCACGTAGCGCGGCCGCGCGCGCACCTGCTGGAAGATGCGGCCGACATACTCGCCCAGCAAGCCGATGCCGAACAGAATCACGCCCATGAAGAAGAAGGCGATGGCGAACAGCGTGAACACGCCGTCCGCCTCGACACCGACGAACAGGCGGCGCGTCAGCAGCAGCACCACCATGATGGCCGAGAAGAACGACATCGCCATGCCCAGCATCGAGTAGAACTGCAGCGGGATCAGCGAGAAGCCGGTGACCAGGTCGAAATTCAGGCGGATCAGGCTGTACAGCGAGTACTTCGATTCGCCGGCCGCCCGTTCCTCGTGCTCGACCACGATTTCCGTCGGATTGCGGGCGAAGCGGTAGGCCAGCGCCGGCACGAAGGTGTTCACTTCGCAGCACTGGTTCATCAGGTCCACCACGTTGCGGCCGTAGGCGCGCAGCATATTGCCCTGGTCGGTGATCTTGATGTTGGTGATGCGCTCGCGCAGCCGGTTCATCGCCTTGGAGGCGTAGGTGCGCCAGGCCGAGTCCTGGCGCTTGCGGCGGATCGAGCCGACGTAATCGTAGCCCTCGCGCATCTTGGCCACCAGGTTGCCGATTTCCTCCGGCGGATTTTGCAGATCGGCGTCGAGCGTGACCATGATCTCGCCGCGCGCCGCCTCAAAGCCGGCCAGGATGGCCATGTGCTGGCCGTAGTTGCCGTTGAACAGCACCACGCGGGTGACGTCCGGGCGCACGCGGAACTGCTCGGCCAGGATCGACACCGAGTTGTCGCGGCTGCCGTCGTTGACGAACACGATTTCGTAGGGGGCGCCGAGCTTGTCGAGCGCCGGATACAGGCGCGCGAACAGCGTCGGCAAGCCGGCCTGTTCGT
Organism: Duganella lactea; assembly: GCF_009857505.1. Lineage (GTDB taxonomy): Bacteria > Pseudomonadota > Gammaproteobacteria > Burkholderiales > Burkholderiaceae_D > Rugamonas > Rugamonas lactea. The sequence continues at coordinate 45,834 of NZ_WWCP01000009.1, forward strand.
TGTAGACCGGGATGACGACGGAGATTTCGGGTTTGATCAGCGGTGCGTTCATGGGATCAGGATCGCTTTCACGGCGGCGACGGCGCGGTCGACATCGGCGGTGGTCATGGCGTAGAACATCGGCAGCGTCACGGTCAGGCGGCCGACTTTTTCGGCGACCGGGAACATGCCTTCCTTGAAGCCGCGCGCGCGGTACAGGGAGAACAGGTGGATCGGCGCGTAGTGGTAGCCGGTGCCGACGTTGAAGCGCTCCTGCATGGCGCGCATGAAGTCGGCGCGGGTGGTCGGACCGCGGTCCGGCAGGATGATCTGGAACAGGTGGTAGTTGCTCGAATCAAACGCCTGCAGCGGCAGCTGGGCGCCGCTCTGCGCCTCGAACGCCGGGCCGAAGGCCTCGTAGTAGCGGCGCGCCAGCGCGCGGCGGTGGGCGGTGATGGCCTCGACGTTGGCGAACTGGCCCAGGCCGATGGCGGCCATGATGTCGCTCATATTGTATTTGCCGCCGAGGACATCGACATCGATGCCGTCGACGCCGCTGCGGGTGACGCCTTGCAGGCGGTATTTTTCCGCCAGTTTGGCCTCTTCCAGGTTGTTCAGCACCAGCGCGCCGCCTTCGCCGGTGGTGAGGTTCTTGTTGGCCTGGAAGCTGAACGAGACGAAGTCGCCGAAGGCGCCGATGCGCTGGCCGCGCCATTCCGCGCCGAAGGCCTGCGCCGCGTCTTCCACCACGCGCAGCCCGTGCTGGTTGGCGATCGCGTACAGGCGGTCCATGTCCACCGGCAGGCCGGACAGGTAGACCGGAATGATGGCCTTGGTGCGTGGCGTGATCGCCGCTTCCACCTGGTCGAGGTCGATATTGCGGGTCAGCGGGTCGATGTCGGCGAACACCGGCGTGGCGCCGACTTCGATGATGACGTTGGCGGTGGCCACCCACGAGATCGGCGTGGTGATGACCTCGTCGCCGGGGCCGATGCCTGCGATGCGCAGCGCGATCTCCATGGTGCAGGTGCCGGAGTTGAAGGTGCGCACCGGACGGCCGCCGAAGTATTCCGACATCCGCGCTTCAAACGCCGCCACTTTCGGTCCGCTAGTGATCCACCCCGAACGCAGTACCTCGCCGACGGCGGTGATGGTGGCCTCGTCGATGGTTGGCCGGGAAAAGGGCAGGAAGGGCAGCGCAGCGCTCATGGGTATTAATCTGGTTGATAGGTGATCTGGTTACAATTCTAAATTGTTCGGCAGCTCTGCGCCAGTTAAGCAACCCCTACGTGGATCACTACGTCGCCGATTCGTTGTGTGAACAACGGGGAAGCACGGTGCGCGCCGGCCCGGCCGAGAATAGCATTGGACTAGTCAGGGCAGCGCGCGCGCAGGCTCGCGGCCATGATGGGGCGGCGGCGGCGGGCGCCGCGCCGCCGCCAAAATGAGCAAAACTCAACTGATGGGTTTATTCATTACAGATTGGTAATGACGGCCCGCCGGCTGTCCTGGGCGACGACGCGCAGCGGCAAACCGTGGCCTTGCATCACACGCAGCGTGTTGAGGCCGACGATGGCCATGGCTTTCTTGCCGTTGGCCGTATGCGCGCGCCAGCGCTGGTAGAACTGGTCCAGCGTCGGTATCGACAGTTCCGGCTGCTGCTGCAGGCCGAAGGTGAACTCGTCCCAATACTCCACCAGCGTGACCGGGCGGTCCAGGTAGAAGGTCATCGACTGCTCGTAGGTCAGCACCGAGTAGACCGGCATGTCCGGCCGCAGTTCGGCCCGCATCGCCAGCGCCAGCGCCTTGCCGGAGCGCAGCTGGCCATAGTGTTCGAAGCCGGCCAGCAGCAGTTGCACCGAAATAAAGCCGGCCACCGCCAAGGTCAGCACGGTCATGTCGCGGCGCAGCTGGCGCGCATGCAGCAGCGCCAGCGCGCCGCCGGCGGCGGCCACGATGGCGGCCGCCAGCACCCACGGCTGGTACAGTTGCAGCAGCAGGCGTTCGTCCGGGTGGCGCTCGCCGCTCTGGACCATGTAGGGCAGCAGGGCCATGCCCACCACGCCGGCCAGCAGCACCAGGCCGGCGGCGGTCACGCGGCTCCGCCGCGCGGCGCCTTCCAGATAGCTCGCCAGCAGCAGCGCCAGCGCCGGATACACCGGCAGGATGTAGCCCGGCAGCTTGGAGCTGGAGGCGCTGAAGAAGAAGGTGATGAACACCGCCCACACCAGCAACAGCAGGCGCGGCTGGAACGTGCCGCCCGGGTCGCGCCGGGCGCCGTGCCACAGTGCCTGCGGCAGCAGGCCCAGCCATGGCATCACGCCGGGGATCAGCAGCAGCAGGAAGTAGTACCACGGACCTTCGCGGTGGTGGGTCTTGAGTAAAAAGCGTTCCCAGTGTTCGTGGATGAAGAAGAAGTGCGGCTGCTCCGGGTTGCGCAGCGCCACCAGCACAAACCACGGCGCGGCGATGGCGCAAAACAGCAGCAGGCCTTTGCCGAGGTGCAGGCGCTGCCAGATGGCCAGGTCGCGCGACAGCGCGGTGTAAAGTACCAGCACCGCGCCCGGCAGCACCAGGCCGATCAGGCCCTTGGCCAGCACCGCCAGCGCCATGCCGGCCCAGCACAGCAGCATCCAGTTGCGCCGCTCGGCGGGCGTGGCGTCGTCGCGCTGGGCGATCAGCAGCGCGCCGAGGGCGATGGTCATCATGCCGCTCAGGCCCATGTCCAGCGAGTTGATCTGGCCGCTGGCCACCCAGAACAGGCTGGAGCCCAGCACCAGGCCGGCGTAGAAGCCGGCGCGCGCGCCGAACACGCGCTTGGCCGTGTAGGCGGTGAACAGCACGCCGCCCAGGCCGCACAGGCCGGTCCACAGCCGCGCCTGCCATTCGCCCAGGCCGAACAGGCTGAAGGTGAGGGCGTTCATCCAGGTCTGCAGCGGCGGCTTTTCAAAATACTTGATGCCGTTCAGGCGGGTGGTGATCCAGTCGCCGCTGGCCCACATTTCGCGCGCCATTTCGGCGTAACGGCCCTCGTCCGGCGGCACCAGCGAGCGGATGCCCAGTACATACAGCCACACCAGGGCAAACACGGCCACCAGGGACCAGACCACTTTCTTCGAGTTATACAGGTCGTTCATCGGGCGCTTCGCGATCGGGTCAGGCGGTGGCCGGCGGGATGATCAGGGCCAGCGTCACCTTGCGGCCCTCGCCCATCAGGATGTTGTAAGTGCGGCAGGCGGCCTGGCTGTCCATGCATTCGACGCCGATGCGGCGCAGCGTCAGCGCGGCGGTCAGGCGTGGATGGATGAAGCGCTGGCGCTCGCCGGTGCCGAGGATCACCACGTCCGGGTTGTCCTGGCCGATCAGGTCGAAGTGCGCGGCGCTCAGGTCTTCGAAGGTCGGCGCGTCCAGCGGGCGCGGCGGGGTTTCCGGCAGCACGATCAGGCTGTAGTTGTAGCGCTCGGCGTTGATTTCGACGCCGCTGGCGTCGTAGCCGGTGACGGTCTGGTATTTTTGGGTATCGCTTTGATGGAGCTTCATGGCGGGACGCGGAGGTAAAAAACGGCAAAAAGGAGCGCCATTGTAGCGTTTTCAGGGTGGGCCCGGCCCGAAAGGTTGATTAAATCGGAGGCTTTCGGCAGAATGGTTCTTTTCGCATTGCAGCACGGGCCGGCGCCGGCGGTTTGGCAGGTCAGAGAAGTTTGCCTCACATACACAGGATTTTATTTTGCGACCGATTCAAAAATCGAACAAACTGGCGGAAGTCTGCTACGAGATCCGCGGCCCGGTGCCGGAAAAAGCCCGGCAAATGGAGGAGGAAGGCCACAAGATCACGAAGTTGAATATCGGCAACTTGGCCGTGTTCGGCTTTGATCCGCCGGACGAGATCGTCCAGGACATGAAGATCAACCTGTCCAACGCCGCCGGCTACACCGATTCCAAGGGCATGTTCGCGCCGCGCAAGGCGGTGATGCATTACACCCAGGGCAAGAATATTCGCGGCGTGGCGATCGACGATATCTATCTCGGCAACGGCGCCTCGGAGCTGATCGTCATGTCGATGAACGCGCTGCTCAACAACGGCGACGAGGTGCTGGTGCCGGCGCCGGACTATCCGCTGTGGACGGCGGCGGTGTCGCTGTCGGGCGGCACGCCGGTGCACTATGTGTGCGACGAGCAGCAGGAGTGGTATCCGGACATCGACGACATGCGCCGCAAGATCACGCCCAACACGCGCGCCATCGTCGTGATCAACCCGAACAATCCGACCGGCGCGCTGTACCCGGTCGAGCTGCTGCTGCAGATCATCGAGCTGGCGCGCCAGCACGACCTGATCATCTATGCCGACGAAATCTACGACAAGGTGCTGTACGACGGCGCCCAGCACGTGTCGATCGCCTCGCTGTGCGATGACATCCTGTGCGTGACCTTCAACGGCCTGTCGAAGAATTACCGCGCGTGCGGCTACCGTTCCGGCTGGATGGTGGTGTCGGGCGAGAAGTCGCACGCGAAAGATTATATCGAGGGCCTCAACATGCTGGCCTCGATGCGCTTGTGCGCCAACGCGCCGGGACAGTTTGCGATCCAGACTGCGCTCGGCGGCTACCAGTCGATCGACGATCTGGTGGGCCCGGGCGGGCGCCTGTTGAAGCAACGCGATCTGGCCTACAAGCTGCTGACCGAGATTCCGGGCGTCACTTGTGTCAAGCCGAAAGCGGCGCTGTACATGTTCCCGCGGCTCGATCCGAAGATCTATCCGATCACGGATGACCAACAGTTCGCCTACGAGCTGCTGGCCGAAACCAAAGTACTGATCGTCCAGGGCAGCGGCTTCAACTGGATCGCGCCGGATCACTTCCGCGTCGTGTTCCTGCCGAACTCGGACGATATGGTGGAAGCGTTCGGCCGCATGGCCAAGTTCATGGAAAGCTACCGCAAGCGCCACGGCGCCAGCTTTTAAGTCAGATTTCTGGAAATACATTATGAAACCAATCAAAGTAGGCTTGTTAGGCGTCGGCAACGTCGGCGGTGGAACGTTCGATGTGCTGGAGCGCAATCAGGAAGAAATCCGCCGCCGCGCCGGCCGCGGCATTGAAATCGTGGCGGTTTCGGCCCGTAATCTGGAGCGCGCCAAGGCGCGTACCGGCGACAAGGTCAAGGTGGTGGCCAGCCCGGCCGACATCGTCAACGATCCGGAAATCGACATCGTCGTCGAGCTGATCGGTGGCTATGACGAGGCGCGCACGCTGGTGCTGCAGGCCATCGCCAACGGCAAGCACGTGGTCACCGCCAACAAGGCGCTGCTGGCGGTGCATGGCAACGAGATCTTCAAGGCCGCGCAGGACCGGGGCGTCATGGTCGCGTTCGAGGCGGCGGTGGCCGGCGGCATCCCGATCATCAAGGCGCTGCGCGAGGGCCTGACCGCCAACCGCATCGACTGGTTCGCCGGCATCATCAACGGCACCACCAACTTCATCCTGTCCGAAATGCGCGACAAGGGCCTGGACTTCGCCACCGTGCTGAAGCAGGCGCAGGCACTGGGCTACGCCGAGGCCGATCCGACCTTCGACATCGAAGGCGTGGACGCGGCGCACAAGGCCACCATCATGTCGGCGATCGCCTTCGGCATTCCGGTGCAGTTCGACAAGGCGCACGTGGAGGGCATCTCCAGGCTGAACGCGGTGGATATCCGCTACGCCGAACAACTGGGCTACCGCATCAAGCTGCTGGGCATCGCCAAGCGCGCCAAGGTCAACGGCAAGGAAGGCGTGGAACTGCGCGTGCACCCGACCCTGATTCCATCGAGGCGCCTGATCGCCAACGTCGAAGGCGCGATGAACGCGGTGCTGGTGCAGGGCGACGCGGTCGGCGCCACGCTGTACTACGGCAAGGGCGCCGGCGCGGAGCCGACCGCCTCGGCCGTGATCGCCGACCTGGTCGACATCACCCGCCTGGCCACCGCCGATCCGGAGCACCGCGTGCCGCACCTGGCGTTCCAGCCGAACGCGATGACCAACATCGAAATCCTGCCGATGTCGGAAGTGACCACCAGCTACTACCTGCGCATGAACGTCAGCGACGAGCCGGGCGTGCTGGCCGACCTGACGCGCATTCTGGCCGACGCCGGCATCTCGATCGACGCCATGCTGCAGAAGGAGCCGGCCGAGGGCGAAACCCGGACCGACATCATCTTCCTGACGCACCAGACGCAGGAGAAAAACGTCATCGCCGCCATCGCCAAGATGGAAAGTCTGTCGACGGTGGGTGGCAGCGTCACCAAGATCCGCCTGGAAAACCTCAGCTAGGTTGGTACTGCCTCAATACGTACTGCCTCAATACGGCCGGGTTCGATCCGGCCGTAGGCTGGGCGGATGCCAGACGCCGCCCCGCTTGCGCGACTGGGCGCGCCGCCCGACACCATGCTGGCCGACAAGCGGCGCGAAAAATAAAAAAAGCCGGGACAGCGTCTACGCACGCTGTCCCGGAAAGGGTGCTGTTACTAGCGTTACTATCGCGGGCTTGCCGTGACGGTTTACTTCGAGGCGACGGTCAGTTCGCTTTTGACTTCTTTCACACCGGGTACCGCCGACGCCACCTGAATGGCCTTGGTGCCTTCGTCGGTGCTGGCGACGCTGCCGCTCAGCGTTACGACGCCTTCAGCGGTGGTCACGCCGATCTGTTTTTGATCGGCCAGGGAAGCCTTGATTTTGCTGGTGATAGCCTCGTCGTTGGTGGCGGTGCCGGCTTTGGCGGCGCCCGCCAGGGCTGCATCTTGCTGGCCAGCGGCGAATGCGGTTCCGGTGGCGGCAGCGGCGGTCAGGGTGGCGGCTACCATCAGGCGGGCGATCAGTTTGTTGGTCATCATGATTTGCTTCCTTTACTTATCGAGTTTGAGGATAAAACGTCGGTGACGTTACCCACTCCTTTGCAAACCCTGTGCCAGCTTTGATTTCCCCTTTATTTTCAATGGCTTGCGGCCAAATTTCTAATGGGAAATCGCAGCATCGTGAATTTTTCGTCCAGATTGCCGTGATTTTGTCGGGAAATGGCGACGTTCACCGGAGTGTGTTCTATAACTCATTGATTTTTAAGGTTTTCATCGTGTCGCTCAATGGCGACATCGCCACGGAACAAGCTCGCGTCCAGGTTGTGCTTTTGCAGCAGACGATAAAACTCGGTGCGGTTGCGTTCGGCCAGGCGGGCGGCGTCGGCGACGTTGCCATCCGTGAGTTTGAGCAGCTGGACCAGATAGTTGTGCTCGAAGCGCTGGCGCGCCGCGGTGTAGCTCAGCACCTCCAGCGACGGCACGCGCAAGGCGCGCTGCACCAGCGACAGCGGGATCAGCGGTGCGGTCGCCAATGCACACACGTGCTCGATCACGTTGTACAGCTGGCGCACATTGCCCGGCCAGGCGGCGGTGGTCAGCGCCGCCAGCGCGTCGGGCGCGAAGCCGCGCACCGTCTTGCCGTACTTGGCCGCCAGCATTTGCAGGAACTGATTGGCCATGGGCACGATGTCCTCGCGCCGCTGCGCCAGCGGCGGCAAGGTCAGCGTGATGACGTTGAGCCGGTAATACAAGTCCTCGCGGAACTGGCCCTCCTGCATGGCGGCGTCCAGGTCGCGGTGGGTGGCCGACAGGATGCGCACGTCGACCGGCCGGGCCACATCCGAGCCCAGCTGGCGCACCACGCGCTCCTGCAGCACCCGCAGCAGCTTGACCTGCAGCAGCAGCGGCATGTCGCCGATCTCGTCGAGGAACAGCGTGCCGCCGTCGGCCGCCTGCACCAGGCCTTCGCGCGCGCCCACCGCGCCGGTGTAGGCGCCCTTGACGTGGCCGAATAGTTCCGATTCCAGCAGCGCCTCCGGGATCGCGCCGCAATTGATGGCGATGAACGGCGCCGTGGCGCGCCGGCTGGCGCGGTGGATCGCCTGCGCCAGCATTTCCTTGCCGGTGCCGCTTTCGCCGCGGATCAGGATGCTGGCGTCGGACGCGGCCACCAGGCGCGCCTCGGCCAGCAGCTCGTCCATGCACTGGCTGCGGCTGATGATGTCGGCGCGCCATGCCTGGTCGCCCTCGTCGGCGCGGGCCACCGGCGCGGCCAGGCTCAACGCCTGGCCGACGCGCTCCAGCAGCGCCTTGGCGTCGAACGGCTTGGTCAAGTACGCGTAGGCGCCCAGCGTGGTCGCCTCCACCGCGTCCGGAATGGTGCCGTGCGCGGTCAGCAGGATCACCGGCAGCGCCGGGTAGCTGCGGCGGATCTGCTGGAACAACCACATGCCGTCGCGCTCCGGCAGACGGATGTCGCTGATTACCAGACGAGGTAGCTCCATCGACAGCCGCGTCAGCGCCTCCTCGGCGCTGCCGACCGCGGTGACGCGGTAGCCGTTGGCGGTCAGCCGCATCGACAGCAGGCGCAGCAGATCGTCGTCATCGTCCACCAGCAGCAGGTGGGCGCCCTGGCCGTGCAGCGGCGCCGTCATTTGGTCACCTGCGAGGCTGGCGCCGGGCGCGCCGGCAACGTCCGTTCGATGGCCTTCAGGCCCTCCACCATGTCGGTCAATTGCTCGATGCGGCGCTGGTTGTCCTTTTGCTGCGCGGCCAGTTTGTCGGCGTGCTCGGACAGCCGGCGCGTCTCGGCGCAGTTGCTCGACAGCAGTTGCGCCAGCGGCCGGAACGGCGCCGCCTCGACGTCGGCCGAGGTGGCCACGCTGTCGAGCAGCGCCTGCGCGCGCGCCAGATCGCCGCTGCCGCGCGTCAGCATCAGCGCCATGCCCATCTGGACCGCCACGCGCGGGCCGCGCGGCTGCTGGCCGAGCCCGCTGAGTTCCTTCATCAGCTCGCCCTGGCTCATGCGGCGCAGCGTCTGGTGATAGCCGAGCAGCGGCGTCAGCTCGTCCGGCGCCGCCGCCGCCGGGGTGAGCACTTCGACCACCGGCGCCGGCGACGGCGGTTGAAGTGGCCCCCCCGCCGGCGCCGCCGGCATCGGTGAATTGAGCGTGCAGGCCGACAGGGCCAGGCACGCCGTCAGGAGAAGGAGCTTAGTGTTCATAAGGTAGTTCAATGCGGAAATGGGCGCCGCGCTGCGCGGGCATCAGTTTCAGAAGGCCGCCATGCGCGGCCACGTATTCATGCACGATCGACAGGCCGATGCCGTTGCCGCGCCGGGCGCCGGGCGGCTGGCGTTGTCCCTGATAAAACGGTTCGAAGATGCGCGTCGCGTCCTCGGCCGCCACGCCCGGCCCCTGGTCGACGCAGTCGAGCACGAGCTTGCCGTCCAGTTCGCCGAGGCGGAAGCTGATCAGGCCACCTGGCGGACTGAAGCGCACCGCGTTCGACAGCAGGTTGCCGATGACGATCACCAGCTTGTCGGCATCGACCGCCAGCGGCGCGGCGCGGCCCTCGCTGACCACGCTCAGCCGCGCCGCCTGCCATTGCAGGCGCTGGCTGTCGATGGTCTGTGCCAGCAGCGCGCCGAGGTCGGCCGGCTGGCGCCGCAGGTGCTGGGCGTCGAAGGTGGCGGCGTTGTAGCGCAGCAGCGCCTCGATCTGCGACTGCAGCGCCGCCGTGTTCTGGTTGAGGATGCCGGCGATCTCGCGCTGGTCGGGCGACAGCGCGCCCGCCACGCCATCCTCCAGCAGCGCCACGCCTTCGCGCAGCGCCGCCAGCGGCGTCTTCAGTTCGTGCGAGATGTGGCGCAGGAAGCGCGCCTTGTCGGCCTCCAGGTCGGCCAGGCGCTGGCGCAGCCAGTTCAGCTGCTGGCCGACGCGCTGCAGGTCGCGCGGGCCGCGCACGGCGATCACCTGGTCGTAGCGGTTCTCGCCCAGTGTGTCGATGGCCTGGCCGATCTGCGCCAGCGGCCGCGACAGCCACAGGCCGAAGCCGGACGCCAGCGCGGCGGCGATCAGGATCGAGGCCATCACCTGCGCCTTGAGCACGGCGCGGCGCCGGTCCAGCTCGGCCAGCAGCGCGCCATTGCGGCGCTCGACCTCCTGTTGCACCTCGGCGGCCAGTTGTTCGTTGAGGCCGGGCAGCGGCAGCAGCGCCTTTTCCAGCGCCTGCTGGCGCGCGCTGCGCAGCGCGCCGGGGCGCGACGGCGCCTGCAGGATGTGCCACGCCTGCTCGCCGGTCTCGCGCCAGCGCTCGAACAGCGCCGGCGGCGTGTGCGGCAGGGCGGCCGCCACCGCGTCCAGCGCGGCGCGGGCGTCGCGCCAGGCGTCGGCGTAGCGACGGCGGAAGGCCGGATCGTCCAGCACCAGGTACTGGCGCGCGCTGCGCGCCATGGCGACGCTGCGTTCGGCCAGTTGTTGGGTGTTTTCAGTGAGCGCCAGCGCGTGGCGTCCGCTGTCGCGGCTGTGGGCGGCCAGGCGGTCCAGCGTCCACAGGGCATGCAGCGAGGCGGCGCTCAGCAGCATGGCAATCAGCAAAAAGACGCCCAACAACAGCTGGCGAAACGACAGTTTCGAGAGCATGGTGGGTCAGAGGGTGGCCATATTGACTGCATGATATGGCCAAACAGCTGCGATAGCCTGTTCGATTGACCCGCGCTGCCCTTTGGGGGGGGCGGGATCAGGAAGCGGGGCCGACGTCCATGCCGTCGTAGGATTCCAGCTGGTGTTCCTCGGCGAATTGGTAGAACTCCTGGTTGCGCGCGTGCAGCGTATCGACCGTGTGCTTTTCGACCTTTTCGATATGCAGCCACCACAGCGCCGGGCTGTCGCCGTCCGGCTTGGAGTCGTAGATGCCGACGATCTGGTAACCCTTGGCCTGCAGCGCGGTCTGCGCGGTTTCCAGCTTGGCCTTGTCGGCGTCGGCGAAAAAGTAGCCCCACAACAGCGGCTTGCTGATATCCCATGGTGCGTTCGCCTTCATGTCGGCAAACAGCGTGACCATTTCTTCTTTGCTAATCATCATTCTTCCTTGTGGCGCCGGTAGAAAAGTGTACCGGCGCGTTCTATGTGAGACAGTAATTCGGTCGTCGTTCCAAGCCGCGCTATTTTACCGCGTTGAAGGTGATGCGCACTTGCAGGCCCTGGCCGCCGCCGCCGTCGTCCAGGGTGATGGTGGCGCCGTGCAACGTGGCGATGTCGCGCACGATGGCCAGGCCGAGGCCGTGGCCGCCCGGATTGCGCTCCAGCGTGGCGGCGGCGCGGTAGAACGGCGCGAACACCCGCTCACGCTCGGCGGCGGCGATGCCCGGTCCATTGTCCTCCACCGCCAGCGTCACATGTTCGGCGTCCTGCGTCAGCCGTAGCGCCACGGCGCCGCCGGCCGGCGTGTAGCGCAGCGCGTTGTCCACCAGGTTGGCCAGCATTTCATGCAGCAGGAAGGCCTGGCCGTGGACCCGGCCCTCCTGTTCGGCCTCCAGCGACAGGTCGATCTGCCTGGCCACCGCCGCCATGGCCAGCTCCAGCCCGACCTGGCGCGCGATGTCGCGCAACGCCACCGGCGCGGCGTGGTCGGCGCCGTCGGCGCTGCGGTGCTCGATGCGCGCCAGTGCCAGCAGCCGGTTGGCCAGATTGACGGTGGAGTCGGTGGTGGCGGCCATGCTGCGGACGATCTCGCGCAGCGCCGCCTTGCTCTGTTCCGGATCGGCGCCGGGCCGGTCGCATTCGCGCAGCGCCAGTTCGGCCTGGGTCTTGAGCACCGTCAGCGGAGTGCGCAACTGGTGCGAGGCGTCGGCGATGAAGCGCCGCTGGCTGCTGATCAGCAGATGCATGCGTGCGCGCGAGCTGTTGAGCGCCGCCACCAGCGGCCGCACTTCCTTGTGCACCAACGCCGGGTCGACGTCCGAGGCGTCGTTCGGGCCGCGCGTCTCCAGCACGCTCTTGAGCCGCATCAGCGGTTGCAGCACCAGCCGTACCGCGAACCACACCAGCAGCGCCAGCGCCGCCAGCAGCGAGGCTTGCCAGATCAGCGTATCGAACAGGATCTGGTTCGACAGCAGGCGCCGCGCCTCCAGCGTTTCGCCGACCTGAATCAGCGCGATGCCGCGCATCGAATCCTCGTACACCGGCTGCAGCAGCGCGGCGATGCGGACCGGCTGGCCGTTGTAGTCGGCGTGATAGAAGCGCACCAGCGCCGGATAGGCGTCCGAGCGCGGCACGTCGGTCGGCACCGGCGGCAGGTCGGCGTAGCCGGACACCGTTTCGCCGGCGATGCCGGTGACCTTGTAGTAGATGCGGCCCATGGTGTCGGTCTCGAAGCTGTCGAGCGCCACGTAGGGCACGTCGGCCACCACTTTGCCGCCCACCACCGACACCCGCTCGGCCAGCGCGCGCGTCGACGCCAGCAGCGAGCGGTCGTAGGCGACATCCGCCGCGTCCCTGGCGTTGCGGTAGACCGAGATGGTGTTCAGCGCCACCAGCACCAGCAAGGGGCACAGCAGCCAGCGCAGCAACTGGCCGCGCAGGCTGCCCTGCATGTCGCCGGCGCGGCGCAAGCGGAGCAGGGACGGCGCCATGCCGGTCAGGCCGGCGCGCCGGTGGCGGCGCGCGGCTGCAGCAGATAGCCGATGCCGCGCAGCGTGGTGATGACGGCGGCGTCGGCGCCGGGCATATCGAGCTTTTTGCGCACGCGGTGGATGTACAGGTCGATGGCGTCCAGGCCGGCGTCGTCGCCCAGCGAGAACACTTCGTCGAACAGCTTCTCCTTCGGCACCGCGCGGCCGCTGCGCGTGATCAGCGTCTCCAGCACCGCGTGTTCGCGCGGCGTCAGCGCCAGCGGCGCGCCGCCGTAGCTGAACATGCGGGTGATGGTGTCGAAACTGAGCGCGCCGCATTGATGCACCAGCACCTCGTTGCCGACACTGCGGCGCAGCAGCGCCTTGACCCGCGCCTCCAGCTCCGCCAGCTCGAACGGCTTGGCCAGGTAATCGTCGGCGCCCATGTTCAGGCCCTGCACGCGGTCTTCCAGGCCGCCGCGCGCCGTCAGGATCAGCACCGGCGTTTTGGCGCGCGCGCCGCCGCGCGCGCGCAGGCGCTTGAGCACCTCCAGCCCGTCCATGCGCGGCAAGGTGAGATCGAGTATCACCAGCGCATAGTCCTGGGTGTGCAGCAGGGCGTCGGCGTCGGCGCCGTTGTCGGCGCATTCCACCGTCAAATGGGCGTCGCGCAGCGCCTTGGCCAGCCAGTGCTGCAACTCAGTGTGGTCTTCAACTAACAGTATGCGCATGAGAACTTGCCAGTTTGGTCAAATAAGTGCAGGGTTGAGGGCAGCATCATGGGCCGCCGCCGGCTAAAAGGGAAGTCCCTGCGGCGATTGTGGAAATCTGGCGACATTGAAAGGCAATTGAAAGATTGCTGCTCCTATAGTGGAAGCCTGGTCGCCAAGATCAGATATATGAAAATTAAAATTCGGAGACAATTCATGAAGCAATCCCCGTTGACCCTCGCGGTCCTGGCGCTGTGCGCCGCCGCCGGTAGCGCTTACGCTCAATCCAATGTGCAGGTGTACGGCCTGCTCGACGTCGGCATGGAAAACGTCAACAACCAGACGCCGGGCGGCAGCGGTGTGACGCGCGTGATCTCCGGTGGCATGAACACCTCGCGCTGGGGCCTGCGCGGCAGCGAGGATCTGGGCGGCGGCCTGAAAGCGGTCTTCAACCTCGAAGGCGGCATCCTGATGGACACCGGCGCCCAGGACGGCGCGCTGTTCAAGCGCCAGGCCAACGTCGGCCTGGAAGGCGCCTTCGGCCGTGTGATAGTTGGACGCTCCTTCACCAGCACCTACGACACGGTGATCGCCTTCGATCCGATGGGCTTCGCGCCGAACTACTCGTGGGCCACCTCCGGCCCGGCCACCGGCCCGAGCAAGTACGGCTTCACCACTCAGTACGACAACATCATCAAATATTCCGGCACCTTTGGCGACTGGAAGTTCGGCGCCAACTACGCCGCCGGCGAGCAGACCACCGGGGTGCAGGACAGCGCCAAGATGGGCTTCACCACCGGTTATAAGATCGGCGGCGCCAACCTGATGGCGACCTGGGAGCGTAACAACGGCAATACCGTGGCCGCCACCGGCAACCGTGATCGCAACACCGTGTGGCACATCGGCGCCAACTACGAGACCGGCCCGTTCAAGCTGTGGGCCGTGCTGCGCGACTACAAGCTGGTGGCCGGCAAGGCGCTGACCGCCGATGTCGACGCCACCACCACCTGGGCCGGCGTCGCCTACAAAACCGGCGCCACCACGCTGACCGGTGCGGTCTATCACGTCAACGTCAAGAACGTCGCCGCCGGCAAGGACGCCGATCCGACCATGTACGTGGCGCGCTACCGCTACGCGCTGTCCAAACGCACCGACCTGCACGTGACGGCGGCCTACGCCAAAGCGAAGAACGGCCAGTTTACCGGCCTGTCGCGCGATGATGCCGGCTACGCCAACAGTCAGCGCGGCCTCACCGTCGGCATGCAACACCGCTTCTGATGCCAATCTGGCTGGCATGCCTCTGCGCGCTGTGCTTCGGCGTGGCGGCGCAGGCGGCGGGGGTGGAGTGCATCGTGCCGTCCAAGCCGGGCGGCGCAATGGACCTGACTTGCAAGTTGGCGCAGAAAGGCTTGTACGGCCTGCGCGACACGCCCAACCCGCCGCCGTCCGATATGCGTATCAGCTATCTGCCGGGCGGTATCGGCGCGGTGGCCTGGCATTCGCTGGTGTCGGGGCGCCGTACCGAACCGAATACGCTGGTGACGTTTTCCGGCGGCTCGCTGCTCAATCTGGCGGAGGGCAAGTTCGGTAAAGTGAAATCGTCGGACGTGCGCTGGGTGGCGGCGCTGGGCGCTGACTACGGCATGATCGCGGTGCGCGCCGATTCGCCCTACAAGACGCTGCGCGACCTGGTGGCGGCATTGCAGGCCAATCCGAAGAAGGTGCTGATCGGCGTCTCCGGCACCATCGGCAGCCAGGACTGGGTCAAGATGGCGTTGCTGGCGAAAAGCGCCGGCATCGATCCGCGGGCGCTGCGGTTCGTCGCGCTGGAAGGTGGCGGAGAAGCCTTCACCGCCATGCACGCGAACTATGTGCAGGTGGTGTCGGGCGACGCCAGCGAGGCGGTGCTGTATTCGGGAGGCGGCAACACGCGCGTGCTGGCGGTGCTGTCCGAGCAGCGCCTCGACGGCGTGCTGGCCGATGTGCCGACCGCGCGCGAGCAGGGTGTCGATGTGGTGTGGCCGATCATCCGCGGCGTGTGGATGGGGCCTCATGTATCGGACGCGGAGTACCGGCAATGGGTCTCGTACTTCGACCGCGTGCTGGCCAGCCCGCAGTTTGCGCAGATGCGGGCCGCGTCAGGCTTGCGTCCTTTCGGGCTGACCGGCGATGCGCTGGCGGCCTATGTCAAGAAAGCCGTGGACGACTACGGCAGGCGTGCCGCCGACCTGGGACTGGTGCGCTGAGTTAAAACTAATATCTAATGGAGACTACAATGAAGTTGAAGACAACTATGGCCGCCGCATGCGCATTTTTCGCCGGTTCCGCCCTGGCGCAGGTGCCCGCGGGCTATCCGGCCGACTATCAGAAGATCATTGACTCCGCCAAAAAAGAGGGCAAGCTGGTGGTCTATGGCGCCACCGACAGCAAGGCCACGCAGCCGCTGATCAAGGATTTCAGCGCCCTCTATCCCGGCATCACGGTTGAATACAACGACATGAATTCGACCGAGGTGTATAACCGCTTCATCTCGGAGGCGGCGGCAGGCGGCAATACCGCCGACGTCATGTGGTCGTCCGCCATGGACCTGCAGATACGCCTGGCCTCGGACGGCTACGCGCTGAAATACAAATCGGCGGAAGCGGCCAAGATTCCTGGCTGGGCGGTGTGGGACGACAAGGCCTACGGCACCACGTTCGAGCCGGCCGCCATCGTCTACAACAAGCGCCTGGTCGACGCCAAGGAAGTGCCGCAGACGCACGCCGACTTCACCAAGCTGATACAGCAGCCCAAGTTCAAGGACAAAGTCACCACCTACGACATCGAGAAATCCGGCGTCGGCTTCATGTTCATGAGCCAGGACGCGAGCCATAATCCGAAATTCCTGGACATGGAAAACGCCTTCGGCGTGGCCAGGGTGCGCGTGCAGTCGTCCACCGGCACCATGCTGGAACGTATCTCGTCGGGCGAGAACCTGATCGGCTACAACGTGATGGGCTCCTACGCGCTGGTGCGCGCCAAGTCCGATCCGTCGATCGGCGTGGTGCTGCCCAAGGACTACACGCTGGTGATGTCGCGGGTGGTGTTCATCAACAAGGGCGCCAAGAACGTCAACGCCGCCAAGCTGTGGCTGGACTACATGCTGTCGCATCGCGGCCAGACCGTCATCGCCAACGACTCCAAGCTGTTCGCGATCCGCGCCGACGTCAGCGGCGAGACCACCTCGGCCGACCTGCTCAAGTTGATCGGCAAGGACAACGTCAAGCCGGTGCCGGTCCATCCTGTGCTGCTGCAGTACCTGGAGCCTGCCAAGCGCATGGTCTTCCTCAAGCAGTGGAAAGAAACCGCAGGTAAGAAGTAAGAGGCCACCACCATGCAAACACTCACTCATTCCAGCCGGCCGGGGCTCAACTGGCCGCGCGGCGTGGTGGTGACGCTGGCCGCCAGCGTTATCTTCCTGCCGCTGTTCCTGATTTTCTATCAAAGCTTCCTGAACGCGCCGTTCTTCATGCCGGCCAGGGAGCTGGGCCTGGACGCCTACCGCTTCATCTTTGAAGATCCGGACTTCGCGTCCTCGTTCAGGAACGCCCTCTGGCTGGCCGCCGGCCTGGCGCTGATCGCCGTGCCGCTGGGCGGCATGCTGGCCTTCCTGATGATCCGCACCGACCTGCCGGGCAAGGGCTTCATCGCGCCGCTGCTGCTGGTGCCGATCTTCGTCTCGCCGATGGTGATGGGCTTCGGTTACGTGGTGTCGATGGGACCGGTGGGCTTCTACTCGCTGTGGGCCAAAGACCTGCTGGGCTTCATCCCGTGGAATATCTATTCCTTCACCAGTATCGTGGTGATCGCCGGTCTGACCCACGTGCCGCACGTCTACCTGTACGCCTCGTCGGCGCTGAAGAGCCTCGGCTCGGATGTGGAGGAGGCGGCGCGGGTGGCCGGCGCCTCGCCGCTGCAGGTGATGTTCAACGTCTCGCTGCCGATGATCACGCCGGCGCTGGCCTATGCCGGCGTGCTGGTGTTCTTCCTCGGCTTCGAGGTGTTCGGCCTGGTGCTGGTGTTGGGCGATCCGGAAGGCCACATGGTGCTGGCCACCTATCTGTACAAGCTGACCAACAAGCTGGGCACGCCGTCGTATCACCTGATGGCCGCCGTCGCGGTCTGCCTGGTGATGGTGACCATGCCGCTGGTGATGGTGCAGCGCTGGCTGCTCAAGTCGGCCAACAAGTTCGTCTCGATCAAGGGCAAGGGCGCGCGTTCCAAGGCGATGCCGCTGGGCCGCTGGAAGTGGCTGGCGTTCGCGCTGATCTTCGGCTGGCTGATGTTCACCATCATCATGCCGCTGTCGGGCATCGTGCTGCGCTCCTTCGTCCAGTACTGGGGCGAGGGCGTGCGCCTGGCCGACGTGCTGACGCTGCAGCACTTCCGCGAAATCATCGAGCAGCCGTCGCTGATGCGCGGCATCTTGAACACGGTGCTGATCGGTGTGATCGGCGGCGCCGCCGCGGTGATCTGCTACTGCGCCATCGCGCTGGCCATGCACCGCAAGCCGGACATGATCACCCGCTTCCTCGACTACAGCGTGCTGGTGCCGCGCGCCGTGCCGGGCCTGCTGGCCGGCCTGTCCTTCCTGTGGGTGTTCCTGTTTGTCCCGAGCTGGCTCGATGGCATGTTGAAGGGCATGGATAACGGCGTGGCGCTGTGGCTCAGCGAACAGGCGATACCGGTGCTGCGTTCGCTGCGCTCGACCATCTTCGCCCTGTGGCTGGCGTATTCGGTGGTGTGGCTGGCCTATGGCATGCGGCTGATTTCGACCGCGCTGCTGCAAGTCGGTCCGGAGCTGGAGGAGGCGGCGCGCGCGGTCGGCGCCACCCGTGGCAAGGTCACGCGCGACGTCACCGTCCCGCTGATCAAATACGGCCTGCTGGGCGCGTGGCTGATGGTGTTCCTGATCTTTGAACGCGAATATTCGACCGGCGTGTACCTGCTGTCGCCGGGCACCGAGGTCATAGGCGCGTTGCTGGTGTCGCTGTGGGCGGGCGGCTCCACCGACCTGGTGGCGGCGCTATCGTTCATCAACATCGCGCTGGTGGCGATCGGCCTCGGGGTCGCGCTGCGTTTCGGCGTCAAGCTGCACAACTAAGAAAACTATTATGAAACGAGACATCATGACCAACGAACTGACTGTCAACGAGCTGCATCTGGACTACGGCAGCGGCGCCAGCGCCAACCCGATTCTGAAGGGGGTGTCGATGCACCTGCAAAAAGGCGAAGTGGTGGCGCTGCTGGGCCCGTCGGGCAGCGGCAAGACCACGCTGCTGCGCGCGGTGGCCGGGCTGGAAAGCCCGAAAGCCGGCACCATCTCGATCGGCACGCGCACCGTGTACGACGGCGCCAAGGGCTTCGAGATGCCGGCCGAAAGCCGCAACCTGGGCCTGGTGTTCCAGTCCTACGCGCTGTGGCCGCACAAGACCGTGTTCGAGAACGTGGCCTATGGCCTCAAGCTGCGCAAGCTGAGCGCCAGCGACATCAAGGACAAGGTCGCCGACGTGTTGAAAAACCTCGGCCTGGGCCATCTGGCCGAGCGCTATCCGCACCAGCTGTCGGGCGGCCAGCAGCAACGCGTGGCGATCGCGCGGGCGCTGGTCTACAACCCGCCGGTGATTTTGCTGGACGAACCGCTGTCCAACCTGGACGCCAAGCTGCGCGAGGAAGCGCGCGCCTTCCTGCGCGAGCTGATTGTGCGCCTGGGACTGTCGGCGCTGATGGTCACCCACGACCAGGCCGAGGCGATGGCGATCTCGGACCGCATCCTGCTGCTCAATAACGGCAAGATCGAACAGCAAGGTTCGCCGCAAAGCATGTACGAAACGCCGGACACGCTGTTCACGGCGGAGTTCATGGGTAGTAACAACCGGCTGCCGGCGCGCGTGGTGCAGCGCGATGGCGCCCAGGTGCAGCTGGAGATCAACGGCGCGCGACTGCAGGCCACCGCACGTGGCGCCGGCGGCGGCGACGGCACCACCGTCATCCGGGTCGAAGAGGTGAAGGTCAGCGCCACGCAAGTGGACAACGCGATCGCGCTGCCGCTGCTGACCTGCATGTACCTCGGCGACCGCTTCGAATGCCTGTTCAAGGATGAAGCCAGCGGCACCACCTTGCGCGCCTACTCCAAGTACCGGCTCGATGCTGGCCGTTACTGGCTGGAGCTGCCGAAGGAGAAGCTCTGGGTGTTCTAGCCTCCGGCAAGGCCGGCGGCCCTCGTTTATAATGGCCTTTTGATTCTGGCAATATTGAAAGATGACGAAGGCTTCTTTGTGGATGGTGGACGCCGATGTGGTGACGGAGGCCGCGCTGCAACGCTGGCGCGGCTGGCTGTCGCCGGGCGAGATGGCGCGTCATCAGCGCTTCGTCCGTGCCCAGCGCCAGCGCCAGTTCATCATCGGCCGGGTGCTGCTGCGCATGGCGCTGGGCCGTCTGCTGGCGGTGACGCCGCAGGAGATTCGTCTGGAAGAGCAGGTCGGCAAGGCGCCGCGTCTGGTGGCGCCGGTGCGCAAGGGGGAGACGACCGGCTTCAGCATCGCCCATAGCGGCCGCTGGGTGGCGTGCGCGGTCAGCGCGCAGACGGCGCTGGGGCTGGATATCGAGATGAAGGATGCGTCCCGCGATTTGCATGCGCTGGCGGCGCAGGCCTTCGACAGCGCCGAAATGGCGCAATGGGCGCGGCTGCAAACCTTGCCGGAGCCGGAGCGGGTGGAAGGCTTCTACCGGCTGTGGAGCGAGAAGGAGGCCAGCTTCAAGCTGGGTGTGGCGGCGGGTGGGCATTGCTGGTCGCTGCCGCATGCCGAACTGTCGGTGGCGCTGTGCAGCGAGCTGCCGCTGGATCGGGCGCCGGCGCTGGAGCTGATAACGCTGGAATAGGGCGCCCGCTTTGCGGCGTCAGCATGGGTTCCGGCTTGCGCCGGAACGACCGTGCTTTCGGATTAGTCCAGGCTCCAGATGTATTGCATTTTGGTCCATGATGGCTGCGGCACGCCATCCACCGTGCCCGGTTTGAATTTGCACAGGCTGAGGCCCGCCTGAGCGGCGCGGTCCAGTTCCCGGAAGCCGCTGGATTTTTCGACGCGCGCGTCGGCCACTTTCCCGTCCGTGCCAATCAGGAAGGCCAGCATGACGGTGCCGGTGTCGCCGTTGCGCAGCGCGTTCTTCGGATAGTCGGGCTTGTTGCAGGCCTGGGCGTCCACCACGGCGGCGGTGATCACCGGCGCCGCTTTCACCACTTGTGTTTTCGCGCCGGGTTCGGCCACGCCGCCGGCGGGAGGCTGCGCCGGCGGATGGTCCGGCGCCACGCGCGCCGTCACCGTTGGTGCCGGTTCCAGCGGGATGTCGGTCAACAGCTTGGGCACGTAGATTTCCGGCCGCGCCAGCGGCGGTTCCTGCACTTCCGGTTCACGCTCCTTCGGCTTCGGTGCTTCGACGTTGGGTATCAGGTCCACCACCGGCGGCGCGGATTTGAACACCGTCAGCTTCGATCCGTGCAGGAAGGCCGCGAGCAGCACGGCGTGCAACAAGACGACCGTGGTGATGCCGGTCAGATTCTTCTTTGGACTCATGTTTGCTCCTTGGTGGTGGTTTAAATTGCTATGCATTAGAATAATAATATGCGATTGAATGGCAAAATAAAAGCACAATTTTTATGTTATGCTTCCATCATCAAGTGCCTACAGGTAGCAAAATGAAGAAAATACGCGTGATGCTGGCGGACGACCACCCGATCGTGATGACCGGGTTTGCCATGTCGCTGGAAGGGCAGGGGCTGGACGTGGTGGCGCAGGCGCGCACGCCGGAGGAGGCGCTGGCGCAATACCAGCGGCTGAAGCCGGATGTGTGCGTGCTGGACATCCGCTTCGGCGAGCAGTTGACCGGGCTGGACGTGGCCAAGCAGATCCTGGCCCGGCATCCGAGCGCCGCCATCGTCTTTCTCAGCCAGTTCGATCAGGACAGCCTGATCAAGGAAACCTACCGCCTGGGCGGTCGCGCCTTCATGACCAAGGATTGCGATCCGGCCGATCTGGCGGCGGCGGTGCGGCGCGCGCATGACGGTGCGCTGTACTTCCTGCCGCACATCGCCGAGCGGCTGGCCAACCTGTCGGTGCGCGGCGACCTGTCGCCGCAGTCGCAGCTGGACGAGCGCGCGCTGGAAATTTTCACGCTGATGGCGGAGGGCCTGACCAATGCCGAAATCGCCGAGAAGCTGGACGTCTCGACCAAGACCATCAGCAACATCAGCCAGGCGGTGAAGGAAAAGCTGGGCGTGCATCGTCCGGCCTACATCACGCGGCTGGCGGTCAAGCACGGCCTGATTGAGCCCTGATGCGCTGGACGCCCTGGCGCCAGTGGCGCGTGCGCGCGCGGCTGCTGGCGATGACCGCGATTCCGCTGGCTTATCTGTTCTGCACCTTTGTCTGGTACGCCTATCAGTCGCGCCTCGCCGAGGTGCGCGAGGAGATGGCCGAGCGCGGCCCGCTGGTGGCCCAGGTGCTGGCCGACAGCAGCGAATTCAGCGTGGTGTCGCGCCGTTACGATGATCTCAGGCTGACCCTCAACGGCCTGCTGCGCACCGATCCCAGCATCTACCGCATCGACGTGCTGGATGGGCAGCGGCGCACGCTGGTGCATGCCGCCGCGCGCGCGGGCGCCAGCGCGGCCGAGCTGCGCTACGACGAGGCGCCGATCCGCAAGCGTCTGATGTGGGTGTCGATGCTGGCGCCGGACGGCAAGCCCTATCAGAAGGATCGGCCGGCCGGCGCCAGTGGCGTCACGGTGGAAACGGTCGGCTATGTGCGGGTGACGATGTCGCCGTCGGCGCTGCTGCTGAAGCAGACGCGCCGCTTCTATGTCGAGCTGGCGGTCGGCAGCCTTGGCCTGCTGGCGTGTGCGCTGTTGGCGTGGCAACTGGCCAAGGGGCTGGACGCGTCGTTGCAGGCGTCGATGCGCGCGCTGCGCGAGGCGGACGACGAGAAGCGCCGCCTGATCCGCAAGGTCAACACGGCGGTGGAGGACGAGCGTCAGAGCATTGCGCTGGAAATCCACGATGAACTCAACGCCACGCTGATCGCGGTCCGGCTGGAAGCGCAGCGCATCGCCGATCTGAGCCCGGAGGGCGAGACGCGCGACAAGGCGCAATCGATCATCAGGCTGGCGCTCGGCCTGTACAACAGCGGCCGATCGCTGGTGCGCCGTTTGCGGCCGGAAGTGCTCGATATGCTGGGGCTGGATGGGGCGGTGGAGGAGATGGCGCGTCACTATGACAACGCGCGCGGCGGCTGCCGCTTCGACCTGCGGGCGCGCGGTGACTTCTCTGGGGTGGAAAAAAATATTGCCATCTCCGCGTATCGGATCGTGCAGGAAGCCTTGTCCAACGTGGTCAAGCACGCCCGCGCGAGCCAGGCGACCGTGACGCTGGCGCGGGAGGCGGACGCGTTGCGCATGCAGATCGCCGATAACGGCAGGGGCTTCGATCCGGCGCAGGCGTCGGCCGGCATCGGGCTGGTGGGCATGCGCGAGCGGGTGTATGCGCTCAACGGCAGCATCGCTATCGACACCGGCCTGGCGGCGGGCACGCGCATCGCCATTGTGATACCGCTTTAATAAATCCCTTTTAATGTAAACGATTCTCATTTACTATTTGCGTTTTAAAAATATAAATGGGGAAAGAGAACGATGCGCATCAAAGTGATGGCGGCGGCGCTGGCAGGTGTCATGGCCTGCTGGGCGGTACACGCCGAAGAACCGGTGGAGCAGGTGATCATTAGCGGCGACAAGCTGAAACGCGCGGAAATCGACAGCAGCGCCAGCGTCGGTGCGCGCAACCGCCGCCAGATCGACGAATCCGGCATGAACACGGTGGAAGAGGTGATTTCGCAGATGGCCAACGTTGGCACCGCCGAAAACCTGTCGATTCGCGGCGTGCAGTCCTCCGGTCCGACCGGTGGCGGCGGCAAGACCATCACGGTGGTGGTGGACGGCGTGCCGCAGGACGGCTTTGGCCAGACCATCTCCGGCTTGAGCGTGTGGGATGCCGACCGTGTGGAAGTGCTGCGCGGCCCGCAATCGACCAATCAGGGACGCAATTCGCTGGCCGGCGCGGTGGTGCTGCGCACGCGCGACCCGCAGGATGTGCGCGACTTCAGCTATCGCGTCAGCGCCGGCAACGAGCATGCGCATCAGGTGGCGCTGGCCGGCGGTGGCGCCATCGTCGAGCAGGTGCTGGCGGGCCGTGTGACACTGGAACAGCGCCGCCGCGACGGCGACGTGTACAACGTCACCCGCGACGACCGGCGCGCCAATCATGACGATGGCCACACGCTGCGCGGCAAGCTGCGCATCACGCCATGGGGGGACCGGTATCAGGCGCTGATCACGCTGGTGGACGACAAGCAGCGGTTGGGCTACAACACGGTGGAGGCGGTGAAGACGCCGGCCGCCGCCCGCCTGAATTTTTCCAATGAGCCGCGCGAGGTGGAAAACCGCACCCGTTCCGCCGCGCTGGAACAGACCTTCCGCGCGCTGGGCGCCGACATCACGCTGCTGACCACCTATTCGCACAACCGCTACGCGCGCGTGGCCGACTACGATGGCACGGAGCTGAACCAAGGCGTGCGCAATGGTGAAAACATCGACCGTCAATGGGCGCAGGAGGCGCGCGCCAACTTCGACACGCGGCTGTTCGGCCATCAACTGAAAGGTGTGGCGGGCCTGTACTACTCGCGGCAGTACTATGCGGGCGACGACAAGTTCGTGGTGCCGGTGTCCTACGTGCTGGGAATGATCGGCCAGTGCCGCGTGCAGGCCGTGTGCGACGCCGCTTACAGCGCGGAATTCATCAGCCGCCGCCAGGTGCAGGACAATGCGAGCAAGACACGCGCTGTCTACGGCGAATTCGATTATGCGATCGACCAGCTGACGCTGACCGCCGGCATGCGCTACGACGGCGAGCGCCAGAGCCGCATCCTGTCGACGGCCACCGACGGCACCTCGGCGCTGGCGCGGCAGGTCTACACGCAGCTGATCCGCGGCGGCGCCTTCTCGCCGGATGGCACGCAGGACCTGGGCACCGACAACGCGGTGTGGCTGCCCAAGCTGGGCGTGCGCTATGCCTTGTCGCCGGAGTGGGTGGCCGGCCTGACCGCGCAGCGCGGCTACCGCACCGGTGGCGTCGATTACAGCTACCAGCGCGGTTCCAAAGCCTACGGCCCGGAATACACCAAGAACTACGAGGCTTCGCTGAAAGGCGCGCTGGAGAACGGACTGGTGGTGTCGGTCAACGCCTATCGCGTCAACTGGACCGACCAGCAGGTCAATATCGGCCGCAACCTGCTGGACCAGTGGTTCGTCAACGCCGGCAGCTCGCGTTTGCAAGGGCTGGAGGCGGAAGTGCGCGGCCGCGTGGCGCGCAACCTGGAACTGTTCGGCGCGATGGGGCTGGCGCGCACCAAATTCATCGACTTCGATTCGCCGAGCGGCGATTACAGCGGCCATGAGTTCGCGCGCTCCCCCCGGCAGACGCAGTCGGTGGGCTTCAGCTGGACGCCTGGCAGCTGGATGCTGAACATGAATTTGCAGCACGCCACCGGCACCTACATCGGCCCTGAAAACACCGACCGCAACGACGGCCACACGACGCTTGGCGGCAAGCTGACTTACAAGCTGCGAAACGGCGTGACGCTGTTCGCCTATGGCAGTAATTTGACCAACCGGACCTACATCATCAACAATAAACTCGACACCGTGACCGGCCGCTATGCGGTCGCGCTGGGTAATGAGCGACAGTTCGGTTTCGGTCTGCAGGGTGCACTGTAAGGAGGATGAGATGAACTGGATTTGCATCGGCGTGGCGGCGATGGCCGCGCTGTGCCTGTACCTGGCGTCGCCGCACCAGTCGCTATGGCCGGCGGCGCTCAAGCGCCAGGCCTTTTTGCGCTGGCTGGCGGTGCCGCTGGCGGTGGGTTCGGTCGCCAGCGCGGTCGAGGCATATGGTTTCTGGGCCGGCGCCAGCATCGCGCTGACCGGCTTCATGGCCATGCTGGTGGCGCTGCCGTATCTGAACGCGTGGCGCAAGAAGGGAGCGCGCCATGTGGGGTAAATCGACCGCCGCCGTGTTCCTCGGCATGCCGCTGGCGGTGCTGGTCACCGGCGTGGCGGCGCTGCTGAGCCGCGACCAGGTCACCACCACGCTGCCATGGCTGCTGGTGTTCTTTCTGGTCTGGATTGTGGCGATGACGTGTGCCTTCCTGTTCAAGACCGGCGCCCGCGCCTGGCTGTGGATGGGTGGGCTGACGCTGGCCGGCTACACCGCGCTGCACTTTCTGAAGGCCAGCGGCCTGCTCAGGGTGGGGGCATGAAGGCCGCCACCTTGCGCACCTTTATCGCGGTGCACACCTGGGTCGGGCTGATCGCGGGCTTCGGCCTGTTCATCGCTTTTTATGCCGGCGCGGTGACGCTGTTCCATGAGGAGTTGCACGCGTGGGAGACGCCGCTGCCGCAGGTGGCGGCGCCACCGCAGGAGCCGCAGGCGCTGATCGACGCGGTGCTGCGCGCGCATCCGCAGGCGAAGGATGATTTCTTCGTGCGCCTGCCATCGGCGTTCGCGCCGCAAATGGCGCTGGAGTTTGATGCGCGCCATTTCCGCCTCGACGACCACGGCAGGCTGGAGGAATTCCAGGAGCGCTCGCAACTGTCGGAATTCATCTACCGCCTGCATTACACCGCCGGGCTGCCGCGCAGCTGGGGCATTTACGTGCTGGGCGTGGTGTGCGTGCTGTACGGGATGGCGCTGGTCAGCGGCGTGATCATCTACGCGCCGACCTTCTTCAAGGACTTGTTCGCGCTGCGCATCGGCAAGAACATCAAGCGCATGTGGCAGGACGCGCACAACGTCATCGGCATTCTGTCGCTGCCGTTCCACCTGATGTATGCGTGGAGCAGCGCGGTGCTGGCGCTGGGGCTGATGTTGCTGGCGCCGTTCCAGTACCTGGTGTTCGACGGCAAGCTGCTGCAACTGGTGGGGGCGGACATCAGCGCCGCCGCGCCGGTCAAGGCGGCCGGCGTGGCGGCGCCGCTGACGCCGGCCTCGCAGTTGATCGCCGAGGTGCGGCGCGCGGTGCCGGGCATCGAGGTCGCCACCATTGCTTACCGCCATGCGGGCGATGCTAATGCGCAGGCGCTGGTGTATGGCGTGGTTCAGCAGAAAGCGGTGGCCGACATGGGGGCGGTGGTGCTGAACGCCAGCAGCGGCAAGGTGACGCGGGTGATGATGCCGGAGAACTTCAGCCCCGGCACGCGCTTCCTGCGCAGCTTGCAGGGACTGCACTTCGGCTCCTTCGGCGAGATCGCGGTGCGCTGGATGTATTTCATCCTCGGCATCGGCGGCGCCTTCCTGTTCTACAGCGGCAATCTGCTGTGGATCGAGGCCCGGCGCAAGCGGCAGAAGCTGGCGCAGCCACGCAGCGGCAAGCTGATGGCGCAGGCGACGCTGGGTGTCTGCCTCGGCTGCGTGGCCGGCGTGTCGGCGGTGTTCCTGGCGAACAAGCTGGGGCCGCCGGGCCAGTTGCCGCTGTGGGAGGCGCGCAGTTATTACGCGGTGTTCTTCGGCTGCGTGCTGTGGGCATTCGCCCGTCCGCCGGCGCGCGCCGCCAACGAGCTGCTGACGCTGTGCGCGGCGCTGACGCTGGCCGTGCCATTGGCGCACTGGTGGAACACCGGCCTCAATCCGCTGCTGGCGCTGCTGCGGGGCGATTTCATCGTCGCCGGCGTGGCGGTGATCGCGCTGCTGTTCGCCGCCGCGTTCTGGAAGATGGCCGGCGCCGTGCTGCACCGTGGCCGCCACGGCGATCCGCACAGCGTCTGGTCGCTGCGCGGCGCGCCGGCGAGCAGTTGATGTTGCGCATTTAATTACTTTTTTGCATGCTGGGCGGCGCTGGCCGTGAGGTTATAATCCGTTTAATCTTTCCTGAACGGATACGTTCCTCATGCGCCAGCCCAATCAGTTTTCCCTGCTTAAGCAACGCCGTTTCGCGCCGTTCTTCTGGACCCAGTTCCTCGGCGCGTTCAACGACAATCTGTTCAAGACGGCGCTGGTGGTGATCATCACCTTCGACGCGCTGAGCTGGACCACGATGTCGCCGTCGCTGGTGACCAACCTGATTCCCGGCCTGTTCATCCTGCCCTATGTGCTGTTCTCCGCCACCGCCGGCCAGTTGGCCGACAAGTTCGAGAAAGCCGGCCTGACGCGCTTCGTCAAGTGGCTGGAACTGGCCATCATGTCGCTCGCCGGCATCGGCTGGGTTACGCATCATCTGTGGCTGCTGATCGCGGCGGTGGTGGGCATGGGCATCCACTCCACCTTGTTCGGTCCGGTCAAATACGCCTACCTGCCGCAGCAGCTGAAGCCGGAAGAACTGATCGGCGGCAACGGCGTCACCGAGATGGGCACCTTTGTCGGCATCCTGATGGGCGAGGTGCTGGGCGCGGTGCTGGTGGTGCAGCAGCCGCACGGCCTGTGGCTGGAAGCGGCCGCCACCATCCTGGTCGCCGGCATGGGCCTGGTGGCGGCCTACCGCATTCCGCAGTCGCCGGCGCCGGCGCCGGAGCTGAAGATCAGCTGGAACTTCATCGGCGAATCGGTGCGCAACATCAACTACTCGCGCAAGAACCGCACGGTGTTCCTGTCGATGCTGGGCAACTCGTGGTTCTGGTTCTACGGCGCGCTGATCCTGGCGCAGTTCCCGGTCTACGCCAAGGACTATCTGCACGGCGATCACAGCGCCTTCGTGCTGCTGCTGACCATCTTTTCGCTGGGCGTGGGCAGCGGCTCGCTGCTGTGCGAGCGCCTGTCCGGCCGCAAGGTGGAGATCGGCCTGGTGCCGTTCGGCTCGATCGGCCTGACCCTCTTCGGCATCGACCTGTATTTCGCCAGCCTGGCCTACAGCGGCGCGGCGCTGGCCGGCGCCCACCTGGACGCCTTCGCGCTGCTGGCCCAGCACGGCATGTGGCGCATCCTGTTCGATGTGCTGATGATCGGCATGTTCGGCGGCTTCTTCATCGTGCCGCTGTTCGCGCTGATCCAGACGCGCTGCGATCCGGCCCACATCTCGCGCACCATCGCCGGCATGAATATCCTGAACGCGCTGTTCATGGTGGCGGCGGCCGGCCTGGCGATCGTGCTGCTGGGCCAGGGCCTGACCATCCCCGAGCTGTTCCTGGTGACCGCGCTGCTGAACGCGGTGGTGGCGCTCTACATCTTCTCGCTGGTGCCGGAATTCCTGATGCGCTTCCTGGCCTGGCTGCTGATCCACACCATCCACCGGGTCGACACGGTCGATGCCGAACGTCTTCCGGCGGAAGGCGCGGCGGTGCTGGTGTGCAACCACGTCAGCTATGTCGACGCCATCGTCATCGGCGCGGTGGCGCCGCGGCCGATCCGCTTCGTCATGGACCACCGCATCTTCAAGCTGCCGCTGCTGGGCTGGATCTTCCGCACCGCGCGCGCGATTCCGATCGCGCCGGCCAAGGAAGACCCGTGGCTGATGGAGAAGGCCTACGTCGACATCGCCCAGGCGCTGCACGAGGGCGATCTGGTGTGCATCTTCCCGGAAGGGCAGCTGACGCGCAGCGGCGACATCAACGACTTCAAGGGCGGCGTCGCCAAGATCGTCGAGCGCACCCAGGTGCCGGTGATTCCGATGGCGCTGCGCGGCCTGTGGGGCCATCTGCTGAGCCGCAATCACGAGAACGTGTTCGGCCGTGCCTTCCGCAGCGGGCTGCGCTCGCGCCTGTCGCTGGCGGTGGGCGTGCCGGTGGCGCCGCCGGATGTCACGCCGGAAGATTTGAAACAGCGCGTGGCGGCGCTGCGCGGCGACTGGAAATAGGCCGCTAGCGGGCGCCGGCCAGGCGGACGATCTGTTCCAGCTCCACCGGCTTGACCAGGTGATGGTCGAAGCCGGCTTCCAGCGTGCGGCGGCGCGCGTCGCTCTGGCCCCAGCCGGTCAGGGCCAACATCAGGATGCGCTCGGCGCCGGCTTGTTGGCGGATGGCGCGCGCGGTTTCGTAGCCGTCCATCCCTGGCATGCCGAGGTCCATGATGATCATGTCCGGCGCCCGCTGCTCGACGGCGGCGATGGCGGCCAGACCGTCGTAGGCGGTGCGCACGTCGAAGCCGTCTAGTTCCAGCAGCGCGGTCAGCGAATCGGCGGCGTCGCGGTTGTCGTCCACCACCAGCACTTGCAGCGGCTGGCCGTTCGCGTCGGCCGGTGACGCCGGCGGCGCGGCGTCGCGCCGGCCGTCCTCGCCCTCGTCCAGCACCGGCAGGCGGATCACGAACTCCGTGCCCTTGCCGGGGCCTTCGCTGTAAGCGTCCACCGTGCCGCCGTGCATTTCGGCGAACTGGCGCGCCAGGCTCAGGCCAATGCCGAGACCGCTGGAAAACTGGCCCTTGACGGTTTTGCTTTGCTCGAACATCTGGAAGATGCGCGGAATGGTCTCGGCGTCCAGACCGATGCCGTCGTCACGGATCGTCACCAGCAGGCCGCCGTCGTCGACGCCGGCGCGCACCGCCACATGCCCGCCTGGCGGGGTGAACTTGACCGCGTTGGACAGGATGTTGGCGCAGATCTGCACCACCCGCGTGTAGTCGACCCGCAGCGGGAGGTCGTGCGGCGGCAACTGCCAGGCAATCTCGATGTGCTTGGCGTCGGCGGCGTGCTGGCACAGCTCGCCGACGTGGTTCATCAACGCCGTCAGCGACGCCGTCTGCCGTTGCAGCGTGATCTTGCCGCTGGTGATGCGCGCCACGTCCAGCAGGTCGTCGACCAGCCGCGTCAGCAGCCGCACCTGGCGCTCGACCATGTCGCGGATGCGCGCCACCGGCTCTGCGGCCGGATAGAGCTGCGTCAGCAGCGAGACCGCGGTGCGGATCGGCGCCAGCGGATTGCGCAGCTCGTGCCCGAGGCTGGCGAGAAATTCATCCTTGCGCCGGCTCGCCTCGCGCATCTGGTATTGCTTGTTGCGCGCGCGCAGTGCGGCGTGCAGCGCGGTGATCAGCGGCAGCGTGCGCACCGGCCGCTCCATCAGGCTCAGGTTGCCCAGGCCGGTCATCGCCTGACGCACCACCGGCGAATCGGCGCCGCCGCGCGTCAGCAGGATGATGGGCAGGTCCGACCAGTCGGGCTGGCGGGCGACACCCTCGCGCAGCAATTGCAAGCCGCCCGGCGCCAGCGCCTCCTCCACTGTCAGCACGGCGCCGGCGCCTTGCGCCAGTTCGTGCGCCAGCTCGCGCAGCGTGGCGCAGACGTGGCTGTCGATGGCGGCCGTGGCCAGCACCCTGGCCGCCAGCGGAGCGTCCTGGCCGGTGGGGGCGTAGATCAGGATGCGCGTCTCCATGCCGCTCACCGGCCCGGCATGTCGCCGCCGCCGTGGTAGGACGGCACGCCGGTCAGGACACCGTGGAAATCGTTGAGCACTGGCCCAACCCGCAGGCCGCCGGGGCCAACCTCGAAGCGGCGCAGCGTGCGCTCATGGCTGCTGCCGCGCTTTTTGATCACCGAGATCGCCTGGCGCACCTCGCCGGCGGCCTCGAAGTAGCGCAGCAGGATGATGTTGTCGGCCAGGTAGCTGGCGTCGACAGCGTTGCCCATGCCGGCGCCCAGCATGCCGGTCTGCACCCCGACGATCAGGCTGACCACGCCGCGCTGGCCGAGGTAGGTCAGCAGCTCGTGCAGGTAGATAATCAGGAAGCGCTCGTCCGGCACGGCGTGCAGGTAGCCGTTCAGGCTGTCGATGACCACCACCCGCGCGCCTTGCTCCACCGCCTGCATGACGGCGCTGGTGAATTCGCCCGGCGACAGCTCGGCCGGATCGACCTGCTGCACCGAGAGCCGTTGCTGCGCGATGGCGCCGCGCAGGTCCATGCCCAGGTTGGCGCAGCGGTTAAGCATATTGTTGCGCGCTTCCTCGAACAGGAACATGGCGCAGCGCTCGCCGCGCAGCGTGGCGGCATGCACGAACTGCGCCGCCAGCGACGACTTGCCGGTGCCGGACGGGCCGGTGATCAGCGTGCTCATGCCTTCTTCCAGGCCGCCGCCGATCAGCGCGTCCAGCTGCGGCAGGCCGCTGGAGAGCTGGCGCTGCACGCCGCTCTCGCGCGAGTCGGCCGCCACCAGCCGCGGATAAATCCGCAGCCCGCCCTCGACGATTGTATAGTCGTGGGCGCCACCGCGAAAGGCGATGCCGCGGTACTTGACCACGCGCAGGCGGCGCCGCTCGGCGCCGTAGTTCTGGTCGGCCAGCTCCAGCGTCAGCACCGCGTGCGCCACGCTGCGCACCTGCAGGTCGGTGGCCAGGGCGGAGCGGTCGTCGAGCAGCAGCGTGGTGCACTGGCGGCTGCTCAGGTACTGCTTGAGCGCCAGCACCTGGCGCCGGTAGCGCAGCGGACTGCCGGCCAGCAGTTGCAGCTCCGACAGCGAATCGAGCACCACCCGGCGCGGCTGGTGCTGGTCGACGGCCGCCAGAATGCGCTGGGTGGTGATGCCCAGCTCGATTTCAGACGGATGGAAGATGGTGTATTGCTGGTCCGGATCGAGCGCCTTTTCGTCGGGGATGATTTCTTCGATGTGCATGCCGCCGATGTCCCAGCCGTGCGACTGCGCCACGCTGCGCAGCTCGACGGCGGTCTCGGCCAGCGTGACGTACAGCGCGGGTTCGCCGCGACGCACCCCTTCGTTGAGAAACTGCAGCGCCAGCGTGGTCTTGCCGGTGCCGGGCTCGCCCTCGACCAGATACAGCCGGTCGCGCGTCAGGCCGCCGGCCAGCACCTCGTCCAGGCCGGGCACGCCGGTCGATAGAAAGTTATGCGTCAGGCTGTTTTGTGCTTGCATGGGCATGGTCCAGACGAAAAATTGACCTGGACCATGCTACCTGAAACCGCCAGTGGCGCGCGCGCTGCTGGATTTCCTGCTTAAACCGTCCTTAATGTTGCCGCATGGAATAAAAAGCAGCTTGACTTAATTAGAATGATCGTTCATTCTACGATCATGCACAATTTTTCTTCAGAAAGCTCACACTAATGGAAGCCTTTTTCTGCCCCAAACCGCTGCTGCGCACCGCAGGCGCCGCAGCCATCGTCTCCGCGCTGGCCGTTCTGGCCGGCTGCTCCAAGTCCACGACCGAAGCACCTCACCCACAGCAGGTGGCGGAAGTGGGCGTTTTCAAGGTGGCGCAAGCGCCGCTGCACATCACGACCGAACTGCCGGGCCGCACCAGCGCTTATCAAGTCGCTGAAGTGCGCCCGCAGGTCAGCGGTCTGATTCAGAAACGCCTGTTTGTCGAGGGCGCCGACGTCAAAGCCGGCGTGCCCTTGTACCAGATCGATCCCGCCACCTATCAGGCGACCTACAACTCCGCCAAGGCCGCGCTGGCCAAGGCCCAGGCCAACCTGCTGACCGCCGCGCCGAAAGTGCAGCGTTACAAAGAGTTGGTGGCCATCGAGGGCGTGAGCAAGCAGGAGTACGACGACGCCGTCGCCGCCCACGAGCAGGCCAAGGCCGACGTGGAATCGGCCGCCGCCGCGCTGGAACAAGCCAAGATCAATGTCAACTACACCCACGTCGATGCGCCGATCAGCGGCCGCATCGGCCGTTCGAGCGTGACGCCGGGCGCGCTGGTCACCGCCAATCAGGCCACCGCGCTGACCACCGTGCAGCAGCTGGACCCGATTTATGTCGATGTCACCCAGAGCAGCGAAGACATGCTGCGCCTGAAGCGTGAAGTGGAAAGCGGCGGCCTGAAAAAAGACGGCCAGGCCAAAGTGACGCTGCTGCTGTCGGACGGCAGCAAGTACGCCGAAGCGGGCAAGCTGCAGTTCTCCGACGTCACGGTCGATCAGGGCACCGGCAATGTGACGCTGCGCGCGCTGTTCCCGAATCCCAAGCACGATCTGCTGCCGGGCATGTTCGTGCGCGCGGTGGTGGAATCGGGCGTCGATGAAAAAGCCATCGCCGTGCCGCAGCAGGGCGTGACCCGCAACCCGAAAGGTGAAGCGACCGCCATGGTGATCAACAAGGAAGGCAAGGTTGAGCAGCGCACGCTGGTCACCGGTAGCACGCTGGGCGACAAGTGGCTGGTCAAATCCGGCCTGGCCGAGGGCGACCTGCTGATCATCGAGGGCCTGCAAAAAGTGAAACCGGGCGCGCCGGCTAAACCAGCCGCCGCTCCCGCCGCCGTTGCCGCCGGCGGCGCCGCGCCGGCCAACGCCAAGAGCGCGAAGTAAGGAGATAGCTCATGTCCCGTTTCTTTATTGATCGCCCGATTTTTGCGTGGGTGGTCGCGATTGTCATCATGCTGGGTGGCGTGATGGCGATTCTCGGCCTGCCGATATCGCAGTATCCAAGCATCGCGCCGCCGTCGATTTCGATCACCGGCACCTATCCGGGCGCCTCGGCCAAAACCGTGGAAGACGCCGTCACCCAGATCATCGAACAAAAGATGAAGGGGATCGACGGTCTGCGTTACATGTCGTCGTCGTCGGACTCCACCGGTGGCGTCAACATCACGCTGACCTTCAAGAGCGGCACCAATCCGGACATCGCGCAGGTGCAGGTGCAGAACAAGCTGCAACTGGCCACGCCGCTGCTGCCTGCTGCGGTACAGCAGCAAGGCCTGGTGGTCGCCAAAGCCACCAAGAACTTCCTGCTGGTGCTGGGCTTTGTGTCCGAAGATGGTTCGATGAACAACGCCGACATCGGCGACTACGTCACCGCCAATGTGCTCGATCCGATCTCGCGCGTGGAAGGCGTGGGCGATGTGACCAACTTCGGTTCGCAGTACGCCATGCGCATCTGGCTGGACGCGGCCAAGCTGCAAAGCTACCAGTTGACGCCCGCCGACGTGTCGGTCGCCGTCAGCGCGCAGAATGCCGAGGTATCGGCCGGTGAACTGGGCGGCCTGCCAGCCGTCGGCGGCCAGCAGCTCAACGCCACCGTCACCGCGCAAAGCCGCCTGCAGACGCCGGAACAATTCGGCGCCATCCTGCTCAAGACCGCCACCAACGGCGCCACCGTGCACCTGCGCGACGTCGCCCGCCTGGAGCTGGGCCGCGAGACGTACAACATCGTCGCCCGCTACAACGGCAAGCCCGCCTCCGGCGTGGCGATCAAACTGGCCACCGGCGCCAACGCGCTGGACACCGCCAACCTGGTCAAGGCCAAAGTGGCGGAGCTGGAAAAACGCTTCCCGCATGGGATGAAGGCGGTGGTGGCGTTCGACACCACGCCGTTCGTCAAGCTGTCGATCGAGGAAGTGGTAAAGACCCTGGTCGAGGCGGTGATCCTGGTGTTCCTGGTGATGTACCTGTTCCTGCAAAACTTCCGCGCCACGCTGATTCCGACCATGGCGGTGCCGGTGGTGCTGCTGGGGACCTTCGCCATTCTGTCGGCGCTGGGATACTCGATCAATACGCTGACCATGTTCGCGGTGGTGCTGGCGATCGGCCTGCTGGTCGACGATGCGATCGTGGTGGTGGAAAACGTTGAACGTATCATGAGCGAGGAAGGGTTGTCGCCGCTGGAGGCCACCCGCAAGTCGATGGGCCAGATCAGTGGCGCGCTGGTGGGCATCGCGCTGGTGCTGTCGGCGGTGTTCGTGCCGATGGCCTTCTTCAGCGGTTCGACCGGCGTGATCTACCGCCAGTTCTCGGTGACGATCGTGTCGGCGATGGTGCTGTCGGTGCTGGTGGCGATGATCTTCACGCCGGCGCTGTGCGCGACCATCCTCAAGCCGGTGGAGAAGGGCCATCACATGGCCGACAAGGGTTTCTTCGGCTGGTTCAACCGCACCTTTGACCGCAGCAGTACCCGCTATCAGGGCGTGGTCGCATCGATCCTGAATCGCAGCGGCCGTTCGCTGATCGTCTATACCGCCATCCTGGTGGTGCTGGCCGTGTCCTTCATGCGCCTGCCGACCTCCTTCCTGCCGGAAGAAGACCAGGGCGTGCTGTTCTCGCAGATCCAGCTGCCGACCGGCGCGACGCAGGAGCGCACGCTGAAGGTGATCGAGAAGGTCGAGAACCACTTCCTGACCAACGAGAAGAACAACGTCGCCTCGGTGTTCGCGGTGGCCGGTTTCAGCTTCGCGGGCAATGGCCAGAACAGCGGCATCGCCTTCGTGCGCATGAAGGATTGGTCCGAGCGTCCGGGCAAGGACAATCGCGTCAGCGCGATCGCCGGCCGCGCGATGGGCGCGCTGATGCAGATCAAGGACGCGATGGTGTTCGCCTTCGCCCCGCCAGCGGTGCTGGAACTGGGTAACGCCAGCGGCTTCGACTTGCAGCTGCAGGATATCGGTGGCGTCGGTCACGAGGCGCTGATGGCGGCGCGTAACCAGATGCTGGGCATGGCCTCGCAGAGCAAGGTGCTGGTTGGCGTGCGTCCGAACGGCATGGAAGATACGCCGCAGTACAAGATCACCGTCGACCAGCAGAAGGCCATCGCGTTGGGCCTGACGGTGGACGATGTGAACAAGGTGCTGAGCACCGCCTGGGGCAGCGCCTACGTCAACGACTTCATCGACCGTGGCCGCGTGAAGAAGGTATACCTGCAAGGCGCGGCGGAAGCCCGCATGACGCCGGAAGACCTGAACAAGTGGTTCGTGCGTAACGCCGACGGCCAGATGGTGCCATTCTCGGCCTTCTCTAGCGGCAAGTGGATCTACGCCTCGCCGCGCCTGGAACGCTACAACGGCCTGTCGTCGACCGAGATCCTGGGCGCGCCCGCGCCGGGCCAGAGCTCGGGCGCCGCGATGGCCGAAATCGAGAAGCTGGCGCAGAAACTGCCGGCCGGTGTCGGCTACGAGTGGACCGGTTTGTCGGTCGAGGAGCGCGACTCCGGTTCGCAGACCACGGTGCTGTACGCGATCTCGCTGTTGATCGTGTTCCTGTGCCTGGCCGCGCTGTATGAAAGCTGGTCGGTGCCGTTCTCGGTGCTGCTGGTGGTGCCGCTGGGGGTGATCGGCGCGGTGCTGGGCACCATGCTGTTCAAGCTGTCGAACGACGTCTACTTCCAGGTCGGCCTGCTGACCGTGGTCGGTTTGTCGGCGAAGAATGCGATTCTGATCGTCGAGTTCGCGAAGGAACTGCAGGACAAGGGCGAGGACCTGAAGCAGGCCACGCTGCACGCGGTCAAACTGCGTCTGCGGCCGATCCTGATGACCTCGATCGCCTTCGGCCTCGGCGTGCTGCCGCTGGCGATCAGCAGCGGCGCCGGCTCCGGCAGCCAGAACGCCATCGGTATCGGCGTGCTGGGCGGGATGCTGACCGCGACCTTCCTGGGCATCTTCTTCGTGCCGCTGTTCTTTGTGCTGGTGCGTGGCTACTTCGCGCCGAAGAAGCCGGCCGCGCCGGCAACCGCTGTAGAGGTGCATTAATATGAAAAAATCTTTAATCACGATGGCGGCGCTGGCGTTGTTGGCCGGCTGCAGCCTGGCGCCGGTGTATGAACGTCCGGCGCAACCGGTGCCGCAGGCTTTCCCGACCGGCGACGCCTACCAGGGCGTGCCGGCGGCGGCGGCCGACGCCAAGCCGGTGTCGCAGATCCTGTGGCGCGAATATTTCGCCGACGCCAAGCTGCGCCAGGTGATCGAGCTGGCGCTGGCCAACAACCGCGACCTGCGCGTGTCGGTGCTGAATATCGAGAAGGCCAAGGCGCAGTACAACATCGACTCGGCGGCGCTGCTGCCGAAACTGTCGGCCAATGTGAACCAGAACGCCTCGCGCACGCCGTCCACCATGACCGGTACCGGCGAGGCGGCCATCAGCCGCCAGTACAACGGCGGCCTGGCGATGTCCTCGTATGAGCTGGACTTCTTCGGCAAGCTGCGCAACCAGTCGGAGGCCGGCCTGCAAAGTTATCTGGCCACCGAGGAAGCGCGCCGCACGCAGCAGATCACGCTGGTGGCGGAAGTGGCCAACGCGTATTCGACACTGATCGCCGACCAGCAGCGCCTGAAGCTGGCGCAGGAAACGCTGAAATCGCAGCAGACCACCTATGACCTGAGCCAGAAGCGCTTCGCTTCGGGCGTGGTGGCCGGCACCGATATGTACGACGCGCAAACCAGCGTGGAAAGCGCGCGCAACGACGCCGCCGTCTACACCGCGCAAGTGGCGCTGGACCTGAACGCGCTGACGCTGCTGGTGGGCAGCGCCGTGCCGGCCGAGCTGCTGCCGACCGGCGAGCTGGAAGAGGTGACGCAACTGGCGGCGATTCCGGCCGGCCTGCCGTCGGACCTGCTGCGCGCTCGTCCGGACGTGCAGGAAGCCGAGCGCGCGCTGCGCGCCGCCAACGCCAATATCGGCGTGGCGCGGGCCGCCTTCTTCCCGAGCATTTCGCTGACCGCGTCCGGCGGCAGCGCCAGCAGCACCTTGTCCGGTTTGTTCAAGGCCGGCTCATCGACCTGGAGCTTCGTGCCGCAGATTAACCTGCCGATTTTCGACGCCGGCGTCAATCGCGCCAATCTGGATATCGCCAAGACATCGCGTGACATCTCGGTGGCGCAGTACGAGAAGTCGGTGCAGACCGCGTTCCGCGAAGTGGCCGACGCATTGGCCACGCGCGGCACGCTGGACGAGCGCCTGTCGTCGCAGACCGCGTTGGTGAACGCGGCGCAGAAGAGCTACACCATCAACGAGGCGCGCTATCGCCAGGGAGCGGATACGTACCTGAACGCGCTGGTGTCGCAACGTGCGCTCTATTCGGCGCAACAGGGCCTGATCACCACGCGTCTGGCCAAGACCAGCAACGCCGTCACCTTGTACAAGGTGCTCGGCGGTGGCTGGCAGCCGGAGTTGCCGCAGCAACAGTCGCAACCGCAGCCGCAAGGCTGATCCCCTCACGGCGGGCGCCATGGCGCGCCCGCCGTCCTATATTACAGACATTCGCCCCAGGCATATAACCAAGGACAGCAATGAACGCCCCGGTCAAACGACGCACCGACCCGGAACGCGCGCAGAACCGCCGCAATCAGGTATTGCAGGCGGCCGCCGTGTGTTTCGCCCGTAGCGGCTTTCATGCCGCCAGCATGTCGGAGATCTCGAAAGAGGCCGGCATGAGCGCAGGTCACATCTACAACTACTTCGACAGCAAGGACGCCATCATCATGGCCTTCGTCGACCTGCATGCGGAGGATGTGCTGATGCAGCTGGGCGAGCTGGATAGCCGCGACGATCCGCTGCAGGCAATGATCGACGACGCGCCGCTGCACGTCGACAAACACCTGGACGGTAAGAAAATCGACTTGCCGCTGGAGATGTTTGCCGAAGCCGCGCGCAATCCGAAGATCGCCGAGGCCTTGCGCACCGCCGACTACAAGGTCAGCAACCGCTTCCGTCCGATCATCAAACGCGAGCGCGAACGGCGCGGGCTGGCCGTCGACGACGCCTTGCTTGACGGTCGTATCGACACCATGGTGTCGATGTTCCATGGCCTGTCGATCCGCGGCATACAGCGTCCGGACCTGAACCGCACGTCCATTGTGGAGGGCTGGCGGGTGGCGCTGACGGCCTTGCTGCTGACCTGATTTGTCGCGTATTGTTTCGCGCCGCTGCACAGCGGCGCGCGCTGTTGTACCATGCGTGATGTCTCTTACCTGTCAAGGAGCATCATGACTTCCTACGTAATCCCCGCCCACGATATCGTCGGCCTGCCGGTCGCCGGCACGGCCGATTTGTTCCCGGTGCGCCGCGTGTACTGCGTCGGCCGCAACTACGCCGGCCACGCGCGCGAAATGGGTTCCGACCCGGAGCGTGAACCGCCGTTCTTCTTCTGCAAGCCGGGCGACGCCCAAGCCGTGGTGCCGGCCGCGCCGAACCGCGTGCTGGAGTTGCCCTATCCGCCGCTGACCAACAATCTGCATTATGAATGCGAGCTGGTGGTCGCCATCGGCAAGGGCGGCGCCAACATCGCGGTGGCGGACGCGGCATCGCACATCTTCGGCTACGCGGTCGGTTTCGACATGACGCGCCGCGACCTGCAATTCAAGATGCGCGACGCCGGCCGTCCGTGGGAGATTGGCAAGGCGTTCGATTTTTCCGCGCCGATCGGCCTGATTCACCGCGCCGATGAAGTGGGGGACATCAACCACGCCGCCATCCAGCTGGACGTGGATGGCGTGACCAAACAGTCGTCATCGATCGCGCAGCTGATCTGGTCGATCAACGAGACCATCGCCAACCTGTCGACCTACTTCACGCTGGCGCCGGGCGACTTGATTTTCAGCGGCACGCCGGAAGGCGTGGGTGCGGTGGCGCGCGGCAACGTCCTGGAAGGGAAGGTCGCCGGCCTGTCGCCGATCACGGTCAAATTGGTATAAACCGTTGATCGTAAAGCGTTGATCGCGCTGAGCGCTTCCAGTGTCCGCCGCCAGTCCGGCATCGCCGCCGCAAGGCTCAAGGCATTGCAGGTGGTGGATGGCGCCATGGCATTCGTGGATGCGCTGCCGATCAAAGCTGGCAACCTGGAACTGGCCATCGACATTGCTGATCATGAGGGCATCTTAGTCGTGTCCGGTAAACATGACAAATACTCAAACCCGCTGCTATAATGAGCTGTTAGTCGGGGCGTAGCGCAGCCTGGTAGCGTACGTGCATGGGGTGCACGGGGTCGGAGGTTCGAATCCTCTCGCCCCGACCAACAAAATCCTTTTCAGAACAAAGGCTTACGAAATCTTCGGATCGTGAGCCTTTTTTCTTTTCTGACTTTGTGCACCACTCCTGCACCAATTTCTTTACGTGCTCCACGGCGCGTTTTGCTTCGGTATCGAACCGGCGTACACTGGGCTACTCTCAACGACCTTTCCCGATCATGGCAACTTCGCTATCCCCAAGCTTCGGCATGTCTACCTGCTTCGATGTCTATGAGAAGTTGAAAGCTGACCTTGCAGCACTTGAAGCTGCTGGTGAGGGCGAGGACGAGCAAAGCCAGAAGCGACAAGACTACGCTGCGTTCAATTTCATCGTCACGGCTCGGCATCTGGCGCATGACTGGTTGCCCAAGAATGGGGGAAGGCCAAAGCAATCGCTTAAGAAGCTGAAGCGGAAGCATGCGGGCCTGACTGCTGCTCTCAATGCAGCAAAGGACATAGCGAACGGCAGTAAGCACTTCAAGATAACGCTGTACACGCCGACTACCACTGTCGATGAGCGAGGTATTTTCGACTATGAGACTTGGGCTTTCGGTTCCCAGTACGGCGTAAGGGAGGGCGGCTACAACTTCAGCATGTTTGGACTGGCCCGTATCCTTATGGCGTACTTTGATTGGGTCTTTGACGACACGGCGTCAGTGAACCTCTTTCCGGCAGAATTGATAGCCCAAGTGGACTACTCGCTGATACGACGTGCGAAGTGAGCGCCTATGAAAGAAGCCGCACTCATTGCTGATTGCGGCTTCTAGGTCAGTGACGTGTGGCTGACATGGTGCTGATGTAAGCGTCTAGCCACCCATTCAGGGTTCTCTCTGAGTCGTCGCCGCTGTGAACGCAATTCGAATCATGAAGGACGGAGCCATGACCAATAACACTAATCGTCCATTTGAGGCGGCTCTTCCGGAAGGCAGTCGAGCGACGAGCCTCCTGGCCGGCGCTGATTTTCATGACACCTGGGGCGTCGAGGCGCAGACCCGAGGGCAGTCGGCGCTCGGACTATTTATCCAGGCGGCGGCATGCACGCCGCATTGGGTTGACGTGTGCATGGACCTGAGAAATCGCGCTGGCGCATTGGTCGGCTTGAAGAATCTCGGGAGGCTCGCTTCGGTGTCGGGCAGCAAGCCGGCCGAGGACTACAAAGCAGGGGAAAGAGTGAGCATTTTCACGGTCTTCGAGAACTCGTTCGAAGAGGCTTTGATCGGTGATAAAGACAAGCATCTGGACGTTTTCCTGAGTATTCACCGCGCCCAGGACGGTGAAAACGACAGGGCGCTGGTGCGGGTAACCACTATTGTCCACGTCAAGAATACCCTTGGCCGCATTTACATGCTGCCGGTCAGGCCGATGCATCGACTGATTGCCCCGGCTGTGCTGGAAGCGTTTAACAGTCACCAGGCGTGAGGTAAGACGCCGCAATGACCCATGCCGGCACATATCACGGACACAAGGTGCTCCCCGGCTCGAAGCCGAGCGACTCGGCGCGGGCCAGCGTTTCGGCCTGAGGCAGCGGGAAGCGGATGCCGGTCATCGGGAAGATGGGCTGGTAGGCGATCGCGCCGCAGTCCTGGGTATTCGGCGCGCAGATGCGCGCACGCACGAAGCGGATGCAGTTGCCGCCATACGGATTGGCGGCGCAGTTCACCCGCGCCTGCGCCGGACAGGCCGGCAGGCTGCCCCCGGCGATCGGCGTGATGCTCAGCGTGTTGTCGGCGTTGCGCGTCACCGCCAGATAGTCGATCTGCACGTGCTCGTCCGTCACCGGCGCGCCCAGCAGCAGCGTGCCGGGGCCGTCGCGCATGATCGCCGATTGCCGCAGCTGCTGCATCACGCCAGGATTGCTGAAGTCGTTGACGGCGGCGGCGTAAGCCGCGCGGCGGGTGACTTCCTGCAGGGTGTTCCACAGGTACAGCGCGCGCGCCGCTTCCAGGATGAAAAACAGCACGCCGAGAAAGACCACCACGCACAGCGCGAACTCGGCCACGGTGGCGCCGCGCTGCCGGCGCAGCTTTTTAGTTGCCGACATAGCGCAGATTGTGGTTGGCGCGCACGCGGACATGCGTGAGGGACTCGCCGTAGCCGGACAGGTCGCCCGGCACGTCGATGATGACGGTGACGTTGATCATCGCCGGCAGATAGTTGTACAGCCCGCATGGCGCGCTGTCGCAGTTGACCGAGACGTACAGGCTGCCCGGTTCCGGCTTCAGCGCGCTCAGCTCGGTATTGATCAGCGCCGTGGCCAGCGCCATCTCCTGCGCCGCCTGCTGCTGGTTTCTCATGTTGACCGCCGGCACGCTGGACAGGTAGCGCGCGCCCGCCCACGCGGCTTTCTGCACCACTTCGTAGTGGTACATCACGCGGCCATAAAACACCAGCGCCACCAGCAGCGTCAGCATGACCGGCAGCGACAGCGCCAGTTCCAGCGCCACCGCGCCGCGTTGCCGGCCGCGTGGTTGCGCGGCGCTCATCGCTGCAACTCCACCGCGCCGCTCAGCGATGCCGCCGGCGCGACGCCGGCAAACTCCGCGCTCAGGCTGCTGCTGGTGGCGGGCACGGTCATGAAGAAGCGGCCCACGCCCAGCACGCTGGCGCTGGCGATGGCGCCGGCCGCCACCGGGCATGCCAGCAGCGCCACGTTGAGCACGCGGCGGTTGGCGACGCCGGGCAGGTGCGGTGTTGACGGCGCCTGGAAGTAGCTGGCGCCGCCGGTCTGGCTGTACGGGGTGGCGGTGCTTTTGTTGGTCGGGTAGCCGCTGGCGGACGGCGGCCCCGGCGTGTACAGGCTGGACCAGGCGCTGGTGGCGAACACGCTATAACCGCTGGCCGGTTCGACCGGCTGCGCCACATAGGCCGAATAGGGCACGGCGCGGGCGCCGGCCCACAACGGTCCATACTGCGGCGCGGTGTTGCT
Organism: Duganella lactea; assembly: GCF_009857505.1. Taxonomy (GTDB): domain Bacteria; phylum Pseudomonadota; class Gammaproteobacteria; order Burkholderiales; family Burkholderiaceae_D; genus Rugamonas; species Rugamonas lactea. The sequence goes on from NZ_WWCP01000009.1 coordinate 88,613, forward strand.
GGCGTCGCCGGGCAGGGGGTCGGCGCGGGTCCTCAGTTTGCCGCCGCTGATCCAGGTCGCCGCCGTTTGCGTGGCGGCCGCCGGCGCCATCCAGCTGGTCGTGTAGACGAAGGGCTTGATGTTGCTGTCGGGCGGCGCCGTCTCCGCCAGGCACAGCTTGCCGGTGTAGTCGTCGAAGCGCGAGTTCAATTGACGGTACAGGTCGAGCAGCGGAAAGCCACGCTGCACGGTCAGCTTGTCGCCGCTGACGGTCGGCATGGCCAGCTGACCGGTGCAGACAAAGGGGCCGACCACGGCGGTCGCGAAGTCGCCGGCGGTGCCGGTCGTGCCGGGCGCGGCCAGCGGGTCGATCAGATAATGCGCCGGCGTCACGTCATGCGGATTCAACTGCATCAGATCGTAGGCGACGCCGCGCCGAAAACCAAACTCGACCAGCTCGTTATAGCCGCTGTTGCCGCTGACGTTGGCGCGCGCGGCCGCCGGCGTCGGCGATTGCGCGCAGATCGCCAGCGGCGTCACCAGCGTGGAGGCGCGTCCGGCCACCGCGCGCGCGGCGGTCTCGGCATCGCCGCCGCCCACGCCACCCAAGCGCATGAAGACGGTTTCCACCAGGCCGGGATCGCTGGCCAGTTGCCGCGTGTCGACCTTGGCGTACAGCATGCGCGTCGGCGCGCCTTGGGCGGCGGCGGCATCGGCCCAGTTGTCGTCGGGCGTGGCCGGCGTGGCGGCGAAGCGCACGGCGTTGTTGGACCACTGCACCGCGAGCGCGTTGTAGCGGTAGGTGAACTTGCCGGCGGCGGTGGCCGCCGCCGCGACGGCGTTGTCGATGCCGCTGGCGGTGCCGTTGAGTTCGCGCGCGGCGGCGATGGCGGCCGCGTCCGCCATGATCTGCAACTCGGCCTTGCGGTTGTACAACTGCGCCAGATCCAGCGCCAGCCCCAGCACGGCGAGCATGCCCAGCAGCGTCGCGCCGAGCAGCAGGGCGATCACGCCGCGCTGGCGCGGCAGGGGCGGGCGGATGGCGGGCACGGGCTTCTCCTGACGGTGAATACCGTTCGATTTTATCCAGCAGGAAATATTCAAAGTTGATGAGACGCAAGGCTCCTGACAGAAACTGTCATGGCGGGGTCGTACCATGAACGCATGCCAACCCACTGAACCTTGAACGGAGAATCCCATGAACCTGACCCTGAGCCCTGATTATGTGCTGTTGTATGTCGATAACCCACCAGCGAGCGAAGCTTTCTACGCCAGTCTGCTGAGCATGCAACCGGTGGAGTCGTCGCCGACTTTTTCCTTGTTCGTGTTGCCGTCCGGCCTGAAGCTGGGCCTGTGGTCGCGCCACACGGCCGAGCCCAAGGTGCTGGCCAACGGCGGTGGCAGCGAACTGGCCTTCGCCGTCGCCAACCCCAGCGTGGTTAACGACCTGTATGCCGATTGGGCGGCACGCGGCCTGGCCATCGCCCAGCGGCCGACCGCGATGGACTTTGGCTACACCTTCGTGGCGCTGGACCGTGACGGCCACCGGCTGCGCGTGATGGCGATGGATGACTGAACAAAGCGGCTGCGGCCGCTTTTTCGTTGACACTTAAAATCAAGCGATGCTATATTGACCACGGGGTTGGGAACGTTTCCAGCCTTGATTGACGCGTACCCTCGTCTCTTCGCCGTGCGAAGTTGCCGGCGCCTTGGGCGGCGCCGGATTTTTTTCGGTCGGGGCAGGGCCGCGCCGACCATAAAAAACGACGGAGACTGGATGGACAAGCACACCCGGCGCGCGGCGCGCCTGGCCTGGCTGTGGCGCGCGCCGCTGGTGCTGTTGGGGCTGGCGCTGGGCGCCGTTACGCAGTCCCACGCCGCCATGCCGACGGCCGAAGTGATGCACTGGTGGACCTCCAGCAGCGAGTCCGCCGCCGTGCGCAAGTTCGCCGAGGCCTACCGCGCCGCCGGTGGCGTCTGGGCCGACACCGCGATCGCCGGCGCCGACCAGGCCAAGGCGGTGGCCCTCAACCGCATCGTCGGCGGCAACGCGCCGACCGCGGCGCAGTTCAACACGACCAAGCAGTTCCGTGACCTGATCGACCACGGCTCGCTCAACACCGTCGATGACATCGCGCTCCGCGACCGCTGGGATCAACTGATGCCGCAGCCGGTGCTCGACGTCATCAAGGTCAAGGGCCACTACTACGCGGCACCGGTGGACATCCATATGTCGACCTGGATCTGGTATTCCAAGGCGGCGTTTCAAAAAGCCGGCATCGCCACCGAGCCGGCCACGCCGGACCAGCTGTTCGCCGCGCTGGACAAGCTGAAAGCCGCCGGTCTGATTGGCCTGGCGCACGGCGGCCAGCCGTGGCAGGAGAACATCCTGTTCCAGGCGATGCTGGCCAACGTCGGCGGCAAGGAGCTATACCTGCGGGTGCTGCGCGACCGCGATCCGAAGGCGATCAACTCGGAAGCGTTCAAGAACGTGCTGCTGGCCTTCAAGCGCCTGCAGCGTTACGTGGACCCCGGCTCGCCCAACCGCAACTGGAACGACGCCACCGCGATGCTCATCGGCGGCAAGGCCGGGGTGCAGATCACGGGCGACTGGGCCAAGGGCGAATTCGCCGCCGCGAAGCAAACCGCCGGCAAGGACTTCGGCTGCATCGCCGGCCTGGGGCCGAACGTGCCATACCTGATCCAGGGCGACGCCTTCGTTTTCCCGAAGACGAAAAATCCGGACACGGTGCGCGCGCAAAAGCTGCTGGCCACCACCATGCTGGCGCCGGACGTGCAGCTGGCGTTCAACAAGATCAAGGGTTCGCTGCCGATACTGAGCAATGCCGAGACGTCCGGCATGGATGCCTGCGCACGCACCGGCATGGCGATCCTGAAGGACAAGTCGCGCGTGGTCGGCATGATCGAGGTGTATCTGACGCCGGACCAGAACGGCGCGCTGCAGGATGTGCTGACGACTTACTGGAATACGCGCATGCCGGTGGAAAAGGCGCAGAAGGGCATAGTCGCCGCCTTGATGGATTGAGCGGTCCGGGTTATCCTTTCCGCCGCATAGACAGAACCGATAAGGGAATTCGTGGCAACCATCAAAGACGTAGCGCGGCTGGCGGGCGTGGGTTTAGGGACCGCTTCCCGCGTCATCAGCGGCAAGGGCGCGGTATCGAAGACCACGCAGGAGAAAGTGCTCAAGGCGATCGAGGAACTGGAGTTCCGTCCGTCGCACGCGGCGCGCTCGCTGTTGTCGGGAACCACGCAGATGATCGGTGTGTACATCCCGTGCCTGAGCGGCACGTTCTACACGCCGATACTGCAGTCGATATACACCGCGCTGCGTGAGGCGGGACTGAACATGGTGGTGGCGTTCGGCGTCGGCGAGGGCGACGCGCGCAATCAGGCGATCGATGGCCTGAATTTTCTGATCGAACGAGGTAGCGATGGCCTGATCGTGATGAGCAGTGATCTGATGGACGAGGATGTGGCGGCGCTGGGACCATTCCAGTCGCGCGTGGTGGTGATTAACCAGGCCTTCCCCAGCATCGCCGAGCAGTGCTTCACGGTCGATCACGAGGCTGGCGGCCGGCTGGCGGCGCGCACCCTGCTGGACGCGGGACACCGTCGGATCGCGGTGATCGCCGGTCGCGCGGCGGCGACCGACAACCAGCAGCGTATCGCCGGTTTCATGGCGGAGCTGGCGGCCGCCGGCATCGACACCCGCACCATGTGGGTGGCCGATGGCGAGTTCACGCCGGAAGGTGGGCGTGCCTGTGCCGAGCGGTTGCTGCGGTCGGGCGAGGAATTGACCGCGCTGTTTTGCGCCAACGATGAAATGGCGGTGGGCGCGCTGTCGGCTTTTCAGAAAGCCGGCGTGCAGGTGCCGCGGCAGGTGTCGGTGCTCGGCTACGACGATACGCACAGCGCGGAGTTCACCGCGCCGCAGCTGACCAGCGTGCATATCCCGTGGAGCGAGATGACGATGAGCGGCCTGAATTATCTGCTGAACCGTTGCTACGGTTTGACGCGGCCGGTGACGCGCGATTACCGGCTGCATGTCACGCAGCGGGCGTCATTGGCGCCGGCCGCGGGTAAAAAGAGGTAAAGACCGGGAGCGCGCGCCAGCCGCATGCTCTTTTTTTAGACGATAATGGAAACGATTCCAATAGCGAGGATGCCATGCTGATAAAACGACTGGTAGTGATGGCCGCGTGGCTGCTGGCCGGCGCCGCGCAGGCGCAGGGCGCTCTGCCCATGCTGCACACGGAAGGGACGAAGTGGCTGGCCGCCGATGGCACGCAGCCGGCGCTGCGCGGCGTCAATCTGGGCAATTACCTGATCCAGGAATTCTGGATGATGGGCCAGGAGACCAAAGCCGTCGACGACCAGTGCAAGCTGGAGGCGGTGCTCGATAAGCGCTTCGGCTATGAGGAGCGTCAGCGTTTGTACACGCTGTTCCGCGATAACTGGATCAAGGAGCGCGACTGGGACATGCTGCGCACGCTGAATCTGAACCTGGTGCGGCTGCCATTCATCTACAGCGTGGTGGAGGACGAGAAGAATCCGCGCCACCTGCGCGCCGACGCGTGGAAGTATCTGGACAACGTCATCGAACAGGCCGAGAAGCGCGGCATCTACGTGATCCTTGATCTGCATGGCGCCGTCGGCAGCCAGGGCTGGGAGCATCACAGCGGCTGCGCGGGGAAGAACCAATACTGGGACACGCCGGAGTATCAGGCGCGCACCATCTGGCTGTGGCAGCAGATCGCCGCCCGTTACAAGGACCGCGGCGCGGTGGCCGGTTACAGCATCCTCAATGAACCTTGGGGCACCACGCCGGAGAACATGGCGGCGGTCATGGGCACGCTGTACAAGGCGATCCGCGAGATCGACCGCAATCACGTGATCATCCTGCCCGGCCATGTCAAAGGCATCGACGCCTATGGCAAGCCTTCCGACCATGGCATGAGCAACGTCGCCTTTGAAATGCATCCGTATCCCGGCCACTTCGGCTGGGGCAAGCCGGGACTGGCCGTGCATCGGGGCTGGCTGCGATGCGAAGGTGACGGCGATAACGTCTGCAAGTGGAAGGCCAAGCTGGAGGCGCTCGATACCGCCTTCTTTGTCGGCGAGTTCCAGCCATGGGCTTTCACCGGCCCCGAACTTGGCGGCCAACTGCTGCGCGTGACCTACGACACCTACGTCGCCAACGGCTGGGCCTCGACCGCGTGGGCCTACAAGCTGGTGACCAACAAGGGCGGCCAGGGCAAGGGCACCTGGGGCCTGGTCACCAACGCGCCCGGCGCAAGAATTCCGAAACTGGATTTCAACAAGGCCTCGCTGGCCGATATCGAAAACCTGTTCCGCCGCTTTGGCAGCGTGCCGTATGAGCCGCAGCAATCCGCCATCAGGTGGATGAATTCTCCAACATCGCCTACTCCATTCAAACCATGACCATGATGCTTACCGATCTGCCGATGGCGATTCAACGTTCCGACTTTGCCGGCGATTTTGTATGGGGCGTGTCCACCTCGTCCTACCAGATTGAAGGCGCGGCCGCTGTTGATGGACGCGTGCCGTCGATCTGGGACACCTTTGCCGCCACGCCCGGCAAGGTCCGCGACGGTTCCACCGGCGCAGTGGCCTGCGACCACTATCATCGCTGGGAAGAGGATCTGGATCTGGCGCAGTCCATGGGGCTGAATGCCTACCGCTTCTCGATCGCCTGGCCACGCATCTTCAACGGTGTGGACGCCGAGCCGAATGCGAAAGGTCTGGCCTTCTATTCCAGGCTGGTGGACGGCATGCTGGCGCGCGGCCTGCAGCCATGGTGCACGCTGTATCACTGGGACCTGCCGCAGTACATCCAGGACCAGGGCGGATGGAACAACCGCGCCACCGTCGATCTGTATCTGCGGTATGCGGATGTGATGACCAGGCATCTGGGTGACCGCGTGAAGCACTGGATCACCCACAACGAGCCTTGGTGCACCGCCATGCACGGTAACTGGGACGGCATGCATGCGCCAGGCAACAAGTCGCTGCCGCTGGCGCTGCAGGTGTGCCACAACGTGCTGCTGTCGCACGGTCGCGCGGTGCCGCTGATCCGCGCCAATGTGCCGGATGCGAAGGTCGGTATCGCTTTGAGCCTGCATCCGGTGATGCCGGCCAGCGACAGCGCGACTGATCGCGCCGCCGTATCGCGTCACGACGCGCTGCGCAATCGCTGGTTCCTCGATGTGCTGTATGGCCGCGGCTATCCGGCGCAAGCGCTGGCGCTGGTCGGCGCCGATGCTCCTGTGGTGGAACCCGGCGATCTGGAAGCCATCGCCGTGCCGTGCGATTTCCTCGGCGTGAATTACTACTTTCCGGAAGTGGTCCGGGACGCGCCGGACGAATATCCGCTGCGTGCGCAGATCGTTTTTCCGCCGGATCGCCAGCGCACGGATTTTGGCTGGGAGGTTGCGCCGGACGGCATGGTGACGCTGCTGGAGCGCGTGGCGCGCGATTATCCGACCGGTGATTTGTATGTGACCGAGAACGGCTCCTCCTACGACGATCATCTTGAAGATGGCTTGGTGCGCGACACGGCGCGCCGCGATTACCTGATCCGCCACCTGGCGGCGGTGCGTGACGCGATTGCCGGCGGCGGCAGGATCAAAGGCTATTTCGCCTGGAGTTTGCTGGATAACTTCGAGTGGGCGGAGGGCTATCTGCGCCGCTTCGGCCTGACCTATATCGACTATGAAACGCAGCGCCGCATCGTCAAGCAAAGCGGCGAGTGGTACAGCGCCTTTTTACGCGGCGCCTAAGCCGTCATTCCGTCTGCTAGGGAATGGCGAAAACTTTAATAAGGGAGACATACACAATGAATTCACACAACCACATCCTGCGTCGCGCCGTCGTTGCAGCCACGCTGGCGCTGGGCGCCAACGTCATCGCCGCACCCGCCGCCAAACCGCTGACCGACTGGCCGCACATCACCAGCGCCGTCAAGCAGGACAAGGCCATGGAGGCGCGCATCAAGCAGATCGTCGCCGGCATGACGCTGGCGCAGAAAATCGGCCAGATGACGCAGCCGGAAATCAAATACATCACGCCGGACGACATCCGCAAGTACTACATCGGCTCCGTGCTGAACGGCGGTGGCAGCTGGGCGAACGGGAACAAGCACGCCAGCGCGGCCGACTGGGTCAAGCTGGCCGACGCCTATTACGACGCCTCGATGCGCACCGACATGAAGGTACAGATTCCAGTCATCTGGGGCATCGACGCGATGCACGGCAACTCGAATATGTACGGCGCCACGCTGTTCCCGCATAACATCGGCCTCGGCGCCGCGCGCGATCCGAAGCTGGTGGGCGACATGGCCAGGTCGGTCGCGCGCGCGGTGCGCGCCACCGGCATCGACTGGGTGTTTGCGCCAACGCTGGCGGTGGTGCGCGATGACCGCTGGGGACGCACTTACGAGAGCTTTTCCGAAGACCCTGCCATCGTCAAGGAGTACGCCGGCGAATACGTCAAAGGCCTGCAAGGCGATCTGAAATCCGACAACACGGTGGTGGCCACGGCCAAGCACTTTGTCGGCGATGGCGGCACGTTTGAGGGCAAGGACCGGGGGCTGAACAAATCCACTCCTGAAGAGATGATCAACATCCATGCCCAGGGCTACTACCCGGCCTTGGCCGCCGGCGTGCAGACGGTGATGGCGTCCTTCAACAGCTGGAACGACTACGGCAAGCTGCATGGCAGCCGCGAGTTGCTGACCGTCGCGTTGAAGGAGAAGATGGGCTTTGACGGTCTGGTGGTCAGCGACTGGAACGGCATCGGCGAAGTAACCGGCTGCGAGGAAGACAGCTGCGCAGCCTCGATCAATGCCGGCGTTGATCTGATCATGGTGCCGGAGAAGTGGAAGAGCTTCATCGCCAACACCATTGCGCAGGTGGAGAAGGGCGAGATTCCGATGTCGCGCATCGATGACGCGGTGACCCGCATCCTGCGCGTGAAGCTGCGCGCCGGCCTGTTCGACGGCAAGAAGCCTTCGCAGAACATCTACGCCGGCAAGCAGGAAGCCATGCAGGACCGCGCACTGGCACGCAAGGCGGTACGCGAGTCGCTGGTGCTGCTCAAAAATAACGGCAACGTGCTGCCGCTGGCGCGCGGCAAAAAGATTCTGGTGGTTGGCAAGAGCGCCGACAATATGTCCAATCAGTCCGGCGGCTGGTCGCTGACCTGGCAGGGCACCGACAACAAGAACAGCGACTATCCGTTCAGCGACACCATCCTGGCGGGTGTTCAGGAAGTCGTCGGCAAGGACAACCTTACCTACAGCGAGAACGCCGCTGGCGTTGACGTGGGCAAGTATGACGCGGTGATCGCGGTCATCGGCGAGACGCCATACGCCGAGGGCGATGGCGACATTGGCCCGGCCGGTACGCTGCGTCTGTCGGGCCGCCATCCGGAAGACCTGGCGGTGCTGCGGGCGGTGTCCGGCAAAGGCAAGCCGGTGGTGACGGTGCTGATCACCGGCCGTCCGCTGTACACCAATGACATCATCAATCTGTCGGACAGCGTGGTGGCGGCGTGGCTGCCGGGCACCGAGGGCAAGGGCGTGATCGATGTTTTGTTCCGCAAGGCGGACGGCAAGGTCAATGCGGACTTCCGCGGCAAGCTGTCGTTCTCCTGGCCGAAGTCGGCCTGCCAGACGCCGTTGAACGTCGGCGATGCGGATTACGCGCCGTTGTTTAAATATGGCTACGGCCTGAATTACCACAGCAAAGTCTCGGTGCCGCAACTGGATACGAGCTATCCGGAAGGCGGCTGCGGCAAGTCGCTGGCGGTGCCGGTGTACAATCCGACCGACCGCGCGACGTATGGCCTGTACGTCAGCAGCGGTGGTCAGCGCGTGGCGCTGGGGGCGGACCTGAACGCGGTGTTCAATCTGCCGACTGTAAAAGTGGAAACCGCGCAGATCAACACCCAGCAGGACGCCAAGCGTCTGACCTGGACCGGCCCGGCAAAACTGGAAGCACAGGCCAGCAAGGCGCACAAGTTGCCGGCGTTTGCCGGCACCGACGGTGCATTGCAGTTTGACGCCATTGTCACCGCCGCGCCGCAGGGCAAGGTGTTGATTGGCATGGAGACGGTGGAGCTGGATGCCGGCCCGGTATTGAAGCAGATGAGCGGCAAGGGCAAGCAAACGGTGAAGATACCGCTGGCCTGCTTTGCCGCCAAAGGCTTGCCGCTGGCCGCTTTCAGCACACCATTCAGCGTAGCCGCCGATGCGCCGTTCACCGCGACGTTCGCCAACATTCAGATCGTTGGCGGCGCCGCCAAGGACAAAGATGCGTTGGCGTGCGCGGATCTTAAATAATAAAAAGGGGAAAATAAAGCATGGAGCATTATTCGCAAACTGTTGTGGCGCCGGGGCGGTCGCAGACCTCGGGCGGCAATACCGGGCCACTGGTCATCGTCACCATCCTGTTCTTCATGTGGGGTTTGCTGACGTCCTTGAACGACGTGCTGATTCCGCATTTGAAGGCGGTGTACACGCTGACCTATGTGCAGGCGATGCTGGTGCAGTTCTGCTTCTTCGGCGCCTATTTCATCGTCTCGCTGCCGGCGGGGATGCTGATCAAAAAACTAGGCTACCAGAACGGCGCCGTGGCCGGCCTGACGATCGCGGCCGCCGGCTGCGCGCTGTTCTATCCGGCGGCGACCAGCGGCTACACTTTGTTCCTGATCGCCTTCTTCGTGCTGGCTGCCGGCATCACCATTCTGCAGGTGGCGGCCAATCCCTATGTGGCGGTGCTGGGTGATGCGCGCACCGCGTCCAGCCGTCTGACGCTGACGCAGGCCTTCAATTCGCTGGGCACCACGGTGGCGCCGGCGCTGGGCGGCATGCTGATTCTGGGCGGCGGCGTTCTGAGTTCGGCCGATCTGGCCAAGCTGCCGGCGGCGGAGCTGGCGGCCTATCACGCCAAGGAAGCGGCCAGCGTGCAAGGTCCGTATCTGGCGCTGGCCGCGGCGCTGCTGGTGCTGGCGGTGCTATTCGCGCTGGCGCGCCTGCCGAAGATCGTCGACGCGGAGCAGGGCGGGGCGCAAGCCGGCTTTGCCGACGCCTTGCAGCACCGTCACCTGGCGCTGGGCGCGGTGGCGATCTTCCTGTACGTCGGCGGCGAGGTGTCGATCGGCAGCTTCCTGATCAACTTCCTCGGCGAGCCGCATGTGGCCGGACTGACGGCGGAACGGGCTGCGCACTACGTCAGCTTCTACTGGGGCGGCGCGATGATCGGCCGCTTCATCGGCTTCGCGGTGATGCGCACCGTCAGTCCGGGCAAGGCGCTGGCCTTCAACGCGGCGGCGGTGATTGTGCTGGTGCTGCTGGCCATCTTCAGCGGCGGTTCGCTGGCGATGTGGTCGATCCTGGCGGTTGGTCTGTTCAACTCCATCATGTTCCCGACCATCTTCTCGATGGCTCTGAACAAACTGGGACCGCTGACCGGCCAGGGTTCGGGCGTGTTGTGCATGGCGATTGTCGGCGGCGCGCTGGTGCCGTTCGCGCAGGGCTATCTGGCCGACACCGTAAGCCTGCAACTGTCGTTCCTGGTGCCTGCCGCGTGCTACCTGTTCATTCTGTACTTCGGCCTGAAATACGCCGATATGTACACCGAAAAGTAAGCGCTTTTTGCTCGATCGCCGCGCCTTTTAGGTAAGCGCTTCTAATCACGGCTTTTCTGAATCTGGCGCGCAGACCCCGGTTGACTTGACTGCCTAGAATGGGCTCATCTCAACCGAGGGAGTGGGCATCATGCGTGATTCTGTTAAAGCATATTTGATTGGTGGCGGTATTGGCTCGCTGGCCGCCGCCGCGTTCATGATTCGCGACGGCGGCATCGCCGGCGGCGATATCACCATCTTCGAGGCAACGCCGCTGGCAGGCGGCAGTCTTGACGGCGGCGGCGATCCGGACGGCGGCTACACGCTGCGCGGCGGCCGCATGCTCACCACCGATAATTATGAGTGTGTGTGGGACCTGTTCAAGAGCATCCCGTCACTGGAGCACCCGGGGCAGACGGTGTATGAAGAAACCATCGCCTTCAACGAACTGTATAAAACCCATTCGCGTGCGCGGCTGGTGGACCGCAACCGCTTCAAGGTTGATGTCAGCTCGATGGGGTTCTCCATGCAGGACCGCTTGGAACTGGTGAAGCTGGAGGAGGCCGACGAGAAGGACATGGGCGACAGCGCCATTACCGACTGGCTGTCGCCGGCGTTCTTCGAGACCAAATTCTGGTACATGTGGGCGACCACCTTCGCCTTCCAGCCTTGGCATAGCGCGGTGGAGTTCAAGCGCTACCTGCGCCGCTTCATGAAGGAGTTCTCGCGCATCGAGACGCTGGCCGGCGTCAAGCGCACCGTCTACAACCAGTACGATTCGCTGGTGCGGCCTTTGCAGCATTGGTTGCGGCAGCAGGGCGTGCAGGTGCTGTTCGGCGCCACGGTCGAGGATCTGTCGCTGACCGACGACGCCTCAACGGTCACCGCTATTCGCTACCTTCGCAACGGCGAAACGCAGACTGTCCCGGTGCGCCCCGAGGACCTGGTGTTCTTCCAGAACGGCTCAATGACCGACGCCTCCAGCCATGGCGGCATGCACAGCGCACCGCCCAAGCTGGATAAGCGCGATAGCCAGGGCTGGGTCTTGTGGGAGAAACTGGCGGCGGGGCGGCCGCAGTTCGGCAACCCGGCGGCCTTCAACGCCAGCATTCCTGAATCGTGGTGGGCGTCTTTCACGGTCACGCTGAAGGATACCGTTTTCTTCGACCGCATGGAGAAGTTCACCGGCAACGTCGCCGGCACCGGCGGGCTGGTGACGTTCCAGGACTCCAACTGGTTCATGTCGGTGGTGCTGGCGCATCAGCCGCACTTTGCCGGACAGCCGCAGGGCGTGCAGGTGTTTTGGGGCTACGGCCTGCATCCGGACCGCATCGGCAACTTCGTCGCCAAGCCGATGGCCGAGTGCAGCGGTGAAGAGATTCTGCGCGAGTTGTGCGGCCATCTGAATTTCGATTACGCCGAGGTGATGGCGAAGGCGAATTGCATCCCCTGCCGCATGCCCTACATCACCAGCATGTTCATGCCGCGCCAGCACAGCGACCGTCCGCTGCCGGTGCCGGCGGGATCGCGCAACCTGGCCTTTGTCAGCCAGTTTGTCGAGGTGCCGGAGGACGTGGTGTTCACGGTTGAATATTCGGTGCGGGCGGCGCAGATGGCGGTTTATCAGCTGCTCGGCGTCGAGCGTGCGGTGCCTCCGATCACACCGCACGACGAGTCGCTGAAGGTGAAATTTGACGCGCTGATAAAGTCCTTTAAATGAGTTACCATCAAGCTCTCTTTGGAGAGCTTTTATGACTGTTGGCGGCTTAAGCAGGAAGCAGTGCTTTGGATTGATCGCGGTGCTGATGATCGCGGCGCACTATTTTTACTTCCGGGTGCCTTTCGTCGCCAACGACTATGGTAGCTACAAGGCGGAGTGGCCTTTGCTGGTGGATATGCTGATATCGCTGCCACTGCTGTACTACTTCATGTTCCGGCCCACGCTGCGCGAGTTTCTCAAGGCCTGGCTGGGGATTGCCGCGGCGGGCGTGCTGGTGGGGCGGCTGCTGATTCCGGCCGAGGATAAGCAGTTGTGGCGCGCGATCGAGGGTTATTGGCTGCTGGTGGTGGTGCTTGAGGTGGCGCTGGAACTCTATGTGCTGATGCTGGTGCTGCACCGCGTGCAGGCGGCGATGCGCTTGAGCGGCAATGCGGATGAAGCGATGGAACGCACCATTCGTGGCCAGCTTGGCGCTAGCCGCTTCGTGCCGTTCGCGGTGTTTGAGATGCGGGTGTGGTACTACGGCCTGTTCATGCGCAGGGGCGAGCGGTTGCGCTTTCGCGGCGAGCAGCACTTCAGCTACGACAAGAACGATGGCAACGTGTCCAACCAGTTTGCCTTCCTCATGGTGATGCTGTTCGAGATGCCGCTGATGCACATGTTCCTGCATCTGGCGCTGTCGAAGCCGAGGCTGGCGTGGACGCTCGATATTCTCAGTCTGATGTCGATGCTGTACCTGCTGGCGGAATACCGTGCCAGCCTATGGCGCCCGATCTCGCTCGACTACAATGCGCTGCTGATACGCAACGGTGTGCTGACGGGAGACCGCGAAGTCGCTTACGGCTTGATCGAGGCGGTGGTTCGCTGCGAAGATGGCATTCGTCGTCAACGCGGCATTCTACGCTTCCGTCAGTCCGGCCGTCTGAACGTCGAGATCCGGCTGCGTGAAAACAGCAAGCTGGCGACGCCCTTTGGCGGCGAGCAGTCCGTGTCCAGGATCTACCTGAGCCTGGACCATCCCGACGCCTTTATCGACGCGCTGCGCCAGCGCCTGTAATACGTTACAGGAAGCGGTCGAGGATTTTCTTGCTGTGTTTATCCAGTTCGCGCAGGTCGCGGACCAGGTAGTGGATGCCGTGGATGTCGGAGATCAGCAGCGTGTCGACCGTCAGGCGGCGGATGTCTTCTTCGCCGCGCAGCACGAATTCGGTGTCGCCGCGATCGGTCGCCACCGACCAGGTGCACGGCGTGGCGTAGCTGGTCACGCTGTTGATGCGCGATATCTCGGGCATGAATTCGCGGCCGCCCAGTTCCTCGGCCACCAGCGCGCCGATGGCCGGCGGCAGATCGCTGATCATGTCGATCCACGCCACTTCCTTGCCGTCCGTGTTGAGCAGCGAGATGCCATCCTCCGGCGCCTGCACCGGGAACGCGCGCACCGGCGAGACGCCTTCGTGCACCACGCCTTCCGTGGTGGTCAGCACCAGACGGCCGAAGGGATTGCGGGTCAGTTCAAATGTCGTCGTCATGTTGTTACTCCTTGCTGGCGTCGTCCAGGTCCACATCCACATTGCGGGCCTGCGCCTGATACAGGCGGTAGTACGCGCCTTCGCGCGCCATCAGTTCGTCGTGCGGGCCGTCCTCCACCACCACGCCGCGATCCAGCACCACCAGGCGGTCGGCCTTCTGCAGCGTGGACAGGCGATGGGCGATGGCGATGGTGGTGCGGCCTTGCACCAGGTTGTCCAGCGCCTTCTGGATTTCTTTTTCGGTCTCCGAGTCCACCGAGGCGGTGGCTTCGTCGAGGATCAGGATCTTCGGATCGATCAGCAGCGCGCGCGCGATCGAGATGCGCTGACGCTCGCCGCCCGACAAGCCCTGGCCGCGCTCACCGACCATCGAGTCGTAACCCTGCGGCAGGCGCAGGATGAATTCGTGCGCGTGCGCGGCGCGCGCGGCGGCGATGATTTCGGCGCGCGTCGCATCCGGTTTACCGTAGGCCAGATTTTCGGCGATGGTGCCGAAGAACAGGAACGGCTCCTGCAGCACCAGGCCGATGTTGCGGCGGTAGTCGGCCACCCTGAACGAGCGGATGTCTTTGCCGTCCAGCAGAATCGCGCCTTCGGCCACGTCGTAGAAGCGGCAGATCAGGTTGACCAGCGTGGATTTGCCAGAGCCCGAATGACCCACCAGACCGACCATCTGGCCTGCCTTGATATCCAGGTTGATGCCGCGGTTGACGGCGCGGTTGCCGTAACGGAAGCCCACCTCGCGCAGCGAGATATTGCCCTCGACCTTATCCAGCCTGACCGGATTGGTTGGCTCGGGCACCGAGGACACGTGGTCCAGAATGTCGAAGATGCGCTTGGCGGCGGAGGCCGATTTCTGCGTCACCGAGACGATGCGGCTCATCGAATCCAGGCGGCCGTAGAAGCGGCTGGCGTAGGCGATGAAGGAGGTCAGCACGCCGACGGTGATGTTGCCCTTGGAGACCTGGTAGATGCCGAACACCCAGATCACCAGCAATCCCAGCTCGGTCAGGAACGAGACGGTGGGCGAGAACAGCGACCACACCTTGTTCAACTTGTCGTTGACGGCCAGATTGTGCTTGTTGGCGGTGCGGAAGCGGTTTGCCTCGCGCGCCTCCTGCGCGAAGGCTTTCACCACGCGGATGCCGGGAATCGTATCGGCCAGCACGTTGGTCACTTCGCCCCACACGCGGTCGATTTTTTCAAAGCCGGTGCGCAGGCGGTCGCGCACCAGGTGGATCATCCAGGCGATGAACGGCAGCGGCGCCAGCGTGCACACGGCCAGCCACGGATCGAGATTGAACAGGATCACGCCGGTCATGATGATCATCAGGCAGTCGGACAGGAAGTCCAGCAGGTGCAGCGACAGGAACACGCAGATGCGGTCACTCTCGGAGCCGATGCGTGACATCAGATCGCCGGTGCGCTTGCCGCTGAAGTATTCCAGCGACAGCTGCAGCAGGTGCTCGTAGGTGGAAGTGCGCAGGTCGGCGCCGATGCGCTCCGAGGCCAGCGCCAGCACATAGGTTTTGCCCCAGCCGAAAATCCAGGCCAGCACCGCCGCGCCCACCAGGCCGGACATGTACAGCACCACCAGCGAGGAATCGACCTGCTTGCCGTTCTGGTAGGGGATCAGCACATTATCCATCAGCGGGATGGTCAGGTACGGCGGAATCATGTGGGCGCCGGTCGACAGCAGCATCAGCGTGAAGCCGAGCGCCAACTGCCATTTGTAGGGCTTGGCGAAGCGCCACAGACGGAACAGCGTCCACGTCGACGGTGGCGTGTAGACCACCTTGGTGCACACCGGGCATTCTTCCTGCTCCGGCTCCATTGGCGCCTTGCAGCTGGGGCAGACGTTGTTGTCGTCAACCACAACCGGCTCGCCGCTGGCGTGGCTGTCGCGGTGCGCGTCGAACTGTTCGACCAGGCGGATCGCCGCCAGATTCTGGCCCAGCGTGAAGCGCCACGCGCCCAGCCGGCCTTGACTGTTAACCAGTTCGAGGTGGCCGACGCCGGCGTGATCGTGGTGTTTTAGCACCATATCCGGCCCGAACGGCCACGCCTGCCACGCGTCCGCGCCCGGCGCGCGCGCCAGCACCCGGCCCGGCGTGACCAGCACGATCCCCTTCGAAAAACGAAGTTGCTGATCCAAGTCAACCTCCAGGGCACTTACAACGTTTTCCCCTTGGGAAAGTTGTGCCTGTATCTCGGAACGCCAGCGTTCGGGAAGCTCGCTTTGGCTGGATACGTTGGAAAGTTGTTCTGTCGTCATCGTGAGGCGTGCTCCGGAGGGGAAAAGGGCTGTTGTTGCGGCTTATTTACGGTATTCTGTCATGAATCAAACATGTGTCAGAAAACAATAAAACCGGATCTTTTGTGCTGGCGGCAAGTATACCGCACAGCAGCATGGCACGGATACAGGGTTTACAATACGGCGCGGGTTTGCCAGGCCGATAACAAAGTTATAAGAATCAATCCATGACTAAGAAGAAAGACATTGACGTTCTCCGAGTAAGTTACTTGCGCGGACCTAATATCTGGACCTATCGCCCGGTGGTCGAGGCGTGGCTGGACATCGGCGAGTTGGAGAACTTCCCATCGAATCGGTTGCCCGGTTTGTACGAACGCCTGACGACCCTGTTGCCGGGCCTGATCGTGCACCGCTGCGGCGTGGGCGAGCACGGCGGCTTCCTGGAGCGCCTGCGCGACGGCACGTATGCCGGCCACATCCTGGAACATGTGGTGCTGGAGCTGCAAAACCTGGCAGGCATGAAAACCGGCTTTGGCAAAACCCGCGAAATCCAGCCCGACAGCGGCCTGTATAAAATGGCCTTCCGCACCCGCCAGGAAGAAGTCGGCCGCGCCGCGCTGGCCGCCGGCCGCGATCTGCTGATGGCGGTGATCGAAGACCAACCGTATGATCTGGACGCCACCGTTGCCATGCTGACCGACATGGTCGAAAGCCTGTGCCTGGGCCCGAGCACCGGCAACATCGTCGACGCCGCCGGTGTGCGCAAGATTCCCTTTATCCGTCTGACCGACGGCAACCTGGTGCAGCTGGGCCACGGCGCCGCGCAGCGCCGTATCTGGACCGCCGAAACCGAACACACCTCGGCCATCGCCGAAGGCATCGCCTCGGACAAGGACCTGACCAAGACGCTGGTGTCGTCGTGCGGCGTGCCGGTGCCGGAAGGTGAACTGGTCACCAGCGCCGCGCAGGCCTGGGAAGCGGCGCAGGACATCGGCCTGCCGGTGGTGCTCAAGCCCTATGACGGCAACCATGGCCGCGGCGTCTCGCTGAACCTGACCAACGAAGCCGATGTCGCCGCCGCCTACGCGCTGGCCGCGGAGGAGGGCGACAGCAGCAGCGTGATCGTCGAACGCTTCATCGTCGGCGACGAGCACCGCTTGCTGGTGGTGGGCCGCCGCGTGGTGGCCGCCGCCGCCGGCGAATCGCTGTGGGTCACCGGCGACGGCAAATCGACCGTGCTGGAACTGTGCAACACGCAAATCAATACCGACCCGCGCCGTGGCGAGACGGAGGAATTCCCTCTGGGCCTGGTCAAACCGCACGAATCGGGCGAGATCGTGCTGGAACTGAAGCGCCAGGGCATGACCCACGCCTCGGTGCCGGCCGACGGCCAGAAAGTGCTGATTCAATTGAACGGCAATGTCGCCATCGACGTCACCGACAAGGTGCACCCGCAAGTGGCCGCGATGGCCGCGCTGGCGGCACGCGTGGTCGGCCTGGACATCGCCGGCATCGACCTGGTGACTTCGGATATCACCCGTCCGCTGACGGAAACCGGTGGCGCCATCATCGAAGTCAACGCCAGTCCCGGCCTGCTGGCCCACCTGAAGCCGGCCGAGGGCGAGCCGCGCAACGTCGGCGAGGCGATCGTCGAGCACCTGTTTGGCGAGGCCACCGGCCGCATGCCGATCGTCGGCATCACCGGCACCCACGGCACCACGCTGATCGCGCGCCTGGTCGCCTGGCTGCTGCAGATCAGCGGCAAGAAAACCGGCCTCACTTGCGCCGACGGCCTGTTCGTCAACGGCCGCCTGCTGCCGCGTGACGGCTTCTCCGACTGGGAGACCGGCGAGCGTCTGCTGCTGAACAAAAGTGTCGAAGCCGGCGTGTTCGAGAACAGCGCGCGCATGATCCTGGCTGAGGGCCTGGCTTACGACAAATGCGCCGTCGGCGTGGTGACCGATGTCGGCGGCCTGGAAGCGGTGAGCGAATTCCACATCGATAGCGAAGAACGCCTGTACAACGTGCTGCGCACCCAGATCGACGTGGTGCTGCCAAGCGGCGCGGCGGTGCTGAACGCCGCCGATCCGAAAGTGGTGGACATGGCCGACCTGTGCGACGGCGAAGTGATTTTCTACGGCGTGGACGAGCATCTGGCCGCCATCGCCGCCCACCGTCAGGACGATCAGCGCGTGGTGTTCCAGCGCTCCCATTGCATCGTGATGGCGCAAGGTCAGACCGAGGTGGGCACCTTGCCGCTGTCGCCGCTGGTGCCGCCGGAAGCCGTGCTGGCCGCGATCGCCGCCGGTTGGGCGCTGGGCCTGACGCCGGAACTGATCGGCGCCGGCTTGCGCACCTGGGAAGCGTCGCCGAAAAAAACACATCACTGAAAGAACAAAAATAGTTATGGAAGTTATCCGCACCCGCGCCCTTCGCGGCCCGAATCTTTGGAGCCACCACACGGCGGTGGAAGTCGTCGTCTCGTGCTCGCCGCAAGAGCAATCGATCGCCAGGCTGGCGAACTTTGAGCAGCGGCTGCACGCGCGTTTCCCGGCCGTTGGCGCTTTGCATGCCGTCGGCAAGGACGATGTCGTGCCGCTGGCCCACGTGCTGGAAGTCGTGATCCTGAGCCTGCAGGCGCAAGCCGGTTGCCCGGTCACCTTCAGCCGCACGCACGCCACGCTGGAAGAGGGCATCTATCAAATCGTGGTTGAATACACCGAGGAAGCGGTCGGCCGCCGCGCCGTGGAACTGGCCGAGGCGCTGATCGTCTCCGCGCTGGCCGATACCGCCTTCGACCTGGAAGCCGCGCTGACCGAGTTGCGCGATCTGGATGAAGACGTGCGCCTGGGCCCGAGCACCGGCGCCATCGTCAACGCCGCCGTGGTGCGCGATATTCCATTCCGTCGCCTGACCGAAGGCTCGATGGTGATGTTTGGCTGGGGCTCGAAACAGCGCCGCATCCAGGCCGCTGAAATGGATACCACCGGCGCCATCGGCGAGACCATCGCGCAGGATAAGGAACTGACCAAGAAGCTGCTGCACGCGGCCGGCGTACCGGTGCCTATCGGCCGCTCGGTTCAAGACGAGGAAGACGCCTGGAAAGCCGCGCAGGAGATCGGCTTGCCGGTGGTGGTCAAACCGAAGGACGGCAATCAGGGCAAGGGTGTCACGGTCAACATCATGACCGAGGCACACCTGAAGAGCGCCTTCCGCACCGCCAAGGAATTCCGTGACGACGTTATGGTCGAACGCTACCTGCCGGGTCACGACTATCGCCTGCTGGTCATCGGCAACAAGCTGGTGGCGGCGGCGCGCCGCGATCCGCCGCTGGTGGTGGGCGACGGCGTGCACACGGTGCGCGAGCTGGTGGAGATCGTCAACGCCGATCCGCGCCGCGGTTCGGGTCATTCGACCTCGCTGACCAAGATCCGCTTCGACGATATCGCGCTGGCGCGCCTGGCGCTGCAAGACCTGAACGCGGACTCGGTGCCGGCCAAGGGCCAGCGCGTCATCCTGCGCAACAACGCTAACCTGTCGACCGGCGGCACCGCCACCGACGTCACCGACGACGTGCACCCCGAGGTGGCGGCGCGCGCGGTCGAAGCGGCGCAAATGATCGGCCTCGATCTGTGCGGCGTGGACGTGGTGTGCGACAACGTGCTGGAGCCGATCGAGAATCAACGCGGCGGCGTGGTGGAAGTGAACGCCGCGCCGGGCCTGCGCATGCACATCGCGCCATCGTTCGGTAAAGGCCGCGCTGTGGGCGAGGCCATCGTCAACACCATGTTCGCGCCGGGCGAGAATGGCCGGATTCCCGTGGTGGCGGTGACCGGCACCAACGGCAAGACCACCACCGTGCGTCTGATCGCGCACCTGCTGACCGCCAGCGGCCTGCGTACCGGCATGACCAATACCGACGGCGTCTATATCGAAGGCCGCCAGACCGACAGCGGCGATTGCAGCGGTCCACGCAGCGCGCGCAACGTGCTGCTGCATCCGGACGTGGACGCGGCGGTGTTCGAGACCGCGCGTGGCGGCATCCTGCGCGAAGGCCTGGCCTTCGACCGCTGCCAGGTGGCGGTGGTCACCAACATCGGCATGGGCGACCATCTGGGCCTGAACTACATCACCACCGTGGAAGACCTGGCGGTGCTGAAGCGCGTCATCGTGCAGAACGTGTCGGCCAGCGGTTACGCGGTGCTGAACGCGGTCGATCCTATCGTCGCCGGCATGGCGGCCAACTGCCGCGGCAAGGTGATCTTCTTCGGCGCTGACCGCACGCATCCGGTCATCGCCACGCATCTGGCGCAGGGCAGCCGCACCGTGTACGTGGAAGATGGCGACATCGTCGCGGCGGAAGGCCGCACGCAACATCGCGTCCCGCTGTCGCAGGTGCCGATCACGCGCAACGGCGCGATCGGCTTCCAGGTGGAGAACGTCATGGCGTCGGTGGCCGCGGCGTGGGGCGTGGGCATCAGCTGGGATGCGATCCGTCTGGGCCTGAAAACCTTCGCCAACGATTCGGACAACGCGCCGGGCCGTTTCAATGTGTTCGACTACAAGGGCGCGACGCTGATCGCCGACTACGGTCACAATCCGGACGCCATTCTGGCGCTGGTGAAAGCGGTGGAGACCATGCCGGCCAAGCGCCGCGTGGTGGTGATCTCGGGCGCCGGCGACCGCCGCGACCAGGACATCACGCAGCAGACCGAGATTCTCGGCCGCGCCTTCGACGACGTGCTGCTGTACGAGGACGCCTGCCAGCGTGGCCGCGTCGATGGCGAAGTGGTGGCGCTGTTGCGTTCCGGCCTGAACGGCGCGCCGCGCACCACGCACATCGAAGAGATCTATGGTGAGTTCAAAGCCATCGACACCGCGATGGCGCGCCTGCGGGACGGCGACCTGTGTCTGATCTTGATCGACCAGGTGGAAGACGCGCTGGCCCACATCGCCAAGCGCATCCAAGAAGCTTGATTAAATATATCTATAGGCTTAATAGATATATATAGTTTTTATTTATGACTCTCGTTGTTTAGAATAGCCAAACGCTATCAAACAACGAGGAGTCATAGTATGAAAATCACCACCGCCTCCGGCATTCCCGTCGCCGACAATCAGAATTCCCTCACCGCCGGCCCACGTGGCCCCGTCCTGCTGCAAGACTTCCACCTGATCGAGAAGCTTCAGCATTTCAACCGCGAGCGCATTCCCGAGCGTGTGGTGCATGCCAAAGGCTCTGGCGCCTATGGCACTTTCACCGTCACCCACGACATCTCCCAATACACCAAGGCCAAGCTGTTCGCCGAAGTCGGCAAGCAGACCGAAACCTTCCTGCGCTTCTCCACCGTGGGCGGCGAAAAGGGCAGCGCCGACACCGAACGCGATCCACGCGGCTTCGCGGTGCGTTTCTACACCGAGGAAGGCAACTGGGACCTGGTGGGCAACAACACGCCGGTGTTCTTCCTCAAGGACGGCATCAAATTCCCGGACTTCATCCACACGCAAAAGCGCGATCCGCAAACCAATCTGAAATCGCCCACCGCGATGTTCGATTTCTGGAGCCGCACGCCGGAAAGCCTGCATCAGGTGACCACGCTGTTCTCCAGCCGCGGCACGCCGGACGGCTACCGCCACATGCACGGTTTCGGCAGCCACACCTACAGCCTGATTAACGCCGCCGGCGAACGTGTCTACGTCAAGTGGCACTTCCTGACGCAGCAGGGCATCAAGAACCTCAGCGCCGACGAAGCCACGCGCATCGCCGGCACCGATCCGGATTATGCGCAGCGCGATCTGTTCAACGCCATCGCCGGCGGCGACTTCCCGCGCTGGGACGTCAAGGTGCAAGTGGCCACGGAGGCCGAACTGGCGGCATGGGAAGCGCGCACCGGCTGGAATCCGTTCGACCTGACCAAGGTATGGCCGCACGCGGACTTCCCGCTGCTGCAAGTCGGCGTGCTGGAGCTGAACCGCAACCCGGTCAACTACCACGCGGAAGTGGAGCAGGCCGCGCTGTCGCCATCGAACGTGGTGCCGGGCATGGGCTACTCGCCGGACAAGATGCTGCAGGCGCGCCTGTTCGCTTACCACGATGCCCAGCTGTACCGCGTCGGCACCAACCACCAGCACCTGCCGGTGAACGCGCCGCGCTGCCCGTTCCACAACCACCAGCGCGACGGCGCCATGGCCGGCGCCAATGGCGGCGCGGCGCTGAACTATGATCCGGTGCAGGGCGGCGGCAGCAATCCGCACGGCATGGGACACGGCGAGCCAGCGCTGGCGCTGGACGGCGCTGCCGGCCGCTACGATGGTCGCGGCAAGGAGGATGATTACACCCAGGCCGGTGACTTGTTCCGCCTGATGCCGGCCGACGAACAGCAAAACCTGTTCAACAACATCGCCGGTCCGCTGAGCCAGGTGAGCGCCGAGATCATCGCCCGCCAGCTGGCGCACTTCGACCTGGCCGATCCAGCCTACGGCGCCGGCGTGCGCGCCGCATTGGAAGCGCGCGGCGTCAGCGTGGCCTAAGATGGCTTACAATCTCCATGTTGCAGTGCATCGTGGAGGTTAGCTTGAGCATTAATCCTGCTTGTCCGCCGTCGCCAGCCTTGCCGGGCCAGATTGTTCTGGTCCTGCAGGGCGGCGGCGCTTTAGGCGCCTATCAGCTGGGCGTGTACCAGGCGTTGCACGAGGCCGGCGTCGAGCCGGACTGGGTGATCGGCACGTCCATCGGCGCCATCAACGGCGCCATCATCGCCGGCAATCCGCCCGAGCGGCGGCTGGATCAACTGCGCGAATTCTGGCAGCGCATGGAACGCAATTCGTTCGGCTTTACCGCCATGCCGCGCGTGCTGGCGAACGCGATCACGCTGGGGCAAGGCATTCCCGCTTTCTTCGAACCCAACCTGGCGTCGTGGTGGAATCCGGACGCGCACGTGGGCGTCGAGCACGCGTCGTTCTACCTGACCACACCTTTGCGCAACACGCTCGAAGAGCTGGTCGATTTCGATGTCCTGAACGATAAACGCATGCGGCTGACGGTCGGCGCGGTCAACGCCCGCAACGGCGCCATGCGCTATTTCGACAGCCGCAACGAGCCGCTGTGCGTTGAGCATGTGATGGCGTCCGGCGCGCTGCCGCCGGCGTTTCCGGCGATCCGCATTGACGGTGAGCCCTACTGGGATGGCGGCATCTATTCCAACACGCCGATCGAGGCGGTGCTGGACGATGAGCCGCGCCGCAAGTCGGTGATCTTTTCGGTGCAGGTGTGGAATCCGGACGGCAGCGAGCCGGAAAGCGTGCTCGATGTGCTGGATAAGCAGAAGGAAATCCAGTACGCCAGCCGCGCCAGCAACATCGAACAGCAGCGCAAGCTGCACCGGCTGCGCCATGTGATCCGCGAGCTGACCGATTATCTCGACGCCGACACGCTGGCGTTGCCGGAGGTGCGCGAGCTGGCGTCATGGGGCTGCGGCACCGACATGCATGTGGTGTCGCTGCGCGCGCCGCGGCTCGGCAACGAAGACCACACCAAGGACATCGACTTCAGTCCCGCCGGCATCGGCGCGCGCTGGCAGGCCGGCTACGACGACACCCAGCGCTTCCTTAAACTACGCCCATGGGATCAGCCGGTCGACCTGATCGAAGGCATCGCTATCCACGAACTGCCGGAGCACTGAGGACCTCATCGCACACCTCCAGCCATGCGCGGGCGGCGTGGGACAGGTAGCTGGCGCGCCAGACGTGGGCCGGTTGCCACGGCAGTTCGGGATCGACGACTTTCACCGCGTCCAGCGCGCCGATCGCCAGGCGGTGGATGAAGGGTTCGGGCAGCAGGGCCACGCCCATGCCGGCCGAGGCCATCGCCACCAGCCAGTCCCACTGGCCGCTTTGCGCGGCGATCCGCGGTTCGAAGCCGGCGGCGGCGAAGGCGGCGCGCAGCGTGCGCGTCATGGCGAAATCGTCTTGCAGCAACACCAGCGGCGTGTTGGCCAGCGACTTCAGTTTGATCGTGCTGCGGTTCTTCTGGAAGGTGCCTTGCGCGGCCAGCGCCCACACCGGGTAGCTGGCGATCGGCGCCGATCGCAGTCCCAGTCCGGGAGCGGCCGGCAGCACCGTCATGCCGATTTCCAGATCGCCTTGCGCCACCTGGCGTTCGATCGCCTGGCCGGCGTCTTCCCGCAGCGTCAGCGTGATGTTGGGATGGCGCTGACGGAAGGCTTTCAGCACGGGTGTGAACAGCAGGTTGATCATCGGCGGAATGCCGACCGTCAGCTGGCCGCGTTCCACCGTTTGCGTGTCGCGCACTTCCACCGCCAACTGGCGCATGGTCGCCAGCATCTCCACGCCGCGCGCGTGGACCACCTGGCCGGTGTCGGTCAGCGTCAGCTTGCGGCCCTCGCGGATCAGCAGCTGCGCGCCGACTTCTTGTTCCAGCTGTTTCACCATCTTGCTGATGGTCGATTGCGTGACGTGCAGCGATTCCGCCGCCTGCGTGAAGCTGCTCAGGCGGACGGTTTCGACGAAGTAGCGGAGTGAGCGCAGATCCATGAATAAAACGAATGCAAAGTGGGAATTTAAGTCATAAAACTACAGTTTTTCTGATTCTATACTGAAACAAAAGAATGAGGAGAACCCAATCATGTATGAAGATCGCATCCGCCGTCCGGCGCTGATGAACAAGCTGATGAGCGCGGAGCAGGCCACCCTGTTATTCAAGGACGGCATGACAGTTGGCATGAGCGGCTTTACCCGGGCCGGTGATGCCAAGGCGCTGCCCGCGGCGTTGGTCGAGCGTGCGCGCTCGACCCCGCTGCACCTGACACTGCTGACCGGCGCCTCGCTCGGCAACGACAGCGACGGCCTGATGGCCAACGCCGGTGTGGTCGCGCGCCGCATGCCGTTCCAGGCCGACGCCGCGTTGCGCCGCAAGATCAACAGCGGCGAAGTGATGTTCATCGACCAGCATCTGTCGGAGACCGCCGAGCAGCTGCGTTCCGGCGACCTGAAAGCGGTCGATATCGCGGTGATCGAGGCGGTGGCGATTACGGCCGATGGCGGCATCATCCCCACCATGTCGGTCGGGAACACGGCCAACTTCGTGCAGCAGGCGGCCAAGGTGATCGTCGAGATCAATCTGAGCGCGCCGCTGGCGCTGGAAGGCTTTCACGATATCTACGTGCCCGGCGCGCGCCCGCACCGCGAGGCGATTCCGCTGCTGACGCCATTGCAGCGTATCGGCACGGCGGCGATTGCCGTGCCGCCCGAGCGCATCGCCGCCATCGTCATCACCGACAGTCCGGACAGCCCGTCCAACGCGCTGCCCCCGGACGACGAAACCGACGCCATCGCCCGCCACGTCATCACTTTCCTCGAAGGTGAGGTGAGGGCGGGGCGCATGGACGCCTCGCTGCGGCCGCTGCAAGCAGGTATCGGCACCATTGCCAACGCGGTGCTGCATGGCCTGATCGATTCGCCGTTCCATAACATGACCATGTACTCGGAGGTGTTGCAGGACAGCGCCATCGAGCTGCTGGACTCCGGCCAGTTGAAGATGGCGTCGGCGTCGTCGATCACGCTGTCGGCGACCATGCATGAGAAATTCATCCGTAACATCGAGCGGTACCGCGAGCGCATCGTGCTGCGGCCGCAGGAGATCAGCAACCATCCGGAGATCGTGCGCCGGCTCGGCATCATCGCGCTGAACACGGCGCTGGAGTTCGACATCTACGGCAACGTCAATTCGACCCACGTCGGCGGCACGCACATGATGAACGGTATCGGCGGCTCGGGCGACTTTGCCCGCAACGGCCAGCTGTCGATTTTCGTCAGCAAGTCGGTGGCCAAGGATGGCGCGATTTCCAGCGTGGTGCCGTTCGCGGCCCACGTCGACCATACCGAACATGATGTCGATGTGCTGGTGTCCGAATGGGGACTGGCCGACCTGCGCGGCCTGGCCCCGCGCGAGCGCGCGCCGCTGATTATCGAACACTGCGCGCACCCGGACTATCGCCCGCAGCTGCTCGCCTATTTCGAGGCGGCGAAGCTGGGTGGCGGCCAGACGCCGCATGTGCTGGAGCAGGCTTTGTCGTGGCACGCCCGCTATCAACGCGAGGGGAGCATGCTGGTAAAATAACGGTCATCCGCATTCACCTAGTATTGGATCGACATGACCATCAAAATCAGCCAGAACTTCGACTCCGGCGCCATTGAAGTGCTGCGCGCCGACAGTGCCGCCACCATTGAACTGAACCTGCGCAAGGATTCGCACGCGGACATTCATCAATGGTTCCACTTCCGTGTGCAGGGCGCGCGTGGCCAGAAGCTGACGATGCGCTTCCTGAACGCCGGCCAGGCCACCTACGCCAAGGGCTACGAGGACTATCAGGCGGTGGCCAGCTACGACACCGAAAACTGGTTCCGGGTGCCGACCCGGTTCGATGGCGCGGTCATGACGATCGACCATACGCCGGATACCGACAGCATCTACTACGCTTACTTCGAGCCGTATTCGTTCGAGCGCCATTTGCGCTTGCTGGGCGAGGTGGGCGAGCATCCGCTGGCGCGCGTGCAGGATCTGGGTTCGACGGTCGATGGCCGCGACATGAATCTGGTGGTGATCGGCAAGCCGGAAGCGGAAAAGAAAATCTGGTTCATCGCGCGCCAGCACCCTGGCGAGTCGATGGCCGAGTGGTTCATCGAAGGCCTGATCGATTCGCTGCTGGACGATGCGAATCCGATCGCCCGCAAGCTGCTGCAGCGCTGCGTGTTCTACATCGTGCCCAACATGAATCCGGACGGCTCGGTACGCGGCAACCTGCGCACCAATGCCGCCGGCGCAAATTTGAACCGCGAGTGGATGACGCCTACCGTCGAGCGCAGCCCGGAAGTGCTGTATGTGAAGCAGAAGATGCACGAAACCGGCATCGACATGTTCTTCGATATCCACGGTGACGAGGCGCTGCCTTACAACTTCGTGGCCGGTAACGAGATGCTGGAGAACTTCAGCGATGAGCGCCGCGCCAAGCAGCAGGCTTTCATTGATCGTTACAAGAACGCCTCGCCGGACTTCCAGGACAAGGTGGGCTATGCGGCCAGCAAGTACAAGGAAGACATGCTGACGCTGGCGTCGAAGTATGTCGGCCACCACTTCGGCTGCCTGGCGCTGACGCTGGAAATGCCGTTCAAGGACAACGCCGATCTGCCTGATCCGCACGTCGGCTGGAACGGCGCGCGCAGCGCGGCGCTGGGCGCGGCGATTCTGCAGCCGATTCTGCTGTCGCTGGACGACTACTGATCGTGGGCGTCGAGATCGAGCGCAAGTTCCTGCTGTCGGGCGACGGCTGGATGACGCTGGGCGAGCCGGTGTTCTTCAAGCAGGGCTACCTGTCGTCGCACAAGGAGCGTGTGGTGCGGGTGCGCATTGAGGGCGAGCGGGCGGTGATGACGATCAAGGGCGCCAACCAGGGCGCCGTGCGCGGCGAATGGGAGTATGAGATTCCCGTCGCCGACGCGGCCGAGCTGCTGGAAGGTTTGTGCGAGCAGCCGTTGATCGAGAAGTATCGCCGCCGTATCGAGTTCGCCGGCAATGTGTGGGAAGTCGATGAGTTCCTTGGCGCGAATGCCGGGCTGGTCGTGGCGGAAATCGAATTGCAATCGGAAGCGCAGCAGTTCGACAAGCCGGACTGGATCGGCGAGGAAGTCACCGCCGATCTGCGCTATCTGAACTCCAACCTGATCAAGAAGCCGTTCTCCACCTGGTAGCGGATGCCACCTCACGCCGCGACATGCGCGCGTCGCCGCTGCCATGAAAAAGCCGCGTGAGGGGCTTGCTTGTTGGCTTAGTGGAAGTGCTCGCTGCCGGCGGGGGCGTCTTCGGGCATTTCGGCGTGGGCCAGTTCGCCTTGCGGGTCGGCGAACAGCGGGGCGCCGCAGTCGTCGCAGAACTCGACCACATAACGGTCGTTATGCTTCTTGATCTGCGTGATGCCGGCCGCGTTCAGGTGGGCGATGATGTCGTCCACCGGCGTCAGCGGCTTTTGCGGCGCCGTCAGCGCGCCCGGACCTTCCGGCGGCGTGCCATCCTCATCCTCCTGGCCGTACAGCGGCCACACCACGCCATAGATCACCTCCGTCGACGAGCGCTGCGTGAAGGCCACGCGGTATTCATCGACCTGGCCGTCGGCGCTTTCCTCGCCGAAGCCGGCGATCACCGCGCGCAGGTCGGACGCCTCCACGCCCAGCGTGTGCGTCAGATAGTGCACGGCGGCGCGGATCGATACCGGACGAATCAGCTTGTCCGCCTCGCGGCAGGCCATGTAGTAGGCCTCCGGCAGCAGCAGCTCAACGCCGCAACCCGGCAGCAAGCGGTTCACGGTCGGCGTGGCCTGCGCGCGCCAGGCTTCCAGCGCAGCGGCGCGCTCGGCGGCGAAGTTGGCCTGGAACGCCGGCATCTGCCAGCGGAACAGCGGCGCGCCGGCCGGCGCCACCACGGCCACCAGCAGATAGCGCGTGTCGGCCAGGAAGGGCGCGGTTTCCGGCACCTTGGTGTCGGCCTTCAGCACCGTGCCTTTGAGCGCGGCCTGCGCCAGCTTTTGTACCTTGCCGTAGGTTTCGACGTGGCTGCGCGGCAGCTGGTCGATCGAGAACAGCGTCGGCGACATGGCCAGCTGCGTGCCATCGGCCAGCAGGTGCGCGGCGAAGTGCGCCGTCAGCGTCTGCAGGATGTCGGCCGGGATGGCGCCGGAAGCGATGGCGAAACGGGTCCATGCCAGAATCGGCGCGGCCACCAGCAGCACGTCGAATTGCCTGGAGACGCCGTCGGCGGTCTCAATGCCGAGGTGGCTCGATTCGCTGACCGCTTCGACGCTATCCATCAGCACGTCGTAGGCGTTCAGGTCTTCCTTGAACAGCGCGTTGAGGGTGGTGTCGATGGTGTCCTGGTGACCGGTCTTCAGCAGTTTCTGGAGCTGTGCATCGAGAGAGTGCTCCCAGGCCCGCTCTTCGATGCGGCTGGCCGCCTGCCCGACAGCCTGGGCATAGGTGGCGAGACGCTGACTTTCGGCAGACAATTTTTGGGATGAAGCTTTAGATGAACGACGCATAGCGCAATAAGAGTCTCATTAAAAGTGAATAAACGGATCAGTCATGCGGATGATAACCCCTATGAGCCGTATTGTAGATCATTCGGCAAACGTGCATAAAAAAAGCCGGGCGAACCCGGCTTTGTTCAGTGCGGCGCTTAAAAATTAAGCGGCCAGCAGCTGACGCAGAACGAACGGCAGAATGCCGCCGTGCTTGTAGTAGTCGACTTCGATCGGGGTGTCGATACGCAGCAGCACCTTGACGTCCTGGCTGGTACCGTCTTCACGGTGGATCACCAGCGTCGCCAGCTGTTGCGGCTTGATGTCGCCGTCCAGGCCCTTCAGGTCGTAGGTTTCCTTGCCGGTGATGCCCAGCGACTCGACCGAATCGTTGCCGATGAACTGCAGCGGCAGCACGCCCATGCCGACCAGGTTGGAGCGGTGGATGCGCTCGAACGAACGCACGATCACCGCCTTCACGCCCAGCAGCTGGGTGCCCTTGGCCGCCCAGTCGCGCGACGAGCCGGTGCCGTACTCTTCGCCGCCGAACACCATGGTCGGGGTGCCCGCCGCCACGTACTTCATGGCCGCGTCGTAGATCGACAGCTGTTCGCCCGATGGCTGATGAATCGTGATGCCGCCCTCGACCGCCGAACCGTCGGCTTTCGGCGGGATCATCTTGTTCTTGATGCGCACGTTGGCGAAGGTACCGCGCATCATGATCTCGTGGTTGCCGCGGCGCGAGCCGTAGGAGTTGAAGTCAGCCTTCTGCACGCCGTTTTCCTTCAGCCATTTACCGGCCGGGCCGTCTTCCTTGATCGAGCCGGCGGGGGAGATGTGGTCGGTGGTGATCGAGTCGCCGAACACGCCCAGCGCGCGCGCGCCGGTGATGTTGGGATCGGTCTGCTTCGGCGTCATCTCGAAGCCGTCGAAGAACGGCGGCTCGGCGATGTAGGTCGAGGCCGGCCAGTTGTAGACCTGGCCCTCGGTGGTCGACACGTGCTCCCACAGCTTGCCCGGATTACCCTTGACGTCGGCGTAGTTGGTCTTGAACACTTTCGCATTCATCGCGAACTTCATCAGCTTGGCGATTTCATGCGAGGTCGGCCAGATATCGCCCAGGTACACGTCCTTGCCGTTCTTGCCCTTGCCGACCGGTTGGGTCATCAGGTCGACGGTCATGTTGCCGGCGATGGCGTAAGCCACCACCAGCGGTGGCGAGGCCAGGAAGTTGGAGCGGATGTTCGGGTGGATGCGCGCCTCGAAGTTGCGGTTGCCCGACAGCACAGCCGAGGCGACCAGATCGTTCGCGGTGATGGCGGCGTTCAGTTCCGCCGTCAGGTCGCCGGCGTTGCCGATGCAGGTGGTGCAGCCGTAGGCGGTCAGGCCGAAGCCCAGCTTTTCCAGGTAGGGCAGCAGGCCGGCGGCGGTCAGGTACTCGGTCACCACGCGCGAGCCGGGCGCCAGCGAGGTCTTGATGTGCGGCGCCACGGTCAGGCCGGCTTCCACGGCCTTCTTGGCCAGCAGGCCGGCGGCCAGCATCACGCTCGGGTTGGAGGTGTTGGTGCACGAGGTGATCGCGGCGATCAGCACGTCGCCGTTTTTGACGTGGACGCCGTTGCTGGTGGTGTAGGTGGCGTTGAGGTCGTCCGGTTTCTTGTTGAAGCCGTTTTCCGAGGTCGGTTTCGAGAACAGCTCGGTGAAGTTGTTTTTCACGTTGCCGATTTCGATACGGTCCTGCGGACGCTTCGGACCGGCCAGCGACGGCGTCACGTCGGTCAGGTTCAGTTCCAGCACGCGGGTGTAGTCGATGTCGCCGGCCTTCGGCACGCCGTACATGCCCTGCGCCTTGAAGTAGGCGGCGAAGGCGTCGATTTCCGCCTTGGTGCGGCCGGTGCCCTCGAAGTATTCGATGGTGGCGTCGTCGACCGGGAAGAAGCCCATGGTGGCGCCGTATTCCGGCGCCATGTTGGCGATGGTGGCGCGGTCGGTGACCGACAGCGTCTCGGTGCCTTCGCCGAAGAACTCAACGAACTTGCCGACCACCTTGGCCTTGCGCAGCATCTCGGTGATGGTCAGCACCAGGTCGGTCGCGGTGCAGCCTTCGCGCAGCACGCCGGTCAGGTTGACGCCGATCACGTCCGGGGTCAGGAAGTAGACCGGCTGGCCCAGCATGCCGGCTTCGGCCTCGATGCCGCCCACGCCCCAGCCGACCACGCCGATGCCGTTGATCATGGTGGTGTGCGAGTCGGTGCCGACCAGCGAGTCCGGGTAGTAGACGCCGTGGCTGTCCTTGTGCACGCCGCGCGCCAGGTATTCCAGGTTGACCTGGTGGACGATGCCGAAGCCCGGCGGCACCACGCCGAAGGTGTCGAAGGCTTGCATGCCCCATTTCATGAACTGGTAGCGCTCGTTGTTGCGCTGGAATTCCAGTTTCATGTTCAGGTCCAGCGCCTTCGGCTCGCGGAAGTGGTCGATGGTGACCGAGTGGTCGACCACCAGGTCGACCGGTACCAGCGGTTCGATTTTCTTGGCGTTGACGCCCATCTTGTAGGCGACGTTGCGCATCGCGGCCAGGTCGGCCAGCAGTGGCACGCCGGTGAAGTCTTGCAGCACCACGCGGGCGACCACGAACGGGATCTCGTCGGTGCGCTCGCCGGTGGCCGACCAGTTGGCGACCTGCTTGACGTGTTCCTCGGTGACTTTCTTGCCGTCGACGTTACGCAGCACCGACTCCAGCACCACGCGGATCGACACCGGCAGACGGGAGATATTGGCGCCCAGGCTCTTTTCCAGGGCCGGCAGCGAATAGAACTTCGCTTTTTTGCCCGAAATGTCGAATTCCTTAAGCGTGTTCAGAGTGTTGTGAGACATGAGCTCTCCTTCGTATTGGGTATCGTCTATTTGTTTAACAGCGTGGGGCGGCGTTTGTGATGCTTACTGAAGCGTGTTGACCGGCGTCTCGGCGGCGGCGGTGGTCGGCTTGAGTTGTTCGGCGTCACGGCACTCGTTGGCCAGCTGGCGGTTCTGCTTGGAGTCCAGCAGCATGCTCTTGGCCGGGATGCCGATCCAGATCAGACCGTACAGCTTGTTCTCGAAGCGGTTGGCGCCGGTGGTGGTGCCGACGCGGGTCAGGCGGTGCAGGCGCTTCTTCCAGCGCAGCGCGATATGGCTGTCGTCGCCGGCGTTCTGGTAGATGGTGATCTTGTTGCCCAGCTCGCAGTCGAACTCGGTGGCGGCGGTGTCGGTGATGACCGGCTCGTCCTCTTCCTCGTTCGGCGCCTTGGGCTCGGCCGGCTTGGCGGCCTTCTTCGCCTTGGTGGTCTTTTTGACGGCTTCCTTCTTGACCGGTTTTTTCACCGCGTCATCGGCGTGCGCGCCGGCGGCGAGGGTCAGCGAGGCCAGCGCGAGGCTGCAGGCCATGAATAATTTGGAGATCGACATTTAGTTTGCTTCCTGTGGCAGGTCGGTGGAGGGACCGTTGAACAGCGGCGCCACCGATTCCGGCAGGCTCAGGCCCGCCATTTTGGCGCGCTGCAAAACAGTCCAATAATATCTATAGCTGGCACGGTCGTGCAAGCGCCCATTTTGGGAGATGGGCCCCCATTGCACGGCCGCGGCCTCGTGCAGAATGGCGGCCGCTTCGCTCACTTCCGACAGGCGCGGCGTGAAGGTCTTGATGATCGGCTTGATCTGGTTCGGGTGGATGCTCCACATGCGCGTGTAGCCGAATTCGGCGGCGGCGCGCTGGGCATCGTTGGCGGCCACCGCCGTGTCCTTGATGTCGGTGGTGACGTTGTGCGACGGCACCTTGCCATGCGCGTGGCAGGCGGCGGCGATTTCCAGCTTGGCGCGCACCACCAGCGGATGCGTGAACTGGCCGGGCGTGCGCATCGCGCTGCCGGGAATGGCGCCGTAGTGCGACGACACGAAGTCCATGATGCCGAACGACAGGCACTGCACCTGGGGCAGGGCGGCGATGGCGTAGACGTCGTGCAGCGCGCCGTGGGTTTCGATCAGCACGTGGATCGGCAAGTCCTTGCGGCCGGCCTTGACGGCGTGCGTGTTGACCAGCTTGATCGCGCGCGCCAGTTCGTCGACGCTGTTGACCTTGGGAATGACCAGATAGGCCAGGCGCTGGGCGGCGGCGCAAATGAGCTCGACATCCCGGGCGAAATACGGGCTGGCGACATCGTGCACGCGGGCGCCGATGCGGTTGAATTGGTTGTCGTCGGCGTTGACCAGCTGCGCCACCAGGCGGGCGTGGGCTTCTTCGTTGCCGGCGCTGGCGCCGTCTTCGCAATCGAGGGTGATGTCGAACAGCGGACCAAGTTCTTGTTGCAGGGCGATCGACTTGCGCATCAGCTTCTCGGAGCCGGCATAGTGATCGCAGGCGGGCAGCAGGTGCGGCTGGCGGTTACCCTGGAATAAAACCTCGGATGGGTGCATGCGTGATGGGGGGGGAGAAGGAATAACCGCCGCGCTGCTCTCGGCGGCGCGGCGGGTACGGCGGAGCGGTGGTTTAACCGGTTCCACGGGAGAGCAAGTGAATTACGGCAGCAGGTGCTTGACGCCTTCGCGCTCTTCGGTCAGTTCTTTCAGCGTCAGGTTGATGCGCTCTTGCGAGAACGCGTCGATTTCCAGGCCTTGAACGATTTTGTATTCGCCGTTTTCGGTGGTCACCGGGAAGCCGAACACGATGCCTTCCGGGATGCCGTAGGAACCATCCGATGGCACGCCCATGGTGGCCCACTTGCCGTTGGTGCCGACGTGCCAGTCATGCACGTGGTCGATGGCGGCGTTGGCGGCCGACGCCGCCGACGACAGGCCACGCGCTTCGATGATGGCGGCGCCGCGCTTGCCCACGGTTGGCAGGAAGGTGTTGGCGTTCCACTCCTGATCGTTGATCAGGTCCTTGACGTTTTTGCCGTTCACGGTGGCGAAGCGGTAGTCGGCGTACATGGTTGGCGAGTGATTGCCCCACACGGTCAGCTTCTCGATGTCTTTCACCTGGGTGCCGGTTTTGGCGGCGACCTGCGACAACGCGCGGTTGTGGTCCAGACGCAGCATGGCGGTGAAGTTCTTGGCCGGCAGCGACGGCGCCGATTTCATGGCGATGTAGGCGTTGGTGTTGGCCGGGTTGCCGACCACCAGCACTTTGACGTTGCGCGAGGCGACGGCGTCCAGTGCCTTGCCTTGGGCGGTGAAGATCTGCGCGTTGGCTTCCAGCAAGTCTTTACGCTCCATGCCTGGGCCGCGTGGACGGGCGCCGACCAGCACGGCGTAGTCCACATCCTTGAACGCGGTCAGCGGATCGGAGTGCGCGGTCATCTCGGCCAGCAGCGGGAAGGCGCAATCGTCGATTTCCATCATGACGCCCTTCAGTGCCTTCTGGGCTTTCTCGTCAGGAATTTCCAGCAGTTGCAGAATAACTGGTTGGTCCTTGCCGAGCATGTCGCCGTTGGCGATGCGGAACAGCAGTGCGTAACCAATTTGACCGGCGGCACCGGTGACAGCAACGCGCAATGGGGTTTTAGCCATGATGAATCTCCAAAGTGTGTAAGTAAAACGTTCTTGAAGCTGGACCGTTGGCTGGTCCGGGAAACCGTAATCATACTGCAAAATTCAACGCTTATATTATGTATCGATAAGCGTTGGCGGCGAGTGTAGGCTTGCTGTACTTATCTGTCAATCCTATCTTATGTCTTATATAAGACAGATAACTTATTGCCGTTTTTTCTGGACGGCACTGTTCATTTGTGGTGAAATCTCGGTCTATGAGTTCCGCGCCACCTAATCCGAACCACAATACTACCGCTGTCAGCGGCGGTAGTGCTGCGGCGGTGTCGCCTACTTTTTCCCCGCTGTACCAGCAAATCAAGGCGCTGATCACCAAAAGCCTGCAGTCCGGCGAATGGAAGCCGGGTGAACTGATCCCCAGCGAAGTCGAACTGGCCAACCGCTTCAAGGTCAGCCAGGGCACCGTGCGCAAGGCGATCGACGAGCTGGCCGCCGAAAACCTGGTGATGCGCAAGCAGGGCAAGGGCACGTTCGTCGCCACCCACCACGAGGAGCGCGCGCAGTTCCGCTTCCTGCGGCTGATGCCCGACGAGGGCGTGCCGCATCCCGGCGTCAGCCAGTTCATCGAAGTCAAGCGCATGCGCGCGCCCGCCGACGTGGCGCGCCTGCTGGACCTGAAGTCCGGCGATGCCGTCATTTTCATTAAACGCGTGCAGCATTTCGACGGCGTGCCGACCATCGTCGAGGAGCTGTGGCTGCCGGGTCTGGCCTTCAAGGGGCTGACGGCGGAGCGCCTGGAAGAGTATAAGGGGCCGATGTACGGCCTGTTTGAATCCGAATTCGGCACGCGCATGATCCGTGCCACCGAAAAAATCCGCGCCGTCTGCGCCGCCGAGGGCGACGCCGCGCTGTTGAAAGTTGCCGCGAACACGCCATTGCTGGCGTCGGAGCGGGTGTCGTTTACGTATGGCGACAAGCCGGTCGAGCTGCGCCGCGGCCTGTACCTGACCGAGCGCCATCACTATCACAACGAGTTGAATTGAAGGAGACACAGCGCGGCGGGCGCCGGTCATACGCCTGTAATGTTGCGCTGATAATACGTTGAACTACAGAAGTAGTCACCCCCGTTGTGCCGCCAACCACTATTTTTATTCTATGTAACAATAGATATTGGTTGTGAGAGTGGAAATCGGCGAAAATCGCAGTCTTACCAAAATTTTGTATTAGCCTGAGGAGGTCTTGTTATGTCAGAAGCCGTAAGGGAAGCCCCTAAAAAAGAACGGCCAGAGTTCCGTAACATTCATGTTACCGAACTGTCCAACTACCGCATGACGCCAGCCGCTTATGTGTCGATTCTGCACCGTATTTCCGGTGTCGGCATGTTCCTGCTGCTGCCCTTCGTGCTGTATCTCTTGCAGAATTCCCTGCGCTCCGAGATCTCTTTCGCTTACTACGAAGGTTTCGTGACCTACCCGCTGGTCAAGCTGATCATTGTCGGCCTGACCTGGAGCTTCCTGCACCACATGTGCGCCGGCATCCGTCACCTGGTGATGGACCTGCACATTGGCCTGGACAAGCATTCCGCGCGTAAATCGTCGATCACTGTCCTGGTCATCAGCCTGGTGCTGACCGCCCTGATCGCCCTGAAACTGTTTGGAGTATTCTGAGATGTCCATCAACGATAACGGTATCGGCCCTAAGCGCCGCGTGGTCGGCGCCCACTATGGCGTCAAGGACTGGCTGGTGCAGCGCGTCACCGCAGTCATCATGGTGTTGTACACCGCCATCCTGCTGCTGTCCTTCCTCACCGGCCAGAACTTCAGCTATGAAGGCTGGGCCGGCCTGTTCGCCCAGCAGTGGTTCAAACTGATCACCGCCGTGACGCTGATCGGCCTGTTCTACCACGCCTGGGTCGGCATGCGCGACGTGTGGATGGACTATGTGCGCGCCGTCGGTCTGCGCCTGTTCCTGCAAATCGCCACCATCGCCTGGCTGATCGGCTGCGCCGTGTGGTCGATTCAAATTATCTGGAGTGTGTAATCGTGGCAGCTATTAAAACTGGTATTCCAACCCGCCGCTTTGACGCGGTCATCGTCGGCGCCGGCGGCTCCGGCATGCGCGCATCGCTGCAACTGGCCGAAGCCGGCCTGAACGTCGCCGTGCTGTCGAAAGTCTTCCCAACCCGCTCGCACACCGTCGCCGCGCAGGGCGGCATCGGCGCTTCGCTGGGCAATATGGCCGAAGACAACTGGTTCTGGCACATGTTCGACACCGTCAAAGGTGGCGACTACCTGGGCGACCAGGATGCGATCGAATTCATGTGCCGCGAAGCACCGAAGGTCGTCTACGAGCTGGAACACTTCGGCATGCCGTTCGACCGCAATCCGGACGGCACCATCTATCAGCGTCCGTTCGGCGGCCACACCGCCAACTTCGGTGAAAAAGCCGTGCAGCGCGCCTGCGCCGCGGCCGACCGTACCGGCCACGCGCTGCTGCACACGCTGTATCAGCGCAACGTCAAGGCCCGCACCCACTTCTTCGTCGAGTGGATGGCGCTGGACCTGATCCGCGACGCCGAAGGCGACGTGGTCGGCGTGGTCGCGCTGGAAATGGAAACCGGCGAGACCATGATCCTGGAAGCCAAGACCACGATCTTCGCCACCGGTGGCGCCGGCCGTATCTTCGCCGCCTCGACAAACGCCTTCATCAACACCGGCGACGGCATGGGCATGGCGGCACGCGCCGGCCTGCCGCTGCAGGACATGGAGTTCTGGCAGTTCCACCCGACCGGCGTGGCCGGCGCCGGCGTGCTGATCACCGAAGGGGTGCGCGGCGAGGGCGGTATCCTGATCAACTCGGAAGGCGAACGCTTCATGGAGCGCTATGCGCCGACGCTGAAGGATCTGGCGCCGCGCGACTTCGTGTCCCGTTCGATGGACCAGGAGATCAAGGAAGGCCGCGGCTGCGGTCCGAACAAGGACCACGTCATGCTGGACCTGCGCCACATCGGCAAGGACACCATCGAGAAGCGTCTGCCGTCGATTCTGGAAATCGGCCACAAGTTCGCCAACGTCGACGCCACCAAGGAACCGATTCCGGTCGTGCCAACCATCCACTACCAGATGGGCGGTATCCCGACCAACATCCACGGTCAGGTTGTCACGCCGAACGGCGACGGCACGCAGAAAGTGGTCAACGGCCTGTACGCGATCGGCGAATGCGCCTGCGTGTCGGTGCACGGCGCCAACCGCCTGGGCACCAACTCGCTGCTGGATCTGGTGGTGTTCGGCCGCGCGGCCGGCAACCACGTGGTGGCGTCGAACCTGAAGCAGAAGGAAAACAAGCCGCTGCCGAAAGACGCGGCCGACTTCGCGATGAACCGCCTGAACCAGCTGGAAACCTCGACCGGCGGCGAAAAAGTGCAGGGCGTGGCCAACGACATCCGCGCCGCGATGCAGAAATACTGCGGCGTGTTCCGCACCGACGAGATGCTGAACAAGGGCGTCGAAGAGATCATGAAGCTGGACGAGCGCCGCAAACACGTGTCGTTCCAGGACAAGTCCAAGGTGTTCAACACCGCCCGCGTGGAAGCGCTGGAACTGGACAACCTGATCGAGACCGCGAAAGCCACCATCGTCTCGGCCGCTGCCCGCAAGGAATCGCGCGGCGCCCACGCGCAGGATGACTACCCGCACCGCGACGACGACAACTGGATGAAGCATACCCTGTGGTACTCGGAAGGCAACCGCCTCGATTACAAGGCGGTGGTGACCAAGCCGCTGACGGTTGATACCTTCAAACCGAAACCACGTACTTTCTAAGGCTATACAACATGGCACGCACTCTCAAACTGAAAATCTACCGTTACGATCCGGACCGTGACGCCAAGCCGTACATGCAGGACGTCACCGTCGAGCTGAAAGACACCGACAAGATGCTGCTGGACGCGCTGCAACGCATCAAGTCCGACGTCGATGACTCGCTGGCCCTGCGCCGCTCGTGCCGCGAAGGCGTGTGCGGTTCGGACGCGATGAACATCAACGGCAAGAACGGC
Organism: Duganella lactea; assembly: GCF_009857505.1. GTDB lineage: Bacteria > Pseudomonadota > Gammaproteobacteria > Burkholderiales > Burkholderiaceae_D > Rugamonas > Rugamonas lactea. Next base: position 127,425 of record NZ_WWCP01000009.1, read on the forward strand.
CTGGCCTGCACCACCAACCTGAACGAGCTGACCGAGCCGATCGTGCTGCGTCCGCTGCCAGGCCTGCCGGTGATCCGCGACCTGATCGTCGACATGACCCAGTTCTTCAAGCAGTACGATTCGATCAAGCCGTACCTGATCAACGAATCGATCCGCCCTGAAAAAGAACGCCTGCAAACCCCGGAGCAGCGCGAAGAGCTCGACGGCCTGTACGAGTGCATCCTGTGCGCCTGCTGCTCGACCTCGTGCCCGTCGTTCTGGTGGAACCCGGACAAGTTCGTCGGCCCGGCCGGCCTGCTGCAAGCCTACCGCTTCATCGCCGACTCGCGCGACGAAGCCACCGGCCAGCGTCTGGACAACCTGGAAGACCCGTACCGCCTGTTCCGCTGCCACTCGATCATGAACTGCGTCGATGTCTGCCCGAAAGGTCTGAACCCGAACAAGGCGATCGGCAAAATCAAAGAGTTGATGGTCCGCCGCGCAATCTAACGCGCGCACCCCGCGGGCGGCGGCATCAGCGCCGCCCGTTTTTGTTTCACCGTTTTAGAATCCGCGCTCCAGCAAGAACGGCGCGCACAGTGTAAAGTAACAAACTTATGACTGAAACGAATCACGCCGCGCATCAGTCCGACCCAGCCAATCGCGCCCGCCTGCGCTGGCGCGCCCGCCGGGGTCTGCTGGAAAACGACATCATCCTCACCCGTTTTCTGGATGCGCGTGAAACTGAATTGACCGACGACGAAGTGGACGCACTCACGCGGCTCCTCGACTTGTCGGACAATGCCCTGATGGATCTGGTACTGGCCCGCAAAGAGCCGGAAGGCGAAATTGACCTGCCGCACGTTCGCGCGTTGTTGCAGCAGTTGCGTCTGGCGTAAGCTGCACACCCAGTTTCTTTTTACTTGCATCATCTCTCCAAGAAGGACGAGTCCATGAATATCTCTGATAACAAAGCCACTCTATCGTTCTCCGATGGCAGCGCATCGGTCGAATTCCCGATCTACAAAGGCAGCGTCGGTCCTGACGTGATCGATATCCGCAAACTGTACGGCGCGACCGGCAAGTTCACCTACGACCCGGGCTTCATGTCGACCGCGGCGTGCAACTCGTCGATCACCTACATCGACGGCGACAAGGGCGAACTGCAATATCGCGGCTACCCGATCGAGCAGCTGGCGGTGAACGCCGACTTCATGGAATCGTGCTACCTGCTGCTGAACGGCGAACTGCCGAACGCGGCGCAGAAAAAAGAATTCGTGGACACCGTCAGCAAGCACACCATGGTGCACGAGCAGATGCAATTCTTCTTCCGCGGCTTCCGCCGCGACGCGCACCCGATGTCGGTGCTGGTGGGCACGGTCGGCGCGCTGGCCTCGTTCTACCACGATTCGCTGGACATCAACGACGCCAAGCAGCGTGAGATTTCGGCGATCCGCCTGATCGCCAAGATGCCGACCCTGGTCGCCATGGCCTACAAGTACTCGATCGGCCAGCCGTTCATGTACCCGCGCAACGACCTGTCGTACTCGGCCAACTTCATGCGCATGATGTTCGGCAATCCGTGCGAAGAATACAAAGTCAACGACGTGCTGGTGCGCGCGCTGGACCGCATCCTGATCCTGCACGCCGACCACGAACAGAATGCTTCGACCTCGACCGTGCGTCTGGCCGGTTCGTCGGGCGCCAACCCGTTCGCCTGTATCGCCGCCGGTATCGCCTGCCTGTGGGGTCCTGCCCACGGCGGCGCCAACGAAGCGGCCCTGACCATGCTGAAAGAAATCGGCTCGGTCGAGAACATTCCTGCCTTCATCGCCCAGGTCAAAGACAAGAACTCCGGCGTCAAGCTGATGGGCTTCGGTCACCGCGTCTACAAAAACTTCGACCCGCGCGCCAAGCTGATGCGCGAAACCTGCTACGAAGTGCTGGACGAGCTGGGTCTGCAAGACGACCCGCTGTTCAAGCTGGCGATGGAACTGGAAAAGATCGCGCTGAACGACGACTACTTCGTCTCGCGCAAACTGTACCCGAACGTCGACTTCTACTCGGGCATCGTGCAATCGGCGCTGGGCATTCCGGTGTCGCTGTTCACCGGTATCTTCGCGATGGCGCGTACCATCGGCTGGATCGCCCAGTGGAACGAAATGATCGCCGATCCGGAACAAAAAATCGGCCGTCCACGTCAGCTGTTCATCGGCTCGACCGTGCGCGACGTGCCGCCGCTGGACAAGCGTTAATCCGCAGTTTCATGCAGTAACAAAAAAACGGGCTTCGGCCCGTTTTTTTTCGCCTGTCACCGGAACTCGCTACGGCGTCTGAATCTCCGTGAAGCATGAGCAGGTGTTACGCGGCTTTTGCCGCCCGGTCGAAGTGCAGCATGTGTTCGACGTGGACTCTGACTCCGTTGCCAAGGTTGGCCAGCGCTTTGCGCAGGGCGCGGGCGGACGCTTCGCCGATGCCGTCGACCGTGATGCTGTGCGAATAGCTGCCACCGCAGCGCAGGATCAGCCATTTTTCGATGCGCGCGCTGGCATTTTTCAGCGTTGATTCCAGTTCGGCGGCGGCCGGTTCATCTGCACACAGCAACAGATGGAAAGTGTGCGTCATGCGGAACTGGCGGTCCAGCGGGCAGGAGTCTTGGGTAGGGAAGGTAGGCGTGGTCATGATTTCTCCGGAAAGCTTGGCCCGATTTGGAGTAACCATGTCACACCCCGCTTCGTTGCCGTTAAAAGGCCGCATCGCCGTAAGGCTTCCACCTTGCCCGGGTAGGCAGGTTGGCGTCGGTTAAACCGACTCTTGATGCTGATACGCTATCGCGAAAATCCGCTATAGCGAAACTGCGTTCAATATAACGGAAATTTGTTCGCTGCGCAACCGGTCGCTGCTTATGGATTTTCTTGCAGTAGCTGATGGAAGACGGCGCGGCTGCTGTCGTCGATGCGGATGAACTGGACGCCGGTTTTGAAGCCCAGCTCGGCGTCGGGATCGCTGTAGACGACTTGGCCCATGGCCAGGACATTGTGGTCGGTCTCGCCCAACCGGACTTTGAAGGAAACGGCGCAGTATTGCGCCAGGCGGATCTGGCTGTCGGTTTGCAGGCTGATGCCGCCGTGCGACAGGTCCACTGTCTGGACTTCGTGGCGGCTTTCGTCGGTCATGGTCAGCACGGCCGGCTGGCGGACGGTTTGGCGGCGGGCTGTGCGGGTTTTGTGACTCATGAGGCTAGCGGAAGTTTGATTGTGGAAAGGTTATCACAATCCACGGTGCCGACGGTCTGGACGCAGCACAAGTAGCCACCAACACAACACTCCGACCGTCAATTGCGGCAAATTGAACAGGAATTTGTCGAGTGTGACGTCGCGCCGCCGCAGCCAGGCGCTATTCGCGGTCTCGGCGATGATGTTGGTGTGGTAGAAGCAGGCCGCCAGCAACAGCAGCGCGGCGATGCCCCACACCGCCGGCAGGCTGGTGATGCGGTGACGCAGCAGCGCGGCGAACGGGTAGGCCAGCACGCAGCAGAACACGTAGGCAAATAGATTGGCCGGCAGGTTGGCCAGATTAAAGTGCGGCAGCACGACCGGCACCGCGCAGATCGCCACCGCCAGCATGACGGCGATGACCGGATGGGCGCGCTTGGGCCAGGAGTCGAAACGGATATTCATGATTCGGTACGCAGTAGAAAGGGCACTATTGTAACCTTGGCCATTTTCACGCGTCGATGGAACTTACCGCTGAGGTGCCGGTCGAATCCTTGTTCACCAACAGCGAGGGGGCGATCATGGACATCGCATCTTTAGAAGATTTGATGCAATAACGAGGCATTTCGCGCGGCGTCATTAAGAAAATGAGCGCGTCCACCATGGCGCTGCCGCCTCAAGGCATCTTGGATAGTTGGAGTGCGGCGCCGGCCATAGCGGGCCTGACTCCCGCCGAGAGTGAACTTTTGCTTATTCGCATGCTGGAACGTGTGGCGGCGGCCTTTGGTGCCGCGCTGGGCGAGGCTGACGTGCCTGAACTTTCGCGCTTGCCCGACATCGACCACTTGCTGAACAAGATCAGTCGCGAGAAGGTGGCGCGCTTGCTCAGGCAGGAGTGCGCGCGACTGACGCCAACTAACGAAAGGTGCCATGAGCGAGTCGGATCATGGATTGATCTTGGCTATTTTCTCTTCGCAGGACGATAACCTCCATGGCGAAGCTGCATGCTGTTCCGGCCCTTTGGTATCGACGGCTTTGATATTTTGCGTTGATCGAGGAGGAAAAGTGTTAATAGCAGGAAAGCTCAGGCCTGGACAAGGGGAGGTATCGCTTGCCGGTTTTAAAGACCGGCGTGTTGTCCAGCTCGCGCCTTTCAATCGGGATTTCCACCGACGCGCCGACGACGTTGACCAGGCCTGATTATTTTTCCTGGTCGAGCAGGGCCTGGATTTCCTCGCGTTCTTTTTTGCTGACGTGGCCGCCGCGCAGCGCGGCCAGGACCAGCGCCTTGCCGGAGCCGGCGAAGGCTTTCTGGATCAGGTCTTTCAGCAGATTGGTTTGCACCGAGCCTTGTTCCTGCGCCGGCGAGTAGATGTGGGCGCGCTGGCTTTCGTCGCGGTTGAGCAGACCCTTGGTGTGCATGATCTGCAGTACGCGCAGGACGGTGGCGTAGTTGGTGTCCGGACGCGTTTCCAGCGCGGCTTCGTGGGCCTGGCGCGCCGTGGCGGGGCCAAGCGCGAACAGCAGGCGCAGCATCTCCAGTTCGGCGGCGGTCGGTTTGGGCAGGTTCTTGGTGCTCATGAATGTAGAATAAAATATCTAGAATGGCTTGTCTAGCTGTTCTTTGATGACGGTGAAGCGTGGCGCGCCTTGCTGGCAGGCGGCCTGCAGCGCGCGCAATGCTTGCGGCGCCCGGTCGCTGCGGTCGAGCAGTTCTTCCAGCAGGTTGCCGAAGGCGCGGACTTCCAGCGTTTGCAAGGCGTCGGCTTGCGGACCGGCCGGGTCGTAGAAGGAGGCCGCGCCGAAGTCGCCCAGCAGCGTGTGGCCGTGCTCGTCGTACAGGATGTTGTGGCCGTAGAGGTCGCCGTGCAGGATGCCGTTGGCGTGCAGTTGCGCGGCGGCGGCGGCGATGCCGCCGGCGATTTTCAAGGCGGCGGCCAGGGAGAAGCGCTTGGCGTCGGCGTAGATGTCGCGGGTGCAGCTTTCCAGGCTCGGCGGGCCGGCCAGATTGCCGAATTCGGGCGCGATCAGCGCCATGACCAAGCCGTGGGCGTCGTCCGGATGCCCTTCGATGTGGCCCAGGATCGGGATCAGGTTGGGATGCGCGCCGGCGCCGAGGCAGGCGGCCATTTCGCTCAGCGGCGAGCCGTCGCTGGTCATCGCGCCCTTGAACAGCTTGACGGCGACCGGCTGGCCGGCGCCGGGCGCGGCGAGGCCCGCCTCCGCATGCCAGTCGGCGCGGTGGATGACGCCGGAGGCGCCTTCGCCGAGTTTTTCGCGCAGCGTCAGCGCGGTCCAGCGGATGGCGGCCGATGGCGTGTGGGCGAGGGCGTCTTCGCGCTGGTCGCAGAACGGATTGCCGGCGTAGGCCAGCCACGTCAGGCGCGGCAGCGACAGCAGCCAGTCCGGCAGCGCGGTGAGCTGGTTGCTGGCGATGCGCAGCAGTTCCAGCTTGTGCAGGCCGGCCATCGAAGCGGGCAGGGCGCGCAGACGGTTCCCGGCCAGCATCAGCTTTTGCAGCTGTGGGCGTTCGCCCAGCGCCGGCGGCAGGTCTTCAATCCCGTTGTCGGTCAGCACCAGCCAGCGCAGTTGCGCCGGCAGCGCGGCCGCCGGGACGTGGCGGATCTGGTTGGCTTTAAAGCCGATCATGGTCAGCGCCGGGCAGGCGCCCAGCACCGCCGGCAGTTCGGTAAACTGATTGTCCGAGCAAAAAATGATGCGGAGCTGGTGCAGCCGGTGCAGATCGTCCGGCAGCGAGGACAGCGCATTGCCGCTCAGATCGAGGATTTCCAGGCTGTCGGCCAGCGTGTAGATTTCGCGCGGGAATTCGGTGAGGCCGCAGCGCAAGGTCAGGCGTTGAATGCCCGCCAGCGCGCCGCCGCGCAACTGCTCCAGGGTATGCATGTGAGATGACGGTTGAAAACGACGGCGCAGTGTATCACTTCACCGCGCCGCCGGGCTCACCTTACCACTTCACCACTTCACCACTTCATTTCCCCCTTGGCGACCTTGGCGCTGATATCCAGCGCGCTTTCCAGGCCGGCGTTCGGGTACAGCTGTTTCATGCGATTGATCAGCGCGGCCGCGTCGGCTGCTTTGGCGGCTTCGGCGTCAAACTTGACCAGATAGTCGCGGGTGTAGCCGACCACTTCCGGCGTCAGCGGCGCGCCGGGCTTGAAGTGGCCCGGCACGACGGTGGCAGGCTTCAGCGCCGCGATGCCGTCCAGCGTGGCCAGCCACTGCTTGCGCGATGCCGGCGTTTGCGTGTCGGCAGTCCACACATGCAACTGGTTGAAGACGGTGACGCCGCCCACCACCGCCTTGATCGACGGAATCCACACGTAGCCACGCGGCGCGGCCTTGATGTCCAGCGCCTTGCCTTCGAGCGTGATGCGGTCGCCCTGTAGCGGTTGCGGCACGATCACTTCATGTGGCGCGTTCTCCTTCAGAATCGGGCCCCAGTAGGCAACCTTGGCGGCCTTCTTCTTCTCGATGCCGGCGATCACGGCCGGCGTGGCGACGATCTTCGCCTCCGGGAAGGCGGCGTGAATCACGTCCAGGCCGAAATAGTAGTCCGGGTCGTCGTGGCTGATGTAGATGGTGGTCAGGTGTTTACCGCTGGCGCGGATGCGCTCGGCCAGCTTCACCGCCTCGCCGCGCGAGAACTGGGCGTCGATCAGCACGGCGTCCTTGTCGCCGCTGACGATGACCGAGGCCACCGGGAAGATGGCGGCCTCGCCGGGATTGAACACCTCCAGCTGCAACGGTGCGGCTTGGGCGGCAACGGCGGTGGCGAGGGTGGTGGTCAGCAGGGCTTGTTTCAACATGATCACTCCAGATAAGTAAGAATGACGTCATCTTAAATTGCTCAATCCGATAGAAAAATACGCTAATCTGGCGTTGTTAATTGCATGAATCGGATGAATATATGGATCGCATCACCGCCGCGCGGGTGTTTGTCAGCATTGCCGAACGCGGCAGCATGATCGCCGCCGCCGACGCGCTGGACATGTCGCGCGCCATGGTCACGCGCTATCTGGCCGCAATGGAGGCGTGGGCCGGGGCCCGCCTGCTGCATCGCAGCACCCGCCGTTTAAGCCTGACCGATGCCGGTGACGTTACGCTGGCGCGTTGCCGCCGCATGCTGGAAGTGGCCGACGACATGGCGGTGGCGGCCGGCGCCGACGCCGACACGCCGCACGGCCTGCTGCGCATCACCTGCTCGCAAGCGCTGGCGCAGGCGGAGCTGCTGGGCGCCGTCGGCGCGTTCCTGCAGCGCTACCCGCGCACCTCGGTCGACCTGCAGATGAGCAACCGCGCCGTCAACCTGATCGAGGAGCGCATCGACCTCGCGCTGCGCGTCACCAACACGCTGGAGCCGAACCTGATCGCCCGCCAGCTGGGCGTCTGCGCGTCGGTGGTGTGCGCCGCACCATCGTATTTGGCGCGGCAAGGCACGCCGACGCTGCCGCAGGACCTGGCCGGCCATAACTGCCTGACCTACACCTACTTCGGCAAAAGCCTGTGGCAGTTCACCGACGCCAGCGGCGAAAAACAGTCGGTGCCGGTCAGCGGCAACCTGTCGGCCAACGAAGACTTCATTCTGCTGAAAGCGGTGGAGCAGGGCGCCGGCATCGCGCTGCAACCGCTGTACAGCGCCGCGCCGCTGATTCGGGAGGGCAAGCTGGTGGCGTTGCTTCCTGGCTACACTCCCTTAAGTATGGGAATTTACGGCATTTACAGCTCGCGCCAGCAGATGCCGCCGGCCTTGCGCGCCATGCTGGACTTATTGCTAACGTGGTTCGAAAGCCAGCATCGGCGCGGCTTAAGTTAGAATTAACGGGATAGGACCGCTTGGTATTTTTCCGCACAAATGATTGTTGGGATACAATACCGGTGCTATGCTGAAGGCCCGTTTTAGGTAACACCCGAACACAATAGCCCTTCCCCCACAACTTGATGTGCAATCCGCTAACCGGTCAGGCCGTGTCGCGGAAGGTTAGACCAACCCGCTAATTCCTCGCGAAGCGCGAAGAAAGGTGAGCAAGAATGATGCAACAATATACGTCCAACTCCTACCTGTTTGGTGGGAATGCTCCGTACGTTGAAGAACTGTACGAAGCGTATCTGAACAACCCAGGTTCCGTTCCAGACAACTGGCGTGCCTACTTCGACGCCATGCAACACGTACCGGCGGTCGATGGCTCCAACAAACCGGACGTCGCCCACGCCTCCGTGATCGCCTCGTTTGCCGAACGCGCCAAATCCGGCCCGATCCGCACCGTGGTCGCCTCCGCCGACGCTGAAATGGGCCGCAAGCGCGTCGCCGTTACCCAGCTGATCGCAGCCTACCGTTATCTGGGCTCTCGCTGGGCCAATCTGGACCCGCTGCAACGCCAGGAACGTCCCAACATTCCTGAGCTGGAACCGAGCTTCTACGGCTTCACCGATGCCGACCTGGACACCGTATTCAACATCAGCAACACCTATTTCGGTGGCGAGACCGCGACCCTGCGCGATCTGCTGAACTTCCTGCGCGACACCTACACCCGCTCGATCGGCGCGGAATACATGTACATCTCCGATCCGACCGAGAAGCGCTGGCTGCAAGAGCGCCTGGAGTCGATCCGCTCGACCCCGAACTTCACGCCGGAAAAGAAAAAGCACATTCTGGAGCGTCTGACCGCCGCCGAAGGCCTGGAACGCTACCTGCACACCAAGTATGTGGGGCAAAAACGCTTCTCGCTGGAAGGCGGCGAGACCTTCATCGCCTCGATCGACGAGATCATCCAGCGCGCCGGTGAAAAAGGCGTGCAAGAGATCGTGATCGGCATGGCCCACCGCGGCCGTCTGAACGTGCTGGTCAACACCCTGGGCAAGGCGCCTAAAGACCTGTTCGAAGAATTCGAAGGCAAGCACGGCGACGACCTGCCGGCCGGCGACGTTAAATACCACCAAGGCTTCTCGTCGGACATCTCGACCGCTGGTGGTCCGGTCCACCTGTCGCTGGCGTTCAACCCATCGCACCTGGAAATCGTCAACCCGGTGGTGGAAGGTTCGGTCAAGGCCCGTATGGATCGCCGCGGCGACCACGGCGGCAAGCAAGTGCTGCCGATCCTGGTGCACGGCGACGCCGCGTTCGCCGGCCAGGGCGTCGTCATGGAAACGCTGAATCTGGCGCAAACCCGTGGCTACGGCACCGGCGGCACCGTGCACATCGTCATCAACAACCAGATCGGTTTCACCACCTCCGACCCGCGCGACGCCCGTTCGACCATCTACTGCTCGGACGTGGTCAAGATGATCGAAGCGCCCGTGCTGCACGTCAACGCCGATGATCCGGAAGCGACCGTGCTGGCCTCGCAGATCGCCATGGACTACCGCGCCGAGTTCGGCAAGGACATCGTGGTCGACATCATCTGCTACCGCAAACTGGGCCACAACGAGCAAGACACGCCAGCGCTGACCCAGCCGCTGATGTACAAGAAAATCGGCAAGCACCCAGGCACCCGCAAGCTGTACGCGGACAAACTGGCGACCCAGAACGTGATCCCGGCCGACGGCGGCGAGCAGCTGCAAGCCGCCTTCCGCGACGCCATGGACGCCGGCAAGCACACCGTCGATCCGGTCATCTCCAACTTCAAGAACAAGTTCGCGGTCGACTGGCTGCCGTTCCTGAACAAGAAGTGGACCGACGCCGCCGACACCGCCGTGCCGCTGACCGAACTGAAACGTCTGGCCGCGCGCATCACCACCGTGCCGGAAGGTTTCAAAGTCCACTCGCTGGTGGAAAAAGTGCTGGCTGACCGCGCCGCCATGGGCCGTGGTGAAATCAACCTGGACTGGGGCATGGGCGAACACCTGGGCTTCGCGTCGCTGGTGTCGTCGGGCTACGCGATCCGCCTGACCGGCCAGGACGCCGGCCGCGGCACCTTCGTGCACCGTCACGCCGTGCTGCACGATCAGAACCGCGAGCGTTGGGACGCCGGCACCTACGTGCCGCTGCAAAACGTCGCCGACGGCCAGGCGCCGTTCACCGTGATCGACTCGGTGCTGTCGGAAGAGGCGGTGCTGGGCTTCGAATACGGTTACTCGACCGCCGAGCCGAACACGCTGACCATCTGGGAAGCCCAGTTCGGCGACTTCGTCAATGGCGCCCAGGTGGTTATCGACCAGTTCATCAGCTCCGGCGAAGTGAAGTGGGGCCGCGCGTCCGGCCTGGTGATGATGCTGCCACACGGCTACGAAGGCCAGGGTCCGGAGCACTCGTCGGCGCGCCCTGAACGCTTCCTGCAGCTGTGCGCGGACAACAATATGCAAGTGGTGCAGCCAACCACCGCCTCGCAGATCTTCCACGTGCTGCGTCGCCAGATGGTGCGTCAGTTCCGCAAGCCGCTGGTCATCATGACCCCGAAATCGCTGTTGCGTAACAAGGACGCGGGTTCGCCGCTGAGCGAACTGGCCAAGGGCGCGTTCCAGACCGTGATCGGTGAAGTGGACGAGAGCATCGACGCCAAGAAAGTCAAACGCGTGATCGCCTGCTCGGGCAAGGTCTACTACGACCTGGTCAACGCACGCAAAACGCGCGGCCAGACCGATACCGCCATCGTGCGTATCGAGCAGCTGTATCCGTTCCCGCACAAGGCCTTCGCTGCCGAACTGAAAAAGTTCCCGGCCGCGACCGAAGTGGTGTGGGCACAGGATGAGCCACAGAATCAGGGCCCATGGTTCCAGATTCAGCACAACATCTTCGAGAGCCTGGAATCGGGCCAGCGTCTGGCTTACGCCGGTCGCCCAGCGTCGGCGTCGCCAGCGGTCGGTTACTACGACAAGCACTACGCTCAGCAAAAAGAGCTGCTGGAAACCGCATTCTCGAAGCTCAAGGGTTTCATCCTGACCAAATAAGCCGCACCACTTTATGAACGGAGCGCCTCGCTGCGACGCGGCGGGGCGCCGCAACAACAAAATATACGGAGTTTTACAATGGCACAAATCGAAGTCAAAGTTCCTCAACTGTCGGAATCCGTCGCAGAAGCGACCATGCTGACCTGGCATAAAAAAGTCGGCGAAGCCGTTGCTCGCGACGAAAACCTGATCGACATCGAGACCGATAAAGTGGTTCTGGAACTGCCAGCACCGGCAGCTGGCGTCCTGGTGAAAATCATCAAGGGCGACGGCAGCACCGTGGTGGCCGACGAAGTCATCGCCATCATCGACACCGATGCCGGCGCCGTTGCCGCGCCAGCCGCCGCCGCCGCCGCGCCAGCGCCAGCCGCCGCAGCGCCAGCCGCCGCTCCAGCCGCCGCCACCGGTGGCGCGAAAGGCGACGTGGCCATGCCGGCCGCCGCCAAGATTCTGTCGGAAAAAGGCTTGTCGGCTGGCGACGTCGCCGGTTCGGGCAAAGATGGCCGCGTGACCAAGGGCGACGCCCTGGCCGCTTCGGCATCGTCGACCCCGGCTGTCGCGCCACTGGCCGCGCCAGCCGCGAAACCAGCGCTGGCACAAGTGGCCGCGCCGGCCGCCGCCAACCTGGGCGACCGTCCGGAAGAGCGCGTGCCGATGAGCCGTCTGCGCGCCCGTATCGCCGAGCGTCTGCTGCAATCGCAATCGACCAACGCCATCCTGACCACCTTCAATGAAGTGAACATGGCGCCAGTGATGGACCTGCGCGCCAAGTACAAGGACAAGTTCGAGAAAGAACACGGCGTCAAGCTGGGCTTCATGTCGTTCTTCGTCAAAGCCGCTGTCGCCGCGCTGAAGAAATACCCGATCCTGAACGCGTCGGTGGACGGCAACGACATCCTGTACCACGGCTACTTCGACATCGGTATCGCGGTTGGTTCGCCACGCGGCCTGGTGGTGCCGATCCTGCGCAACGCCGACCAGATGTCGATCGCTGAAATCGAGAAGAAAATCGGTGAATTCGGCCAGAAAGCCAAAGAAGGCAAGCTGACCCTGGACGACCTTACCGGCGGCACCTTCTCGATCTCGAACGGCGGCACCTTCGGCTCGATGCTGTCGACCCCGATCATCAACCCGCCACAATCGGCGATCCTGGGCGTGCACGCGACCAAGGACCGCGCCGTGGTGGAAAATGGCCAGATCGTTGTGCGTCCGATGAACTACCTGGCGATGTCCTACGACCACCGCATCATCGACGGCCGCGAAGCCGTGCTGGGCCTGGTGGCCATGAAGGAAGCGCTGGAAGATCCAGCCCGTCTGCTGCTGGACCTGTAATTCATCGCGTGACCCCGGCGCCGCGTGGCGCCGGGGGATTCTCGGGAAGGTCATGAATGATGAGCGTTGCTGAAGAAATCAAGCGTTTGCACGAACTGCATCAGGCCGGTGCGCTGTCGGACGACGAGTTCGCCGCCGCCAAAGCCCGTTTGCTGGACCGCCAGAACAGCGGCGCCGGCGGCGACTTCAGCACCCTGCGCCGTTCGCGCGGCGACCGCTGGCTGGGCGGCGTGTGTGGCGGACTGGGGCGCATCAGCGGAGTCGAGTCGTGGATCTGGCGGCTGCTGTTCGTGCTGTTTGTGTGCACCTTCGGTTTCGGTCTCGCCATCTACATTCTGTTATGGATCTTCGTGCCTGAAGACGAACTGATTGGACATTAAAAATGAGTAAACAATTTGACGTAGTAGTTATCGGCGCCGGTCCCGGCGGTTACATCGCCGCCATCCGCGCCGCACAGCTGGGCTTCTCGGTGGCCTGCGTGGACGCGTGGGAAAACGAAAAAGGCGGCCCGGCACCGGGCGGCACCTGCACCAACGTCGGCTGCATCCCGTCGAAGGCGCTGCTGCAATCGTCGGAACACTACGAGCACGCCGGTCACGCGTTCAAGGAACACGGCATCGACGTCGCCGGCCTGTCGCTGAACCTGCCGCAAATGATCAAGCGCAAGGACACCGTTGTGAAGCAAAACAACGACGGCATCCTGTTCCTGTTCAAGAAAAACAAGGTGACCTTCTTCCACGGTCGCGCCGCCTTCGCCGGCGCCGCCACCGCTGAAGGCTACCCGCTGACCGTGTCGGCGCCGGCCAACGAAACCATCGTCGGCAAGCAAGTGATCATCGCCACCGGCTCGAACGCGCGCGCGCTGCCAGGCGCGGAGTTCGACGAGCAACTGATCCTGTCGAACACCGGCGCGCTGGCCATCGGCGACGTGCCGAAGAGGCTGGGCGTGATCGGCGCCGGCGTGATCGGCCTGGAAATGGGTTCGGTATGGCGTCGTCTGGGTTCGGAAGTGACCGTGCTGGAAGGTCTGCCGACCTTCCTCGGCGCCGTCGACGAGCAGATCGCCAAGGAAGCCAACAAGCTGTTCACCAAGCAAGGCCTGAACATCAACCTCGGCTGCAAGATCGGCAAGATCACCAAGGGCGCCAACAACGTCACCGTGGAATACGACAACGCCAAGGGCGAAGCCAACACCGCCGTGTTCGACAAGCTGATCGTCTCGATCGGCCGTACCCCGAACACCAACGGTCTGGCCGCTGACAAGGTCGGCCTGTCGCTGGACGAGCGCGGTTTCGTGGCGGTCGACGACGACTGCAAAACCAATCTGCCAGGCGTCTGGGCGATCGGCGACGTGGTGCGCGGCCCGATGCTGGCGCACAAGGCGGAAGAAGAGGGTGTCGCGGTGGCCGAGCGTATCGCCGGCCAGCACGGCCACACCAACTTCGCCACCATTCCTTGGGTGATCTACACCTCGCCGGAAATCGCGTGGGTCGGCCGCACCGAGCAGCAACTGAAGGCCGACGGCGTCGCTTACAAGGCCGGCACCTTCCCGTTCCTGGCCAACGGCCGCGCGCGCGCGCTGGGCGACACCTCGGGCATGGTCAAGTTCCTGGCGGACGCGACCACCGACGAAATCCTGGGCGTGCACATCATCGGCCCAATGGCGTCGGAGCTGATTTCCGAAGCGGTGGTGGCGATGGAGTTCAAGGCTTCGGCCGAAGACATCGCGCGTATCTGCCACGCCCACCCGTCGCTGTCGGAAGCGACCAAGGAGGCCGCGTTGGCCATCGACAAGCGTACCCTCAACTTCTAAGTTGATGTAGTCGCTGTTATAGGGCGGGCCGTCATGGCCCGCCGTTTTTGTTTGTGCAGATTGAAGCTATGAACGTCCAAGAGTACTACCACAACGCGCTGGCGCAGCGCGGCTACAAGGCCGATGAGGCGCAGCAGCGCGCGATCACCCGTTTGCAGCAATGCTATGACGAATGGGTCGACTACAAGTCGCAGCGCTCCAGCACCTTCCGGCGCCTGATCAATCGCCCGTCCGTGCCGAAAGGCGTGTACATGTGGGGCGGCGTGGGCCGTGGCAAGTCCTTCCTGATGGACAGTTTCTTCTCGGTGGTGCCGCTGGTGCGCAAGACGCGCCTGCACTTCCATGAATTCATGCGCGACGTGCACCGTCAACTCGACGAGCTGCGCGGCGTGGCCGACCCGCTGGACGAGGTGGCCAAGCGCGTCGCCAAAAAATACCGGCTGATCTGCTTCGACGAGTTCCACATCTCGGACGTGGCCGACGCCATGATCATGTACAACCTGCTGAAGGCGCTGTTTGACAACGGCGTGTCCTTCATCATGACCTCGAACTACGATCCGAATCTGCTGTACCCGGACGGTCTGCACCGCGACCGCATCCTGCCGACCATCGCGCTGCTGTACGAAAAGCTCGACGTGATGAACATCGACGCCGGCATCGACTACCGCGGCCGCGCGCTGGAGCAGGTCGAGGCCTACTACACGCCGCTCAACGCCAAGACCGACGAGGCGCTGCGCGAGGCCTACGCCAGCATTGCCGAGACCGCCGACGAAGACCCGATGATCCGCATCGAGGCGCGCGAGATTCGCGCGCTGCGCCGCGCCGGCACCATCATCTGGTTCGACTTCAACACGCTGTGCGGCGGGCCGCGCTCGCAGAACGATTATCTGGAAATCGCCAGCCGTTTCCATACCGTGATATTGTCCGGGGTGCCGGCGATGTCGGCGTCGATGTCGTCCGAGGCGCGCCGCTTCACTTGGCTGATCGACGTGTTCTACGACCAGGGCGTCAAGCTGCTGATGTCGGCGGAGGTCGAGCCGGAGGAGCTGTACACGACCGGCGCCATGGCCAACGAATTCCACCGGACCGTGTCGCGCATCGTCGAGATGCAGTCGCAGGAATATATGAACCGCCAGCAGCGGGGCGCCGCCGCCTCGCTGTCGTGAAGGAAAGCGTATGAAAGCCCGTTTAGTCATGATCGCGCTGGCTGTGCTGAGCGCAGCGGCGCAAGCCCAGCAGGTCACTTCGGTCGAGCAGGCCGACGCCGCCCTGGTCAAGGTGGCCCAGGACCGTGAGGCCGTGAACGCGGCGTTCGCTGAAAGCGAGCGCGTGTGCAATAACAAATTCTTCGTCAACAACTGCCTGGACAAGGCCAAGGAAAAACGCCGCGTGGCGCTGGCCGCCATTCGTGCGCGCGAAGTCGACGCCGAGCACTTCAAGCGGGTGGCCTCGGTCGCCAAGCGCGATGCCGACTTGGCCGAGCGCGCGCGCAAGGAGCAGGAGGACGCCGCGACGCGCGCCGCCCAGGCGCCGCGCGCGCCGAAGGAAGAGCACGCGGCGCCGAAGCCGCCGACCGGCCCGCGCGTGGCCGACCGCGAAGCCGAGTTCGCCGCCAAGCAGTCACGCCAGGCGCAACAGGATGCCGCCGGCGCCGCCCAGCGCGCCGCCAACGTCGAGGCGTTTGCGCGCAAGCAGGAAGAGTCGCGGCGCCGTCAGGAAATCGTCGCCCGCAAGAAGGCTGAGAACGCGGAGAAAGCCCGCCTGGCCGCCGAGAAAGAAGCGGCCGCCGCCAAAAAAGCGGCGGCGAAGCAGCAGGCGCCGGCCCAGTAATCCGCGCCGCCAGGGCGGCGTCGGCGGATGACTGGTTGGCGTCCGGCGCGGGGTAGATTAAACTACGCACCGTGTCGCAGTTTGTATGCAACTACCTGTTGTTCCGCTGAAACTATTTGGTTGAGAAATATGACTGATGTGCAAGATATCCAGCGTCGTTTGATTGAACTCGACGTCGAGCACCGCGATCTGGACGCGGTCATCACCATGCTGACGCTGGACGGACACCACGATCAACTGCAATTGCGCCGCCTCAAAAAGCGCAAACTGCAACTGAAGGACCATATCACTCTGCTGAAAATGCAATTGGTGCCGGACGTGCCGGCCTGAGCCGAAACGCCACAACGAAGTTTATTTTGACCGAACCCCTGCCACCGTCCACCGACGCCACGCCCGCCGTCATCGGCGCCACGCCTGAACAGCCTCCCGGCAAGTACGACTCCGAGGTCGAACGCCTGTTCGGCGCCGGCGGCCCGCTGGGGCCGGCCGTCGGCGACTTCCGCCCACGCCGTTCGCAAACCGAAATGGCCAAGGCGGTGGCGTCGGCCATCGCCGGCCAGACCACGCTGATCGCCGAGGCCGGGACGGGCACGGGCAAGACCTTCGCCTATCTGGTGCCGGCGCTGCTGTGGGGCGGCAAGACCATCGTCTCGACCGGTACCAAGAACCTGCAGGACCAGCTGTTCCTGCGCGACATCCCGACCGTGCGCGCGGCGTTGCAGGCGCCGGTCTCGGTGGCGCTGCTGAAGGGGCGTTCCAACTATCTGTGCCACTACCATCTGGAGCGCACGCTGCAGAACGGCCGCATGACCTCGCGCGACGACGTCGGTCACCTGCGCGAAATCTCGCGCTTCCTGAAAATGACCAAGACCGGCGACAAGGCCGAGCTGGCGCGGGTGCCGGAAAACGCGCTGATCTGGAACCTGGTGACCTCGACCCGCGACAACTGCATGGGCGCCGAATGCCAGTATTACCAGGACTGCTTCATCATGAAGGCGCGCAAGGAGGCGCAGCAGGCCGATGTGGTGGTGGTCAACCACCACCTGTTCTTCGCCGACGTCGCGCTGAAGGATTCTGGCGTGGCCGAGCTGCTGCCGTCGGCCAACACGATCATCTTTGACGAGGCGCACCAGCTGCCCGACACCGCCACGCTGTTCTTTGGCGACACGTTCTCGACCTCGCAAGTGCTGGAGCTGTGCCGCGATGTGCTGGCCGAAGGCTTGTCGAACGCGCGCGACGGCGCCGACTGGGGCAAAGTGGTCACGGTGGTGGAAAAGGCCGCGCGCGATCTGCGCTTGACGTTCCCGCAGGACATCGTGCGCCTGTCGCTGCCGCAGATCGCCCCGTCGAGCGACTTCTTCCCGGCGCTGGCCACCCTCAAGGACCAGCTGGACGGCATGATCGCGGTGCTGGAAACCCAGGCCGAGCGTGCCGAAACGCTGGAACAGTGCCGCCAGCGCGGCCTCGACCTGGCCGCCCGCCTGGCCGCCTGGAAATTTGACCCGAAAGCCAAGGTCGCCAAGGGCGAGGAGGCGGTATTCTGGGTCGAAGCCTACGCTTCGTCGCTGCAGCTGCACAAGACGCCGCTGTCGATCGCGCCGATCTTCACCGGCCAGCGCGAAGGCGTGCCGCGCAGCTGGATTTTCACCTCGGCGACGCTGGCGGTGAAAAAAGACTTCAGCCATTTCTCCGAACAGATGGGGCTGACGGACGAGCCCTCGATGTCCTGGCCGAGTCCGTTCAACTACGAAGAGCAGGGCATTTTGTATGTGCCGACCGGCCTGCCGGACCCGAATTCCTTCGGCTACACCGACGCCGTGCTGGACCTGGCGCTGCCGGTGATCGAAGCGGCCGGCGGTAAAACTTTCCTGTTATGCACGACTTTACGGGCGGTGAAACGCGCCGCCGAGCGTCTGCGCGACGAATTCGAACAGCGCGGCCTGCCGTTCCCCCTGTTCGTCCAGGGCGACAAAGGCCGGACCGAGCTGCTGGACCAGTTCCGCAAGGCCGGCAATGGCGTGCTGATCGGATCGCAGAGTTTCTGGGAAGGGGTCGACGTGCGCGGCGACGCGCTGTCGCTGGTGATCATCGACAAACTGCCGTTCGCGCCGCCGGACGACCCGGTGCTGGCGGCCCGCATCGAAGTGATGGAAAAGCAGGGCAAAAACGGCTTCATGCACCACACTTTGCCCGAAGCCATCATCAACCTGAAGCAGGGCGCGGGCCGGCTGATCCGCGACGAAAACGACCGTGGCGTGCTGATGCTGTGTGATCCGCGGGTGATTTCCAAGCCTTACGGCAAGCGCATCTGGCAAAGCCTGCCATCCTTCAAACGCACCCGCGAGCTGGACGTCGTGCTCGAATTCTTCCGAAACAAGAATTCCGATCAGTAACTTTTAGTATCAAAACCGGTGTCAGGTCTGACATTCGCACACGGGCTCAACTGCGTAGCAGTTGAGCCCGTGTGCGAATGTCAGACCTGACACCGGAGTTTATTGTGGCAGCACCACGATCTTGCCGGTGACCTTGCGGGCGGCCATGTCGTTCAGCGCCTGCGCCGCTTCGTCCAGTCGGTAGCGTTTTGAGATGTGGGGCCGAATCTTGCCTTCCTGTAGCCATCGCAGCAGCTGGCGCATATTGGCCATGTTGCCTTGGGGATCGCGTTTGGTGAACGCTCCCCAGAACACGCCGACCAGCGAGGCGCCTTTCAGCAGCGCCAGGTTGAGCGGGAGTTGGGGGATGGCGCCGTTGGCGAATCCCACCACCAGATGGCGGCCGCCCCAGGCGATCGAGCGGAACGCCGCTTCCGTATAGTCGCCGCCCACCGGGTCGTAAATCACGTCCGGCCCCTTGCCGTCGGTCGCTGCTTTGATCGCGGCGCGTAAATCTTCCTTGTTGTAATTGATCAGCACGTCGGCGCCGTGCTGGCGGCATGCCGCCAGCTTCTCATCGGTCGATGCACAAGCAATAATGCGGGCTCCCAGCGCTTTGCCGATCTCGATCGCCGCCAGCCCGACACCACCGGCCGCGCCAAGAATTAGCATGTTCTCGCCAGCTTCCAGCTTGGCGCGGTCGACAATCGCGTGATACGAGGTGCCGTAGGTGAGCGTGATGGCGGCGGCGGTGTCGAAATCCATATCGGGCGGCATGGGGATCAGCGATTGTGCTGTCGCTAATAATTGTTGTCCAAAGCCACCGGTCGGGACGAAGGCGATGACCCGGTCGCCGGTCCGGAAAGTGTTGACGTCGGCCGCCACCGCGCGGATCACACCGGCCACTTCGCTGCCCGGAACGAACGGCAGTTCGGGCTTGAATTGGTATTTTCCTTGCACGATCAGCACGTCCGGAAAGTTGACGCCGGCGGCGTGCACGTCGATCACCACCTGCCCCGGACCGGGGACGAGATCCGGCAATTCCAGGAGTTTCAGCATGCCCGGCGGGCCCCATGCGTCACATACGATTGCTTTCATTCTGGTCTCCTTGGTTATAAAAAAGAACGCTCGTTATATTTTTTATCTTACCGGAAAACGCCACCCGTTTGCGCAAGGTTCGGACTGCCGCGCGTTTGTGCTGGCGCAAAGTGTTTGTATAAATGATTGTTAGAGTTGGTTAAACGAAGGGGGATATCATGACTATCCGTCACGGCTGCTTTTTCAGTTATGCACATGGCCAGCATGCGTACATGAGCAAATTCAAGAACGACCTGGTCGACGCCTTGAAATGCTATCTGGAACCTCACTTCGACAACGAGAACGAACTCTTTGTTGATAGTGAACAACTCGGGGGCGGAGACGACCTCGACAGCAAAATCGCACGCGCGCTGTGCGAGAGCGTTTGCATGATTGTCATCTATACCCCCAAATACGAGGCGCACGGCTACACCCGGCGCGAGTTTGCAGCAATGCAACTTATCGAGGCCGAGCGCCAACAGTGGTACACGCTGCCCAGCCACCTGATCATCCCGGTCATCATGACGCGCCACCCGGTCAGCCTGCCGCCGCAAATCGCCGGTCCCGGCATGTACGTCGACTTTTCCCGCTACACGCTGGCCAGCGGCGACCTCAAGGCCAATCCCGATTTCATCCCGGACATTGAAAAAATCGTCCACCGCATTGCCGAGCATTACCACTGTCTAAAACAGAGCACGCCGCCGGAGCACGACTGCAGTCGTTTCGTCTTGCCGGACATCCCGCCCGAGTGGCGCGCCATTCCTCCTCCACATTTCCCACGCTAAAGGTTAGTCATGGAACTTACTTCCCTGCCACTACCGCCGCTGAGCAGCGGCGGCGAGGTCATCACTTTCTATTCTTACAAGGGCGGCAGCGGTCGCACCATGGCGCTGTCGAATATCGCGGTGTTGTTGGCGCGCCAGCAGAATGCCTCGGTCCCGGTGCTGATGATAGATTGGGATCTGGAGGCGCCGGGGCTGCATCATTACTTCGACCATGCGCATGAGCACCAGCCGGGGGTGCTGGAGTTTTTCGAGGCCTGCCACGAGCAGTTGCGCCGGCGCCGCGACGGCGCCGTGGCGCTGGACGACGAGGCGCTGGCGCACGAGGTGCTGGCGGCGGTCGGCTGGGAGCAGTATGTCAGCCGCGTCGACGAGGCCAGCCAGCTGTACCTGATGCGCGCCGGCCGGCTGGACGAGACCTTCCCCGAGCGGCTGGCGGCGCTGCAGTGGGAATCGCTGTTCCACAGTTGCCCGGCGCTGTTCCGCTGCTTCGCCGAACGCATGGCGCGCCACTTCCGCTATGTGCTGGTCGATTCGCGCACCGGCCGCACCGACGTTGCCGGCATCTGCACCACCTTGTTGCCGCGCAAGCTGGTGCTGGTGTTCACGCCCAATCGGCAGAGCCTGGAAGGAGTGCAGGCCGTGATCCAGCGCGCCACCACCTATCGCCGCAGTCATGAGGACGAGCAGCGTCCGCTGATGGTCTATCCCTTGCCCTCGCGCATGGAGATGGATGACAGCGTTCAGCGCGCGCAGTGGCGCCGCGGCGACCCGGCGCAGCAGATCGCCGGCTACCAGTCCGGCTTCGAGGACGTGCTGCGTGAAAGCTATGGCATGCAGCAGATTTCGCTGGAAAGCTATTTCGACGAGGTGCAACTGCAGCAAACCCGCGCGTTGGCCTACGGCGAACAGGTGGCGGTGCGGCAGGATCAAGGCGATGGCGACCGTTTCTCGCTGACCCGCACCTTCGAGGCCCTGCTGGCGTGGCTCGCACCCGGCTATTTCCCATGGCAATCGCTCGGTGAAATCCGGCTGCAGGCGTCGATCGGCAAGGCGCGTCGGGCGCTGGAAGAGGGCGGGGCGGCGGCGCGCGCCGTCTCGCCGCCGCTGGCGCGCGACCTCAACGCGCTGGGCGCGTTGTACCGTGGCGAGGGGCGGCTGCGGCAGGCGCTGACCTGTTTCGAGGAAAGCCTGTCGCTGCGTCAGCGCGGCCTTGGCGAGGATCATCCGGATACGCTGGTCAGCAAAATCAATCTGGCCGACACGTTACGCTGGCAGGGGCGGCTGGACGAGGCCCAGTTCCTTGACGAAGCCATCGTCGAGGCCCGCCAGCGCATGCTGGGCGCCGAACATATCGACACGCTGCGCGCCCGCGCCGACCTGGCCGCGACGCTGGGCTTGCAGGGCCGGCTGTCGGAGGCGCTGCCGCTGCAGGACAGCGTGCTGGATACCTGTTTGCGCGTGCTGGGGGCGGACCATCCGCTGACGCTGTCGGCCAGGGCGGCGCGCGCCCACCTGCTGCTGCAACGCCGCGAGGCCGAGCTGGCCCGCGCCGCGCAGGAGCAGGTGCTGGCCGCGCGCAAGCGGCTGCTGGGCGCGGAGCACGTCGATACGCTACACGCCAAGACGGCGCTGGCGCATACCTTGCTTCAAATGCAAGAATTGGGCTTGGCCCGCAATCTGCTGGACGCGGTGCTGAAAGCCAATCTGCGCCGGCTGGGGCCGGATCACGCGCACACCCGCGAGGCGCGCGAACAACTGATCGACGTCCAGTTGCAGCTGGGCGTGCCGGCCGACGAGGCGCCGCTGGTGCCGGAACTGCATCAGGACGCGGCCATGGACGACTACGGCGACGCGCTGCCGCGGTCGTCCCGCCGCCATGGCGCGTCGGCCAACAGTCCGTGGTCGCGCAAGACCGATGATTTGCTGGCGCTCGATGGTCATCCGTCCGCCCCCCGCAACCCACCGCGTTGACAAAAATTAATACGTCATCGGGTGGCAGGCATGCGCAGTCCGGCCATTGCTTCGGGTAAAATCATCTGAATGAGAATCCTGATAAGCAATGACGACGGCTACCTGGCGCCCGGCATCAATGCGCTGGCCGATGCGCTCGCCCCGATCGCCGAGATCGTCGTGGTGGCGCCGGACAGCAACCGCTCGGGCGCGTCGAACTCCCTGTCGCTGGACCGGCCCTTGTCGGTGCAGCGGGCGAGCAATGGTTTTTATTTTGTCAACGGCACTCCGAGCGATTGCGTGCACGTGGCGCTGACTGCGCTGCTCGATGAGCGGCCCGACCTGGTGGTGTCCGGCATCAACAACGGCCCGAATATGGGCGACGACACGCTGTACTCCGGCACAGTGGCGGCCGCGACCGAGGGTTATCTGTTTGGCATTCCGGCCATCGCTTTTTCGCAGGGCGCCTATGGCTGGGAGCACATCGACGACGCCGCGCGTCATGCGCGTGACATCGTGCAGCGCTATTATCAAACGTTGCCGCGCCCCTACCTGCTGAACGTGAATATACCCAACCGTCCTTATGACCAGCTTAATACCGTGGTGGCCACCCGGCTGGGCCGGCGCCACCATTCCGAGCCGGTGATCAAGGCCAGCGACCCGCGCGGCAAGGAGATTTACTGGATCGGCCCGCCGGGCGCCTGCAAGGACGCCGGCGACGGTACCGACTTTCACGCCTGCGCGCAGGGCCAAACGTCGATCACGCCGCTGCAGATCGATCTGACCCACACCACCCAACTGAATGCATTGGCAAGGGCCTTGGCATGACCGAAAAAAACCGTACCTTTCCTTTGCCGCTGTCCTCGGTAGTCGATCAGGGGGCCAGGAAGGCAACGGTATTCAAGCCGGTGGCGACACCGCAAACCGCCACCCAGAACGCGGCGCGTTATGCGCCGCCGGCGTATTCCGCGCCGCGTCCGGTCGCCGCGCCGTCCAAGTCGCACAGTTCGGCGCTGGAGCGGGCACAGGCCGCGCCGCAGACGGCGCCGCGCCAGAGCGCGCTGGTGTCGGACGGCGTGCGCCGCGCCATGGTGCAGCGGATCGCCAAGCAGGGCGTCCAGGACCAGCTCGTGCTGGCGGCGATGGACAGCGTGCCGCGCCACCGGTTCATGGACGAGGGCCTGGCGCCGCAAGCGTATATCGACGCCTCGCTGCCGATCGGCCACCAGCAGACGATTTCCCAGCCCTACATCGTCGCCCGCATGATCGAGGTGATGCGCAACGGCGGCGCGCTGCAACGCGTGCTGGAGATCGGCACCGGCTGCGGCTACCAGGCGGCGGTGCTGGCGCGCGTGGCGCAGGAGGTGTATTCGATCGAGCGCATCAAGCCTTTGCACGAGCTGGCGAAGGCCAATTTGCGCCCCTTGCGTGTGCCGAATCTGCGCCTGCACTACGGAGATGGTATGCTAGGGCTGCCGCAAGCGGCGCCATTTGACGGTATCATTCTGGCCGCGGCCGGCATGGCGGTGCCGCAAGCGCTGCTGGACCAACTGGCCATCGGCGGCCGACTGGTCGCGCCGGTCGGCGTCCACACGCAGCATTTGGAACTGATTACGCGCATCGGCAGACAGGAGTGGACCAGCGAAACGCTGGAAGATTGCCACTTCGTGCCCTTGCGTCCGGGCGTTATCTAGGTAGCGTCCACCCCACTAAAACGAAGATGAGAATGACGAATAAAAGCAATGTGCTCGCCATGGGCTTGGCGCTCCTTGTATTGAGCGCCTGCCAGACCACCCCCCACCAGGCTCCGGTCATCGACCGTCCGATTACGCCCGCAGTCAAACCCGCCACGCCGAGCGAAACGGCGCAGATCGCCCGCGAGGAGCGCGGCCTGTACACCGTCAAAAAAGGCGACACGCTGATCCGCATCGCGCTGGAATTCGGCCAGAACTACCGCGATCTGGTGGTGTGGAACAACCTGTCCAACCCGAACGACATCAAGGTCGACCAGGTGCTGCGCGTGCTGCCGCCGGACAGCGCGCCCAATAGCGCGGGCGTGGAAACCGCCGCCATCGTCATGCCGCCGTCCGACAAGACGCCGCCGCCGGCGCCGGTGGTGAAGAAAACCGGCCCGAAAGGCGAGAAGAAACCGTACACCGACGCCAACCTGGCGGAACTGCAGCGCCCGGACAATGGCAAGGATGGCGCCGCGCCGGCCCCGGCGCCGGCGGTGGCCGCCAGCGCCGCGCGGCCGGCGA